>NZ_JACNMJ010000003.1 GCF_014526325.1 Psychroserpens algicola
TTGGAATGGTACCTATAATGGTAATGAGATGCCAACCAGCGATTATTGGTTTGTTGTAGAGTACAATGATCCTAATAATTTAGAAAATCGTAAAGAATTTAAAGCCCATTTTACCCTGAAAAGATAAGTTTGAAATTTTATAAGATATTAAAAAGCTATACAGAAATGTATAGCTTTTTTTATCCTTTTCATGAATTAATAAGGTCTTTTAAATTAGTAATTCTGAGTGAAATTTCTTTTACTAATAATTGTTTGCATCAATTGAGTTTCTTGAACAATTGAATATTTATAAGTTTTATATAATTAAAAATCACAATAAATATTTTAAAATATTATAATTTACTTAACTAGGTAGTAATTATACATAAATTATATTAGCGCTTGTATAAAATTAGGCTATTAGTCATTTAACTTTATACATACAACCAAGAATGAATCAAGCCATACTAGACATTGCAATGATAGCAAGTGTAATTATAGGATACTTTATAAGTATCTCATTAATTACAACTTCTTTTTATAAAAGTCGTGCCAATAACTACTTGTCGCTATCACTATTTTTAATATCTAGTTTGACTTTATTAGAATGGCTTAGTAGTACGTCATACTTTATTTTTGAAATCATAAGTAATTTAAAGTTTGAGTTTTTATTTGCGGCTACTTTATTTACTTATTTTTTAATTCAGCTTAAGCACAATCTTCTTAATCATCGTCGATATAAATGGATATATTTTCCTTTTATTATTTCTGTTATTCTTGAAGTATCTATGCTAATCTTAGATCTTTATGGCTCTGTTTATGATGCTCTAATATGGTTGTTCAAAGATTTTGTTGCCATTGGATTTAATGTATTTTTAATTTTTTGGGGTAGATATTTAATTCGGAATTCTAATACAATTTCAGATGATAAAAGGCGCTGGTTGGTAAGATTGAACTTTTTTATTTTGTGCATTATAATGATTTGGGTTCTTACTAGGATAGAGTTTTATATATTCAACTCATTATATAGCTTGTACGTCTTATGGATACTAATGTCTTTATTCTTATGGTGGATTTTGTATTATGGTATATTTAAGTTGCAAGTCATTGTTCAAAAAGAAGAAATACATGAGTATTTAGTGTCTAAAAAGACACATCATACTACTCAAATTAAAAAGAAAGTTAAAAGTACAACAACTTCTAAAATTATTACTCAATTATATAATTTAATGGAAGATGAGGAATTATACAAAAATCCGCTTTTGAGTAGATTAGATTTAGCAACTCGATTAGAGACAAGCGAAGGGTATTTATCCCAAATTATAAATCAGGAAATTAATAAAAGCGTTATCCAGTTTGTGAACGAATATCGAATCGAGACTGCCAAAAAACTATTGCATGATTCTGTATTTAATAAGTATTCAATTGAAGCTATAGGGATGGAAGCTGGTTTTAAATCTAAAAGCGCTTTTTATAACGCATTCAATGCTAGTTTAAAAATGTCTCCTGGAGCCTATAGAAAACTTCAAAAAACGTCCTGATTCGTATAATCCTATTGTTTTAGAACGTCTTCAGCACTAAAATAACTCTTTTATTTTTTTGACAACTATACTTTTGCATGGTATAAATCAAAAAACAAAAAATGATGAAAAGAGTATCCCACAAGATGATAATAATCAATTATTATCGTTCAATTTCAAAATTAATTCTAATTACTTTTCTTACAATTACTACATTCTCCTGTAGTAATGATGATGATCAACCACCTCATACAGATGGCATATCTCAAGAAATTAAAGACTTAATTTACTTCAGAGGAGATGAAAAAGCAGAGACAGTAATGATACTTATACCAGGTGGTCCTAGTACCGAATTTGCTACAGACTTTGTAGACGATTTTGCATCAGATCCTAATCAGGAAGGCATTATAACTGTAACTGTACATCAGGCACAAACATTAAACCCTGATATAGTAGTAGGAAATGATATCACATTAACACAGGCGAATTCATTGAATACAGAAAGTATAGAAATGCTTTCTGAAGTTATTACTTATTTTAAAGATGAAGGTAGAACTGTATATGTACTTGGATACTCGTTTGGTGCCTTTGTAACTCAAGACCTTATTGCAAAAAAAGGGATTAATAGCGCCGATAAATACCTTATTATCTCTGGTAGATTAGATATGAATGATATTATTTGGCAAGCTGCCGCAGAGGGAAAAAAGGGATATTTTGAAAACGGTGTTACTCCAGTTGTAGAACCTGAGCCAGATGTTAAAGAAAGAAACTTCAATAGAATATCTGCTGGTTTTGCAATGAATAAGTATACCCAACTTTTTAATACCATAGAGGATCTATCTAACATAACATATATCTATGGAGAAAATGACGAGGCGGTTGGTCGTCTTACCACTGACGAAGTACAGTTTCTGCAATCAAAAAACACAAATATAATTTCTGGACCTGGAAACCATACTACCACTTTCGAAGCTTTTATATTTCAAGGTTTAGAAGAAGCTTTCGGAATAGTATTACAATAACAAATAATAGCACTACAATTAAAAAAAAATGATAAAAATTAAATTAACAACACTACTCGTGTTTACATTTTTAGCAACTACTGTTTTTGCACAAGAAGAATTAAAGCAGCAGGAATTCGAGGTAAAAGTAATTACAAGCGTAGAATCTATTGTACCTGATGGTTTAGGTCGATCGCGTTTAATTTCTGCAAATGAAAAAAGAGACTATAAAAAATTTACGTCGACTCAGACAGAAGATGACAATACGAGAAATAAGTCTAAAAGAAAAGATATTAGGGTAAAGGATTTTGAAGAAACAAAACTATTAAACTTCTATAATGTCGCTGGCATACGATTCCAGAATATCGCAGCAAATGATGCTGTAATTTCCTCAAAATTAACTGCAATGATTTCTGAAGGCTGGGATTTACTATTCATAACAAGTGCTGTTGAAAGTGATGCAGGCGCAAATGACGGAAACGGTATTTTTATTACACGTTACATATTTAAAAGAAAATTGAATTAAACGCCCTCTATAATAACTCTGTGTGTTAGATAGCGGTTTTTATTACCAAAATGAAGGTCAATAGTTGTATTGATCTTTATGACTGGTTTGTAAAACCGCTATTTTTTTTCTTTACGCATTAGCTGTTAACTATATAGTTTTAGTGTTATAAACCTTATAAGAATGACCACAAACTTTAAATTAAAACTTCTACACGAGCTAAAAAGCAAGCCAAGGCATTTCTTACTCTTATTTGCATTTGTATTGACATTACAGTTTATACACGCTCAAGATACATTCATGGAAGTAGGTGTAGGAATTGGGAATGTTATTGGAAATAAAAACACTCGTGGGAAAGGTGAATTTCATCTCAATATCATGAAATCTTATCCATTTGGACAAATAGGATTAGACTTTTTAACTGGCGGAAATTTTATTCCAGGTTCAACAAATACAGGAGATGAAAATATTGAAATACTATCTTCAAATGACTTTAAATTTGGAGCCATTACATTTTTCTATAGACTGCCCATAAAAAAACACCTGTTCGTTGAACCAAGGTTTGGCTATTCATCATTATTTTCATTTGTGCATACAGATGATGAAACCAAAATAAATCAATCAAATTTTACCGCTGGAATTGGTATTGGTGGACACATCAATAACTTCACCTTATCCTTAAGATATCAATACCTAGGTGTTACTCCCAATTACGAAGGAACGGATAATACAATAACAGTCAAATCAAATTCTGAGTCTTTAGGATTATTGCTGTTCAGAATATCATATCGTTTCAATCTTAAAAAAATATTTTAAACGGAATGCCTATAAAAGGAATTAATAAAACGTCCTGATTCGTGTAATTCCACTGTTTCAGTACGTTTCCAATCTCAAATTTAACTTTTCGTTTTGTTTTGAAAATTACGTTTGCACCAATAAATCAAAAAATATAAAACATGAAAAAATTATTATTAGTTACTGTTATTACAGTTTTAGGATTAACAACCGTCAATGCTCAAGATATTAAATTTGGAGCGAAAGCAGGTTTAAACTTTGCCTTTATTACAGGAGACAATACAGAAGACCTTAAGCCCAATACAGATTTCCACATTGGTGTCATGGCAGAATGGAAAATCACAAACAAATTTTCCTTGCAACCCGAGATTATATATTCCGGACAAGGAGCTGATATAAACGTCGGATCTGAGGGCAGAGTTTCGCTCAACTATTTAAATGTTCCATTAATTGGAAAGTACTATGTTACAGAAAAATTGAGTTTAGAAGCAGGACCTCAAATAGGTTTTTTATTGTCTACTAAAGGCGGTACCTTAGATTATAAAGAACTATTAAAGCCAATAGATTATGGTGTTAATTTTGGATTAGGCTATAAGTTAGATAATGGCCTCAATTTTAACTTAAGATATAATCTAGGACTCTCTAATATTAACGATGTAGATGGTTTTACAGATAAAAATAGAAATGGAGTAGTTCAATTATCTGTTGGCTTCTTTTTCTAAAACTCAATATTCTAAAGCCCAAGTGAATTCACTTGGGTTTCTATTTTTTAAATATTCAAACTTTTACTTTAATCAATTAACAATATAAAAATCATGAAAAAAACGAATACAATCTTATTACTTCTAATAATGTCATTTACATTAATGACTCTTAGTTGTACTAATAGTGATGACGATGTAATAATTGATGATTTTTCTTCCCTTGATGTAGAACTTATGGCAAGAGACTTTTCAGGTGTTGTTTTAGTCGCTCAAAATGACGAGATCTTATTTAACAAAGCATATGGAAGAAAAAATAGTCAAGAAAATGGATTTAATGATATCAATACTGTTTTTGATATGTGTTCTATTACAAAACAATTGACTGCGGCTGGGATTTTAAAATTAGAGATGCAAAATGAGCTTACAGTTAATGATAGTTTATCAAAATACTTTGACGCTGTTCCTAACGACAAAGAGGACATAACAATACATCAGTTGCTCACACACTCTTCTGGTTTATTAAATGGAATAGGTGGAGATTATGACACTATTACAGAGGAAGAATTTTTAGAGCAAGTTTTTAATAGCGCATTAATTAGTCCAGTAGGTGAACAGTTTAACTATTCTAATGTAGGCTATAGCTTACTTGGTTTAATCATTGAAAAAGTTAGTGAAATGGATTATGAAAGCTTTTTAAATTCACAGATTTTTCAACCTTCAAACATGTACCATACTGGTTATGTAATTCCAGATTGGCAAGAAGATGAAGTGGCTAACGGTTATTTGAATAGCGTTGAAAATAATAAGCCAAATGAAGAGAATTGGAGTGACAACGGTCCATATCTCAATCTTAAAGCTAATGGAGGTATTCTAACACGAGCAAATGATTTATTACTCTGGAGCCAATCAATAATGAACAATACAGTACTAGATGAAGCAACTACATCTAAATATCTTTTTCCGCATTTTCAACCTACAAATATATATGATAGCTATGGATATGGCTGGGGAATTGAAAATCATGACTCCGAGAATAAGTTAGTGCTTCATGGAGGCGCGAGTGATTTGTTTTCATCAGATATGTGGATCTACCCAAACAAGGGAATTACAATAATCGTACTCAGTAATGAATTTGATCAATCTGTATACACAATTGCAAGAGAGATATCAAATTTTTTACTAGCGCAGTAAAAGTATCACCACCAGAAATGCTTAAATAAAGTAATAAAATCATATTTAAAATTTAAAAATAAAATGAAAACAACAAACACAATCATATTACTTCTAATGATGTCATTTTCATCTATGGCCTTTAGTTATACAAATAGCAGTGAACAAGAAACTGCTGATAAAAATACTCGTGATTCTTTAAAACAATATGTAGGTGAATATGTGCTTGAAGAAACAGGAATGATAATAGACATTTACACAAAAGTTAATGATACTAAATTATTTTTATTTGTAGACGGACAACCAGAATATGAATTAGTTGCAACTGGTGAACATAAATTTTCTTTTGAGGTATCAGACGATTATAAAATAGAATTTAAAAATCCTGAAAATGGTGTTTTTAATGAATTAGTTGCAACACAACCAGAAGGAATTTACACAGCGATTCGTAATGGTGAGTTGAAAATTTATGATTTAACTACCATTGATAAAAAACTTATGTCGAAAGGTTTTTCAGGAGTTATTTTAGTTGCTCAAAATGACAGCATTATATTTAATAAGGCCTATGGAAAAAAGAATAGTCAAGAAAATGGGCTTAATGACATAAATACCGTTTTTGATATTTGTTCAATTACAAAACAATTTACCGCAGCAGGAATACTAAAATTGTCCATGCAAAATAAAGTAGCTGTTAATGATAAAATATCAAAATACTTTGAAGGAGTTCCTGACGATAAAAAGAATATAACTATTCATCAGTTGCTTACACATTCTTCTGGTTTAACAGATGGAATAGGTGATGATTATGATGCTATTACAGAAGAAAAATTTCTAAAGAAAGTATTCAGAAGCAAACTGATAAGTCCAGTTGGTGAACAGTTTAATTATTCTAATATGGGATATAGCTTACTTGGCTTAATCATCGAAAAAGTTAGCGGAATGGATTATGAAACCTACTTAAATGAAACCATTTTTAAACCTTCAAAAATGTACCATACGGGTTATGTCATTCCTGATTGGAAAACTAATGAAGTCGCTAACGGTTTTTTAGATGGTACTGAAGCTAAAAAACCTAATGAAGAGAATTGGAGCGAAAAAGGTCCGTATCTCAATCTCAAAGGCAATGGAGGTCTTTTAACAAGGGCAAGTGACTTATTACTCTGGAGCCAAGCGATACAAGATCAAACAGTGCTTGATGAAGCAACAACCGATAAATATCTCTATCCTCATTTTGAATTCAATGATTTATATACGCACTATGGATATGGTTGGGGAATTGAAAATAATGATTCAGAGAATAAATTAGTGGTCCACGGTGGAGCAAGTAATCTCTTTGCTTCAGACCTATGGATCTATCCAAATAAAGGAATTACAATAATTATACTCAGTAATACGCAAGAGGAATATGTCTATTCTATTGCAAGAAGATTCTCAGATTTTTTACTCGCAAAATAAAGCTACACATAATACAATTATAAAAAGATAACTAAGTGACTTTTAAGTCTTGTGGTTGCTTGCAGAGTCATCAAAAAGCTCAGTAAGCTATAAATAGATTAACATTAAAGCAAAAAATTATTTTAAAATTGATTTTAATGGTATTATGGTATCAAAAAAAAATGCTGAACAATTTGTTCAGCATTTTTTGATGTGTAATAGGTGTTATAAATTAAAACCTAAGGTCAATGTAATGTTAGAGTTTCTTGTGTCTAATGTAGCGGCATCTGTAAGACCTACAGAAAATAGCTCATTATTAACAGTTCTTTCAGCTTGATCATAAGTTAAATCTAATCTGGTATTACCAAAGTCATAACCTAAACCTAGAGAATATCCTGTTAAATCTCCATAAAAAGAATCATCTTTATAAGGGCTTTCTTCAAATCTGTAACCACCTCTAAAGCTGAATTGTTTGTATTTATATTCTCCTCCAAATCTGTAAGTGTTTGCAATTTTAAAAAGGTCGTCCATTATGGCGTTTTGAGATGCAAAGAAGGCATCAGAAGTTGGGCGAAATTTCGTGTTTTTATAGTTTCTTCTCGAATAATCAAAACTTAATAAACCTCGATCACTAAATACATAAGCTAAACTTCCTGTAATCTTACCAGGAGATTGTAATCTGTATTCAGGAAAAATATTAATTACCTCCGGATTAACAAAGGTGTTGAATGAGCCATCATCATCAGTAGCAGATGTTGCAATATTTTGAGAGGTTTCTTCAAATATGGTGAACCAAGTTGGAGAATTATAAGTAAAACCAGCTCTAAACTCTTTAGTCAGTTTTAAAATTGCTCCTAGTTGAAAAGAGAAACCGTTACCAGTAGTAAGCAGGTTGTTTTCAAAGGCAACATCTGTAACAAGTGAGCCAGCATTAGAATTTGATTCTGTAAAGCGTGTAAAACGCTCATAATTTATAAAGTGACCATTTAAATTAAGTCCTAAATATAATTTGTCATTATATTGTGCAGCGGCATTAAATGTAAATTTTCCATTGTAACCTCTAGCGATATAATCATATTCCTGATTAAAAGTACCAGGTGCTATATTAGATGTGTATGTGGTGTTCTCATCTGTGTTATTTGTAGGTTCTAAAATAAATGATTCATAACCTAAGAAAGCCTGTTGGTTTCCAAAACCATAAAAACGTCCTATTTCTGCATATGCTTCAGATATTGATTCACCTGGAAAAGCAGATATTTCATCTAATCGTTGCCCTTGTGCATAAGCTAAAAAGTAATTGTCAATAGAGTTCGTGTTAGTTCCAGTTGCAAACCACTGATCGTCATAATTAGCGGTTTTGTCATAAGCAATACTCAAAACTAACTTTTTCCATGAAGAATTTTCATTGTTATTGGCAAATACAAAAGCTGCTCCACCTTGATGTAGGTCAACTTTCGAATCTGATGATGAACTCAAACCATTGAAATAAGAAATATCGTTATCAGTATTTAAACTCGATAAAGAAATAGAAGCATGACTTCTACTAAATACAGCAGATCCGGCGGGATTTATACTAACAGCCGACATATCGCCTCCAAGAGCTCCAAAAGCACCACTTAATGCTCTAAATCGAGCAGATCCTTGAATTTCATCTTGTGAAAACCTTAGGGCATCTGAAATGTCCTGAGCCATAATATTAGACATAGAGAGTACTGCTATGGCTAACAGCATAGTTAATTTTTTCATATTAATTTTTTTTGACTTAAACTGAATTTAGATTATCCTCTACCTCCTGAACGACGACTACCGCTTGATGATCTAGATCCTGACGACCTAGAACTTCCACTAGAACTTCTTACAGAAGAAGAACTTCTGCTAGAGCTACTAGAACTTCGTGCGGAAGAAGAGCTTCTACTTGATCTATTAGAACTTCTCATTGAAGATGAACTTGAGTTTCTTCGGCTTGTAGAAGGTCTAGAGAATGATGAATTATTTCTAGTTCTTGATCTGGTTGTTGTTGAACGAGATCTTGTTGTAGTTCTCGGTCTAGAAATAGTTGCATTATTTCTTCCAGATCTGAATGTAGAACTATTTCTGTTTCGTATAGATGTAGCACTTCTTCTTGAGCTAGATACATTACTACGTCTTGATGTCATAGAACTCCTGTTATAAGCAGCATTTGAAGCACCTCGTCGTCCATAATTATAAGCTAAAGTATTTCGGCTTCTGTTCCAATAATTAGCACCTCTGTAGAAATTATTATATCCATAACCATATCCGTAACCTGGAGGGCACCAAAAGCCAGTATTCCAGCCCCAGCCACCATAGCCCCAGCCAACATTCCATCCCCAATTGTTATAGCCCCAACCCCAAGGTCGGTTCCATCCCCAATTGTTCCAACCCCAATAAGCGTTGTACCATCCTACACCATAACCTCCCCAGCCACGATTAAACCAGCTGTTATCATATACATTGATTGTGATATTTTCATTGGAAGCTCCCCAACCAGCATAACCAGTATAGGCTTCTTCATCACTAATTTCATCATCATAAGCTCCTTCATAAGCATCAATATCTGTAAATATTGCATCCTCCTCATCAGAAATGCTACTGTATTGTAAAGATTTTTCAGTGAAATAATCTTTATAAACACTTTGATCTTCAGAAGGGGCGTTAGTTGCTTCTACATTGACAATAGCTTCATCGCTATAAATACCATCACTGTCATAACCAACATATTGGTATGATCCACAAGAAGCAAACAGAAATGTTAAGCTTAGTGCAACAAAAAATGGAAATTTCTTTTGTATGTAATTGTTTAATTGCATATCTCTTGATTTTTATTGTTGAACGTTACAAAAATAGTTAGTTTTGCTGAACTATTTTTTTATTTAACATAATCACAATTTTTGTGCCAAAACACTGAAAATGAGTAAAAATCTTACAACAAGAGCAGAAGACTATTCAAAATGGTATAATGAATTGGTCGTAAAGGCTGATTTAGCTGAGAATTCAGCAGTTAGAGGGTGTATGGTCATTAAACCGTATGGTTATGCGATTTGGGAAAAAATGCAAGCAGAATTAGATAGAATGTTTAAAGAATCTGGACATCAAAATGCATATTTTCCACTTTTTGTGCCTAAAAGTTTGTTTGAAGCCGAAGAAAAGAATGCTGAAGGTTTCGCTAAAGAATGTGCAGTTGTAACACATTACAGACTTCAAAATGATCCTGATAATGAAGGAAAACTTAGAGTAGACCCTGAAGCAAAACTGGAAGAAGAACTTGTTGTAAGACCTACAAGTGAAGCTATTATCTGGAATACCTATAAAGGATGGATTCAAAGTTATAGAGATCTACCTATACTAATTAATCAATGGGCAAATGTGGTACGCTGGGAGATGAGAACACGTTTGTTTTTAAGAACTGCCGAATTTTTATGGCAAGAAGGACATACTGCTCATGCGACTGAAGCCGAAGCTATCGCTGAAGCTGAACAAATGAATGATATCTATGCTGAATTTGCAGAAAATTTTATGGCTATTCCAGTCATTAAAGGAATTAAAACTGAAAGTGAACGTTTTGCTGGAGCCGTTGAAACCTATTGTATTGAAGCCTTAATGCAAGATGGAAAAGCGCTTCAGGCAGGTACATCTCACTTTTTAGGGCAAAATTTCGCTAAGGCCTTTGATGTGAAGTTTACTAATAATGAAGGTAAATTAGATCATGTATGGGCTACTTCTTGGGGCGTTTCTACACGTTTAATGGGAGCATTAATCATGACCCATAGTGATGATAAGGGGTTGGTTTTACCTCCAAATCTAGCACCATCTCAAGTGGTTATTGTTCCTATATATAAAAATGACGAACAATTAGATTTGATTACTGAAAAAGCCAATACTATTATTAAGGACTTAAAAGCTTTGGGTGTATCTTGTAAGTTTGACTCAAGAACAACACATCGACCTGGAGCAAAATTTGCTCAGCATGAATTACAAGGCGTACCTTTACGAATAGCAATTGGTCCAAAAGATTTAGAAAATGGAACCGTAGAATTAGCGCGACGAGATACTTTAACTAAAGAAGTGATTGTAATGAGCGATTTGGTAGCTACTGTTAAAACGTTATTAGAGACGATTCAAAACGAATTATTTAGCAAAGCACTTAGCTATAGAGATGCACACATTACTGAAGTTAATGATTTTGAAACCTTTAAGACTGTTTTAGAAATAAAAACAGGTTTTATTTCTGCGCATTGGGATGGCACTGCTGAAACGGAACAAAAAATAAAAGAGCTTACAAAAGCAACAATTAGGTGTATTCCTATGGATGTTAAAAAAGAGGCTGGAACCTGCGTATTCTCTGGAAAACCTTCAGAAAAAAGAGTTTTATTTGCTAAAGCCTATTAAATTTTTTTTAAAAAAGTTTATCTAGGTGTTGCAACATTTAAAAATAGTTGTATTTTTGCATCCGCAATGAGTAATTGCATGTTCATTTGAAAAGCGGTTTAAATTTTTAATCTGCGACTGAAATAACTCAAATGGCCCGTTCGTCTATCGGCTAGGACGCCAGGTTTTCATCCTGGTAAGAGGGGTTCGATTCCCCTACGGGCTACAATTTTTTAAATAAGAAATAAAATACAATGGCAAATCATAAGTCAGCATTAAAAAGAATAAGAAGTAACGAATCTAAGCGTTTACGTAACAGATACCAGCACAAAACAACTCGTGGTGCTATCAAAAGATTACGTGACATGGAAAAAGCTAAAGAAGCAAGTGAATACTTACCTTCAGTTATTTCAATGATTGATAAGTTAGCTAAAAACAATATTATCCATGATAATAAAGCATCTAACTTAAAGTCTAGCTTAACTAAGCACGTTGCTTCACTAAGCTAACTAGAACTTATAACTTAAAATTATTAAGCTTCTCTTATGAGAAGCTTTTTTTTTATTTTATATTTTTTTAGTTGTTTTAAAAATGAATAATAAAAAAAGCTCTCAATTAATATTGAGAGCTTTTTATGTAAACTTATAAGTTTTAGTTATCCGTTCATAGATACTAAAAACTCTTCATTATTTCTTGTTTGTTTGAATCGGTCGTTAATAAACTCCATCGCTTCAACTGGATTCATATCCGCAAGGTATTTACGCATCACCCACATTCTCTGAATTGTAGTTTCATCTAATAAGATGTCATCACGACGTGTACTCGAAGATGTCAAGTCAATAGCAGGGAAAATTCTACGGTTAGAAATCTTACGATCTAATTGCAGTTCCATATTACCTGTTCCTTTAAACTCTTCAAAGATCACTTCATCCATTTTTGAGCCTGTTTCAGTTAAAGCAGTAGCAATTATAGTTAGTGAACCTCCATTTTCAATATTACGTGCAGCTCCGAAGAAACGTTTTGGCTTATGTAATGCATTCGCATCAACACCACCACTCAATATTTTACCAGAAGCGGGTTGTACGGTGTTATAAGCTCTAGCTAAACGTGTAATAGAATCTAATAAGATTACAACATCGTGACCGCATTCAACTAAGCGTTTTGCTTTTTCTAAAACGATATTAGCAATTTTAACATGCTCATGTGCTTCTTTATCAAAAGTAGAAGCGATAACTTCTCCACGAACATTACGTTGCATATCTGTAACTTCTTCAGGACGCTCATCAATGAGTAAAATCATTTGATAAACTTCAGGATGATTGGCAGCAATGGCGTTTGCAACATCTTTCAATAACATCGTTTTACCTGTTTTAGGTTGTGATACAATCATACCACGTTGCCCTTTTCCGATAGGAGAAAACAAGTCCATTATACGAGTAGAAATTGTGCTTTGCTTCTCTGCGATATTAAATTTTTCCTGCGGAAATAAAGGCGTTAAGTGTTCAAAAGAAACACGGTCTCTAACAACCTCTGGCTTTTGACCATTAATTTTGCTCACCTTTATTAAAGGGAAATATTTTTCTCCTTCCTTTGGAGGTCTTACATGACCGAGTACAGTATCTCCGGTTTTTAATCCGAATAAACGGATTTGCGATTGTGATACATAAATATCATCAGGTGATGATAAATAGTTATAATCTGAAGACCTTAAAAAGCCATAACCATCCTGCATGATATCTAAAACACCTTCACTTTCAATGATAGCGTCAAATTCAAAATCAGGCTCTCTATAGCGGTTACGGTTATCCTTGTTGCCGTTATTTTTGTGTTGGTTACCATTATTATCTTTAGAACGCTGATTATTCTGCTTATTATCATTCTTCTGACGATTGTTTTGTTTATTGTCATTAGAATTTTTTGAACGATTATCAGTGTTCTGATTACTGTTTCTTTGATTACTTCTGGTATCCTTTTTTTCTTTTGATGCAGTATTAGAAGTTTTATCTTCAGCTTTTACATCTTTTTTTGAATCCTTCTGGTCATCCAATTCCATTTTCTGTTGCGAAGGATTTTTTACGTCTTTCTTTTCAACACGAGCTCTAGGTTTACGTTGCTGAGCAGGTTTTTTAGGTTCAGGTTTAGATGTTGGAGTAGATGCAGGCTCAATAACCTCTTTTTTTACAGCATCTGGATTGCTTGCTTGTAAATCTAAGATTTGGTAAACAAGATCTAATTTTTTTAATGTACGGTATTTAGGTACGTTTAATTTTTGAGCTATATCCTGAAGTTCAGGAAGCTTCTTTGCTTTTAATTCGGAAATTTCGAACATGTATGTATATACTAATTAAGTTTATTCTTTGAAATGGATTTAGTTCTTACTTTTCTTTTTCTGTAAAATAAAATAATGGGAAAAATTTGAAAAAAATCTGAAGATTAATCAATTGTTACTCTGAATGTAACAGATTGTTACTGCAATAATACAATTTTATTTTTAAAATTTAATACATCTTTTAAAAAGAAACTATTAATTTTGTGCCTCGTTAAAGATATTGATAAATGATTCAACGTATACAAACTATATATCTATTATTATCAGCTGCTGTTTCTGCTGGTTTGATTTTTGTATTCCATTTATGGACTAATAGTGATGACATACCAGTTTATGCTAAGGACGAATATTTGTATTTAGGTTTGTTTTTAGGATCGGCTTTATTATCTTTAATTTCAATTTTGAATTTTAAAAACAGGAAGTTTCAATTTGTTTTGGGACGACTTAATATCATATTAAACTTTATTTTATTAGGATTTTTTGTGTATCAATTGCTAATACCACCTGGAGAGAGTCATATCTCTGAGAAAGGTGTTGGGATATTCATACCTATTTTATCTATCGTATTATTGGTTTTAGCCAATAAAGCCATAAAAAAGGATGAAGATCTTGTAAAATCTGTCGATCGATTACGATAAACCCTATTATCTTAATTATTTTAGTGCGTAAACCCAAGGTGAAGATCTTGGGTTTTTTTATGCAAAAAATATTGAACTAGCGCTTTGGAAATTCAATAACTTCTAGATTATCAATTTTTTTGCCATCAATAGTAAAACGTAGCATGGTTCTTATTTTATGAAACCCATGTTTTCCAACAGCACCCGGATTCATATGAATTAAATTATAACGTTTATCTGGCATCACTTTTAAAATATGTGAATGTCCGCAGATAAAAATACGTGGCGGATTCGCTTTTATCACATCTCGTGTTCGCATATTATATTTAGGAGGATAACCTCCAATATGTGTTATCCATACATCGACATCTTCACACATAAACCGATTATTCTCAGGAAATTCAACACGTGCTTTAGCATCATCAATATTACCATAAACAGCTCGTAAAGGTTTTATCGCCTTAATAGCATCAGTAACCTCTAGGTTTCCTATATCACCAGCATGCCAAACTTCATCAGCTTGCTTGACATACTTTAAAATGTCATCGTCTATATAGCTGTGCGTATCAGAAAGTAAGAGGATTTTAGTCATATAAGGATTAAGTATTAATGCCGAGAGGCTTTTCAGCTCAAAATATTTTAATTATGTTAATGTAAGATGATAACCATCAAAACTAATTATCTTTGTGCTTTTACAAAAGTAAGGTTTCTATTGCGTTTTTTTATCGAATTATCATATAACGGAAAAGCATATCATGGTTGGCAAAATCAACCAGATGCTATATCTGTACAAGAAGTTTTAGAAAACGCTTTATCGACACTTTTAAAAACAGACATAGCTGTAGTTGGAGCAGGTAGAACAGATGCAGGAGTTCACGCAACACAGTTTTTTGCACATTTTGATTATGATTTAGAGCTCCCAGAAAATCTCATATTTAAGCTCAATTCTTTTCTTCCTAAAGCTATTGCTGTACGTGATGTTTTTAAAGTTAAACCAGATGCACATGCGAGATTTCACGCTATAAGCAGAACGTATCATTATAGAATTTCGACACAAAAAAATGTGTTTAACTTCGCTTTTGCTTACGCTTTGCAAAAAACCTTAGATATTGATGCGATGAATAAAGCTTGTGATATTCTATTGCAGTATAATGATTTTCAATGTTTTTCTAAGGTGAATACAGATGTAAAAACGTATCATTGTAAATTGATGAAAGCCAGTTGGCGATTTGAAAATGATGAATTAATTTTTACAATTAAAGCTGATCGTTTTTTAAGAAATATGGTACGAGCCATAGTAGGAACTCTTGTTAATATTGGTTTAGGTAAACTTCAATTAGAAAGTTTGCATGATATCATCAAGTCTAAAGATAGAAGAGAGGCAGGGTTTTCGGTACCAGCTCATGGTTTGTATCTCGTAAATATAGAATACCCAGAAATTATAAAACAGTAAATAGCTAAATGGAAAACAAAAAGACTAAAGCTTTTGATCTCGAATTGTTCAAGCGATTACTTCAATACATTAAGCCATACAGGTTGGTGTTTTTTGGTTCTTTACTGTGCGTGATTGGTCTTGCTGTATTTGGTGTGTTAAGACCTTTAGTTTTACAGGAAGCCATAGATAATCATGTGAAAGTTCAGGATTATAACGGATTTGTTATGTATATCATAGCCATGCTGGTTTTACTTATACTCGAAGTGGTAAGTCAGTTACTGTTTATCTACTATGCGAGTTGGTTAGGCCAGTCGGTTGTTAAAGATATTCGTGTCAAACTCTATAACCATGTATTGAGGTTTAGAATGAAATATTACGACACATCATCTGTAGGAGTTTTAATAACCAGAACTGTAACAGATATGGAACGTATTGCAGATATTTTTGGTCAAGGCTTATTTATGATATTTAGTGATCTCCTTAAAATGCTGGTGGTTGCTGGTGCGATGGTTTATATCAATTGGAAATTAAGTCTTATTGCGTTTGTGACCATGCCAATTGTATTATTTGCTACGAAAATATTTCAGAAGTATATGAAACGTGCTTTTGAAGAAGTGAGGACAGAAGTGTCTAATCTAAATTCTTTTGTTCAAGAACGTGTCACTGGGATGAAGATTCTTCAATTATTTACAAGAGAAGATACTGAATTCAAAAAATTCAAAGACATTAATGAACGTCATAAAAAAGGCTGGTTAAAAACAGTTTGGTATAACTCTATCTTTTTTCCTATTGCAGATTTATTATCATCTATTACCTTAGGAAGTATTATCTGGGTTGGAGGCTTGATGGTTGTTATTCAAGGTACAGCAACTGAAGGAAATTTATTTGCTTTTATCATGTTTGTACCAATGTTATTCAGACCGTTAAATCAAATTGCCAACAAATTTAATACACTACAAATGGGAATGGTCGCAGCAGACCGTGTTTTTAAAGTATTAGATACAACATCGCAAATCGATGATTCGGGTTCTGAAGTTGCTACAGAGTTTAAAGGTGATATTTCATTTAAGAATGTACATTTTTCTTATGTTCAAGATGAAGAAGTTCTCAAAGGTATTTCGCTGGATGTCAAAGCTGGTCAGACCGTTGCTATTGTTGGAGCAACAGGAGCAGGAAAGTCTACGATTATAAACCTCTTAAATCGTTTTTATGATATCAATGACGGAACTATATGTATTGACGGCACAGATATTAAAAATTTGACCTTGCAGTCACTTAGGTCACAAATAGCAGTAGTACTCCAGGATGTGTTTTTATTTGCTGATACCATACTTAATAATATCACGCTCAAAAATGATGATATTTCCGAAGAACAAGTTGTTCAAGCTGCCAAAGATATAGGGATTCATAATTTTATTTCTAGTTTGCCTAACGGGTATCACTATAATGTAAAAGAACGTGGTGCTATGTTATCTTCTGGTCAGCGTCAGCTTATTTCATTTTTAAGAGCTTATGTTACTAACCCAAGTATTTTAATTTTAGATGAAGCAACGTCTTCAGTCGACTCCTATTCTGAGCAATTGATGCAGGATGCAACCGATAAAATTACTCAGGGTAGAACTTCAATTGTTATTGCACATCGCTTGGCGACGATTCAACAAGCCGATCAGATTATTGTGATGGATGCAGGTGAAATAGTAGAAAAAGGCACGCATGACGAACTTCTTAAAGTTGAGAATGGCTATTATAGAAACCTGTATGAAGTTCAGTTTTTAAAAGCCGAAGCGGTTTAGTTTATGAACCTGCAGCTTCTCTGGCTGCTCTTTGCGCTTCAATCATCTGTTGAAAATCTCCTGTGATTAACATAATTACAACCATTATAATGGTAATGATGACGAAGACAACTCCTAAAACCACAAAAAATAACAGTGTGCGCAATGCCATTTGCCCTAAACTGAGCTTATAGAGTCGTTGTAAAATGTATACGCCATAAATAAACATTATTGGTATAAAGAACATGCTTAGGATGCCATTTGTGATACCAAAAATTGCTCCAATAATAATAGCAACTGCAGATACAAGAGAGAACTGAGATTGCCAATACATAAAAACAACTATTAATTCGGTATAATTGAATTTCCTTGTTCCAATAAAGGTGATATAGGCAATGAATGCATAAACAGGAACATAGAGCATCATAAATATTGACATGTATTCTTGGATGAACGACATGTTTTTTTGCTGAAATTCCTCTTGACCTTTAACTGCAAAATTTGAATAATCTAAGGATTCGGGGAAAAATTTATTGAGAAATAGTAAATATAAACCGCTAACTGTAATTGCTAGTCCGAAGTAACTAATAGGATTCACATAGCGTTTTCGCACACCATCAATATAACCACCTATGACTACTTCAGGTTTTTTAATTAAATCAATAAAGGTTCGTAAAAGTTTATTGTCATAATTAAAAAACGTTTCACTTAAATGCTCAAAAAGATTTCTGAAGGTTAAGCGATTTCTTATAACTTTTCCGCCACATTGATTGCAAAAGTCGCTTTTTGGTGCGAGTTCAATATTACAGTTTTTACAGTTCATAATTAATGCATATCTATTGGTGTAATTTGCCCTGTTGCTCCTAAGTATATACCGTATACTATTCCGAATATAATAAGAATTATTATCATCACCACAAATACCATGATGTAGTATAATACAACTCTGGCAAACGCATCAACAGTTTTGATAGAATACAATCTCTTAAAAACATGGGTCATATATACTAACATTGGAAGCAGAGCTAATTGCGATAATATATTATAATTGATATTTAACGGTAGGGTCAGGAGGGTTACAAAGAACCAAAAGATAAAAAAATGTGCATTAGCGTATATATTAATAACAAAATGCTCAGCAAGATTATACTTTTTTGAATCAAAAAAAAGGAGTTTCGATGCTATGGCGTATAAGGGAATAAACACTATTGTTAATAAGCCCTGGTATTCATAAAATGAATCTACAATAGAGTTATAATCAAAGGTCTCGTTATTAACTTTTATCGGGTTGGTAGGTGAAATGATATCAGCAGATAACAATTCTGGAAAAAAACGGCGTAAGATAAAGAATTGTAAACCAATTAAGGTTATTGCAAGTCCTAAGTAACTAATGACATTGACATATTTTTTTCTGAAGCCATGAACATAATTGTCGATAACAATTTCTGGTTTGACGGTAAGCTCTCTAAAAGTTCGTGCAAATTTGTTGTCGTAACTTAAGAAGTTAGAAAAAAACAATCCAATAATAGATGTTAACTGTAAACGTTTTGCGTTGATGATTTCGCCACAATTTGAACAAAATTTTTGTTCTGGAGTTAGAGATGTTTCACAGTTGTTACAAGTCATCTAAGTTAAATCTTTATAGAGTAAAGTTGTTAATTCTTGCAGGTCTTCAAATATGATAAATTCACCATTTTTTAAATAGGAAATTTGACCTGTTTCTTCACTTACCACCAAGGCAATTGCATCTGTTTTTTCAGTTATACCAACAGCTGCGCGATGGCGTAGCCCAAAGCGTTGCGGAATGTTTTTTTCGTTATTCACCGGAAGAATCACGCGAGTAGCTTTTACGATGTTATTCTCTATAATGACAGCACCATCATGAAGCGGACTATTTTTAAAGAATATACTTTCGATGATAGGCTGTGTGACTTTAATATTCATTTCATCACCAGTATTGGTCAAAAAATCCAGATTATTATTACGTTCTAAAACGATTAAAGCACCAGTTCTGGACTGACTCATTCTATCACATGCATTCACCAGTGCATTGATATCGGTTTCAGTTTCTGCTTCCGTTTTTAAGAATTTCATTTTTTTGAAAAACTTACCACGACCACTCAGGTTTGTAGATCCTACCATAAGCAGGAATTTTCTGATTTCTGGCTGAAACACTACGATAAGCGCTATAATTCCTACTTTAATGAATCCGTCAAAAATACGATGTAACATGTACATGTCCAGAAAATCGGTCACTCTCCATACCAAATAGATGATGATAATGCCAATAAAAATATTAACAGCAACGGTACCTTTAACCAGCTTATAGACGTAATAGAGTAGAATAGCGACAAGAAAGACGTCGATAAAATCTATAATTCCAAAATCCCAAAATTTGAATTTTTCCAAGTTAAAGTGGTTTAGCGTAAATGTAATAATTATTGGTTAATAAATGAATTCGTTACTGTCTATAACCAAACTGCTAATTTTGTTGGTGTCAACAGAACATTTAAATTTGATATAATCCTGAAACGATAGTTTAGTATTAATCATAAGAATAATTTTACTGTAATAACCAGAAGTTAGGTTTTTAAATCGATTATTGCTTAAATCATCCAAGCTATAATCTCCTCTATTGGTTAGTTGTCCTCCAAAAATATCAGAAGCTGTAATTTTTGAATCTTCATTCATTTTTAAAAGTAAAATTGGTTCTTTTTTGATTTGAATTTTGAGAATATCATCGTCGGTTTCTACTGAGTTGTAGACGACATCAGTAAACTCCAAAAAGCCTAAATTTTGAATGCTCGTGTCATTGCAGGTATAGTAATTTTTAGCGTTTTCATTTTTATGCATTTTGGCATTGCGTTTTTTGTCTTGTAAAAACTTGATCTTCGGAATTGCTTGTGCTAAGGTGAGTCGCTTATCGACATTTATGAGCCAGTTGGTAGTTCCGATCAGGTTTTTTCGATTGAGTTCAACACTATCTGTTTGTGTTTCATCATAAAATAAATAGGCATGAGACACATCTGAAACTTCGGTAACTGGAGCGCCATGAACTTCAGGAAGCAATAGTATTTTTTCATTTCCGCAGGACGATAAAATTATAACAGTTAATAGTAAATAAAAGTGTTTCATGTAGCTCGTAATTGTTGGGTTAACTTGATACACTCTATAGCTTCTTTAACATCATGAACTCGTAATATGCTTGCTCCTTTTTGAAGGGCAATAGTATTAAGAATAGTAGTTCCGTTAAGCGCATTATTTGCCGTCGTTTCAAGCGGTTTATAAATCATAGATTTTCTGGAAAGACCTGCTAAAATCGGTAAATCAGTTCTGTTTAAATGCTCTAATTTGTTGAGCAGCTCGTAATTTTGCGCTGTCGTTTTAGCAAACCCAAACCCTGGATCTACAATCAAATCGATGATGCCTAGAGCTCTGGCTTTAGCAATACGTTCAGAAAAGTACAAGAGGATATCCTTGACCAAAACCTTATAGTTGGTAAGTTGTTGCATTGTTTTTGGATTACCTCTCATATGCATCATAATGTACGGAACTTGTAAACCCGCAACCGTTTTTAGCATTTTTTTATCTAAATGTCCTGCCGATATATCATTAACCATACAGGCGCCTGCTTCAACACATGCTTTTGCGACCTCGCTTCTAAAGGTGTCTATCGATAGCAAAACTTCAGGGAAATTTTTGGTAATAAATTCAACTATTGGAAGACTACGCTGCAATTCTTCATCTACAGAAATGTCTTCAGCATCAGGTCGGGAGCTATAGGCACCTAAATCAATAAAAGTAGCACCTTCGTTAAGCATTGTTTCTACTTGACGTATAACTAACGACTTGTTTTTAAAACGTCCGCCATCATAAAATGAATCTGGTGTTACGTTTAAAATCCCCATAACTTTAGGTTCGCTGAGGTCTATTAATTGCCCTTTACAATTGATGGTTTTACTCAAAACTATATAGTGAGGTTAAAGTTTTTTAATCTGATTAATTTATGCGAAATTTACGGAAAATTAAATGTTTTAAATGCAAGATACTTCAAAACAATATGATGAGGTAATTTCGCAATGCCGAAGTCTTTTTATCAATAAAATGAAAGACTACGGAAGTGCATGGCGAATTCTAAGATTACCATCCTTAACAGATCAAATATTTATAAAGGCACAGCGTATAAGAGGTTTACAGCAAAATAGTGAACGCAAAGTTGATGAAGGAGAAGTTAGTGAGTTTATTGGTATTATAAATTACTGTACTATGGCTTTAGTACAATTAGATAAAGGCGTGGTAGAGCAACCCGATTTGTCTTTAGAAGAAGCGACAACATTATATGACGAAAAAATTGCCATCACAAAACAACTCATGATGGATAAAAATCATGATTACGGAGAAGCATGGCGTGATATGCGTGTTAGCAGTTTAACCGATTTGATTTTACAAAAGTTATTACGTGTTAAGCAAATTGAAGATAATGCAGGAAAAACTATAGTAAGCGAAGGTATTGATGCCAACTATCAGGATATGATTAATTATTCGGTATTTGCTTTGATTCATTTAAGTAATTAATGATATTTTTAAATATCATATTTGTGTTGTATTAAAACTATCTCATTCCATATGAAAATATTTATCACCATATCAAGACTCATTGTCGGAAGTTTATTTATCGTTTCTGGTTTAATTAAATGTAATGATACTATAGGGTTTTCATATAAACTAAATGACTATTTTGCTCATGATGTTTTAAACCTTGAGTTTTTAATTCCGTATTCACTGTTACTTGCAGTATGTATTTGTGTGGTTGAAATTGTGCTTGGAGTTGCAGTACTATTCGGCTTAAAAAGTAAACTCTCAACGACATTAATTCTACTCATGATGCTGTTCTTTACCTGGCTCACATGGTATACATCCAGCTGTTTAGAGGCACAAGATGCAGCAGGTAGACTAGGAGAGGAGTTCACAAAAAACTGTGTATCAGATTGTGGATGTTTTGGTGATGCATTAAAATTAAAGCCTAAAGAGTCATTTTATAAAGATCTGTTTTTACTCATATTTACTATACCATTATTCTTTTTTGGTATTAAAAATAAGATACCAAAAAACACTAAAAAGGAAGATTGGTTCTATATGATAACGTCTCTAATATTAATCTTTGCCTTTGGAGTTTTAGTTATAGGATGGTGGTTTACTGTAATATTCTCAATTGCTTTATTCGCCTTAGTATATGTAATAAAAAATAATGTCAAAGGCGATTGGCTGGCACTATTAGGAGCCTATCTGATTTCTCTGGCGTTTACCTACTATTGTTTACAAAATTTACCTCTTAAAGATTTTAGGGCTTATAAAATTGGAGATAATTTTCAGGAAAATATGAAATTACCAGCTGATGCTCAAAAAGCGGTAACCGATTATATATGGACTTATAAATTAAACGGTGAAGAAAAGACATTTACCGACAGAGGTCGTGGGCCAGCTGAATATGATGAAATTATAAGTGTAGAAACTCATGTTATTGAAGAAGGCGATGTGCCTAAAATTCAGGATTTCACCATTGAGTCTGAAGATGAAGATTTAACACAACAATTTTTAGAAACCGATAAATTAGTAATGATTGTGTCTTACAGTTTAGAAAAATCTGAAGCTGAAGGTATGGAGCAATTAAAAGCACTTGCCGATAAAGCAAAAGCGCAAGGGTATACTGTGATAGGTTTAACAGCTTCTGGAGAAGCTAAGAAACAAGAAGTAAAAGCGACTTATAACTTAGATTTCGATTTCTATTTGTGTGATGAAAAAGTCTTAAAAACTGTTGTTAGAGCAAACCCAGGAGTGGTCGTTTTAGAAAAAGGAACTGTTACTCAAAAGGAACACTGGAATAATATTGACGATTTAGAGTTTTAATTTTTAACAATTGACATCTGATAAATTACATTTTAAATAAAGCCTTTTATGCCTTACTCACTCTTTTTGGTGTAGTAACCGTCATCTTCTTCTTATTTAATGTACTGCCAGGAGATCCTGCACAAATGATGTTAGGACAAAATGAAGACAGTGAACAAATCGCTGCTGTTAAAGCAAAATACGGATTTGATAAACCCTTATCAACTCAATATTTATATTATCTTAACGATGTATCTCCAATCTCATTTCACTCTACTAACAGTGAAGATTACACCTTTTTAAGCGAAGGTAAATATAGTGCGATGTCCTTATTCACTCTTGGAAATACGACAATCGTTATCAAAAGTCCTTACCTAAGAGAATCATTTACAAAACAAGGGAAAAAAGTATCTCAGGTCATAGGTGAAACTCTGCCTAATACAGCTGTGTTAGCTGTTTCTGCAATAGTTATAGCGATCATACTCGGCATTATCTTTGGAATCATTTCAGCATTATACAAAGACAAATGGATAGATAAAACCATTCAGGTTTTCAGCACACTTGGGATGAGTGTGCCGTCTTTTTTTAGCGCAATCCTGTTTGCCTGGTTTTTTGGTTTTGTTTTACATGAATACACAAATCTGGAAATGACAGGAAGTTTATATGAACTTGACGATTTTGGTGAGCAAACCCATATCAAATGGAAAAATTTAATTTTACCAGCAATTGTATTAGGTATTCGTCCCTTGGCTGTCGTCATTCAGTTGATGCGAAATTCTTTATTAGAAGTGTTTAATCAAGACTACATTAGAACAGCCAGAGCTAAAGGCTTGAGCGAATTTCAGATTATAAAAAAACACGCGGTTAAAAATGCCTTAAATCCGGTTGTTACTGCAATTTCTGGCTGGTTTGCGTCAATGCTTGCAGGTGCTGTTTTTGTAGAATATATTTTTGGATGGAATGGCCTTGGAAAAGAAATTGTAAATGCCTTAAATACTTTAGATTTACCTGTGATTATGGGTTCGGTTCTCGTGATTGCTTTATTATTTATTATGATTAATATAGCTGTAGATATCATCTACGGATGGCTTGATCCAAAGGTAAAATTAGAATGAGCATGAAAAACAGTATCATAGTTTTATTAATAGCTATTTTTATGTTGAGTTGTAAAGCGCAGCCAGATCCAACACGCTTTTCAGAAGATGCATTAAATGATACTTTTGTCAATTTAGAAGGTGAGTCTGTGAGCTTAAAAACAATCTTAAATAAACATAAAGGAGAAACTATTGTAATTGATATTTGGGCGAGCTGGTGTAGAGATTGTATTGTTGGTATGCCAAATTTAAAAGCTTTACAAAATGAATATGCAGATGCCACATATCTGTTTATATCTATGGATAAATCTCAAAAAAGCTGGAAGAATGGTATTGAAAAGTATAATATTACAGGAGAACATTATTTTATGCCTAAAGGCTGGAAAAGTCAGTTTAGTAAATCTATCGATCTAGATTGGGTTCCGCGATATATGGTAATAAACGCAGAAGGCCAAATTGCCTTATTTAGAGCTATTAAAGCAGAAGATTCAACATTAAAGAACCATTTAAAATAAAAAATTTAGTTTCTTCGGAAACGTTAAAACACAACACAAATGAGAAAACACATCGTAGCAGGAAACTGGAAAATGAATAATGATTTAGCACAAACATCATCTTTAATTTCAGAGTTAAAAAGACAAAGCAAAACCTCAGATGCTGAGGTTATGATTGCACCATCGTTTACAAATCTCTGGCATGCATTTGAATCCACACGAGAAGATGATATTGAAGTGATTGCTCAAAATATGCACTTTGCTGAAAACGGAGCCTATACAGGAGAGGTGAGTGCTAGTATGTTAAAAAGTATTGGAGTTAAAACTGTGATTTTAGGACACTCTGAAAGACGTGCGTACTATAATGAAACCGATGAATCTCTTGCTAAAAAAGTAGATGCTGCTCTAGCAAATGACTTAAGAGTAATTTTCTGTTTCGGAGAAGAATTAGCAGATCGTAAAGCTGGTAATGAAGAAACGGTAGTTGAACGTCAGATAAAAAATGCGTTATTTCACTTAGAAGCATTAGCATTCAAAAACATTGTATTAGCTTATGAGCCAGTTTGGGCTATTGGTACAGGAGAAACTGCCAGCCCTGAGCAAGCTCAGGATATGCATGCGTTTATCAGAAAAACTCTAGAGAGTACTTATGGTAATGCTATCGCTGATGACATGACTATTTTATACGGAGGCAGTGTGAAACCAAACAATGCTAAAGAAATTTTTGGGAAACCTGATGTTGATGGCGGACTTATTGGTGGAGCTTCTTTAAAAGCTGAAGATTTTTATGCTATTGTAAATGCGTTTTAAATAGTATAACCTTGTTCATGGTAACTAAGGGTATTCCCTTAATTTTTAAATCTAGAGAATGCCCTAATAGATTTGATTTTAATTGTAATTAGCTTGCAATGAGTTAATTATTAATTAAAATCAACGCTTATGGTACCTTCAAAACTACTATCGTTTTTATTCTTTTTATCTTGTATGTTGGGTTTTGCCCAAGTCCCAACCAATAATGAGTGTGCAAATGCTGAAATCATTACAGTAACCACGTCTTCAATACTTACTATTTCTGCAGATTTTACAAACGCTACCGAAAGTTTAGACGCTTCTTGTAACACAGTTTCTACCAATAATAAGGATTTGTGGTATCAATTTACGATGCCTGTGGATGGTATTCTACATATAGATGGTCCCTCGTCATTAAATTATTTTACACTATATGAGATCTGTGGTGGAGCAGAAATTGCCTGCAGTAAGGATGATGCAGTTTTTGGAAATTTAATAGCAGGAAATTCATACCTCCTCAGAACATCATATCAGTTTAATGGTTCGGTAAATATTGGCTTTCAGGTTTTTGAGCCAGCAGCTAATGATGACTGTGCTAATCGGGAGATATTAACTGTTACTACAGATGATTTTATACAGCCCAATCCAGATTCAAGAAGCGCAAGTTTTAGTTCTAATTCTAGCTGTGATGTTTCTAATATAAATTATGCTGATTTATGGTATGAATTTGAAATGCCAGTTGATGGAAATTTAGAAATATCTTCTAGTCAATCTTCGCAAATATTCTCGCTTTATGATGCATGCTCAGGAACAGAACTCCAATGTTTTTCTGGCAATGGATTATTTCAAAATTTAAGTTCAAATACCTCTTATGTGCTGCGAGTTGCAGAAAGAGTAACCGATGTTGGTATAATGAATTTTAGACTTAAGGCTTATGCTTATGCGGTCAATAATAATTGTAATGCTTCTCAAACTATAATAGTCGAAACCTCAAATGCCAATGCCTATACAGCCGATTTGAGAACAGCTAGTGAAAGTTTGGTGTCTTCTTGTGAAACGACGAGTACTACTAATTTCGACTTATGGTTTAATTTTACCATGCCTGTAACTGGAAACTTAAAAATTGATCAATTAATAGGATTAGATACCATAACCATTTATGATACATGTGGTGGTGTTGAATTATCCTGTCAAAAAGGCTTACAATTTATTTCCGGATTAGTAGAGAATACAAATTATATAGTTAGAATCTCCTCTGTTAGTCAAGTCAATAAAGTGCCCAGATTTCAGGCATTTGAACAGGCTTTGAATGATGAGTGCGCAAATAGTGAAACGATTTCGGTTGCCACAGAAAATGCATTGTCTTACCAGGCAGATACTAGAAAAGCTAGTCAGAGTTTACTGTCGTCCTGCGATAATACTAATGATAATAGTCTAGATTTATGGTATGATTTCGTAATGCCAGTCACAGGAAATATCCAGATTTCAGGTGTGAGTTTCACATTTAGAACATCTTTATATGATGCCTGCTCTGGAGTGGAGTTGGATTGTATTAATGGAAATGGTACGTATTTTAATCTGGGTATAAACACTAATTATAAACTTCGAGTTTCACAACTCACAACTTCAGCAGCTGCAGTTAATTTTAATATTCAAGCCTTTGAAAATTTATTTAATGATGAATGTGTTACACCGCTTGATTTGACATTAATTGAGAATGAATTTACGACATATACTACTAATAATGCTGCAGCAACTAATAGTACGCTTTCGGCATGTGAACCTTCTAGTGAGAATATAACTATTCAAGATGTTTGGTATCGCTTTACTATGCCAAGTGATACTGATGTTGAAATAGATCATTTGACTTCAAGTATAAATGGATACTATGCCTTGTATGATTCCTGCGGAAATAATGAATTACAATGCTTTACAAATGATGGTTATTTTAATGATTTGATCGGTGGAAATGAGTACTACTTGAAAGTTGGGAAATTATCATCTCAAGCGGGAATTTTGAGTTTTAATATTTCAGCAAAATCTAAAACCTTATCTGTTGAAGAATCTTTAACAGAAGGACTTTCGGTATATCCAAATCCGGTTGAAAATGTGGTGCATATTTCTACAGGTAATGATCAGATAATTGATCGTGTTTCAATTTATGATATCACAGGACAATTAATTAAGAGCGTCTTATATACCCAATTAAGCAACCCTATTGATGTTGATATTAGTGATTTGGCAAGTGCGCATTACTTTATGATTATAAGCTTAAACGATCATAAACAAATGATACATAGAATGATAAAGAAATAAACAGATTTGTATCTTTAGATGATGAAGTATCACATGGCACATTATAAACATATTTGGTTTGCTTTTATTCTGATGTCTCAAATGCTCTTTGCGTTTCAAAAAGATGCTGTAGTTCAATTTAAGGATAGCATACGTGTTGAGGTTGCACAATTATCAGATAGCTTAAGAGCGCAGCGCTATTATAATGCCTCATTTTATGCATTGCGACACCTTAATGATTTAAGTTTAAGTCGGTCCTATGCTGATAGTGCTATGTTTTATGCCAGAACATCTGGATTTAAAGATTCTGAAGCTAAATCTCATTTTCAATATGGCCTCCTTGACCGCATTGAAGGACATTATGATTCTGCCCTTGAGCATTTAGATACAAACATTCAATATTTCAAAACCGATTCAACTCTGGTCGCTTATTCATTGTTTCAAATAGGAGTTATTCATCGTGCTTTAGGGAACTATGATAAAAGCTTAGAGACGTATCTGGACATTCTGAATATTTTCGAAAAAAAGAAGGATTCTTTTGCTATTGCTTCAACTTTAAACAGTATTGGAAATATTTACGGTGAAATGAAGAAACCCGACGAAGCCATTAGTAATTTTTCGGATGCTTTAACAATTTTTGAATCTAAAAAATCACTACGTGATATTGGTAATGCACATGAAAATATTTCAAAAATGTATCTCTTAAAAAATGATACACTGGCTGCCAAAATGCATGTAGATAAAGCACTAGAGATTGCAAGAACTTCTCAGGAAGACTATCAGATTGCTCGTGTTTTATCTACTTTAGGAAAGCTTAATCTCAGTTCAGATATCGAGGCGGCATATCAATATCTTCTTGAAGCAAAACAAATTTTCGAGGATAAAGATTTCCGAAGAGATTTAATTCCTATTTACAGAGATTTAGGAACATATTATCAGAAAAAAGCGAATTATAAACAGGCTTTTGAGGCCTATCAAACATCCTTGAATATCGCTGAAGATTACAATGAGCAACCTTATTTGAGGGATGTGTATTTCAGGCTATCAGAGTTACACCATGCTTTAGGAGATTACAAACAGGCATTTGACTATCAAAAGCAATATGTGGTCATTAAGGATTCGTTGTTTAATTCTGAAAGTTTAGAAACGATAAATCGCCTTCAAAAGCAGTTTGAAGTGAAAAAAAAAGATAATGAGATATATAAACAGCAATTGCTTTTAGAAACTCAAAAAAATGAAATCCAAAAGAAGAATATGTGGTTTAATTACACATTAGGACTCGTATTTTTATTAGTATTAATCTCTGTATCAATTTGGCTGGTTTATAAACAAAGGCAAAAGCGGAAAGACCAAGAATTAGTAATGCTAAAGAATGAAGCGCAAATTAATTCGTTAGAATCACTAATCGAAGGTGAAGAAAAAGAGCGTCTCAGAATAGCTAAAGAATTGCATGATGGCGTTAATGGAGATCTTTCGGCAATCAAACACAAGCTTAATACGCTTTTAGAACTCAATAATACAACCATTAAAGAGGCTGTTGTTATGATCGATAAATCCTGTGAACAGGTACGAGCCATTTCACATAATCTGGTGCCACCTGCTCTTGAAAATTTTGATTTGCAATCGGCAATTTCAGATTATTGTACAAATATGAATAACATTCATAAGCCACTAATACAGTTTGATTATTTGGGAGATGATGTCACTCTGCCCAAGTTAATGGAAGTTAATATTTACAGAATTACTCAAGAACTGGTAATTAATAGTATAAAACATGCAGAAGCAAGTGAGATAAATGTACAATTAAGTGTTAGAAATAATACTGTTCAATTAGCGGTTGATGATGATGGGAAAGGCTTTGATACGGCTCATGTTCAAACTGATGGAATCGGAATTTCTAATATAAAAAGTAGAGTTGCATTCTTAAATGGAGAGATTGATTTTGTATCTTCGGAAAAAGGCACATCAGTTAATATTTTTATAGATAAATCTAAATATAATCATGATTAAGGTTGCAATAACAGATGATCACTATGTTGTACTTAAAGGTATTGAATCACTTTTAAAAGACGAAAAGCACATTCGTGTGATATCTATTCATGAGAATAGTCAGCAAACTCTCGAATCCTTAAAAAAAGAGCAGCCAGATATATTATTCTTAGATATTAATTTGCCCGATATTAATGGGATCGTACTTACAAAAACGATTACCAAATCCTTTCCTGAAGTCCGTGTCATTGCCTTAACCAATCACGAGGATGTCTCTTTTGTTAAGCGTATTTTAGATAATGGTGCATATGGATATTTGCTTAAAAATGCACATAAAGAAGAGTTGCTTGAAGCTATAAGTGTAGTTGCTAAAGGTGAAAAATATTTGCAAAAGGATATCGAGAAAAAAATACTGAATCAGTCGTTAGGACGAACAAAAGTCAGTGCTTTTCAGCCTAAGTTAACACGACGAGAAACAGAAGTCTTACATGCTATTTTTGAAGAATTAACTACTCAGGAAATTTCAGATAAGCTTTTTATTAGCCCGAAAACAGTAGAAGCTCACCGCACAAATATTATGAGCAAACTTGGTGCTAAAAATAGTGTTGGAATGATTAAAATAGCCATTGAGAAGCAATTATTGTAACTGTATTTTTAAATTTTACTTATCTTTTATTTTCAAAATAGAAGTTTTTTGAATTTCAATATATATAATAGTATCATCTTAGCAGGCGTTATTCAAGGCTTCATTTTTGGTGCTGTTGTATTACTGTCAAAAAAATATAGAAGTCGGAGTGTTTTTTTTCTCGCTTTGCTTATAGTGGTTTACTCGCTAAGCAATTTTCAGTTTTATCTTCAGGATATTGGCCTAATCACCTATGAGGAATTGTTTAGTACGATTTATATGCCTTGGGCAGATATAACACCAGCGTTATTATTTCTATATGTTACCCTTTATTTATATCCAGATTATAAGATAAAGCGAAAAACATATTTGGTAATTGTTCCATTTGTTTTTACTCTAATCCTGAGTATACTGTATAAGGTTTTTGTACGACTGGAACTTAAAAACGATTTTCTAATTAATCTAACCAGCTTTATAAGAGATTATATTGCTTATTACACCGATTTAATCGCTGCATTACTTTATATCGTTGTCTTGATTGTACTATTTAAAAAAATCAAGAATTACAGTCAAAGTCATAACAAATTTGAGGTCAATCATATTAAACTTCAAATACAATGGCTTAAAATAACGCTCTTAATACTCTTTTTTCTTGTATTGATTTGGATAACACTTGTGGTCTTAGATATCTATATTGAAGGCATTTCATTTTACCCAATCTGGTTGGGTGTTGCGTTCTTAATTTACTGGTTAGGTCACATAGGTGTCTATAAATTTGGTGTCGATAAGGAACGAAAACAAATTAGATTAAAACGTCAGCAAAAGGAAATTGTAGTTATTGAAAGTAAGTCGAAACATCTAATTATCGAAAGATTAAAACAATACCTTATTAATGATAAACGGTTTTTAGATCCTAGTTTAACATTAGAAAAAACTGCTGAAGATTTAGATTTAAGCCGAGGGCATTTATCAAAAACAATTAATACTGAATTAGGTTTGAGTTTTAAAGATTTTCTCAATGCATTGCGTGTAGAAGAAGCAAAATCATATTTGCTTGATGACGATTTCTCTAATTATACCTTAGTGGCTATTGGTCTAGAAGCTGGGTTTAATTCTAAATCTACTTTTAATGCGTCCTTTAAAAAAATCACAGGTGAAACACCTTCACAGTTTAAACAACGCCGTATAAATTAGTCCAGTTTTGTCATAATCTTACAAAATGACACATCTAAATTAGGTGTATTGATAGCTTTGATTACTTATTAATCAATATATCAAATCACCATGAATAGAATATTACTCGTCATACTTTCATTACTTTTTATAAATACAGGAGCTGCACAAGGTTGGGGACAGACTCAAAAAATTGTCGCAAGTGACCGAGCTTCTGCAGATGTGTTTGGCTGGGCAGTCGCTATCCAAGGCGATATTGCCATCGTTAGTGCCAGAGATGAGGAAGAACAAGCAAGTGATGGTGGAGCCGTTTACATTTACTTTAAAGACAATTCAGGTAATTGGAATCAAACACAAAAGCTATTTAGTTTAAACCAAAATCAGTTTGATAGATTTGGACAATCTCTTGCTATTGACGGAAACTACTTAATTGTAGGAGCAAGAGGTCAAGATTACGATGAAAATAATGCCAATTTTCAAAATGCAGCTGGAGCGGCTTATATTTTTGAAAAAGATGGTTCGGGAAATTGGAGCCAAATTCAGAAGATAGTCGCATCAGACAGAGGTGAAACATTTCAGCCTGTTTTTGGTGAAACCGTTGCTATAAGCGGTAACTACATTGTCGTTAATAAGCCCACTGAAATGACAGGGCTTGAGGGGCAACCAAATTTAGCTGGAGCTGGTGCTTGTTATGTTTTTGAGCGAAACACAATTGGTAGTTGGGAAGAAGTACAAAAACTAGTATCTCCAGATAGAGATCAAGGCGAGCGTTGGGGCGATTTTTCTACTGCAATTTCTGGTAATACTATAGTTGTTGGTTGTAGTTTAGAAACTTTAGATGCTTCTGGCGGAAATGAATTAGCATCTGCTGGAGCAGCTTATATTTTCGAACGTAATAGCAATGGAGTATGGAACGAAGTTCAAAAGCTGGTCGCATCAGATAGAGAGGTTGGAGATACCTTTGGAAGGTCTGTTGCTATCGATGGCGATTATTTAGTTGTTGGTGCCGATTTCGAAGATGCAATTGCAAATGCAGCTGGAGCAGCTTATGTGTTTAAAAGGGATTCGAATGGCAATTGGAATGAAATGCAAAAAATTACGGCATCTAATGGTGCAACTTCAGATCGGTTTGGGTTTTCTATTGATATAGAAGGAAACAGAATTATTGTAGGATGCCCTTTCAGGAGTTTCATGGTTGGAAGTACTAACGTTCCTTCTGGTGGTGGTGCTTATATATTTGAAAGAAATGACGCTGACGTATGGAATGAAGTACAATATAATTATGCAATGGATAGAGCACAGGGTGATAAATTCGGAAATTCGGTAGCCATAAGTAACGGATTTGCTTTGGTAGGAGCTTTTGAGGAAGATGAAGATGAAAATGGTGAAAACACTTTGAACCAAGCAGGTTCAGCTTATATTTTTGATGCCAATGAACCTAATACTTTAAGTGTTACAAGCCTTAATTCTAAGTCTAGGATACAAGCCTACCCAAATCCCGTGGATAATATGCTGTATATCAATTTAGGTCTACTTGCAGAGACTACAACAGTAACTGTCCAATCCATCTTAGGTCAGAAAATAAACTCTCATGACTATCAAAATGTTGAGGTCATTGCATTACCATTTCATTTGTCAAAAGGGATGTATTTGGTCGAAATAAAAATTAATCATGAAATCACTTCAGTTTTAAAACTAGTAAAGCAGTAAATCACCAAATATCACGTAACTTTGTAGTCTAAATAAGTGACATGTCAAACACGATTTATATAGGCTACTATTTCAAGGTGCAGCCGTTACAACCTGCTGTAGAAATCCTCATTGCAGAATTAGGTTACGCAGGTTTTGAGAGTTTTGTTGAAACCGAAGATGGTGTGACAGCCTATATTCAGAAAGACGAATGGCATGATGCTATACTCGAAGATGTTCAAATATTGAAGTCAGATGAATTTGAAATCACCTACACTTCCGAAGAGATTGAACAAACCAATTGGAATGCCGAATGGGAGAAAAATTTTAACCCTATTGTTGTAAATGACCGATGTTCGGTTCGAGCACCTTTCCACGAAAAACCAGATACGCAATACGATATTATTATTGAACCCAAAATGAGTTTTGGCACAGGACATCATGAAACAACACATATGATGATTGCGTATATTCTGAAAAATGAGTTTACAAATAAATCGGTTCTGGATATGGGTTGCGGTACAGGTGTTCTCGCTATTTTAGCTGAAATGAAAGGTGCACAGCCAATAGATGCCATCGATTATGATAATTGGTGTTACCTCAATAGTCTTGAAAATGTCGAACGTAATAATTGTAAGCATATTACAGTTTTAGAAGGCGATGCGAGTTTGCTACCTGGCAGACACTACGATGTTGTTATTGCAAATATCAATAGGAATATTTTACTGAATGATTTGGAAACGTATAATGCTGCGCTGAAGGCTGGCGGACAATTATTCTTAAGCGGATTTTATAATGATGATATTCCTGTTATTGTAGCCGAATGTAATAAACACCACCTTAAGCACGTTGAAACTTTAGAAAGAAACCAATGGGTCGCTTTAAAGTTTCAGAAATAATTTTTAAATTTATACTAACAGAATACAACCAACCTCATTAAGTTAATTGCTATGCACCAAATAATGAGCACCAAAGAAAAAGTAAAAGAAGAACTTCTCGTTGATACCTTAGAGCAGCCTCTAAATGAGATTGTATTGTATAATGATGAGGTCAATACCTTTGATCATGTTATAGATACCTTAATCTATGCTTGTGATCACACTCCTGAACAAGCTGAACAGTGTTCTATAATTGTTCACTACAAAGGACAATGTACTGTAAAAACAGGGGAGTACAAAGAGCTAGAGCCACGTTGTACCATGCTTTTAGAGGCAGGTTTAAGTGCCGAAATTATCTAAAAACAGTTCTGTTTTTTATTCTAGAAAGTAAGTCTGAGTTTTATAAGGTTGTTGGGCACACAAAATCGGTCATTGGTAAATCCGTCTTTTTAATAGCTCCAAAACCACCAGCAATATCTACCAGATTATGAAATCCACGTGCTTTTAAAATGGAAGCAGCAATCACACTTCGGTAGCCGCCAGCACAATGAATATGATACGTTTTGTCTTTAGAAATCGCATTCATATTTTCATTGATATAATCTAAGGCAAAATGTTGCGCGTCTTCTAAATGCATGCTTGCATATTCGCCATCTTTTCTTACATCTAAGATGTTAACGTTTCCATTTTCAACGCGATTTGCAAATGTTTCTGCTGAAATAGACTCCAGTGTGTCAATCTCTTTTCCTGCTGAAATCCAGGCATCAATTCCACCTTTTAAATACCCTAAAGTATTGTCGTAACCAACACGCGATAAACGCGTCACAGCTTCTTTACTTTTACCTTCAGGAACGACCAGTAAAATAGGTTGTTTGATATCAGTGATTAAAGCACCAACCCAAGGGGCAAATCCGCCATTCAATCCTATAAAAATCGAATTAGGAATATGGCCTTTTATATAATCGCTTTGTGGTCTTACATCTAATACCAAAGCGTCTTCACTATTCGCCATAGCTTCAAAATCTTCGGGAGACAACGGAATGTCACCAGTTTCTAAAACCGTTTCAAAATTGTCATAGCCCATTTTGTTAAGCATCGCATTTTTTGCAAAATACTGAGGTGGAGGTGCAATACCATCTAGAACTTCTTTTACAAATTCATCTTTAGACATATCAGCTCGAAGTGCATAGTTGGTCTTTTTTTGGTCGCCAATCGTACCGACTGTTTCTTTGCTGAGGTTTTTTCCACAAGCCGATCCAGCACCATGAGCAGGATAAACAATAACATCGTCGGCTAAAGTCATGATTTTAGTTCTTAAGGACTCAAAAAGCATTTTTGCTAAATCTTCTTTCGTTAAATCCGATTTTATTGCTAAGTCTGGTCGACCAACATCGCCTAAAAACAAAGTGTCACCAGAGAATATAGCATGATCTTTTCCATTTTCATCAATCAGTAAATAGGTAGTTGATTCTAAAGTATGACCAGGTGTATGCAATGCTTTAATGGTTAAATTTCCTATTTTAAATTCTTCATTGTCACTTGCTGAGTAAATGTCATATGAGGTTTCAGCTCCAGGTCCGTAAACAATTGTAGCGCCTGTTTTCTTAGCTAAATCCACATGACCAGAAACAAAATCGGCATGAAAATGCGTTTCAAAAATGTACTTGATTTTTGCCTTGTTTTTATTGGCTTTATCAATATAAGGTTGTGTTTCGCGAAGTGGATCAATAATTGCAACTTCGCCTTGAGATTCTATATAATAAGCACCTTGTGCTAAGCAGTTTGTATATATTTGTTCGATAATCATAACATGAATATTTTAATTTATTCTCTTTTCATTTGTATATAAAGATACAGAATATTGGATTTTTGATTTGTGATTTTTGTTACATTTAACTTAGTACTTCTTTGTAGATGATGTAAAATGCCATTATTAAAGTGAAGTAGCCAAACCATTTTTTTAGCCTTTTATCACTCACTAATTTTGAGGCATAAACACCAATTATAATTCCTACAATTGAAAACGTGGTAAAAGTAATCAGGAATGACCAATCTACCGTTATATTTTGAAGATCTCCTAAAAAACCTATTAATGATTTTATTGCAATAATTAGTAAAGATGTACCTACAGCTCGTTTCATGGGTAGTTTTGCCAAAAGAACAAGAGCAGGAATAATTAAAAACCCTCCACCTGCACCAACAAGTCCTGTTAAAACTCCAACGACAATACCTTCTATAGCAATAAGAGGGTAATTGTAGTTAATGAGTTTATTTTCAATAATATCTACCTCCTTCTTCTTAGAAATAATCATGGAAAAACTTGCTAGAAGCATGATTATTGCAAATAGCATCATGATAAAGACATTGTTAGTCACCTCAAAATTATTGATCTTAAAAAGTACTTCTGGAATTTTTGGTACTATAAAAAGGCGTGTTAGGTAAACCGCAATTAATGCAGGCGTAGCAAATATTACAGCAGTTTTAAAATCGATTAAGCCTTTTCTAAAATTTTGAAATGCTCCAATGATAGATGTTATTCCAACAACAAAAAGCGAATAACCAGTTGCTATAATTGGATTGATACCCAAAATATAAACTAAAATAGGTACCGTTAATATAGAACCGCCTCCACCAATAAGACCTAAGATTACACCAACAAGTAGTGCGCCTATGTATCCTAATATTTCGATAGTGTCCATTTAATGTGGTAATTTGTCTTTAAGAATACCATATACGTAGGTTCCTAAAATTGCAGCAAGAATAACTATGAGCATTGAAAATACACCTGTTCCAACCAATATATACATTGGTCCTGGGCAAGCTCCAGATAAAGCCCAACCTAAGCCAAAAATAGTGCCGCCAATAATATAGCGTTTAAACCCTTGGTCTTTTTTTGGGACTGTCATAAGTCCACCATTGATATTCTTAAAATTCTTACTCAATAAAAGTAAAATGACTCCGGTAGCAATAGCCGTTCCTATGATGCCATACATATGAAAGGATTCAAATTTGAACATCTCGTAAATACGATACCAGGAAACCGCTTCAGATTTTACAAGGACAATTCCGAAGATTATTCCAACCACTAAAAATTTTAAATACTTTATCATCTTAACCAAAAATTAAAGGGAATAGTAAATGAATCATAATTAAACCACCTAAAAAGAAACCAATTACTGCAATTAAAGATGGTAGTTGTAAGCTACTTAAACCAGTAATAGCATGGCCTGAAGTGCAACCTCCAGCATATCGTGTTCCAAATCCGACGAGAAATCCGCCAATAATCAAGATGGCTAAGCCTTTGAATGTGAAAACATATTCCCAACTATATAATTCGGCTGGTAATAAGGTTTGTCCGGCATTTTCAAACCCCAAGGTATTGAGGTCTTGAACTGTTTGCGGATTTAAATCAATATTTGTAGGTACCGATAAATAATGATGCGCTATAAATCCACCAATAATAGCTCCTAAAACAACAGTTAGGTTCCAGCGTTGGGATTTCCAATCGAAATCAAAGAATTTTACTTTTTTTCCTGCGCCACTAATAGCACAAAGTGTTCTTAGATTAGAGGACATGCCAAATGTTTTGCCAAAATAGATAAGGAGAAACATGATTATGGCAATAAGCGGACCAGAAACATACCATGGCCAAGGTTGTAAAATGTATTCCATGTGGTAGTAATTTATTACAAATGTAAACCGACTAAATGAATCTGAATGTGATAATTGTTACTTAAAACTGTAAGACTTCAATTTTATTCCTCATCAGTTTAATTTTATCCTCATTTTCTAATTGCTTTAAAATGCGAGATACCACGACTCTGGAGGTGTTTAAATCTTCTGCAATATTTTGATGCGTTTTACTAATTGTAGTCGAAGCATTTAATTTAACATGATCAATTAAATATTTGTAGAGCCGTTCGTCCATTTTCATAAACGCTAAAGTATCTATGGTATCGAGCATTTCGTCAAAACGAATCTGATAGCTTTGAAGAATGAAATTGCGCCAGCTTTTATTATTGTCAAACCATTCGACCATTTTATGGTTAGGAATCATTAAAACGGTAGAATCCTTATCGGCAACAGCTCTGATTTTACTTTTCAATTTTGAAATGCAACATGTTAAGGACATTGAGCAGGTGTCTCCACTCTCTAAGACATATAACAGTAATTCGCTGTCATCGTGATTCAGTCTTAATACTTTGATGTTACCTTTTAAAAGTAGAGGGATATGGGAGAGTTCTTGTCCGATATCAATAATGATATCATTTGCTTTAAATGTTTTAAGAATACCGTTTTTAGCAATGTCATTGATAATAACATCATCAAATTGAGAATAAAATTGACTGAGTAGTTCTTTAATTATCATGCTTCAAAAATAAACATTTACAATTTTGAATTAAATTGTTTGGTAGTTTTTTAATTAATGTAGTATATTTGCATCCCAATTAAAAGGCCTCGTGGCGCAACTGAATAGCGCACTTGATTACGGCTCAAGAGGTTACAGGTTTGAATCCTGTCGAGGTCACGAATATAATTCCCAGCTAATTGATATACAGTTAGTTGGGTTTTTTGTTTGGATATTTGTGTCACTTTACGTGTCTCTTTTTTACAAGACTGCTTATCCAATAGCACCATTCTACCTGAGGACTTCTTAAAAACTTAATCGTATTGTTTAAAAAAGTTATTCGTTTGAAAAGTTCATTTTTGCGACATGGGCGTATCCGAAAATATTGAAAGTAACCCATCTTCTTACACGGGGGTACTTCGAGAATCTGATAAATGAAGATTAAAGCAAGTTGACATAGAAAAAAAATCATTTTATTTTTTTGAAATCAATTATTTCTGAGATATCAACTTCTAGTGCTTTGGCAATTTTAATAATGGAAATAATATTAGGTATATGTTCCCCTCTTTCAATCCTTCCTATTTGGTTTTTTGCTACGTCAGCATCTACCTGCAACTGAAATTGGCTTAAATGTCTTTCAAGTCTTAGTTTGCGAATATTGTCGCCTATTTGCTTGATTATTTTCTTTTCAGACATTTCCATGTCCAAAAGTCCATCTATCTCATAAAAATATTAACCCCATGTTTGTGGTATTTGATTTTAATTGTTATCTCTGCAATTAATTCAAAAAGAGTATGGTATGTTTTCGAATGATTTAGATATTCCAAGGGTTATTAATACATTTTACAAACAACCAAATTCATTTGCTACTCTCGAATTCGGGTTTGAGGAGCAAGCAATGCTAGTAAAGTCGGGGTTAGATAAAAATGAATCAACAAGTAAAGGGTTGTTTAGGTTGTTTATTCAGAAAGTTCCAAAGGATTATAATAACTCAAAATTGATATTTCACATTACAGATAATCCAATTGGCTACTTCTACTTTGAGCCTCTATATTATTCATCTCAATTAAATTTTAAAGAAAGGATACTTGAACCAAAACCAAATTTAGTTACTAATGGTTTTATTGAAATTGGAATACCACATTCAATAGAACTTAATTTTATTAAGAATGCTCTACCCAATGAAAGTTCAAGACCTAAAATAGTTACTCTTAAATACAACAATCTGATTTCAGTAAAAAATCATGTAGACGATAGCTCTATATCTGGATTTAACCGAATAGCTTTAATAATCAATAAATAAAATCATATGAGAAAGTCAATTGTCTATAATTCAATATTATTGTTCATATTTTTTCTGTCCTTAAATTCGTATTCTCAAAAGAACAGCGATTACTTAGATGTAAAAAATGGCTTCATAATATTTACGTTTGGAGATTTATATAGCACTTACAGTAACCGTTTAATTAAGGAGAAAAAAAGACTGAACATTACTGGAACTACTTTTTATAAATACAATGGAGTTGAGCCGAGTGATTTATTTGGGGTGGCATGGGATAAAATTTCATTGGGATTCACAAAGAATAAATTGACAGATGTAGAGGTGCGTTGGAATTATAACTCGAATCATTTCAAAACGATTAGGAATGATTTAGAAAATGTTTTTGGAAAACCACAGATTTCAGATACAGGATACACAGTAACATACTTTTGGAAATCCAAAAAAAATTATTATGAAGTTCACAGGAAAAAGTTCAAGGTACCCTGAAGACTACGGTAAATATGAGTACTTTACCTTGAAAATCGAAAGCATTTTTTTGAAGAATGAGCTGAAGTATAATAAGAAGAAGGATTTTTGAGTTAATAAGCGATATGAATACAGAATTAATAAAGCTTAAAGTTAGACCAAAGTCAGATTCATCATATGTTAAAGAAATCTTCTTAAAAGCTTGTCAAAACCTCGATACATCTATATTTGAACCTCTTATTGATGAGAATGAGTATTTTGAGAGTCTTGACAAGTACAGGTTCCTGCAATCTATGAAGGAGCAGTTTGATTATCTCAAAGAAAATGGTGTCGAGAAAGTATATATGGCTATAGGAACTTGTAAAATGTGCTATACTGGGGAGAAGGTCTATGAGTTTTATAAGGAACTCAAAAATGGTAAACCAGCTTTTGCATATAACATCCAAGAAGAAAACGGAAATATAAAGGACATTTTCAGGTGTAACTTTAGTGATGGTTATCAGAGAGCTTCCAGAGACAATAAGAACCCAGATATAACGTATCTATTCTAAGCGATTAACTAGAATTTAATCTATTTACTAATATTTAATAGTAGCTTGAGGAAAGTTGTTTTATACATGCTGTTATTTCTATTACCAATCTTAATAATAGTTTTAGTCAATGAGGCATCAAGATATACTAGAACTGAAACTGGTGTTAAGGTTAAAGATGTGGTTGCTATTAATTCCGATTCTATATTGATAGACAGATGTACTTGGGCATGTTACTATAATACTAAAAGCCATTGCAAGATAAACCACGCTAACTTTGCTAAACCCTATTTTAAATACATAGACCCATTATATTTTGGCATTATTGAATTTATGCATAAAGGCAATAATTATAAATTAATGAATGTTCTTTTTTTAGTATTACTGGTGCCTGTTCTTATGTATACACTTCTAATAGCTAATATTGAGTTGTATTTAAGAATTAAAAAAAATCAAAAAGCAAGTAAATGAAAGTCATAGATGAAATATTTGTTTACTGCACTGATTTTATAATCAACTTAGCCAATTTATTCGAATTCTCATATTACGAAGTCAATACAATTATTTTTTGCATACTTTTTCCTTTAATCATAGTTATTCTTTCACTTAATTATTTTCGATTGAGGTTAATTTTGAAGAAATCAAATTAAATCGATTTTGTAATACGTGTATACTGTAAGGTATTTTTTCGGTGAAAATGAGTCAAAAATGAGGGGTTTGGAGGTAGGCTTTGTTTATTGTAAATAAAAAAATCAAATATTATGAAAAGGCGATTTTCAATTAAACGAGCATTTTTGGATTTACTTTTTATTAAGGTTCAATTAAAAGATCTGTTTTCAAAGAATGATAAATACAAACAATTAATTGAGTTTATGTTGTCAAAAGACTTCATCGATTCAGATGAATATTTACCTTCTTTAAAACAAATAGGAATTGAGTTAAATATAAAACCCTATACATTGAGTAAGCTAATAAAGGATTTATATAATGAAGTATTTGATTTAGAAAAGGAGAATTATCTAGAATTTAATAAGCCAGAAATTTATTTTGACTTGAACTATTTTGAAAATGATAGAGGCTATTTTCTGTGTAAGAACTTGGCTTATATTCCTAGGGTTGGAGAAAATATTGACATTCCATTTTTAAAAGCTCAAGTAGGAACTGATTATTTTTATGTAGATAGTATTCGTCATAGTCTTGATACAAATGTTCAAAGAATATTTATTAGCTTAAAATCTGGTTTATATAATAAGTATTTCCATTATGAGAAATATAAAGCCTATGAACAAGGAAGAATCGATAGTAGTGATTTGTTTTATAAGCACGATCTATCAATAAAAAAAAAGATGAAAACTAATTAAATATTATATCTTTAAACTAAATATACCGTGAAAAAAGAAGATTATAGACACATTATTGTTGAAAGCTTTATCCCTGCCGATGCATCATCTAGACATGGTTTAGTTCACATTAAACCAGTTGCTAATCAAGAGCCATTTTTAGAATCTATGTTTGTGCAATGTTCCAAAGAACTCTCAACAGATTATCCAATAGGTACGAAGTTTAGAATTAAAGCTAAAATTACTAGTAGAGAAGGTGGTACTCCTTTTGTTTCTAGCCATTATACATGGAAATATGAAGTTTTGAAATGAACATAAAAGTAAAAAAAGTCAATTCTGAACTAATAATTAAATTAAAAAAGTGGTATCAACAATTTACTAATGAAGACAATAATAATTTGCGATTTAGGTTCGAAGAAGATACTTTTTATGTTGCCAAAATTGATGATGAAATAGTTGGAATATTAGGTTATGAAGATCATAATTCATTTTGTTGTGATTTCAAGAGGTTCGTTGTTCGTGAGTATAGAAATAAAAACATTGCTGAATTATTGCTAGATTTTTTAATTGTTGATGCAAGAATAAATAACAAAAGAGCTATTGATTGTACATTAAATTCTCATAACGAAAAAGGAATTAACTTCTTAACAAAAAAAGGATTTGATATTTCTAAAGGAGAGTTGAAGTGCTATGCTAAACTCAATCTTTAATTTTCCTAAATTGTATTAGGTCCAAAGCATGTGTTTTCTTAACTTTATTGACCCTAAGATTCCCCTTACTATTTTAATCAGCATTAATTGATAAGTTCACAACTTAATTACGGTGTGAATTATTATGATAATGAATGTTATTTATCGAAATTTGAGAATTATTTTAATTAAATAAAACAATGAACACCCAACAAGTAATAGATAAAATATTTAAGGACCCAGCAGTAAAATATGAGCTTTCAGAATTTGAAGGATTGGGTACTCCTATACATGAAATGATTAATATCTATTCAAAGGATGGTACAGGAAGACAAACAGGAAAAAAGATTTATTACATCAAACCGTTAGCTCCCATGTATTCTGAAAAAGAAGAATTACAGGTTTATGTAGAAAACGGAAAATCTGCCCCAGAAGAAATTATTAGACAGTTATGGTTATTCAAACTTCTCAATTTCTATGGGTATAATAAAGATCAGATAGTTTGTGAAATCCCTGTGCGATATGGAACTGAAGTAAATCCAAAAGGTGCTGATATTGCAGTTTATAGAGATAACTCTAAGGAGACAGTTAAGATTCTATTCGAAATTAAAAAACCTAAACGTAAAGATGGAATTGCTCAATTAAAGTCTTATTTGGGTGCTAATGGTAACCCAATTGGGGTTTGGTCTAATGGTACAGATCGTTTGATTCTATATAAGCCAAAAAATAAAGATTTTGATACACTTTCAGAAATACCTAAAGTTAATGAAGAAGAAAAAGATGTTTTAGAAATAAAAAGAACATTAACCCAACTTAAGACATCGTTCAATTTCAAAAAAATCATTCAAGATTTGGAAGAATTGGTTTTAGCTGATAGTGGTGTTGATGAATTCAATGAAATTTTTAAAATCATTTTTGCCAAAATATGGGATGAAAAAGAAGCAAATGAAAATAAACGCACTAGACCGAATAAAGAGGTTGAGTTTAAGAAGTTTGAGGACCCAGAATTAACCTATGATAAAATAAATGGTTTATTTAAAAAAGCTTGTAATGAATGGCAAGGTGTATTTGAAGATAACGAAAATATAAAATTAAGAAAAGACCACTTGCAAGTTTGTATTGGACCTGTTGAGCCTGTTCGATTAATGGGATCTAATTTAAGAATAATGGATGATGCTTTTGAGTACTTATTACCAACAGAAGCGAAGAAAAAGAAAGGTCAGTTTTTTACACCAAGACATGTCATAGAAATGTGTGTTCGTATGCTTAACCCACAGGATGATGAATACGTAATGGATCCAAGTTGTGGTTCAGCAGGGTTCTTGCTTCATGCTATGGAATGGGCAGTTCCAGCAGATACAGTACAAGAGCAAGAGCTTCGCAAGCATAGATATGCAGGCAAATACCTTTGGGGTATTGATTTCGAGGCGAGAGCAGCTAAAACTTCTCGTGCCTTAATGCTAATTGCTGGTGATGGACATACCAATATTTTCGGTCCTGATGTGAGCAGTATAGATCCGAGAACATGGTATACCACTAAATCAGGTCAATATTTAATGACTGAGTTAAGTAAAACTAAATTATTAAAAGCCAAAATTCCAGAAGGAGAAACTTTTAAAGATGATGATAAGGCTTGGGAATATTTTGGAGAAATGAATTTTGATGTCATTTTGGCAAATCCACCATTTGCTGGAGAAATGAAGAACAAAAAAATGCTCTCTCAATACGATTTGGCAAAACCTGCCATTAAAAGAGCAAAAGATAAGACCCCTAAAGAAGAACGAGATGTTTTGTTTATTGAGCGTATTGTAAAAATGCTTCGTCCTGGTGGTAGAGCTGCAATTGTATTACCTCAAGGTAAATTTAACAACTCTTCTCTGGCATTTATTAGAGAATGGATATTGCGCAAAGCACGGTTGTTAGGTGTAGTTGGTTTACATGGTAATTCTTTCAAGCCTCATACTGGAACAAAAACCTCAGTATTATTCATTCAGAAATATACAGATGAAGAATTAGCGGATATTATCAAGGTGCAAAAAGAAGTAGAAAGCAAATGCCCTGATTATGCTAAACAAATAGAAGATGTATTAGCACAGTTTGAAGAAGAAATTGACATACCAGAAGATAAAATTGCAGAAGAGATTTTTGAATTGTTGCTGGAAGAATATCCAGAACCTGAAATTGAAGACGAGACTACCGACGTTGATTCTGAAGAAGAGGAAGATGATGAAAGTAATGAGCCACTATCATTAGAGGATAAATTAGAAATCATTGATGAAAAAATAGATGATTTAAAGAATGGTTTGCTCAAGGCAAAAACAAAATTAGCTGGTTTAGATGACGAGTTAGAAGCATTAAAACATACAAGAGATGCCGAATTAGAAATTGCTAAAGAGCGTTTTGATAAAGAAATAACATCACTTAATGAACAAAAGAAAAGTATTTCACTTTCTGGATTAAGTACAGACGAAAAAACTAAAGCGAAAGAATTTAAAGATAAGTTAACGGAAGATATTAAAACTCAAAGAGCAGCTAAAACACAAGAGCAAAAAGATATAAAAGCAAAGTATAAACTGAAAGAAAAAGAGCTAAAGGACAGCAGAATAAACCCTATTAAAAAGACTTTAAAAGCAGAAATAAAATTATTCGAAAAACAAATTCCTTTAGCAGAAGAAGAAAAACTATTGCTTACCAATAAGGGAAAATTACAACTGTTATTGAATAATGAGGATAGCATAGAAAAAATAAGAAACCGCTATATAGATGCAGAAGTAGCTAAACAATTAGACTATCCTATTTTCATGGCAGTGAGCGAAAGAGGTGGTAAAAATAATAGTGGTGATTACGAATATATGCTAGATGATGATGGTAACCTCATAGAAGATGATTTTGGTAACCCAGAAATAGACCAAGATTTAGTAAATCACAGCATTACAAGAGACGATTTATTAACCCCAGACTTTGATTTTGAAAAGGCAGACTTAAACATTGCGGAAGCGTTTGTACAGTTTTCTAAAGAGCAAGGTTTTGATTTTTGGAAAAATTAGAAGAAGCTATGGCAGTTTGGAATACAGTAAATCTCACAGAAATTAAACCTGATAGGTTTGATGCAGAATATTTTAGAAAAGATTATCAGGATAATCTTTCATATCTAAATAAAACGGGTGGTACTTATAATTTAGGTCGTTTATTTAACCATATTAATAGAGGTTCTCAACCTTCATATGCTATTGATGGTACTATAAAAGCATTGCGTAGTGTTAATGTTGGATTTATGAACTTTAATGAAACCAGACAAGAATATGTAACTGATTCTTTTTTTGAAGCTAATAATAGAGGTCAAGTGCAAAGAGACGATGTTTTAATTACATCTACTGGAGTAGGAACATTAGGTAGAACAAGCGTTTGGTTTTATAATGATAAGGCATACTGTGATGGGCATATTACCATCTTGCGTAATGGAAGTGTTGATCCTTATTTTATTACAGCTTTTTTAAATTCTAAATATGGCTTACTTCAGTTCGACCAAAACTATAGAGGTTCAAGCGGGCAAATTGAAATCTATCCTTACGACATTTCCAAATTTGTAATACCTGAATGCTTATTCCCGTATCAACAAGAAACAGGAGATTATTTAAGAAAAGCATTTGAACTTCAACAAGAGTCTCAATCACTTTACCAAAAGGCTACAGAGTTACTAGAAACAGAATTGGGTTTGGATAAAATTACTTTTGAAAAGCCAAAAAGCTATACCGCAAGTTTTAGTGAGGTGGCATGTACAAGGCGTTTAGATTCTAATCACTTTCAACCTCAATTTAAACAATTGATTAATCATTTACAAGCAAATTTTGAATGTAAAAAAATTGGCTATATCACATCTTTAAATTCTAGAGGAGTTCAACCAACATATGTAGAAAATGGAGAATCTTTAGTCATTAATAGTAAACATCTTTCGGCTACCCATATAAAATATGATATTCTTGAAAGAACTTCAAAGGGTGAATTTGAGGCAAATTCTAAAGCACATATTTTCAAAGGAGATATTCTAATTTATACAACAGGAGCTTATGTAGGATTAACTAATGTTTATTTAGGTGAGGAAAAAGCTTTAGCAAGTAATCACGTTAATATTTTAAGACTCAACGATTATAGTATAGATACCACTTATCTAGCATTAGTATTGAATACTACAATAGGTAAACTTCAAACCAGTCAACACATTAGAGGAAGTGCACAAGCAGAGTTGTACCCTAATGATATTGCGAAGTTTATTGTTCCAATTATTAGTGAAGATAAAATGGAAGCCATTGGAAATCTTGTTAGAAGTAGTTTAGAAAATAGTCAATCGGCTAAAATTCTTTTAAAGAAAGCCAAAAATAGAGTGGAAGAAATAATAGAAGAAGCTGCAAAAAAATAAAATGATATGGCACAAACAGACAAGGAGTTATTGCAAGAACTCTGCACTCAATATAATGTAGGGTTTGACAAGGTAGAAAAATTGTTAGCTACAGTTAAAGAGTATCAATTTAAAGACAACCGCAGAGGAGTTTATGATGCTTTAAAAGAAATTATTAAGTCAGACCTTAAAAAAGCAAGTAATGAAGTTTAATAAACTAACCATTGAAAACTACAAGTCGTTTCAATACCCAACTTCTATTGAGTTTCCTCAAAGTAGTGAGGGTAAAAGTATCTTTTTAGTAGGTGGTATGAATGGGGCTGGGAAAACGTCTATTATGGAAGCCGTAAATATTTGTCTGTATGGTACTAAAACAGATTTTTTATACAAGTATATCAACCGAAAAGAATTAGCCAAAGGCAATGCTTTTGTTTCTTTTGAATTAGAATTAGAAACAGACGAGCAAGAAACTATATTAATCAATAGGTCTTGGAGTGCTGGTGCTACAGAAAATCCAAGGCATAAAGATTTATCCGAAAAATTAGTAGTTGTTAAAAATGGTAAACGTGTAAGTGTTCAAAACAAAGAAATGTGGCAAGATTATATCAATGCTACAATACCGCAAGGCATTACACAATTCTTCTTTTTTGATGGAGAAAAAATACAAGAAATTGCAGCAGACGACCATTCAGAAGTACGTCTTAAATCGTCTTTAGAAGCAGCATTGGGTATTCAGTATATTTCTCGCTTATCAAGTGATGTATTGTACTTGAAACAAGAAGAACGCAAAGGATTTGTAGAGATTACAGATGAAGATATTACGTTTAAGGAAAGTGAGTTAAAAAAAGAACAACGTAAGCTCACTAACAAAAAACAAGAAAGAGATGACCTATCGTTAGAATTAGAGCGTTTTAAAACAGATAAGGAAGAAGCACAAGCAAGGTTTAAAGCTATTTTTAACTTAGATCCTGAATCTTCAGAAGTAATAAAGCAAAAAGAAAAAAAACGCATTCAATTATCTAATAAAAGCAATCAGTTAGATAATCAAATAAAGATCCTCACAGAACGATATTTACCTTGGGCATTAGCAGGAAAACTATTTGATGATGTAAAAAAACAAATAAATATAGAAAGTCAAAGTAAAAAACAAGATGTTATTTCAGAGAATGCTGATGCATTGGCTCAAAAAATTGTAGAGAACTTTGATGTACCAGAACCTATAACAGCAGAGCCACTTACCTCAAGTCAAAAAGAAAAATTACACCAAAGAGTTTTAAGTTTATTACAAGAAAATAAGTCGACAGATGAAGTGGTTAAAATATTGAACTTATCAGACAGAGACACCGCAAAGATTTTGAATAAGATAGAAGAGATAGAACAAAGTGATGTTTTATTACTAGAGGACTTAATAAAAGAGAAATCAGAATTAGATTTCGAAATTCGCTCTATTCAAGCCAGTTTAGAAACCTCTGGCACATCTGATAGTGAAAAAGAGTTGTTTGAAGAGTTACAAAGCACCATTGAAGGCTCTAATACCCAAATAGGAAGGCTATCTGTACGTTTGTCTAATTTAAATGAAGAATTAGTTCAGATTGAGAATAAAATCAAGGAAATTGAATTAGAGATTGGTAAACTATATGAAAGACATAATTTCTCTAAAGAGAAGGTTGATTTCATTGAGGAATGTGATGCGATTGCAAATTTAATGATGAGCTATAAAGCAAAACTAAGAAGGCAGAAAGTAAAGTTGCTTGAAGAAAAAACTTTCGAAATGTACAAAATGCTTTCAAGTAAATCAGGTTTAATAAAGGACCTGGAAATTAACAACAAAACCTATGAAATTAAGATACGAGATAAGAGCGGTCACGAAATGAAAAAATCTGGTTTATCTGCAGGTGAAAAAGAAGTATTTGCTTTGTCTTTACTTTGGGGCTTAGCTCAAACGTCTCAACTTAATTTACCTATTGTTATAGATACACCATTATCCAGATTAGATAGCGTTCATAGAGATAATATTGTAAATCATTACTTCCCTAATGCAGCAACCCAAGTGGTTATATTATCAACAGATACCGAAGTGGATAACAATTACTTTAAGAATTTGGAGCCACATCTCACAGGTGCTGCACGTTTAGAGTTTAGTCAAAACAATGAATTAACCACCGTAAAAGAAGGTTACTTCTGGAATTAAAGAATAGATTATGGCTGATAGATTATATACATCACTAAGAACAGACGAAATTATAAGTACACTCAGAGCAAACACCAAATTGGATAAAGCAATTTTGGCTCGTATGGCATTTTCCTATTCTTTGGTGAACACTGGTAAGAATGTTGCACGTAGCACAAATTTTTCAGGGGGTGAGATGAAAAGGTCAACGTTTGTAGCATCAGATGAAGTTTTTTTGAAAGCATTGATAAATCAAGTTCATAGACCCGAAGACTTAGATGAGCCTCTTTTTTACAGTAATAAGAGTATAATCAAGAACCATATAGACGATGGGGCTGAACTCTTATGGGATTTATTTAAGAAAAACGGGGAAGATGTCTCAAGATGGTACTCAGATGTTGTGTCTAGTATTAACCTGTCAGGAGCTAAAAAATTAAAAACAAAAGACTTAGATATATTTATTGGCAGAGATATTCTGCACAATAACGATTTGATTATGGCATTAAATGATACTGCTATTCACGCTAATTCTCATTTGGCAATCATGGGAAAACCTGGTGTAGGAAAAACACAGTTTTTATTAAAAATTTTAGCGGATATTAGGGTCCAATCAGATTATCAAACCAATTTTATATTTTTTGATTACAAGGGCGATGTTGTTGATAATGAAGCTTTTATAGATGTCTCACGAGCAAGAACATATAAGCTATTGCAAAACAATGAGTACTTACCTATTAGTCCTTTCATTCTATCAGATTACAATGAACAAGATATACAATTATCTGCAAGAGAAAAAGCAGAGAGCTTTGCTTCTATCAACTCAAAACTTGGTGTAGTACAAAAGGGAGCTTTGACAGAAGCTATTATAGGAGGCTATGCAGCGAGAGCATCATCCGATAGGTCTTTTCCTGACTTCAATGATGTATTAGAATTAGCATTAGCAGCCTATGAAGAAGAAGGGAAGAGAGATGATTCATTAATTGAAGTATTGAGAGATTTAGCAAATTTCAATTTGTTCTGGTCTCACGGTTCTAGTTTGCCACCAATGGAAAAAATTAGTAATCGCACAATGATTATTGATGTCCATAAAATGCCTGTACTAAAAGAATTGATAGGGTATTTGGTAATTGAGCGTTTGTATAAAGAAATGGCTTCATTACCTGATAGTCCAATTAAAGATGGCAGAAGGACATTGAGAACTCTTCTAGTAATTGACGAGGCTCATAATTATTTGGGACAAAAAAATATCTTTTTGGAGAAAATTATACGTGAAGGTCGCTCAAAAGGAATCGTGGTATTCTTTGCTTCACAATCACCATCAGATTATCAGCAGAAGTTTTTCAACTTTCAAGAGCTTTTGGAGTTCTCATATATTTTCCAAAGTGAGGGAGCATCAGCAAAAGCTATTCAAGATATTTTAGGTTGTAGCAACAAAACAGCAAAGGATTTGCAGTCGGAAATTGCAAAACTCGAACCTTTTCAAGTAATAAGCAGAAGCAACATAAAAACAGATGAATTTATGAAGTTTACAGCGGAACCATTTTATAAAAATTATTAAAGCATATGTTAAGCGCAAATAAAGAAAAACTAAATTCATTTTTTACAGGAACAGCTCAATATCAAATACCTTACTTCCAAAGATCTTATGTTTGGAATATTGATAATTGGGTGCAGCTATGGGAAAACCTGAGAGAAGAATTAAAAGCTTACCAGGATGAGAATATAGAAAACAGTGAGCATTTCATCGGCACTATCATAGTTAAGCAAAAAAACAGCGAAAGATTGGGAGCACTTGAATATGACCTAATTGATGGACAGCAAAGACTCACTACAATCTGTCTTGTTTTACGATCTATTCATGATGCTACAAAAGATGATAAATTAAGTAAATATATAAAGTCGCTGTTAAGTTTTCAAGATTCATATGGAGAGGACAACATACGGGTTGTTCATAGTAAAATAGACAAACAATATTTTCAAGAAATCTTACTATCATTAGATTCTAATAGCTCTCTTAATGAGCATTTTCAAGAGGAAAACTCAAACTTTGAAAAATTTAATAATATTGAAGGGTCATACCTCTTTTTTAAATCAAAAATAGAAGAAGAACTAGAGGAAAAAGACTTAAGAGACTTGGTAAATGTCGTTCTATCAAAGCTGCCAGTTATCCATATGGCTCTATCTAAAGATGATGATGTTCAACAAATATTTGATACAATCAACTCTCTTGGTGTTAAGCTTACCACAGCTGAATTACTGAAAAATCATTTGTTTGCTTTTGAAGCGGTACAACCATATTATAAAGAGTATTGGGAAGATATTTTTGAAGCGGATGAGGATGCTATTAGTTTTTGGAGTAGAGAAAGAACGGCAGGTCGAAATAGAAGAAGTGCAGTAGAGCTGTTTTTGTATAGTTACCTAGTTATTAAGACAGCTGGAGTAATTAGAATTGATTCATTATTTAAAGAATATAAATCCTATCTAAAAAACTTATCGGATAAAGAAAAAATTGCTTTTTCTAAAGATCTAAGTGAATATGCTGTTATCTATGCACTATTTCCAGATGGAGAAAACTTGTCTCAAATGAGTTATTCTGAAAATGAAAAACGTTTTATGCATATTCTCAGGGAATTGGAAATTTCAACAGCTTTTCCTTTAATTTTATTCATATACAAAGAGGTAACGGATATAAAAGAAAGAATATCCATTTTAAAATTTTTAGAAAGCTATTTAGTACGCAGAACAATCTGTAGATTAACAACTAAAAATTATAACAATCTTTTTATATCATTACTTAGAGAATTAAAAAGTAAAGACTCAATAACGTTATCTGTACTTAGAGATAAAGTAATGTCTTATGATGATGATTCATCTCGTTTCCCTAATAATCAAACATTAGAACACGCCTTAAATAACAAGTACCTAATAAATAAGTTTAGTCGAGAAGTATTGTACTGTATAGCTTTATACCATTTGAATAATGATTTTCAAGATACTAATAAATTAAGTTTTGATGGATTTAGTGTTGAACACATTATGCCCAAAAAATGGAGAAATAATTGGAGTAATCCAGTCGGTTTATCAGATGAAGAAAGGGACTATAAACTTCTCACATTAGGAAATCTTACATTACTTCAAGGGAAATTAAACAGCTCTCTTCGAGATGCTAATTGGACTATTAAAAAAGGGGCTCTACAAACCTATTCCACTCTTCGCATCACTACTGATTATTTAAATAATGATGAATGGAATGAATCTATTATTACGGCAAGAACTAATGACTTGTATAAGGATATAATCAAAATATGGAATGATTAGTATATGAGTTAAAAAAATATGAATGTAGGACTAATTAAATGGTTTGATAAAGAGAAAGGGTTCGGGATGATAGGAACCTTCAAAAGAAAGGAATGTTTTCTTCATGTAAATAATTTTGAAGATGTTCTAGATAAATTATTAATAGGTACTGCAGTAATATTTAATGAAAGGTTTGATAAAAAAAAGAACAGAAGCTCAGCATCAAAATGCAGGATAATAAACACAATTGATGATTGGTACATTTTATTCGATAATATTAATTTATTTGATGTTGTTGAATATGAAGTGAAATACAAAAACACTTCTCGTTGGAAAACTTATTATACAAAAGAAAAAAGATCAAGAAATATTCTTAAGTCAGGTGCATACCAATTATTCTCTAAGCAGATCGAAATTGGTGATAAGGTAACAGATCTGTGGTTGGATTATTACGAGGGTAGGCTAAAAGAAAATCATTATTATAAATTTATTTCAATTATTGACTATGCCTTAGATTGTCTCAAGGATAAGGACTTAAGAGATGGTATAAAGACAAGGTTGTTTTTACAATTTGGCAGAAATAAAACCAATAAACTTATTCTTAACTGTTGGCAAAATAATAATATGCAATTCATAGGTCTGGATAATGATGATGAATTGAATGAAGCGTTTTTCTCAAAGGTATCTGATGATCTTAGTTTGGAAGATTTAAAAAAAATATATGAATTAAGTTTTGGACCTGAATTTTGCAAAGAATATTCTATTAATAAGATCAATAGTCTTAGCCATGACAATGACTTTGATTTGAAAGCTTTATTTTTTGAAAAAAACTATAATTATTTGGAATTTATTGGGGACGAGAAAAAAGGTGAATATAGGACTAAAATTGATGATATTTATTTTGACTTAAAAAGGGATCTCATTTTGTCCAATGCTGAAGAATTGAATGAAATCAATGACCTATCAGGCTATAATAAATATAGAGATCTTTTTTATTTGATACCTGACGAAATAAACAATATTAAGAAAACTGAATTAGAAAATATTGTCAAAAATATAATGTTAAAAAAATGTTCAAAATCTTTCTTACCTGAATTATGGTTTAAAGGAATGGTTGAAGACATAACCTTTAACGAAATTGAAGAATTATTTTTTAAAAAAGAAAATTCATCAGCTAACAGAATAAAAATATTAAAAAGGCTTGATGAAGAAGAGGTTGAAAATCTATTTTCAAGTTATATTCAAAATAATGATATTGAAAATTCATTTACTTTTTTAAAGAATCTTATTAAAGGGAGTAATTCCTTCCCATATGAATTTAATTACGAAAATTCCTTTCATGAAAGTGAATTTTGGCTTGACAAAAAGTTTGGTTTTTTAATACCCATTTTAAAAAAATACATTTTTGAAACCACTAGTGAAAATGAAAAGTATGAATTGTTTTTCAAGAATATCGTTAAAGATATTCCACAGCAAATCGTTTTAAAAAGAATAAAAGAATTAGAAATCAGTGATCTATATAAGATATTAGATAGCTTAAATGACCAAGATCAAGAATTTATTCATAAAGTCATTTCTATAAAACATAGTGAAATGGATTTGTACGATTTGGATAGAATTTTAAAACACACTTGTGAAGAAGAGTTCATTTTAGATTTGATAATTAAAAAAATAGGATTATTAAATGATGATAAATATGAATATTTATATGATATCGCAATTAAATATTTAGGAGATAGCAGATTCAAGAAATTTGATAAACAAGTTAAAATTGAAATAAATCCTGAAACCTATTTTAAATTATGGGAAGCTGGAAGAGGAAAAATATATCCCTTAAATTATTTAAAGGGGATATTAGCAGATGATAAAATAATCTATGATCAAATTGAAATTTGGATAAAGGATGAAATAATATCACAAGAAGAGATTAATAAGTTCATAGAATCACTTTTAGTCGTACAAAAACCTATTACTGATAGAACGATATTCTACACCTACTATAACCAAATATCTTATTTACTGGGCGTTGATCACAACCATGTAAACATTATACGTGACTTTAAAAATGAATTTTATAATATCATTATATGGTTTTTAGGGTTTGAAGAAAAATTAAATTTTGAATTACTTAAATCGAAGTTTGTTTATTTTTCACCACATGATCAGGTTATAATCATTAAAAGACTCTTTTATCTTAAGCGTAAAAATGAATTTGATCTTACACTTGATAAATTAGATGATCTAACAAAAATCGATCTAGATCTATATAAGCTTAATTTTAAGTTTAATCCATCTATTCCACTAGATATTTCAACAGATGTTGTTATTCAATCATTAAAATCATTTAGAGATAAAAAAAGTTTCATTTTAGAGGGAGAAGTATTGAAAATCGTGCTTGAAGACATAAGCAATGCTAAAAAAACAAAATTTAAATTAGATAATTATTTTGAAAATTGTTTTGGTCGCACACAAGTGAAATATGATTGGAAAACTAACGGGAAAATTTCAAAACAGAAATATGATAATAACCGTTTTTATTTTAAAATTCAATTTGAATATAGCGAGAGTTTAGTTGAAAAAATACGAAAACTACCTGGTAGAAAATGGAACGGAGATGAAAGTCATTGGGGAGTTCCCTCTAAATACGAAAAAGAAGTTTTAGAATTCGCAAAAGAAAATAAATTCTTTCTAGATTTAGAAGGCAGCAACTATATCAATAATCCACATTTAGCAGACTTTGAATTAGGCTCAATTCCAAATGGGATAAAATTTTGTGAAGGTAGATTAGCAAACAAAAAGGACAATTTATTTAATAAAGAGTTTTGGTGGTGCAAAGGAGATAAATGTTATGATAATTGTAAAAGCATTAACCCAATTACTGAAAATGAATTAACTCTATTAAACTTCTGTGAAATATTAGGATTTAATACAGATGAAGTAAATGGTATGGGAGATTTAATACCAAATGGATTTTATTATAGATTTTTAGGTCAAATAAATCGATTTAATAGACTTTTGGACAAAATGTATTGTTCTGATTGTGATGAAATTTTGCATCCTGTAGAAACCTCTCATTTTGCCGCACATACTGTTGTTAGATTTTGCTGTATGAATGAGATGTGCACTAAGCATGAAGAGCAAGTGTATTTAAATCATTGTTTAAATGGTAAGTGTAATAATGTTATAGATAGTCGTATTTCTAAAAAATGTAAGAATGGGTTATATATATGTGATAACTGTGGAAGTTGTTGTTCTCACAATATGTTTCAAAGGAGGTTGTCTAGTTTAAAATCAACAGGAGGGTATATACATCCAAGCCTAGCAAAAATCATTGATAACAAATTAGGACACTTAGAAAGAGCTGAATATTTTTGTCATAAATGTAGTTTAGTAATGAAGGAGATCCAACATGATGTATTTCATTGTTCTGACTGCGATATAACTTATAATACTATTAAGTATAGATTAAAAAGACCCCATAGAGATTTAAGACGTCAAGGATCATCAAATATTGAAGAAATTGGAGATGATTTTGATTTACCATATTAATTCAAACAGCTAATATTTATTAGTAAATTCTATATTTAATCTTTGGATCTCTGATTTATAAAGATGATAGTATTTTTTTATAGTATTAAGGCTTTGATTTGTTATTGATTGAATGCCTTTTTGAGTAATTTTCCCCATAGTTTCAAAATCCCAATCATAAATTGTCCTTTCAATTATCATTTTTGATTTCTCAATTCTACCCTTATTAATAAGCTTCATCATCTCACTCTTCCTCTGAGAAACACTTAGTTGGTAATCTTTACTATAAACATACCTTCGAGTTTTATTCATAATAGCAGGGATGTTTTTTATTTTCATGACACTTTCAGTTATTTTCCTTATTTTAAAATTATGCAGTGGTGGATGGCATTGTTCCTGATTTACAATCTTTAATAAATTGTATAGTGTCTTAAGATTTACTTTAGGGTTTAGTGCTCTTACTTGATAAGCATATCCGCACAAGCCATTATTTCTATATCCCTCTTGGTAACCTCCAAATGGGATATACGCATCTGCATACTTAATTTTCTGTTTAAAATCATAAATGACCTCCCCATCAAATTCGACATTCTCGATAAGCTCGTCTATATTGTCAAATCTTAGATTATGATATTCAGAGCCCATTACAGTCCCTATAGTATTTTTAGTTTTTTTAATACTGTAATGGTCTTTTTTTGAAATAGCTATAAATGTATCCGAATTATTATTTAAATACAGATAAGGGTCATAGGATAATACATTTACTTGAGTAGTTTTTCTCGCCCCCTTATCGCTATTAATGTTTAATTCACTACTTATATCATTATAGGTATTAGAGAAATTAGCTTTATTCAATCCATCTACTTTTACCAGAACACCTCTCCCATGACCTGATAAGGATAACCAAGATGCAAATATCAAGGGGTTGCCTAATTCAATTTCTACGTTATCATCAATATCTATATAGATATAACCTGAAGCTCTTTTAATTGTATCATTACTCCTGATTTTGTTAAAGGTGAAGTTTAAAGAGTAACAAGGAAGATTCGTTAACTTAAATGAGGTATAACCTTCTGAGTTTGTTTTATATATTTCCCTTGCAGCTAAGATTTTATTTGAATACTCACTACCGTCTTTAACTAAGCTAATAAACTGTTCGGGTGTAATGCTTCCTTGAACAAGGCTTGAAGATTTTATGTTAGTAAAACAATTAAACATTTTTGCCTCCTTTCATGGAATTGAAAATATCTTCCTTACGATAATATACTCTTGTACCAATACTGTATGGAATTAAGACTTTGTTTTTAGCCCAATTATTGAGTGTTACCTTGCTTACTTGTAGCATTTCAGCAACCTGATTTCTTGTTAATATATCAGGGATGTTAGATTCAAATTCTGGTTTTTGGAAATTGGTATTTTTAATTATTATTTCTTCAAACTTTTCAATAAGTTCCCTAATCGAGACTTGCTCAATTTCTACTTTTCTCATATCTAAATGAATTTTTAAGTTTTAGTAAAAAGACCCTTAGGTCATTTCCTGTAAAGAGGGATAGCTATCTGTTTCTTTCATTACAAAGATATAAGTAACACAAACTACACGCAAACGTAATTAGCTGATTTAAAGTTGTTTAAATTGAATTAACTAATCTAAAAAGCTAAAAATTTGATTATGAGATATGTAAGTTTTGAATTAGTTTATTTAACTTTAGATTAGCTGATTTACGACTTTTTTTAACTCAACTTTAACGATTAGAGATGTTAAATTCTCTTAAAATGAAATGTATTTAGCCTCAATTTTACTGTAAAAGACTTTCATTTTAATTAAAAAAAGGATGAGTTGCCGTTTTAATTGCTCTTTGTAGGCTACTCGCTTTAACATAAAGTAAAAATGTTCGCTCATTTTTGTGTCCTGTTGTAAGCATTATGTCTTGAATGGGTACACCTGCTAAATATGCATTAGAACTGTAGCTTCTTCTAGCTGAATGATTTCCTATTAGTTCGTATTTCTTTTTCGATATTTGTTTTTTTATCCCTCCTTCTGTTCTCTCTAAGATTTCATCAGAATCGACTTTTGCTAAACGGGCTACTTCTTTAATAGCATAATTTATGTGCTGCTCAGGCATTTTTTTTGGTGGGTGACCATTTCTTTTATTCAGAATGTTAATTACCATAGTTTTTAGAGGTACAGTTACTGGTTTTTGAGTCTTTTTTATAACAATTTGAATAAACTTTTTTCCTTCTGCTTCAATAATGTTGTTTTTCGCTAAACGATTAAAGTCACTAACTCTCAATCCAGTATTAGCAGATATTAAAAATAAATCTCTAGCAGTATCAAGTTGCTCTGGTGTAAGGTATAGAGATTTGCTTATTTTGATTGGTTTAATATTTTTAAGTTCCACATTGTATATGTTTTCCAATTCATCAGGAGTTAAATAAACGTGGTTGACTTCTTCATAAGGTTTTTTAAAGTACTTTTTTAGATGCTCTCTATTGTCGTGATGTTCAAGTTCTAGACTAGCATTTAAAATAGTTTTTAGATTTTTAATTTGAGTGCCTATATAGTTTGTTGAATAATCCTTTTCATGTAACCATTTTAAAAAATCTCTGTAAAACTTCTGTCCAATTTTCTCAAATGATATTCTATAGTTTTGTTCTTCGTTAAATCTTTTCAATATTTTGCGAGAATTCTTATATGTAGATGCAGTTCCTTTAGCAAGCACCTTTCCAGAAGACATTAAGGGGTTCTTTTGGTAAAAATCGATATACCATTTATAAAATTCTAGTAATTCCAATTTCTCAACTTCATCTTCAACTTGCTTTCTTCCAAGAACTTTGTCACATACATCCTTTAATAAATCATCAGTTAATTCTTTACCTTCCTTGATTACTCTATTTCCATAGAAACTGTTAATAGCTAATTGTAGTTGGTCAAGCTTACCATTTATCTCAACTCTATCGAGCTCTTCTATAACATTTTTGACACGTTCTGTATTGGCATTCCAATTCTTTTTATTTTGAACACGATACTTAGTAGCGTATCTCAATCTCTTTTCCTTGCCATAGTTGTAAACAATAATAATTGAAGCTGCATTTCCTTTAGCGTGACGAAGTTTGAAAGATAATTTTGGCATTACTATTAAATTTATGATACATAGATACAAAAATAAAGTGACACATTTATGGTTTTTTGTGTCATAATTTGTGTCACTTTTAGCTTTATGCTTTATATATGTGAATACCCATTCTATCTACAATTTCAACGCATTGTTAACAATATTCAATGATTTTATAAAGGTTAAGGAATAAAGTTGGATAAAATAAAGATAAATAGAATAAATGTATTTGACATCCTGTCGAGGTCACGAATAAATAGTTTCAAAAGAAAAAACGCCAAGCTTGCTTGAGCGTTTTTTTGTTGAAACTATTTTCAAATCGGAGTTTTAAGGATGCGTAGCAATCCTGAAAGGAGCGATTTGTAGTAAATTCCATCAGTTTTTATTTTTTAATTATTTTCAAAGTTGAGCTTTATCTGAATGAGAAAAGCTAACTTAGCTATAGAGAAATAAAAAACGAACATTAAATAAAGCTTATTTGAATTTAATATTCTGATTTTTTGTTTTATATGCACGATATTTAGAACCTTTCAATTCTTATGTTATAATCTAGTATTTCAAAAGCTGTTATAGAACCTATGCATGGAGATACAATGTTATATTTTTCTTTTTCAACCTTTCTAAAAACCTTTTCAGTCTCTGTTTTTGAATAATTTTTAGATTCTTGTACTATTTTTAGTTTACGTGTATTATAATTTTTTTTAAAATTTGATTCTATCAAATAATAATTAGTAGTTTCTTCATTTAAGAAGTTAACATAATTCACTTTTACTAATTCATATCTTTTGTAGTTTAATTTTAGCCGGTTTCGTTCAAACCTTTTTATCATCAAATTATAACAGGTTTTTGCTTGATTTTCAAAGCTATCGTCAGAATGAGAAATTACTATTCTATCATTATGCTTATCGTATTGACTAAACTCATTATATCTATGAAATATTTTATTTTCATATTTGGAGTTTTCATATTCAGTTTTATTAATTTTTGTTCCATTTATAAAAACATCAATAATTGTATCCACTGATGTTTCGAGAATGCTGACAATCTCAGCGTTCATGTTTTTAGCAATACCATCTATTTTTTCAATTATTATATCTGTGTTAAGTATGTCTCCAGTAGTAGAATCAATTCTAGTTTCACTGTAAACATTAAAATTTGGTAGCTTATCTGCTAAGTCGATAGTTACTTGTCTTTTGGTTTGATAATATGAATTTATAGATAAAATTATTGCCATCATCGAAAGAAAAACTGTTGCCAGAGTCGTAAAATAGATTTCATTCTCTTTTAAAAATGTTTTTGAAAATATTTTTTTTATCATAGTGAATAGAAAATTAAACTTATCCCAAAGCACGCTTTGTAACATAAACTCGCCAGCCAATTATGGCTAATTGAAGTTTTGTGGCTTTGCTAAGGTCTAACTGCTGTTTGGAAAAGCTAGGTAAGAGAAGTTTGTTTAGTTTGGCTAATGCCTTAAAGAAATTCTGTTTCATACACCAAAGGATTGTAGACTATTACCTTAGTGTAAAATTAAGCATTTTTAACGTAAATAACTTTTGTTTAAAAATGAAGTAAAACTTATTCTAGACTAAGTTTTACAATCATGGTTTGGTTTAGCTAATCGAGAAAATGATATCGATTAAAAGTTTTGCAAGTGTCATCATAATGTTTTGGTTTTAGGTTAATATTTAACTCATTTTTTTGATTGAGTTTTCAATATATAATTTTAGAAATCTAGTTTCCAAATACTTGTAGCTAAATCTGTGAAATTGAATATAATATTATAACTAAAAAGATGAAATATGTTTCGATAAATATGTGACCTGCTTCATTGAAGTTTTAATATGTAATAATAAATACTAATTATTATTTCATTTTATAACTATTCAAGGAGGTTTTTGTGGTATTTTTTTTCAAGCAAGGGGCTTTTCATTAAAAAACAACCAAATTTTGGTGATTTCATCTTTTTGAGATTTTGGTTTTTAAAAAAATAGGCTTGTCAGGTAATTCAAAAAAACAAAAGAATTTCTGTTAAAGTTCATGATTTAATAAGCTTATAATTCCGAATAGGACAATGTTATGTTTACATTTGTAAAAAACATAAAATGAAAAGACCGCTACTTTATTTCATGTCCATATGTTTTATGCAACTTAGTTTTGCACAGGTTGTGATCAACGAATTAGATTGTGACACACCTGGAGTTGATAATATGGAATTCCTAGAACTTTTAAGTGATACACCAAATTTTCCACTAGATGGTTATGTCGTCGTTTTTTTTAACGGCTCAGAATCTGGAATGAACTCCAGTTACTTTACAGTAGATTTAGATGGTTATCAAACCGATGTCAATGGCCTATTACTTATTGGTAGTAACTCGGTGAGTCCTGTACCACAATTTCTCATTTCTGAAAATGTAATTCAAAATGGCGCAGATGCCGTTGCTATTTATCAGGCCGATGATACCGACTTCCCTGAAGGAACTGTCGCAACCATAGATAATTTAATCGATGTGTTGCTTTACGATACTACAGATGCCGATGATACCGATATGATTGCTATTTTTAGTCAGGATCCGCGTTTTGCCACAATTCAGCAAATAAACGAAGGCTCGGGTAATAATACCAATTCAATTCAGCGTTTTGTAGATATGGATGATAATGTTACTTATACATCTACTACGCCTACACCTCGACAATTAAATGATGGTAGCGGAATTGTGCTTAACGGAATCAGCATAGGTATTGCTCAATCTCAGTACGATGAAGATGAGAGTTTTGAAATTACCTTTACTTCAGAAACTCCTGTAACTGAAAATTTGAACTTCAATATCTTATTAGATAATTTCGGATTTAATACCTCAGATTTTACTGGAAATACGTCACTAACAATTCCTATAAATCAAACAACAACATCTACTACAATTACTTTGGTAGATGACAGTGATGATGAAGGAGATGAAGTCACCAGAATACGTTTTGAAAGCCTGCCTGCTGCATACCTAGCGCTAAATAACAATTTGCAAATTCGTATAGTGGATAACGATTTTACTATGGCAAATTTTGGAACGCCATTAAATCCTACCTTCGGAAATGTAACCAGTACACAGCCATCAGGCTATTATAATTCATTAGATGGATTGGCAGACGATGATTTGCGTCAGGCTTTACAGGATATTATTGCCAACCCAAATGTAGTAAGAGCTCAAACCTATGCCGATGTTTTAGATATTCTGGTTGAAGCCGATCAAAACCCTTTAAATAGTAATCAGGTCTGGTTGCTTTATACCGAACAAGGTCGTGCAAAATTAGATTTACAAACAGGTTCTAATAACAACGGAAAATGGAATAGAGAACATACTTATCCAAGATCACGTGGCGGATTTTTTGATATTGAAGACGATGAAGTAGCCGATGGGAGAGACGTGTTCTGGACAACAAAAGCCGATTCATTACGTCATGGAAACTCTGATGCGCACGCACTTAGAGCTGCTGACGGACCAGAAAATAGTACACGAAACAATAAACATTACGGAGATCCGGCTTTAGGCGGCTATGATGGTTCTATGGCGTCAATGGAAGACCCGTTGCGACTGGGAGAAAGTTTCCGAGGTGATGTGGCGCGAAGTGTCCTGTATATGGAAATAAGATACAATGGCTTAGCAGTTGTTAATGGGTATCCTGAAAATGGTCCAGGAGAATTAGGAGATTTGGCAACCTTACTGGATTGGCATAGAAATGATCCGCCAGACGATTATGAAATGAATCGTAATAATGTGGTGTACACATGGCAGTTTAATAGAAATCCGTTTATTGATCAACCCGATTTGGTAGAATATATTTGGGGAACCGATGTAGGTAATGCCTGGGATCAAGAATTAAGTATTGCAGAGTTTGATGCAAATGCTATTCAGGTGCATCCTAATCCTACCAATGGAAGTGTGTCTATCAAGGGATTACAAAATGAAGCTGTAGTAGACGTTTTTTCTGTTGAAGGCAAATTGATACAATCGTTTGAGGTGAATTCAGCAAGTTCTGATGTACAACTTCATCTAGCGAAAGGGTTGTATTTGTTTCAAATTACGTCTGAACAACAATCAACAGTTAAAAAAATAATCGTTAATTAAACAATGTGTTCTAAATTAAAAGAGCGTCCTGAAATGTATCAGGACGCTTTTTTTTGGAGTTTGTTGATTATTAATGACCAATTGCTCTAATAAATAATTTATCATTATTAGATTTTCCCATGACGATATTTGGAATCGCTTTTTCTTTCTCTTTCCAGCTTGAACTAGATTTTCTACCTTGATTATCGTCTAATGTAATTTTAATGCTAGTGATTTCACCAGCTTTATTGCGTCTAATTTTGCTGAATTTTGCGTCGATGCCGTGTGTTTTAAGTGCATTTTTTTGACGATCTAAAAACGCATCTGATGCGTCTTTGGTCAATACAAATTCTATTACTTTAATATCTTCATCATCATCGATATACTCAATCTCACTAACTTCTACAGTCCAAGGACTGTTGTCTTCTCTTTCAACCAGAATAGGCTTGTTTTTGCTTGTAAATATTTTAGATTTATCACCAGCTTTAGAGTTTATAACAATTACGCCATTCTGCCCTTTTTCACCATAAGCTTTTACCGCATTATCGTCTTTTAAAACCTCAACGCTCATAATGTAGTTAGAATCAAGTGTTCTTAATTGTTTTTCGGATGCTTCTTTGCCGTTTATGATAATAAGTGGTTGCTTTGCGTCTTTGTTTCTGTACCTGAACTCAACTTCTGAATCACCATCATTATTCATAAAAAGGCTATTAGAGCCTTTTTTAGTCATAACGATGACGCCATTTTTTCCTTTGTCTCCAAAATATTCTAAGGCTGTTTTACCTTTTAATACATCAATAGACTGAATTTCATCAGAATCAATGTCCTCAAACAATGATTTTTTAACCACTTTTCCGTCTACAACGAATAGAGGTTCTTCTGATGCTGTAATAAAGATATTTGAATCACTACTGCTCTTAGTTATCACCTTAGTTTTTGGTGCATTTTTATAAATAACAATCTTGTCTTCCTTTTTATTATTATCAGATTTGATATCTTCTTCCTCGTCGTCCTCTTCAAACACATATACATTAGCTCCTGTGCCTTGAACTTTTGTGCTACCATCTTTGGTTTCGTAGGTAAAAGTGTTTTTGTGTTTTTTTATTGAGCCTACACTAAAAGTTTCACCATCACGTTTAAAGTGAAATGCTTCAATGCCTTTGTCTCCATTAATATTATAATTAGCAGATTGACCATCACCTTTAAAATCAGTTTTAATGCTGGTGATTTGACCATCGCTATTGCGTTTTACATTTTTATATGTAAATGTGATGCCTTCATCAGCAAGTTGTTCCTGAATGGCTTTCAACTCGTCATCAGTAGTATCTTTAGTAATTGTGACTTCTGTAATTCCTTTTTCCGAAGTAGAAGTCTCAGTAGTTTTTGATGTTTCGGAAGGGGATTCGATATAAATTTCCTTGATGCTAAAACTCATCATAAACAAAGCAATAACAGGTAATACTATGATGAACTTTAATTGATGTAGTTTGTTAGATTTTGATTTGTGTAACATAACGATTCGTTTTTTGATTAATGATGTATAAAATTGATTTGTGAAGGCTAATTGATGGTTTTTAACGCTAGCCTTTAATAAAACTGTTTGATAGCTTTTGCCACATTTAGATATGTGTTGCGCTTTTTGATCAGCTATAAATTCTAAATTTTGTTGTAATGCTTTTTTGTAAAGCCAGATAAATGGATTAAACCAAAATAAAACACACGAAAGTTGCACTATTAAAATGTCAATAGAATGCCATTCTCTTATATGTACTTTTTCATGATTAATAATATGAGTTAGTTCTTGTTTTTGAAACTGAGCCGGATTGTAAACAATACGATTAAAGAATGAAAAAGGCGAAACAGGTTCGGTGGTTTCCATAAGTTTATAAGGCGATTCTAAAGTTGTTTTGCTCTTCTTTAATACCTTTCTAAGTGATAGGAATTCCAAAATCAATTTGCCAGAGAAAAATAAAATGCCAGCAAAATAAAGCCATACAGCTAGTTTTAGGTAATTAAAAGGTTCTGCTTCGTCAATTGTAGGTGTGAGAAGTAGATTTTCAGTGTTGTAACTGTATTCGAAATTTGATGTAATAGGTGTGTATTCAATATAATTTGGGATAACTATTGCCGGAATAATAAAGGCAAATAGCAATCCTGAAATAAAGAACCAGCGATTGGCTTGAAAAAAAGTGTCACGCTGTAAAAACAACTGATAGCACAGATAAAAAATAACGATTACAGCTGATGATTTTAACAAATAGTCCATAATTAATTCTTTTTTTCAATTAAAGCAATTATCTCCTTGAGTTCATCAACACTAATTTTTTCTTCTTTAGCAAAAAAAGAAACCACATTTTTATAAGAGTTATTAAAGTAGTTTTCAATAGCTGTATTCATAAACCGCGTTTTATAGGCTTCTTTACTTATAATAGGGTAGTATTGATGTGTTTTTCCATAAGCATTATAACTCACATATCCTTTTTCTTCTAAATGTCTAATTATAGTTGACAATGTATTGTAGTGAGGTTTGTCATCTTTAATTTCGGCAAGTACATCTTTAACAAAAGCTTTTTCAAGCTTCCATAAGATATGCATGACTTCTTCTTCTTTATTGGTGAGTTTTAGCATTGTTTTTTGTGCTTTGAGATTGTCTAAACAAATCTATAACTATTTTTGTAGTTATACAACTATATAATTAGTTATTTAACTAAAAATTAAGTTTTCAGAATTAGAAAGAAGGAGTGCTTTAAATTATTTTACAGTATTCAAATTATAGTATCTTCGCAAAAATTTAATGTTTATGAGTCTAGTCTGGATAATCTTGGGATTAATACTGTTGGTAATAGGAGGTGAGTTTTTGGTTCGATCTTCTGTAGCTTTATCGTTTAAATTAAACATATCTAAAATGGTTATTGGTATGACGGTTGTAAGTTTTGCAACATCTGCTCCAGAATTATTGGTTAGTTTAAATGCTGCCTTAACAGGGTCTCCAGCGATTGCGATAAACAATGTGATTGGTTCTAATATTGCTAATATTGGATTAGTCTTAGGAATTACAGCATTGGTAAGTTCTATTGCTGTAGATAAGTCATTTTATAAGCTCAACTGGCCCGTTATGATGCTGTTTTCAATAGCGTTGTATTATTTTCTATATAATGACAACCAATTAATACCTCTAGAAGGAGCGGTTCTGTTTGGTGCATTAATTATCTTTTTAATTGTGCTTATTAAATCAGCAAAAAAGGATAAAGTAATCGAAGATGTTGATGATAGTCTTGCTGTAGTATCCAATTTCAAAATTGTTTTATGGTTGCTTATTGGAGCTCTTGCATTGTATTTTGGTTCAGAATGGTTAGTGGATGGCGCAAAAGATTTAGCTGCCGCATTAGGTGTCAGTGATGCTGTAATTGCCGCTACAGTTATTGCCATAGGTACAAGTGTTCCTGAGTTGGCAGCTTCGGTAATTGCAGCTGTAAAAAAGGAAAAAGCATTATCTCTCGGAAATTTAATTGGCTCCAATATATTTAATATTGGTTCGGTTTTGGGGCTTACCTCTATAATAAAAACGATTCCTGTAACGGATAGTGCAATTTTAAATCGTGATATCTTTTGGATGTTGGCTTTTGCTGCAGTTTTAATTCCCTTAATAATAATCCCAAAGAAATTTCAGATATCCAGATATAAAGGTTTGCTGTTGGTAGTTGCTTATGGAGCGTTTATTTTTATGGCGTTTAAATCTCAGGCATAAAAAAAACGCCTTCTAAAAATTTAGAAGACGCTTTTATGAACAAAAGTTTTTAATAATCTAGCTAATATCTGCAGATTTCACAGTCTTGATGATGCGACCTGCAATTTTGTATGGGTCACCATTTGAAGCTGGACGACGATCTTCTAACCATCCTTTCCATCCTTTCTCAACCGTAATAATTGGAATACGAATTGATGCGCCTCTATCAGAAACACCATAACTAAAATCGTTAATTGAAGCTGTTTCATGTAAGCCAGTTAAACGTTGGTCGTTAAACTCACCATATACTTCGATGTGTTCTTTTACAACAGGTCTGAAAGCTTCACATATTTTTTCATAAGTTTCTTTGCTGCCACAAGTTCTCAATGTTGTATTAGAGAAATTGGCATGCATTCCAGAACCATTCCAATCCATATCTTTTCCTAATGGTTTTGGGTGGTATTCAATATAATAACCGTATTGTTCTGTTAAACGGTCTAACAAATAACGTGCTACCCAAATTTCATCTCCAGCTTTCTTTGCGCCTTTTGCAAATAATTGGAACTCCCATTGTCCTGAAGCCACTTCCTGATTGATACCTTCAAAATTCAATCCGGCAGCAATACATAAATCAGCATGCTCTTCAACTAAATCTCTTCCGTGTGTATTTTTTCCACCAACAGAGCAGTAATACATACCTTGAGGAGCAGGATATCCACCTATTGGGAAACCTAAAGGTAATTGTGTTTTTGTGTCCATGATAAAATACTCTTGCTCAAAACCGAACCAGAAGTCATTATCTTCATCTTCAATAGTTGCTCTCCCGTTAGATTCGTGAGGTGTGCCATCTGCATTAAGAACTTCAGTCATTACTAAATAGCCATTCTTTCTAGCAGGATCTGGATAAATAGCCACAGGTTTTAATAAGCAGTCTGAAGAACCTCCTTCTGCTTGTCTTGTTGAACTTCCATCAAAAGACCAAATAGGACAATCTTCTAATTTACCACTAAAGTCTTCTTCAACTTTAGTTTTACTTCTCATGTTTTGCGTTGGTTTGTAACCATCTAACCAAATGTATTCTAACTTTGATTTGCTCATGTTGTGTTTAATTTAAAAATTTAAAGAGCAAATATTGCAATTTTTATGGTTTAGTCAAAAAAAAGAGGGGTGTTTTAAGTTAAATGTTATTAACAATTATTTATACCCTAATTTTTTAGGGGTTAAATCGATGAATATTTAATTATTGTTTAAATTTGCATCATAAAAATATTAAATTAACAATATGTCAACTTTAAGATTTCATGCTTTAAAAGAAGTGTTCAACCATAAACCGGTTCGTGTCGAAGAAAATATAAGACGTTCAGAATTGTTTGGGTCAAATGTGTTTAACGAATCTACAATGCGTCAATACCTAACAAAAGAAGCTTATGAAAGTGTTATGGATGCCGTTGGTAAAGGTTCTAAAATTGATAGAATTGTTGCGGATCATATCTCTACAGGAATGAAAGAATGGGCTATCTCTAAAGGTGCAACTCATTATACACATTGGTTTCAGCCTTTAACAGGAGCAACTGCTGAAAAGCATGATGCTTTTTTTGAAACGATAGGAAATGGTTTGGCAATTGAAAAGTTTGGCGGCGGACAACTCGTTCAGCAAGAACCAGACGCGTCAAGTTTTCCTAACGGAGGAATTAGAAATACATTTGAAGCTCGTGGTTATACAGCTTGGGATCCAACATCTCCAGCTTTTATTTTTGGAACCACTTTATGTATTCCAACTGTTTTTGTGGCTTATACTGGAGAAGCTCTCGATTATAAAACACCATTATTACGTGCACTTCAAGCTGTTGATTCAGCGGCAGTAGCCGTTTGTAAATATTTTGATAAAAATGTAAAAAAAGTAAATGCTTCACTTGGTTGGGAGCAGGAATACTTTTTAATAGATAACGGTCTGGCTATGTCACGACCAGATATTGTATTGACAGGACGTACACTTTTAGGCCATTCGCCTGCTAAAGGTCAACAATTAGATGATCATTATTTTGGTACAATACCTAACAGGGCAATGGCTTACATGCGCGATTTAGAAACGGAGTGCATGTTGTTAGGTATTCCAGTAAAAACAAGGCATAATGAAGTAGCGCCTAATCAGTTTGAATTGGCTCCAATTTTTGAAGAAGCTAACCTGGCTGTGGATCATAATTCATTGTTAATGGATGTCATGGATAAAATAGCAGAACGCCATAATTTTAAAGTGCTATTTCATGAAAAACCATTTGCAGGAGTTAATGGGTCTGGAAAACACAATAACTGGAGTTTAAGTACAAATACAGGTGTGAATCTACTGAGTCCGGGAAAAACACCGATGAGCAACCTTCAGTTTTTAACCTTTTTTATTAATACGATTAAAGCGGTTTATGATAATGAAGAATTGTTAAGAGCTGCTATTGCTTCTGCTAGTAATGATCATCGTTTGGGAGCAAATGAAGCACCACCTGCTATAATTTCAGTATTTATTGGTGAACAGTTAACTAAAGTATTAGATGAACTTGAAAACGTCACTAACGGAAAATTATCACCTCAGGAAAAAACAGATTTAAAGTTAAATGTTGTTGGTAAAATTCCTGATGTTCTTCTTGATAATACCGACAGAAATAGAACGTCTCCATTCGCATTTACAGGAAACAAGTTTGAGTTTAGAGCTGTAGGTTCTACTGCAAATTGTGCCAACCCGATGACCATTTTAAATGCTATAGTGGCAAAGCAACTCATCGATTTTAGAAATGAAGTAGAGGCTTTAATTTCTAAAAAGGATATGAAAAAAGACGATGCTATATTTAATGTACTAAGAGAATATATTAAGACATCTAAACCTATCCTTTTTGAAGGAAATGGATATGGTGAAGCTTGGGAAAAAGAGGCTAAAAAACGCGGATTAAGTAATAACAAGACAACGCCAGAAGCTTTGAAAGCCAAAGTATCTAAACAAGCTATCAAAATGTTTGACGATCTAGGAGTCATGAATAAAGTTGAATCTGAAGCGCGTTATGAAATTGAAATGGAAGAATACGTATTAAGAATTCAAATTGAAGGTCGTGTTCTTGGTGATATTGCAAGAAATCATGTTGTGCCTACAGCTGTTCGTTATCAAAATATATTAATTGATAATGTCAAAGGACTTAAAGAAATTTATGGAACATCGTTCAAAAACCTGGCTAAAGAGCAGCTTAATCTCATAGAAGAAATATCAAATCATATAGAAGGTATCAACTCTAATGTGACTAAAATGACAGCAGAACGTAAAAATGCCAATGCTATTGAGAGTCTTGAGAAAAAAGCTAGTGTTTATTGTAATAAAGTTAAGCCGCTTTTTGATGATATCAGATACCACTGTGATAAATTAGAATTACTTGTAGATGACGAACTTTGGCCTCTTACAAAATATAGAGAATTACTATTTACTAAGTAAAACGAGATCTAGAGATTAAAAAGTAAACACTTTAACTAGTATTCTAAGCGCGTAGTCGAGTTTATAATAACAAACATTAAATAATTATAGTTATTTGAGCAACAATTGTTTTTGGCTTATTAAACCCTCAACCTTTGCCAAAGCTAATGACGACAATTGTTTCTTGATTAATAGTCCATTGTATTTATAACCCTAAATTAATGATTGAATGCTTATAACATTCAAGCAAAACAATGTGATTATGACTAAAGCTACTACAATTAAATGTTTGTTAATGATTGTTTTTCTTTTTCTTTCTGTAAACTCTTTTGCTCAGGGTTTATTGGAAATTGGAGAAAAACCACCTGAAGATTCTTTATCGGTGACAACGTTACGTTCTAAAAATGCAATTTCTATTAGTATCGGAAGCGCCTTACTAAATGGTGATTTTAACGATTCAGATTTTGAGAATTTTTTAGAGTTGCAACTCAAGCGCTTTATAGCACCTAAATTTGCCATAAGTGGAAATATCAAAAAGTTTGATATTAAAAACTATGATTTTGAAGAACAGGGATTTTTATCAGGAGATTTAAATGTCGAATGGTTGATACTTTCTAATGATAAATTTTCACCATTTATTTTTGTCGGACCTGGAATACTCCTTTCAAATGACTTTAATGATAAAAATTATAAAGTTCAAGGCGGATTTGGACTAGAGCATTTGATAACAAATAATTTTGCTGTGTATGGAGCTTTAGAGGCTAATTATATTTATGACGAACAAAAGGGATCGATGTTGCTTCAGGAAGCCGATCAATTATATTTTAATGGGAGTATAGGCATTTTGTTTTACTTCGGAAATAGAAACTATTCAAAAGCAGTAAAATCTAAGAAAAAATTGTCTAAAAATGAGCCTTCAATTATTAAATCTAATACCATAGGCTATTATTAACAATTTTTGTTTATATCCATATAGAAGCCTCAGTTTTTGAGGCTTTTTTTGTTGCTTAAGAGTCTGTGTAAATGTTAATAAGTACGTAGTCTTACGTACTTATAATGAGCTAATAATGTATTTCAACGCATAATTATATCAACTAATCGAAAATATAGTTAAAGCTACAAAAACACTAACATAATTGGTTAAGTTTGTAGTGCTATTAATCAATTTTTTGTAAAAATGAAAAAGTTACTACTAAGTGTAGCAGCGCTTATGTTTGCTACCTTGTTGTTTTCTCAGGACGATTCTAACGACGTACAAGATGACCTAACTCAGGACAACGTTGTAAAGACTGAAGCGAGATTTCAAGCAGAATCGTAAAAGGTTTTGATGCTTACAAAAATGAGTTGGCATTGTTGACCTTTGCCACAAGAAAGACAAGTGAATTTTAAATAAAATCATTTGTCTTTTTTTTTTTTGGTTTATCGTTTATTTTAATGAAAACGTAAGCCATTGATAATTAATTTTTTATATTGCCCAGCCTTTAATACCAATTTAAGTTGGTATAATCCAAGTCTTTTTGAATCTAAATCTTATATGTTATTGGTAAAGTTTAACCAAAACAAGATTTGATGATAGCGCAACAAATTCGTTTTATTTTACTGGTATGTACCTTAAGTTTGATTGGTTTCCAATCTTATGCTCAAGACCTAGTAAATATTCCAGAGCCCAAGACCAAATTTTATGACCTTAGAGGAACTAATGCTTTTGATGTTGCATTAGGAACTTCTGTTATTAATGGAGATTTTCCAGATCCAATGTTTGAAATATACTCTCACTTTGGTTACAAAAGGCATCTGACTCCACATTTAGCTTTAGATATTGGATATCATAAGTTCAATTTGGCTTTTATTGATACATACAATGAAGGTTTTATGTCTTTCGATTTTAATGTAGAACTACTCATGATTCCTCATGAACGATTCTCTCCTTATATGTTTGCAGGAGTAGGATATAATGCTTCTAATCATTTCAAACAGTCGGCTTCTAAAGTTCAGGGCGGAATCGGATTAGAATATGTGGCTTCAAACAAGTTAGGGCTAAAATTATATACAGATTATAATTATGTGTCTAGTGATACACTTGATGGTTTAGAAGCAGGAGCGTCAGATGATACCTATTTTAGAATAGCTTTTGGTTTAAATTTTTATTTTGGTGGAGCTGAAAAGAAAGCGAAAATATTGAAAGACCATTCTACAGAAATTGAATCAAATTCAATAACTGATGATAGAAATAGGCTTAAATTGTAATTAACAATTCTTATTTTTGTGGCTCAAACCAAACACATGAGTCAAGATATAAGTAAACGTTATGCGCAACGAGGTGTTTCTGCTTCAAAAGAAGATGTGCATAATGCTATTAAACATATAGATAAAGGTTTATTTCCTAAGGCATTTTGTAAAATTGTTCCAGATTATTTAACAAATGACGACGATTATTGTCTGATTATGCATGCCGATGGTGCCGGAACAAAAAGTTCTCTGGCCTACATGTACTGGAAGGAAACTGGAGATGTTTCTGTATGGAAAGGTATTGCTCAAGATGCACTTATCATGAATATTGACGATTTGCTTTGTGTTGGAGCAACAGATAATATTATGCTATCATCTACTATAGGGCGTAATAAAAATCTGATTCCGGGAGAGGTCATTTCAGCAATAATAAACGGTACCGAAGCCCTAATCAAAGACTTGAAAGCTTTTGGTGTCACTATTCATTCTACAGGAGGAGAGACTGCCGACGTTGGTGATTTGGTTCGAACTATAATTGTCGATTCTACCGTGACGGCTCGTATGAAACGCAGTGATGTGATTGATAATGCTAATATTAAACCAGGTGATGTTATTGTCGGCCTCGAAAGTTTTGGACAGGCAACTTATGAAACCGAATATAACGGAGGCATGGGAAGTAACGGATTAACCTCTGCGCGACATGATGTTTTTCATAAGTATTTAGCTGAAAAATACCCTGAAAGTTTTGATGCTTCTGTTCCTGAAGATCTGGTCTATTCCGGACAAACTAAATTAACTGATGCTGTTGAAAATGCGCCTATAGATGCTGGTAAACTTGTATTGTCACCAACACGAACTTACGCGCCAATTATAAAAGCGATACTGTCTAAATTTTCTTCGGAAAAATTGCACGGAATGGTGCATTGTTCTGGAGGAGCACAGACCAAAATACTTCACTTTATAGAGAACTTACATATTATAAAAGATAATATGTTTGCTATTCCACCGTTGTTTAAACTTATTCAGGAACAATCTAAAACAGATTGGAAAGAAATGTATCAAGTGTTTAACTGCGGACATAGGATGGAACTCTATGTGTCGCCCGAAATTGCCGATGAAATTGTAGAGATTTCAAAATCTTTTAACGTGAATGCTCAAATTATAGGTCGTGTTGAAGCTTCCGAAGAGAAAAAACTTACCATCTCTAGTGAATACGGCGTTTTCGAATATTAGATATTTATTAAAATGAAACAAATTTTTATTGCAGTTGCCCTACTGTGCTATCAATTGTCTAGTGCCCAAATTGATTCCCTTCTAATAGAACAAGCAGAATATACCTGGTTGCAAACAAATAAAGTAGGAGTAGATATAAGTGAAGTTACCTTTGTAAATTGGAATGCAGGAGGTAGTAATTCCATTTCAGCTTTACTCAATGTTGCTACAGCATTAAAGTATGAAGACAGCTATTTTAAATGGAAAAATTCTGCACTTTTGAGGTATGGTATCAATAAACAAGAAGCCCAAAAAATTAGAAAAACTGAAGACCAATTAGAATTGATTTCTACACTTGGGTTTAGAAAAGACACATTGACTAACTGGTATTTTTCTGGACGATTTAATTTTAAAACTCAACTCACCAATGGCTTTAGTTATCCAGACCGAACCAATGAGATTTCAAAATTTATGGCGCCAGGTTATTTGTTTTTTGGAGGTGGAGCCGAATATGGTAAGAATCTTGAAAAATTTTCCTTCTATTTTTCACCACTAACGGTTAAAGCCACTTTTGTACTAGATGAAGACTTATCTAATGCAGGCTCTTTTGGCGTTGAACCAGCTGTTTACGATGAAAATGGTGTGCTGATAGAACAAGGCGAACGGGTGAGAACAGAAATGGGAATATTATTAACCAATGCACTCGAAGTCGATATTTATGATAATATAAGTCTGATTAATCAATTAAGCCTCTATACCGATTATTTAAATAATTTGGGAAACACAGATATAGACTGGGAAATCGTGTTTAATTTCACAGTTAATGAGTATGTCAAAGCGACATTAGGATCGCATGTGAGATATGATGATGATATTAAAATTCTAGAACCGACAGAAGTGGAAGGTGAATTCGAAGAATCTGGCGCACGAGTGCAATGGAAACAGTTATTAGGTGTTGGAGTGGTTATCGATTTCTAAATAAACCCTTTTATTAATAATAAAAAAGCGCTGGTTAAAAGGCTGTCAAATAAAAAGATAACAGCAAAGAATTTGATGTTTGAAACACCACTAATTCTATAAAAGCGCAAACGCTGCCTTACCTTTCGGTCGCTTATCATAAACCATAAAACAAATATTAAAAATAGTTTAGTAGAGAGCGCTAAAATCAATTCTGGGTTGATAATCGTTATTCCCAGAGTGACAATAAATGACCAGAGTGCCATTGATTTGTAGTAGTTTAGTATAGATTTTACTTGCTTTCGCATAAGCGTATAACGTCAAAACCTGCTAGAATATTTTTCAGCGATTGAAACAAGTTTTCAACCGTAATAAATCCATAAATTATCGTATTTTTGAATCACAATTTTGAAGATAGATGTTAGAAAAGTTACAAATAGTAAAACAACGTTTTGATGAAGTGAGTGATTTGATCATTCAACCAGATATTATTACAGATCAAAAGCGTTACGTTCAACTTAATAAAGAATACAAAGATTTACGCTTGTTAATGGATAAGCGTGAAGCCTATATAGAACTTACCGAAAATTTAAAGGAAGCCGAAGAAATTATTGCTGATGGAAGCGACCCTGAAATGGTTGAAATGGCCAAGCTGCAATATGATGAAGCAAAAGAAGGGATTCCTAAACTGGAAGATGATATTCGGTTTTTATTAATACCAAAAGATCCGGAAGATTCTAAAAATGCAGTAGTTGAACTGCGTGCTGGAACTGGAGGTGACGAAGCCAGTATTTTTGCTGGTGATTTGTATCGCATGTATACAAAGTATTGTGAGAGTAAAGGTTGGAGAGTTGATACTGTAGATTATAGTGAAGGAACTAATGGTGGATTTAAAGAAATTCAGTTTGAAGTTTCAGGAGAGGATGTTTACGGGACTTTAAAATTTGAAGCCGGAGTGCATCGCGTTCAACGTGTACCACAAACTGAAACTCAAGGTCGTGTTCATACGAGTGCAGCAACGTGTATGGTATTTCCTGAAGCCGAAGAATTTGATATTGAAATCGATCCAAAAGATGTACGTATTGATTTTTTCTGCTCTTCTGGACCAGGAGGACAATCGGTAAACACAACTTACTCTGCTGTGCGATTAACACATGAGCCAACAGGATTAGTAGCTCAATGTCAGGATCAAAAATCGCAACATAAAAACAAAGAGAAAGCGTTCAAAGTATTACGATCTCGATTGTATGAAATGGAATTAGCAAAAAAGAATGAAGCCGATGCCGAAAAGCGTGGTTCTATGGTGAGTTCTGGAGACCGAAGCGCTAAGATCAGAACGTATAACTATCCGCAAGGGCGTGTTACAGATCATAGAATCGGATTAACACTTTACGATTTGCAAAATATCATTAATGGTGATATTCAAAAAATAATAGACGAACTCATGCTGGCAGAAAATACTGAAAAATTAAAAGCTAGTGACGAACATATATAATATTTAAGCCTCTTTTATGAGGCTTTTTTGATATGACTACACAACAACTTACTGAACAAATAAAGAAAAAGAAATCCTTTCTATGTATCGGATTGGATGTCGATTTAAATAAAATCCCTAAACATTTATTGAAAGAAGAAGACCCAATCTTTGCTTTCAATAAAGCGATTATCGACGCAACTCATCATTTGTGTGTTGCTTATAAACCTAATACAGCGTTTTACGAAGCCTATGGTTTAAAAGGGTGGAAGGCACTTGAAAAAACCATCATGTATCTTAACGTGAAGCATCCAGAACAATTTACAATTGCAGATGCCAAACGTGGTGATATTGGTAATACAAGCACAATGTATGCTAAAGCTTTTTTTGAGGATTTAAATTTTGATAGTGTTACTGTAGCGCCTTATATGGGAAAAGATTCTATAGAACCTTTTCTGGCTTTTGAAGACAAACATACAATTATGCTAGCGCTAACCTCCAATCAAGGTGCTTTCGATTTTCAAACTAAAAAAGTTGAAGATAAAGAATTGTATAAACAAGTCTTAGAAACGTCAAAATCCTGGACCAACTCTGAAAATTTAATGTATGTTGTTGGTGCTACAAAAGCAGAATATTTAGCAGATATCAGAACTATAGTTCCAGATAGTTTCTTGCTGGTTCCTGGTGTTGGTGCTCAAGGCGGAAATTTGCAAGACGTTTGTAAGTATGGAATGAATGATTCTATTGGTTTATTAATTAACTCTTCACGAGGAATTATTTACGCTTCTGAAAATGAGTATTTTGCTGAAGCTGCTGCAGAAAAAGCAAGAGACTTACAGGCGCAAATGGAAGCGATTTTATCCAAATAAATTGTCATGCTGAATATGTTTCAGCATCTCATCATGAAATATAAAGATCAGCTCAATAGAACTTTAGAATTTAAAGAGACGCCTAAGCGAATTGTTTCATTAGTGCCTTCACAAACCGAATTACTGGTCGATTTGGGTTTAGAATCTTCTATTGTTGGTGTCACTAAGTTTTGTGTGCATCCAAAACATCTTATAAAGGAAAAGACGATTGTTGGCGGAACAAAACAAGTAGACTTAGATAAGATTAAAGCTTTGAATCCAGATATTATTCTTTGTAATAAAGAAGAAAATACCAAGGCAATGATTTTAGATTTAGAAGAAATTGCACCTGTACATATCAGTGATATTTATAATGTGCCAGATGCTTTAGAACTCATTAGAATGTATGGTGTATTGTTTTCAGTAGAAAAAAAGGCAAACATAATTATTCAGAATATATCTAAAGCTCATATAGATTTTACTAGATGTATTGAAGGGAAATTAAAACTTAAGGTGGCGTATTTCATTTGGAAAAACCCTTGGATGGTAGCAGCAAATAATACCTTTATAGATGCTATCCTTAGTTTAAATAATTTTGAAAATTACTTTAAGGAACTTGAGCGTTATCCTGAGGTAAATTTAAAGAAAATGGATACAGCACTTGATGCGATATTATTATCAAGTGAGCCATATCCGTTTAAAGACAAGCACATTGAAGATTTAAAGCATCAGTTTCCTGATACTAAGGTTGTTTTAGTAAATGGTGAGTATTTCTCCTGGTATGGATCACGATTGCAGTATGCGTTTGACTATTTTAAAACGCTGCATCAAGATCTTTAGAATTTGTTCGTTTGAGACTTAAAATAATTTGTTTTAGTTTTTTAGCCTCATAACGCAAAATGTCACTTAAACTCATATCGGTTTGTTCAACATTATACGCTTCTTCAACAAAACGAATATATTTATCTTCTAAATCTTTAAGACTGAAAATTTTATTATTGTTTGGACTTGTTTTACCAACTTTACAAAAGTGTGAATTCATAATACTTGTTTTTATTCCATATATACGGTTAAAAAACAGGTGTTAGACGCTCTAAGTACGTTAAATAATTGTAAAATTAGTTTTGTTGGATTCTTCCTAAATCTCGATTAAGATACTTTAGTTTATTTAATTTGTGAAGTAACTTTATGGCCTGAAATTCGGAAATGTCACTAAGAGCAGAATCAGTTTGCCGAAAGTTATAGGCTTGTTCAATCAAGCGTTTGTAACGTAAGAGTAGTTTGTTTTGATGGTCCAGAATTTTACGTGGTGGTTTCATTACAAAAGAAATTTGAACACTTAAATGTATTTAAAATAATGTAAATCAGCAACTAAACTCTAAAAATAATAGCAAAAAAAAATCGGCCTAAGACTAAGACCGACTTTAATAACTAACTTTTCTAATTCAAAAAAATAATAATGTAGTTTATTGAATGCTAACTGATACAAAGATGTATCTTATTTATGCTTTTGGTGTTACCTTAATATTAGCTTTGTATTAAAAGTAATTTAATTACTTTTTTTTAATCCTGTAATGCAAATACTTTTTGCAATAGACTTGTGGTTCTAGAAGACACCTTAGATCTAATCTCTTTTTCTTCTACGGCAATCATAGTGTACACACCTTTTAAAGCTTCACCTGTCACATAATCAGTCAAATCAGGATTTACATTACTTGTAAAAGGTATCGCATTATACTTATTTATTAAGTTTTCCCAGATTTGATCGGCTCCAACTTTTGAGAACGAACTGTTAATTACAGGTTTAAATTTATCGTATAATGCAGTCTGAGTTTTACTGGTTAAATATTGCGTTGCAGCATCATCATTTCCAAGTAAAATCGTTTTAGCATCATTAAATGTAATGTCCTTTATGGCGTCAATAAATATAGGAGTCGCTTCGCTAACAGCATCTTCGGCAGCTCGGTTTAAAACTTTTAATCCTTCATCAGCTAAGTTGCCTAAGCCTATGTCACGTAAACCCTTGTCTACTTTTTGTAGTTCTTGAGGTAATGCTATTTTAACTAATTCATTCTTGAAAAAGCCATCTTTTTGAGTGAGCTTACTCACTTGCTTGTCTATGCCTAAGTCTAAAGCTTGGCGCAGGCCAGAGGCAATGTCTGCATTGCTGAGAACATCTCCGCCTTGAGGGAGATTATTAACCACGTCTTGCAATTCAGCACAAGCTGTGAAGTTTAAAATAAGAATAAAAGCTAAAATTTTACGAATCATAATTTCGGGTTATTAATTAAGATGCAAATATAAAGTATAAAACTTTTTAGAGTTTAAAATTTTGTAAATAAGGTCTTAAAGAAAATTTAAATTTTTAGTATAAAATACTATTTTAGCATAATAGTTGTTAATATTAAGGGAGTAATAAAAACAAATTGATGAATTTATACAAACGCTTATTAATCCTAATATGTTTTGTTATATCGAGTTTTAGCTATGGCCAAATTCGATTTTCTGAAACGATTCAAACTTCCAAAACAGCAACAAATACTGAAGCTTCCTTATTTTTTATTGATTTTTGGGCAACCTGGTGTAAACCTTGTGTCTATGCTTCAGAATATCTGGGTGTATTACAAAAACAATATCCTGACCGGTTTTATGTAGTCTCTTTGTCAGAAGAAAATCCTGATGTGGTTAAACGATTTTTAAAGAAGCATCCAACAGATTTAGCAGTATCTATAGATTATAAAGGTGAAACGTTCAAAGCTAATAATACACGAACATTGCCTTACGGACTACTTATTAATGCAAATGGAACTGTGTTGTGGAAAGGAAGTCCGACAGATTTTAAGAAAACAGATTTAGAGCACTATTTAAGACAAAACACAAAAATCAAAGAAGTTAATAAGGTCTTGAAAGTCCAAAAGATAAAAGAAGAGGTCTTTAAAGCAGATTATATGCCTTCTGATGATTTTGAAATCAAGCAGCTTAAAAATGAAACCTTTGAAACTTTAGTGAGTAGTTCACGAGGTGACTATACAGTTTACAAAGGAGATCTAAAAAGTATAATAGCTAAGGAAAAAAAAATATTGAAGAGTCAGGTGCAAATTGCTCCGACTCTAAATAAAACCTACGAAGTTTATATCAAAAAGGGAGGTAATGGGTTATTTCCAATTTTGGAGGAGTTAAAATTAGATATATTTCATTCTGAAATTCAAGGAGAAGTGTTAATGCTAGACATATCTAATATGATCTGTTGGGATACACATCAAATAGATTGGGGAGAAAATACAGCCAATTATCTAATAGACGATACTCAAATTCAAGCAGATAATGTCACTTTTGAAGATGTGATGTTTCAATTAGCTTCTGTTTTAAATTTGCCTTTAGCTACTAAAGGGGCAGAAGCTGATTTGGATAAACACGATTGGCAAATTCATCATCGTTTTTACAATTTAATGCAAACCAATTTGGAAGATGCTTATGGTATTAAAGCAACAAAAGAAAAGGGACGCTTTAAAACGTATATGATAAGAAAAAAGACACCTTAAAAAGGTGTCTTTTTTTTTTGATATGTTTAGAAAAGGCGTTCTAGTTATTTAATATTCTAAACTCAGTACGTCTGTTTCTTCTGTGTTGTTCTTCTGAACAATCTACACCATTAGAACAACGGTTAGTTAATCTTGTCTCACCATAACCCTTAGCAGATAAACGGCTTCTAGATATTCCTTTAGATACTAAGTAGTTAACTACAGAGTTTGCACGTTGTTGTGATAACGACATGTTGTAATCATCATTACCTCTAGAATCTGTATGCGCCATGATTTCAATATTCACAGGTTTATCATTTAAGATAGGTAATAAAGTTTCGTCAATAGTACGCTTAGATGCTGGTGTTAAACGAGCACTAGCAGTTTCGTAAAAAATTGGAATAACAGTTGGGTTTAATAATTCACATTCAACTTCTTCCCAAGTTGTGATACCTCCTTTTTGATCAAGAATAGTTCTTGTAACAGTTTCTGTTCTGGCAGGAATTGTATTACTTCGTGTAGATGCAGGAACATCAATAACCTGACGTGTAATCGTCTTGTATTCAGCTGGTATTTCTACTTTATCCATACGAGCAGGAGTTTTTATAACTCTTTTCTTATAGGTAGCAGTACGCTCAGGTACAGGAACACTTGATGTGCTAGCGTCTGTAGCTAAAGTTGTGAAAGGAACATCTCTGTTAGTTGCAGGATACTCAACAAAACAAGCAGCAACACAGTCGTCTTTGTTTACAGAAGGACAGTCTTCAAGAATTTTGTATTCCCAACCCGAAGTTGCAGGATACGTTTGAAATGTTCTTGAATCTCTACCAAAAGTAGCAGGAATTACATTTAAATCTGTACGTGCTTCTTTACTTACATAGGATACATCAACAGTTTCGTATGTAGCTGGTGTATAAACAAATTTTTCTGTAGCTTCTTTAACTAACACAGTTTCCTCTACTGTTTTATAAGTAGCAGGAACAACTTCTAAAGTTGTATAAGCAGGATAAACTTGTAAGGTTTCTGTAACCTCTTTAAATGTATCTTTTGTGATACACTTCACATAACACTTTCCAGGTTCTGGATTTGTTGGAAGCCCTTGGGCTTGAACGTAACCTACACTAGCAAGCAAGCATAGGAATAAAAATAATTTTTGTTTCATAATTAAAAATTAGTTAATGGTTATAGATATTTGTATAAGCCAACACATTTTGTGCGGCAATTAGTTAGACACCTAAATATTTGATAGGTCACTTTAGACTCTAAGAAGTAAAGTGTGGTTTTTATTAAAATTTTATCAAATCATCAAAATTAAAGGGTTTAATGCGTGAAATTAATAAAAAATTAACATAAAATAAAGTTAACATTTAAAAATTTAATATAAAAAACCTTACAAAAACAACTTGGTGTAATGATGAAAACTCTTAAAAAGTAAATTTTTGCTAATAAAAAATAACAGTCTTATTATTATAGACCATAACCTTGCGGTTGATGTGGTGTTTAATTGCAGTCGCAAGCACAATTTTTTCTAGATCTCGTCCTTTTGTAATTAAATCCTTTATAGAATAGGTGTGAGATACCCTCGCAACGTCTTGTTCTATAATGGGACCTGCATCTAGTTCTTCGGTAATATAATGACTAGTTGCTCCTATAATTTTCACACCTCTTTTTAATGCAGAATGGTAGGGTTTTGCACCTACAAATGCTGGTAAAAATGAATGGTGAATATTGATAATCTTATTATGGTAGCGCTCTATTAATTTGGTCGAAACAATCTGCATATATCTGGCTAGAACGATAAAGTCTACGTTATGATGTTCTAAGAGTTTTAGTTGCTTTGCTTCAGCTTGTGCTTTAGTCGTTTTCGATACTGGAATATGATAAAACGGAATATTAAAATTATCTGCAATAGGTTGCAAATCCTTGTGATTGCTGATAATGAAGGGTATTTCACAATGTAATTCTCCTGAGCTATAACGACCAAGAATGTCATAAAGACAATGGTCATATTTTGACACAAAAATTGCCATTTTTGGTTGTTCTTCGGCATCATAAATACGCCATTTCATTTGAAATTTATCTACCAATACATGTTTGAAATTTGAAGTGAACTTATCCATAGATAGCGAATCAAATTCACTTTCAATACGCATAAAAAAGATATTTTGTTCACGGTCCACATGCTGGTCAATATAGACAATGTTTCCACTGTGATCTGCTATAAATTTGGTGACCGATGCAATGATTCCAGATTGATCTTTACAATGAATTTGTAGGGTGATTTTTTTCATATCAATACTCCAATTTAAGTCAACTAAGTTACTGTAAAATCATTCCGACCGTTTTGAAAATTTAACTTTTAGATAATTGATTATAAACTCTTGTATTTTTTGAATATTCCGTAAATTTGTGTCTTTAAATCCTCATAATATTACGAATGAAGCAAGTCGCACCTTATAAGCCAAAACATAAAGTTAGAATCGTAACTGCAGCATCACTATTTGATGGGCATGATGCATCTATTAATATCATGCGTCGAATTATTCAGGCCACAGGTGTTGAGGTGATTCATTTAGGCCACGATAGAAGTGTTGAAGAAGTCGTTAATACAGCTATTCAAGAGGATGTCAATGCTATTTGTATGACGTCCTATCAAGGTGGTCATAATGAGTATTTTAAATACATGCACGATCTTTTAAAGGAGAAAGGCGCTGGTCATATCAAAATCTTCGGTGGTGGAGGTGGTGTGATTTTACCTTCGGAAATTAAAGAGCTCATGGACTACGGTATTGACCGAATCTACTCTCCGGATGACGGACGAGAAATGGGACTGCAAGGCATGATTAATGATTTGGTTCAACAATCAGATTTTGCCATTGGAGATACTTTAAATGGCGAACTTGATACGCTTCCGAAGAAAAACCCTAAAGCTATAGCACGTGTGATTTCTTCTGCTGAAAACTTTCCAGAAGTCGCCAAAGCAACTTTAGATGAAATTCATGTTAAAAATAAAAATTCTAAAACACCGGTTCTCGGAATTACAGGAACTGGTGGCGCAGGAAAATCGAGTTTGGTTGACGAACTGGTGAGACGCTTTTTAATCGATTTCCCCGAAAAAACTATAGGTATCGTTTCTGTAGATCCTTCAAAACGAAAAACAGGTGGTGCGCTTTTAGGCGACAGAATTAGAATGAATGCCATCAATTCACCTCGGGTTTATATGCGTAGTTTGGCGACACGTCAATCTAATTTAGCTTTGTCTAAATACGTCAACGAAGCGGTAGAAGTGCTTAAAGCTGCCGAATATGATTTAATTATTTTAGAAACTTCGGGTATTGGTCAAAGTGATACCGAAATTATAGAACATAGCGATGTGTCTTTGTATGTGATGACTCCAGAATTTGGTGCTGCCACACAACTCGAAAAAATCGATATGCTTGATTTTGCCGATTTAGTCGCTATCAATAAATTTGATAAACGTGGTTCGTTAGATGCTTTACGTGATGTGAAGAAACAATACATGCGCAACAATAATCTTTGGGATATTCCTCAAGATCAATTGCCTGTTTTTGGAACGATTGCCTCTCAATTTAATGACCCAGGAATGAATACGCTCTACAAAGCGATCATGGATAAGCTTGTAGAGAAAACAGATACCGATTTACAATCGACCTTTCAAATTTCTGATGAAATGAGCGAAAAGGTGTTTGTGATTCCTCCAGCGAGAACCCGTTATTTATCTGAAATAGCTGAAAACAATCGCGCTTACGATAAAACGGTCAATGATCAAGTAGAAGTAGCGCAAAGACTCTACGGCATTTATAAAACCATAGAATCTGTGGCTGAAACTACACCAGAACTTGATAAAGCTGGAATTAATAATGAGATCCTGAAACAAGTTCAGGATGATAACACAGACTTTGCAAGACTTCTTATTGCCGAATTTGATCGCGTAAAACTCAACCTCGATCCTTATAACTGGGAAGTGATTACGGGTTGGGACGACAAAGTTAATAAATACAAAAATCCGATTTATTCCTTTAAAGTTAGAGACAAGGAAATAAAAATAGAAACGCATACCGAATCTTTATCGCACACGCAAATTCCGAAGGTCGCATTACCAAAGTATCAGGCTTGGGGAGATATTTTACGATGGACTTTACAAGAAAATGTGCCTGGCGAATTTCCGTATACTTCAGGATTGTATCCGTTTAAACGCACAGGTGAAGATCCCGCGCGTATGTTTGCTGGTGAAGGTGGGCCAGAACGTACCAACCGTCGTTTTCACTATGTGAGTATGGGACTGCCTGCAAAGCGTTTATCGACGGCTTTTGACAGTGTGACGCTCTACGGAAATGATCCAGATCACAGACCAGATATCTACGGAAAAATTGGTAATGCAGGTGTTTCAATCTGTTGTTTAGACGATGCTAAAAAATTGTATTCTGGTTTTAATTTAGCCGATGTAATGACCTCAGTGAGTATGACGATTAATGGTCCGGCTCCAATGTTATTAGGCTTTTTTATGAATGCAGCCATCGATCAGCAATGCGAAATTTATATCAAAGAAAACGGATTAGAAAAAGAGGTTGAAGCAAAAATAGCTAAACTCTATAAAGGAAAAGAACGTCCAACATACAATGGTGAATTACCTGAAGGCAATGATGGTTTAGGCTTGATGTTGCTTGGTGTTACTGGAGATCAAGTATTACCAGCAGATGTTTATAATGATATCAAAACCAAAACCATTGCTCAGGTGAGAGGAACCGTTCAAGCCGATATTTTAAAAGAAGATCAGGCGCAAAATACCTGTATTTTTTCTACGGAATTTGCGCTGCGTTTAATGGGTGATGTTCAGGAATATTTTATCGAAAATAACGTACGTAATTTCTATTCGGTGTCTATTTCAGGATACCATATTGCCGAAGCTGGCGCGAATCCAATTTCGCAATTGGCGTTTACTTTGGCTAACGGATTTACCTATGTTGAATATTATTTATCACGAGGTATGGACATCAATAAATTTGGTCCAAACCTATCGTTCTTTTTCTCCAATGGTATCGATCCAGAATATGCTGTGATTGGTCGTGTTGCACGAAAAATTTGGTCTAAAGCCATGAAGCATAAGTATGGGGCTAATGCCAGAGCGCAAATGTTGAAATATCACATTCAAACATCTGGACGTAGCTTACATGCTCAGGAAATCGACTTTAATGATATTCGTACAACGCTTCAAGCCTTGTATGCTATTTATGACAATTGTAATTCCTTACATACCAATGCATATGATGAAGCGATTACGACGCCTACGGAAGAATCGGTACGTCGTGCCATGGCCATTCAGTTGATTATTAATAAGGAATTAGGATTAGCGAAAAATGAAAACCCAATTCAAGGCTCGTTTATTATTGAGGAATTAACCGACTTAGTAGAAGAAGCGGTGTTGCTGGAATTTGATCGAATTACAGAGCGTGGAGGTGTTTTAGGCGCAATGGAAACCATGTATCAGCGCAGTAAAATTCAGGAGGAAAGCTTGTATTACGAAACCTTAAAACACAACGGGCAATTTCCTATTATTGGTGTGAATACATTCTTGAGTTCTAAAGGGTCTCCAACGGTTATTCCTGCGGAAGTCATTCGAGCGACTGAAGAAGAAAAGCAATTTCAGATTAACACTTTAGAAAACCTTCATAAAGCTAACGATACTACAACCTTGTTGAAAGACCTTCAGCATAAAGCCATTTCTAATGAAAATATTTTTGAAGCTTTAATGGATGTCTGTAAAGTGTGTTCTTTAGGTGAAATTACGTCAGCCTTGTTTGAAGTCGGAGGTCAGTATAGACGAAACATGTAAGCAGGAATCCAATTTTGCAAAGCGAAGCGCATGCAAAATTGAGATTATCGCTTATCCCGAACTAGATTCGGGATCTCATAGCAGTATTAAAAGCAAAGCGAAGCGCATGCAAAATTGTGATTATCGCTTATTCCGAACTGGATTCGGGATCTCATAGCAGTATTAAAGGCAAAGCGAAGCGCATGCAAAATTGAGATTATCGCTTATCCCGAACTAGATTCGGGATCTCATAGCAGTATTAAAAGCAAAGCGAAGCGCATGCAAAATTGAGATTATCGCTTATCCCGAACTGGATTCGGGATCTCATAGCAGTATTAAAAGCAAAGCGAAGCGCATGCAAAATTGAGATTATCGCTTATTCCGAACTGGATTCGGGATCTCATAGAAGTACTAAAAGTAAAGCGAAGCGCATGCAAAATCGAGATTATTTCTTTTTTGATTATTTTAAAGAATATGATCTAAATCTTGTTTTCCTATTATTGTCATTATTTCAATAATTTCTCCATTTATTTTGAAAAAAATACTGTCAGATCCACAAACACATCTTCGATATCCCTTTTTTATATAATCGACCGATTCAAAAGAAAATGGTCTTTGAGCAATAATTTTAAAATAATCAAAAAAGGAGTTATAATATTTGTCAGCTTGAGTAATCCCAAACGTATTAACGCCATAATGATGAATTCTTATTAAATCTTCTTTAGCTGTATTACTTATTCTAAATTCAGCCATTGAGTAAGTCCTTCGATTGTTTTAGAATTTGCGATTTACTGTCAGAAGTAAATCCGCTATTTTCAGCTCTTTCCAGCTTCGTTCTAATCCAATCAATTTGAACCTGTTGATTTCTTGCTTGTCTAATTAAATCATTGACTAATTCACTCTTACTTGAATATTCTTTATTGTCAACTTGATTTTTCAACCATTCATCATTGGGTTCTGTAAATGATATACTTTGTCTAGCCATAATAATTCGTTTGATGTAAATTTACACCAAATATGAATCTTGTACAAGTTTTTATAATTATTGCAGCAAAGAGGTCAAGCAAACGTACATTCTTTAGTGAAATCATTACTTAAATTCAATGGTCTTAAAAAAGTTTCTCAAAAATGCATCTTTTTTAAAACTCTCACGTCTATAGTATGAACCTTAAAAATGAAAACTTATGAATTCTATAAATTGTACTTGTAACTGTGAAGGTTGCAAAGATGGAAATTGTAACAACTGTACATGTGATAATTGTACATGTAGTAATTGTAACTGTTAAGTTATATGTAAATATTTAATTCGTAATGTCTGTTTTGGTAACTTTATACTAGAATAGGCATTGCTTATTTTTAGGAGTATGACAACAACTAAAGACATATGGAAACAGTACGCAGAGGTCATTAAATACTTTATTTTGAGTAAAGTTAAAGACGTTTCTGTAGCCGATGATTTACTTCAGGAAACCTTTATTAAAGTACATACGAAGCTAGAAACACTTAAAGACGATGATAAGGTGAAGTCCTGGTTGTTTTCAATCGCTAGATATACAGTTTTGGACTATTTCAGGCAGCGCGATCTTGTTTATGAAACTTCAGATGAAGACTTTATTTTTGAAGACCAGAAGTTAGAACATACTAAAGTCGACTGTTTGCGCGGCATTATTAAAAGTTTACCCAAAAAGTATCGCGATCCTTTGTTTTTAAGCGATATAAAAGGTCTTAAACAAGCGCAGGTTTCTAAGCAATTACATTTACCATTACCTACTGTAAAATCTCAAATACAACGCGGAAGAAAACTCATTGCTCAAGGTTTCGTCGACTGTTGTGATTTTAAAGTCAATGACGACGGATACTTAGTTGGTGAGTTAAAAGAAAAAGCCGATTGTAAAGTGTGTAACCATTAAAGTGTCATCATCCAGCGATGTTGTAATCGCTTAAACTTTCTCAATTCACTTTGTAAAATTGGTAAGTAATCTTTACCATTGCTATTACAATGCTGTAAACGATTACAGTTAAGATGTAATCGATGCGTTAAGCGCTCAATAGAAGCTAAATGTTTGTGTTTTTTTTCTGAAAAACGCTCAGCTTGAGCTTTTTCTATTTCGGGAGCTAGTGATTCTGATTGTTGAACAATATCTCCAGAAAAATAGATGTCTGTATCTTCACTACCATCAGGACGCAAATACGATAAATCCTGATTGATATAGGTAGAGATGCTTCTTGATAAGACAAGAATATCCATAGCCTTTTGATATATAGGCAGTTCAGATAAGTGAGATGGGATATTATAATTCATTTTTCTTTAGCAAAGTGTAACAAATTTAGTGACAACTAACGACATTATGCTTTAACATTTAAAGTAAAAGCGTATATTTGATTTAATTATTAATTTATTTTATTAAAATACTTTAAATGCATATTGATTCTCTTAACTGGAAAATTTTGAAGTGTTTACAGTTAAATGCAAGACAGTCTAGTGCCGAAATTGGTCGGCAGGTTGGAATTAGTTCTCCAGCAGTTTCTGAGCGCATCAAAAAGATGGAAGATGCCGGAATTATTCAAAATTATAATGCCTTAGTGTCGCCTTTTGAAGTGGGCTATCAACTTAAAGCGTTAATTACCTTACGTGCTTTTATGGGCATGTTGAAACCTTTTTTAGAAAAGGTGACAACTTATGATGAAGTTGTTAATTGTTATCGAATTACAGGTAATGAAAATTTTGTGATGGAAGTGATTTTAAAAAACCAAAAACATCTTGAATCCTTTATTGATCAGTTGATTGTTTATGGTGAGACCAAAACACAAATTGTGTTATCTCATGTCGTCAAACACAATGAGGTGAAACCTTTGAAAAAGTAAGGTGTTTTGTTGCTGCTTCAGAGTATTTCTTATGTATGTAAAATGCTATCAGTTAATGATAAGATGCGGTACTTCCTCCAATTTCCAATCAATTACTAATCCGCCAGCCAAGCTTTCAGCAATCGATTTTCCGTAGAGATGTTCACAAAGATACAGTGCCGCTTCAAAGGATTTTGCGCCTCCCGCTGACGTAATGTATTTTCCATCGTGGACAAATAAGACCTCTTTTCTAATATCTAAATCAGGAAAGCGCTCACGCATGGTATCAATATCACTGGGAAAAGTTGTTGATACCGAATTATCTAATAAACCTGCTTGTGCCAACACAAAGGCACCATCACAGTGTGAGGTTATAAATTGCGCCTCTTTATCGACGCGCTTTACAAAATCAAGCATCACGGTGTCGTCTAAATCGGTGTCCAAATGATGCTCAGCACTTGGAACAACCAGAATATCAATTTTCGGCAAATCATCTTTGGTGTAATTGAAATCGGGTAGGATACGCATGCCTTCAAATGTGACAATTGGTGCGTCTGTATTTGCAACTGTAAATACATTCATAGGTTTAATACCATCTCTAAAAATCGTATGTTGAAAAATATCAAAAGGTGCAGTTAATTCGGTATTATAAACACCATCCATAATTAAAAAAGCCACATTATAACGGTTCGCTTCTAATTTTGGAAACTGCTTTTCGTCATGCTGAACTTGTTTCAGTATCTCATTATTCTGACGTTCTTTTTTGTCTTCAGACATATTACAGCTAACAAAGCATAGCATACTACATAGTAAAAGGATGTATTTCATTTGTATTAATCTTGAATCCGCCATGGTGGATTTGTTCTGGTGTTTCCTGCTTTATATAAAATAATGGGATTGCCATCTAAATCTTTTAAATGTGCTTCTCGCCATAACCAGTCTTTATCTTCGGGTTCTGAAGTAAATATAATTCCTTTTTGCTGAAGTTGTTCTACTAAATCATCAAGATGCTCGTCTTCAAAGTAAACCGTTATTCTGTGACCGTCTTCAGGTAATGAATCTACCTTGTGAATGGAAAATGTTGAGGTTCCGTCTGGACATTCAAATCTGACATATCTTGGTAAAGCATCAACAATAAGTTGTAGCCCTAAGGTTTTATAAAATATCGTTGCTTTTTCAACATCCAACGATGGTATTGTTATTTGATTTAAATTCATAATTATATTATCTTATTAATGAGTTTTGGTAAGTACATGATAATTATTGCAGCAAAACCCAATAATATAAACATGCCATACCAGGTCATTTCAAAACCAAAAGAATGGATTGCATTCATGCCTGCGTTATGGCCGATAATATGCGAGATTGAGAAACTCATACTATACAATCCCATGTAACTTCCTTTTCGTCCTTTTGGAGCCATGTCTAACGCTAGTGCATTGGAAAATGGAGAACCTATCATTTCACCAATAGTCATCAATACCATACCGATGATTAAAGTACCAAACAAATCAGAAAAATTTAGAATAATAAAGCTTATAGCAAGGAAAACGATGCCTAAAATAGTAGCTGTAATTTTTGTCATTCCTAACCTTTCAACCCAAGCAATTAAAGGCATTTCTAGGAATACAATCATAATCCCGTTTAAAAATAAAATCGAGCCTATTGTGTCTTCAGATAATCCGTGAATTTGCTTGTAGTATATAGGAACTGTAGAAAAATACTGAACAAAGGCAATCGCATTTATTACCATAACTACGAAAAATAGTAAGAAAGCTGGGTTTGCATAAGGTGAAATACCTTCTTTAACATGTACAATACTGACTTCTTTTTTTTCACTCTTTTTTGGTTTTAACAAGAGCACTAAAAGTAATGATGCAATCATACATGTAATGCCGTCTACCCAAAATATAGACTCGTAACTGGCTCTAGCAATTAAAATTCCACCAATCACAGGGCCAATAGAAAAGCCTAGATTTATAGCTAAACGTATAAGGCCTATATTTCTTGTGACATTATTATTAATACTATAGGCATCTGCAGCAACAAAAACAGCAGGACGATAGGTGTCTACTGCCAGCATAAGAAAGAACATACCTATACAAAGACTAGAAAAACTATCTAAAAACTGAATGGCAATAAACCCAATGCCTCCAATAAACAAACTTAAAACAATGGTCTTGTAATAACCAATAATATCAGTTAGTTTTCCTCCTATAAAGTTACCAAATAAAGAACCAAAACCATAAAAGGTCATAATCCATCCAACCTGTGGTAATGTAAAGTCTTTTTGATCGGTTAAATACAATGATAAAAACGGAATTACCATTGCTCCAGCACGATTTATAAACGTTACGAATGATAGAAACCAAATTTCTTTGGCAATGCCTCTGTACGTATTGAGGTAGTTGTTGATTAACATTTTCATTTTGGTTGATGTATAAATGTAAAAAGTCCGACGATATCGTCGGACTTTTTATGATTGATTGGTTAAATAATTATATTATCATAGCATATAGGAAGTCCGACTCTTTAAAAAAGAGGTCTGTCTTTTGGTATATGTTACGACGCAGTTTTGCATTATTCTTAATTTATATAGTCCAAAGCTATGAAAAATTTCTTTAAGTTGTATTTTTGAATTGAAAAATTGAATTATGCGATATATTTTACTATTTGTTTTATTTGTATCTGCACTAAGTTGTGCTCAAGATAAAAGACCTATTGCTGGAACTACTGAATTTCAAAAAAAAATAAATTCAGAATATAAGGATGCCACAACATCTCCTCTTAAAGACAAAGACAGAAAAACCTTTAAAGGATTAGATTTTTTTAAATTCGATTCTACATATATTGTCAAGGCTACATTTAAAAGAACTCCTAATGAGAGCGTATTTCAAATGAAAACAACTACAGACCGATTACCTGAATATGTTAAATATGGCGAAATTAGTTTTGAGCTTCAAGGAGAGACACATCAGCTTAATATTTATCAAAATCAAGGTTTAATAAAAGAAGAAGGGTATGAAGATTATTTATTTCTTCCTTTTTTAGATCTTACTAATGGCGAGGAAAGTTATGGTGGTGGACGCTATATTGATATGAGAATACCTGAAAGTAATGAACTCATCATTGATTTTAATACAGCTTATAATCCGTATTGTGCCTATAACGAGAAATATTCTTGCCCGATAGTTCCTCGAGAAAATTATATCGACTTAAAGGTAAAAGCAGGAGTAAAAGCGTTTAAAAAGCATTAAGATTTCACGACATACATTCCGAAGAAAACAGCAAGAAAGCCAATAATAAAACTTGCTATAGTATAGATTGCAAAACTTGAGAAATCTCCAGACTTAAGTAATAGGTGGTTCTCGTAAGCAAAGGTTGAAAAGGTAGTAAAACCACCGCAAAAACCTGTCGCTAAAAGCAAGGTTTGGTTTGAGTTTAAAGTGTCGTTTTTAGCTGCTAAGCCTAAAATAATTCCTATAAGAAGGCTACCGAGAATATTAGCAGCAAAAGTGCCGTAGGGAATACCATTTTCGGGATTGTTCAGAAACTTGCCGATTACATATCTTAGGACGCTTCCAAAGCCTCCTCCTAAAAAAACAAGTAGGAGTTGTTTCATTTACTCAACCGCTAAATAGATTTCTGTAATCCATTCGGCAGGATTAGGCGTAGAAGCAGGATCAGTAAGATAAGATTCAATCACTGGCCCAGTTTCTGGTTGTATCAAATTGTTTTCAGCAATGTAAGCCATAGCCTTATTCCAGGTTTCTTCTAAGTTTACATAATCACCTTTTAATACCGTTTTAACCGCTTTAAAAGGTTCTAATTGTCCTGTGAGAACTTCTGGGTCATTGGTGATGATTTTTGAAGTTGTTGGAATGCAGCATGAAAACATAACTGTATTGTTTTCGGTATCCCATTTATGATAAATGACAAATGGTTTTCCCGCCATAACAATATTATTCGCCATAGCATAAGCTCCAATTTTTGGCATCATTTCCTGCATTTTTTGTTTGAAATCCTCCATTTTACAAGATGTTGTATTGTAGAGATAAAATCCGCCACTATGTTGTGTGATGCCTTCAACAGTAATACTGTATTTTTTCATGTCTGAAACCAAAATACTATCGAGTTTCTCCAGGCTTCGCTCATAATTCGGACCAATTTGTTTTTCCATGCCACCCATAAATGCAGCAAAAGCTTTAAAAGTAAAAGGAAGGTCTTTTCCAGAAATATTCCAGGTTACATCAGTTTTATTTGTACCATTAGGTTCTAAATGCCAAGTGACTTCAGATTTTGGAAATTCGGCAAACTGCATTTCTTGAACAATAGTCTCATTGGCTTTTGTGTCTATTGTTTTCATTACACCAACACCATCTTTGTCTTCCCAGGTATATGAGCCGTTGATACCTCGAGTTTTTTCTGGAAGCGTAATTACCATTTCAGGGTCAGCTTCAGCCCATGATGACCATGCTTCCCAGTTTTTAAAATCGATAACATTATCATAAACCATATTAATTGGAGCATTGATTGTTCTTTTTCGTTCGACTTCAAATGAATTGGGCTGAACGGCTATATAAATAGCTAAACCAATAAATAAAATTAATAGTAAAAACAGAATGTATTTTAGTGCTTTCATGTGTTTTATTAAGATTTTTTAATCATCGTATACAGCCTGATATGTTAAATAAATCTCCGATAATAAACTGTTTCAAACCGTATAGGTTCAAATTCAAGATGGTATACAAATTAATTAGGTAATCAAAGATAATCAATTTTAAGAGATGTGTATAAATGTTTACATTTGCGCATCAATAATTAAATAATTAACAATGAAATTAAAATTTATACTGGTTCTGTGTATCGTAACTAGTTTTATGTTCTCATGTGGAGAAGATAAAAAAAGTGATAACTCAGAAAACACTTCAGAAGTAACAAAAACTAATGATTTTAATTATAATGTAGAGCAGTTTGCTGACATTAAAATCTTGCGCTATCAAATTCCAGGTTGGGAAAATTTGACCTTAAAAGAGCAAAAATTAGTGTACTATTTAACTCAAGCAGGTTTATCTGGTCGTGATATTATATGGAATCAAAACTACAGACATAATTTAAAGATTAGAAAAGCTTTAGAGCATGTTTATGCCAACTACAATGGAGATAAGTCTTCAACAGATTGGAAAGCATTTGAAACCTATATGAAACGTGTTTGGTTTTCTAACGGAATTCACCATCACTATTCAAATGATAAGATTAAGCCTGAATTTTCTTCAGACTATTTAAAAGGATTATTAACTGATACAGATACAGCTTTAGAAGGCGAAGCTTTTGATGTGATCTTTAATGATAAAGATGCTAAAAAAGTTAACCTTACTAAGGATGTAGATAATGTATTATTATCTGCTGTAAACTTCTACGGACCTGATGTAACTACTGCTGATGTAGAATCGTTTTATAAAAACAAGGTGTCTCCAAACCCTGAAAAACCTTTGTCATATGGTTTAAACTCTCAGTTGGTTAAAGAAAATGGCGTGCTTAAGGAGCGTGTTTATAAATCTGGAGGATTATATGGTGAAGCTATCGATGAAATCATTAAATGGTTAGAATTAGCTAAAGGTGTTGCCGAAAATAAAGCTCAAGGTGATGCTTTAGGTTTATTGATCGATTACTATAAAACAGGAGATTTACAAACATGGGATGATTATAATGTTGCCTGGACAGCAGCAACCGAAGGAAATATTGACTACATCAACAGTTTTATTGAAGTATATAATGATCCTGTGGGTTACAGAGGTTCTTATGAAACTATTGTACAAATCAAAGATTTTGATATGTCTCAAAAAATGGCTGTATTATCTGAAAACGCTCAATGGTTTGAAGATAATTCTCCGCTAATGGACGCTCATAAAAAGAAAAATGTGGTTGGAGTAACATATAAAGTTGTAAATGTAGCAGGAGAAGCTGGAGATGCTTCGCCAAGTACTCCAATTGGTGTTAATTTGCCTAATGCTAACTGGATTAGAGCTGCAGTCGGAAGTAAGTCGGTATCTTTAGGTAATATCATAAATTCTTACAATAATTCTGGAAGTACAGGTCGTTTAAAAGAATTTGTACACGATGATGAAGAATATGAGCTTGAAAAGAAATACGGGCAGTTAGGTGATAAATTACATACAGCACTTCATGAAGTAATTGGTCATGCATCTGGACAATTAAATCCAGGCGTTGGTGAAACTAAAGAAACTCTTAAAAAATATGCGTCAACACTTGAAGAAGGTAGAGCAGATTTAGTTGGATTATATTATTTATACAATCCGAAATTACAAGAATTAGGTTTAGTGGATGATTGGAAATCTGTAGGAAAAGCTGCCTACGATGGGTATATCAGAAACGGACTTATGACTCAGTTAATTAGATTGAAATTAGGCGACGATGTTGAAGAAGCTCATATGGTTAACAGACAGTGGGTTTCTGCATGGGCTTTTGAAAAAGGCGCTGCTGATAACGTGATAGAAAAAGTAACAAGAGATGGTAAAACGTATTTCAATATTACTGATTATGATAAACTTCATGAGTTATTCGGACAATTGCTAAGAGAAACACAACGTATCAAATCTGAAGGCGATTATAAAGCGGTTGAAGCATTGGTTGAAGGTTATGGTGTAAAAGTAGATCAGGATATTCATGCAGAAGTTTTAGAGCGTAACAAGCAATTTACATCTGCACCATACAGCGGATTTGTAAACCCAGTACTCGTTGCTGAAAAAGACGATAATGGAGAAATTACTGCCATTAAAGTAACGCAACCTGAAACATTTGATGGTCAGATGTTGATGTACAGCAAAAATTACGGTTTCCTTCCTGAGGAAAACTAGGATTTAAATATAAATGTTAAAAAAGGGTGTAGTGAAAATTACATCCTTTTTTTATTGATACTAAATTTTAATAGAATTAAATTAAGTACAATCAAACAAATAACAGAATAAACAATAATCATAGTTGGTGTTTATAAAGCATCGAATACTTTCTGATTTGTCATCATTTAAATTAGATACAACTATACCAAAGGATTAAACAAATACACCAATACAAAAACTGCAATAGCACCAGATGCACTTACTGTGGGCTCCTTATCTAATAATGACATATTAGAAACCGCTTGAAAGGTTTGCACATTTCCGTTTTCATCTTTTTGAGGTACATGATTAATGCTAATCATACCAGGAATTGAAATACTAATAGAAGCTGCTGCTAAAGCTGTCAGTACACGATAAAACCAAAAATTGGGTGAATCGAACGATAGTTCCATTTTACGCGTGATGATCATAATTGCAGCGAAAGCAATAACACCAAATAAAAACATGGTGACAGGAGAAACCAATTTTTTCATAATAATTTGATTACATAATTTATAGTTTAGTGAGATGATGGCTAAGAGCCATATCATTATATATCCATTATTGGATATGACTAAAAATTAAATAGGGAGAGATGTAATTATGAATCAAATTACTAAAATATGTGCAGATAGCCAAAGAATTTAATATAAAGTCAGTTTGCTGTTAAACAAATACAAACTTAATCGTTGCAATCATCAATATAAACGCAATGAAAGCAATCAAGACCCAAACACTTCCTCTGTAGTATTTTTTGTGAATTTTAAGGTCTTTTCGGTAGGCAAGATAAATTATGATAGCAAAAGCTATAGCAAATAAAATTCCGAAAATCAATTGACCGTTACTAAACATATGGCTATTTTTATGCAAAAATAATTAAACCTTAACTACTAACTTTGATATAAACTGTGAAAATTTTTATAATAATTGCAAGTAGCTCAACCTAAAAGATATACGAAAATTATAGCAGTTTGGTTCTAATTAGAATACATATATTATGAAAAACAAGATTGAAGCTGTAAAGGCATTTCATACAGCATTTAAAATTGGTCACAGAGAAACACCTAAGGCCGATTTGGGTATAGAAAAAAACATGTTACGCTATAAATTAATGCGTGAAGAAAATGAAGAATACCTTGAAGCAGCCAATGATAACGATTTGGTTGAAGTAGCCGATGCATTAGGTGATATGCTTTACATCCTTTGTGGTACAATTATAGAACACGGACTCCAATACAAAATTGAAGAAGTTTTTGATGAAATCCAGCGTAGTAATATGAGTAAACTTGGGGAAGACGGAGAACCAATTTATAGAGAAGATGGCAAAGTACTAAAAGGACCAAATTATTTCAAACCTCATATAAAGGAAATTTTAGAGTCATAAAAAAAGAGCCATTTGGCTCTTTTTTTATTTTATTTCGTATCTCCAATGATGCTTGTCTTCAGCAAGATTATGCTGAATATTAAGCATGCGTTGCTTTAACATTGAAGAATAAGAATGTGCGCCAATTTCTGGGAGCTCATAATACGTATCTTGGTATTCAAAACCTTCAATAGGACTAATCACAGCAGCTGTACCAGCACCAAAAATTTCTTTCAAACTTCCATTTTTAGACGCTTCAACAATTTCATTAACCTTAATTGGTCTTACTTCACATTTGATGTTATTATCTTCAGCTAATTGAATTAAACTTTTACGAGTAACACCATCTAATATTCTATCACTAGTTGGTGCAGTAATAAGCGTATCATTAATTCTGAAAAAGACATTCATAGTACCAGCTTCCTCTAAAAAAGTATGCGTATCAGCATCAGTCCAAATCACTTGTTGATACCCTTTTTGTTGTGCTAAATTGGTTGGGTAAAACTGAGCAGCATAATTTCCTGCTGCTTTAGCATACCCAACACCTCCATTTGCAGAACGACTAAACTGTTCGGCAATAAGCACTTTTACAGTGCCTTTATAATAAGCTTTAGCTGGAGCACAAATAATCATGAAACGATAGCTTTCTCCTGGAGCAGCAGCGATAGCAGGATCTATAGCTATTGCAAAAGGGCGTATGTACAGAGAATTTCCAACACCAGGTTTAATCCAATCTTTATCGAGGTTTAATAGTGTTGTTAATCCCTCGAAAAAATAATCTTTAGGAAATTCTGGCATAGCTAAACGCGCAGAAGATTTGTTAATTCGTTTAAAGTTTTCTTCTGGTCTAAACAAAAATACCTTACCATCATCATCTTTATAGGCTTTCATTCCTTCAAATACAGCTTGACCATAATGAAAAACTCGAGCAGATGGTTGCATAGTCATTGGTTGATATGGCATGATTTGCGGTTGCTGCCATTCGCCATTTACAAAATCACACATAAACATGTGGTCTGTAAATGTTTTTCCAAATGCAATATTTTCAAAATTAACATCTTTCAACTTTGAAGTCGCTGCTTTTTCAATACGTAAATTACTAGTATATGTGCTTGACATTTTTTTGGTGTTTAGTTCTGCAAAATTAGTCATTTCTGATGGGTTAAAAAACATAATAATGTCTAAAAAAATGCATAACTTTGATATCTTAAAGTTAATTTTATTATAACAAAAGGTTTATTAACACTTACAAAAGCACAAACCAATGAAACATTTATTATCAATAGTCTTAATTGCTCTTCTATTAGTATCCTGCAAAGAAGAAAAGAAACAAAATGACGCTATTGCGACTATAGACAATGAGGCAAAAGAACAAGTTCAGGATATTACTTACGATTCTTTTGGTAAAAAAATCACAGATAAAGATGCATTAACAGCAAAACGAATGGCTGTACATTATGAAAATATGGCAGTTGGAGATTCTATTGATGCTAAGATGATTGCCAAGGTAGATGAAGTATGTCAGGCTAAAGGATGCTGGATGAAATTAGATTTACCAAATGGCGAGCAAGTTATGGTGAAATTTAAAGATTACGGATTTTTTATGCCTAAAGATATTTCGGGAAAGGAAGTCGTGATAAACGGAAAAGCTTACGTTAATGAAGTCCCTGTTGATGAGCAACGACACTATGCTGAAGATGGTGGAGCAACACCTGAAGACATTGCAAAGATTACAGAACCTAAAAAAACATATTCGTTTTTAGCAGATGGCGTATTATTGAAAACAGAATAATGTGCAGCGTAAAATAATTACCACAGCAGACGGTTCTAAAACCATTCAAATCGAAGATTGGAACGAGCAATACCATTCTGTTCATGGTGCAATACAAGAAGCAAATCATGTATATATCCAACATGGTTTGCTTTTTTTTATATCTGAAAATCAACCAGCTTTAAAGGAAAAGATTTCAATTTTAGAAATCGGATTTGGAACGGGCTTAAATGCATTACTCACAATCTTGAAGGCCAAAGAATTAGAACGTCAGATTGATTATGTTGGTGTTGAAGCTTTTCCGGTAGCTTCAGAAGAAGTTTCGCAATTGAACTATCCTTCCGAATTAAAAATTAATGAAGACATATTTAAAAAGTTGCATGACGTTTCATGGGAAGATAAACACCAGATTTCTAAAGCATTTGCACTTACAAAGCAACAAAAGTTTTTTAAGGATATTTCCGAAGTAAATACGTTCGATATCATATATTTTGACGCCTTTGGTGCACGAGTTCAACCAGAATTATGGACAGAAACAATCTTTAAACTTATGCACAGGGCTTTAAAACCAAAAGGAGTGCTTACTACATATGCTGCAATTGGTAGTGTGCGACGTACGCTTGATTCTTTAGGTTTTGATGTTGAAAAACTACAAGGTCCTCCTGGTAAGCGCCATATGATTAGAGCGGTCAAACGTTAAACCCTTACTAAAACCTGCAGGCTTGATTTAGGATTTCTGTAACTTTGTAAAGCTATGAAGAAGATATTAATTACAGGAGCTACAGGTTTGATTGGACAAGAAATTGTAAAGGTTTGTCATGACCAAGACATAGGTGTTCATTACCTAACAACTTCAAAAAATAAACTGAGTTCCAAGGCCAATTATAAAGGGTTTTATTGGAATCCAACTACCAGTGAAATTGATATTCGGTGTTTTGAAGGCGTAGATAAAATAATCAATTTGGTTGGAGCCACGATTTCTAAACGTTGGACAGATAGTTATAAAGAAGAAATTATACTTAGCAGAACACGAACTGCAAAATTACTCTACGATACTATAAAGTCGAATAATCTATCTGTTAAACAACTAATTTCGGCAAGTGCCATTGGAGTTTATCCAGATTCATTAACTAATTATTACGACGAAGATGAACCACTAAAGTCAGATTCATTTTTAGGTCAGGTTGTTCAAAAATGGGAAGCGGCAATTGACGAATTTTCATCACTAAACATGCAAGTAGCCAAAATACGAATAGGTCTGGTACTCTCTGAAAAAGGAGGTGCTTTACCAGAAATGACTAAACCGATACGTTTTGGAGCTGGTGCTCCTTTTGGAAGTGGCGATCAGTGGCAATCCTGGATTCATATTAAAGATTTAGCACAGCTTTTTGTATTTGCAGCCACCAATAATTTAGAAGGTGTTTACAATGGCGTAGCGCCAAACCCTGTCACAAATACAGAACTTACCAAATCAATAGCTAAAGTACTACATAAACCGCTGATATTACCAAACATTCCTAAAGTAGCAATGAAAATTGTACTAGGAGAAATGCATATACTCCTATTTGAAAGTCAGCGTGTTAGTGCGTCTAAAATTGAAGAAGAAGGTTTTTTGTTTACCTATCATCATATAGAACCTGCGCTTTTAGATTTATTTAGTTGAAACTAAATGTGTAGGATGAAAAATGGGTTTGCCTAATAATTTCATTATCTGCCTATACAGAAATAAAAAAGCATTCATAAAATTATGAATGCTTTTTTTATACTTTAAAAAAATGTAATTCAGTTTAAGCTTTTTTAGCCTTTACAATAATTTTTAGCTCCATATCATCATTGATAAATTTCTCTCCAATATTATCAAAGACAGATTTTGATTTGAAGTTTATTCCCCAGGTAGTTCTATCAATAGTAAATGAATCACTTTCAATAGTCATCATGTCATTCTCATTTGTGATCGTAACCGGAAACGAAATGTTATGTTTTTGACCTACCATTGATAAATTTCCTGAAAGTCTCGTTTTTCCAGCAGCTATAGACTCGGTTCCTGTAATTTCGAATACAGCTGTTGGAAACTTTGTAACATTAAAAAAGTCACCTTCTTTACCTTCAACAGTTCCCATAAGGTGTGCTTCCAAACTTTCTTTACCATTACCAGATTCTAAATCGGTAACAGTGATTGATTTCATATCAATTAGAAAGGTGCCACTTTGTAATTTGCCATCATCTGTTTTAAATATCCCATTGTCTAAGTTGATTGTTCCTGTATGTGTTCCAGTGGGTTTGAAACCTTTCCAGTGAATTGCAGATTCAGAAACATTGACAGTGTATTTTTGTGATGTGCTTTCACTTACTGCAGCAGCTTCAGCATCACTTGTGTTTGCTTCAGCAGCTTTATCTTTGCAACTGGCAAAGGTAATTGCAAAAACCAACAGGATAGAAAATTTTAAAAATTTAGTGCTCATAGTTTTAATATTTGAGTTAATGTCCTTCAAAAATACGCATTGATTAATAATATGTCAATTCAATAGAAAATAATTTGGTGACATTTTGACATTTTAGTAATAATGGCAGTACTTTTGCCATCTTAAATCGAAGATTTATTTAATAAACCATAAGATGAGTAAAAAAGATAAAGATCAAACTATAGAAAAGCCACAAGTTCAGGAGGATGTTAATAATACTGAAACAGCATCTCAGGAGGAAGAACTTTCGGTTGAAGAACAACTTAAAGAAGATTTAGCAAAAGAAAAAGATAAATTCATGCGTTTATTCGCTGAGTTTGAAAACTATAAAAAGCGTACTGCCAGAGAACGTATCGATTTATTTAAAACGGCTAGTGAAGATTTGATGTTGGCAATGTTGCCAGTATTAGACGATTTTGAACGTGCGTTATTACATATTGAAGACGATAAAGAAGCCGAAGAATTAAGAAAAGGAGTACTGTTAATCTATAATAAACTCTTATCAACTCTAGAGAAAAAAGGCTTAACTAAAATTGAAATACAACAAGGAGATCCGTTCAATGCAGATGACCATGAAGCAATAACGCAAATTCCTGCACCTAGCGACGATTTAAAAGGAAAAATCATCGATGTTGTTGAAAAAGGATATAAACTAGGGGATAAAGTGATTCGTTTTCCTAAAGTTGTAATCGGACAATAATACAGATATGGCAAAGAGAGATTATTATGAAATACTAGGCGTTGATAAAAGTGCGTCTGCAGCTGAAATCAAAAAAGCCTATCGAAAGATGGCTTTAAAATATCATCCTGATAAAAATCCTGATGATAAGGATGCAGAAGCAAAGTTTAAAGAAGCGGCTGAAGCATATGAAGTTTTAAGTAACGCAGATAAGAAAGCACGTTACGACCAATTTGGACATCAGGCTTTTGATGGAGCAGGCGGATTTGGCGGAGGTGGTATGAATATGGATGACATATTTAGCCAGTTTGGTGATATCTTTGGAGGTGCTTTTGGTGGTGGAGGTTTCTCTGGATTTGGCGGCGGATTTGGTGGAGGCCAAAGACGTGTTAAAGGAAGTAATCTTAGAATTAGAGTGAGTTTGACATTAGAAGAAGTGGCTAATGGTGTAGAAAAGAAGATTAAAGTTAAACGAAAAGTACAAGCGCCAGGAACGACTTATAAAACCTGCGGAACATGTAATGGTTCAGGTCAGGTTACACGTGTTACTAATACCATTTTAGGACGAATGCAAACAGCGTCAGCTTGTCCAACCTGTGGAGGTGCAGGACAGAGCATAGACAAAAAGCCATCTAATGCAGATGCGCAAGGGATGCTTGCAGAAGAAGAAACGGTTTCGGTTAAAATACCTGCAGGTGTTGTTGATGGTATGCAACTTAAAGTTACAGGTAAAGGAAATGAAGCACCAGGTAATGGTATTTCTGGAGACTTACTAGTTGTTGTTGAAGAGAAGGAACATGATACACTTAAACGTGAAGGCGATAACTTACATTATGATTTGTATGTGAGTTTACCAGATGCTGTTCTTGGAACTTCAAAGGAAATAGATACCGTTACAGGTAAGGTGAGAATTAAAGTTGAAGCAGGTGTGCAGTCAGGTAAAATTCTTCGTTTACGCGGAAAAGGTATACCTAGTATAAATGGTTATGGTAGTGGTGATTTATTAGTTCATGTGAACGTTTGGACACCTAAAACATTGAGTAAAGAGCAGAAAGAATTCTTCGAGAATATGAGGAGTGACGAGCACTTCGAGCCAAAACCAGAGAGCTCTGATAAGTCATTTTTTGAAAAAGTTAAAGATATGTTTTCATAACATTCTCTTTTTTAAGAAAAAACACTATATTTGAATTATCACTAATTTCAATTAGTGGTAATTTTTCTTTTTCATAGCAATTTTTTCCCATCCTTAATTAGTTTTAAGGGTGGGTTTTGTTTTTTTAAGAATTTTTATATCATAGGTCATGCAATTTTAACTTATAAATAAATCTACTATTAGCGTTAACATTTTAGTGAGATAAGCACTGATTACGTGACTAACATTTTTATCTTTACAAGATAATACCAACTTATCATAATTAATATATGAACAACCTATTAGTAGCAGATTCTGTTTCAAAAAACTTTGGAAATTTTACGGCACTCAATAATGTGTCTATTTCAGTTCCCAAAGGAAGTATTTTTGGTTTGCTAGGACCTAATGGAGCAGGAAAAACAACGCTCATCAGAATTATCAATCAAATTACCATGCCAGATACAGGTCAGGTCATGCTTGACGGAGAACCTTTAATGCCTGAGCATATACAAAATATTGGCTATTTACCCGAAGAACGCGGTCTCTATAAATCTATGAAAGTTGGAGAACAAGCCTTGTATTTGGCCCAACTTAAAGGCTTAACTAAGCAAGAAGCCAAAAAGCGCTTAAAGTACTGGTTCGAAAAATTAGACATAGGGGATTGGTGGAATAAAAAAATTCAAGAGCTTAGTAAAGGACAAGCGCAAAAAATTCAGTTTATTGTAACAGTCTTGCATCAACCTAAATTATTGATTTTTGACGAACCTTTTTCAGGGTTTGATCCTATAAATGCCAATTTGATTAAAGATGAAATTCTTCAGTTAAGAGACGAAGGAGCGACAGTAATATTTTCAACACATCGAATGGAATCCGTAGAGGAGTTATGTGATCATATTGCTCTAATCCATAAATCTAATAAAGTTTTAGATGGAAAGTTAACAGATATTAAACGTCAATATAAAACCAATACCTTCGAGGTTGGACTGCAAACAGATACTGTAGAGAGTGTGACTAATGCTATCAAAGAAAAATTTGAAGTCATGCCAGCAACATTCAAAAATTTAAATGATGATGTAAAGCTAAATGTGAAGTTGAAAGCTCAAGAGAATTCAAATGATCTGCTGAAATTTTTAACTTCAAAAGCTGAGGTGCACCATTTTGTTGAAGTCATTCCTAGTGCTAATGATATTTTTATTCAAACTGTAAAAAATAATTAACATGAACCATTTGCCGCTTATTATTAAACGTGAATATCTTACTAAAGTTAAGAATAAATCGTTTATCGTTATGACATTTGTAAGTCCGCTAATTATGGTCGCTCTTATAGCTGTTGTAGCTTATTTGTCGCAATTAAATAATGATAAAGACCGACATATTTCCATATTAGATGAAACAGGAGTATTAAGTGAAGTATTTGTTGATAAAGAACATACGAAGTATACTATTTTAACTGATACTAATCTTGAAACGGCTAAAGAATTAATAAAGTCTAATGAAGATTTTGGTTTACTATATATCGAAAAAAGTGAAAATCCCGAAGAGGTCATATCAAGTGTTCGATTTTATTCAGACGAGTCTCCATCGTTATCTATTATATCGAGTTTAGAACGTAAAATTGAAAAAAAACTTGAAGATGCCAAACTTCAAAAAAACGGTGTTGATATTGAGAAAATTGAAGCTTCAAAAACAAATGTAACCATCGCACAAGAAACATTTACAGGAGAGAAAACATCTAAAATAGATAGTGTTTTAAAATTAGCGTTTGGAGGAGCAGCCGGTTATTTGTTATTTATGTTTATCATTATTTATGGAAACATGATTATGCGTAGTGTAATCGAAGAAAAAACAAGTAGAATTATTGAGATAATTATCTCTTCGGTAAAGCCAGTACAATTAATGCTCGGTAAAATCATTGGAACATCTTTAGCAGGAATCACACAATTTGCAATATGGGTAGTTTTAGGAGGTGTTCTGATGCTGGTATTGTCTATGATTTTTGGTGTCGATATGGCACAAATGCAAACACCGCAACAGGAAATGATGAATCAGGCAATGCAAAATCCTGACGTAGCAAACGAAATGCAGTTGGCTTGGCAATCGTTTCTTAATTTACCATTAGTGAATTTGGTGATAGCCTTTATGTTTTTCTTTATTGGTGGTTATTTATTATACAGTTCGTTGTATGCAGCTGTTGGAGCCGCAGTAGATAATGAGACCGATACACAACAATTTATGCTGCCAATTATAATGCCGTTGGTACTGGCAGTTTATGTTGGGATTTTTACAGTAATTGAGGATCCTCATGGAACCGTCTCAACTGTATTTTCATTTATACCATTCACATCACCTGTAGTCATGCTTATGCGAATACCGTTTGGTGTTCCTATATGGCAACAAATACTATCGTTTGCTATTTTAGCGTTTACTTTTATTTTTACTGTATGGTTTGCGGCTAAAATATATCGAGTTGGTATATTAATGTATGGAAAAAAACCAAGTTATAAAGAACTGTATAAATGGATTAAATATTAATAATGGTTCAAGATTTATCTAAAATAGAGGAAAAAATTACTGAAAGTTCCGCTTGGGAAAATGTGAGAAATTTTCTGAATCTGCATATCGATGTTAATGATAAAATAAGCATTTCGATATTAGATCTTATCGTCATTATTACCGTAATTTTTATTACAACTGTTGTACTTAGGTTGGTTTTGAGAATATTAACAAGAAACTTACCCGAAGATGATAAAGGTAAATTCAATGTTGTTTATGGGTATTTTAGATGGTTAGTATATGTCGTAATACTCCTTATTACGCTCCATACAGTAGGTGTAAATGTAACCGCTGTTTTTGCAGCTTCTGCAGCATTATTAATTGGTGTTGGTTTAGCGTTGCAAACTTTATTTCAAGATATTATATCTGGAGTGTTTATCTTAATTGATCAATCTGTTCACGTTGGAGATATTATTGAAATTGAAGGGAAAGTAGGTCGTGTAGAAGAAATTAAATTAAGAACGACAAGGGCTGTGACTATTGATAATAAAGTACTGGTTATTCCTAATCATTTATATTTAACCAATAGCCTTTATAATTGGACACAAAACGGAACGCTAACCAGAGAAAGTGTTGAAGTTGGTGTTGCTTATGGTAGCGATGTACAATTAGTCAAGAAATTGCTTTTGCAAGCAGCAAGCACACATCCTGATGTTATAAGCTCACCAGAGCCGACCGTTGTTTTTACAAATTTTGGAGACAGTTCATTAAACTTTAAATTGGTGTTTACACTAGCAGATAGTTTTAAAGCACAATTTCCAAAGAGTGATATACGTTTTGAGATAGATAAGTTGTTTAGAGAACATAATGTTACTATCCCATTTCCGCAAAGAGATATTCATATTATTCAGAAGCCTGAATAACGAAATGTCTAGTATTTAATCGTTAAATTTTATATTTATGAAGTTGTATAAATCTGTTATTGTCATATGTTTTTGTTTTTTTACACAAATGCTAATGGCTCAACTTACAGATTTAGCACGATTAGAATACTCGTTCATTCCTAAAAGTAATTCTGAAGATCAATACACCAGGTTAAGAGCTTTGCTTAATTACCCGATAGAAACCAGTGAAGATTGTTATCTCATCGTTGGAGCCGAATATAATCGTGTCATTCTTAATCTAGAAGATGATTATGCATTTGACACATCACTCTTAGAAACTATTAATATCATAGATCTAAACATAGCCTACACTTTTAAAACTAGTGAAAAATGGCGTTTAGGGTTAAAGTTCAATCCGCGTATTGCATCAACCTTAACCGAAAAATTAACCTCAGACGACTTTTTTTTAAATGGAGGTGTTTTTGCAATTAACGATAGGACCAAAGACGAAAGTGCAAACAAGCCTTACCGATTGATATTAGGGCTAACCTATAATTCTACTACAGGTGTTCCTTTTCCATTGCCGTTTGTGAGTTATTACAGGCGCGTAAATGATAAATGGTCGTTTTCTGCAGGTGTACCTAAATCAAATGTTAAATATTTCTTTTCTGAAAAGAGCATTGTTCAAACTTTTGTAGCTTTAGATGGTTACTTTGCACACTTACAACGACCGCAAACCCTTAACGGAAAACAAGTGGATCATATATCATTATCTGTAGCAGTTGGCGGACTTGGGTATGAATATTGCTTTACTAAACATCTAGTCGCCTATATGTATACAGGTTATACATTTAGATTAAATAATGTATTGCGAAATGAAAATAGAGATGAAGTTTTTAAATTAGACGATGTGAATGCATTCTATTTAAGAACCGGATTAAAATTTAAAATATAAAAATGGCAAAAATTTTAGTAATTGAAGACGAAGCAGCTATCCGAAGAGTGTTGGTTAAAATACTTTCAGAAGAAAATGATACTTATGAAGTTGATGAAGCTGAAGATGGTCTGGCTGGTGTAGAAAAAATTAAAAAAGAAGATTTTGACTTGGTACTTTGTGATATCAAAATGCCAAAAATGGATGGCGTCGAAGTACTAGAAGCTGTTAAAAAAATTAAGCCAGAAACGCCAATGGTAATGATTTCTGGGCATGGTGATTTGGATACAGCTGTAAATACAATGCGATTAGGTGCTTTTGATTATATTTCTAAGCCGCCAGATTTAAACAGACTGCTTAACACTGTTCGGATTGCTTTAGACCGAAAAGAACTGGTTGTTGAAAATAAAATGCTTAAAAAGAAAGTGAGCAAAAAGTATGAGATGATTGGCGAGAGTGAAGCTATTGCTCATATTAAAGATATGATTGAAAAGGTATCTGCAACAGACGCCAGAGTCTTAATTACTGGTCCAAACGGAACAGGTAAAGAATTGGTCGCTCATTGGTTACACCAAAAAAGCGAACGTTCAAAAGGGCCTTTAATCGAGGTGAATTGTGCAGCCATTCCTGCTGAATTGATTGAAAGTGAGCTGTTCGGACACGTTAAAGGTGCTTTTACCAGCGCAGTTAAAGATAGAGCAGGGAAGTTTGAAGCTGCTAATGGTGGTACGATTTTCTTAGATGAAATTGGAGATATGAGTCTTTCTGCGCAAGCCAAAGTTTTACGTGCCTTACAGGAAAATAAGATTCAGCGTGTTGGAAACGATAAAGACATCAAAGTAGATGTTCGTGTGGTTGCTGCCACTAATAAAAATTTGAAAACAGAAATTGCTGAAGGTCGATTTAGAGAAGATTTGTATCACAGATTAGCGGTAATTCTTATTAAAGTTCCAGCTTTAAATGATAGACGTGAAGACATTCCGTTGCTGGTAAGTCACTTTTCAACTAAAATTTCCGAAGAACAAGGAACCGCAAAAAAAGAATTTTCAGATAAAGCCATTAAACTACTTCAAGAATATGATTGGACAGGTAACATTCGTGAATTAAGAAATGTTGTAGAACGTTTAATTATCTTAGGAGGAAAAGAAGTCAGTGAAACTGATGTCAAACTCTTTGCTACTAAATAAATATTTAAAATGATAAAATTAACCCAATACAATAAGAGAGCTTTATCTGGAGGAATAATTGCCTCTTTTGTTATTGGTTTGGGAGCATACTTTTTAGGGAATATAAGTGGTTATGAAGCCAAGGAACTTATAAAAACATCTTTGCCTGGTACTAATACTTTGTGTAATACAATCGTACTGGCATCAGCAACAATTTTAGCTTTATTGTTAACTTTACTAAGTGTTAGCTCTAGTACGAAGTCTAAATTAACAGCCGAACACTACAAGCATGTGCTTTTAATTGCTAAGATTGATACTGTTGTTTTCGTTGCAGCTATGATTGTCTTTCAATTGTTGAATATACCGATTACTGAAGCAGATAATGTTCCTACAAGCTGGTATTCGACTTTCTACTATTTAAGTTTAGCACTTTCAGCTATATTAAGTGGCGGACTGATTAGTGTCGTATTAATGCTATACAATGCTGTTAGTAGTATTATCAAAATAGTTGGTTTAGGAATGGATGATCATCCGCTTTTATTTAAAGAAGAACATCAAGAAAATAAAGAGAACCAAGAGCAAAAATAAGATTAACACCACTAAAATGAAGAATATAAATATTGACGATTTTAAAGTTATTGCGCCTATCAACTTAGATAAGATATCGACAACTTTTGACTTAGATGCTAAGAAAAAAGAAATTGAAAATGAACTCGAAGATGTAAGAGAGCAATTGGGTGATTTTCAAAATACAATTTATGCTCATGGCAAATATGCTGTCTTAATTTGTATACAAGGAATGGATACTGCCGGAAAAGACAGTATGATAAGAGAGGTGTTTAAAGATTTTAATACCAGAGGAATTGTCGTACATAGCTTTAAAGTACCTACTGAATTAGAACGTGACCATGATTACTTATGGCGACATTATATTGCGCTTCCTGCTCGTGGAAAATTTGGTGTGTTTAATAGAACTCATTATGAAAATGTATTAGTAACACGAGTGCATCCTGGCTATATTTTAGGAGAAAATTTGCCTGATGTAACAACTGTTAAAGATGTTAATGATGCATTTTGGGATAAACGTTTTAATCAAATCAATGATTTTGAAAGGCATATTGCCGAAAACGGAACGATTATTTTTAAGTTTTTCTTACACCTTTCTAAAGAGGAGCAAAAAAACAGATTACTAAGACGTTTGCACAGGGCTGATAAAAACTGGAAATTCTCACCAGGAGACCTCGAGGAACGTAAACTTTGGGATCGCTATCAAGACTGCTACGAAGATGCAATAAACAGAACATCTAAAACACATGCGCCTTGGTATACAATACCTGCAGATGATAAACCTACAGCACGTTATATTGTTGCTAGAATTATATACGACACGCTCATACAATATAAAGACATAGTAGAACCTGAGTTAGATGAAGATGTTAAGGCTAATCTCGATATGTATATAAAACAGTTAGAAAGTGAATAAGCTGATTATTTTAAGATTTATTTTTAAATCTTAACTGTTTAAAATACTATCTTTAGGCTTCATTGAAAAATACCATCATATGAAGCGAATGCTTATTCTTTTATTTTGTTTTTTTACACTTCAAATTTCAGCTCAAACAGATGCTGAAAATCTCAAACAAATTTTTTCAAATTCTTTAACTAATGGTATGAGTTACCAATGGTTAGACCACTTGTCTAATCAAATTGGTGGTCGATTATCAGGTTCATTGAACGCTGAAAAGGCGGTACAATACACCAAAGAAGAACTTGAGAAATTAGGCTTAGATAAAGTTTGGTTACAACCAGTAATGGTGCCAAGATGGGTAAGAGGTGCTCCAGAATTTGCTTATATCGAAACATCACCTGGACAAACAACGAGTGTTAATATTTGTGCGCTTGGAGGATCGGTTGCAACTCCTAATGGAGGTGTGAAAGCAAAAGTTATTGAAGTGAATAGTTATACAGACTTAGAAGCTTTAGGTACCGATAAAATCAAAGGAAAAATAGTTTTTATAAACCGACCAATGCAAGCCGATTTAATCAATACATTTGAAGCCTATGGCGGTTGTTCATCAGAGCGTTATAGAGGTGCGGCTGAGGCTGCTAAATATGGTGCTGTTGGGACTATAGTGCGTTCATTAAATTTAAGACTTGATGATTATCCACACACGGGAAGTATGAGCTACGGAGATTTGCCAGTTAACCAGCGTATTCCTTCTGCAGCCATTAGTACAAATGATGCAGAATTATTAAGCGGGATGTTAGCTTTGGACAAAGACATTAATTTCTTTTTTAGTCAAAGCTGTAAACAATTGGCCGATGTGCAATCGTATAATGTTATTGGTGAAATTACTGGTAGCGAATTTCCAAATGAAATTATTGTTGTTGGAGGTCACTTAGATTCTTGGGATTTAGGAGATGGCTCTCATGATGATGGCGCAGGCGTTGTACAGTCTATGGATGTGCTGAGATTGCTAAAGGAAAGTGGTATTCGACCAAAACGTACTATTCGTGCTGTATTATTTATGAATGAAGAAAATGGTTTACGTGGCGGACGTAAGTATGCAGAAGTTGCCAAATCTAAAAAAGAAAACCATGTGTTTGCTTTAGAGAGTGACTCAGGAGGATTTACACCAAGAGGGTTTAGCTTTGATTGTAGTGAAGCTATGCTGGCTAAAGTTCAAAGTTGGAGACCTTTATTTAAACCGTATTTAATTCATTTCTTTGAAAAAGGATACAGCGGAGCAGACATAGGACCATTAAAAGAAGAAGGATTGGTATTAGCTGGCTTGCGTCCGGATTCACAGCGCTATTTTGATCACCATCATGCCGCGAATGATACATTCGAACATGTGAATAAACGAGAGTTAGAATTAGGTGCAGCTTCAATGACTGCCTTGGTGTACTTAATTGACACCTATGGGACACAAACCATTTCAAATACTGAAGAGCTAAGAGATTAATGGTATGAATGGTTTTTTTGCTGAATTACTGGCCGAAATACTTCTCATATACCTTGATATAAAATTTTGGTTTAAGAAAAGAAAACAGCGACGGTATGAGAAAGCAAACCGTCTTCCTCAAAAATCAATGTTATATCCTTCAGATAAAATAGGTATTGCCCTGTTCGTTATCAGCTTAAGCATTGCTATTCTGTTTGGAGTCTTCATCTATCCTAGTATTAAAATAAGTAGAACTGAAGATAAGTTGCTTGAGATTGCTAATCTTCTCGAAAAAGAAAAGAGGGATATTGGTGTCTATCCATTAGTGTTAGAAACCATTATTAGAAATAACCCTTTAAGAAAGGATATCACTAAAGATGCTTGGGGACAAGAGTTTAGGTATCAGCTTTCAGAGGATAGTACAGCTTATTTGTTATTTTCCGTTGGAAAAGATAGAACGCCAAAAACTAAAGACGATATCGTATTAACCGACAAAACAACTTCAAAATGAAACACCTAATAATTAGCTTGTCATTGATTTTAACAGCTATGAGTTTTGCTCAAGACAATTCAAAAGAACAACTTCCGTATTATGAAGTGCCAGAATATTCAAAAGAATTTACAGCAGGCACTGTAGCAGCCAGAATGGTAGATGCTCTTGGATTTCGTTTTTACTGGTCCAGTGAAGGATTGTCGGAAAACGATTTAGCTTTTAAGCCTAATGCCGATGTGCGTTCTACTGGAGAAACTATAGACCATATTTTAAGTTTGTCGTACATTATAGTTAATTCAACTTTACAAAAGGGTAATGATAAAGTTGACACTTCTAAACTTACTTACGAAGACAAACGTAAACAGACTTTACTAAACTTAAAAACAGCTGCTGATATATTGAGAACAAGTGATGATATTTCGGAATACAAAATTATTTTTGGAGAACGTGAAATTCCGTTCTGGAATCAGATTAATGGTCCGATAGCCGACGCTATATGGCATTGTGGACAGCTGGCATCTTTTAGACGGTCTTCAGGAAATCCAATTAACTCTAATGTAAATCACTTTCGTGGTACTGTAAAAAAAGACTAATGCATAAGGCTGTTTTACATCAAATTCATCCAGTTTTACCTGTTCGTGATGTCACAAAGGCTCTCAATTATTATGTAGAAAAACTGGGATTTAAACATGCTTTTTCTGATCATACCGATAAGCCTACTTATGGAGGCGTTGTGAGAGATAATATCGAGATTCACTTACAATGGCATGATGAGAAGGACTGGATTGAAGGCATGGATAGTGTGCTTTTAAGAATATATGTTGATGAGGTTGATTTGTTATTTGAAGAATATAAAACGCAAAATGTGTTTCACGACAATACAGCTTTAAGAAACACAGCTTGGGAAACTAGAGAGTTTGGGTTTTATGATAATGATAAAAACGGACTAATTTTTTATAAGAATTTTCCTGCTTCGGTATGATTTTTGATACTTAAAAAATAGCTTTTTAACACAATTCGTGAGAATAATCAACTCATGTATAAAAGTGCTTAAGAATTTACTAACCAATCTTTATATCTATGAAAGTAAAATCATACTTACTATCACTAACATTTGGTTTACTGCTTTTTAGTAATTCTGCGTTTTCTCAGGGCACAGACCTAATGTCATCTTATGAAGACTATGCAGAATTAGAGCGCGAAGTGGTCTATTTACACCTGAATAAATCGACATATATCAAAGGTGAATCTATTGGGATTAAAGCTTACGTTTTGGATAAGGCAAGTAAGTTGTTATCTACTGAAACTTCAAATTTGTATTGTACGATAAGTGATTCAAATAATTCTATTATTAAGAAAAAACTACTCATGGTCAACAATGGCATAGCCATTAATGATTTTACCATAGATAGTCTATTTACTTCTGGGGAGTATAAAATTACAGCTTACACCAATTGGATGAAAAATTTTGATGAAAAAAACTACTTTTCTCAAAACATCCGTATCATCGATCCAGAAGTTGAAAAAGAAGCCAAACAACTCAAGGCGACATCTGAAATAGATGCACAGTTTTTACCAGAAGGTGGTCATCTAGTTGCTAATGTTGAAACTATTATTGGGGCTGTAATCAAAGATAATTTTGGTTTCGGAATTCCTAATTTAGAATGTGAGGTTTTAGATTCTGAAAACAATCAGGTCACTACATTTAAACTCAATCAGTTTGGTTTAGGGCAATTTAGTTTAACACCACTAACAGGTAAGGCCTATAAAGTAAGCTTAAAATTAGATGAAAAAGAGTATACATTTAATATTACTGCAGCTGAAACCCGAGGTATTGGGTTGCGAGTAAATCAACAAAAGGATAACACCTTTGTGACACTAAAAACGAACACTACAACTTTAAGTAGCCTTCAAAATCAAGTGTATACAATAGCATTGCATAATGGTAATGTACTCAAAGAATTCAACTTTAGATTTAATGATGAATTAGAGATTGTAAAAGCGATTTCAAATTCAGATTTATTTCCTGGTATTAATATTATCACAGTATTAGATGCAAATAATACACCACTTTTAGAGCGAATGCTATTTAATTATGAGGGAGTTAACTTAATAACGTCTGGTCAACCTTCTGTAAAAAAGAAAGGCGATTCGCTTCTTGTATCATTACCTTATAAAAGTTTGAATGTCGAGGAGTTTAATAATTTTAGTATTTCAGTAATGCCATCCAATACACGTGCTTATAATCATCATGAAAATATATCCTCATCAATTTTATTACAGCCTTATGTTAGAGGATATATTGAAAACTCGCATTATTATTTTCAATCGGTTACACCAAAAAAGCAATATGAGTTAGATGTTTTACTACGCACGCAAGGCTGGAGTAGTTATGATTGGGAGACAATTTTTAATGATCCTCCAGATTATGATTATGATTTTGAAAACGGAATTAGCTATGTAGCTAATTTTACTAATAATAATCAGCAGCAACTAATTATTTACCCAACACTTAATAGTCCGCTGGAAATCATAGAATTACAGCCTGGAGAAATGGCGTTTGAGAAACAGGAGTTTTTTCCAATTTCTGATGAAAAAATTGAAATAGGTGCTATTGATAATAAAGGAAAACCAACAACACCTAATATAGCTTTAAACTTTAGTCCTAAGCGTATTCCTGATTTTGAATTAGCCTCATCTTATACTGCATTAAGACCACGAGAATCCGGATTCTCAGGAATGAATAATTACAATGATTTTGAAAATGGCTGGAGAAAAATTGAGAAGTTGGATGAAGTCATATTAACGGGTAAACGTAAATACACTGAAGTTGAAAAGATTAAAAATTCGACTATAGGAAAAGTTCAGTTCTTTGATAATAAGAATAAGCAAAAATGGCAATCTGTTGGGCGTTATTTAAGTGCTAGAGGCTTTGTCGTTTTAGAAAACAAAGCAGGTGGTAATGGTTTTGAAATTTACAGGCGAAACCCAGCAACATTTAAAGGAACAAAATCAGCAGATAATATTCCTGTAGTCTATATAGATGATATTATTTTACATCAGGATTTAGGGCTTTTAAGGGACATGCGATTGGATGAAATTGATTATATCGAAATTAATCATTCAGGTGTAGGAGCAGGCATGCGAGGTGGTGGAGGTGTTATAAAAATTAAAACTAATCCTATGAGTTCTTATGAACAGCCAACAAAAAAAGTAGAACATAAAAGCTTTGATGTGCCATTAAAATTTGATGTTACCAAGCGTTTCTATATTCCAAAGTATACATCATATGAAAGTAATTTCTTTAATGAATATGGAATCATAGACTGGTTCTCAAATGTCAGTACAGACATTGATGGTGTGCTAAATTTAAAACTATATAATAATCAAGTTACTAATCTTAAACTTTTTATCGAGGGAGTTTCTAATGATGGAACTTTTATTTCCGAAGTAAAAGAATTAAAAATCAACGAATAATGAGAAAGTTTACAATCATTCAATGTTTAGTTGCAATATTTTTATTAGGTCATGTTGTTAATGCTCAAGATCAAAATGAAGGTATAGATCTTATATCTGCCTATAAGGATTATACCGAAATGGATAGGGAATTAGTTTATGCACATCTTAATAAATCTATCTATGTCAAAGGTGAAACTATAGGTATTAAAGCTTATGTTTTAGATAAATATTCTAAAACCTTGGCTAGCCAAGCAGCCAATTTGTACTGTACAATTTCAGACGAAAAAGGTGTTGTGATAGAACAAAAATTATTAATGGTTGAAAATGGCATAGCAACTGGTGATTTTGAGATTAATGATTCGTATACTTCTGGTTATTATTCGGTTAAGTTATATACCAATTGGATGCGGAATTTTGAAGAAGAGAATCTTTTTATTGAAACGGTTAGAGTCATAGATCCTGAAGTAGAAAAAAAATTAGATTCTGAAATTGATACCAAAACAATTGATGCTCAGTTTCTACCTGAAGGCGGTCATTTATTATCTGAAGTTGAAAATACTATAGGCGTTATCATTAAAAATAGCCAAGGACTGGGAATACCTAATATTCAAGGTGAAATTGTAAATCAAAATGGTGTTGTGGTTACCAATTTTAAAGTCAATCATTTAGGAATAGGGAAGTGTTTGCTAACACCAAAAACGGGTGAAACATATAAAGCTGTATTTAAGTCTGAAAGCCAAGAGTATTCTACAGATATAGATGCTATAAAAACTCAGGGGATAGCTTTAAGTGTAACTCCTTTAAGAGGGAAAGTTGCTTTAAAAATAAAGACAAATGCCACAACATTGGAGCGTATTAGTCAAAACCTATTTAAACTTGCCATTCACAATGGAAAAAACCTGAAAGAAATTAGTTTTAAATTTGATGAAACTTCAGAGGTTATCAAGGTTATTGATAACCCAGATTTGTATAAGGGCGTCAATATTTTTACCATTTTTGATGATAAAAATAATCCATTAGTTGAGCGACTTTATTTCAATCATGATGGTCTTGAAATGATAACTTCAGGTGTGCCAAGTACTACAGTTAATCACGACTCTATTAAAATTACGTTAGCCTATACTATTGACGAAATTAAATCGACTAATGCAGTCAGTATTTCTGTGTTACCAAGTAAAACAAATGCATTTCATCACCATAACATGGCGTCCTATGTACTTTTGCAACCTTATTTAAAGGGATATATTGAACAAGCTCAGTATTATTTTACAGATATCACACCAAAAAAGCAATTTGAATTAGATAATTTATTAATCACTCAAGGATGGAGCAGTTACGATTGGGATACAATTTTTAATAATCCTCCTGAATATGATTTCGATTATGAAAATGGTATAGGTTTTACGGTTAATTCGTCAGAAAGGGAAGATCAACAATTGATGATTTACCCTACTTTAAACCATTCAACAAAATTTATAAGTTTAACCAAAGACAATCCGTCGTATACAGCTTCAGGATTGTTTCCGTTACAAGATGAAGTTATTAGAATTCGTAGTATAGATGGCATTAGTAAAAAAGCAAAGCCGAAATTATACATGCAGTTTGATCCTATAAAAGTTCCTGAGCTTAATACTTCATTACAACCGCTCATAATTGCCAAGTTAAATTCTGAAGCACCATATGTCGATTTATCTACATCTAATATTTTGCAAAAGGTTGAAAAACTAGATGAGGTTATTATCAATAAGAAAAAGGGCTATACCGAAATTGAAAAACTAAAAAATAGAAGTCTTGGTAATGTTGAAGCTATCGATGAGACGATTGTGAAGCGCTATAGAACTCTAGTACGTTACCTTAGAGATAAAGGCTGGACAATTTCAGACGCACCTGGTAAATTTGAAATATACAACAATCAAACATCTGGATTCCAGGAACGTGCTGTACAAGTAGATGGTATAACATTTCAGAATGTAGAAAACCCAAGTAATACCAATGTGCCAGATGCTCCAAGCCTTGATGATCATACGCTTTTTGTGCAAAATGCAACTACGATTCCTATAGTATATTTGGATGGAATTATTTTACATGAGGATTTAACAATTTTAAAAAGCTTAACCTTAGACCAGATTGAATGGGTTGAAGTCAATAAGTCTGGAGTAGGAGGCGGAATGCGTTCTGGAGGCGCAGGTTTAATTCGTATAAAAACAAGACCTGGCAGTAAGGTGAAAGCTACTGTTGATGATAATTATGGAACCTATCAAGTTCCATTAAAATTTTCAGCAGCTAAAAAGTTTTATATTCCAGATTATGTGTCTTATGATAATGCATTTTTTAATAAGTTTGGAGTTATCGATTGGTTTCCAAATTTAACAGTGAATAGTGATGGTACTATCGAATTTAAAATAGAAAATAAACAATTCAGTGAAATTAAACTGGTTGTTGAAGGTATTGTAAATGATGCGTTTGTTTCCGAAGTAAAAACAATAAAATTAAATTAAAATGATGCAAAGAATAATACAATCAGTCTGCTGTATTCTTATCTATATTGGTTTAAATCACGTTAATGCTCAAACGACTCCTGTAGCACCTGAAGACCGAGAAATTTTTTGTCAGGTTTTAGATCAGTCAGACAAGCTGCCAATTGTTTTTGCAACGGTGAGCATCAAAAATAAAAATAACGGCGTTATCGCAGATGAGGATGGTTATTTCAGACTTCCGTATAAGTATAAAATCCAAGATGATGTCTTAATCATTTCTTCCATTGGTTATGAGTCGAAAACAATAGATGCTAAGAGTTTAAAAGATGGTATTCAAAATACGATTTACCTAAAACCTAAAATCGAAGCTCTAAACGCTGTCACGATTACTACTACGAAAGGAACAACAAAAAAGGAATACGAAAATGTAAGGGAAATTGTGGGTAAAGCTATCAGTAAAATGAGAGTTAATTTTCCAACACGACCACATTCGTATATTGGATATTATAGAGATTACCAACTGTTACAGAATAAGTATTTTAATTTAAACGAAGGTATTATTGAAGTTTTTGATGAAGGCTTTCAAACCAATAAATTACTGTACAAAAATAACCAAGCAGCATTTTATCAATTTAAACAAAACTCAAAATTCCCTAAGGATACATTGCTGACTCAAGAATATGATAACCAAAAATATAAGTATATTAAAGATGCAACTATTTCGTCTATTGGTGGTAATGAATTAAGTATTCTCAACGTTCATAATGCCATAAGAAATTATGAATATCATAGCTTTTCTTTTGTACATACGTTTAAAGAGGACTTTTTAAATAATCATGAATTTAGAATCGCCCAGAAATTATACTTGGATGATACATTAATCTACGAAATCAAGTTCTTTGCTATTGAGGAGGTCACTGGAGTAAAAAATACAGCTGATGGAACTATTTACATAGCAGCCGATAATTATGCGATTCATAAATTGGAGTGTTTTGGATATAATGTAGGTGATCCCGAGCCGTTCTTTTCGGTAAAAATAGAATACAAGCCTAAAGGCGATCGCATGTTTCTAAACTATATTTCTTTTAACAATAAATTTAAAGTGAAGAGTCGTGATGATTTTCAAATTGATGATGTGTCTTTTGATCAAGGTGAAAATGCTTTTTATGTAAGATTTAATAATACAGTAGATAAGCGAACTATTGAAAATAGTAGAAATTTCAGGTTTATTTACAAGCGAAAAAAACTTAAGATTAATAGTGTAACCTTAGATGATAGTAAGACTGTAAAGATAAGTTTGATAAATGGAGCCATTCCTTCTAGTAGTCCGATTACTGAAGAAACAATGCAGGACCTTACTTATAAAATCAAAAATGTCACAGACATTACTGGACGAGATTTAAATAAGAAAACATTTATACGTGTCAATCAGTTTAGAGAGCTTTTTGTACAAGAAGTATTTACAGATAAAACATTGCCAGATGATTTGTACTTTGTTAACAAATCTGAAAGACTGAGTGAATCCTTGATAAATACAGATAAGCTTAAAAATATTTCTGATTATTGGATTAATTCTCCTCTAAAAGCAACTAAGAATTAATGTTCAACGGTTTCTGAGTCCATATAATACTGATGAAGCTGACGACCCAATTCTGCTAAAAACGGTATTCCAATAGATTCGTACTCATATAGGTCATCGTTAAATATCCTGTTCTTATTTACGTGTATGGTTGCAGTGACAATAAATGAAATGCCATTATCATGGTCTTGAATAAAAGCACAATCTGTTAAATATCCATAAGCATAGCCGACCTTATTTGATATGTTAATATGATCAGGAATACGCTTTTTGGAGTCGCCATACATGAAGAATTTTACATAACCATCGTGATACTCTTTTTCATTAAATCCAGCTTTTCGCGGAACGATTTGCATCACATCTAATAGAAATTCTTTATCGCTATCATTAAGCATAAAACGTTGATTTTCGTTATAAGATTCAGGAAACTGAACCCGTTTCATCAGTTCATGTAAAGTAGACACTGGCAGATAGTTTTTTTTCGAAAAATCCATTGGAGTATGTATCAAACTATCACTTTTATAATAACCGATTCCTTTTTGCAATGCCTTTAACGCTATATGCTGAACCTCAGAATTGACCTGATACGGAAGCTGATACACTGAATCATTTTCCTTTTGAAATACGATCGGTTTTGTCTTAGGATTCAATGGATTTTTGGTCTCCAATCGGTGTGAGATTCTAGCAGGCTGAAGTCCTTTTTGTTTCAATTTTGCATTGATATAATCACGACCCAAAAACTCGTACAAACGGTTGTAGGATGCATTGTCACTAACAGAAAAAATGGCTTTGATATCATCTCTTATTGTTGATGATATCGAATCTCCTAAAACGGTATAAGGGGTTTGACTCGTAACCAGTTTTAAAGAGTTCACCTTTTCTAAGGCTAAAACAGCAATAGGAAATTTGACCGTACTGGCAGGATAAAAATAAGCCTTATCGTCAACTTGAAAGCGATGCGTAACCGCATTGATGCCTTGGTCATTATGATCTAAAATTCGAGTTACGATAATCTGAACTTCATGACTGTCTAAGTTATCCATTACCGATTGAATAGCTGGATGCTCAGAACCTAATATACCTTGTAAAGGGTCTTGGTCTTCATTCTTTTGACAACTCCACACCGTAAATAGAACTAAAGTAAAACACAGATATTTCATAAGTGTAAAGATAAAAAAAACGCAAGCTCTAAGTCTTGCGTTTTTTTTATAAATCAATTTCTACCTGATTGTTTAAAATATCATCAAAGGTTTCTCGTTTTCTGATAAGATGCGCTTTCTTATTATACCACAATACTTCTGCCGGACGGTAACGAGAATTGTAGTTTGACGCCATCGAATAGCAGTAAGCACCAGCATTTTTAAACGCGAGAATATCATCCTCGTTAATTTCTGAAATACGCCTGTTATTAGCAAATGTGTCTGTTTCGCAGATATAACCAACAACCGAGTAAAACCGTTCACGACCATCAGGATTAGAAATATTTACAATCTCATGTTGCGATCCATAAAGCATGGGTCTGATTAAATGATTAAATCCAGAATCAACTTGAGCAAAAACAGTAGATGTTGTTTGTTTTACGACATTCACACTGGTTAAGAAATAACCTGCTTCACTTACCAAAAACTTTCCAGGTTCAAAGGCTAGAGTAAGTTGCTTGCCATAGGTTTTGCAAAATTGATTAAAACGCTTAGAAAGTTTTTCACCTAACTCTTCAACATTAGTTTCAATATCTCCACTTTTATAAGGTACTTTAAATCCGGAACCGAAGTCTATAAAATCTAAATTTTTAAAATTTTTAGCCGTATCAAACAAAATTTCGCTGGCATATAAAAAGACGTCGATGTCTAATATATCACTACCTGTATGCATGTGAATACCATTGATATTCATTTGGGTGTTTTCTACAATGCGTAATAAATGCGGAATCTGATGAATCGAAATCCCAAATTTACTATCAATATGTCCTACGGAAATGTTCGTATTTCCACCAGCCATCACATGTGGATTAATTCTAATACAAACAGGTGTTTTAGGATGTTTGGTGCCAAATTGTTCTAATACTGAAAGGTTATCGATATTAATCTGAACACCTAGCTTTGCAGCCTTTTCAATTTCAGCAAGCGACACACCATTAGGTGTATAAATAATTTGCTCAGGTTTAAAGCCTGCTTTTAAGCCTAGCTGCACTTCTTGTATCGAAACCGTATCTAATCCAGAACCAAGTTGATTAAATAATTTTAATACTGAAATATTAGATAATGCCTTTACAGCGTAGTTTAGCTTTAACTGTTTTACCTTACCAAATGCCGATGTTAAGCGTTTGTACTGAAATGTAATCTTTTCAGCATCATATACATAAACCGGACTTCCAAAGTCTTTTGCAATCTGTAATAAGGTATTGTGTTCCATTCGTGTTAAATCTTAGTTTTAAATATAAATTTTGGGCGAAAATAAGTGTAATCCAAAATTAAAACATGAAAATGATAAAATATTGCTATTTTTACACAAAATGTTAAATAGTTAACAAATTGAAGACCATTGCTTCTTGTGTACAAGAGATTATAGCTTCAAGCCCTTTTTTAGAAGAAGGTTTGTCGCGAGATATTATTAATTTTTCTGCTTTAGCGAAAGATTTAAATCAGCCCATTTCAGAAATGTTGCGTAAGCCAGTGAAAGATGGCGCAATTATGATGGCTTTAAGGCGTCATCAACAACCTTTACATCTTGAAAATTCGAGTCGGTTAAAAGCCGTTTTTAATCAATTGGGAGATATAACTGTACGTTCAAATCTAAGCGATTTTACATTTCAAAATTCTAAAACATTGATTCATAGTCATTCTCAAATTTTGGAGAAAATAAGTGCAAATCATCAAATTTTTTATGCCTTTACACGAGGTATGTTTGAAAGTAATATGATTATTTCAACTTCAGAAAAGGAAAGCATTTTTGAGGCGTTTAAAAACGAGACACAAATTGGTCTGCAAGACAAATTATCAGCAATTAGTATTTATCTGCCAAGAGGTAATTCAAAAATTGCAGGTTTGTATTATCAGATTTTTAAGCGTTTAGCTTGGGAAAACATTACGATATATGAAGTGGTTTCTACAACTAATGAATTTACAATTGTAGTAGAAGATCATTTGGTTGACAAAGCTTTTTCTGTAATTAAGCGACTCAAAGACTAAAATACCTATGCAAAAAATCAATACTAAAAACTATTGGTAAAAACTTTTAGTATGTTTATTTTTGTGCTCGTAAAATGCTTCGGAAAATGAACCGAAGACAAACCATAAATTTCAAAACCAAATGAATTTACACGAATATCAAGGAAAAGAATTATTAAGCAGTTTTGGCGTACGTATTCAACGAGGTATTGTTGCACAAAATGCTGATGAAGCAGTTGCAGCAGCTAAGAAATTAACTGAAGATACTGGTACAGGATGGCACGTTATTAAAGCACAAGTTCACGCAGGTGGTCGTGGAAAAGGTGGTGGTGTTAAACTAGCTAAGAACTTAGACGAGGTAAAAACAATTGCAGGGCAAATTATTGGAATGGATTTAGTTACTCCACAAACCTCTGCAGAAGGAAAACGTGTACACCAGGTTTTGGTTGCTGAAGATGTATATTATCCTGGAGATTCTGAACCAGAAGAATATTACATGTCTGTTCTTTTAAACAGAGGAACTGGTCGCAATATGATTATGTATTCTACAGAAGGAGGAATGGATATTGAAACAGTTGCTGAAGAAACACCGCATTTAATTTTTACTGAAGAAATTGATCCTGCAACAGGGATTTTACCATTTCAAGCACGAAAAGTAGCCTTTAACTTAGGACTTTCAGGTGCTGCATTTAAAGACATGACTAAGTTTGTAACAGCATTATATAGAGCGTATGTAGAATCTGATTCTTCATTATTTGAAATTAACCCAGTGTTAAAAACTAGTGATGATAAAATTATGGCAGTAGATGCAAAAGTCTCTTTAGATGATAATGCATTATTCAGACATAAAGATTTAGCTGCTCTACGTGATTTACGTGAAGAAAACCCTATTGAAGTTGAAGCAGGAGAATTAGGATTAAACTATGTTGATCTTGATGGTAATGTAGGATGTATGGTAAATGGAGCTGGACTTGCAATGGCAACAATGGATTTAATTAAACAAGCAGGAGGAGAGCCAGCTAACTTTTTAGATGTTGGTGGAACTGCAGATGCTGCTCGTGTTGAAGCTGCATTTCAGATTATTTTAAAAGACCCAGCTGTAAAAGCAATTTTAATCAATATTTTTGGTGGTATTGTTCGTTGTGATCGTGTCGCTCAAGGTGTTATTGATGCTTATAAAAATATGGGTAATATTGAAGTGCCAATTATTGTGCGTTTACAAGGAACAAATGCTGATATCGCTAAAGAATTAATTGATAATTCTGGATTAGATGTAATGAGTGCTACTGAGTTTCAAGAAGCTGCAGATAAAGTACAAAAAGTATTAGCTTAAATAATAATAGTTATAACATAAAAAAAGCTCCTGTATTCAGGGGCTTTTTTTATGCTGTGATACGACCTTCTATTATGGAGATTGTATTACGATTTTTTTTATATACGTCAAGTCATATATAAGTGTATGACCTTTTGGTAAATAAATTTATTTAGGATTTCTTTTTTTGTGGTTTTGGCATTGGTCCACGTAAGTGAATGATTAATCCGTTGAGGAAGTTTCTTAGAATTTGATCACCACACTCCATATAGTTGGGATGGTCTTCTCGTCTAAACATTGCATTTAATTCACTTTTAGTGACTCTAAAATCTACAAGTTCTAAAATTTTTACAATATCATCATCGCGTAATTTGTGCGCAACTCTCAGTTTTTTAAATATATCGTTATTGGTCATGAATGTCGTATTAAAAGTTTAGTTGTTTTTAGAATTAGATGTCATAAGCCATTGAAAAGCTTTTGGGAAATTAGAACTCCAAAATGCTTCGTTGTGTGTTCCGCCTTCAATGACTTTACTTTGAATATGATTTGGGTCAACCCCTTTTTTTAATAGTAAGGCAACCATTTTTTCTTGATCAGGAACCATCGTTTCACTTTCTTTACTACCAGCTAAAAAATAAAATTTAGAGGTGTTCGGAATGTCAGTAGTGCTTGCCAACTCATATATGCTTTCATTGATCCAAAAGGCAGGAGAAAACACACCTGCTTTACTAAATGTTCCAGGATATTTTAGAGTCGCATAAAATGCCATTAAACCTCCAAGAGACGATCCGAAAATACTCGTGTGTTCAACTTCTGGCTTTGTTCTGTAGGTAATATCAATATGAGGTTTTACCGTATTAATAATGAACTGCATAAAGGTATCTCCTTTGCCTCCGCCATATTTTTCGTGCGGATAGGGTGTAAGTTCTTCTATACGTTTCTCATTTCCATGTTCAATTCCGATGATAATAACGTCGTTATCCTTAAGCGTATCTAAATATTCGTCGACTTTCCACTCACCAACATAAGACGTTTCGGCATCAAATAAATTTTGAGCATCAAACATATACATTACAGGATAACTTTGTTTTGATGTATGGTAAGATTTAGGTGTGTAAACCCAAATGGTTTTATGAGTCCCAAGTTGAGGTGCTTCAATTTTAAATGTTTCAACGTGCTTAGAAGCTGTGCTTTGAGCATTAAAACTTGTGACAATACATAGGAATATAATTCTAAGTAAAAGTGTTTTTTTCATGTCTATTTCAGTTAAAACGAAAGTACACAAAATATAATTATTATCTAAGATGCAGTTCATCGATATTGTTTTTTGAAAGCCAAAAAATCGTTGAACTACACACTGTTTTTAATATATTGAAAATCAGATGATTATGATTAATTTTAGTGTAATAGTAGGAAAAGTACGATGAATGGTAATTTTTTTTTCGATGATTTACAGATTATCAAGGATTATAACCTAACCAAACCCATTAAATTTATAAAACTAAAAATCATGAATCCCTCACCTATGATAAACCGTGTTGAAAAGCTAAGTTTACTATCAGAAATGATAGCCTTCGCACAAAAAGACGAAAATATAAAATCCATTGAATATAAATTTCTAGCTAGTATTGCCAGACAACTTGAAATTTCACAAGAAGATTTTGATTATTTATTTGAGCATCCTGTGACTTATGTGCATTTAAAATCGCATAGCGAGCGTATAGTTCAATTTCACCGATTGGTATTATTGATGAATCTCGATCATCAAATTTCCAGTAAAGAATTGGTTAAACTTCACAATTTCGGATTACGTATGGGCTTAAGTCACGAATCTATAAACCGTGTTTTAGATTTAATGGATAGTTTTCCAAATAAAATTGTGCCACCAGATTTTTTAATAGATATCTTTAAAGTTCAATACAACTAACTATTGAGATATTTTGCAAGGCGCTCTTTTATGAAATAATTCCAGCCACCAATACAACTTTCTCGTTTAAACTCGGGAATATCATCAGGAAAGTCTTCAGTAACGGTTGTTGTTAAAGTTAACATGGTTTGGTTATCCTTTTCTGAAAGTTCAAATGTCACGAACGAATTCCCTTTATACGTCTCATACGTCCAGTTATATACAATTTTTTCTAAAGGTTTAACTTCAGTTATTTCCCATACATGAGGAAAGACTCTATCTTCTGAACTTACATCAAACTGAGTTTTAAAACCTAGTTTAGGTTTAAATGCTGGAATGTTTTCAAAAAACCATTGTTGCATATCTTCCAAGTTGGTAATAGCTTTCCAAAGTGTTGCCTTAGAGACATTAAAAAGATGTGAAACGACTATTGGTCCTTCTGAAACTGTCATATACTATGCTTTAGTTTTTCTAATTTTTCCTGATAGCCTTTGATGTCATCACGTAATTGAGCTGCGATAATAAAGTCTAGAGCTTTTGCAGCTTGTTCCATTAATTTACGTTTTTCCCTGATTTTCTTTTCTAATTGCCCTTTAGTGAGGTATTCACTTTCAGGCTCAGCAGCTTTTGCAGCTTCCAGTTCATAGCTGTAAGTACTCACCGAATTTTTAGATAATGCATTGTCTAAACTTTTATTGAGTGCTTTAGGAGTGACGTTGTGTTTGGTATTATAGGCAATTTGCTTTTCGCGTCGGTATGTTGTTTCGTCAATGGTCTTTTGCATGCTTTTTGTGATTTTGTCAGCATACATAATGGCCTTTCCATTCAGGTTTCTAGCTGCTCTTCCAACAGTTTGTGTTAATGAGCGGTTTGATCTCAAGAAGCCTTCTTTATCCGCATCTAAAATAGCAACCAATGAAACTTCGGGTAAGTCTAAACCTTCACGAAGTAAGTTAACACCAACAAGTACATCAAATAGACCTTTTCTTAAATCCTGCATAATTTCCACACGCTCTAAAGTATCTACATCACTGTGTATATAACGGCATCTAATTTGAATGCGATCTAGGTATTTTGTAAGTTCTTCAGCCATACGCTTTGTAAGTGTCGTAACGAGAGTCCGTTCATCTTTTTCAATACGTTGCTGAATTTCTTCAATTAAATCATCGATCTGATTTAAGCTAGGTCGTACTTCAATGATGGGATCAAGTAAACCTGTTGGCCTGATGACTTGTTCAACATATACACCATCAGTTTTTTGAAGTTCATAATCTGCAGGTGTCGCGCTTACATAAATAACCTGATTTTGTAAGGCTTCAAACTCTTCAAATTTTAGAGGTCTGTTATCCATGGCTGCAGGTAAACGAAAACCGTATTCTACTAAATTTTCTTTTCGACTGCGATCACCACCATACATGGCGTGGACTTGTGATATGGTCACATGACTTTCATCTACAACCATTAAATAATCTTCAGGAAAATAGTCTAACAAGCAGAACGGTCGTGTTCCAGGCTGTCTTCCGTCGAGATATCTGGAATAGTTTTCAATTCCGGAGCAATAGCCTAACTCACGAATCATTTCCAAATCAAATTCGGTACGTTCTTTTAAGCGTTTGGCTTCCAGATGCTTTCCAATGTCCTTGAAATAATCATACTGTTTAACCAAATCATCTTGTATCTCACGAATAGCACCTTGAAGTATGTCTGGTGACGTTACAAACATGTTGGCAGGATAAATATTTAATCTGTCGTAATGTTCAATCACTTCATTAGTTTGAATATTAAACTGCTCAATATCTTCGATTTCATCTCCAAAAAAGTGAATGCGAAACGCATCATCAGCATAACTCGGAAATACATCAACGGTATCACCTTTAATTCGGAAATTTCCATGGTTAAAGTCTGCTTCTGTTCTAGAATACAAACTCTGAACAAGCCGATGAAGTAAGTCGGTTCTTGAAATTTCCTGATCGATTTCCAACGAAATGACATTCTTTTGAAATTCAACAGGGTTACCTATACCATACAAACATGACACTGAAGCCACAACGATGACGTCACGACGACCAGAGAGAAGCGAAGAGGTTGTACTCAATCGCATTTTCTCAATTTCTTCGTTGATGGATAAATCCTTTTCAATATACACACCAGAAACAGGAATGTAAGCTTCAGGCTGGTAATAGTCGTAGTAGGACACAAAATACTCAACTGCGTTATTAGGGAAAAATTGCTTAAACTCTGAGTATAATTGAGCCGCTAAGGTTTTGTTATGAGCAAGGACTAATGTTGGCCGTTGCACTTCTTCAATGACATTAGCTACAGTAAAGGTTTTACCAGAACCTGTAACACCCAGAAGGGTTTGGTATTTCTCATTAGAGTCGATACCCTCTACCAATTGTTTGATGGCCTGAGGTTGATCTCCAGTAGGTTTGAATTCGGATTGTACTTTGAAACGCATCTCACAAAGTTACAATAAAGAGATTATATTTTGATTGTGAGTTTCGTTCAATTCTGTTCAACAATTAAATAATTAATATTTAATGCTCCATAACACAGATACATTTCTGGGTCTTGATTCACTTCCTCCACTTGAAGTCGAATTAAAACTTGGAATATTCAAATTGTGTGTATGATTTCCACTGCTATTTATAGTTAAATTATTTATAGTTACTGAATGATTATGTGATCCAGAACTATTGGTGTAGCGTGAAGGAAAATATACGCTATGATTATGACTGCCACTTGATCCAGTACCACTATTAGTGGCTCCAATGAGCTGCCTTATATATGTGCCACCAGACACAGAGGTTGTAACATATGTGCTTTCGTAAGTAATGGGATGGTAATGATAGCCTGATGTAGAGCTATTCATATTAAAGGCTTGTATTAAATGAGCATGAGCTCCTGAATTGTTCGTAGTAAAATTTCTTGGTTGTATGGAATGAGAGTGATAACCATTATTTGAGACATTTGTTGGAGGCGGATCTACACCGTGTAAGTGAGACAAGGTTTGATTATTTTGTTTGGTTCCTATGTTGTCTCCTGTAGTTCCATCGCCTCTATCTAAACGTGACAACGCATTTGGATCATTTCCAGAACCATTACTAAACCCTCTTAAAAATTCACCACGGTAATCAGGAAGATTAAAGGTTGTAGTTCCATCTCCTGAACCATAAGATGTGCCAATTAACGCGAATAAATTAGCATAGGTTGTTCTACTTACAGCACTGCCATTACATTCTAAATAACCGTCAGGAGGAGTCGCCGTAGGAAATGCGAAAATCGCTCCTGTAGGTATAGTATCTCTTGGGTTATCGGCTAATCTAACCCATTGTGTACCGTTGAAATAGTAAAAACCGCTGACATCATCCGTTTGATAGACTAATAATGCTTCTGCAGGACTTGTAATATTGATACGTTCTGTTACCGTTAGTCTTGGGATTAGAATTCCAGAATCTGTTGACACTACGTCTAACATAGATGAAGTATCAGGATTGGTTGTGCCAATGCCTACTTGTGCATGAATTGGAACAATACTCATCAAAATAAATAAGCTAACTAAAGATAAAATTCTCATTGTATTTATTTTTATTGTTTGACTGATTCGTAATGCCTTTCTATTTCCAAATCTGAAAGATTTAAAAACCGTGCAGCGTTATCATAATAGATGGCTCTTTTTTGATCATCGCTAAGCCAATCTATGTTGTATATAATTTCAATATTTTTTCTAATTGTACCCACATAATCAGAAGCAAACATTAGGCGATCACCTAACCCTTCTTCAAAAAGTTTTTTAACTCTAGGTTCCCACAAATCTTTGGGAGCGAACATACTCACAGCAGATATTTCGCAATAAATTTGATTGTATTTTTTCATTACTTCAAGACACTCATTAAAATAGCTTCCAGGGTAATGCATTAAATAGATTTTTAAATTTGGATACTTTTTTAATATTGGAAGCAGTAAAAGAGGGTTGCCGTAGGCCTCATTCCAATTAGGTGTCTCTTTCATGTTTCGTTTAAAAGGTCCTTTATCGGCGTGAAATCCAATAGGAATTTGGTAACGTTCTGCGAGTGCCCAATACAAATCAAAACGTTTGTCAGCAGGATGTACACCCATACTGTGAAATGAGGTTTCACCGAGATATTTTAATGTTCCGTTTTTGTAAAGTGTTTCTAATACTTTAATGTCTGGTAGTTCATCAACACAAGGCTCGTCTTGTTCTCTCAATGGGTTACAAGGTAGTCGCGGACCACTCCAGTACCTATTGTCTTGTTCCTGCCATAACTTGGCATATTTTAGAGGTCCTCCACCAAGGGCTAGAACAATGTTGTTTTCATCAAGTCGTTGTCCCATCCATTTAATTTTGGCCATGTCAATATCTGAATCAATTGTATTATAATCTTCATTATCTTGATATCCCTTGGTAATATGAATATGTGTGTCAATTATGGGTTGATTTTTTAGAAAATTATCAATCTCATTTTGTGGAGCTACATAAGTAATTGGTACTTTTTTTACTGTAGAGTGGAGGTGAATGATGTTCCATTTATCTTCAGTTTTTTTCCAAACTTTAGTAACGAATTCTTGCATTTTTGAGTCTTCGTCAAATGGATATTCTAATGTTTTTATGGAGTATCCTGTTTCATGTGTTAATGGATAAATATCGAGCTTATCTATAGTTGGAGTTTTAAATGGCCTAGGGATTGTATTACAAAATTTTTCAATTACTGATTTAGAAGGTACTTTTCTGCCATTCGCTAAAAAAGTAATACTATCATGCATCATAGACATTACTTTGGAACATTTTCCATTTTTAAATGCTTCTTGTTCTATCAAAGCTGCAGATTTTATTTCAGATTTAATGGCTTTCATATTTTGGGAAAACCCCATCATACCTATTCCAAAGGCTAATACCAAAAAACTAAGTATACTTTTAAAATTTATCATGTTTATAGTTGTTGTTTTGAAATCCACAATGGTGCACCATCTTCCCATTTGTTGTGTGTTAATCTCACTTTTTTTCTATCGGAAATACGAATAGCAACAATCTCACCATACATTTGAGGCGCGAAAATGAAGGATTGTACTATTGGTTGTTCGTCATTAATTCCAAACTCTTCAGTTGAGTAAATAATCCATTTTCCGTCAGGTGAAAAGTGAGGATGACCTTCTTGACCAGAATAGGATGTCATCTGTTGAGGCGCAGACCATGAATCATCATCTTGACGTTCAATTAAAAAGATATCCATAGTTTTAACAATATCCTTTACATTCTTTCCGTGACTATCTGAGCAATACACAATTTTGTTTCCATCTGGTGATATCACGGGAAAATTCTCTTTAGCTTCACTATTGGTTAGGTTCGTTATTGTTCCGTTTTCCTTTATATAAATGTCCATGTTACCAGAAGCACCACTTCTGTAGACCATTGTATTATTGTCTGCTGAAAAATCTGCAAATCCGTAGTTGGCGTTTAATGGTGTGATTTTTTCTAAGGTTTCATTTTTCAAATGATAGGTATACACAGCGCCTTGGGCTTTAGGATTTCCTCTAAAACTTCCTGCTGAAAACTGTAGTGCAGATCCATCAGGTGTGAATTTGGTGTCGATAATTCGAGAAGATTGAGGGTTAAAGTCTTTATCGGCTTTGAAATCGAATAATTTTTCTACTTCATTGGTATTATAATCTACCATGTAAAACGTAGTCGTGCTACTTAAAAAAGAACTGACGAATAAGGTTATGTAAAGCAAACCAATAGCATATCCCAAAAACATCATAGTGTATAATTTATACAACGAAGCCATAGGTTTGTTTGCTGATTTCTGCTTTTTATAAATTTTATACATTAATATCAAGGCAATGAGAACGACTAATAAAATCAATCCTATGTAAAGCTTAACAGTACTCATTGGGAGAACAAACATACCAACCCAATTGTATAATAGGATAAGAATAATAGTGATAAGCAAAACGGATAAAACAGAAAATATAAGATGCTTCCAAAATTTGATTTCACGACTTTTTTTTATGCTCCTAACAATTCCCACTATAAACCATATGAGTGCCAAAACAGGAAGTAATATGATTGGGTATAAAAAAGGTGTAACAAAATCACCAAAGCCTCTGGCAGGATTATAACTGTATACAATTTTGGTGTCATTTGGAACAGGTGGAGAGGCAAAAGAACGACGAATACCAAAAAGAGCAATGTCCTTATTTTCTATGCGATCTGAGGCTGGATGATTTTTTACTAGCACATCGCCAAAAAAATCACCTTTATTACCTTCAGTTTCTTTCAATTCTTTTCCGCCATGATAAACGATGATGCCTGATTTATGATAATAAACATTCATCATATCCATTGTAATAGATTTTGATAATGATGAATCTATAGTCTTAGTTATCGGGTTGATTTCAAGAATTCTAAATCTATTTTTTTTAATATCCCGATTAGTTAATAAAATGCGTTCATTATTAATGACCAAAGGTGACATGGCACCATTTAAACCTTCAGGCGTAATGATATTTTCATTTTCACCATCAACATCTATTTGATACAAATCAGGCTTGCCATTACTCTCAGACTTATTACTGTAAAAAATAATTTTTGAATCGTCTTCACTCCAGTTTGGACTTCCGTCCCAGCCTTCAGAATTGGTTAGTCGTTTTACGTTTTCACCATTAGATGACATTGTGTAAATTTCACCTGTACGTTGCATAGCAAATACCAGAAATTTATGTGGTTTTATATCGTGAGATCTATCACTAGAGAAAGCGATGGACTGACCATCATGAGAAAATCTGGGTCTAAAATCTCCCGCACTATTATGTGTTAGATTTATTGCGTTATCAACAGATAAGGTGTCAAAAGGCTTAAACGGTAATTTATAAATTTCTGCATTGCCTTCATGAGAGGATACAAAAGCAATCCAGTTGCCATCAGGCGAGAAATCTATCTGGTCTTGCATAGAATTACTCTTTACTAAAAGTCTTGGTAAGGTGTCGCCTTCAATATGTTTGATGAATAAGTGAGGTTTCCCTAATCGCTCCGAAGTAAAGACTACCCATTTACCGTCAGGACTAATTTTAGCGTCGTAATCTAAACTTGAATTTTTTGTAAATGGATTAAAACTTTGTCCATTATCTTTCGAAATATGAATGTTCCATCCTTGGGGACGAAACGAAGAGTAAAATACTTGATCATTTGTTTGTCCGTTAGCCCAACAACAAAATAGTAATAGAATTATCAACTGTAAGTGCTTCATAATATGACTGCTAGTGATTTAAAAAGCCGCTCCCCACAAACGGCTTTTTTTGATGATAAATAGGTTTGATATTTATTATAGGTTTGGGTATTGTATATTAACCTTCTATTTTATCAAAGACGACAGTCTCATCATTATCACTGTTAATAGTGAGTAAGTTTTCAGTAATGGATATGATCTCAGCGTTAATGGTGTCACCTTCAAAAGATATGGTGATATCAGTATTGTTTGTAAGTGTAAATGAGGCTGTATTGATACCTGATGATTCACAATTATCTGCAATTATTTCAAAATTTTCAATGGTAAAAGTTCCATTATTTGAAAACTGTATATAACTCATTTTTTCGCAATCTGTGTAAGATCCAGGTGTAACGGACTCATTGTACCATTTTCCTGATATTAATAATTCTCTTACTGTAAGTTCGCCATCAGAATTATTATCATCGTCGCCACTGCAGTTAATTGTTAAGAGTGCCAAAATTAAAAGTCCAAGGTGTTTAATTGTTTTCATGATTTAATTGTTTTCAGAGTTTAATGTTTTAAAGAAAAAGGAAACAACGGTAACTCCACGTTTTAAATTGTTGCTTCCTTTTCTCAACTGATTAATAGCATCTTTACTATCGTTTGATAAATTTTATCTTTTTTATAATTTCATTTTTTAAAAGGATATTTAGCTGATATGTTCCTTTTTTTAAATGATCAATGCTTAAATATATCTTTTCATCTTTATCGATTGGATGATTATCCATGTTAAATGAGCTATTAAATTCTTAACTGGTAGTAAAATTATAGAGAAACCAAAGGCTTAGGTAGACAATATGTTTCAGAGTATAAAACAAATGTTTCGGATATCTGAAATTCAATTTAATTGTCTGAAAAACAAATAATTATGATTTGTTTTTTTTAGATGAAAATTCATTAGGTGTGGAGTGGTACATCTCTTTAAAGCACTTGATAAAGTAGGATGGTGTATTAAATCCAACCTGATATGCTATTTCAGAAATAGTAGCGTCTGAGTTTTCTAGTAAACCTTTAGCTAGCTTTAGGCGTTGTGCTCTAATAAACTCAGAAGTACTCATGCCAACAATTGCTTTTAGTTTTCTGTGAAGTTGAGTTCTACTCATTTGCATGGCTATAACGAATGCTTCACTGGTGAAATCAGGATCGGTAATTTTATCGTCTAAAATTTGTTTTAAACGTTTGAGAAAATCAGCTTCAGTTGAAGTAATAGGTAGCTCAGGGTTTATAGTAAAGTTTTTGCTAAAATGTTTCTGAAGTTGATGACGGTTCTCGATTAGTTTTTGAACCCTTAATTGTAGTTTTTCACTATTAAAAGGTTTTGTGATATAAGCATCAGCACCAGTTTTCAAACCTTCAATTTCATTTTGATTGCCAACCTTAGCAGTTAAGAGTATGATTGGAATATGACTTGTAAGTTCGTTATATTTTAAAATATTACACAAATGGATGCCATCTTTAACAGGCATCATTATGTCACTAATTATTATGTCCGGAATATGTTTTAAGGCCTTTTCTATACCGATTTCTCCGTTTTCAGCTTCTATAATTTGATAACGATCTTTAAAAATTGATATGACAAATGCTCGTATATCATTGTCATCTTCAACTATTAACAAAAGTGGATGTTCTTTAGTGTTATGAATTTTGTTATTTAAGTCATCTAAAGCTTCTTGTTGCTTGATTAATGGTTTTATTTCTGAAGTTTCAAAAGCATTTTTATCTAAAGGTAATGTAACCGTGAACTGAACTTTATCTTGATCGACTGTGTTAGCTGTAATACTACCTTTTGATAAATTTACAAGTTCTTTTACCAATGCCAAGCCGACACCAACACCATCAGAAGCTTCATTGTTTTGGTAAAAACGCTGAAATAGTTTTTCAAAGTCTTTTTTAGAAATACTGGTGTTAACATTGATAATGGATAATACAAGTGTTTGGTTTACACTGTTAGCATCCATTATAATTTCAGAGTGTTCAGGTGCATATTTTATAGCGTTTGATAGCAAATTTGAAACAATTTTTTCTACTAAATCGGTATCATACCATGCTTGAGATAAGTTGTCTATACTACTGGTAATTTGAATCTGTTTTTCATCAGCTTTATATTGAAAAGCAGCTACAATTTGTTGTAACAAAATATTAAGATTGCCTTGTTCTACCTGTAATCGGAGTTGACCAGAGTCTATGATAGATAAATCCAGCATCTGATTTACTAAATTAAGTAAGCGGTTGGCATTCTGTTTCACTAGATTAAGCTCTTTTCGATCTTCAGGATGAAGCGTGTCTTTTGATAACTGATGATCTATAGGTCCTGAAATGAGCGTTAATGGAGTTCTAAATTCATGAGAAATATTCGTGTATAATTTGGTTTTAAAATCATCTAGTTTTTTGAGACGCTCAGTTTCTGCATGCTCTAATTGCAATTGCGTTTTTACACTCCATCGAAACTCTAAATATTTGTAAATTCCGTAGAGCAGAAGTAAAAAGAGAAGGACATACACCACTTTTAATGTGGTCGTAAAATACCAAGGTTTTAAAATTTCAAAGGTATACCTTGTTGGCGTTTTATTCCAAACACCATCATAATTGCTTGATGTCACCATAAAGGTGTAATCATCTGAAGGTAAATTGGTATAATGTGCCACATTATTGGTACTTGGAATAGACCAATCGGTATCATGATTTAATAACTTGTAGCGATAGAGGTTTTTTAGAGGAGCAGAAAAATGTAAACTGGCAAAGGTGAATGTTACTGTATTTTGTTTGTGATTAAATTGCGCATTTGCAGTCATTGGATACGTATCATTAAACACTTCAAATTTAGAAATCACCGTTTTGGGTTTTACGCTATTTATGGTCAATTCATCTGGAGAAAACCAGTTAACACCTTCTAAACCTCCAAAATAAAGTGTGCCATCATTGGCTTCGTAATAGGCTCCAGTATTAAATTCGAAAGCCTGCAATCCACTATTGTCACTGAAGTTTTCTACGCATTTTTTGAATTCATCATTTGGATTAAATTTTGTGATTCCTTTATTAGAACTCAGCCATAAATTACCTAATTTATCAGGCAGAATAGCATAAATAACATTATTTGATAAACCATTAGCAATTGTAAATGCTTTAGCAGATTTATCTAAAGTATGATAGGCTTTTAAACCATTACCATTAGTTCCTATCCATAGAACTTCATTTTTGTAATACAGAGACTTGATTTTATCTTTAATACCTTCAATAGCATTAATTGTTTTGGTATTACCATCTAAAAAAAACAGGCCGTCGTTTTCACTACCAATCCATAAATTATGGTCTTTTCCTTTAATAACCGTTCTGATATTATTAGTTGTTAATATAGAATTATCACTTCGGAAATGTTCAATTATCCCTTTTTCAGTATCATAAAGGATAATACCGCTATCTCTGGTGCAAAGCCAAAACTGATTTGGAGCATGTTTGTAAATTTTCCATATGGTCTGATGTTTTAGAGCCTCGATGCTCTGAAATGATCCGTTGTCATTCATGTATTGTAGACCTTCACCTTGATGACCTATCCATAATTTTTCATCACTAAATAATAAACTCATTATTCTGTTGCTGGCAATATTAGAAGTATTGGTCGTATAGGTATGATATAAGTTTGTTTTAGGATTGATAACCGATAGACCTTTTCCTGAGGTGCCAAGCCATAAAGAATTCTGTTTGTCTAAAGTTATTGCACGAATCACATCTACATTGACATCTTTTGGAGTTTGATCATTAGTAAGAACATTAAACTTTATGAGATGCTCGTCATAGTAACTTAATCCTGCGCCATCGGTTCCAAGCCAAACGGTACCTGTATAATCTTGATACAAACACAAGACATCATTGTATTGTAAGGCATAAGGATTGTCTTTGTTTTCGGTGAAATGAGATACGTTTTGTCGTGATGAATCTAAAATATATAAACCATTTCCGTAGGTCGCTATCCAGAGATTATTGTTGAGGTCTACAAGTATATCTTGAATGTTTAGCGTTGAAGGAAGTTGCGGATGCTTAAATTTTTTAATGGTATTAGATTTCTCTGATTTATAATATAAGCCATTTTCAAAACTTCCTAGCCACAACGTTTTGTTACTTGAAACAGTTATTGTACTAAAGTTTTGCTCTTCATTTTCAACCTGTAGGGTGTTAAAAGTCGTGTCGTTAAATACAAAGACATGATCAGAAGTTGCCAAATAGTGCTCGTTTCCTGAAAGAAGAATGTCATAAATATTGAGGTCTTTAAGCTGACTTTTGTAAACCTTAAGTGTGTCTTTTGTACTGTGATCTATTTTATATAGTCCATTGCCATATGTACCAATATAGTAGTCTTTTTTATCGTTCTGAATAATGACACTGGCATTTTGTATTGCAGATACAGATTTAAATTCCTGGCTGTAAGTATTAAATTTTTCCAAGACTCCCGAATTACTTATAATCCAGAATTCAGCATTTCTATCGACATACAATTTTCCTAATTTACTATAGGAAGGTCGCGTGACATCTTCAAATTGCTTATTAAAAAATGTAAAATCTCTACCATCATATTTATTAAGTCCATCCTGCGTCGCAAACCACATATAGCCAATAGAATCCTGAGCAATACTCACAACACTATTTTGCGATAAACCCTGAGCAACTGTTAATTCACGAAAAGACATTTGTGTATGGTCTTGAGCAAAACTACTTAGACTTAAAAAAAGAAAAATTACAGAAACAATACGATACATTTCGTGCTTCAAGGTTTGAACCTAAAGTTAAGTAATAAATACGAAATACTTGTAAATAAGTTAGTTATCGTCGTAGAGCAAAATGGCCAGTAAACGTTCTGCCATCAACAAGTGTTACAGTAAACCAATAGTCATCACTTGGTAAAGCCTTGCCATGTAGTGTGCCATCCCAACCTGCGCTTTCATTGGTGAATTGTGTAATCAGTTTTCCGTAGCGATTAAAAATTCTGATAATTGTTCCTTGATTAGATGTTGAATTTGCACCATAAATTTGCCAGCGTTCATGATAAGGGTCTCCATTAGGCGTGAAATACTTTGGAAATCCTAATACGGAAAACGTTTTTTCAGTAATACCGCATCCGTTTAAATCTCTCACAAAAACCGTATGAAATCCAGGAGATACATTTGTAAAGGTATTGTCATTTTGATAGGTACCTTCAATGTCATCTAAAGCGTATTCATAGTCACCTTCGCCAGAAACTTCTACAATAACCGTATTGTTTGTCGTACCTTCAGTTATAATAATATCTTCAATCGTGGCCACATTAGATGCTAAAACGGTTATCGTTCTACTTGCTGAGCAACCATTAGGATCGGTAACAATAACGGTATAAGTTCCAGCTTCATTAATGTCGTTAAATGTTGTATTGACAGTAGTAGTTGTGCCATTAAATTGCCATTCGTAATAGTAATTATTTGGAGAATCATTTAAAACACCACCAACGAGTGTGATGGTTTCAGGAAATGTATTTAAACAATAAATAAAGGTTTCGTCGTCTAGTAACAGTGGTGTATAGAGTACAACCAAATCTGCTGTTGCAATAGAGTAACATTGGTTGTTTTGTTCCACTTTAACAAAAATAGTTTGTGTGTTTTGTGTTGTATTCTGAAATGTGCCTGGTAAGGGGTTGTTTTCTAAAAATGCATCTTCTTCTGTGGCATAAAATCTAACAATAGCATCTGCTGGAATTTGATCTTCGATTGATGCGGTGATATCATTAAGATTAAAATCTGCAAAACCGTCTATGATTGCATCGTCGCAGACTTCTAGAGGCGGAATTGAAATGATGTTATTTGAAATTTGTAATTCTATTTCTGCAATAGCAAAACAGTTCGCTTGATTAATCACTCGTGCATAAACCGTTTGAAACGGATTAGTATTTTGAAAATTTGAAGCCTCTGAAATAGGATTAATATCTAATTCAGCATCAGTTTCAGAAAGGAAAAAATTGGTTACAGCCAGAGATGAATCGGAGTTAGTAACCAGGTTTTCAGCATTAAACAAATTGTAAAAGGTTAATCCGTCTTGATTTTGATCACACTCTATTAAAACCGCATCAACAACTTCAGGGTTTTCAGCATATTCAATTCGAATTTCACCAAAAAGCAAACAGTTGTCTTTGGTGATTTCAACTTCATAAAACCCAGCATCGTCAATGTCTAATGCAGTGCCAGTTTCTCCTAAAAGTTCTACACCGTCTTTAAACCATTTGTAGGTGTTGTTAGCACCAGGTTCATTAGTCTGAATAACGAAAGTATCATCACCACAAATCCCATTTCCATTTGATACCAAACGATCTGGACCTAAATCTGTAGACAGCCTGAAGCTTCCTGCTTCTAGAAATACAGCCGAATCATATCTGAAATTTTGCTCATCAGCTATCACTAATTTTACATGATAAGTTTCGTTTGGCATTATTTGCGCTGTCGCAGTTAGTATCGCCGTTTGTCCGTTAAAATTAGTAGGAGAGACTGTTGGATTAAATCCTCCAAAATAGGCTTCGTTCTCAGCGTCACATCCTGGAAGATCAGGATGAACAGTAGTCACTTTTACAGGCGTTTGCGTTCCAGGTACTAGAGCAATGTTAGTATATTGCTGACCATTTGCCGGACGAATTAAAAAGCCAAACAAATCTGAAAAATTACAAGTATTAGAGTTTCCTTCCTGATATTCTTCAGAAGCAAAAATATACCTAAAGCTAATTTCAGAAGCAATAGAGGTGAAGTCAAACTCTAGAATGGTAGCGTTAAAGGTATTGGTTTCGTTTAAAATAACTTCTAGGTCGTTATCACCAGCCCAACCTGGAGCATCATCATCACTAAGGTTGTCATTAGGACCAGGAACATTAGAGAGTTTACCAGTACTTAACACAATTCCAGATTCAAACGGAAATGTGGTTCCTGTAGCATCAAAAAAACCATAGCTTTCATCTGAAGTATCAAAATTTCCACCAACAACATTAGTGACAACAACATTATCGATGCAATCACTATCAATAAGAATATCTTCAACCAGTTGTTGAGGCGAATATGTTTGCCAGTCTACAGCGATGTTTTGTCCAAAACCAACTACAGAAAGTAACCCAATAAAGAATTTGAAAATAAATTTCATTAGCAATTTTTCCGACTGCAAAGATAAGCATAGATGTGGTCACTTATGTTAAATTGTTTGTTAAAGCCTGTTTTTGACTAAAAGGACACAAATATAAGTTTGAGACGCAACCAATTAACAATTTTTACATCTAAAGGATATAACTCTAAATACAAATCAATTATGAAAACACAGTATGTTTTATTTCTAGTATTACCTTTTATGTTTTTTAGCTGTAATTCGGATGATCCGTCTACAAAACAATTGCCAACAGCAGATGACTATAAGAGTATCTTTTTAAATGTAATCAATAACAAAACTCAAGAATTTACTTTTGATGTATCAACTAATCCTGCAGTCTTTACAACAGCTAAAGGTGTAGAAATTAGTTTGAATACAGCTTGTTTACAAATAGACGGAGCACAAGTAACAGGAGAGTGTACCCTTGAAGTTGTAGAACTTTTTGATAAAGGTGAAATGCTAGTAACTAATAAACCAACCTATGGATTAGATGAAAATGGCGATAAAGCCTTATTAATTTCTGGAGGTGAATTTTCTATTAAGGCTTACCAAAATGGTTTGTCTATAGATAATGTATGCGGCTACAGTGTGAATGTGCCTGCTAACCTTACAGGAGGAGTCAATCCTGATATGACATTATGGACTGGAGTGGTGAATGACAGTATTGATATCGTCTGGGATGAAATTGATGGAGATAATCAGGAAGGGTTTATTGAAGGAGAAGGTGATACTTACTATTGTTACTTCGGTGATTTTGGATGGACCAACCTTGACATATTTTATTCTGATGAAAATCCTCAAACAACATTAAAAGTTGAACCTCCTAGTGGCTATGATAACACAAATTCTGATGTGTTTTTATCGTATGTTGGAGAACCAAACGCCTTAGCCACATTAGATGTATTTACGATCGATGGCTATTTCTCTGAGCACTATGGAAAACTGCCAATAGGTATTCAGGTGAATCTTATTTTCGTTAGTGAAGATGATGGCGAGTTTACCTATGCTCTAAAAACAGTTACTATTGAAGCAGATCAGGTTTACCAATTCTCTGAAAGTGAATTGCAAACCACGTCAGCTTCGGCACTTGAAACTCTGGTAAGGAATTTACCTTAAGTAGATTTAACTTTAGGATATAAAAAAAGCAATGTGTTTTACATTGCTTTTTTTATGTTTTAAATTATTACAAGCGCAAGGAGAAATGTCCTTTAACTTGAAATGAAATATTATTTTTCCTAACATCGGCAACAAACCAGTAATCATTTGCAGGCATAAGATGTCCATTATAAAAACCATCCCATCCCTTATCATTTGAATCAAGAGTTTTTAGCAGTTTTCCATAACGATCATAAATATATACTATAGTTCCTGTTAAGGTCTCTACACCAGTAATATGCCAGGTGTCAAAATACGAATCGTTATTAGGTGTAAAGAATTTAGGAGCATCTATGACTACGATTTCCTTGGATACTTCTGAACAACCGTTTAAATCTATAATAGTAATGGTATGGTATCCTAAACTTACATTTTCAAAAGTACTCGACTCCTGAGGTTCATTATCATCAAGCTGGTAGAGATAATTACCAATTCCGCTAACGGTTACTGTAATATTATTAGGGTCAGAGAAATCAACCGTTTCAGTAATTTCAATTATAGCGGCTTCAGATTCTGAAACTGTAAATACACGTGTTGTTTCACAACCATTAACAGAAGTTACTGTTACCGAATAAGTACCAATGTCTGTTATCTCAATTTCAGGAGTAATTTCATTTGTTGACCAAAGGTAAGTATCTCCTGCATTATTTGTATTAGCACTCACAATGAGTGGTAAATTATCTAAACAAATTACCTGATCTTCAATATCAACAACAGGCTTTTCAAAAACGACAGTTAAAAATTCAGTAATGCTATAACAACCAGTAGTATTGTTTTCTACACGTGCATAAATGGTTTCATTCGTCATTGCCTCATAGGTTGCTTCTAGTGGATCAAGACCTTCTTCGGCTAGAATATCATCGAGATAATAGCTAACTGTAAATGCGTTTGGATTTTGACCTCCTAAAATTTGAGCGTTTTGCTCACTTAAGTCAAATACATAGAAACCATCAAAATCATCATCACAAGCTTCTATATTGTTGGGTTGATTGGCAATCGGTAAAGGATTGACCTGTAAGTTGAATTCATAAATAGTAAAACAATGTGTTGTAGAAAATTCTACACGTGCAAACAAGGTGTCATTAGTTGTTTGATAGGTATAGATAGTATCTAGCGCATTTTCTTGATTTCTGGCATCAGTTTCCGATGCGTAGTAATTTACTAATACATTAGCTGTTTGATCAAGTAAGGTAGAATTAATCTCAGTTAAATCGGTCGTTTGTGTTGCTGTATCACAAATATCATAAGTTTCAAAGTCGTGTATAGCAGGAGGTAGGTTCACATCTAGTTCTAGTGGAACACTCACAAAACAATCTGAAATCGTATTGGTAACTCTTATAAATACAGTTTGCGGATTTGTAAGATTTGTGTACTGACTTGGATCAGGAATCGCGTTGGTGTTGGATTCTAAGTCGTCCATAGTTTCAAAGTAGGTTACAGTAATATCGTCTTGTCTTACATCTAGAATATCGAATTCTGCTTGTGTTAAGTCAAAAACAACAATACCATCATAATCTTCATCACACATGGAAATTGGAGATGCAGGATTTGCATCAGGAGACTGAATGACATTCAATTCAAAACTTGTAATGGCATTACAGATAGTTCCATTATCAACCACAGCAAAAATACGCTGTGGATTAAGCGTGTTTGCATATTGAAGTGGCAAGGCATTTGTAAGATTTTCGGCATCAGATAAAGACGTGTAAAATGTAATATCTAAGTTGTCATTTATACCTTCGGAAATTTCCTGAACCTTTAGGTTTAGATCAAAAGATTCACTTCCGTCATTTGATATGTCATCACAAACAAACCAGTCTACAGGCACATTGTACTCTGGATTTGTTCCTACTTCAATAACAAATGAAGCCGTCCCATAACAAGATGTATCAGTAATGTTTTGTACTCTGGCTATAATAGTTTGTGGGTTCGAACTATTTTGATACACAGAAGTTTTATCAATTGCATTAGTGTTAGCATCAGCATCAGACTGGTCTAAAAAGTATAATACTTCTTTACCTGTTTGACCATTCAAAATTTCTATGTCTTTAGTTTCAAATATAAAGTCGCCAATACCATCACTTAAATCTTCACAAATTTTATAGTTTGAAATGGCTGTGAAATTTGGTAAAGTATTTACAATGACTTCAAAACTTTCGGTAGTATAACATCCTGTTATTGTGTTTTCTATACGAACAAAAAGAGAGTTTGTACTCGCAGGATATGCTGCTGTGTTTCCAATAGCATTACTTGATGTGTCAGCATCATTTAATGTGGTATGAAAGGTGATTACTCTATTAGTAGTATCACTTACAATTTCTGAAATTTTAGCATCTAAGTCTATTATTGAAACAGCATCTTGGTCGTCATCACAAATGATAATATCTGTAGGTTGATTTGAAAGTGGTGCTGGTAAAACTTCTATGTCAAACGAATTAATATCGGCGCAAGCCGTTAAATTTTCTGCAATTCTGGTATATACCGTTAGCGGATTAGATGTATTAGAATACAATGTTGGAAGGACGTTACTACCTGAGTTGGCATCTTCTTCAGTGGCATAATAGCTAACCGTAAAATCGGTTGTAAGATTATTTGTAACAAGAATATCGAACTGGCTTAAATCAATAGTTGTAAGTCCGTCCTGATCTGTATCACAAACCGTTTGATTGTCAATAGGTGGAAATTCAATTATCGGATTGATTATTAAGTCAAACTGAGATATTTCTTGACAATTCGGACTCGTTAAGGTGATATAAATTGTTTGCGGATTTGAAGAAGGGGTAAAAGGAACATTTTGATCAATAGGGTTAATCTGATTGTTCCTGTCGTCTTCAGTTTCATAAAATTCTATGGCGATATCGTATGCCATGACGTCTTCAACATCATCAATAATTATCTCGGCAATATTACTCAGGTTAAATTCTTCAACACCGTCATTATCTTCATCACAGAAAGCAAAATCTCTAATATTTGTCGCAGTGAGTAATAGATTGGTATGCACTTCAATTGGAGTCGTAGAAGCACAGCCTGTATTGTTGTCTTCAACCCTTATAAATACAACTTGCTCATTACTGACTGTATTGGCATAGTTAGTTTCGTCCGCAATTGGGTTAATGCCTAAGTCTGCATCTTCCTGAGTTTCATGAAATGTAACACTTACGCCTGTTAAACCTTCTAAAACATCATCAATAATTGAAGTTAAATCAAAAGTTGCAAATCCGTCGTGATCACTGTCACAGGCATCGATGTAATGATTTTCGGTATTGATAACCGGATTGTTTAGTATTTCAATATCCAGAGTTGTTGTAATAGAACAGCCCGTATTTACATTAGAGACATTTACAAACAAAGTCTCTGTTGTATTTGTATTTACATAAGGAAGCGGAATAGCGTTTATACCATTATCAGCATCATTTTGAGTGTAGTGATAAGTTACTTCAAGATCGAAATTTCCGTTGGTGATTTCATCATCTTTTTGTGATAAATCTATAGTTGTAAATCCGTCTGCTGTAGCGTCATCACATACTAATAATAGTGTTGGAGTTGTAATAACTGGCAATGGATTTACTATCAAATCAAAATTTTGGAAGGCTAAACAGCCATTAGTTGTATCCTCAATTCTCACAAAAATAGTTTGCGGATTTGAGGTGTTCTGAAATGTGCCAGACACTGCATTTGTTCCAGTTTGAGCATCATTAGCAGTTGTGTGATATGATATGCTGTAGTTTGAAGCAGGTACTGATGCAATTACATCAGAATCTTTAGTTGACAAGTCAAAGACTTCTATCTCATTACCACTTAAATCGTCACATAGCTCATAATCTGAAATTGGTTCAGCCGATTGTGTAGAACTTAATGTCACTACTATGGCGTCTTCAATAAGACAAGTGGATCCTGCTAAAGGAATTTCAACCTCTACACGATAATCTCCAGACTGTGATACATTGAGTGTCGGTTGAGTTTCTCCACCGATAAGCACATTATTTAAAAACCATGAATATGTCGCTTGCGGATTTTCAATATTTCCATCTAAAGTCACTTCATCGGCACAGGTCTGAATATCTGAACCTAAATCTACCGACGCATTAAAACTATTACCTTCAATAAATACTGCTGAGTCATAGTTTCTATCGGTTTGATCGGCAATAACTAATTTGATGTGATACTGTACATTTGGTTGTATTATAGCACTTGCAGTCATTACAGTTGTACGACCATTGTAGTTTGTGTCTCCTAAATTAAAACCCTCAAAATATTGAGCATTTGAGGCGTCACAAAAACCAACAATCTCATCATGAATTGTGTTGGTATTCACTGGAGTTGTTGTTCCCGGAATGATGGCAATATTGGTATAAGGATCACTAGTTCCAGCTTCTTTAATCAAGAAGGCAAATCCATCAGAATATTCACAAGGGAAATTTCCGAAGTATTCTTCAGAAGCTAAGATATAATTAAATTGTATTTGATTTGCAGCCGAAATAAAGTCAAACTCAATAGACGTTGCGTTTAAGGTTCCTGTAATGCCTAACGCTGTTTCCAGATCAGGATCGGTTGTCCAATTGGGTTGCCCTTCATTTAAAATAGCTGTGTTTTCTGTGTTTCCTCCAGAAATAGCATTACCTGTTGATAACATAATACCGTTTTCAAAAGGAAAGTTTGAACCAGCACGCTCAAAATAGGCAAAGCTATTAAAACCATTAACTTGTCCGTTAATTTGAGACTCTATATTTGAAGTTTCAACACAACCTTGTACGAGGTTGTTTTCTATAAGCTCTTGTTCTGTAAATGAGTTGTCTATACTAATTTGCTGCGCACCTAATGTGCAGCATAAAAAACATGCAAAAAGACTGAGGGATTTTTTTAAAAACGTCATTTGTAAGCGGTTAAATACGACATCAATGGTGTTTAGCTTTGGGGACTATTTCTTCTATTGATATGTTGTTGTGCGGAAAAGTAGCAGTAATTAAGATGAAATACAAAAAAACACGATGAAATGCATTAAATTTTAACATTTAAATACCAAGTTGCACCAATTGCCTTAATAATTCACATAAACCCAGCCCACAAGAGGCTTATAGTTCATGTCATTAGGATTAAGAATATAAAAATAGGTGCCAACAGGAACAAGTTTACCATGATTATTTAAGCCTCTGTTAATACGTCCGTACCATTTTTTATCATTATTGCCTTCAAAAATCAAAGTACCATATCGGTTAAAAATTTTGAGTTCATGATCTTCAAAAATATCATATAAACCCTGAATATTAAACCAGTCATTTTTTCCATCGTTATTAGGCGAAAAGCCTTCGGGAACATATGGAGGGCAATTTTCAACAAGCAGGTCAAAGGCATACACATCATAACAAGGCGGATGATCTACTTTTGCATATACTGTCATAGGATGACTACTGTTAGAATACGCTTCCGGATTTATAATTTCACTTTGATTGGCTTCTAAATCGGAAAGTGTTTCATAAAATTCAGCTTCAATAGTTGTGTCTAAAGCCGATTGTAAAATCTGTACTAAATTAAAAGTACCTGAATTAAAACCTTCATTACAAGTTAATTGACTTGGTAGTGTTTGAATAGGAGGAACCACCAGCAACTCAATAAGTTCGTTGTCTAAATTATTAATTTCACTGGTTTCAATAATAATGCCGTTTCCTGTTCCATCGTCATCTACAGCTAAGGTAAGTAGAAATGTATCTGCAACTGATGAAGGTATAGAAATTGTAATATTGCCTGTTTCCGAAGCACCAATCGGAATTTCATTTTGAGTCATAGCCTGACCAATAAGAACACCATCGGCATAAAATGCTATTGGTGTATGTGCTGGTAAAGGATCTGTACTATTGATATTATAAACAGTATAATCAATATTGACTGTTCGGTCACCACAATTAATTGTATAGGAATCTAAGGCAATTGTAGCATCAGGCAACTGACTGTTTAAAACAGTAACAATGTTATTAATAATAATTAAATCGGCTCTAAAGACGCCAAATTCATCCACACCTCCAGTCGTCATTTTAATTGTTGCGCTCGTGTCACCAATGTTTATGTTATCTTGAATATCATATACATCAAGATCACAATTGTAAAACATATTAGAATTAGTGAAACTATTAGTACCATTAAACGCATTATCACTCAAATTAAGCGGCGGATTAGAAAGTACATTATTATTTATGGATAGGCTTTCACCATAATTGAGGCTATTATCACCTTCCCAGGCAAGAAACCCAATTTTTGCACCTTGGTTATCAATCACATTTAAGTTATCAATTAGAATGATTTTTTCCTGATTGTTTCTATTAATGATTTCTAAACCTTGATATAAGTTGAGTTGATTTAAAGGTAATGAAGCATCTTCGTAAATGACATAAATACTCCAACCAGCAAAGTTGGTACGATTGCTACAAAATCCTGGAGAATTTGTTAGTGCATCTGTGATGTCAAGATCAGAGAATTCGTAGGTCGTATTGCCTTCGGAAACGATAATGTCTGTAATATCGGCATAACATGAAAAATAAGTCAGCGTGTCGCTAAGCGGTTCAGTATAATCGACAGTATAGGTGTCAATAGCTTCAACAGGGATATCATTTAATGTAACCGAAGTGTCGCCAGTACCAGAACCTGCCCAGTACAGATATGCAGCCACAACTGTAGTACTGCCTGATAAGATTAAATTTGCGCTTGAGGATTCTAACGGAAAACAAAAACTACTATCCAGATTGTTTTCAAACGGATTGAGTGTATTGCCAATAGCTGTATAATCGTAACGGCCATTAAATTGCTGAAATAACTCTATGTCTTGAGCATAGGAAGATGTAGCGTGAACACCTATCAAAATACCTATGATAAACTTAAGAAACTTCATGATCAAACTGTTATAAAACCAAGTTACATATTTTTTAGCGTTTCAAAGTGAAATGACTTCTAAAGGTTCGACCGTCTTGTAAAGTAACTACAAACCAGTAATCACTAGAAGGTAGCTCGAAACCATTAAAAGTACCATCCCATCCAGGACCTAGAGGATTAAGTTCTACAAGCAATTTTCCGTAGCGATCAAAAATTAAGATTTGTGTATTAGGTTGAAAGTCGCTAGAAATTCCTTTGACCTGCCAATACGGATTGTGCTCATCACCATTAGGCGTAAAGAATTTTGGAAAACCAATTACAGAAACGATTTCCTCAACGGTTCCGCAGTCATTTTCAACATCTTTGACATAAACCGTATGAAATCCAAAACTTACATTTTCAAATACGTTACTATCCTGATATGGTCCTAATGGATCATCTAGTGCAAATTGGTAGACACCTTCTCCTGTAACAAAAACAGTAATGGTATTATTCGATGTGGCATCGGTAACTTCAATATCGGTAAACGTTGCAATGTCAGATGCTAGGACACTAATAGTTCGATCTTTAAAACAACCATCAGTTGAGGTTACTCTCACAGCGTAAGTGCCAGGTTCATTAATTTGAATTTCAAATTCGTCTTCGCCAGTAGACCAGTCGTAATAATAGTTGTTTGGTGTATCATCAATCAATCCACCAGTTAAAGTTATGGTTTGCGGAAAGTCGTTTAAACAATAGAATAAGGTTTCTTCAGTGACAATATTAGGCAATTCGAATACGGTAAGTTGAATTTCACTAATCCCAAAACAGGCATTCATATTTTCAACACGCGCATAAATGACTTGGTCATAGGGATTGGTGTTGGTATAATTAGTCCCTAAAGGATTATCTTCAATAAGGGCTTCCTGATAGGTCTCGTAAAAGCTAACCTCCAAATCGGCAGGTAATCCGAAGAGAATCGCATCCAGCATATCATTAAGGTTGAAATTATAGATGCCATCTTCAGTACCATCGTCATCACAGACTTCTAAAATCGTGTCATTAGAAGCTGTGGTACTGGCTTCGAGAGTAATTTCAGCAATATTTGTACAGCCATTTACAGTGTCAGTGACCAGTGCATAAATGATATGCGGATTGAAATAATTGTCAAAAGCATCAGCATTAATCTCGTCTTCATCGTTTTCTAAGTCGGAAAGTGAGACATAAAAATTAATGGTTCTATTAGCAGCACCTCCAGTAATATCATCAAAAACCTGATTGAGGTCAAAAGTGGTAAAGCCTTCAGGAATACCATCCTCATCACACTGAATAATAGTGGTGTCATTAGCTTCAGGAATAGGAATCACTTCTAAATTAATGGGAACGATACCAAAGCAGTCGGTTGAAATTTCTTCAACTCTTACAAATACTTGTTGACTGTTTGGCGATGTATTTTGATAATCTGAAGCAATAGGATTTGTATTAGCGGTAGCATCATTTTCGTTAAGATGAAATGAATATGTCACACTATCTGGGTCTAATCCATTTAATATTTCAGGTATTTTATCTTCCAAATTAAACATCCCAATACCGTTATCGATATCACCATCATCTGCGCTGTCACATACAGTAAAAGCAGAAGGTTCTATAATATCTAATCCTGTAACATTAAGATTAAAAGGTACTGTTATAAAACATTGAGAAACAGTGTTTAGTAGTCGTCCGTAAATGACTTCCGGATTGGAGATATTTGAATACGGACTCATTAAGGGATTGCTTCCAATAGCTGCATCTTCAGGAGTATTGTGATATGTAATAATGACATTGGTTTGGTTTCCGATAAGTATAACGCTATTGGCTTCTAAATCAAAAGTTGCAACACCATCATTGAAAGGTGCTAGATTATCACACTGACTAAAATTTAATGAATCACCAATAGAAGCCTGACTTTCTGGAGCATCAGGAAATTGTGCAGAGCCAGTCCATTCCAAACTAAACGGACTATTTCCTATGGGTCTGTCAATGAGGATATAATAAGTTTCACCAGCCATAACATTAATCTGACTTACAAAACTGTTACCATCAGCTCCAGGACCTTCAGAGACATCAGTTTCGGTCGAATTCATTCCTGTAAGATTATTACCTTGATTGGCGTTTGCAGGATTGGTTGTTGAACAGCGGATAGCCTGACCTAAGGTTGCACATGAATCGGTTGGGCCAAATACTGAAAAATCATAATCTTCACTTATCGCTGTACTTTCAGGAGTCAGTGTAAACCCAAGAGTTCCACTGGTGGCCATTGTTAGCCTAAACCATATGGTGTTATTTTCAACCATACCACAAGCATTATTAAACGATTCAGGATTACCGACACCATTAACGTCTAAATCAATATCCGAATTTCCACATATTTGAATAGCATTGGCGCAATCATTCGGACTTTGCGCAGAAATACGGTGTAGGTTAAAAAAACATGAGAGGAGTAGAAATAGGTATAATTTGTTCATAGGGGTTTAGCGTTTCAGGGCAAAATGACTTCTAAAGGTGCGACCATCTTGTAAAGTAACAACAAACCAATAATCACTTGAAGGCATATTAAAACCATTAAAAGTGCCATCCCATCCAGGACCTAGTGGATCAAGTTCTACAAGCAATTTTCCGTAGCGATCAAAAATTAAGATTTGTGTATTAGGCTGAAAGTCGCTAGAAATTCCTTTGACCTGCCAATACGGATTGTGCTCATCACCATTAGGCGTAAAGAACTTCGGAAAACCAATTACAGAAACGATTTCCTCAACGGTTCCGCAGTCATTTTCAACATCTTTGACATAAACCGTATGAAATCCAAAACTTACATTTTCAAATACGTTACTATCCTGATATGGTCCTAATGGATCATCCAGTGCAAATTGGTAGACACCTTCTCCTGTAACAAAAACAGTAATGGTATTATTCGATGTGGCATCGGTAACTTCAATATCGGTAAAGGTTGCAATGTCAGATGCTAAGACAGTAATGGTTCGATCTTTAAAGCAGCCATCAGTTGAGGTTACTCTCACAGCGTAAGTGCCAGGCTCATTGATTTGAATTTCAAATTCATCTTCGCCAGTAGACCAGTCGTAATAATAGTTGTTCGGTGTATCATCAATCAATCCACCAGTTAAAGTTATGGTTTGCGGAAAGTCGTTTAAACAATAGTATAAGGTTTCTTCAGTGACAATATTAGGCAATTCGAATACGGTAAGTTGAATTTCACTAATCCCAAAACAGGCATTCATATTTTCAACACGCGCATAAATGACTTGGTCATAGGGATTGGTGTTGGTATAATTAGTCCCTAAAGGATTATCTTCAATAAGGGCTTCCTGATAAGTCTCGTAAAAGCTAACCTCCAAATCGGAAGGTAATCCGAAGAGAATCGCATCCAGCGTATCATTAAGGTTGAAATTATAGATGCCATCTTCAGTACCATCGTCATCACATACTTCTAAATTCGTGTCATTAGAAACTGTAGTACTGGCTTCTAGAGTAATTTCAGCAATATTTGTACACCCAGTAGTCGTATCGGTCACTAAAGCATAAATAATATGCGGATTGAAATAATTGTCAAAAGCATCAGCATTAATCTCGTCTTCATCGTTTTCTAAGTCGGAAAGTGAGACATAAAAGTTAATGGTTCTATTGGCAGCACCACCAGTGATATCATCAAAAACTTGGTTGAGGTCAAAAGTGGTAAAGCCTTCAGGAATACCATCTTCATCACACTGAATAATAGTGGTGTCATTGGCTTCAGGTGCATTATTGACATTTAAAAAGAAAGAGCCTGTCGAGTAACAATCGGTATTGTTATTATTTTCAATTCGTACAAATATTTCTTCTGTATTTGCAGTTGTATTCGTGTAAATATTAGGATGCGCACTCGTATTATTATCAGCATCGTCTTGTGTTGGATGATAGCTAATTGTATATAAGGTTTCGTCTTGACTACCTAATATCTCGGGGTTGAGTTTGTCTAACTCGTAGGAAGTTATACCATCCATACTATTTCCTAGAAAATCAGTATCACAAACTGTAATATCATTTAAAGTGTCAATCACAGGTGTAATAAAAACGGTAAGTGTAAATGAGGTTAAATCGAAGCAAAAGGCATTGTCATTATTTTCAACACGAGCATAAATGGTTTGCGGTGTTTCGGTATTTGTAAAGTCTGTTGTAATTTCATTGATATTGGCTTCAGCATCTTCTTGAGACGAAAAATAATGCACCGAATATTGAGTGTCATCCTGTCCGTTTAAAATATCAGAATCCTGTACTGTTAAATCAAACACTGAAGAACCAGAAGGGTCACAAGCAATTAAGTTTTGCGGTTGTGTTGCTGTTGGGATTTCAGAGATACTTACAACAGCTTCACCTTCAATTGGACATTCACCATTATTAGGTTCTATAAAAACTTCATAAAAGCCAGGTTCATCTACAAGGAGTTCAAATGTAGTTTCAGATAAAACCACATCATCTTTAGTCCATGTATATGTGGCGCCAGGAATATCAACAGAAACAAGTGTATAACTATCATCAGTACATAAGTCGAGTTCTGTTGTACTTATCCCATTTTGGATGATGTCAATTTCAGAATTAAAAAGTGATTGTATAAAAGGCGGTAAGCCAATTCGACTTAAATTTTGAAAACCACCATTAATGTCTACTAAGACACCCGTTTCATCATAATTAACAGCAGGTCCAGTTGCTTCTGGGTTACTAATTACACCAAGGAAATCTCCAGTACTATTAAAATTGGAAAAGCTAACTTGTGCTCTGTAAATTCGTTTATCAAGACCTAATTGTAAAGCACCAGCACTCAGGGAGGTCGAGGAGTGGATTTGAAAAATAGAACCAGGAATATCAGGACTTTCTAAATCCCATTGAAAAATTCTGCTCGATCCATTTCCGCCTATACCATCACCAACTGAGGCATATAATTTTCTATTTTCTGACGAAAACTCAACACCGTAAGGACTATCTCCATTTTCGGGACCGTAAAGTTCAACACTATTAGAAACAATTCCTGTATCATTATCAAAATCATATAAGTATACGCCACCAGCTGCATTTCCAGCAGCTTGCAATGCAAAACCAAAATGTGCTACAGCTAATTTGGTACCATCTGGAGACGCTTTAATATACCCTAAAGCATTTCGACGATACCCTTCAATAGGTACAGGAGGTCCTGAGGTTGAAATTACTGGCGTGGTTTGTACACCATTAAGATCTACTTTAAAGGCGTAAAATTTATCTATAAAATGGGTGATGACCCAAAACGAAGAACAATCATCTGCTTTAACCGCTGTAATTTTTTCTGAACATTTAAAAGCCTCTTCAACAGGATTGTTTACATCATAAGTGACCAGAGGTACATTTTTTTCGGTATCGACAACATCACCTAAGCCAGCATTGAGAGTCATATCTACTAATGAATAAGCGAGACCATTATTAAAGCCATCATCCTCGCCTGGTACTGTACCACCACTATCATAGTTGCCTGTGAATTGATTGGGAAAGACAGCCGCATTTTGGTGATGCGGTTCGTCAACAGTAAATATATAATATTGAGTAGGATCTTGCGGTTTAGGAACAATTAATCCAGAGGATGTACTCGAAGGATCTCCAAGAAGTCCGGTTCCTGCAAGATAGTCACCATTTAGCATGGTTTGATGATTTTGATTCCAAACCGTTCTTCCGTCGGTGTAAAACAATAAATTTCCAGATGTATCAGAAATTGAAGTACAACCTTCTAAGGTATTAATTTGCCCGTCAGTAACAGCTGTGACAGTACCACTAGCAGCATCAAATTGAAGTCCGGCATTTTGACCAAAATACCAAAAAGAAGCTTCTTGTTGAGCAAAATTGAGGGTAACAGAAAGTAGCGTAATAAAAATTAAAACGGATCTCTTTTTCATGTAATATTTGCAATTAACTTAGATACGACATTATTATAACAGTAGGACAACTGAAAGACCTACCTGTTATTTCATTAAATCAATAATTTTAACATTATTGTATCATGTCAACTAAGTCAATAAAGATATTACAAATCTCGGTTTTTTAATAATCTGTACGATAAAAAGATGAATATTGCTGTCCAACCCATAACGATTGCAATTTCATACCAGTGCACTGCGAAGTCATACATGAAGTCTTGACCGTTTGGTGCTTTTGAAATGGCAATTCTTTGAAAGGGTTGATCAATAAGTTTATACATCGATTTTAGAGGAAAGAAATTCTGAATTTTATCGGCAGTACTTTCGTCTATTTTCCAAGCTAAAATACCATAGATTATCCATTCTAAAATAAATAAAACAAATAAAAAGGCTAAAGCAAAGGCCGAGCGTTTGACTAACATTCCTAAGAATAAACAGAGGCTAAAAAAGCCAACTAACTTGAGGAAATAGGCAAATAAAAATTCAAGTTCTCTAAATATTAAATGTGGTTCACTAATGCTAGAGTAGTATAAACCAATGCATAGACATATAATGAAAATTAAAATTGTAGCTACAGCAGAAAAGAAGATGATGGTATAAAATTTAGAGAGTATAAACTCTTTTTTACTCAAACCATCGATGAGATTTTGTTTGATAGTTTTATTGCTGTATTCGTTGCCAATCATACTGACGACTACTATTGCGAAAAAGAACTTAAACTGCGACGCAAAAAATGTGGTAATGTGCCAAACGATTGGAAAATTAAAAAGTCCGTAATGTCCTAATTCTAATACGAAAAACCCGAAAAAGTTGATGCGTAAAGATGATAATATGATGACAAAAAACGGTAATATAAATGAGATGAAAATAAGAACCTTACTCGCTCTGTTGAGAAGTAATTTTTGTAGCTCTAATTGTAATAATCTTAACATGGTGGTTGGTTTTTTATTCTGAAGACTGACCTCAGATGTGCTATGATTGATGATTAGTTTTTGTCGGTTAATTGTAAGAATTGCTCCTCTAAGCTTTCCTTACGCTTCACGAGATGTGATAAAATAATACCCTTATCGAACATGAGCTGGTTAAATGTTTTTGCATCCATAGGTTCGTTTAAAAACGCAGTGATGAGCTGGTCTTCAATTTTTATATTTCCGAAGGATGTACTGGTTTCTAAAACATTAATGAGTGCATCATGTTGCTCTGCTTTTAGTTCAAAAAAGCCATGACTTGAAATCATTTCGTCTACACGACCTGAGTACAATTTTTCACCTTTCCTAAGTACAACAACATGTGTACAAACTTTTTCTACTTCGTCGAGCAGGTGAGATGCTAAAAGTATGGTTGTACCATTATTGGCTATGTCTTTTATGATTTGACGAATTTGATGAATTCCTTGAGGGTCTAAACCATTTGTTGGTTCATCGAGTATTAAAATTTCAGGGTCATTTAACAATGCTGAGGCAATGGCCAAACGTTGTTTCATACCTAAAGAATAGGTTTTAAACTTATGGTCTTTACGATCGAGAAGTCCTACAATGTCTAACTTTTCGGCAATTTTACTTTGGTCGACGTCTTTTATTCTACATACCAATCTCAAGTTCTGTTCGGCCGTCATATACGGATAGAAATTAGGACGTTCAATAATAGCGCCTACTCTTTTGAGAGCATCATGTGTGGTTGTGTTACCATCAAACCAATGGAAATTTCCTTCAGTTTTATTGACAACATTTAATACGATGCCAAGTGTAGTAGATTTTCCACTTCCGTTAGGCCCTAAAATGCCGTAAACATTGCCTTTGTTTATGGTAAATGACAAATCTTTGACAGCTGTGAGGTAGCCAAATTTTTTGGTAAGATTGTTAATGGTTAATATAGATTCCAAATTTGATTGATTTTTTTACTGAAAAGATTCAGTAGTGGTTGATTATAAATACGACGAACAAAACCGTTTTATGTTACACAGTAATTTTTAAAATGGTATTTTAGACTTGAATTTAAAGTTATGGATGATTTAAAAATTTCAAAGAAAAAACCTTCATACCCTATTAATAGTCAGTTGCATAAATATTTGCAGGAGTACAATAGAAATATCAGACTCCCTATTTTTTATGAGGATTTGTTGAGGTTTCAAGGAGCCGTTGTGGTGTATGATAAGAATGATGAAGATACGTTGTGGGTTCGTGTGTATTATAATGAGTTTGAACGAGCAGAAATAGATTTAAGTTTAAAACGGGTCTATTCTAATTTGATTTCAGATGGAAATGAAACCATATTTAAGTATTTAAATATTGATGCAATCGACTTTTGTACGTTTGGTAATTCTAAACCTTTTCGTGTGAAAGTCCGAAATATCTTAAACGATAACTATACCTATTTCTATGTTAAAAAAGCAGATGCATCTCGTGTGTATGGTTTAGAATTGGAGCATATGTTGTCGCCCTATAATTTAAATTTTTTAGTGTATAAAGACACGTTAATCGAAGAGCATATAGCCGGAATTCCAGGAGATGAATTTATCAAAACGATGCTGCCAGAATGCAATGCTTCAGAAAAATCTCAAATAGCAAAGGAGTTTGTGAAGTTTAATGAACGTTGTATGATAAGGCTTTTAGGAGATATGCGTTCATATAATTATGTGATTGTACCTACACATGATTTTGATCATGTTGTTTTTAAAATTAGAGCGATAGATTTTGACCAGCAGAGTTACGAAGGAAAACTAAAAATTTACAGACCTCAATTTTTCAAAGAAAACTTTAAAATGGTGGAGTTGGTTCGTGAAAAAATACAAAAAGAATCAGTTGATCAATACAAAATTGAAGAGCGCTCTATAGTGGCACGACGAATGATTAGTTATCAGGATCGTATAGGAGAACTGCTCGATTGTATGCAATCTGATACACTTTCAAGCCCAAGATATATTGACATGTTAAAAGAAGAAATCTATCAATATACTTTAGATAAAGCCTTTAGAGAGAGTACTAATATGGGTGAGGTTTTAAAAAATGCCTTAGATTTTGTAAAACGTAATTATCAAGGCATTTCGATGAATAACTTTTCTTGAGGTATTAGATAAGGGATTAATTCCAGTTTTCATCAAAGTCTAGATCTTCATAATCATCGACGTCGATATCATCATCAAATTCATTGAAGTCATCGTCAAAGTTTTCGGCTTCAAATGCTTTTTCTGGAGCTGTATCTGGTATTTGTCCGTGAACAAATATAAGGTTAGGATAATCGGTACCTTCGGCTTCATCTACAATTTCAGCAAGCTCAACAAAAAAGGTCCACATACTTAAAAAGTCATACACATAAATAAGTTTAGTCTGGGCTTCATGAACTACACTGTTGAGTGAAGTTTCATTCATTAAGCGAACCGAATTTGCACCTTCACTGACATCAAACATTGAAATTTCTTCGCCTTGTTCCCAGTCGTCATTACTGATGTAAAATGACGCCATTTCTAGTCCGTCAAATCCAAAAGATTGTGTTACAGCATTGTGTAAATCTTCAAGAGAATCGGTTTCACGAATTTCAATATCTCTAAAAATATCGTCTTCGGTATCATTATCAAGTATGACTCTAAATCTGTAAATCATAATAATTAATTATACTGCAAAGGTATGCTTTTTTTAAATTATTTACTGAAGCGATGTAGGGTAAAAATCATAGCGCTTAACAAAATAAATGCACCTATTTGATGCGCGACACCTAACCATACAGGAACCGCATTTACAATGGTAAGAATACCAAGAATAAATTGTACTGCCAAAGCTAAAATTAGTGTATTAACACCTATAAGTTGATACTTTGTTAGGATAAGTTTTCTTGCTTTTATCCATATAGCAATACAAAAGATGACAACGACATAAGCTAACATTCTGTGAACAAATTGAACGCCACTTTTTCCTTCTATAAAATTCTTGTACAGTGGATCTTGTTCGATATAAACAGTCTCATGCATAAATTGCCCTTCACTCATCATTGGCCAATGGTTATGAATAAAACCAGCATCAAGTCCGGCAACAAAAGCACCATAAATAATTTGTAAAATAAGAATGACTAAGCTTATTCGTATTAAGTTTCTGAACGGTTTATGGATGTCTTTTTTCTTCGGAAATATTAAATCTAATACCACCCAGAACGTAAATGCAAATGTGAGGAATGCTGTCGTTAAATGCATCGAAAGACGATAATGGCTCACATCTGGATTATCTACGAGACCACTTTTGACCATATACCAGCCAAGAAAACCTTGGAACGCTCCCATACAGAGTAATATGATACTCTTCTTGATTGTAGGTTTGCTTAATTGTTTACGTATTAAAAAGTAGATAAACGGTATGATAAAAACTAAACCAATAAAACGCCCTATAACGCGATGAAGCCATTCCCAGAAATAAATATCTTTAAAGTCTTGTAAATCGAAATGCTTATTTAATTTTTGATACTCTGGGTATTGTTTGTACAGGTCGAATGCTTCTTGCCACTCGACTTCATTCATAGGAGGAATTGTTCCAGAAATTAGCTTATAGTTGGATATGGATAATCCAGAATGGGTTAATCGTGTAATACCACCAACGACGACCATGATAAAAATTAAAACACATCCGGTAAGCAACCAATAAATGACTTTTTTATTATCTTTTTTCATTGATTATAATTCTTTTTTAAAACATACACTATTGTCCATATTGACGTATTGTCCGTACTTTTCAATAGATTTATAGTTATTCTTTTTGTAAAATTGAACCGCTTCTTTTTGTCTGATTCCTGTTTCCAATACACAGGAGGCATAACCTAATTCAGAAGCCCAGAGTTCTAAAGATTTTAAAATTTCCGAAGCAACACCCATACCACGAGTTTGAGGAGTAGTGTACATGCGTTTAATTTCCACACTACTATTGTCAAAGGGTTTAAAAGCGCCACAACCTACAGCAGTGCCATCAATATAGGCAACAACCACATGATTTAAAACGGAAATACTATTAAACTGGTTATAAAACGCGTGTTCATCACCATCGGTCATTTTTAAATAGGCATCGAGTGCTTCAACAAGTTGGATGAAGTCTTTATTTTCAGAGTTCGTTCTAATAATATTCATCATGCTTTAGGATTGGCTTTAAGTCCCAGGCGTTCCCCTTCTTTTAGCATCAGTTCATAAGCTGCTTCATATTCATTAGGAATATCTCCTTCTAAAATGGCTTCTTTTATAACCTCTTTAATTTTACCGATTTCTCTAGATGGTTTTAAATTAAAAGTGGTCATAATTTCTTCTCCAGAAATTGGCGGTTGAAAGTTTCTTACATGATCACGAGCTTCAACCTCTATTATTTTTTCACGAACAATTTTAAAATTGTTATGATATTTATTGAATTTTTTAGGGTTTTTTGTAGTGATATCTGCTTCACAAAGGGTCATCAGATCCTCAACATAGTCACCAGCGTCAAAAACTAAGCGCCTAACCGCAGAATCGGTAACAATATCCTGGGCTAAAACGATTGGGCGCGAACTCATAAATACCATTTTTTGAACAAATTTCATTTTGTCATTTAAGGGCATTTTAAGACGCTTAAATAAATGGTAGACCATTTTAGCACCTTCAAATTCATGAGCATGGAATGTCCAACCTACTTTTTTACTAAATTTTTTAGTGGGCGCTTTTCCGATGTCATGAAGTAATGCTGCCCAGCGTAACCATAAATTATCTGTATGTTTAGCAATATTATCAACGACTTCGAGAGTATGGTAAAAATTATCTTTATGAGTTTGTCCTTCAACTTCATCTATACCTTTGAGCGCGGTCAGTTCTGGAAGTATATAGTGTAAAAGTCCAGTACGTTCGAGATGTAAAAAGCCAATTGAAGGTTTGTCGCTCTCTAGAATTTTATGTAATTCGACTACGATACGTTCATTGGTGATAATTTTGATACGCTCTTTATTTCTGTAAATGGCTTCAAGAGATGCCTTTTCTATGGTGAATCCGAGTTGTGTAGCAAATCTGATTGCACGCATCATACGTAAAGGGTCGTCACTGTAAGTCACATCTGGATCGAGAGGCGTTCGTATGATTTTAGCATTTAAATCTTGAATGCCATTAAATGGATCTAGCAAATTTCCGAAGTTGGTTTCCGAAAGATCTAGAGCCATAGCATTAATTGTAAAATCTCTACGGTTTTGATCGTCTTGAAGCGTGCCATTTTCAACTACAGGATTTCTACTGTTTTCGTTATAGGATTCTTTTCGGGCACCAACAAACTCGATATCCATATCATCATAGACCAGCATCGCTGTTCCGTAGGTTTTAAACACCTGAACTTTTGGCTGATTTGGTAAAGCTTTAGCAACTCGTTTTGCAAGGGCAATCCCACTGCCTATAGCTACAATGTCGATGTCTTTATGTTCGCCACGATTTAAAATAAAATCACGAACAAATCCACCAATCACATAACTATCGACTCCTAATTCTTTTGATGATTTAGAAATGATATTGAATATAGGATTCTGTAAGGCTTCTTTGTAGTTCATCGTTTTAAACAGCAGACGCAAGTATCTAATATCAATCGGATAATGGTCCTGATTTTAGGTGACATTATAGTTGTGCAAATTTACGACATACACCACATCTTTTAAAATCTCTTTGCTTATTTATTTCTTAAGTTTTTGAGATTGTTTTGTCTTGAAAAAGATAAAGAAGTTTAAAGGTTGAGATAATCAAAAACTTTGACCGAAAATTTAGTGTTAATTGTTCTGCATTCTTCTAACAATCCTGGATAAGTTTCAGTTTTTGAAAACTGATTTAAGGCGTTGTCAAAATCGGATACCACAGGACGGTGTTGAAAGTCGAAAAATTTTGACGAATTGGGAACAACAACAACTTTCTTTCCTAAAAGCATACTCCAGTACATGACGTGATAGCTGTCGGATACAATCTTATTGGAAGCTTTAATAAAAGCAATAAGTTCTTCAAAATCTGAGGTGTTCGATGACGTCGGATAGTCTTTAAATTTAGCTAATATCTCAGGCTTTTTTAAAGTGTCCTTATGAAAAACAATACCGATATCTTGTGTTTCATCAAAAGGATCATCAAAAATAGGATGTAAGCAACTCACACAGGGCACATACTCTCCAGGCATTTTATAATCTCTTGTACCTGCAATGCCAAATTTTGTGACATCTACATTATAATGTTTAACCTTATCGTAGGTGTGTGGATGTTTTTCATTGTGCCCAACACCCCAAAGCACTGTTTTTTTTCCTTTCTCAGATAATTTTTCAAAAAGTCTCATCTGACGGTGAAATCCTGAACGGTTTAATAAACCGCCTCCACCAATGATAAGGGCTTTAGAATTGATCGTATCAATAAAATTTTGACGTTTTACATCATCTTCAAGTTTATAACCAAAAATGTCTAGGTGCTTTCCTTTTAAAACATCAAAGTAGTGATGTGGCGCACAATAATAATCTCCAGCATTACGTGTGTCAATGCGATGGATATTTACAACAGAGTCATTATGCTGTTCTGATTTTAATATTTTTGCAATGGTCTGCTTCTTACGAATAGAGCGCTTTGCAGAACTGATTATTTTTTTCATTCTCGTTATTTTAGTAAAGATCTGTAGACCTCAATATACGCTTTTGCGGCATCATTCCAATTAAAGCTATTGGCTCTTTCCTTTAGTTGTTTAATGTATTGGGTTTTAGAGTTCTCAAATGTACTCATCCCTTTTTGAAAAACTTCCGCCATGTATTCGGGATCGTAATGGTCCCAGTAAAAGGACAAATCGCCACCAATCTCTGGTAGTGAGGTGTTATTGGAAATGAAGGTAGGTTTTCCAAATTTCATGGCCTCGATAACGGGAAGCCCAAAACCTTCACGTAGGGAAGGAAATACGAATGCAGCACAATTTTTGTAATAAAACTGTTTGTCTGACTCCGAAATTTTACCAACAAGTTTGATACGGTCATTTAACTGGTTTTCGTCAATTAAGGCTTGAATATTTTCGGCTTCGCTAGTGCTGTTTTTTCCTGCAATGATTAAATGGTAATCGTCTAGGTTTTTAATTAGACCAATTAGAGATTTAAAGTTTTTACGCTCTTTAACTTCTCCAATGGTAAATAAAAATGGACGATTTGGGATATATGCAGCTTTATAATCGTCGGTAATGGTCATCTCTAATATTGGATTTCCATTATGGATTACATATTCAGGAACTTTTGGTACATCGAAAAACTGGTGAGTTGAGCTTTTGGCATATTCTGAAATATAAGTTATCGCAGTACTTCTATTAATCTTATCCTGAAACAAAACATGCTCTTTTTTATCCTTATAATCTGTTTTGTCTTTGATGTATGATGTATTATGTATCGTCAGTAAATACGGAATATCATGATAAGGTTCAATCTTTGTATTCTGATTCATAGAATGCCAAAGGTCATATTTTTTTCTAATTCTTAACGCATCATAGCGTCGTAGCGAGTAGTACTTTTTATATTTAAAATCATTACCAAATTCATGTTTTAACTTTTGAAGGTCCTTAGCATGTAACGTGATATCAAAATCTGATGGATTAATATGATGAAGGCCTTTTATCAAATGGTAGTTGAACTGACCAAATCCAAAATTTAAATTTTTTATGTGGTGAGACTCTAAAAATACGTTGGGCATTTCTTTTCTTTTTACAAAGAAACAAAACTAAAATTAACTTTATTATAGATTCAAAAGTAATCGTAATTTTGTAGTATGAATTATGAGATAAGTAAGGATTACAAAACGTTACAAAAGGAATTAGATGCGATAGTGATAAACTTTGCATCGAAAGGTCGACCTTTTGGGAATCAAGACAGAAATACTTTAAAATTATTTGAGCTTAATGGTGAGACTGTTAATGTGAAATCATTTAGAGTGCCTAATATTGTCAATCAAATTGCTTATCGTTTTTTTAGAAAGAGTAAAGCTCAGCGTTCTTTTGAATATGCACATCGCATTATAAATCTGGGTATTGGTACTCCAAAACCGATTGCCTATTATGAGTTTAAAACACCTCTTGCCTTCAAAAAAAGCTATTACATTAGCGAACAGTTAGATTGTGATTGTACTTACAGAGAACTAAAAAATCCAGAATATCCCGATAGAGAGGCTATTTTGCGAGCGTTTACAAGGTTCACATATAAGTTGCATGAACGTCAGGTGTATTTTTTAGATCATTCACCTGGAAATACTTTAATTAAAAAAACAGGAGATACTTATGCGTTTTTTCTGGTCGATTTAAATCGAATGGAGTTTAAAGCATTAGACTTCAAAACCCGAATTAAAAATTTCGCTAAACTCGCTACCGAAAATGATATGATTAAAATTATGAGTGATGAATATGCTAAATGCATATCTCGTGATTTTGAAGAAGTATATGCATTAATGAGTGGTTATACTAAAGAGTTTCAAGAGCGCTACCAGCGTCGTCGTCGCTTAAAGAAAAAAATAAAATTCTGGAAAAAGTAATTACTCTCGTCCTCGACGTAAAAGCCATAGTTTTACATACCTCATAAACACAGCATAAGCCTGCATTGTACTTATGGTAAAACCAACAACGCCGTCTCTAAACCCGCTTTGTATGATATAATGTTTAAAAAACCCCCAAAATGGTTTTATGACAAAATGATAAGGTGTTAACCGTCCCGTTTTTTTATCATAATCTTTGGCTTGCCACCATGCATATCGATTCATTTTTTCGATAAACTTATCAAATGTGACAAAAGTATTATGTGTAAGCTTGTGTTTTAATTTTCCAATTGTACCATCTACAATGATTTCGGCATGAACTTGTTTGTCTTCATAGACACAAAAGTCACGTTTAAATAAACGAATAACAACATCATTACGCCAGCCACTATAATTCACACGTTCGCCCATAAAATAATTGATACGACCAATCCAATAAGCGGTATGACTTGGTTCAGGCTGACTTAAAATACTAATAATTTCTTCTCTAAGTTCTGGAGTAACGCGTTCATCAGCATCAATAAGAAATACCCATTCGTGTTTTGCCTGTGGAATAGCCCAATTCTTTTGGGATGCCGAATAGCCATATTCACGTTGAATAACTCTAGTAGCCAGTTCTTGCGCTTTTTCAAACGTTCCATCTGTACTACAACTATCTACTACTAAAATTTCATCTGCAAAATCTACTGAAGCTATAACCTCTTCAATATTATGTATTTCATTTCCGGCTGGAATTATTGCAGTAAGTTTCTGCATAAATCAATTTGTAATTTGTTGTAAAAATAACAATAAAATGTTTGCTAAAAACGGTATTTTTGAAACTATGAACAAATTAGATGTTTCAGTAATTATAAGTACGTATAATCAGCCAATTTGGTTGCGTAATGTGCTGTGGAGTTACGAACAACAAGTTTTTAAAAATTTTGAAATCATAATAGCTGATGATGGGTCTTCTGATGAAACCAAAGCTGTTATTGATGATTTTATCTTGAACTCTAATTTAAAAATCACTCATGTTTGGCAGGAGGATAATGGGTTTCAGAAAACTAAAATACTAAACAAAGCCACTTTAAAAAGCAATGCAGAGTATCTCATTTTTACTGATGGCGATTGTATTGTTAGGCAAGATTTTGTGGATACTCATATAAAAATGAGGCGCCCAAACACCTGCTTGTCTGGAGGATATTTTAAACTGACTAAAGCTATTTCTGAAGCTATTACTAAACCTGATATAGTACAGCAGAACTGTTTTAATAAAGAATGGTTACTTCAAAGAGGTTGCCCAAAAACCTTTAAGTTGAATAAGTTGACGTCTTTCGGATTAAAAGCCTGGTTTCTAAATACTTTTACGCCAACCAAGGCAACTTTTGATGGAATGAATACTTCCGTTTGGAAAAAAGATATATTAGCAGTAAATGGTTTTGATGAACGCATGCAATATGGAGGTGAAGACCGAGAACTTGGCGAACGACTTCTTAACAATGGTGTACGATTTGTTCAAGCGAGATACAGTGTCATATGTGTACATTTATACCATGAGCGACCATATAAAAATGAAGATGCAATAGCACGTAATAAGTCGATTAGAAAACTTACAAAGCGCAATAAGTCTACCTTTACAGATTTTGGTATAGAACGGTAAGCCTAAATTTTAATTGTAAAAGGCTTCGAATAACTTTTAAGCGTAAAATGGCCTAAACGCTTTCGTATTTTATACTTCCTTATAAGGTTTAATGGTTTGTTTTTGAGGTGACTTTTGTCTTTGTGTAAAAATGCGATACACCCTTCAACGACGCGTTTACTGGACTTGCCATCAAAGTATGGATGTAGCTGATTGATAAATGTATCGATATGTGTTAAGAGTTGTTCTGGACGAGAAATTCCTTTCTTAAAAGCATTTTCAATAGCATTTGCTTCGGTAATATTGATTAAATATTCGTGATTAAATGTATGATTATAAGTCACTACAGGTTTCTTTTGCAATAAGAATTCCTGAATAGCCGAAGTTGTATCAGCAAACATAATGTCTGCTTTTTTGAATAAAGGAATTAAATCTGTAGTATCATGATAGGTAAAGTGTTTACCATTTAAGGACTTCCATTTATCTTTAAGCTCTTGAGGTAATTTCGGGTGTAACACCATGATAAAATTATACTCACCTGTTTGTGATAGTCGCTTAATTTCGTTGTACACATCGTCATGATATGCCAGACTTAAACGTTTGGTAAATGTTGACGCAATCATTATTGTAGGCACCTCTTGAATTGCTTTTTCAGTGATGGGAAATAAAGGGTCAACTTTACTCCAGCCTGTCTCAATGACTTCAAAATGAGGCTGCTTTTTCTGTTGCTCATTAAAACCTGATGTTGCAGTCGGACCTTGAGTGCAATACAAGTCAAAAAAACCACGAATTCTGAAATGTGCAAATTTGTCATTTCCTTCAGGTCGCTTTTGAGCAAAAAAACCATGAAAAATTTGAACCTTAAGGCCTGAAATAAAATCAGGAACGTCATCAGTAGCTGTGAGAACGATGTGAGGTTGGTATGCAATTACTGCTTCAATAGTATCTAAAACATTGGCTTTGTTTTGAAGTGCTTTTTTCCCATCTTCATAATCACTAAACCATTGAACTTGGTCTCCACGATTAGATATCTCAATCTCTAAGGGATTCCCAATAGGAATAGCATAACTATAAGAAATGTAAATTAAAAATTTGTATTGCATTAACTCAAATTTGTTACAAACGTTTTTAAAATAGGGCTTATAAATTCTGGCTTGAACTTTTTATAATACATTTCGGGTTGCGCTTTTGCTTCCTCGATAGTATAATTTAAAGTGTCTAATAAGTGTACTGCAACATGTTGATTGGTCTCATTTTCTCCAAACCAGTTTTGCTTATTCAAATATGGTGAAAAAATAGTAAACGTAGGTATATCTAAAGCTTTGGCCATATTGTTGGCGCCACCTTCATTTCCAATCAGCGCAGTACAGTGTTTTGTTATTGCTAAAAACTCTCTTAAACTTTTACCAAACACATTAAAGAAGATTTGTTGCTGCGTTTGTGAGTTGCAGTAGTCGTAAATGGCTTTTGCGTCTTCTTTTTGCTTGGGAATATAATTAAATAGTAGTTGCGCCTCAGGGTTGGTTTCAACAATAGTATCCAGAAGCTTAGCCATATACTCAAATGGGTAGGTTTTAATAGAATTACTTCCTAAGACACTTATCATAAAAAGGGTTTTGCTTAGATCAATTCCCGATTGAGATAGATACAGCTTTGCATCCAGAACTTCCTGATCTGTTAAATATATTTTCGGGCTATAAGACTTAAAAGGCACATCTAAGCACTCAACTAAACGCATTCGGTTTTCTATGGCTAAACTAGAATTATGCTTTGGAGATGTTAACCGATTTATAGTTTTGTTATAGATAAAAGCGGTATATGATTTATGGTAAGCACTTTTTATCTTAGCTTTTGAACTATAACTAATTAAAGCACTGCTTAATTTTCCATAGACATCAACAACAGCATCATAGTGTTCATGCCGTATTGATTTTAAGAACTTATAAAATTTGATTTTGCTTTGTTCAATTTCAGGTGTAACAAACAAAAACTTATCGATATACGGATTGTTTTCAACCACAGGAAATGTGTGCGTATTAATCACATAATGCAATTCGGCATTTGGATGTGCTGCTTTTAAGGCTTCAAACAAAATGCTTGTGGTGAGTACATCACCAATCATTTTCTGCTGGATGATTAATAGTTTCAAGTGATACGTCTGTTTGTTATAATATAGAAATAAACAAATTAAACGGCTACGTCATAGTCTCTTAACGCATCGTTTAAGGATGTCTTTTTATTGGTGCTTTCTTTTCGTTTTCCTATGATTAATGCACACGGAACATTAAAATCTCCAGCTGGGAATGACTTGGTGTAACTTCCAGGGATTACAACAGATCGCTCAGGAACTCTGCCTTTCATTTCAACAGGTTTGTCGCCAGTAACATCAATAATTTTTGTACTCATGGTTAATACTACATTAGCGCCCAGAACAGCTTCCTTTTCTACACGAACACCTTCAACCACAATGCAACGTGAGCCAATAAAAGCACCATCTTCAATAATGACAGGAGCAGCCTGTAAAGGTTCTAAAACACCTCCAATACCAACACCTCCCGAAAGGTGAACGTTTTTTCCTATTTGGGCACAACTTCCAACTGTAGCCCATGTGTCAACCATTGTACCTTCATCTACATAAGCACCTATATTTACATAACTGGGCATTAATATGGTTCCAGATGAAATATAGGCACCATGACGTGCAACTGCATTAGGAACCACTCGAATACCTCGCTTTTCAAAATCACGCTTTAGAGGTATTTTATCATGATATTCAAAAATGCCAGCTTCAAGAGTTTCCATTTTTTGAATAGGAAAATATAATACCACTGCTTTTTTTACCCATTCATTTACTTGCCAGCCATTTTCGGTGGGTTCGGCAACTCTAAGTGCGCCTTCATCTAATAAATCAATAACTTTTCGGATAGATTCTATCGTATCTTGATTTGATAATAAAGAACGATCGTTCCATGCATTTTCTATGTGTTCTTGTAGTTGTTTCATCTTTAATTTTTATGCTATTGCCACAAAGATAAAGGTATAATTGGTATGTGTATATGCTTAATTCGTAAAAAAAATAAAATTAATGTGACTTATCGAAAACTTGTGTGTCTTAAATATGTGAATTATTATTATTCAGACATTTTCCTAATAAATTGTGTTTGAAACTTTAATAATTAATAGCTAATTTTTGTGAAAACCCTCCTTCTCCCTTAGGAGGGTTTTCTTTCAAAACAATGGAGTAAATAAAGTTAGCTTACTATCGTAAGAGCCCTATATACCCTTATAAATAATAGCGATACTAAACCTTTCTTCATTTTGAGAAAGGTTTTTTTATTTTTTTTAATTGAATGTGACTTTTTTAATATAGTAGTGTCCTAATGGTATAACATAAACTGTTTAAGGTAGAGGGTATTCAGTTTATGATGTAATTAATAGTTGATTATTTTGGAACTCTTCTTTGACCTAACAAAGAAGAGTTTTTTTATGGCATTAAGATTGATAACCAAGATTATAAGATTAACTTTGTAAAATGGCAAGAATTTTAGCTTTAGATTACGGAACCAAGCGCACAGGGATAGCAGTTACAGATGAGTTGCAAATTATAGCTTCGGGTTTAACTACTGTTAATACCAAAGAATTAATGTCGTTTTTAAAGACGTATACGTCTGAGGAAAATGTAGAACTGTTCATTATAGGTGAGCCTAAACAAATGAATTATGAAGTTTCGGAGAGTGAAGTCTCAATAACTAAGTTTATAACAACTCTTGAAAAAGCCATTCCTCATATTCCTATTAAACGTATTGATGAACGATTTACTTCTAAAATGGCATTTCAAACTATGATAGATAGCGGACTCAGTAAAAAGCAACGTCAGGATAAAGCTTTGGTTGATGAAATTAGTGCCACGATTATTCTTCAAAGTTATTTGTACAATCCGTCTTAAATCCATCTTAAAAGTTCTCAAATAATAATAAGAATCGTATTTTTGCACCCGAAAATTACAATATAATGATATTACCAATTGTTGCTTATGGTGACCCAGTTTTAAGAAAAAAAGCTGAGAAAATAACAAAAGACTATCCTAATCTCGATGCACTTATCGAGAATATGAAAGAGACAATGTATGCTGCTTATGGTGTTGGATTGGCTGCACCGCAAATCGGGTTGCCTATTCGACTTTTTTTGGTAGATACCGAACCTTTTGCAGAAGATGATATTTATACTGAAGAAGAGCAGGAAAAACTAAAACACTTTAATCGTGTATTTATCAACGCTGAAATTTTAGATGAGGAAGGAGATGAATGGGCTTTTAATGAAGGCTGTTTAAGTATTCCAGATGTAAGAGAAGATGTATTTAGACAACCTAAAATAACGATTAAATATCAAGATGAAAACTTTGATACTCATACCGAAGTTTTTGACGGTTTGATAGCCAGAGTTGTTCAGCACGAGTATGATCATATCGAAGGCGTTTTATTTACAGATAAACTATCGTCGTTAAAAAAACGTTTAATAAAAGGGAAATTGACTAATATTTCCAAAGGAAAAATAAAAGTAGATTACAGAATGCGTTTTCCATTAATGAAAAAGAAACGCTAATACTGAAAAAAAATAATATGAGTTTAGATAAAATACTTTCCATTTCAGGAAAACCAGGATTATTCGAAATCGTAGCACAAACACGTAGTGGTTTTATTGCTCAATCTCTTATAGATCAAAAAAAAATATCGGTTAATATTCACAACAATATTAGTGTTTTAAGTGAAATTGCCGTGTACACTCTTACTGAAGAACTTCCGTTAAGAGAAGTTTTCAAAAAGATTAGAGACAAAGAAAATGCACAACAAACATCAATAAGTCACAAAGATTCTAAAGATACTTTAGAAGAGTACTTTTTCGAAATTTTACCAGACTATGATGAAGATCGTGTGTATGCAAGTGATATCAAAAAAATTATACAATGGTATAATTTACTTCAAAAACATGATATGCTTGGAGCCTTAGAAGAAGGTGAAGAAGTGGTTACAGCAGACGAGGAGGAGTAGACTCGTTAATAGATTGTTCATATTAAGTAAGGCTTAGAAGTGCTATTGGAGTAGAAGCATTGTATTTTTGATTTTTAAAATTTCATTATGGCAGATAAAACTCAGCAATTAAAAGCTTTTGAACGCTTACTTATTATAATGGATGAATTGCGAGAGCAATGTCCGTGGGATAAAAAACAAAACTTGCAAACCTTACGTCACTTAACTATTGAGGAGGTTTACGAGCTTGGTGATGCAATTCTAGATAATGATTTAGAAGAAGTAAAGAAAGAGCTCGGCGATGTCCTACTTCATATTGTGTTCTATTCTAAAATCGGAAGCGAAACCAATGCGTTCGATATAGCCGATGTATGTAATAGCATTTGTGATAAACTCATTGAACGTCATCCTCATATCTACGGAAATGTAACAGTGAATGATGAAGCAGACGTTAAGCGTAATTGGGAACAACTAAAACTCAAAGAAGGAAAGACAAGTGTTTTAGAAGGTGTGCCTAAAAGTTTACCTGCAATGGTGAAAGCTAACCGCATTCAAGATAAAGTCGCTGGAGTAGGTTTCGACTGGGAAGAACCCAATCAAGTTTTTGAAAAAGTAGAAGAGGAGCTCAGGGAATTACAGGAAGAAGTTAACGAAGGTCAGCAAGATAATATTGAAAGTGAATTTGGAGATGTATTATTTTCTATGATTAATTATGCTCGCTTTTTAAACATTGATCCAGAAAGTGCACTTGAACGTACTAACAAAAAATTCATAAAACGTTTTCAGTATCTAGAGCAAAAATCTAAAGATCTAAATAAACCTTTATCAGAGATGACACTAGGTGAAATGGACGTTTTCTGGGAAGAGGCAAAAAAAATATAAGTTTTTTTTCAATCTTGTAATCCAAACTATCAAATCGAAACGTATATAATCTAGATGGAAACTTATTAGAGTTTCTTAATCATAAGTAGGTAATCTTAATGTAGTAGTTAAGCGGACGCATTAAGATTTAAAATTTAGTTTAGTTAGGGGTAAAATCCTGTCTGTTTATTCAGACAGGATTTTATTATTTACACGAATGTCTTACCAATTGCTCATCCTTTACATTGAATAGTAAATTATTAGACGATATCACTTGTAGGATTCAAAAATGTAAAGTATATTTGTCATATAGTAAAAATAATTTTACTTAATATAAAATATATTTGTCAATAATGGAAAAACAGAATATTATAGAATGCGAAAGGAAAGGCTTAGAAAAGTTAATTAACTTCAGATTACCACAGTATTTTTATACCATAGGAATGCTCATTGCTGGGATTACAATCGCAATGATGTTTGTACGTGCTTTTGCACTCGAAGGTAACACACAATGGTTAAAACTTATATTGCAGAAAACACTACTTATCGGAATGTTGCTTATGTCGGTTGCAAGAGATAAAAATGAAGATGAGATGATTGTAAAATTAAGAATGCAATCCTACACATATGCTTTTGTTGTAGGTGTTATTTATGCTTTAGTTATGCCTTATGTAGATTATGGTGTGTCTAATGTATTGAAACCAGAAGGTGAAGCATTTCATGATTTAGGTGATTTTCAGGTGTTGTTGTTTATCCTAATGATACAGCTTTTATGTTTTCATGTTTTAAAACGTATGAGATAATGGAAAACACAATAAAAGTAGAGCGTGCTATTTTAAGTTTAACTCAGGATGATTTGGCTAAGAAAATTGGGGTGTCTCGTCAAACCATAAACTCTATAGAAGCCAATAGATATGTGCCTTCAACGGTTTTAGCACTTAAGCTTTCAGAGGTGTTTCAAAAACCAGTTAATAATTTTTTTAAACTGTCTGATGATGATTAAATTGTCTCTGTTTCTAGTGATATTAGTATGCTTTGTAGTACTTTTACTCGTTAAAGTTTAAGCAAGTCAATGATGTGTTTCATGCCATTAGTGGCTGTATCTGAAATCACAGTCAGGTTTTTATGACTGTCAACAGAGGGTTTGGGATCTATAAAATAGATAGGGATTTGTTGTGACACATAATTTATCAAGCCTGCTGCAGGATAGACCTGCATAGATGTACCAATTATTAATAATATATCAGCTTGCTCGCAAATGTCTATAGCTTTTTCTATCATAGGGACATCTTCACCAAACCAAACAATATGTGGTCTTAACTGATGACCTTCGTCGCATAAATCACCTAGATGTAAATCATTTGTCCAGGATTTAACGTTAGAAAGGTTTTTAGTACTTCTTACTTTTAATAATTCACCATGTAAATGAATCACATTTGAACTACCTGCACGTTCGTGTAAATCATCAACATTTTGTGTTATAATAGTTACTTTGTAATCTTGTTCGAGTGTAGCTAAATCCTGATGAGCGCTATTAGGTTGAACCTCATGCAATTGTCGACGTCTTTGATTATAAAAATCTAGTACTAACTCAGGATTTTTTGCAAAGCCTTGAGGTGTTGCTACTTCCATAACATCATGACCTTCCCATAAACCATCAGCATCTCTGAAGGTTTTGATACCACTTTCGGCACTCATTCCTGCGCCTGTTAAAACGACCAGATGTTTCATGATTAGTCTTTTGCGGCTTTCCAGGATTTGAATTCGTCCGATTTGGTAAACCCGTCAAGAATGTTTCCTCCAAACTCATCTTCTTCTTCAACATAATCTATAAGCGATTGTTTTTCATAGCCTTCAGCAACTAAAGTTTCTAAATATTTAGAAGCGTCACTGTAGTTTTTCATCATCACTAAAGTACTTAAGTAACCTGCTTGTCCTTCAAAAAAATCGGGATAGTTTTCAATAGTATACTTGTAAAGGTTGAGCGCTAAATCATAGTTGTTATCCTCAAAAGCAATACCAGCTTTCATAAAGTTTAAAAAGTCATCCTCAGTTTCATTTTGGAGTTGATTGACCACCTGAATAGCTTCAAAGTATTCCTCTTTAAAAATATGATAATCTATTTTGTTGAGCGCTATAGTTTGATCGTCAGGAAATGTAGTAATCAAATCTTCTAAAGATTTTAAATATTTGGTTTCGTCAAGCTGACTGGCTATTAGGGATTTGAAAATGAGTAGGAATTTTTCTTTAGAGAGTTCAGATTTTAAACCATCCATAATTTCAAAAGCTTTCTCATAGTCACCATTATTATTAAGCAAAACAGCTTTAAAGAGATCTTTTGATTCACTATTTAAGGTTGATTTACTGTTTCCTAATAATTTACTTTCAGGGATTGAGTAACTCATCATTCTCCCAATAGTATTAGTAAAATGCTCACCAGTTAAGTACACGTACATGTCTGAAAACTGAAGTTCATCATTGTTTTTAATTACCCTATAATCGTGATAATTCATACCTGTTTCCGAAGAATATAATCTAAATAAAGCATAATAGGTTTGAGCTTCATCATCATAACGGTAACTGATAAAATCATAGTATGCACCATTTTCAATCTCAGTAATGATTTCACTTGGGAATGATGTTAGGGCTTGACTCATACCAATTAAAAAACCTCTGACAAAGTTGTCTTCTCGATCTACATTTGGGTAATCACTAAATACGCGATCAAAAAAGATGGTCTTATTTAAATAGGACACAAACTTGTCTGGATCGCTATCATGAATTGCGGTTTCGATTAATTTTCCAAATTCGATTATTTTTTGAGTGTTTTCTTCACTTAAGCTAATAGTATCTTTTACGGTTTCTTTTGTAGAGTCTTGAGCATAGGTTTTACTAAAGCAAAATAGTACCAAAAGAAAGGGTAGGTATTTTAATCCCATGGAGTTTTATATTTTGAACTAATATAAACTTTTAATGATACATACAAAACATTAGAACATCTAGAAACATAACTTTTTTAAGAACTCTGCTGTAAATTCCTATTAGCTATTGTTTATGATTATTCGTGTTTTAATAACTAATTACAAGCTTATAAATACTAAATAATTTTGCTGAGACCTTTAATTACAGGCATTTTATCATATGAGTCAATATGCAATTGGATAGCATCATAAAGAAAGGTATCATGATAGTATATTACCTGTGAACTTAAAAAAAGAAATTTATTATGAAAACATTATTAAAACTATTATTAATCGTGCCTATTGCTTTTATGACAAGTTGTAGCAACGATGATGATTTAAGCTCAAATGGTAATCCATTTGTTGGAGATACTAAAACCTATCAATTAGAATCAGTTGCAGATCCTACTATTTCAGGTTCAGCAACATTCATTGAAAATGAAAATGGATCAACTACCATTGAATTGCAACTTTCAGGAACACCAAGTGGAGGGATGCATCCAGCACACATCCACTTTAATACGGCTGCCGAAGGTGGTGATATAGCATTAACCTTGGGTACTGTTGATGGTGATACTGGTTTTAGCACAGTGACAACTTCCGAATTAAACGATGCCACATCTGTAACTTATGATGAACTGATTGCCTTTGATGGATATATCAATGTACATTTGAGTGCAGATGCTCTGGAAACATTAGTGGCACAAGGAGATATTGGTCAAAATGAATTAACTGGTGCCGAAAAAGTATATACTTTAGGAAGTGTAGATGTGCCTAGTGTTAGTGGTACGGCAACATTTTCTGAACGTGTAAATGGTGAAGCTCTAGCTACTATAGCTTTAGATGGTACAGCAGATGGCGATATGCATCCAGGTCATATTCACCTTAACACTGCAGCAGAAGGTGGTGCGATTGCATTTACTTTTAATCCGGTAATTGGAGCCACAGGAATGAGTAAAACCAATGTAGCTATGTTAGACGATAGCTCAGGTTTTGGTTATGACGATATATTATCCTTTGATGGTTATATTAATATTCATTTAAGCGCTGATGATTTAGGAACTTTGATTGCTCAAGGCGATATTGGTCAAAATGAATTAACTGGTACCGAAAAGGTATATGCTTTAGGAACTGCAGATGTTGCAGGTATTAGTGGAACCGCTACGTTTTCTGAACGTACAAATGGGGAAGCCTTAGCAACAATTAATTTAGATGGTGCACCTGATGGCGGAATGCATCCAGGACATATTCATTTTAACACTGCTGCTGAAAGTGGAGGAGTTGCATTTACCTTTAATCCGGTTAACGGAACAACAGGCGTGAGTGTAACAAATTTAGCCATGCTAGATGATAGCACTGCTTTTGGTTATGCTGATATTTTAGATTTTGACGGATATATCAATATTCATTTGAGTGCAAGTGAATTGTCAACTATAGTTGCTCAAGGAGATATCGGTCAGAATGAATTAACTGGCATTTCAACTGTATATAATTTAGCTACTGTTGATGTTGTAGGTATTAGCGGTACTGCTACCTTTTCAGAACGAGTGAATGGTGAAGCTTTGGCAATACTTACCTTAGACGGAACACCAGATGGTGGTATGCACCCAGCTCACATTCATATGGGTAGTGTAGCAACTGCACCAGGCGGAATCTTATTTACTTTTAATTCGGTAGACGGAACAACTGGTATGAGTATGACAAATGTGGCTGCACTTGATGACACGACAGCATTTGGATATAATGATGTTCTAACAGTTGATGGATACATTAATGTGCATCTTAGTGCTGATAATCTTGGGACACTTGTTGCTCAAGGTGATATTGGAGTAAACCAATAAGAACACATATTAATTAAATTAAAACCCGACCATTAGGTTGGGTTTTTTTATTTTTACATTATGATAGATTTAAAACTTCTTGAACATCTAGAGACCTATCTTACCGAGGCACGTCATGATAAGTTTCATAGAGTACTATCACAGCGCACAAAACATTTTACAGTGGCTACCGAAGATGTGTACCAGCTGCATAATACTAGCGCAGTGATTAGGAGTTGTGATGTGTTCGGAATTCAAGAAGTACATATTGTAGAAGAACGAAACACGAAGCGAATTGATAGAGAGATAGCCATGGGAGCGCAAAAATGGGTAGACCTAAAGCGCTATCATTCGGTTAAGGATGCTATTCAAACTTTAAAACATCAAGGCTATCAAATCGTAGCGACAACACCTCATGAAAATGATAGCTTGCTTGCAGATTTTGATGTTTCAAATAAGTCTTGTTTCTTCTTCGGAAGAGAGATGTCTGGTTTATCTCAAGAGGTTTTAGATGAAGCCGATTGTTTTTTAAAAATCCCTATGGTGGGTTTTACTGAAAGTTTAAATATTTCTGTATCTGCGGCTATTATTCTTCAGCATGTTACAACACAACTCAAAGCCTCAACTATCGACTGGCAACTCTCTGAAAACGAACGTTTGGAAAAACGGTTAGATTGGTGTAAAAAAACAATTAAAAGCTATGATGAAATTGTCGAACGGTTTTATCAAAGCTAATAATTTCGTGTTTTTAGATAAAGAATCATTATCTTATAGTCATGATTATTCTATACATTTTAGAAATTTAATAATTTGGATATGAAGCACAATATGGTAGGATGGTTCGAAATCCCTGTTCACAATATGGATAGAGCCAAGGCGTTTTATGAATCCGTGTTCAAGGTCGAACTGGCTATTCATGATTTTGGAGGAATTCTTATGGGCTGGTTTCCTTTTGATGAAAAGAAACCTGGAGCAACAGGAACTTTAATAAAACAAGAAAGCTACATACCTAGTCAGGAAGGTACACTGGTCTATTTTGTGTGTGACGATGTGGCTAATGAAATAGGACGAGTAGAAGCCGCAGGAGGTATCATTTATCAGCCTAAAACGCAAATATCACCTGAACATGGATACATGGCCGTATTTTTAGATACTGAAGGAAATAGAGTTGCCTTGCATTCTAATTCTTAGGTTTAGAATCGTCCCGATTTGTTACGGTTCAAGACTTTGTACTCTTCATAACATTCGTTAATGGCATCTAATATTTGAAGATCATTTGCCGATTGGATGAAGTCTTTAGAGTAGTTACATTGGTTAACGATTTCATCTAAATCATAGCGATCTACCTGTAATAAAACCATTAGCATTTCTCTGTCAAAACGGGAAGCAAGTAAGTTTCTAATCTCGTCATCCTGTTTCATTTTTTTGAGCCTTCGGAGTTCACGAGGCTTTTTCCCAAACATATTGTGCAAGAAATCGGCAGGATTAAATATCGCTCCTAATACTTTACTAACCGCATTTGGTCGTCTGTTACCTGCTTCGTAACCATTGTTTAAACCAGAAATACTATATCTGTAATTTGATTTTATAGGCACTTGTTTAACGTCAATTTCCAAATATCCTGTCAGTTTAAGTTGGTTGACAACAACTTCCTCTAAGGCTAATGCCAGTTCGGTCATACCAATTTTGGTCTCACCAAATTTTAACCAGTCATTAGTGACTCTAACTTTTATAGATTTAAATCCTAAATACGATAAATGTAGCGTATCGTTGAGTTGTGCTCTGATTTCAAAATCACCATTGTCATCTGTTGACGTTCCAATAACCTGATTGAGGTTTACAATATTAACGCGATCTATAGGTGTGTCGGTGCTTAAATCAATGACAGTACCTTTCACATAAGTTGGAACTTGAGTAGATATTGAATCTTTTGTTTCTGCCTCCTGAGCAAAACTGACAGCAGAAACAGAGACTAATAATAGTATAGTAAATAGGTACCTCATGTAATCAATTAAGTGATAAAAATAGTAAACAAATAGCATACAGCTATGTCAATAGACGTAAATTTGACTAAATATTAACATGATGGTTTAAAAAAACCTCGCCGTAGTATGGCGAGGTTTCTTAATTTAATCTCTTCGTCTAGAGCGTCTTGGCCTATCAAAACTCGAAGCACTTTCCGATCGGCGAGCAGGCTTAGAGTCTCCTCCAGAACGTCGCCTTTCACTTCTGTTTCCAGATGTTTCACTTGAGCGTCTTCCTGATCGTTCAGAAGAACGTCGGTCACTTCTGTTTCCAGATCCCGAATCACTTCGTCTACCACCAGAACGTCTTTCTCCTCTTGGTTTATCATCACGTCTGCGTCTTCCGCCTCCGCCACCATCACGACGTCTTCCACCGCGATTTCGACCGCCTTTGTCTTCACTAACTTCAACATTAACAAAGCGTCCGTCATGTTTGAAATCGGTAAAAAAGGCCAGTACTTTTTCTTGGTTTTCTTTTTCCGTGTTAAAGAAAGAGAAGCTGTCTTTGACATCAACTTTAAAGACATCATCACGTCCTAAAACTAAGACTTCTTTTAAGAAATCTTTTAGCTTCATCCAATCGTAACCGTCTTTACGTCCTACGTTAATAAAGTAACGTGTTTCATTATCGCTACCTCCATAACCACGTCCGCTTTCTCGTTCAGAATCTCGGGATGAACTAGCAACGTTGAGGTCTTTGGATTTTTGGTAATAGTTAAAAAAACGTGAGAATTCAACAGAAAAGAATTTTTTAATCAATTCGTCTTTATCAGTGTCTTCAAACAATGCATTAATACTGGTTAAATATTTGTCAATTTCGTGATTGACTTCTGTGTTGTGAACTTTATTGGCAAGTGACATTAACTGCACTTCGCAAATTTCCATGCCATCAGGAATTTCCTTTTTCTCAAATTCCTTCTTGATGATGCGCTCAATACTTTTAATTTTACGTACTTCACTCTTAGAAACAATCACCATAGAAACACCAGTTTTTCCAGCACGACCAGTACGACCAGAACGGTGCGTATAGGTTTCAATTTCGTCTGGTAACTGGTAATTGATCACGTGAGTAATATCATCAACATCAATACCACGTGCTGCAACATCGGTAGCTACAAGCATTTGAATTTGTTTATTTCTAAACGATTTCATGACCAGATCACGTTGATTCTGACTCAAATCACCATGTAAAGCTCCTGCGCTATACCCATCTTCAATTAAGTTTTCAGCCACTTTTTGCGTATCGCGTTTGGTACGACAGAAAATCACAGAAAAAATATCTGGATTAGCATCGGCTAAACGTTTTAAAGCCTGGTAACGGTCTCTGGCGTTTACCAAATAATATTCGTGAGATACCTGACTGGTACTTTCGTTTTTATTTCCTACGGTTATTTCAATAGGGTCGTGCATGAAATCTCTGGCAATTCTGGCGACCTCCTTTGGCATGGTAGCCGAAAATAACCAGGTGCTTTTATCGTTTGGTGTATGAGATAAGATGTCTGTAATGTCATCATAGAATCCCATGTTTAACATTTCATCGGCTTCATCTAAAACAGCATATTCAATTTTAGAAATATCTACCATGTTACGACTAATCATATCTTTCATACGACCAGGAGTTGCCACAATAATTTGCGCACCACGTTTTACAGATCTTGCCTGATCAGTAATACTGGCACCACCATAAATAGCAGTAACATTTAAGCCTTTACAATGCTTTCCGTAAAGTTTAAGTTCGTTAGTAATTTGTAAGCATAACTCACGGGTAGGTGATAAAATTAAGCCTTGAGTCGTACGACTACTAATGTCAATTTTTTGAAGCATTGGAAACCCAAATGCTGCTGTTTTACCTGTTCCTGTTTGCGCTAAGGCAACTAAATCGGAGTCTTTTTCTAATAAAATAGGAATTGCTTTTGCTTGTACATCACTAGGCGTTTCAAATCCTAAATCGGTAATAGCATGTAATAGGTCTTCATTAAGACCGAGTTCTTGGAATGTGCTCATTCGTTTGTTTTGTATTCGATTATGTCCTTTGGTGTTACAAAAGAAGCGAATCGACATACTAAACACTTAAACTTCTAGGTAACACATCCTCACTCTGAGGAATTTAGCGACACTCAATTTTTAAAAGCTAATTGGCGATATAAAAATTGTTTGTTGAACTAACCGCGTTTTTATAACTAAGTCTCGCTATTTATTTTTTCAAGGTGCAAAGATAGTCTTTTATTTGGATAATCAATACTTGGGCGTTTTAACACGCTCTCACTACTCAATCTTTTTGCAAAAAAGCAAAAAGGATTTTAAACAAACCGTTCCATCGTTAACGCGAAGTGTAGGCCTTTTATACGTCATTAAGGCATAAAAATACTTTCAATGACATACACAGTCTTTAATGTACTGCTTTACAAGGTATTTAAAAATTCGACAAGCTTACGAATAGCTTTCCCACGATGGCCAATCTTGTTTTTTTCTTCTAATGAGATTTCAGCAAAGGTTGCATCATAACCTTCTGCTTTAAATAGAGGATCGTATCCAAAGCCTCCTTGACCATGCTTTTCTTTGGTGATTTCACCTTTGCAAATACCAGTAAATGTGTTTAAATGGTCGTTAAGTTGCAAGGCGATTACGGTTTTAAATTGAGCGGTTCTGTTAGGTTTATCGTCAAGATTTTTTAGCAGCAAATCCATGTTGTCATTGGCATCGCGTTGTTCTCCAGCATAACGCGCACTAAAAACACCAGGTGCTCCATTTAATGCATCAACTTCTAAGCCTGTATCATCGGCAAAACAAGCATAACCGTATTGCGTTTTAATGAACTCAGCTTTTTGAATAGCATTACCTTCAATAGTTAGTTGAGTTTCTGGTATATCTTCAAAACAACCAATATCGCTTAAGCTAATCAATTTGATATGCTCAGGAATTAAACGTTGTACTTCCTTGAGCTTATTGAGATTGTGTGTAGCGAATACGAGTTGCATGGAATTTAATTATTAGATTAAACCGTAAAATTATAATAAAAGAGTTAAATTTGAATTACGCGCAAACTAAAATCGCAGTAATCATATGATAAAGCTTCAGGCAACATATATTAAACATTTAGAAAACCTTGAAGCCATTTCTAATGAAATAGGCGATAAGTGTGTTAAAGGTAAAGCTTTTGCTTACACTCAGTTACGGGATGAGTTTGGGAAAGGTAACATTTCAATGACATTAATTTCTAATGATATTTCTGTTATTGTTTTTGAGGTTACTTTTCATAAGGAAGTCACGTTGCATTTAATAGGAGATGCAAGTAAGGTCATCGATTTTATATTTTGTTTAGAAGGTCATGTGGATCATAAGTTTGGAAGCCAGTCTAATTTCATTCCTGTGAATTTTAGACAAAACACTATTGTCAACAGGAGTCAAACGACGACAAGCATAATTAAATTTCCTGCTAACAAGTCCTTAAAAGTAAGTTTGATTTCTTATTACCCAGATCTGAATACATCAGACAAGGAAGATTTAAATGAATTACGTTTAAATGCCTTTAGTTGTTTGTCAGATTTTTATGCCAATGGAAATCAACTGTATTCAGGAAGAGTCTGTTTTAGAACATCAAATTATGTTAATGATATAATGAAGTATGGTTTTAAAACGCCTTCTGAAATATTATTCAAAGAAGCAGCCATTTTAAATACGATAGCATCTCAAGTCGATAGGTATTTAAAAGATATCTCAAATGATTATAGTAAAGCGCCTTTACGATTATATGAGATTGACAAATTACTTGCATTAGAGACATTTATTGAAAATAATTTATCAGAAAACCTATCTATTCGAAGGCTAGAATCCATTGCAGGTCTTAATGCGTCTAAACTTCAAATAGGGTTCAAATATCTCTATGATAAAACCGTGTCAAATTATGTGACAGAAAAACGTTTAGAAAAAGCTGCAAAATTAATCTATGAGTCCGATTTAAACGTGTCTGAGTTAGTTTATAGTGTTGGCTTTTCAAGTCGAAGCTATTTCTCTAAAATTTTTAAAAATCACTTTGGAGTTCTTCCATCAAAATGTATCTCTAATCCAGACCTGTTAGTCGTCAACTCATAATTTTAATTTTTTTTATGTCTTATTCTGTAATCTATCAATCCAAAGCTAAAGCAGATTTTACTATTGCTCAAATAGACACGATGTTACTCAAAGCAAAGCAGTTTAATAAAACTCATAACATTACTGGATGCATTATCTATAATAATAACAGATTCATACAAATTATAGAAGGAGCTAAAGCAGATATCACAAATTTATATGCTAAAATTAAATCAGATCATAGGCATGAAAACGTCATAACATTGGTTGAAACTTCTACCTATGATACACTGTGGAATGACTGGTCAATGGCTTTTTATAAGTTTACAGGTGATACTACAAAAGATCAGCATAATCATATGTTATTAGAAGTTTATTTGAATGCAGTTGGCGATGCTCAAAAATCATCTGAAGTCTATACTATTTTTAAAAAGAATGTGTCTCAATTATTAGCTTTAGACTAAACGTTAGTGTATGGCTGAAGATAATCTCATAGAGTTAATTTTTTTAGACCACGTGGCTATTCGTGTGAGCGATATATCCCGATCTATAAACTGGTATGAGGAGGTACTCGGACTTAAAACTTACAAGCTTCCTGAATGGGGAGAGTTTCCTGTTTTTATGCTTTCTGGTAAATCTGGTATTGCATTGTTTCCAGCAAAGCAAAACAATACACAGTTTGATAAGAATGAGCATCCCATACAAATTGATCACTTTGCTTTTAATGTGACTAATGAGAATTTTGAAAAAGCAAAACAACGATATAAAAACCTCAATTTAGAATTTAGCATTCAAGATCATTTTTATTTTCACTCTATATATACTAATGATCCAGACGGACATACTGTAGAGTTAACCACCTTAGTTGTTAATGACGACGAATTTTATAAGTCGGTTTAATAATAAACCGTTTTATTCTGATATTCTGGGTTGTTTTATGCTACATTTACTTAAAATTAAATATGATGAAAAAGATATTATTACTGTTGTCTGTGTGCTTTATACTGTCTTGTGCCGATGCAAAGTATGCAGAAGCAATTGTAGGTGAATGGGAATGTGTAAGCTGGATTGATACAGCATCATCTCAGGATAAATGTAATGATAATGCCTATTTCAGTTTTAAAAGTGATAAAACCTATACATCTCAGGTTGGTGCTCAAAACACCAAAGGTACCTATAAAATTGTAGATGGGATTTTATATTCAATGCCTGAAAATAAATTAGAGATTGCAGTAGAAATCAAGACACTTAGTAATGACACTTTATCATTTACGATGAGTCGTTCAGGGAATGAAGAAATTCTAACTTTGATTAAAAAGAACTAGAATTTCTTTTAGAAAAAATTACCAATACTTTATGACATTCGGAGTGTTAGATTCATGAAAATTTTGTAAATTAGAGTTAAGAAATTAACCTAAAACGAGAATGATTATGAATGTAAATTTTCAGTATGTAGATGTCGATGTAAGCGAAACCCTAAGCGCTTTTACCGAAGAGAAACTAAGTAAATTATTTAACAGATACGAGTTTGTAGTTGGTGCAGACGTGTTTTTTAAGAAAGATCTTAATGAACATGAAAATAATGCTGTGTGCAGTATTAGGTTGAGTTTGCCTGGACCGCGATTATTTGCAACATCTAATGAGAAAAAATATGAAGTTGCAGTAAGGCAAACGATAAGTGATTTAGAACGCCAGCTAAAAAAGCGTAAAAACGTAGTGTTTAAGAAAGTAAGTTAAAGATTTAGCGATGATGGTAAGGCTCATTTTTTAAAATAGTGAAGCCTCGATACAATTGCTCAATCATAAATAAGCGAATCATTTGATGGGAAAAGGTCATTTTAGATAATGACAGTTTCCCATTTGCTTTTTGATACACCTCTGGTGAAAACCCGTACGGACCTCCAATTACAAATACCAGTTGTTTAATTCCAGAATTCATATGCTTCTGTAAGTATTGAGAAAAGTTAACCGAATCTAATTGTTTTCCGTTTTCGTCGAGTACTATCATAACATCGGTAGAATTGAGCTTTCCTAAAATAAGCTCACCTTCTTTTTGTTTTTGCTGATCTTCACTTAAGTTTTTGGTTTTTTTTAGGTCTGGAATGATTTCAAATTCAAACTTCACATAAAACCCTAAACGCTTCTGGTACTCATCAATTAATGATTGTAAATCTGTATGATCTGTTTTGCCTATGGCTAGAAGTTTAATTGTCATGTTTCAAAGTTATACTTTTTTATAATTTGCAATTTATTTTTTTAAACTTTTTAAGTTGCAATTACTATTTTTACAATAAATACATCGATATGATTTCTAAAGAACAATTCAACACAGAAATAGACCTTATAATTTCAAATGCAATTCGTGAAGACGTTGGTGATGGTGACCATAGTTCATTGGCTTGTATTCCAGCTTCAGCTAAAGGAAAAGCAAAGCTTTTGGTAAAAGATGAAGGCGTTATTGCTGGTGTGGAGTTTGCCAAAAAAGTCTTTGCTTATGTTGATAAAGATATGACTGTCGAAACTCTTATTGAAGATGGAAGTCAAGTCAAATATGGCGATATTGTATTTTATGTCGAAGGTGCTTCACAATCAATTTTAAAGGCTGAACGTTTGGTGCTCAATGCCATGCAACGTATGAGCGCAATTGCGACTAAGACCAGACATTTTGTTGATTTGTTAGAGGGAACAGGAACAAAAATTCTAGATACTCGAAAAACGACACCAGGAATTAGAGCTCTCGAAAAATGGGCTGTAAAGATTGGTGGAGGCGAGAATCATAGATTCGCATTATACGATATGATTATGCTTAAAGATAATCATATTGATTTTTCTGGAGGCATCACAAAAGCAATCAATACAACCAAACAGTATTTAAAAGATACCAATCGCGATTTAAAAATTATTGTCGAAGCGAGAAATCTTGATGAAATTAAAGAAATTCTCGAAACAGAAGGCGTGTATCGTATTTTAATTGATAACTTTAATTATGAAGATACCAGAACTGCTGTTGCATTAATTGGCGACCAGTGCTTAACCGAATCTTCAGGAGGAATTAATGAAAAAACAATTAGGAAGTATGCCGAATGTGGTGTGGATTATATTTCTTCTGGAGCATTAACACATTCTGTATATAATTTAGATTTAAGCTTAAAAGCTGTTTAATGTCAAAATCCTTAAAAGAGATACTAAGTGGGATTCCTATTGTTAATCGAATTGTAGATTTACTTAGGAAATTAAAACTTCCCGGACTCGAAGGTTTGTCATTTTATGATTTACTCGAATTGTATGCTATAGGCATTTTCAAAGGAGCTCTAACAGCCAGAGCGAGTGCCATTGCTTTTAGTTTTTTTACAGCGATATTTCCGTTTTTACTATTTGTTTTAATCGTCATTCCATATATCCCAATCGAAGGTTTTAGAACAGAGTTTTTAGCATTTTTAGATTCCTTTCTTCCGCCTCAAACATCTGATTTTTTCTTTACAAATATTTTTGATAATATCGAAAGTACAGAACGAGGTGGTCTTTTATCATCAGTGCTTTTAGTGTCTGTGTTTCTAATGGCTAATGGTGTAAATGCTGTGTTTTCAGGGTTTGAGAATTCTTACCATCAGGAACTGACTAGAAATGTATTTAAGCAATATCTCTATGCGCTGGGTGTTGCATTGATTTTGGCCTTATTATTAATTCTTACTGTTGCGGTTTTTGGATATTTTCAAATTTATGTCATACAACCTTTATATGAACAGTTTGAAAATTTAGAGTACGCATCTAAAGATGCCAATCTATTTTGGGTGGTTTTTGCTAAATATCTGTTTTTTGTGTTAATGGTTTACTTGGCTACAGCAACCTTGTATTACTTCGGGACAAAGGAAGGAAAGTCTTCAAAGTTTTTCTCTATTGGCGCTTTGTTTACCACCTTGTTAATTATTTTAACTTCTTATTTATTCGGTATTTATATTGAAAATTTCTCACAATATAATAAGCTCTATGGTTCTATTGGAGCCTTATTGATTTTACTATTTTATCTATGGCTTAATGCTAATATTTTATTACTTGGATATGAACTAAATGCCACAATTAGACGTTTAAAGAAAAAAGGAACTGAGGATGAAGAATAAATATTGGTTACTCATAGTGGTGCTTTTAATGAGTTTGTCAATAAACTCCCAGAGTATTTTAGGACAATGGAAAACAGTAGATGATAAAACTGGCGAAGAGAAATCTATTGTAGAAATCTATATGAAAAACGGGAAAGTCTATGGTAAAATCGTAGATATATTCGATCCCGAAAAAAGAGATTTGCCTTGTCAGTTTTGCGAAGGAGCCGACTATAATCAACCTATTCTGGGCTTAAATATCATTAAAGAGATGACCAAGTCTGGAAATGCATATAAAAACGGAACCATAACCAATCCTGAAGATGGTAAAGTTTATGATTGCCGACTTAAGTTAGATGAGGATGATGTTAACAAACTTCAGGTAAGAGGCTATGTTGCCTTTTTCTACAGAACGCAATACTGGATTAGAGTCAACTAATTAAAATGTCTTAAGAAGTCTTCTTTTTTACGTACGGAAATAGGCACTTTCGAGTTATTAGTCATCACCACATAACTCTGCTTTCCTTTATAATATTTTTGGACGTGATTGATATTAATCAAATGCGACTTATGTGTCTTAAAAAAGGTGGTGTCATCCAATAGGTCTTCATAATATTTAATAGGCTTTGAAACTACAATCTTTTTATTTTTAGTGTAAATATGAGTAATACTAGTATCGGCTTCTAGGTGAACAATATCTCCAACTTTAAGTGTTTCAAACCCTGTTAATGAAGGTATGGTTATAATTTTTGCCTGATTGGGTTTAAGATTGTTAAACAGATTTTGAATTTGGTGTTCAATGGATTGTTGTGAGAGTTCCGTTTTTAAACGTTCTATCGAATTACTAAAATCATCACTATCTATTGGTTTCAATAAATAGTCAAAAGCACTAAATTTAAAGGCCTTAATTGCAAAATTGTCAAAGGCTGTGGTGAAAATAATCTTGAAATTGATAGTGTCTAAACCTTTTAAAAAATCAAAACCAGTCTTTTCATGAATTTTTATATCTAGAAACACGAGATCAGGTTGTAGCTTTGGAACCACCTCTAGAGCTTCTTCAACAGTAGTACAGGTTGCAATAATATCAAAAGTGTTCGGTTGCCTATTTATTAAATCCAATAAGCGTGTGATGCAATGTTGTTCATCATCAATAAGTATCGTTTTTATCATCTAGTAAGCAAATTGTATAGGTAGCGAAACTTCAACTCTGGTGCCTTTAGCCTTATCAATAATTTTAAGGTCTCCATTAGTGTTTTTTAGTTTATTAATAATGTCAATTCTACTTTTAGTTATAGCAATTCCCATAGATGTATTACTAGTATTCGATGTTGCTGATTCTGAATTTTGACGTCCAACACCATTGTCATCGACACTACATACAATCATATTGTTTTGGTCTTTAAAACTAATAATAATTTGTCCTTTTTCGGTGTTTTTATTTAAGCCATGAATAATACTGTTTTCTAAAAAAGGTTGAAGTATCATTGGCGGAATCAAAATATTATCGACATCTAAAGTGTCATCAACTTCAATGCAATAATCAAATCTATTCTCAAAACGTTTACGCTCTATATCTAAATAGGTTTTTAAAAGCGAAATATCTTCAGAAAGTAGAATTTCACTTTTTTCAGAATTTTCTAAAGTTAGACGCATCAGTTTAGCAAATTTGCCCAAGTAGTCACTTGCAGATTGTGTATCATTTTTTAAAATATAGTCGCCTATCGAATTTAGCGAATTAAATATAAAATGCGGATTCATTTGCGACCTGAGTGCTTTAAGTTCTGTATCTGAAACCTTAGCATTAAATTCGGCTTCTTTGGTTTTAGTTACGGCTTCTTGCTTTCTTCTGTATAGTATAAATCCAATTAAAGAAGCAGCTATAAGTCCGCTACCTCCAATAATTGAAGCATTTTTTATAGATTTTTGACGCGCTATTTCAACCTGAGCTATGGCGCGATCTTTATCTGCCTCGTACTGAATTTCCTTTCTCGAAATTTCTAATTTCCTGTCAGCATTAATCACGCTATCTTTTATAATGATATGTTCTTTATAATGGCTTAAAGCATTTTTGTAATCGCCTTTACGTTCATATACATGAGCAAGAGTTTCTAGTGCGCTATTTTTTGTAGCCAAACTGTTTAAGGCTTCATTGAGCTTTAAGCTATTGGTAGCGTAATATTCGGCTTTTTCAATATTGTCATTTTTTAAATACACTTCGGCAGCATTAACATAAGCAGAAACTCTCAGCATCTCAAGATTGTTTTCTTCAACAAGTGCTAAGCTTTCAGTAGTGTTTTTTAAGCCTTCATTTAAATATCCTGCAGTGCTTTGCACAAGTCCTAAATTGCTTTTAATATTAGCAATATGCATGATATTATTACTTTTTTCTGCTTCAAAAATAGCGTCCTTATAGTAATAGATCGAGGAGTCTAATTGTTTTTTATGGCCATAAATATTGCCAATATTAAAAAGGGTGTTGGTTCTATAATCTGGATATTCTAATAGTGTTTTAAAGGTTTTTAGAGACTTGTCATATTCTTGTTGCTCATAATTAATAAGTCCAATATTTGTAAGCACACCAACGGCATATTTTTTTAGCGTAGGTTCATTTTCAATAATCGCATAACTTTCCTGATAATAATCTAAAGCGTCTAATGGATCTGACAGAAAATAATGTTGAATAATCCCTAAACTATTATATGATAATGCAATGCCTTTAGCGTATTTGAGACGTTTTGAAATTTCTAAAGTTTTACGATTATAATCCGTCCAGGTTGTGTCTGATGGAGTCAGAAACATTTTTTTTGCAACATAAGAGATCCTTAAATTAACGTATGTGGTGTCTTCAGATTTATGATTTTTAATCACTCTGTCGAGGGAATCTATGACTGCATTTTGAGAAAAACAAAAAAGCGAAGTCATGAAAAAGATGATTGGTAAAACTCTTTTCATATAAGACCTTAATAAAAAATAGCTGTATAAAAGTAGCAATTAAATGTCATAAATAGACTACAAGTGCTACGTTAATATGTTCAATGTCAACGATAATAAGTTTTCTGTGGTTTTTTTCTTAAGTAAAGGGTTTCTTTAAGTTTTTAACCTTGAAACTTGTGTCTTATGAAAACGAAAATTTATGTATTAAAAATTGTATTACTGGCTTTATGTGTAATTGGTTGTTCAAGCGACGATGATGGTAATTCAGGAAGTGGCGATATTTTTGGAAACATTCAATTATCAGGAACCGATACGTCTACTGTTGGTAGTGTACTGGTTGTTGGTAATATTGATGAAAGTGCGCTTTCAACAACTGGAACGACAAGTTCAGTTGTACTATTTGATGAAAACACGAGTATAGTAGGCGGTGAATTGGTATCAACCGATTTCACTAATGGCTTTGTTATAGTAGCTGCACAGTTTGATAGCGATGATAATGCCGAAGTTGAAACTGCCATTTCAATGACTATTGTTAAAAATAGTGAAGAGTTTAGTTACGTCTGTACTAATCCTCCATCTTCTGGTGGCGATAATACCGATTGTGGTACAGGTTTTAGTGTAGATAAAATAGCAAAGAAAATAGTATTTGATAATACTACGGTTATAAATGTAGATTCTGGCGCTATACTAACCATGGATGGAATTATTAACTATTAATTTGAACCTGATGAAAATAAGTTATTGTATACAACAGCGATTGTCTCTATTTATACTGATTGGTTTTTTTATTCCTCTTAGTGGTTATGCCCAACCCAAACGATTAAAACCACCAAAGAGACCCTCTAAAATTCAAAGTGTAGATCGCTTTGTCGATAATGCTTTTGAACTGTATCATAATGTGTTTGTATATGACAGTTTAACGCAAATGGGTGTGGAGGTACCTACGGAAATTGAAGATGCTCTGGTTGAACGGGCTGAAAGAGATATTGATAGTCTATGGCAGGTTTTGCCAACAATTGTGGATGATATGTCTAGCGGAAATGCTAATATCATGAAAAAAGGAAAGGCTACAATAAATCTGAATAAATCAAAAAAAGCTTTGAAATACTGTATGCAAACCGTGAAGGCTTATTTTATTGGCTCTAAGGACGATGAGGAAGATAATGAGTAATCGTTTTTAAAATTTTAAAAAAATGAAAAATATCAGCATCATAACAACTTTGATAATTAGTATACATATCAGTTATAGTCAGGCTTATAAAACAGCTTTTAGAGCAGAGATGTGTGATTGTCTCACCACTGAAAGTTTAAAAAGGCCGCTTTCAGAAAATACTTATAAAACATGCTTTAGAGAAACCTTGCCTAAATTTGCTAATCAAATAGATGCGTTAATCATTGAAGAAGATCTTAATCAAAAATACCTATTAGGACAAATTGCCAGGCGAGATTTGATTGTTGAAATACAACCAGAATTGGTATATACGTGTACAACATATTTTGAGTATTTAGAACGTGGAAAACTAAGTAAAAAACTCATAGCTCAAGAATCTATAAATGAGAGTGCTTTGGAAGCTCAAAATCAATATGTAGCAATGTCTCCGAATGCTTATGCATATTTTTCTAGAGCACAACTGCATTATAATCTTGGGAATTTGGCGGAGTCTGAAGCCGATATCAGAAAAAGCCTAGAGGTAAATCCTAATAGTGATAATCCAAAATCGACACGAAACGAATTACTTTTACTCGCTTTGATCTATGAAGAAAATCAGCAGTATGAAAAAGCCATAGCGATATACGATCAGGTTTATATGGGAGTTTATGACTCTGGAACTGCTATTCTACGAGCGTTAGCCGATAAAAAAAATGGTGGAACGATTTCTAATATACCTAAGTTCAGTGAAGATAAATTATCATCAGTCAATTCGAACTCTAGAAGAAATGGACGAGCGGCTAGATCAGGTAAAAATAAGGAAGCGGGACAGCAAAATGCTAAGGCTAAAGCCAGAAATGAAAAGAATCGTAGCAAAAAAAAGTCTGACACATCAGCTCTCAAAAAATTATTTAAAATCGATAATTGATGCTACAAAATAGCTTGTAAAAAACCATCACTCTCTACGATGGTTTTTTTGTGTAAACCTATTACCTTTGGCATGTGGATTACTTCATTAATGTCATATTACCAATTCCCTTAGAAAAGAGCTTTACGTATGCTATTACAAAAGCAGAAGCCGATTTTTTGAAGCCTGGTATTCGTGTGTCTGTTCCCTTCGGAAAATCAAAAATTTATACCGCGTTAGTCATCGAAATTCACACCAATGCTCCTTTAGTTTACGAAGCAAAAGAGATTCACCAAATACTCGATGAAGTTCCAATTGTGACAACTGAGCAACTAAAACATTGGACTTGGATTTCTAACTATTATATGTGTACCCTGGGAGAGGTGATGCGTGCTGCTTTGCCAAGTGCTTTTATTTTAGAAAGCGAAACTGTAATTAGTAAAAATGATGAGGTCAGACTTAATGATGAGGACTTAAAAGATGATGAGTTTATTGTTTACGAAGCCTTACACCATCAGTCTTCGTTAAAAATTCAGGATTTAATGGCAATTCTTGATAAGAAAAATGTATTGCCAGTTATTAAGCGCTTGTTAGAAAAAAATGTAATTTCAGTTCAAGAAGAAATCTATGAAAAGTATAAACCTAAGTTAGTCCGTTATGTCAAGTTAGGTGCTAATTACTCCTCAGAAAAGTCGCTGCAAAACTTAATGGAAGATTTAAGCCGTGCGCCAAAACAGAGAGATGTGGTTATGACATTATTTTCTGTTTCTGCGCAAACTAAAAAACCTGTCAAGGTATCTGATTTATCTCTGGAAAGTGGTGCGTCATCATCGATTATAAAAACATTAATTGATAAAAGTATTCTTGAAGAATATCATATTCAAACCGATAGAGTTCAATATGATGGAGGCGATAATGAAGCTTCAAAACATTTAAACGAACACCAAAAGAAAGCTTTAAGTAATATTAGTGAATCTTTTGAAAATCAAAATATTACATTATTGCATGGTGTGACATCTTCAGGTAAAACTGAAGTTTATGTTAAGCTCATCGAAGCTCAGCTTGACGCCAATAAACAAGTTTTATATTTATTACCTGAAATTGCATTAACAACGCAATTGGTCGAGCGTCTTCAAAATTATTTCGGAGAGAAAGTCGCGGTGTTTCACAGTAAGTATTCGTCTCATGAACGTGTTGAAGTGTGGAATAATGTCCTTCATAATGCACCAACAGCTCAAGTGATTTTAGGAGCCCGTTCATCAGTTTTGTTACCGTTTCAAAATCTAGGACTTATCATCGTTGATGAAGAGCACGAATCATCTTATAAGCAGTTTGATCCAGCACCTAGATATCATGCTCGTGACACAGCAATAGTGTTGGCAAGTATTTTCAATAGTAAAACCCTTTTAGGGTCAGCTACTCCAAGTTTAGAAAGCTATTATAATGCCAAGCAAGGTAAGTACGGTTTAGTAGAATTAAATCATCGTTATAATAATGTTCTTATGCCTGATATCGAACTGGTTGATATCAAGGACAAGCATAAACGAAAACGAATGCAAGGTCATTTTAGTGATCGTTTAATAGAGGAAATGACAGAAACCTTAAAGAATAACCATCAAATTATTCTGTTTCAAAATCGACGCGGTTTTTCTCCGATAGTTGAATGTCAAACTTGCGGACATTCGCCACAATGTCCTAATTGTGATGTGAGTTTAACTTTTCATCAATATAGAAATCAGTTGCGTTGCCATTATTGTGGCTATCATACAGTCATGCCTAAAACCTGTGATGCTTGTGGTAGTGTAGAACTAGATAGTAAAGGTTTTGGTACTGAGCAGGTAGAGCAGGAGGCAAAGTTGCTATTTCCTGATCATAATGTGGCTCGTATGGATTTAGATACAACCCGAGGTAAGTACGGTTATGAGAAAATTATAACCGCTTTGGAGCAAGGTGAAATTGATATTTTAGTCGGAACGCAAATGCTGACCAAAGGTTTGGATTTTAGAAATGTAAAATTGGTTGGCATTATGAATGCTGATAATATGCTCAATTTTCCAGATTTCAGAGCGCATGAACGCAGTTATCAGTTAATGGCTCAGGTATCGGGTAGGGCAGGACGCACTGAAGAACGCGGAAAAGTGCTTATTCAAACCTATAATCCGTATCATAAAATACTTCAGCAAGTCTCAACAAATAACTACCAGCAAATGTTTGAAGAGCAATTGGATGAGCGACATATTTATAAATATCCGCCAGTGTTTCGAATGATAAAAATTACGTTGAAGCATAAAGATTACAATCGGGTAAATATTGGAGCCGACTGGTATGCGAGATCGCTTCGAACGGTTTTTGACGCCCATGTTTTAGGTCCGGAATATCCTCCAGTAGCTCGTATACGTAATCAGTATTTAAAGCATATTTTGGTAAAGATTCCTCAAAAACAATCGCTATCAAAAACAAAAGAAGCTATTATTAAAATAAATAATAGCTTCTTGAGTGTAAAAGATTTTAGGGCAATAAGAGTAATTTTAAATGTCGATAATTACTAAGTTAAAGTCAATTGGTTAAATATTTAACGTTATATCTTCAAACGAAATCGTCTTTATTGGCCTTAAATATTATTTAATGCGTCTACAAGTTGGGTTTTCTTGTTTCTACTTAATGGAATTTCATAAGCTCCAACTTCAACATTTTTACTGTTAAATCGATCAACCTTATCAAGGTTTACAATATAAGATTTATGGATTCTTAGAAATTTACCTTCTGGTAATTCATGTTCGAAAGCTTTCATTGTAGATAAAACGACCAAGCTGTTTTCTTCAGTAACTAGTTTTACGTAATCACCAAGTGCTTCAATCCATTTAATATCTTTGATGTAAACTTTTCGTTTTTTCAAGTTACTTTTGACGAAAATATGTTCGCCATCAGTTTCATTGAAATCTAGCTTAAGTTTATGTTGCTCAAGTGCTTTTTCTACAGACGTATTAAAACGTTCCCTTGTTATAGGCTTTTGTAGGTAGTCGGTTGCATCATAATTAAAAGCTTTAAACGCGTATTCAGTTTTACCTGTAACGAAAATAATTTGGGGTTTGTTGTTGAGTACATCGAGCAGTTCAAAACCATTGAGTACAGGCATCTCAATATCTAAGAAGATTAAATCTACTTTATGAGTATTGAGCCCGTTCTTGGTCTCTAATGCGCTACTGTATTCTGCAATAAGGTTAAGTGAGGAATGATTCTCAATTAACTTTACAATTGATAATCGTTGAATCGCAGAATCATCAACTACTACACAGTTTAAAGTCATAACATTATTATATTTTAGGTTAAGATATCGACAATAGTACAAAAAATTCGGTTAAAAACCAAAAAACATCGGTAAAGTGTTAATTTTAACAAAATTTTAAGAAACTAATAGAATCCAAATTTTTATATGCAAAAACGTTGCCAGAAAAAGAAATTATAGTTATTTTTGCACTCATTTTTAACACAATAAAATAGATTTTTATGAATCATTATGAAACTGTTTTCATCTTAAATCCCGTTTTATCTGATGATCAGATAAAGGAAACAGTAAAGAAATATGAAGATTTTCTTGTTTCTAGAGGAGCGAAGATGGTAGCCAAAGAAGATTGGGGCTTAAAAAAATTAGCGTATCCAATCCAAAACAAAAAGAGTGGATTTTACCACTTATTTGAGTACACTGTAGATGGAGAAGTAATTACTCCATTAGAAGTAGAGTTTAGACGTGATGAGCGTTTTATGCGTTACTTAACAGTAAAATTAGACAAGCATGCGATTGCTTGGGCAGAAAAGAGAAGAAACAGAGATAAACAAAAAGCGTAATTATGTCTTCAATTGAACAACAAGCAAAAGGAAAAAAAGATGGAGAAATTAGATATCTAACTCCATTAAACATTGACACAAGTAAAACGAAGAAATATTGTCGTTTTAAGAAATCTGGAATTAAATACGTTGATTATAAAGATGCAGATTGGTTATTAGGTTTTGTTAACGAACAAGGTAAAATTTTACCAAGACGTTTAACTGGAACTTCATTAAAATACCAAAGAAAAGTATCTGTTGCTGTAAAAAGAGCACGTCACTTAGCGTTAATGCCATATGTGGCTGATTTATTAAAATAAAATACCAATAACTATGGAACTTATATTAAAACAAGACGTTGAGAACTTAGGATTTAAAGACGATATTGTAACAGTAAAGAACGGTTATGGTAGAAACTTTTTAATTCCTCAAGGACAAGCTGTTATGGCAACGTCATCTGCTAAGAAAGTATTAGCAGAAACTTTAAAGCAAAGAGCTTACAAAGAGAAAACAATTATTGCTGATGCTGAAAAAACTGCTGAAGCAATTAAAGGTTTAGATATTAAATTAACGTCTAAAGCTGGAACAGGCGCTACTGCAGGTGATAAATTATTTGGTTCTATTACCAATATGGATTTAGCAAATGCATTAAAAAATGAAGGTCACGATGTAGATAAGAAATTTATCTCTATCACTGGTGGTAACATTAAGCGTTTAGGTCAGTACGAAGCTGTGATTAGATTACACAGAGAAGTAACTGTAGATTTAACTTTCGAAGTTATCGCAGAAGCTTAAGCGTTATTTTCTATAATATTTTAAAGCCTCAGCAAAATATGCTGAGGCTTTTTCAATACTAAATTTTAGTTATTACACATTTAAAGGCATAACATTTCAAAATGAAATACTCAAGACTCACAAAAGAACAGTTTGAAGAATTGCATCAAGAATTTATCAATTTTTTGGCAACACAATCTATCACGGCTGATGAATGGACCGATATAAAAGCTAATAAACCTGAAGTTGCCGAACAAGAACTGGATGTGTTTAGCGATTTAATATGGGAAGGTGTATTGTCTAAAGTTAGTTACTTAGAGCACATTTCTCCACAACAAATGCACTTGTTTCATTGTACCGAAAAGCAAATGCGATTGATTGCTTTAAAAATAAATAAAGCAGATATAGACATTACAACTAAAGAAGGCTACAATTGGTTTAGAGATAATTTGATGTCTGATGATGTCGAATTTTATACTGCGACTAAAGACTATTCTGAAGATAAAGGCTTAGATAAATTCAAACTTATCCAAGAAGGCGCTACAATTACCAAAGGTCAGTTATATCAGTATTTTGAAAATTTAGTGAGTAAATAATACGTTTTAAGTAACCAATAGTATTATTTATTCATAACGTAAGGATTCTACAGGATCTAATTTTGAAGCTTTTACAGCAGGCATCAAACCAGAAACTATAGCGACAATGAAAGTGATACCTACAGCACTCATCATCGCAAACCATGGCGTTGTAAATTTAAATCCAAGTCCGGAAGAAATTCCCCAACCTGCTAAAATCCCGAGTAAAATCCCGAATAAACCACCTAACTGACTAATAATAAGGGTTTCAATTAAAAACTGAAATGCGATAGTACCGCGTTTAGCGCCTAAAGCTTTTCGTACACCAATTTCTCTTGTTCTTTCAGAAACGGACACCAGCATCATGTTTAAAAGTGCAATAGTCGATCCGAAAATGGTGATAATTCCGACAATCCAGGCAATAGTATTTAAAACGCTGGTCATTGAGCCTACACGATTTATCAAATCATCACTTCGTTCTAAACCAAAATTGTTTTCCTCTACAGGGTTAAGACCTCTAATATTTCTAAATAAAATAATAGCTTCGTCTTGAGCGCCTTCAAGCATATCCTTTTTTTCAGTTTTGATGCTTAAATTGTAGTTGATATTCGGATTTGTAAAAATAGTTCGTGCTTTTTGAATAGGCATCAGTACGCGTAAATCCTGATTGTTTCCAAAGGTTGATCCTTTTTCTTTTAATACACCAATAACTTTAAATTTTGCACCTCTAATACTTATCATTTTATTTAAAGGGTTGACATCATCAAGTAATGCTTTTTTCAAATCACTACCAATCACACATACACTATTGTTGTTTTCAACATCAAAATAATTTAGCGATCGTCCCACTTCTAGTTCTAAACCAGAGTTTTGTATAAAATGTTCATTAATTCCGAAGACTTGTACCTCAGGATCAGTTTTTTTATTGTCAAACTTCACTTCTGCAGTACGTGTTCCTAAAAATGAAATGGCAGTTTTTGTAAATGGAAAATTATAATCTTCTTTAAAAGTTTTTACTTGTCGGTAACTGATTACAGGGTTTATTTTTTGAGCTTCATCACCACGACGCTGTGTGTTGAATTCATAACGCTGTATATTAAAGGTGTTAGCTCCCATCGAAGAAAAATCACTGGATATGGTGTTCTGTAATGCTGAAACAGCACTTAAAATGCAAACTAAGGCAGTTATTCCTATGGCTATGATTAATATGGTAAGAATGGTTCGTAAGAGCTGACTTTTAATAGAATCGAATGCAATACGAATATTTTCTCTGACTAATGAAAACATATATGGTCTCTAAAGTGGTTGCGTTTTACAATAAGACTACAAAACACCTATAAAGTTACTATAAAATTGAAATAAGTTTCGAATGCGACTAAAAATTATAATATTTTTGTGCTAGATTAAACGAATTCAGCGCATTTATTTCCTACGGAAATTTTAAATGAACACAAAAAATGAGATTCCTGATTTCTCAGGACGTTAACTATGGCACAAAAACCAAGCATTCCAAAAGGCACAAGAGATTTTAATCCGCAAGAGGTCGCAAAGCGAAATTATATATTTAACACCATTCGTACACAATTTGAAATTTTCGGATTTCAACCTATTGAAACCCCAAGTTTTGAAAATTCAGAAACCTTGATGGGTAAATATGGAGATGAAGGCGATCGCTTGATTTTTAAGATTTTGAATTCTGGGGACTATTTAAGTAAAGTTAATGATGACTTATATCAAACTAAAGATTCTCAAAAAATTACTTCTAGTATCTCAGAAAAAGCCCTACGCTACGATCTTACCGTTCCGTTTGCGAGATATGTGGTACAACATCAAAATGAGATTGACTTTCCGTTTAAGCGTTATCAAATTCAGCCAGTCTGGAGAGCCGATCGTCCTCAAAAAGGTCGTTTTAGAGAATTTTATCAGTGTGATGCCGATGTTGTAGGAAGTGATTCTCTATGGCAGGAAGTGGAGTTCGTTCAACTTTACGATGCTGTTTTTACTGCTTTAGGTTTACATGGTGTAACGATTAAAATTAACAATCGTAAAATTTTATCAGGTATTGCAGAAGTGATTGGAGCACAAGATAAGCTCATCGATTTTACAGTAGCTTTAGATAAATTGGATAAAATAGGAGAGGAGAAGGTAAAAGCTGAAATGTTAAGCAAAGGGATTCCTCAATCTGGAATAGACAGATTGCAACCGCTTTTTAATTTAAAAGGTGATTTCGGAACTCAAATTTCCGAATTAAAAGAGATGCTTTCGATATCTGAAGAAGGTAAAAAAGGTATAGAAGAGCTTGAGTTTATCAATACAGGAATTAATACCTTGGGCTTAAAAACAGCTACACTTCAATTGGATGTGACACTGGCTCGTGGCTTAAACTACTATACAGGTGCTATTTTTGAAGTGGCAGCGCCAGAAGGTGTAAAAATGGGCTCCATTGGAGGTGGTGGTCGTTATGATGATTTAACCGGGATTTTTGGATTAAAAGATGTAAGTGGCGTTGGGATTAGTTTTGGTCTCGATCGTATTGCTTTGGTTCTTGAAGATTTGAATTTGTTTCCTGAAACAATTACCAACACTGTTAAGGTGCTCTTTATTAATTTTGGTGAGGCTGAAGCAATGGCAAGTATGAAAGCGATTAAAGCGCTTAGAGAAAGAGGAGTGAGTGCCGAATTGTTTCCTGATCATAAAAAAACAATCAAGCAATTTAATTATGCTAATAAGCGTAACATCCCTTTTGTGGTATTATTAGGAGAGTCTGAACTTTCATCACATACTTACACACTAAAAAATATGAGTTCAGGTGAACAGCAGCAGTTAACTTTAGATGAGCTTATTTCTGCATTGCAATAATATTTTAGAAATTAGAATTAGATATAAAAATAAACCTCTTTCCAATTAAGGAAAGAGGTTTTTAAGTTAAGATCATGGTAGATTTGGGTCTATTTATTTCACCAAAACTTTCTTAGACAACATACCGCTTAAAGTGTTTATCTTAATGATGTAAGTTCCAGTGCTTAGGCTCTTAACTTTGTATTCAGAATAGTCCAGTTCTGAAATATCTTCTATGGTTGTAATATTTTGTCCGATGATGTTTAATAATTCAATAGACTTTACATCGACCAAATTAGGATTTAATAAGGCTATACTTCTAGTGTCGTTATTGTAGAACACATCTAAGGTTCTCAATTCAGTATCGTCAACACTTAGCGAATCGGCATTAACATCTCTAAACGTTAATTCAAATCTGTCTAAATATTCACCTGCAGGAAGGAAGAATTCAAAATCGCCTTCTCTTAGGTTGTGATACGTATCATTATCGATATCATGAATGTAAATTTCAATACTATCAGGTACATTTTCTAAACTGTCAATAGTAATGGTGTTTAAACCGCTATCACTGGTTTTAATTCCTAGTGGGTATACACTTTCTGGTTCAGCTTCATTACTTCCCTGAATTGTATATTTTTCACTATCTATAATCCAGTATAAATCATCCATTTGATTGTCATAGATTTTAGCATCAAATGCCCAGTCAAATCCAGTTGTCGTATTTTCATCAATAGTTAATAATAACTGTCTGTGAATAGTATTAATTGAATTGAAACCAATTCTAAATTTCATACGATCATCTAGATCCTCATTGTTATAAGCTGTGTTAGCACTACTGCCATCATTTCTAACAAATATTGAAGTACCAGGCGCTTCTTTTCTATACACACGCTGACCGTTATTAAAGTTAATAGTTCCTGTGCTTTCACCAACTACGAAGAATCCTTGACTTACTGGGATGTAACGGGCAGGTAACTTTGTAGGTGTTCCGCCTGTAGCTACATCTGGATCATTGGTTCCTAATGATGGAGCACCAACACCTCCTGAGAAGTTATAAGTTGCGTAACCACCTTGGTATTCGGCTAAATTATGACTTCCGCCTCCCCAATGTTCCCAGAAATAAAGTGTACCACTAATTAAAGGGTCAGCACCAGCACCAGTAATATTTGGTCCGTTATCTGTAATGAATTGGTTGGCGTCAATTGCAGAAGGGTATGGGTTACCAACGAGGTAATCGTTTCCTGCATTGAGTGTAAGGTTCACATCTCCATTGTTAGGTTTTCCTAAGAACACATAGTTTTGTTGATCTACAATGGTTCCAGAACCTGGCCCTTTCATCGTAAACCCTTCACCTGTTAAAAGTGTTCCATTACGGCGTACATGTTGCCAAGCTGAATAGTCATCGTCTAACTGATTTGCAAATTTCCAAATCCAGTAATCAGCAATACTAATAGTAGCACCATCTGCACCATCATATCCTGATGTTATGAAGTTTATTGGGTTGACGCCATCATACATCACATCTGTAACAGAATATGAATTGTTATTTGTTGTGGCATTAGTTTCTCCAACTGGAGAAGACCAGTAATTATAAGTGTATACATCGGCAGTTCCTTGTTGATCCTTTTCTAAAGAACCAGATGATGTAGGATCTAAGTCACTACCAATTGTTTGAACCAATTGTGACTGTCCTTCAAGGTCAATTTTTCCGTCAAGTTTTAAATAGTGTGACACTGTTAAACCGTTTCCTGCAGCAGCATCGGCATTGTTGCCATCAACTGTTAACTCTCCGGCATCTAGCATTAATCCGAGTACTTGTCGATCTCTTCCTAATACAACTTCAGTATCGATAGTCACATCATGACTTATTCTAACAATGTTCCAGTCTATCGGAGTAACATTATCTACAATAGATAATGCGTTTGGTAAGGTTTGAACAGCATTATTTAACCACGTAGCCTCTGTAGTCCAATCACCATTAGCTTGAGATTCATATGGAAGCGGAGCAGTTTGTCTGTCAACTGTATCTAAGTTTCGTAATGCACCTTGATTTCCATTACCAGAAGCATCTTCTGTATTTGTATACGTATATGTTGACATCGGGTAATATCCTGCTAATTCTGTCCAAGGAATCGTACCAACATCATTTTTAGTAATCGTAGTTGGTAATACATCTCCAGCAACAAAAGCTGTGTTTTCTAAAATTTCTTGATTCATAATGAATCGTACTTGGTCTATAGTTAAATCTGTATCCCAGATACGTACTTCGTCAATATTTCCTCTAAAGTGTTGAACTGGACTGTTTTTACCAGCCGCTGCAATATAGAAGGATTCATTAGTGTCTACAGGAGGTGTTCTGTTATCAGAAATACTCAATACACCATCAATGTATATCGATGCTCGCGTACCGTCATAAATTGCAGCAATATGATGCCACTCGCCATCAGGAATTCGTGTAGGAGCGTTTAATATTTGATTTGTTCCGTTTTTCCACCACAATTGAATTCTATCATTATTTAAAATTCTTAAGTCATAACCTTGAGTAAACGTTGCATCTCTTTTTGATAGAATAGATTTAGTGCCAGAATCTGCAGCATCTCTTTTTATCCATGCAGAGATTGTGAATCCTGTTGGGTTAAGATCTAAAGCATCTTCAACATCAATATAATCTACAGCACCATCAAAATAAACAGAACGTTCAACAATAACCTGAGGCGCATAACCAAAAGTGATATATTTTGTACCATCAAAATCGTAATTAGTTTCTAGATTACCATTTCCGTCGGCAGTCATTACTCTATAATCTGCAGTTGGATCAAATACACCAGTACTAGAGATAAACATGTAATAATTACCAGGAGGTGAAATGTTTCTAATAGCGTTTTGTGGTAGTCTTACTTTTACTGAAGGAATATCTCCACCAGTTTCAACAACCTTCCAAACACGTTGCATAGCTGTAAACGACACATCAGTTGTAAGCGCAGGAGAAATACCAGCACTCATATTAACCGTAATTGTAGATGAGGCTAAGTTAATATCTGCTCCATTATTTCCCCATACTAGAAATTCTCGGTCGTTAAAATTTGTAGCGTTACCAGATTGATTTAATTTGTTTGTATCATAGATGTCTGTTAAGCCCATGGTTAAGAATCCACTTGTAAATCCTGTTCCATCACTTTCAACATTCTGACTTTTAGATTGCTTTTGGTTTAGTATAGATGCATTATCACGTCCAATACCAGCAATATCATAATTGTATGCACTATTAGCACTTGTATCCCAAATCACTGTGCCTTGAGAGTCGATATAATCAACATCATTTTGTCTGTGATTGCTATGGGCATAGGCAGACGATGAACTTTGTAAAGTAACGCCGTATTTTAATGCTAAATAACTTTGTATTTTTTGTTGATTTAAAGCTGAATTAGGAGATACATAAGAAATCACTTCAGCAATCATACCATTCATTTGTGATGATGTTCTTCCTGCAATTCCACTTCGTCCAGTTCCTATTAAAAAGGATAAGTTGTTAAATTCAGTGAAATTAAGAGTTCCACCATCACCAGAAACACCAGTTGTATTGTCAACGCGTTTTCCGTTTTTATAAATTTCTGAAGCTGTACCAGCTCCATTTGTTCTCACATTTACAATGGTAGGATGATTTTGGTAACTGTCTGTAGTAGTTGTAAAAGCTCTACCATAAGAATCGGCATCTGGAGGTCCAGACAATGGATAAGAATCAACAGTATGAGACAGGATTTCATCTGTGTATCTTGCAGAAACACTTCCTAAGCCTAAACCAGTTGGGTCTTCATGGAAGCTAATGGCTGAAAATCGTCCTCCAATAGCAAATTGTCTTCCTGGAGAAAAAGCACCAGTATTGGTATCTACTTCATCATCACTATGAAAAACGACGTAATAATCTTGCGAAAAGAATCCACCTTTACCATTCATGTATTCTATATTATTATGGTCAAAGTCGGCTACTGGATTAAAATTGATATTTCTAGTAGCATTGTCTCTATAAGTAGGTGCAATCGAACTAGCAGCGCTAGCATCTTCTTTATCTAAGGCTGTGGCATAAGCTTGATCTTCCCAAGATGTTAAAGGATCTCCATCAGAAGCAGAGATGCCTTCATTCATTTTTAACCAAAGTCTTAAATTGTTTGTAAGGTTAGCAGGTGCTACAGAAGCATTAGATAAACTTGTAATTGGATCTGCTTCAATTCTGAAGTTATCAAAGGCGACACCATCATCAACATTAGAACCATCACTTCTAAACTGAATTCTAAATCTTACATTACTCTGATTAGAAAATGTACTCTCATCAAGATCTATTCTTGTGTTGTTAAATTGATTGTGAGGATTAAATGTTGGAGAAGCTGTGTGTGTATCTCCATTCCAGGCATCGCTACCAAATACAGATGTACTGCCTTCATACCAATTAGTTCCATCACCAGAAGCTCCAAGTGTTGTCCATGTGCCTCCAGATATAGAATACTGAATAATCATTCCATCATCACTATCTTCTGTTTTACACTTAACATCTAAACTTAGTTGTAAATTATACAAACCTGAAAGATCAATTACAGGACTTTGTATGACAATATCTGTATTGTTATTGTAGTTGTCAAAATTATTGTTTCTCCAAAAACTGCCTTCACCTAACTCATTTGTTGGAAAGCTATTCGTCCAAACCCAAGAATCATTTGTAGATGTAATGCTAGTCCAACCACCATTTGTTATGTCAAAATCTTCAAAATAAGTAGTGTATGATGGAGGTCCAGAAATACCTGAGCCTTCAATGTCAAAGTTGTATGGATTTTCATCACCATCATTATTAGCAATACTTACAGACGCTGTTCTAAGTCCGACACTACTAGCATCGAAAGTAATGTCAAAAGTTGTACTTCCTCCAGAACCAACTGATCCGGCAGGCGCAGATGTTACAGTAAAATCTCCAGCATGAGCACCAGTTATAGAAATAGTTCCTACAGATAATGGTAAAGCTCCTGTATTTCGAATTGTAAATGTATTTGTGTTTGAACCACTTACCGGGTTTACAACTCCAAAATAAGTGTCATCGACAGCAGAAGGTGTTGTGTCCCCATCTACGATTAAAGTACCATTTCCTTGTACGTCAATCTCAGGTAAGGGAGACAGACCATTACCTTGTATATTGAAGGTGTAAGGGTTTTCGTCTGAATCGTCATTTAAAATGGTTACTGTTGCAGTTCTAAGTCCAACAGCACTCGGATTAAATGTAATATCAAATGTTGTTGAGGCTCCTCCAGCTCCTATGGTATTTGAAGGTGTTGAAGTAACAGTAAAATCTCCTGCATGAGCACCAGAAATGGATACATAAGGCGAAGGTCCAGTTAAATTTAAAGTTGTAGTTCCAAAGTTTTGAATTGTAAATGTATTAACTTGAGTCGCCAAGGTAACACTTACTGTTCCGAAATCTGTATCATCAGCTGCCGAAGGTGTTGTGTCTCCATCAGCAATAGTAGTTCCGTTACCCAGAACACTAATTTCAGGACCAGAAACTACAGCAGTAGTTAATGAAATGTCATCAATAGCCATATCACCTCTATAGTTTGAGCCTGTTGTACCATTAAAGCGTATCATGATAACTTGACCAACGTAGCTACTTAAATCTACATTAGCTAAAATCCATGCTTGGCCGCTACTTGTTTGTACTTGTCCGGATTGTGTCCAGACAGGAGTAGAGTAAGAAGCTCCACCATCGGTACTTACTTCTACGTCTAGAGTTCCCATGTCAGAACCGTACATATGGTAATAAAATGAAAAATCAGCTGTCGATGCTGCAGATAAGTCAAAACACGGACTTACTAAATTGAATACATCATTAAAGTTGGGATCACTGGCTTCTGTAAACATATACCATGAACCTCCATTAGCACTATTAGGACCTGTATCTGATGAAGGTGTTCCTCCTGAATTACGAGTCCAATCTCTATCGTCTCCAGTATCTTGAGACCAGTCTCCTAATCCTGATTCAAAACCTTCAGTATATGGGAATGAGTTTATTGGAGTAGCACAACCAGTACCAGTAATAAGGACATCATCCCAAACAGCCCATTCGTTTGTAGCATTACATCTTCCAACAAATCTAATTCTAGAATTGGCGTCAAACGTATATGTTCCTGAATTTATAGAGACACTAAATGACTCTTGACCTGATCCAAAATAATCAGTTCCTTTTCTATAATCTTCTATTAATGTCCAACTAGAACCGTCAAAGTATTCTAAATCATAACCATCTCCTGTATCCTGACGATTACTATTGATATTACAGAATGATATTGTAATGTCTGTGTATGGTGTAAAATCGTAAGTTGGAGAACTTAAGTAAGCACTACTGTCTAAATCAAAATCATAGTAGGTGTAAATTGCTCCATAATTGGTACAACTATTACCATTAAAATTACGTCCTGCTTGAGTTCCTCCATCGGTCCAACCTTCTAAATTAGATCCAAATGTATGATAAGCAATTGTAGTTTGTGAGTATGATAAGATTGATAGTAAAAGTATACAACACATTAGTGCATACTTTCTAAGTGAAAGTGTAGAAGTTTTCATAAGCGGTTAAATTTTAGTTTGGGACTAATAAAATTATGGTACAAACTTAAGTTAATACTCTGTGAAATGCAAAAATAATCGATGAAATGCATTATATATTTTTAAACTATTGATAATCAGTTAATTGGTAAGTCAAAGCGTTTTGAATAATTGTATAAGTTCAGGTTAGACTGTGTTTCTGTTTGATTATTAGTGAGTTAAATAAAAAAAAAGCCAGAGCGTTAACTCTAGCTTTTCATATTTTGTAATGTTTATATTAGAATTTAATTAGCTTTTTGGTGACTACCAATCCGTTATCATTATTTGATATTCTAATGAAATAAGGTGCTTCCTCAAGTCTGTCAAGGTCATTTAATATTATTTCTCCATCTATACTTGATTTTTGTTTCTTGTAAACGATACGGCCATTAAGATCATATATGTTGATATTAAAATCACTTCCATTGAAACTTAATGGTAAGCTGATGGTAATTGTGGTTTTGAACGGGTTTGGTTTTATAGTCACTGTTCTGTTTATAATCTCATCAGTGTCTAAGGTGTTTTCATCCATTCCATCACAATCTTCATCTATACCATTATCAGGAATCTCTGTAGCTCCTGGGTAAATTTGATCATTAGTATCATCACAATCAGTATTGTCTGTTACATATCCGAAAGGTTGAGTACATGTAATGATTTCATTTAGTGGGTCACCAAATCCATCTTCATCAGTATCAGCATAATACGTATTAGTAGCAGGTGTTACTGTAATATTAAGTGTTTGATCAGCATCACAGTTTTCACCTTCAATCGTTACTGAAGTATTTCCATCGGCACCATTATAAGTTAAACCGTTAACTGTCCAAGTATAAGACTCATCCGAACAAATCGTCACATCAGTTACAACTGCAGCAGGCTCAGGTGTTACTGTAATATTAAGTGTTTGATCAGCATCACAGTTTTCACCTTCAATCGTTACTGAAGTATTACCATCAGCACCATTATAAGTTAAACCGTTAACTGTCCAAGTATAAGACTCATCCGAACAAATCGTCACATCAGTTACAACTGCAGCAGGCTCAGGTGTTACTGTAATATTAAGTGTTTGATCAGCATCACAGTTTTCACCTTCAATAGTTACCGAAGTATTACCATCAGCACCATTATACGTTAAACCGTTAACTGTCCAAGTATAAGACTCATCAGAACAAATTGTCACATCAGTCACAACAGGAGCAGGCTCAGGCGTTACTGTAATATTAAGTGTTTGATCAGCATCACAGTTTTCACCTTCAATCGTTACTGAAGTATTACCATCAGCACCATTATACGTTAAACCGTTAACTGTCCAAGTATAAGATTCATCTGAACAAATTGTTACATCAGTCACAACAGGAGCAGGCTCAGGCGTTACTGTAATATTAAGTGTTTGATCAGCATCACAGTTTTCACCTTCAATCGTTACCGAAGTATTACCATCAGCACCATTATAAGTTAATCCGTTAACTGTCCAAGTATAAGATTCATCTGAACAAATTGTTACATCAGTCACAACAGGAGCAGGCTCAGGCGTTACTGTAATATTAAGTGTTTGATCAGCATCACAGTTTTCGCCTTCAATCGTTACTGAAGTATTACCATCAGCACCATTATAAGTTAATCCGTTAACTGTCCAAGTATAAGACTCATCCGAACAAATCGTTACATCAGTCACAACAGGAGCAGGCTCAGGCGTTACTGTAATATTAAGTGTTTGATCAGCATCACAGTTTTCACCTTCAATAGTTACCGAAGTATTACCATCAGCACCATTATAAGTTAAACCGTTAACTGTCCAAGTGTAAGATTCATCCGAACAAATTGTTACATCAGTCACAACCGGAGCAGGCTCAGGCGTTACTGTAATATTAAGTGTTTGATCAGCATCACAGTTTTCACCTTCAATAGTTACTGAAGTATTACCATCTGCACCATTATAAGTTAAACCGTTAACTGTCCAAGTATAAGACTCATCCGAACAAATCGTCACGACAGTTACAACCGGAGCAGGCTCAGGCGTTACCGTAATATTAAGTGTTTGATCAGCATCACAGTTTTCACCTTCAATCGTTACCGAAGTATTACCATCAGCACCATTATAAGTTAAACCGTTAACTGTCCATGTGTAAGATTCATCCGAACAAATCGTCACATCAGTCACAACCGGAGCAGGCTCAGGCGTTACTGTAATATTAAGCGTTTGATCTGGATCGCAACCACTACCTGTGACAGTTACAGATGTGTCTCCATCAGCACCATTGTAAGTCAATCCATTAACAGACCAAGTGTAAGACTCGTCAGAACAAATTGTCACATCGGTCACTACAGGAGTAGGAGGAGTTCCGCTAACATCCCACATACACGTTGTGTAATTATAGTTAGCAGTTTCCCAACATTCTAATCCTGTTGGAGCATCTTGTAATGTGATAGTAACTACAGCAGTGCATGTGTCCACATTTCCATTGGTGTCAGTCACAGTAAGTGTAACGTTATTATCACCTTCATCAGCACATGTGAAATCTGTTTGAGATGCCGCAATTGATGCTATAGCACAATTATCAGTAGATCCATTATTTATTTGAGCAGCTGTAATTGTAGCATTTCCTGAAGCATCTAACTGAACAGTAATATTTTGACACACAGCTACCGGGTTTTGGTTATCGACAACTACATTTACAGTAAATGATGCTGTATTTGTGTTTCCATTTCCATCGTCTACTGAATAACTGATGGTTGTTAATCCATCAGGAAATGTGCTTCCACTATTAAGACCTGTTCCGTCAGTTCTTACAGGTGTTAAGCCTGTTCCGCAATTATCAGTAACGGTAGGATCTGTCCATGTTGGCTGATTATTTCCGCAGGTTAATGTAATATTAGCAGGAACATTAACAAATTCAGGATCTACTTGATCTTCAACAGTAACTGTTGCGATACATGTATCTGTTTGATTATCTCCATCGGTCACTGTCAATGTCACATCAACAGGTGTTCCAATATCACTACAATCGAAAGTATCTATATCGATGCTTAAGTCGGTAATAAGAACATCATCTGTAGAACCACCATCAACATCTGCAGCAACTATAGTTGCATTGCCAGCAGCATCTAACTGAACTGTTATGTTTTGGCAAAGAGCAGTAGGAGGAGCAGATACAGAAGCAACATCAGCTGTTATATTTATATAGTCAATAGCCATATCGCTTCTAAAGGGTGCATTTGAAGCAACACCACCACTAGTATCTAATGGTGTAGTACCCGAAAAACGAATTTTAATAATTTGATTATTGTAAGCAGAGAGGTTGATATCTGCTTTTTCCCAGGCATCAGTTTCATCAGATTGTTCTTGTTGACCACTTAAGGTATTTATGGTGCTCCAAGACGTTCCATTGTCAGTACTTACATCGACAGTTAATATGCCCATATCACTACCAAACATATGATAGTAAAAGGAGAAGTTTCCGTTTTCAAAACCACTTAGATCAATACAAGGACTTACTAAATAAACTGTACTTTCTGGTCCAGGGTTTTGATTAAGAGAAGCTTCAACATACATATAGTTACCTGAAGTTCTGTTCACAGTTGGGTTGGAAGGATCGAAGTCTCCACTCGGTCCAGTATCAGGAGATCCAGTACCAGCAGAATCAATGGTCCATTCACCATCATCACTTGGATCATGATTCCATAATCCGAGTCCTCCATTAACAGCACTTTCAAAATCTTCAGTGTATGGGTATGAACTTACACTACTTCCAGTACAAGCAGCAGATGTAGTTGTTGTAAAGTTTTGTGATGTACTATACGATGATGTTGTCGAGACACATCTAGTTGCTATTTGTACCTCATAATCAGTATTTTCTGAAAGACCAGATATAACGTACGGATTTACATCAACATCTGTAATTACAGTCCAAGTTGGAGCTCCAATTTCTCTATACCTTACATCATAAGTTGCTGAAGGGATAATGTCCCAGCTAATTTCCGCTGAAATAGGAGTTACTATGTCAACGCTGAGATTATTAGGAGGCGTAGTGTTATCACAAGGTGTTTTTATTTCAATAACTCTGAAATCATCAAAAGTAAAACCTTCAAAATCTACATTTGTATATGAATCTTGTCTATTGTTGTTGCTTGATGGGGAATTACCTGTATCCGTTTTAAAATCAAATCTAAGAAATACTGTAGGTTGGTTCAATAGAAACGAATTATTAGAAGCATCAATTACGATTTCTTCCATGTTCCATTTATCCTGAGTATCACCATCGTATAATGGTTCTCCAGCAGGCTGAAACGTATCTGTTGATTTCTGTGAATACTGATTGTTAATTTGAAGAAATCCTGCTTTTGTGAGTTTTCCACATAAAGGCGTCCATCCAGATGTTCCGTTTAATGAGGCCTCAATTTGAACATAATCAAAACTACGTTCAAGATCCCATTTTCCATAAAACTGAATCACTGTAGCATCTTTTCCACTCAAATCAATAGATTGATTGTATTGTAATTGTTTGTTTTCTCCATTAGAATAAGGAGCAGTAGCCGTTGTTGTGATTGCAGTTGTTCCAGAGTAAGCATCAGAAGTAGTAGACCATGTACCACCAGACGCTGTCCAGTTTCCTAAGTTAGTGGTGTCAGGATCATCACTTAATAGTACATTTGGATTATAAGCTTTTTTGATATTAGCTTCATATAATACATTGTCAGTTGCATAATCACTTGTCAATACTATTTTGTATTCTATAAGTTCTTCAGGAAGAATTCCTGGGTCTAAGGTATAACTTATATTTACATCTCTTTGGTCTAAAGTGACCTGAATCGGGTTCGTTTCTGTAGCAGGAAAATTTGGATTAGCTGCATTTGTAAAGCTTTCGGTAACAGCACCTCCAATAGATACAATGTTTGAAGATACTGGTGTTACTGTAAGTGTAAAATCACCAGCAGTTTGACCTAAACGTTCTATTTCGAATTTTAAATCTCCAGAAAGTGTGGTAAGGTTACTCTGTGTCATATCATGAACCTGAGCATATTTACCACTGAAGTATGCCGCCAGAAGATTCATACGCATAGCACGTTTTGCAATAGGTAAAAAAGCTGATGGTGAAGGCCAAAATCCTCCATAAGTTCCACCTGTTGTTTCAATTCCAGTACCAGATCCATTTTCAGGAGTCCAAGCCATTGTGTGTTTGTTAGATCCTGTTCCACCTGAAGATACACCGTTTCCAGGATTAGTACCAGATGGTCCACCAAGCATCCAGTCATTCATATTACCACTATTTAAAGAAGTAATAGATGTAGATGGTCCATAACCATATCTATTGTATTTGGTCATGTCATGGTTATATTTTGAATACTCATCAGGTCTAGGGTTTGGTATATGATCAACACCTGCATAAGCATGTAGCATTGTATTTTTAAAGGAATGGTGATTTAAAGCGATTTTAAAATCGTGCTGTAGAAAGAAATCACGCATAATTTGTGTTTCATTCTCAGAGAATGCAGAAGATCCAGCATATATTGAACTACAGCTATCTGAAGTTGAAGAACCTCCATTGCCCCAATAGTAACCCGAATTTCTATTTAAGTCAATACCTTCACTGTAAGTACCGCATGATCCAGATGTATTTCTGTTTTTTCGTTGTCCGCCACCACCATTTGGCGCTACTGTTTGATTATAAACAAAACCATCTGGGTTAAAAACGGGAATAAAATATAACGCTTGATTATTTACTAAATTTCTTATCGCAGGATCAGTATCATAATTTTCGAGCAAGTACCACATGAAGAATAGTTGATTCATTACAGTAGCAGATTCTCTAGAGTGAATTAATGATTGATATAAAGTTTCTGGTTCACCAGCTTCATCAATATCTGGGTTATCAGATATTCTAACCATCCATACCGTTCTGTTTTCTAAGGTAAGTTGGTTGGTTGGTGATGCATTGGTTTTTGCTGAAATAAGATGTGGATATAAGGCTCTCATATCATCTAACTCTTGAACAACCATGTCAAATGTTAAACAACCACCAAAATGATTTGTTTCTGCTGGATAATTTGCAGCATCATTTATATTCCAGTTTGTTGGGACTGCCCAATCTATCTCGTCACATTCATTATATTGTCCTACATTATTAATCAATTCACTAACACTCAATGATCTTTGAGCGGCTAGTGATTTTTCTTGTTGAATTTCTAAACTTGCTTTTGGAAGGTCACTTATTGCTCGATCACTATAAAATTTAGTGACATCATCAATTAAAACAGTGTATGCAATATTTTCACTTTCAAGTCGCTGTATTTGATAATCTTCGATTTCCATAAATATGCCATTACTCTCGATGAGTACGCCACATGTTAAATCGATGCTAAGATGATCTAGCTTTTCGATAGTCATCTGATCAGAACTGTTGATGCGAATTCTTTTATAAGTCTCTTGCGCAAAGGAAGTTTGCACTATTATAAATAACAGTGCAATTAAGCAGGTAATTTTTCTCATTAGTTTGGGGTTTAATGAATTTATGTCCAATAATTAGGTTGCTAATATATTACTTTATTTATAATTCACTCCATAAAATGCAAAAAAAACCGTTGAAATGCACTTTTTTAACATTTAAAAAAACACTTATAGATTTAATTGATTGATAATTAAGTGTTTATAAAAACTGTTAGATTGGACAAATTTTATTGGGAAAATTGGTAATAAGCAGGTATGTAAAAGGTCATAAAATAAGAAAGTCTTATACAAACGTATAAGACTTTCTTCTGTAGCGAGAACGAGATTTGAACTCGTGACCTCTGGGTTATGAATCCAACGCTCTAACCAACTGAGCTACCTCGCCATTTATGAGGGTGCAAATATAAAAACAAAATTTATCTGAACAAACATAAAATGGGCAAATTATTTTTTTTCAGTTTTAGTTTTAAACTCAACAATTAATGTATATATTGAGCACAATAATAAATATATCTATGGAAGACAAAGTAAAAATTGAGATGGAGTTTGTAATACATGCGTCGCCTCAACTTTTGTATCAATATATATCAACACCTTCGGGCTTATCAGAATGGTTTGCTGATAATGTAAATTCTCGTGGAGAATTATTTACATTTATTTGGGACGGAAGTGAAGAAAAAGCAAAGTTGTTGAGCAAGAAAAGTGGAGAGCGTATAAAGTTTAGATGGTTAAATGACGATGAAGATGGCGCAAGTTATTTTTTTGAAATCAGAATTCAGGTTGATGAAATCACTAAAGACGTATCTATTATTGTAACTGATTTTGCTGATGAGGATGAAGTTGATGAAGCTAAAATGCTCTGGGATAATCAAATTTCAGATTTAAAGCAAGTTTTGGGTTCTGCCTAGAACATAACAATCAATAAGTTTTATATTTGTCTCGATGTTTAATCGAGACTTTTTTTATGATAAATTTTAATGGCAAACTTATAAAAGAGGATAACTTCATTACCAACGATAATAGAGGGTATAAGTTTGGTGATGCACTTTTTGAAACATTAAAAGTAGTGCATGGTAAAATCTTATTTTGGGAGGATCACTATTTTAGACTCATGGCTTCTATGCGAATTATGCGTATGGAAATCCCAATGAATTTTACGATGGAGTTTCTTGAAGCTGAAATTTTAAAAACCATAAACGTTAATGGATTGGCAAAATCATCAGCGAGAGTTCGTTTCAATGTCGATAGAGGTGATGGAGGTAGATATCTGCCAAAAGAAAACAGAGTTAGTTATAGTATTGATGCCGAGCCTTTACCTAATGATTTCTATACAGTATCTTCATTAAAATCTTATACTGTAGATTTATATAAAGATTATTCTGTTGCTCCTGGATTGTTATCTACACTCAAAACTAATAATAAAGCGATTAATATTTTAGGAAGTATTTACGCCAAAGAGAATGATTTTGATAACTGTCTATTACTCAATACAAATAAAAGCGTCGTTGAAGCGTTACAAGGTAACTTGTTTTTAGTGTCTGGTGAACACATTAAAACACCACCAATAACAGATGGATGTTTAAATGGTGTTATGAGAAAGCAAATTATTGATGTTATATTAAATTCTGGAGATTACGTCTTAGAAGAGGCATCAATTTCACCGTTTGAACTTCAGAAAGCAGATGAATTATTCATTACAAATGTCATTATAGGAATTCAACCCATATTGAAATATCGCAAAAAGGTGTTTGATACTAAAGTTTCCGAAGATATTTTGAGAAGGTTAAATACTAAGATGCGCTTATCTTAATTATAACTTGGGTTTTCTGGCGCATTAGACCACAGCGAATAATCACCACCTAATTCTAGCATTTTTTCTTTCCAAAATGAATCACAACATTTATTGATGAGTTCGTTTTTGTAAACATTTTCAGAAACAATCCAGGCATTAGACTCTAATTCGTTATCTAACTGTTTGGCTTCCCAACCCGAATATCCTAAGAAAAATCTAATATCAGAGGTGGTCAGCTTTTCGTCTTTAAGAAGTTGTAAAACAATCTCAAAGTTTCCTCCCCAATATACGCCATGTGAAATTTCAATACTGTCTGGAATCAACTGTGGTACCTGATGTATAAAATATAAATTATCCTGCTCTACAGGACCTCCATTATGGACTTTGAATGTCGCTTCAGTATCAGGTATTAAATCGTTTAATGTGTATTCTAAAGGTTTATTAAGAATAAAGCCAATAGAACCTTCGTCATTATAATCTGCCAGTAGAATAACTGACCTATTAAATGATAAGTCACCAATAATTGATGGTTCAGCAATGAGAAGATGTCCTTTTTTGGGCTTTGATATAATCATATGTGCATGATTTACGTACTAATCTAAAACATATTTTTCTAATAACCAATAAATTCGAAGGAGAATATAAAAACAAAAAAGCTCACTTTTAAGTGAGCTTTTCGTAATCTATTTAAAGACATACTAGTTTACAGCACTACTTAAATCAGATCCAGCTTTAAACTTTACTACGTTTTTAGCTTTGATTTGTATAGTTTTACCAGTTTGAGGGTTTCTTCCTTCTCTTGCAGATCTTTTAGAAACTGACCAAGATCCAAATCCTACTAAAGAAACTCTGTTTCCTTTTTGTAAAGATCCTTCGATGTCAATTAATAATGAATCTAATGCTTTCTTAGCAGCTGCTTTAGTAATTCCAGCATTTTCTGCCATCCCATTGATTAAATCTGTTTTGTTCATAAAATTTGTATTTTAAATTGTTAAAAAAATAGTTGGGTTAAACGTTATTGTTAAATCCGTCTACAAATTTATACGTAAAATCAACCTACGCAAGTAATAGCAAGGGAAATACAAGTATTTGTTGATAACTTAGAGCATTTGTTAATAAAGGTTTGCATTTCATCGGATTTTTTTCAAATATCAATGTATACAAGGGTTTTAGAGCATTTTTGCATTTTTGTTAAAATCATAACCGTTTAATAGTGATTGTACATCCATTTTACGTTTGCCTGGAAGCTGGATTTCTTTAATTATAATGTAACCTCCTCTTACTGCTACTTTTAACTCTTTTTTTGATACTAGTAATGTGCCAGAGTCTAAATCATGCGAAGCCATTTCTTTTTCAACCTTATAAATCTTAATGTTTAAGGTGTCTTCTCCATTAATAAGTTGACACCATGCGGCAGGAAACGGATTTAAACCTCTAATCTTATTATATATGGTGTCAAGGTCTAAACTCCAATCAATTTTACAATTGTCTTTATGAAGTTTGTAAGCCGTTTTTAAATGCTCTGTTTTGGGTTGTATAGTGGTTTCTATATCGCCTTCTTGAATTAGATGTACCGTTTTTAAAACTAAATCACTCCCTATATGCATTAATTTATCGTGAAGCGCACCAACAGTTTCATCATTTTCAATAGGTATCTCTTCTTGAAGCATCATTGCGCCAGTATCAATTTTTTCATCTATAAAAAATGTAGTAACACCAGTTTTAGTCTCACCATTAATAATAGCCCAATGTATTGGAGCTGCACCTCGGTAATTTGGCAGTAGTGACGCATGTAAATTAAATGTGCCATATTTAGGCATGTCCCATACCACTTTCGGAAGCATTCGAAACGCAACTACAATTTGAAGGTTAGCTCCTAGTGATTTCAATTCTGTAATAAACGCCTCATTTTTTAAATTGGTGGGTTGTAAAACAGTAAGCCCTTCCTTTACAGCATATTTTTTTACTGCCGATTCGTTCAATTGACGCCCTCGACCTGCTGGCTTGTCTGGTGCTGTAATAACGCCTACAACATCGTAATTGTTTTCAACTAATGTTTTAAGTGTGGCAACTGCGAAATCTGGAGTTCCCATGAAAATGATTTTTAATTTGTCGCGCTTCATGTATGTTTAATTTTATAGGTGTTTGCAGGTGTTAGTATAATCATATGATGTTCAAGCAATAACTGTAACACAGGTAATATGTGTTCTTTGTTCTGCGGAAATCGTTCTACGAGTTGTCTTGAAGTCATTGGTTGTTTCTCAAGGGCTTCAATGACTAGAGCTTTTATTTCCGGGATTGAGTTTGGATTTTGTGAAATGTCTTTTGATGTACACACCGAACATGTGTTGCAATTGACTTCAGAAACTTCTCCAAAGTAATGCAAAAGTTGTTTGTTTTTACACACTTTATCATTAGTGATATACTCCAATACCGAATTCACCTGATAGCGTTTTAATTCTTGTTGTTGTTCTACAACATTAGCTATTCTATTAATTGTTTTGTCATCTTCTCTGGGTTGAAGAAATATAACTTCAGAATCGGTATTAGAAAACAAAAAATCGACTATACCATCTTTATGTAGTTGATTTAAAATAGCAATGATTTGTTTTTCGCCGATTGTAGATTTATCAGCAATGAGAGATATATTAATCGCTAGTTGATGCTCAAAAATTCCGCCGTAAGTCCTTAAAATTGTTTTTACAAGAATATTGTATTGCGCATGTGTTTCCAGATAAGAAAACAGAGCAGTGTTACTAACAATAAACTGAAGTTTGGTTTTATAATTAAACTGCTGTGATAATTTTATGATACTATTTCTATCTAGAAGTTGTAAGGTATTATAGGTTTTTGAACTTTTAAAGTCATAAGCTTTGCAAAAATCACTAAAGTTAAAGCGATGTGTGCTCAGTTCACCTTCGCCATAAGATATTTGAAAGAAATTACAGAGTTTTCGATATACAAGTTTAATCTCATCAAGAGATGGCAAACTGGCAATGAACTGATTTTTTAAAGTTTGCTCATCAGATTTATTAGTTAAGATGATAGCAAAGGCATCTTCATTATTTCGACCAGCACGTCCAGCTTCCTGATAGTAACTTTCAAGACTTTCGGGTAAATTAATATGAATTACTGTTTTTACATCTGGTTTATCAATTCCCATACCAAAAGCAGTAGTTGCTACCATAATTTCTTTTTGGTTATTCATCCACTGCTGTAAGCGTTCCTGTTTGTCTTTTGAAGGAATGCCACCATGGAAAAACGTACTGCTAAATCCTTTTTTGCTTAAAACATTATGTAAATTAATACTCATTTTTCGACTACGAACATATACAATAGATGACCCTTTATGCTTTTTTAGAAGCTGCTCCAGATCGTAAAGTTTGTCTTCACTAAACTTAACCTGATAGGATATATTTGGCCTTGAAAATGATGCTTTAAATACCTTAGGCGATATAAAATCCAATGCGCTTATAGTGTCTTTAATAACTTCAGGTTTTGCTGTTGCCGTAAGCGCAATTACATTTACACTTGGCTGTAACTGTCTTAGTAAAACGATATTTTTATAAGCAGGTCGAAAATCATTTCCCCATTGACTAATACAATGTGCTTCGTCTACAGCAATTAGGTTCACATTCATTTGCTGAATACGTTGCTGAACAATATCCTGTTGCAAGCGTTCGGGTGAGAGGTACAAAAATTTATAATTTCCGTAAATGCAATTGTCGAGTAAGGTATCTAATTCACTGTATTTTATCCCACTTGTAATCGCCATAGCTTTTATACCCTTAAGTTTCAAACTGTTTACCTGGTCTTTCATCAAAGCAATAAGCGGAGAAATAACGATACAGATACCTTCTTTAATGAGTGCTGGAATTTGAAAGCAAATCGATTTGCCACCACCAGTCGGCAGTAATACAAAGGTATCGTTATTTTCTAAAACCGAATTGATAATATCTTCTTGAAGCGGTCTGAATGAGGTGTGATTCCAATACTGTTCTAATATGTTTATTGGATGTGGCATCTATAATTTTAACACGTCTATAATGAAATCTGCTCGACTTGAAATACTTGCAAAAGGCACATCAATGAGATCATATCCAAATCGATTGTACGTGTCTATTAATGAATGGTGAATTTCTACAGCTTGCTCAAAGTTTTCATAGCGTTCACTGTCGCTAACAAAAATTTCCTGCCATGGCGCTAATATAAATACTTGGTCATACTTGTGTTGCTCACAAGTTTCGGTGAAATGTGCTGGGTAGTCTGTTTTAACAAAATTCATATAAGCTAAAACATCAGGTAAACCACGGTCAAGAAAAACTACGGGTTCAGTAGAGGATGATGCATCTTTGTATTGTTGTATTCTTGCTTCTAATAACAATTCGCTAAAAAGTAGTGGTTTGGTTAAAAAAAGTTGGTCAACGCCATCTTTTCGGGCTTCTAGTGTTACTTGTCTTGATACTTCTTCTAAACAAGTGTAACCTCTTGAAATTAATTCATTTATGATTGATGATTTTCCGGTTCCAGGACCACCAGTTATAACAATACGTTGTGTTTTCAATTTGGCAAGATTTTGGTGATAAAATTAACAATAATTAAGCAAAGCAAAATGCAAAGTATAATGTATCTTTGCTTGGTAATAAAAAAAAGCATGAGTTCACAGAAAAAAACAGAAGAATTTTATAAAAAACTTAGAAGCCAGTTGTACGAAACATCAAGCTGGCCTTCAGAATATCTATACAAGTTTATTGTTCCGACAGATGAACATAAAATCAAGCAAATAGAAGATTTATTTGACAATATAGGAGCCGTTATTACAACCAAAGAATCTGGAAAAGGAACCTATACAAGTGTTTCGGTAAATTTACATATGAAAGATCCTGATGCTGTCATTGCTAAATACAAGGAAGTTGCAGAGAAAGTAGAAGGTGTTATTTCTTTGTAAAAAACAGTTTCGATAATTATTTTTTTGTATTTTGCATCGATATGCAGAAATACTTCATGCATAGTTTACAAATACTACACAAATATATATTTTGATTGACGATTTAGAATACAACACAGAGCGTGAACATTTGATTATTCCTGAGTATGGAAGACATCTTCAAAAAATGATTAATTACGCTAAAGAATTACCAACAAAAGAAGAACGCAATAAAGTGGCAAAATCTATCATTAATGTGATGGGTAATTTACAGCCACATTTACGTGATGTACCAGATTTTCAGCATAAACTTTGGGATCAGCTGTTTATTATAGCCGATTTTGAATTAGATGCAGATTCACCTTATCCAAAACCTTCAAAAGAAGAACTCTCAGAAGGTCCAGAACCTTTAAAATATCCGCAAAATCATCCTAAATACCGTTTCTACGGAAACAATATTAAGACGATGATTGATGTCGCTAATACATGGGAAGAAGGTGAGCTAAAAGAAGCATTAGTATATACTATTGCTAATCACATGAAAAAATGCTTTTTAAATTGGAACAAAGACACCGTTGAAGATGATGTTATTTTTAACCACTTATACGAATTGTCTGGTGGGAAAATCAACTTAAAAGGAAGTGATGAGGATCTTTCAGATGCTACAAGTTTAATGCGTAATAAGAAGAAATATTCTAATTCCAATTCTAAGAAATCACATCACAAAAAAAATAATTCTAACCGAAACAGAAAACGCTACTAATCAAACTTCATGGCAACATTTATTATTGAAGGAGGTCATAAATTAAAAGGAAGAATCCAACCTCAAGGCGCAAAAAACGAAGCATTACAAATTCTATGCGCAGTGCTCTTAACTGCCGAAGAAATTAAAATTGACAACATACCAGACATCATAGATGTCAATAAATTGATAGCCTTACTTAAAAAATTAGGGGTGAAAATCAATAAAGTAGGTAAGGGGTCATATACATTTAAAGCTGATGATATCAATTTAAAATATCTGGAATCTGCCGAATTTAAAGAAGATGGAAAAGGTTTAAGAGGTTCAATTATGATTGTTGGTCCGTTATTAGCTCGCTTCGGAAAAGGTTACATTCCAAAACCTGGAGGTGACAAAATCGGACGTCGACGTCTGGATACCCATTTTGAAGGATTTATAAATTTAGGAGCTAAGTTTCGCTACAACAAAGAAGATTTATTCTATGGAGTAGAAGCCGATAAACTTACAGGAACCTATATGCTTCTCGATGAGGCATCAGTTACTGGTACAGCAAATATTGTGATGGCAGCTGTTTTAGCAGAAGGAACCACAACGATTTATAATGCTGCTTGCGAACCTTATTTGCAACAACTTTGTAAGATGCTTAACAGAATGGGAGCTAAAATCAATGGTGTTGGCTCTAATATGTTGATTATAGAAGGGGTTGATAAATTAGGTGGTACAGACCACAGAATGCTACCAGATATGATTGAAATTGGAAGTTGGATCGGGTTAGCAGCAATGACAAAAAGTGAACTTACTATTACTAATGTAAGTTGGGATGATTTAGGACAAATCCCTAACGTGTTTAGAAAAATTGGAATAACAGTAGAACGTCAAGGCGATGATATCTATATTCCTGCTCATACAAATGGGTATGAAGTACAAAACTATATTGACGGTTCTATTTTAACCGTTTCTGATGCACCTTGGCCAGGATTTACACCAGATTTACTAAGTATTATCTTAACTATTTTAACTCAAGCCAGAGGAAGTGCAGTTGTACATCAAAAGATGTTTGAAAGCCGTTTGTTCTTTGTAGATAAGTTGATTGATATGGGAGCAAAAATTATTCTTTGTGATCCTCATAGAGCTACAGTTATTGGTCACGATTTTAAATCGACATTAAAAGCAACAACAATGACTTCTCCTGATATTAGAGCGGGTGTATCTTTATTAATAGCAGCATTATCAGCAAAAGGCACATCTACAATTCATAATATTGAGCAAATTGACCGAGGTTATGAAAACATTGATGAGCGTTTACGTGCTATTGGTGCAAAGATTACTCGTGTGGATGGAAATTAATAATACCATACTTTTAAAACATAAAAAAGCCTTGATCAATCAAGGCTTTTTTTATGTGAAATAATTAATATTGTTTATTCCATAGAATAGAAAAACTGTTCGCTGGCGATTTTTCCATCTTTAACACCAAAAACAGCGACTTCTTCCATTTGCTGTCTGCCACGATCTTTAAAAGTCACATCAAAAGTCATTTTTGATGTAAAATGATTATCTGCAATGACAGGGTCGCTAATCTGTCCTCCGTGAAATTCACTCACGTTATCTAACCATTCTTTGTTTTTGTTCCATACATTTTGTTTCCCTGAAACAAGCTCTCCTGGCATACCAGGCATTTCTCTACTCACTATATTTTCTGCATAGAGTTCGTTGATGCAATCCAGATTTTTACCTTCTCTACACATTTGTGTCCATTTTTGAGCAACATCTTTAGTGTTCATTGTTATTAGTTTTAAAAATTAGTACTTAAAGTTACTTAAAAATGAAGTATGGGATTTAAAAATAATGTTAATCTTATGTTAGCTAACTGCTTCTTTATAAGTTTTTAAACAGCGTTCTCTGGCTTCTTTATGATCAACTATTTGGTCTACATATTCGTCTGTGTCAAACTCTGGTACATAGGTTTTGATGTATTTTCGGTCTTTATCAAATTTTTCAATTTGAGTTGTCGGATTAAAAATTCTAAAATAAGGAGCAGCATCAACTCCCGAACCTGCTACCCATTGCCAGTTGCCAACATTACTCGCCATTTCATAATCGTGTAATTTTTCAGCGAAATACGCTTCACCCCAACGCCAATCGATAAGCAGATGTTTGCATAAAAAGCTACCAACAAGCATGCGAACACGGTTATGCATAAAACCAGTTTTATTAAGTTGACGCATTCCAGCATCAACTAGAGGATAACCTGTTTTACCTTCACACCACAACTTAAATTCATCTTCATTGTTTCGCCATTCAATGCGATCGTATTTCGGTTTAAACGCCTCTTTAGTGGTCTGTGGAAAATGCCAAAGAATTTGCATAAAAAACTCTCTCCAAATTAATTCTTGCCAAAAGACTTCATTACTCTCTGCTATGGCTTTTTTTACCATTTTCCGAATACTAACTGTCCCAAAACGTAAATGCGGACCCAATCTTGAAGTCGCATCTTTAGCTGGGAAATTCCTTGTATCCTCATAAGATTGGATGAGTGTTGGTGTAACTGTATATTCAGCAATAACCTGATTTGAAGTTTGAAAACCAATATCAGATAAACTTAAATTTGGTAATCGTGTATGCTTTACAAGATTATCGAGATACGCATTAGTATAGAAAATTTCTAAATCATGGGATTTAAATTTTTCTTTCCAGACTTTCATATAGGGTGTGTAAACAACATAAGGGTCGCCATCTTTTTTAACGACTTCATCTTTTTCAAAAATAACCTGGTCTTTATAGGTTTTAAATGCGATTCCATTTTCAGATAACATATCACTTACCTTGGTATCACGCTCTTTAGCATAGGGTTCATAATCATGATTAGTATAAACTGTATGAATGCTATAAGTTTCTATGAGTTCTTTAAAAATGTCAAGAGGTTTTCCGTGATATATGGCAATACTACTGTCATGTTCATCTTGAAGCGTTGAGCGCATGCTCTGTAGTGTATTATGAATAAACGTTACTCTTGCATCATCTTCAGGCAGTTGGTCTAATATTTCAGAATCAAAAATAAAAATGGGCAATACAGGATGCTCACTTTTTAAGGCTTCATAAAAACCAAGGTTGTCATCTAAGCGTAAATCGCGTCTAAACCAAAAAATATTGATGGGTTGTGTCATAATGTCAAGTGACTTTAAATGCTATAGGTTCCAAATAATTCTTCTAATTTTTTTGTGCGATAGTTGAAAATTTCCTCCAGTTTAGGTTTGACTAAGATCGGATGTACCAGCTGTCCCAGAATTCCGAAAGGGACTTTGTAGTCAATAATATCTTCCATTTCAACACCACCTTCAATTTCCTTAATAAAATGTTTGTGATGCCATAAGGCGTAAGGGCCGAAACGTTGTTCGTCAACAAAATAGTGATTGTCTATACTATGAGTGATTTCAGTAACCCATTTTGTTTTTATACCTAAAACTGGTGTTACAATATATTGTATAATCTGTCCTGCAAACATAGGTCTGTCTGCTCCAGACAAAATGTGAAAGCCCATATAATCAGGTGTTATAGTCTTAAGGTTATTAGGGTCTGATAAAAACTTCCAAGCAGTCTCCACTGTGATTGGTAAATTTTGTTTTTTATGTAGCCTGTATATTTTCATATTAATTATATAAAACAATGTATAAATTTAGTGAGGTGGCTATACAAAGCCAGATAAGGTAGGGAAGTATAAGTGCCGATTTTACTTTTAAATCTTTTGAGTAAGTCAATAAAAATGCAGCAACTATAATGGTTAAAAGAATTATAGCAATTAAGCCTAATGTGGTGAGCCTCTGATTGAAAAATATAAAGTTCCAACCTATATTGAGTAAGAACTGTATAGTGAATAATAGTTTAACTTTGGACGTTGGTCGTATAGAATATAAGAATGCCATATACATTGAAAAACAAATCATGATGGTTGTCCACGCGACTCCAAAAACCCATCCATCGGGAGTCCAAGGTGCTTTTGAAAGCGATTGATACCATTCCCCTTGAGGTCCATCAGCCATTAGCCAACTACCAATTCCTAGAGCTGCAAAATTGATAATTAAAAAGACGATAAATGGCTTAAAGAACTTCATTTTAATGATTTTGTAATAATTCTATTTGCTCTTGAATTTTATTAGCTTCAGCATATTTTTTGTCACTCTCTGCTCGATTTGTGGTCGATAATGCATGCCACTCTTTCATTAGCTTTTCGTACTTTTTTTGAAGTTTTTCAACCTCCGATGTGTTTTTGAATAATCCAAACATGATTAATTATTTTAAGTGCTTTGTAATTTTTGAACTCGCTGGAGATGTAATTGAATAGTAATAATCTATTAATTCACCATCAGGACTAATCAGATATTTCTGAAAATTCCATTTCACTTTGGAGTTCGTTATGCCGTTTTTATTTTTTTGAGTGAGCCAAGTATATAACGGGTGTTGTTGACTGCCTTTAACGTCTATTTTTTCTGTTATAGGAAACGTAACGCCATAGTTAATTTCGCAAAAGGATTCTATTTCACTGGCATTTCCTGGTTCTTGCATTCCAAATTGATTGCATGGGACGCCTATAACAATAAGATCATCCTTATATGTATCATAAAGGCTTTGTAAGTCCTTATACTGAGATGTGAAACCACATTTTGATGCTACATTGACTAAAAGTATAAATTTTCCTTTGAAATTTGAAAGCGATAAAGGTACTCCGTTAAGGCTGTTGATTTCAATATCATATATAGATGTTTTTTCTATCATATGTGAATGTTTAGTTTTTGAAAAGAGTGTTACCATAAAAAAGCTAACAGGTTTATAATTATAGTTTAAAGCTAACAATACCACAATCCATTTCAAAGACTTGCCCAGAAATAGGACTCGATTTTTCTGATAATAAAAATTCTGCCATTTCGGCGACGTCTTTTGGTTGTAAGAACTTTTTCATGGGATGTCGCTCTGTAATATTCTCAATCATTTTATCATTACGTAATAGTTTTGAAGCTAAATCGGTGTTTGTAACTGTTGGTGCAATTGCGTTAATTCTTAATGTTGTCGCTAGTTCGGCACCCAAAGATTTCACCAAGCCTTCAACACCAGATTTAGCAGCAGCAATGCTAGCATGATAAGGCATACCTAATTTTGCTGCAACAGTACTAAACAATACAATTGAAGGAGATTCGCTGTGTTTTAAACAACTTAGATAGTGCTGTATGGCTTTTACGGCACCAATGACGTTAATTTCATAATCGTCTCTAAAATCTTCCAGACTTAATCTCCCTATTGGTTTTAAGTTGATACTACCAGGACAATACACCAATCCATCCGCACTTTTGATTTCAGGAAGTTCATCATTAAGTATATCACACTTGTAATGCGTTAAATTTTGATGAGATTGCTCAGGTGCTGTTCTACTTAAGTTAATTACCTTGTGATTTTGAAGTAAATTATTGGTTAATGCGTTACCAATACCCTTACTGCCTCCAATAATGATGTATGTTTTCATGAGTGTTATAATTTTATAAAAAAGCGTAACAGATAGATTTTATAATCCATTACGCTTATGTTTTTTTAGTACGCATGACAGACTATGCTGTTAGAGGTGCACCTTTTAAACGTTTCTCAACTTTACGTTTTATCGCTGTGAGACGTTTCATGATATCCATAATATTTTGATCTTTCTTCTGCTTGTAAATTTGATTTAAATCCAAAATTAAGGCTTTGGCTTCACGAGAAATTTTTACACGATCACTAGTGGATAAGGATCTCATTTTTCTTTGCTCGAACTCTAAGGCTTTGTTTATTAGTTCCATAATATTAATTATTTATATAGTTGTGTAATTCTGCGATTTTTTCTGGTGTATTAAATTGTCCGCCATAGTAAGTCGTAACCGTTGCTGAAGTATTATCTTTTATGCCTCTGGAAGACACACATAGATGTTTAGCATCAATAATGACAGCGACGTCTTCGGTATTTAAAACAGCTTTTAATTCTTCGGCAATTTGGTTGGTCAAACGTTCTTGAACCTGAGGTCGTTTAGCGTAATACTGTACAATTCTGTTCAGTTTTGATAGCCCTATAACTTTTCCGGAAGAGATATAAGCCACATGAGCTTTTCCTATTATTGGGACAAAGTGATGCTCGCAATTAGAATAAAACGTGATAGATTTTTCAACCAGCATCTGATGGTATTGATACTTGTTATCAAATAAGGCGATTTGTGGTTTGTTTTTAGGGTTTAGGCCTGAAAATATTTCGTCAATATACATTTTAGCCACACGTTTAGGTGTTCCTTTCAGAGAATCATCTGTTAAATCTAAACCCATGACATCCATGATTTCTTCAAACAGAATAGCAATGCGCTGCTTTTTTTCGTCATCACTTAATTTAAAAGCGTCTGCTTTCATTGGAGTTTGCAGACCAGTGTACATATGGTCTTCGCCAATGTCTTCTGTAGAGAAATTTGCAAGGCTCTGACCGTTAATTTTTGATTTTAAAGTTTTGGTATTCATAATGTCTTTTTAGTGTGCTGTCCTTAAGAACTCATCTCTTAAGTCAAAGCACGTTATCGTTTTGAAATCGAGTTTTGGGTGATTTGTTTTTGCCTTGAGCATTTGAAACGACCTTCTTGAAATGACCGAAGTTTTTCGTGTTTGGTTTTTCGACCTTGAACCCGCTTGCGCCACATTTTGAAACTTTTGGTTGTCATTTCTTTACGCATGAGCTCGATAACTTCCTGTTCTTTCAAACCAAATTGAAATTGTATAGCTTCAAATGTGGTTCTATCTTCCCAAGCCATTTCTATAATTCTATCTGTCGTTCTTATATCTAATTCCATACATTTTAAAACTGAAAACTGTATTGTTCGTCATGCTTTATTTTGGCATTCATTAATTTCTTAAAAAAAGTAGCATTCTCTTTGAATGTTTTAGTATTGCTAAAACGAATAAATTTTCCTTGGGCATGAATACTCGTACCATTAGTTTTGTACAAAACAAGTTGATAATAAGGAATGACCCAAGTGTAATTTTTAAGCCCTTTGTTGATGTAAATTAATATGCCATTTGGTCGCATTTCTATATTAGCATAATTGATGTCGGAAACTACGTTTAAATACTGTTCCATATTAGGGCTCACCTGCTCAATAATCATACGCTTAGAACCAACGCCTCCCATTTTGAGCGCTTCAAAAAACGAATATGGTTTACCAATCAAATCAGCAATGATATGCTTGTGCTCTTTCTGAGTATAAGTGGAGTTGAGTATCAAATTATAATTTCTATTTGACTCAAATTTACAAAATGTTTAATGTTTTTTGTTAATCATTAAACAAAAATTAACATAATTATAGGATTAATCATCTGCTTTGGATGTATATATTTGATTTTCAAATGATTAAAAATTATATTGAATTTAAGATTTAGCCTTGTTAGTAACTGTTTTGATGTGTAATAATATCTTGCGCCTTTTCTTTTATCTGTTGAAGATCTTGTGGATTCATTTTATCTAATATATTATACATCATTCCCATTCTGAAATTATCACCTAATTGATCTCGTTTATCATCTAAGAAATTCCAATACAGACTATTAAACGGACAAGCATCATCACCAATTTTTTTATTTTTATTATAGTGGCAAGACTTACAATAGTTGCTCATTTTGTTGATATATGATCCTGAAGAGACATAAGGCTTGGTGGCAATTTGTCCGCCATCAGCAAATTGACTCATGCCTCTGGTATTTGGTAATTGCACCCATTCTATAGCATCTACATAGATTCCAAGATACCAGGCATCAACGTCATCAGGATTGGTTTGCGTTAATAAGGCGTAATTCCCTGTAATCATCAATCGTTGAATATGATGCGCATAACCATTGTCAAGAGAATTGGTGATAGCATGCTTAAGGCAATTCATTTTGGTGTCACCAGTCCAGAAAAAATCAGCTAGTGAATTATGATTCTCTAATTCATTTTTAGATTTATAATCTGGCATTAAAGCCCAATACATACCTCTCATGTATTCCCTCCAGCCAATAACTTGCCTTATAAATCCTTCAACTTGCGAAATGTGAATGGCATCGCTATGTTTCCTGTAGTAATTCATTACTGTAGTAACAACATCTCTGGGAGATAACAATTTTAAATTCATAGCAAATGATAAGCGTGAATGAAATAAATACGTTTCATCTGTGTGCATCGCATCCTGATAATCGCCAAAATGAACTAAAAGTGTTTCACAAAAATATTTAAGTTGTTTTAACGCTTGAGGCCTTGTAATAGGGTAGGAGAATGTTTTAGTTTCTAAGCGTCCAAATGTCTTAATTTGTGCTGTTTCTATATCTGTTTGTACTTCGGAAACATCATTTTTAAACAATTTATAAGTTGGTATGTCAACATCGCCTTTCCAAGTATTTCTATTGCTTTTATCATAGTTCCATTGTCCTCCTTCTGGCTGATCACTAATCATTAAAATATCATGCTTTTTGCGCATATCTCTGTAGAAATTTTCCATGAGATATTGTTTTTTTCCTTTAAAAAATTGAGCTAAGTCCTGACGTTTTGTGTAGAAATGCTCTACGGAAACAGCTTTTGATTCAAATTGGAGTGCTTTGCACAAAGTTTTAAGCTGAAGGTCTAAACGGTACTCATCAGGTTGGATATATTCAAAACACTCGATATCGTGACGTTCAATTAATAACTTTAAGTTTTTAGTAAGGTCTTGCGTATTTTGTGTGTCGTTAATTCTGAAGTATTCGATATGATGACCTTCAGAAGCAACAGTCTTTGAAAATTCACGCATGGCAGCAAAAAAGCCAATTACTTTTTGAATGTGGTGCTTAACGTAGTCGGTTTCCTGGCGCATTTCAAACATACAGTAAGTCACATCTTTGGTAGTGCTTTTAAACCACGAATGCTTAATGTTGAGTTGGTCACCTAATATGAGCCTTAATGTTTTCATTTAAAATAGTGTGTCTTGTAACCATAAGTTTTGAAATCTACCATTGGCATCATAACGCTCGGCTTGTAATTTGACATTGAATTTTCGGTCTCTTGGGTCATTTCCAACACCAGCAACATACATCCAGTTTCCGTAGTTGCTATGTACATCATAATCGATAAGCATGGATTCAAAATACGCGGCACCAATACGCCAGTCTAAATGCATGTCTTTGGCAAAGTAAGACGCTACATTTTGCCGACCTCTATTGCTCATCCAGCCGGTTTTGGCGAGTTCAATCATATTCGCATTTACAAAATGTGATGGTGTAGTTCCGTTAATCCACTTTTTGATCTGATTTTCATTTTGATACCAATCATAATCTTTATGGAGAATACCACCAAGTTTGAAAATGTCATTTTGATGTTTCAAAGCAATGTATTTAAAATAGTCTCTCCATATAAGTTCAAAAATGAGCCAGTAGGTTGATTCATTTTTAATGTGTTTGTCTTCAAATGTTTTAATTTGCCAATAAATGGTTCTGGCAGAAATACTACCATTGGCTAACCAAGGTGAGAACTTTGAACTAAAATCTACTCCAACTAAGCCATTTCGTGTTTTTTTATAGGAGGCTATTTTTTTAGATTTAAAAAAATAATTATCAAGTCTTTGTGTGGCATTTGTTTCGCCACCCTCAAAAGGAAAAGCGCTGTTAGGGTGTTTGTCAAACACTTCAAAACCTAATTCCTGAAGTGTAGGAGCATAAGTGTCATTAGTAATCTCGCTAATTTGTTCAGATGGAGAATTGATAGTAACAGGTCTAACTGTACTATTTAACTCCACATTTTTTCTAAACCTGGTAAAGACTTCAGGGATTTCATCAAACGACATCTGAATGTCATCTGGGTGAAATAAAAACTGATCGTAATATTCGTGAAATATAATCGTATTCGGTAAGCTGGATTTTGTTCTTGCTAATGTTTGGACTTCTTCATCTGTCCATTCCTTTTGTAAGTATATGGAAGAAATCGAGAATGTATCTACTAAGTTTTTTATAGCGTTTTCAGGGGTGTCTATGGCTATAAACAACTCGATGTTGAGTTGCTTTAGGTTGGTTTTTAACTGGTTAATGGTTTCAATCAAAAATTGAGTTCTGTAGCGTTCGGTTTTTTTAAAACCAAATTTAGAAATGCTATACTGTTTAGGATCAAAACAATAACAAGCTATAAGGTGCTTATGATTTGAAATGGCCTGATTGAGTGTATAATTATCTTGAACTCTTAAGTCGTTTCTAAACCAAATTAATCCTATGTTGTCTTGTTTCTTCTGCACTTTTCACTACAATATTTTACATGTTCCCAGTTCTTTGCCCACTTCTTTCTCCAGTTAAATGTGAGTCCGCAAGTTGGACACTGTTTTTCTGGAAGATGTTGTTTTTTATGATTAGACATCGACAAGCTTATTAATCATACCTTTAAAAATTAAGCCATGAAACGGTAAAACGCTATACCAGTACAAGCGTCCCCAAAGTCCACGAGGTCTAAACGTTGCTGTTTGTTTGAGTAAACCGTCTTCGATTTTAAATTCCAGCCAGGCTTCACCAGGCAGGCGCATTTCAGCATAGAGTAGAAGCTTTTTTTGAACTTTATCGACAAATATGACGCGCCAAAAATCCAATGCATCTCCAGCATCAAGTTGTGTCGGACTTGTTCGTCCGCGACGCAAACCAATACCACCAAAAAGTTTGTCTATATAACCTCTAATTTTCCATAAAAAAGTACCATAATACCATCCTGTGGTGCCACCAATACGCCAGATTTTGTCAATAGTTTTTTCAGAATTTATGACAGGACGCTCTTTATAGTCCTGAAAACAACCGTACTTAGGAACATTCACGTATTTATGAAGGTTGTTTCTTAACCGACCACTACTTACCATAGAATCTTTCCAACTGGAAATGATACTATTCTGTTCTATCTTTTCAAATGCGTGTTCTACAGCTGCTTTATATGAAATAGGTTCTACCTGAAGTAAGGTGTTTATTTGACTTGGTTTTCCAATAATTTGAACACCCATACTATCAACGAGACTGGTTGCTAGTTTGTAAGAAGTAGATGTGACAAAATATAGCCAGTAGGATGATAATTTTGGAGTCATTACTGGGACTGTCAATATATAACGCTTTAATCCTCTCACTTCGGCAAATTGTAAGAGCATTTGTTTGTAGGTTAAAACTTCAGGGCCAAACACATCAAATGATTTGTTATAGACCTTTTCAAAACCAACACTGCGATGTAAAAAGCTTAGAACATCTCTTACAGCAAGCGGTTGCGTTTTGGTATTTAGCCATTTTGGAGCAATCATAAACGGTAACTTTTCGACTAAATCTCTGATGATTTCAAAAGAAGAGCTTCCGGAGCCAACAATAATTCCTGCTTTAAAAATGGTAAGAGCATAGGCGTCAGACTTCAGTAGATTCTCAACATTTTTACGAGACTGAAGATGCTTAGATAAATTATCTTCGTTTGTAATCCCGCTTAAATAAATAACTTGTTTAACTATTGTTTTTTCAAGTTGATTTTTGAAGTTTTTTGCACAGCGTTCTTCAAGAGATTCGAAATCTTTAGAGGAATTAGACATGGAGTGAATGAGATAGAACGCAACGTCGATATCATCCGGAATAGAATGAAGTGTTTCAGGTTTTAAAAAATCGGCTTCAATAACATCGATTGAGGCTTCTTCAGCATAACTTTTATCGGCTCGTAATTTGTCTCTTACGGCACATACAACTTGGTGGTCGTCATTTGCTAATAACGGAATTAAACGCTTTCCAATATAACCTGTTGCTCCAGTAACCAGAATTTTCATGACAAATCAGTTTTTGGTCTTTGGTATGCAAAGCGTGATTTTAATTCGGGAATTGCGTAGCCATCCAAACCATTAATTGTGGCTACATTTCCTTTTGATAAATTTATAAACCCATCATCTTCAAGTAATTCGTTATCAACATGTAATCCCATAATTTCTCCAATGACAAGGATGGTATCATTAGCTTTGATGTGATATTCTTCAACAAATTTCATGGCTAATTGGAGCGGAGCACCTTTGACGAAAGGCGCATAGAACTCATGTTTATATTCTGAAATGAGCTGTGTTTTATCAAATTCGGAAATATCTGAATCGTATTTGGCCGACGTATGATGCGCATCTTCTAAAATAGGTTCATGAATATGGTTAATGGTATAAAATCCTGTAGACTTTATATTTTCATAGGTATGTCTCAATACCGTTGTTGGTCTACAGAAAAATCCAAGCATAGGCGGATTTGAACCTATATGGGTCACAGAACTAAATACAGCAACATTTTCTATGTCATTTTTAGATTTTGTACCTAATAAATTAGCCGATTTGTAACCCGAACAACTATTGATTAAGTTAATGCGGTATACATGATGAAAGTTGTTCAACGCTTCATTGCTAATATAAGTCATTATAAGGTTTTAAAATTATTGATTTTGATGTCCTTGGCTTTTAAATCAAACATAAGATTGTATAGTCCAAAAAATGTTCTGTTGATGTAAATAAAATGTTTAGAACCACGATTACCATTCATTTTTCTGAGTTCCGTACTTTTTGAATAACGTTCACCCAATTCGGCTATTTTTCCAAAAAAATCACCATCAGAAAAGTCGAAGGTTTTAGCATGAAAAGGCTGTGTGAACAGGCTTAGCATTTCGTGGAACATATCAGTGAAAAAAGCGATTTCGTTAGGTGTATCGTCTGGTCGTAATATTTCAAGTTGGTATAGTTTTTCAATAAAATAATCACGATTATTAATATTGTCTTTTTCAGCTAATTCAAAATATGGGATATAGAATTCATTCGGAATGGTTTTCATACAGCCAAAATCGAGCGCAATCAATTGTCCGTTTTCAGATACCAAAAAGTTACCTGGATGCGGATCGGCATGTACCTTCTTTAATTTGTGAATCTGAAACATATAAAAATCCCAAAGCGCTTGACCTAATTGGTTTGAAAATTCCTGATTGGTATTATGAGCTGTAAACTCTGAAAGGTGCTCACCAACCATATAATCCATAGTGATGATACGGTCTGAAGATAAGTCTTCGTAATATTTGGGGAATAAGAGATTAGGAATATGAGCGCAATTTTGAGCAATTTCTTTACTCTGCTTAACTTCTAGAATGTAATCGGTCTCTTCAATGAGTTTGCTTTCGACCTCTTTAAAATATTTGTCAGAATCTTTTCCTTTAATATTAAACATACTCATGGCTATGGGTTTTACCATGGCGAGATCTGAAGCGATACTTTCTGCAACTCCTGGATATTGGATTTTCACAGCAAGTTTCTTCCCGTTTTTTTCTGCAATATGGACTTGTCCTATACTGGCAGCATTAACAGAAGTTGCATTGAAGGTATCATAGATGTCACTTGGCAATTTTCCAAAGTAAGTTTTAAATGTTTTAAGAACCAGAGGAGCAGATAAGGGTGGTACAGAAAACTGCGCCAGAGAAAACTTTTCTACATAAGCCTGAGGTAATATGCTTTTTTCCATACTGAGCATTTGTGCTACTTTAAGAGCGCTGCCTTTGAGTTGTTTTAAACCATTGTATATGTCGTCAGCATTATTTTGATTGAGGCGTTCTTTAGCTTCGTTCTCTGTTTTAGTTAATTTGTCTCCATAGTATTTAAGATAATTAACTCCAACTTTTGCTCCTGTAGAAACCAGCTTTGTAGCTCTTTGTATTTTTGATGTAGGGATGTTGTCTATAGTTTTCATAGGAAAGTTTAATGCATTTGTACTTTTTCTTTAAAAATGAATTTCCCAAAGTCAATAAGGCTTTTTAGTGGAGCAATATTTAGAACATCAAAACTTGTGTTTACAGATTTTTCAATGAAAATATCGGTTTTTTCAAATCCAGGAGAGGTGTCGTCCATCCAAAACTTCATTGTTATCAGCAACTGCATCCAGGCAGTTTCTTTTAATCCGCGACGTTGAATCTTATCTATTTGTTCTTGCTTGGTGTCTATAAGCTCAATCTCTAGTTGTGCTATATAATTTGTGAAAGCCTGCTTCAGTTGAGACAGTAATGTTAAACCCTTTAAACTGTGTTTATGTCGTTCTAATGCATGTTTAACATAGCTGCGATTAGCAGTCAAGTTTTCAAAAAAAGTGAAATAAAAACTTAAGAGTTTATTTCTTGCATCAAAATTAGTATAATCCTCGCTTTTTTCTAATATGGAAATAGTGTTGTGGAAAAAAGCATAAAAAATATGCTTTTCAATGGCTTCAAATGACCCAAAATGCTCATAGAATTTTTGTTCTTCAAAATGATTTGCCTTTGCAAATGCGTATACCGTTTTAGGTTGAGTATTATGCTCCAAAACATAATCCATATAAAACGTAATAATGTCTGTGTTAGAGATAGTCTTCTTTTTTGCCATGTTTCATAAATTGTGTAGTAAAGATACGATTGTTTAATATATTTTGTATAATGTTAAACAAAATTTAACAAGAGATTAGTAGTTTAATAGGTTTGGATATAATTTTATTGGTGATATAGCAGTGCATTTAGCCTTTGTCAAGTTCAAGAGGTTATATTTAAGGTTTTATTAACAAACAAAGGCTTAGCTTGTTTGTAAATTTACGTGAATTAAAAACTAATCATTAAATCTGATACAAATGAAAAAATTATTACTCGTGTTTGCAGTGTTTGCTATGACATTCACTTCATACGCACAAATCGAAACGCCAGCACCAAGTCCCTTAGCTAAGTTTGAACAAAAAGTAGGATTAACCGACATTACGATTGAGTATTCTCGTCCGAGTGTTAAAGGAAGAACTATTTTTGGGGATTTAGAACCTTATGGAGGTATGTGGAGAACTGGAGCCAACAAAAACACTATAATTACTTTTAGTGATGATGTGACTATTGCAGGGCAAGATGTTAAAGCAGGAGCTTATGCTATGTTTACAAAATTGAATTCTGCTAAGCAATGGGATGTTATATTTTACAGCGACACCGAAAACTGGGGAGCACCAAGAGAGTGGGATGATAGTAAAGTTGTAGCAACTGCTAAAGTTGATGTGATTGAAGTTCCATTTAGTATTGAGACGATGACTATAGATATTAATAATATCACTAACAATGGAGGAACCATTGATATCATATGGGAGAAATCTTATGTGGCAATACCGTTTACTGTACCAACAGATAAAAAAGTGACTTCTGCAATTGATAGTGTGATGTCTGGTCCAAGCGCCAACGATTACTATGCCTCTGCTGTTTACTATTTAAACTCTGGTAAGGATATCAAAAAAGCAAAAACTTGGATTGATAAAGCGATGTCTATGATTGAGAAACCTGGATTCTGGCAAGTAAGACAGCAGTCATTAATTTATGCAGCAGCTGGAGAGAAAAAAGCAGCTATAGAATTGGCAAAAAAATCAATGCAGGCAGCTAAAGAAGCTGGTAACCAAAATTATGTGAATCAAAACATGGAATCTCTAAAAGAATGGGGAGCGATGTAAGCTTGTAATTGAATATAAAATTAAAGACCTTTTGAACTTCTCAAAGGGTCTTTTTTTATGCGAATCTAAGATATGAGGCGTGGTGTAGCGCTAATAGGTTAAGCCTATCTGTTGTCTAACTGTATCGAGCATTGTGATGAGCTTTTTGCTAAAATCAAAAGTCATAATATCACTTTCTGTTTTGTTTTGTCTTATAAGTTCGTTAAAATGATGCGCCTCATAGTTATACCCATTTGTAGTATAGTCAAATTCATATGTGTCTTCGTTTCCTTCTGAAATTACTGTGACACTCGATGGTTCATGAAATCTTGAATTTATTTTAATAATGCCATTGTCACAATAAAAAATAGCTTCAGTAGGTGTCTGTTCTACTAAGGTGCTTTTCAAATGTGCCTCAACACCATTAGCATAGCTTAAAAGCATTAATGTTGACGAATCGACACCGTTTTCAAAGAATGTGGCTTTAGACTCTATTTGAACAGGTTCACCAAGAGTTGACAAAGCTGCAAAAAGAGGATAGATGCCAATATCAAGTAAGCTTCCGCCACCTAAAGATTTTTTAAACAATCTTGAAGTCATGTCTATTTCTGGTTGGAACCCAAAATCAGCTTCAATTTTTTTTATTCGTCCGTAAGTTGCTTGTTGTAAGTGGTTCAGAGTAAATTGATAATGCGGAAGGAAATAGGTCCACAGGGCTTCCATCAATAAGACATTATTAGCTTTTGCTGTGGCTATCATTTCGTCAACTTCACTTAGGCTCATGGCAAAAGGTTTCTCACATAACACCGCCTTTTTATGATTGAGACACAATATAGAATGCTCATTATGAAACGCATGAGGTGTAGCAATATACACAGCATCAATATTTTGATCTTCAACTAAAGCTTCATAATTACTGTATGCGATTTGAGAACCATACGATTTTGAAAAACGATTAGCTTTAAGTTGATCTCTGGAAGCAACTGCGTAGAGTTTACAGTTTGGCACATGGCTTAAGTCTTGCGCAAATTTATGAGCAATTTTTCCTAGGCCTATGATTCCCCAATGTATTGTTTTAGGATGCTGCATAGTTTGTATTATTAGAACTAAGGGATTGAATTAAACACGCTATCACAATAACTATAAGACAGCCTACAAAATTAAGCCATAAAAAAGGCAGGTTAATGATGTCATATTCATTGAGTAAGAACAAGCCTATCACTAAAACCTGAGTTATCAGAGCTGCCGTAAATACAGCATTGGCTTTAACGAATTTAAAAAAGAAAGCCAATAGGAAAATACCGAGCACATTTCCGTAGAAAATGGAACCAATAATATTAACCAGTTGAATTAAATTTTCAGCAAGATTGGCGACACAAGCGACTCCAATGGCGATAATTCCCCATGCTAAAGTAAACCATCTTGAGGCTTTAACCATTTCGGTTTCAGATTTTTCAGAGGTATTTCGTTTGTATAAATCCATAGTTGTAGTACTTGCTAATGCATTTAATTCACTAGAGGTACTTGACATGGCAGCACTTAAAATAACAGCAAGTAACAAACCGATTAATCCACGAGGTAAATTATTTAAAATAAAGTGAATAAAGACATAATCTTTATCATTGCTCTCTACTTTTAAATTTTGAGAATCACCTGCTTTATCAATAAGTCGTCTTGCATTTGCACGTAACGTATCACTTTGTGCATTGTATTTGGCAATGACATCGGGATGCACTTTTCCATCGGATTTTGAAAATTCGTTTATAGACGCTTTTTTCATTAAGAAGTTGTCCTGCTGTGCTTTTTCTATAGCCTTATATTGGTCTGCATATTCAGAATTTAAAACAACTTCGGTCGCAGTAGGGTTAAAGTTTACAGGCGCCTCATTAAATTGATAAAATACAAATACCATCACACCTACAAGTAGTATGAAAAATTGCATAGGTACTTTTAGTAAGCCATTAAACATCATTCCGATTTGCATTTCTTTAAGCGACTTTCCTGATAGGTAGCGTTGTACCTGGCTCTGGTCTGTTCCAAAATAGGAGAGCATTAAAAATGTACCACCAATGAGACCACTCCAAACAGTATAGCGGTTATTGAGATTAAATGAGAAATCTAAGACTTCCATTTTGCCACTGGCTCCTGCAATATCAAGTGCTTTTGAAAAGGTAATACCTTCGGGAAGTTTATCGATGATTAAGCAAAAGGCGATAATCATACCAGTAAAAATGACAATCATTTGGTGCTTTTGAGTCACATTTACGGCTTTAGTTCCTCCAGAAACCGTATAGATGATGACAAGAACACCGATAATAACATTAAGTAAGAGGAGATTCCAGCCTAAAACTGCAGATAAGATAATAGCTGGCGCAAAAATGGTAATTCCTGCGGCTAAACCGCGTTGTATCAAAAATAAAATAGCGGTTAATGTTCTGGTCTTTAAATCAAAGCGATTTTCTAAGAATTCATAAGCGGTATACACTTTTAAGCGATGGTATAATGGAATAAATACCATGCAAATGACGACCATGGCTATAGGAAGTCCGAAATAAAATTGTACGAAACCCATACCATCATTAAAGGCCTGACCAGGAGTAGATAAAAATGTAATGGCACTGGCTTGAGTAGCCATAACCGATAAGCCGATAGTCCACCATTTAGAGGTATTGCCGCCTTTGAGGTAATCTTGTACATTTTTACTGCCTCTCGATTGAATGGTGCCATAAATGACAATAAGTAATAATGTGCTAATGAGCACAATCCAGTCTAATGTTTGCATTTTTAAAAGGCTTTAGTGATGAAGTAAAATGCTATGATATAGATGATATTGGCGCAGAGTACAAGAGTGTACATTTTATTCCATTTGTACTTTTCCATTAGTTTTTGATTTGATTAGGAGAGTTAATATCGTTTTTGCCTAGAGATAGCATATTTGCAAACAGGCGATAAGCACCTGAAACACCAGCAGGAAATTCTCTAAAAAAACTCAAGCCTGTGTATATATAATACCCTTTACCATGTTTAGCAACGAGTAAACTTCCGGTTTTTGGTGTTTCGCCATCATCGTTCATAGATAAGATTGGTGTGAAGTCTTCAGACCATTCATCAGGGAAATACAGACCGCGTTCTTGGGTCCAGCCTTCAAAATCGTTTGGCGAAATTTTATTCGGAAAGTTTAAAACCTCATGATCGGTCGCCAGAAGCTTAACTTCTGCAGTTTCATCAGTCACACGATCTCTCGACAACTTTAAGTCGTAAGGTGCAATTTGATCGACTTTAATACGACGATTGGTATTGTACTGCACGATCATATTTCCGCCTTGAGCGACATAATCAAAAAGTATTTGTTGCTTAAAATTTAAGGTCTCGACAGTGTTATAAGCTCTAATGCCAATAACCACAGCATCAAAACGACTCAGGTTTTCTGCGGAAATATCCTCAGGTTTTAAAATCGCTACGTTGTAACCAATTTGTCTCAGACTCTCTGGAACAACATCACCAGCACCTTCTATATAACCGATGTTCTCACCACGTTTTTGAATGTCTAAGCGTACAATTTTGCTTTCGCTTGGTAATAGTACGGTTTGAAATGGGATATGGTCATAATCGATTTCAATGAGTTCTTTAGTATAAATATTATCACCAATATGAACCATAGGAGTAAGCAAGCCTTCGCTTTGTTCCTTTGGTGGTATAACGGTAAAAATGATATGTGCTTCCTGACCTTTATGATTAATATTTATTTTTTGTTTTTCTGGATAAACGCTCCAGTTATTTGGGTACGCCAACTGGACATATCCTTCTACATTATCTCTTCCTGCTGTAACGATTACCTCAATGTCTCGCTGTTTGTCGGTATCTAGAATGATGACTTTTTCTGAAATTTTAGCAGACACTTCTGGAATAATCTCAAACGGTTTATAAACTTCGCCTTTTACAGGGTCGTTAGTTTTATAGACTATAGGTTTGGTAAATGGAATACTGACATTTTCGATGGCTAGATGAAATGTAACGTTAAGATTTCTTGGTGTTTCAGGTTTCCCAATAAGTGATTTGTCGGTAACAGTGTACATGCCCAGAGTTCCTTTTTTTGTGAGCCAGTATGGCGTGGACACCTCCTGATTTGAATTGATTTTTAAAGTTTCCTTAAAATCAAATCGGGTGTTGTTATCAAGTGGAATGTTTTTATCGATTTTAATACCATTTGGATTCACAAAGCTTGATAAGGTGATGTTGGCATCAGACCTGTTAATGACTTCAATATTTAAATCAACACGAGATCCAGCAGTCGTTTGGTTGGTATTAGAGGTGGCTTCCAGATATAATCCAGCACAAGCAGCAATGATATCTTTTATTTCTTTAGTTTTTACCGCTTTCCAGTGTTCATTTTTCAGATTTTGAATGGCTTTATACGCTCTCATAAGTTCGGTAAGAGACGCTGACGGATTTTTAAAATCATAATACTTTTCTACAGCGTAAAGGATATCTCCAATAGCTTTACCTCCTTCAATGCGATTCCACGAAGTATCTATACCTTCAAAAATATTGGTTTTATCAGAAGGCAACTCGCCTTTGATGAGTTCTATGTATTCAATTTGTGAACCTCTGCTTCCTGTGCTTCCAAACCCTTGTGATTTATGCTGACTTCGACTTAGTGCAGCAATTTCAGGATTACTCAATCCGTCACTAGGAAAAAAGACACCAGTGTCAATAGCTAAAAGATTGGTTTTATCGGCTTTGTCAAAATTTTCCTGACTACCATAAAACCACCATGAGGTATTAAAGAAAAGGCGTTGAGGTTGCCAGGTATCGACCATAGATAATTGGTCTGGATAAGCAGTCTTGTCGCCAACAATATCAAAAGCTTCAAGACTTAACATCGCCGAACTCGTATGATGACCATGTGTGGTACCAGGAGTTCTGTGATTAAAACGGTTGATAATCACATCAGGTTTAAATTTCCGAATCGCTAAAACAACATCGCTTAATACCTGTTCTTTATTCCAGATAGCTAGAGTTTCGTCGGGATGCTTAGAGTAACCAAAATCATTAGCTCTGGTAAATAATTGTTCGCCTCCATCAGTACGACGAGCTGCAAGCAACTCCTGAGTTCTTATCACACCAAGGAGCTCTCTAATTTCAGGGCCAACCAGGTTTTGACCACCATCACCACGCGTTAGTGATAAGTAGGCAGTTCTAGCCTTAACTTCATTAGACATGTATGAAATGAGACGTGTATTCTCATCATCGGGATGTGCGGCAACATACAATACCGAGCCCAAAAAATTAAGTTTTTTAATGGACTCATAAATTTCAGATGAGGTAGGTTTTTTAGGTTGTTGCGCTGTAATTAACGTTGTAGAACATAGGAAAATAAAAAGTAGGCGTAATCTTGTTTTCATTATGATATAGTTAGTTATAACCAAATATAATGAAGTATCTCAGGGAAGCCCTTGGTTTTAGTTTTTCTTTAACGTTAGAAGCGTGAATTGAGTTTTAAATGGAATCGCTACCATCATCCAGCAAACCTTCAATAGCATCTTTTTCAATAAGGGTTACTGCTTTTTGAAGAATTAAATTGTTGGGATAGGTAACCAAATCACCATTGTCTAATCGAAGGTGAAGTTGAAATGCTCTAATGTCTTCAATGATGGCTTCAATAGGAAAGTCTTTGTCATGTATCTGAATTTTATCACCAACTTTATACGGAAAAGAGAAGAACATAATAATACCTGATGTTATATTGCTAAGGATAGACCAAATGGCAAATAAGGCAATTCCGATAACAGCAAAAACCGAAGAAAAGATAAGGGTCATATCTTTAAACTCTGCACCAAAAACAAAAGCTTCAATTATTAAAGCTATAATTAAGAAAGTTACAGATACATATCTGTTAATCAATTTTATACGTGCTTCATTAATATCGCTTTTCTTCCCTATTTTTCTAATAATTGTATGACTGAAAAAACGAATGATTAATAGTATAAGAAGTACAATTCCTGTTATGATTAATTCAGTTTGATAGGTTTGAAAAAACATGTACATTGATTTTAGTTGATGTATCAAAGATACATTTTAAGGATGAAATTTTACTTTAATTTTAGGGTGTCACGTAAGTGTAAATCAGCATTCGATTTTTTAGTCCAATACGGTGATTTTATCGTGTTTAACAAAGTTGCTTTTGTAATGAGCATTTTGGAATTATCTCCATATCCATCTTTATAAGAGACTTCCCAGCTGGTAATCTGGTGAGGAAATGCTACAGCATAATTGATGGTTAATTTACGGTCAAGTGTTTTAAAATCTATTATATATTGTCCTTTGGTATGTGTAACGTTTGCCTCGTATGCCTTTGTGTCTAGATGTTTAAGTCTCAGATATGCTAATGACGGAATGATGTTAAGCGTGCCAGTTGGTAAACTGGAAGGGTCGAGCCTTAACTGCGTCCATAGTTCATTTTCTAAAACCGCTTTATCTAATTTGAAATTGGCATCGCCTTCACTTTCAAAATAACTGTGTGAGCTTATTTCAAATTGCGACCTGTTATTGAGTTGGGAATATACGTGGCCACACCATTCCTGAACCGAGCAGCTCACTTTCATAGCGTGCGCTGTATTGCTTACAGGATAAAAAGTAGACTCCATAATGGAATACGGATAAATACCAGTCGTAAAGGTTTTCATAGCATTCAGCTTTAAAACTGGTGTATTCGCTTTGTCATACTGGTCTGCTTTTACTTGTGCTTCAGGTAAAAAATCTTCAGTAACGAATACTAAAACAGCTTCGCCATCACGTAATTCACCATAACGAGCCTGCTCTAATTTGTAGGATGATATTTCAGCTTCACCTGCATACCAATAAGATTTAAATGCTTCAGACGGAATAAAAGCATCTGTCGTTTCAATGTTGTCTTCAACTTCTGAAATAGACATAGAATGAAGGGTTTGGTCGTTTGAAACAGAAGGATTTTTACAGGATACTAAAATTCCTAACAATATTGTCAAGGTCGGAATAAACGTTTTCATAATTAAAATTTACTACAAAATTACAACCGAAAACTTATTGAACCATACTGTTTAACGTTTTGTAAAGGAGATGTGTTGGTAAGCCTACAACATTGGTATAAGAACCTTCAATGTTGACGATTCCAATTTGACCAATCCATTCTTGTATGCCATAAGCACCAGCCTTATCAAAAGGTCGATAAGTTGTAATATAATGATTGATTTCGTCTTCAGTTAGTACTTTAAAGGTAACCTTAGTTACTGCATTAACTGTTTTTTGAGTTGTAGGTGTTGTAAAGCAAATAGAGGTAATGACCTCATGTGTTGTTCCGCTCATAGAAGACAACATGTCAAAGGCTTCTTGGGCGTCTTTTGGTTTGCCAAGAGCTTTTTGATTATGCCATACAATAGTATCACTCGTGATTAAAATCTCTTTATCTTGAAGCTCATTTTTAAAGGGAAGAGATTTTAATTGTGCTAAATAATCACTAATCTCAAAATGGCGCAACCGATCTGGATAAGACTCATCAACAGGCTTAAGTCTAATTTCAAAATCTAAACCCAATTCATTAAAAAACTGCTGACGCCTGGGAGAGCCAGAAGCCAGAATAATATGGTAGGTCGCAAGTTTATCGTTAATCATGGTTGAGCTATTTTAGAAGTAAAGGTAATAGCACTAAAGATACTAAACCTAAACCTAATATGATTTTATACATCATACTAAGATGTGTGTAGTGTGATTTATGTTCTGCAGAGAACATTTTTATTGTACAATACAGCAAAGGAGCAATAACAAAACATAAGAAGTAGCCAACGACAATAAGATTGGTATACAAAAATGTAACGATAACATAAATTAGTGCTCCAATAGGTAACATGCTTAAAGCAAAGGCAATTTTGTTAGCACGTTCGCGGCCAATAGCTATTGGTAATGTGTTCATGCCTACTTTGTAATCGCCATCAACATCCTGAATGTCTTTTATGATTTCACGAACAAGATTGATTAAAAAAGCAAAAAGCGCATAGACTCCTGCAATTTGTAAAAAGATAATTTGCGTGTCTCTAATTTGCGGAACAGCTGCTGGTAATATATCAAAAACACCTACAATAATGATGCTCATTGCAACTAAAAATGAGATGAGCAGATTACCAATAAGTATAGTGCCTTTTAGATATGAGGCATACACATAGAGCAATATAGAAATGATAACAAATATTGAGAAAAACGAACTCTCACCAATGCTATGAGATAAATAGAGACCGAGTAAAACTCCTATAACATTGAGCGTAAAAAACAGGGTGTAGGCAAAAGATTCAGAGATCTGTTTACCAATAACAACCTGGTCAGGTTTATTTACCAAATCGGTGTCTACATCATAAATATCATTGATGATGTTTCCGGCTGCAGCAATACAGAGTGTTGTAAGTACTAAAAGAATAAAACGGGTAGTATCTAAAACAGTAATAGGAGCATAGGGCTCAAAAAGTGCATACTTAATAAGAACCTGAGCAATGATAATCATTACCAGATTTTTCCAGCGAATAAGGTTTAAAATACTTAGCATTTATGGTATCCGAAACGTTTAAGAAAATGTCCTAAGAGCGACTTAATCATATTTAGCATCAAAATTCCCGTTCCATTTGCCTTGCACTTTCATAATTTGCTCAATAATATCTCTAGCAGCACCTTTTCCGCCGCCTTTATGTGATATGTACTTGCTCACTGCTTTAACTTCTATGGCTGCATCTTGTGGACAACACGGCAAGCCTACCAGTCGCATGACAGGAATATCAGGAATATCATCTCCCATATATAACACATGTTTAGGATCAATATTGTTATGGCTTAAGTACTCATGAAACTGATTCACCTTTTGATGGGCACCTAAATAAATGTCAGTAATGCCTAAACCTTCTAACCGTTTTTGAACACCAAGGTTACTTCCGCCAGAAATAATACAAATATTAAAGCCAGCATCTTTTGCTGTTTTAAGCGCATAACCATCTTTAATATTCATACGTCGTAGCATGTCACCATTGGTCATAACAGTAACAGTGCCATCGGTAAGCACACCGTCAACATCAAAAATAAAGGTGGTAATTTCTGCCAGATATTCTTTGTAACTTTTATCGTCCATGTGTATGTTGTATTGAAGCGGTTAGGAGTTTATAAATCTCTTTATGTTGTGCATTATCAAGTAATTTCAAATGCTTTTTTATGGTCTTTTTGTCTTTTCGTTTTGCAGGTCCGGTTTGCGACATAAAAGGCGAGTGGTCCTGAACTTTTTGTGCCGTTTCTAAAATTAAAGGTTTTAGTAAATCAAACTCTGCGCCTTGAGATTCGGTAATTTCATGTGCAATGCGATAGAGCTGATTGGTAAAATTGTTTACAAATACAGCTGCCAGATGCAGTGCAGCACGTTGATCACTATTAACACGTTTTGTAATATCAGAAATGCATATAGCTAACCGCTTTAAGGGCATATAATCTGTTTTTCTTAAGGTTTCCAGACAAATTGGAACCTGAGAAAAATCAACTTTTGCAGCTTTAGAAAAGGTTTGTAGCGGGTAAAAGACGCCACGTCTGTTTTTTTTATCGAGGTCATAAGCACTTACACTTCCTGAGGTATGTACAACAAATCGGTTCTCAAAAGGCAATTGCTCTGATAATGGAGCAATAGCATCGTCACTAACGGCTATGATATAAATATCGGCCTCTACAAGTTGTGATATGTCATCAGTTATTTCAACCGTATTGCTATACGATCTAATACCGTCCAAATGCCTGTTATACCACTGTTTTACAACAACGCCATCAGAGGCTTTAAACGCCTTGTACAAATGGGTTGCTACATTGCCAGCTCCTAAAATAACTACTGAAATCATGTTGCAAACATACAATAGAAATACGACATATAAATATGATGTTTTACATTTCATATGAAGATGTATTCGATTATCTTAGCAGTATATGAAAAGAGATATTCAAAATAGAGATGATATTTTTTTGTTGGTAAAAACCTTTTATGATAAGGTGCGTGCTGATGAAACGCTCGGGCCTTTTTTTAATGAGACAATCAAAGATTGGGAAGCGCATTTAGACCATTTGACCACCTTCTGGGAAACAAGTCTCTTTATGACCAAAACCTTAGAGGAAAAGTACTATGGAAATCCGCTGGAAGTTCATGTAAAGGTCGATGCAATGCATGATAATAGCATCACCGAAATGCATTTTGGAATTTGGTTAAACCTCTGGGCGCAAACACTCAATAGCTTATTTGAAGGCGAAGTTGCCGAAAATGCCAAACGCAGAGCTCGTAAAATGGGAACCTTTATGTATCTTAAAATATTCGAAGCCAGACAACAGAAATAGCAGTGTAAAACCTGCTAAAGTTTTAACAGATTTTTGGTGCTAAAAGTCAGGCCAGATACAAACAAAAATGGTTATCTTTGCACAACAAAAAAATAAGCTCTCGCGCTATGCAAAAGAAACTTGCTAACATTCTCTTTTCTACACGTCTTACTGGTATTTTATTTATTGTTTACGCTATCGCTATGATAGTCGGCACATTTATGGATGCTGGCCAGGAGACATCACCAACACCTTACTCAAGACATTACATCTATAATGCATGGTGGTTTGAAACCATAATGATTTTATTTATGGTGAATTTCATCGGAAATATCTTTAGATACAGACTCTTAAGAAAAGAAAAATGGGCAACCTTAATTTTGCATCTGGCATTTATTTTTATCCTTTTAGGTGCAGGAATTACCAGATATATTGGCTTCGAAGGTTGGATGCCAATTCGCGAAGGTGAAACAGAAAATACATTCCTTACCAGAGATATTTATGTTACGGCTTTTATTGATGGTGACCTGGTTATCGACGGACAACAGCAACGACGTGTGATTCAGGAGCGTGTTGATTTTTCAGAGCGCTTAGATAATGACATGGACGTCGAAACCGAATATAATGGTACACCTGTAAAGTTAAGTGTCAAAAAATTTGTCAAAGATGCCGAACTGGATATCATTCCGAGTGATGATGGTGAATCGTATTTAAAACTTGTTGAGGCAGGTGATGAAGCGTCTCATAGTCACTTTATTAAAGATGGTGGTGAAGAACTAATCCATAATGTGGTATTTACCTTAAATAACCCTAAAAAGGGGGCAATCAATATCACGACTCAGGAACATCGATTATTTATCGAATCTCCGTTTGAAGGGGATTATATGACCATGGCAACGCAAGCGACAGGGACGCTTGTCAAAGATTCTATCCAGCCACTAATACTGCGTTCACGATATCAGATTGCAAATATGGCAATGGTGTTTCCAAAGCCCGTAATGAAAGGACAATTTGGCGTTGTAAAAAAATCGCAGTTGCTACGTAGTCGTGAAGATGGTGTGGTTATCGATGTCACTGCAAATGGAGAAACCAAAACAGTGAATTTGTTAGGCGGACAATATGTCAACGGTCGTTTTGAGCAAGTTAATGTTGGCGGATTAGATATCGCTGTCAAATATGGCTCTATAGTCAAAGAACTTCCGTTTAGCATAAAACTCAATGATTTTATGGCAGAACGTTATCCTGGTACCGAAGATAATTTTTCGTCATTCGCTAGTGAAGTAACGGTTATTAAGCCTGATGAAGCGCCTTATGATTATCGCATTTTTATGAATAATATTCTGGATGAAGGTGGCTATCGCTTTTTCCAATCCAGCTTTTTTCCAGATGAAAAAGGAACCAAACTTTCGGTCAATCATGACCAATGGGGAACTTGGGTAACCTATTTCGGATACATGTTATTGTACTTCGGCTTAATGGCTATTCTTTTTGCTAAAGGCACTCGTTTCGCAGATCTTAAACGTATGCTCGAAAAGGTAAAGGCTAAAAAAGAAAAGCTCTTATCTATTCTTGTATTGTGTTTCGGACTGGTAGGATTTGCTCAGGAACATACTGAAGATGATGGCCATAATCACGGTCAGAACCAACAGGAACATTTCGAAGGGGATGGGCATAACCACAGTGCGCAGGTAGCGTTTACTCGACCTTCAAAAGCTGAAATTGATTCGGTAATCAGAGCCAATATCAATCCGAAATCGCACAGTGATAAATTTGGCGAATTAGTTATTCAGGATTACAGTGGTCGTATGATGCCAGCCAACACGTTTGCTTCCGAAGTCCTGAGAAAACTGAGTAAAAAAGACCATTACGAAGAGTTTGATGCCAATCAGGTCTTATTGTCAATGCAAGAGAGTCCGCTCTTCTGGTATAACGTCCCTGTAATTTATCTGGCAAAACGTAAAGCCGATTCTATCCGAAAAATTATTGGTGTCGATACCGATGTGAAATATGTATCTATCGCCGATTTCTTAACCGATGATGGTCGTAACAAATTGGGACCTTACTTACAGGATGCTTATAGTACAGATACGCCTAATGGGTTTCAAAAGGAATTCAGAGAAGCTTATGACCGCATGAGTTTGTTATTTAATACGCTCGACGGACGATCAATGAAAATTTTTCCTGTGCCTGGTGATGACAAAAACACATGGATTTCTCCAGTGGAATACAGAGAAGACTACCGAACTAAAATTAAAGATACACTCTACGGAAAGTTTATTGAAAACAGTTTAAGTTATTACCTGAGCGAATTGTATAAAGCGAGACAATCGGGAGATTTCTCAACGGCAGACCGCTTGTTGGACGGATTTAAAAAGAACCAGCAACAGGAGGGAAGTGAAGTCATGCTTTCCGATGATAAAATCAAAACCGAAATTTTATACAACAAATACGACATTTTCAAAAAACTGTATTTGTATTACATGCTTTTTGGTGTTGTTCTGTTTGTATTACTTATCATTCAAATTTTTAAAACACGAAGTAAACTTATAGATGTTGCTGTAAAAGTTTTTGGTATTGCCATCCTCCTCACGTTTTTAGTGCATACAGGCGGATTAATCGTCCGTTGGTATATTTCAGGGCACGCACCTTGGAGTGATGCCTACGAATCGATGATTTATGTCGCATGGGCAACCATGTTTTTTGGTCTCGCCTTCGGACGACAAAGTCGATTAACACTTGCAGCTACAGCCTTTGTAACGTCTATGATTTTACTGGTAGCGCATTTAAATTGGATGGATCCTGCCATCTCCAATCTGCAACCGGTTTTAGATAGTTACTGGTTAATGATTCACGTGGCAGTTATCGTGGCAAGTTATGGTCCGTTTACCTTAGGTATGATTTTAGGCTTGACCGTTTTATTGCTGATGATTTTTACAACCAAAGAAAATAAAGTTAAAATGGACATGAACATCAAAGAGCTCACCATTATTAACGAAATGGCACTTACGGTTGGTCTGGTGATGCTTACTATTGGAAATTTCCTTGGAGGTATGTGGGCAAACGAAAGTTGGGGACGTTATTGGGGCTGGGATCCAAAAGAAACCTGGGCACTCATCAGTATTATGGTATATGCCTTTGTCATTCATATGCGTCTTATTCCTGGATTGCGTGGCCGCTTTGGTTTTAACCTGTTATCGGTTTTTGCATTCTCAAGCATTATGTTTACCTATTTTGGTGTAAACTTCTACCTGGCAGGATTACACTCATACCAATCAGGACAGCAAATCTTAAGCTTTAAAATTATAGCGAGTGTTATTGCTGTTTTAGTGGTTATTAGTTTACTGGCATACCGAAAATATGCGAAATATTATAAAAAATAAACCCAAATAATTAAGAAGTTCAATACTGCATTGCGGTATCAAAAGCGATGTAATGTCTTTAACATACAAGCAATAAAGTTCATTTTGTATCTAAACGACGATTAGAATACCTTTGCAACCAGTCACTAAAACATATAACACCATGAAGTTTTTAAAAGAGTTTAAAGAATTTGCTGTAAAAGGCAATATGATGGATATGGCTATTGGTATCATCATTGGCGCAGCATTTAATAAAGTGATAGATGTATTAGTCAAAAAAGTCTTTATGCCACCATTGTCTTTAATGACCGACGGACTCAATTATCAGGATAAAAAATATATACTACGCGAAGCCGTAACTAACGCTCAGGGTGAGATTACTACGCAGCAAGTAGCGATTGAATATGGTGTGTTATTCGAAACATTTTTAGATTTCCTAATAGTCGGACTTACCGTATTTATCGTCGTTAAAGGCATGAATCGTTTACGAGATAAAGCGCAGGACCCAAAAAACAAAGTCGTTAAAACCCCTAAGGATATTGAACTGCTTTCAAAACTTACTGAATTGCTAGAGGAGCAGAACGCGCTGTTAAAAAAGCCTAAAAAAAATTAATGTGCTACCTTTTTCCAAAGCAATTCGCTGGTCAATTGAAAACTGCCGATATAGTCAAAATTATTACTATCAGGCGTCAGTATAGATAAAAAAGGAGCATCGTGGGTATCGCGATATAAATGATACGTTTCACCAACGATGGGTTCGAAGTTATAACGCGCATTATAAACGAGCGTATTGTATTCCAATTCCTCAACCATTTGATCATAAGCGGCTTTAAGCTCTACATATTTCGCTTGTATCTGCTTATTGGCTTTATGGACGTTACGGTCTTTCCATGATGAGGTATCGCTAACCTGTATAGAAGGCGCACCTACATTTGTAGCAAAAGGCTTCAGAGACGCATCATAACGTTGGGTAGCTTCATTAAATACAACTTGATCTGGTTTTTTCGCTTTCGACATGGTAAATATTCATTTTTGCAAAGATAAAGCACACATTTTATTCATATTGATTAATCTAAAAGTTTTTTTAAAGCCAATTTTGTCATGTTAAACAAAGCTATTAATTAAAACCATCACTAATGGATACGGATACAATCATGTTGATATTAACATTTCTAGTCTCAGCAGCTACAATTCTTTGGGGGATTCAGATTATTAATTCTAAGCGTTAACATCAAGTTAGACATCAACACAAACCTGATACCACAGAAACCTTATTTTTTCTTATCTTAGGAAAGTGAACCAATACATCAACCATGAGTTTTTTTAAAAAAATCGGTCCTTCTAATTTGTTTATGTTGGCACTCTGTGTGCTCATCATTGTAGTGGCCGAATACCTATTCTTAAGAGGTGATCAGCTGCATGGTATATTTGTCGGACTTTGGGTACCGACACTCCTCGGAATAGTCATCTTTATAAAACAGATAAAAAATGGACGCTAACGATATTGTACTGTGGTTTTCGGTGTTTGTTTCCATTTGTGTCGTTATATGGGCTATTCTTGCCATCCGCGCTTATGATAAGGTGGATCGGGATAATCGATAAGTACCAACGCACAAGTCTACGTCAAAATATCATAGTCAGTGTAGCCTCCGTTTATGATCTAATATATATTTAATGTTTAGGCATCACCACAGCCTGATAGACTTCATCGCCAACACCTTTAGCGACACCGCCTTGGAGTTGCCATCCTGATTTAATATGGTCGTTTACGATATGATTTAAATTATGGTAATTGATACTATGTAAAATTTTATATTCCATGATATGTTTATGAGTTATGTGGTTAGGGCATTAAAGTCTTGGTCTTCTTTTTCGGCTAACTGTTTCACTAAAGCGTCAAACCGTTCAGGTTCGCCAATCTCTTCAAAAAATTGTTCGACCAATAGCGGCGGAAAGGCTTTAACCTCAGGATAAGACGCACCAATAGAGTTAAAATAATCCTGAGCCTGAGGTACATGCACAAACATGCTGGCTATTTTTTTAGGATACAAACCTTCCAGATTGGCTAAATCCTGTTTGCTCACAGGTTGCCATAATTCGCCCTTAGAATCCTGCCATTTGGTAACTAATGTTAGTATTAAAAACCCAAGTTTTGGCTGTTTTGGGAGCTTAAGATAATCTGCATAATTTTTTTTAAAGGTATTAGGACTTGTACGTAACAGACTGTAGATATCGGCTTTCCTAATTTTACCTGTAAGATGCGCATCTACAATTGAAGCAAGTGTCTCATTTGATAGACTGGTATATGGGGTTTCACGTAAATCTAACCAGTTGGCATGATACATCACATACACGAGCCAGCGTCGTCGTGAACGAAACCCGTCACTAAACACACCAGCCATCACTACACCACACAGATGCCAAAGATCCTTCCAGCGATGGCCTTTGGGCACTATGGCTTTTAAAAGCTCAGCCCATTCATTATTGCTTTGTTTTGGCATCTGTAGGTATGCTTTAGATGTTACTTTTTTCGATTCGGGTTTAATTGTGCGCCTCGATTCCCTTGGGTTTTGCTGTAGGCTTGGTTAGATCCAGATGTCCCTTTGTTAGCATTAGATTGGTTCGATTTGTGGTTGTTTTGTGTTCGCATGATTTTATAAATTTTAAAGATTAATACCACAAAACTAAAACCTCTTTTTTTGCGGTTTCTAGATATTGACGATTTTTGGGTTTATTTAAAAAAATAATTCAGTTTTAGAATTTTAGTATTTCATAACTAAGTTTAATTTATTTCTAAAAATAATAAAGGATTAAATTTAAAACCACAATCAATCACCATAACTTACCCGATCCCGAATTCCACCACGCTCACGATGAATAATCACATCAGCCTTATAGCGTTTCGCCAGCGTCTTGGCTTTATTAATGGCGGTACTCTGTTTACGGTGTTTGGAAGTAATACGTTTATTCCCCTCACGACGAACAGCCCAGCCGTTTTCATAAGGTACCACATGTTGGTGCCATGTACGCTTCCGTTGGGTATCATATCCCAAAGCTTTCAAAATAGCGTGCAGTAACTTTTGTATATCGTTTGTTAGGGAGTTCTGTTGTGACATGTTTACTGATATACTGTAAAAGTAATAAATTCGGACTATCTTGTGTATGCTATACTTTTAACACTGACAAAGTATAACAAACAACCACATTAGTACAAGTAATGTCGTTTTTCATGAGGCTGTAGATAATAATGTCGCTAAAGCATCATACCTGATAGCTTTAAAATCTGAAACCACCAAATCGGCTTTACTGTAATCCTGATCTTCACTGTGTAAACTGTCATAACCTATACAGTAAATCCCAGCAGCTTTGGCAGCAGCAATTCCATTCGTAGAATCTTCAATCACAAAACAGTCTTTGACATCATGCCCCGAAAGTTCAGCAGCTTTCTCAAATATTTCTGGATGAGGCTTTGAGGCTTTTAAGTCGGCACCACTAATTTTAGCAACAAAATAGCGGTCTAAATCAAAACGCTCAAAAATACGGTTGATATTGGCCATCGATGCTGAAGAAGCGAGCACCAAAGTCATGCCATGACTGTGATAATCTTTGATCAAATCTAAGACACCATCTAAAAGATGAAGCGATGTATCGGTATCAAATAACTGTTTGAAATGGTGACGTTTGATGTCAACTAAAGTCTGAGCACCCAAAGGGAGTTTAAACTGAGATTTCAGAGACTCACAAATTTCTAAGGTAGATTGTCCAGTAAATGAAGCGTATAAATCGTCTGGGACTTCGATATTAACGTCATTAAACATTTGGTAGTAGGCTTTATAATGTAATGGCTCAGAATCGACAATGACTCCGTCCATATCAAATAAGGCGGCTTTAAACATGTTGGTTGAATTAATTAGCGTTACGAATATATAGAAATACCTATTGATTATCAATAGTTTCAATGTATAAATATACTTTCATGGCGTTCAGACGCAGTTATGTTCGATAAACTGTGTGTAACAGGTATTTTTAGTCTGTGCAACATAAAATTGAAATAGGATTTGTCTTTCCTATTTTGAAATCTAAAATTAATTCTGCACCTTTGAGTTATGATTGTTTAAGCCACACTTCGCGATACGTCACAATGTATAAGTGACATTCAAAACTTGCCATGAGCACGTAGCTCTTGGTTATACCTATTATTTTATAGTTTACAATCATGTCAAAATCAAATATTTCAATTTCCAAATTATACCTTTACTTCAAACAGGCAGTTTCAGGTAAGGAACAAGAATTCACGTCTGGTAGCATTCGAAAAGCAGTGTTTATGCTCTCTATTCCTATGATCTTAGAGATGCTTATGGAATCCATTTTCGCAGTAGTCGATATCTTTTATGTGTCTAAAGTTAGCGTTAATGCTGTGGCTACTATCGGACTCACCGAATCGGTTGTCACACTGGTGTATGCGGTGGCTATCGGACTCAGTATGGCTGCAACGGCTATTGTTGCTAGGCGTATTGGTGAAAAAGATAATGAAGGTGCGTCGCAGGCTGCTGTTCAAGTGATTCTCCTAGGGATTTTAGTGGCTGCTGTGATTAGCGTTATCGGAATCTTGTTTCCCAAGGACATCTTAGCACTCATGGGTGGCGAACCCGATTTAATTGCTGAAGGCTACGGATATACGCAAATTCTTTTAGGCGGAAATGTAACCATCATGCTCCTGTTTTTAATTAATGCGATTTTTAGAGGTGCTGGCGATGCATCGATGGCGATGTGGACCTTGATTCTATCCAACGGATTGAACATCATCTTAGATCCCATGTTTATTTTCGGCTTTGGGCCAATTCCTGCTTATGGTGTCGAAGGTGCAGCTATAGCAACGACCATCGGTAGAGGGTCTGCTGTGGTGTTTCAGCTAATCGTTTTATTCTATGGATGGAGCCGAATAAAAGTCGGAGTTAAAGATGTGGTATTAAGAGTTGCAGTAATGGTCAACCTGATTAAAGTGTCGCTTGGTGGAATCGGACAGTTTTTAATAGGAACGTCATCTTGGGTGTTTCTTATGCGTATCATGAGTGAGTTCGGCAGCGAAGTCCTCGCAGGATATACCATTGCCATTCGCGTCATGATGTTCACCTTTATGCCTGCATGGGGAATGAGCAATGCTGCAGCAACCTTAGTCGGACAAAATCTCGGCGCCAAACTACCTGAACGTGCCGAACAATCTGTCTGGAAAACAGGGAAGTACTGTGCTTATTTTATGGGTGTTGTTTCCATTGCTTATTTAGTGTTTGCACCACAAATTATTTCATGGTTTACAGACGTTCCAAGTGTTGTAGAAAACGGAAGTCTTTGTCTTAGAGTGATTGCTGCAGGTTATATTTTTTATGCCTACGGTATGGTTGTCATCAATTCGTTTAATGGCGCAGGAGATACAATGACACCAACCATTATCAACTTTATTTGCTTTTGGTTATTCCAATTGCCATTTGCCTACCTCATGGCGATTACCTTTGATTTCGGACCAACAGGCGTGTTTTTAGCTATCGTTCTGGCCGAAGTTTTAATTTCGATAATAGCCATCCTATGGTTTCGTAAAGGACAGTGGAAATTAAAGCAAGTCTGAAAGACCATGATTTTGTCGAGATTTTCGTACAATATTACCTTGAAAATCAATGTTTAAAGTTTTTTTTAGTGTTTGAACGAGTAAATAGTTTTAGAAAATAACTTAGCTGTATTTTAGCTTATTCCCTCATTTGATTAATAGCCATTTAATAGTACCAAATCTAGTATGTGACTAATGTTTCCATTTTATGGAGATAGCATTACGAATGTGCATTAACCTATTTAAAGGATATTAACAATGAAAAATTTACGTTCATTATTACTCGCTTTAGCATGTTTTTGTTTAGGAATTTTTGCTTCATCTGCACAATCTGGCATCTATGAAAGCTATGCGATTTTAGATACAGGTTCAGGGAATACCTATTTTGACTTACAGGCATCTACAGGAAATATAGATTTTGATGGAGCAAACCTAGGTAATTTTAGTTGTGACGGCTCATTACTCTTAAATGGAGCTCAAAACAAAATTTATAAATGTGATACGGATAATATTACGAACGGTTTTTTAAATTACCGTATTTATCTCACTTCAGATACACCACCAGCATTTACAGGCAGTGTGTCCTTACCTTTTTTAAGTAATGATGCGGCAACAGGACAATGTACTCCAGGAGAAACTAACCAAACTTGGGAAGAAGCCTCAGCCAATATTAATATCATTAGTGGTTTAGCTTTAGGGACATATTATCTCGAAGTTTTTACAACAGCAGATTTTACATATACTTCAGGTGGAGGAGGTTCTGGGACGCATTTTGCTCATAATGCCACTTTAAATTATAAAGCTACATTTTCAGTAGTTGATACCACAGCACCAACGCCAGATGCAGCAAGTCTGTCTGATATTACAGCCGAATGTGAAGTGACGAGTTTATCAGCACCAACAGCAACAGATAATTGTGGCGGCTCAGTGACAGTAAGCCATGATGCTACTTTACCAATTTCAGGAGAAGGCACAACAACCATAGTGACCTGGACGTATGATGATGGCAACGGTAATACATCTACTCAAACTCAAAATGTGATTATTGATGATATCACAGCACCAACGCCAGATGCAGCGAGTCTGTCTGATATCACAGCTGAATGTGAAGTAACCAGTTTAACAGCACCAACAGCAACAGATAATTGTGGCGGAACAGTGACAGTAAGCCATGATGCCACTTTACCAATTTCAGGAGAAGGATCGACAACCATAGTCACCTGGACGTATGATGATGGCAACGGCAACACGTCTACACAAACTCAAAATGTGATTATTGATGATGTGACAGCACCAACGCCAGATGCAGCAAGTCTGTCTGATATTACAGCGGAATGTGAAGTAACAAGTTTAACAGCACCAACAGCAACAGATAATTGTGGCGGCTCAGTGACAGTAAGCCATGATGCCACTTTACCAATTTCAGGAGAAGGATCGACAACCATAGTCACCTGGACGTACGATGATGGCAACGGCAATACATCTACTCAAACCCAAAATGTAAGTATTGATGATATCACAGCACCAACACCAGATGCAGCAAGTCTGTCTGATATCACAGCGGAATGTGAAGTAACCAGTTTAACAGCACCAACCGCAACAGATAATTGTGGCGGCTCAGTGACAGTAAGCCATGATGCCACCTTACCAATTTCAGGAGAAGGATCGACAACCATAGTCACCTGGACGTATGATGATGGCAACGGTAATACATCTACTCAAACTCAAAATGTGATTATTGATGATATCACAGCACCAACGCCAGATGCAGCAAGTCTCTCGGATATTACAGCGGAATGTGAAGTAACAAGTTTAACAGCACCAACCGCAACAGATAACTGTGGCGGCTCAGTGACCGTAAGCCATGATGCTACTTTACCAATTTCAGGAGAAGGATCGACAACCATAGTGACCTGGACGTATGATGATGGCAACGGCAACACGTCTACACAAACTCAAAATGTGATTATTGATGATGTGACAGCACCAACACCAGATGCAGCAAGTCTGTCTGATATTACAGCGGAATGTGAAGTAACAAGTTTAACAGCACCAACAGCAACAGATAATTGTGGTGGCTCAGTGACAGTAAGTCATGATGCCACTTTACCAATTTCAGGAGAAGGATCGACAACCATAGTCACCTGGACGTATGATGATGGCAACGGCAATACATCAACTCAAACCCAAAATGTAATTATTGATGATATCACAGCACCAACGCCAGATGCAGCAAGTCTGTCTGATATTACAGCCGAATGTGAAGTAACCAGTTTAACAGCACCAACCGCAACAGATAATTGTGGCGGAACAGTGACAGTAAGCCATGATGCCACCTTACCAATTTCAGGAGAAGGATCGACAACCATAGTGACCTGGACGTATGATGATGGCAACGGCAATACATCAACTCAAACCCAAAATGTAAGTATTGATGATGTCACAGCACCAACGCCAGATGCAGCGAGTCTGTCTGATATTACAGCGGAATGTGAAGTAACCAGTTTAACAGCACCAACGGCAACAGATAATTGTGGCGGCTCAGTGACCGTAAGCCATGATGCTACTTTACCAATTTCAGGAGAAGGATCGACAACCATAGTCACATGGACATATGATGATGGCAACGGCAATACATCAACTCAAACCCAAAATGTAAGTATTGATGATATCACAGCACCAACGCCAGATGCAGCGAGTCTGTCTGATATTACAGCCGAATGTGAAGTAACGAGTTTAACAGCACCAACGGCAACAGATAATTGTGGCGGCTCAGTGACCGTAAGCCATGATGCTACTTTACCAATTTCAGGCGAAGGATCGACAACCATAGTCACATGGACATATGATGATGGCAACGGCAATACATCAACTCAAACCCAAAATGTAAGTATTGATGATATCACAGCACCAACGCCAGATGCAGCAAGTCTGTCTGATATTACAGCGGAATGTGAAGTAACAAGTTTAACAGCACCAACTGCAACAGATAACTGTGGCGGCTCAGTGACAGTAAGCCATGATGCTACTTTACCAATTTCAGGAGAAGGATCGACAACCATAGTGACCTGGACGTATGATGATGGCAACGGCAACACGTCTACACAAACTCAAAATGTGATTATTGATGATGTGACAGCACCAACACCAGATGCAGCAAGTCTGTCTGATATTACAGCGGAATGTGAAGTAACAAGTTTAACAGCACCAACAGCAACAGATAATTGTGGTGGCTCAGTGACAGTAAGTCATGATGCCACTTTACCAATTTCAGGAGAAGGATCGACAACCATAGTCACCTGGACGTATGATGATGGCAACGGCAATACATCAACTCAAACCCAAAATGTAAGTATTGATGATATCACAGCACCAACGCCAGATGCAGCAAGTCTGTCTGATATTACAGCCGAATGTGAAGTAACAAGTTTAACAGCACCAACGGCAACAGATAATTGTGGCGGCTCAGTGACCGTAAGCCATGATGCTACTTTACCAATTTCAGGAGAAGGATCGACAACCATAGTCACATGGACATATGATGATGGCAACGGCAATACATCTACTCAAAC
>NZ_JACNMJ010000004.1 GCF_014526325.1 Psychroserpens algicola
GCACCAACGGCAACAGATAATTGTGGCGGCTCAGTGACCGTAAGCCATGATGCTACTTTACCAATTTCAGGAGAAGGATCGACAACCATAGTCACATGGACATATGATGATGGCAACGGCAATACATCTACTCAAACTCAAAATGTAATTATTGATGATATCACAGGTCCTGTTGCACCAACACTTCCGGTTATTACTGGACAATGTAGCGCGACAGTTCCTGTGCCTACAACTACAGATGGATGTTCAGGAAGCATTACGGGAACAACATCAGATCCGTTGACATATTCAACTCAAGGGTCTTTTGCAGTCACTTGGAATTTTGATGATGGTCATGGAAATTCAATTAATGTGGTTCAGAACGTCATTATAAATGACACAACCAATCCAGTCGCAGTGTGCCAGGATTTGACAGTACAATTAGATGATACAACAGGTACAGCAACTATAACAGGAGCTCAAATAGATAACGGCTCAACAGATAACTGTGGTACAGTGAATTTTACCTTGTCGCAAAACCTTTTTGATTGTACAGATATAGGTACAAATGTTATTGTACTTACCGTTGATGATGGTAATGGAAATACAGATATTTGTACGGCAACCGTGACTGTAACCAGTCCAAATATCACTGGAGGAACCGTTTTAGGGTATTTAAACAATACGCAAACTATTGCAGATGAAGATAATTTAGTAGAAGTTACAGCTTGTCCTGATGAGCCTCAAAATGCAACGTTTAATTTGTATGGACATTCAGGAAATGTAGCTTACTGGCAATCCTCTATTGATGGAGGTGTAACCTGGACCGATATTGCTAATACGACTACAACCTATTATTTTGCTGATATTTTAGAAACGACATTAATTAGAGCAGTTATTCAAATTGGCTCATGTCAAGCGAACTCAACTATCGTTTTGGTGTCAGTAATACCACCAGATGTACCACCAACTATTATAGGTCCAGATACATTTACCATGTGTTTAGGCGATGCTATTACTGTAGAGGCTGAAAGTTCATTTGGTATAAACCCTCAACTGAATGATAATGGAGAATTTAACCAAGGAAATCTGCCAGGTTGGTTAGTTGATGGAAATAATGGTATCAATGGCTGGAGTGCTTCTGGAAGTAATTCTACTCCAACAGGATGGAGAGGAATAAGTAATGGAAATGGAAATAATGGCAGTAATATTACAGCAGGAGTTCGATATAAAAACCCTGGAGGTAATAAGTTTGCTATTAGTTATGGCGACTTTGGAGCGCCATCAGTAACAACACTAGAAACTCCCGTATTTAATACTTTAGCCTTAACTACTGCAAGTTTAGATTTTCAGTCTGCTTACTATTTACAAGCAGGAGCAATTGGAATGGTAGAATTATCTGTTGATGGTGGTGCTACATATCCTATATCGTTAATGAGTTTTAGTGGTCCGGGTGATTCAGGAGGATTTGTCAATTTAGGTAATGGAGGTAATAACGTGCCAACTATAAACCTTTCAGATCCTAGTAATGCGGTTTCTTTGGACTTGTCAGATTATATTGGTCTGACCAACTTGAGAATCAAATTTACTTTTACCTCAACTGCAGGAAGTTCGTGGGCAATAGATGGAATTACCATACCTCAAGCTCCAGTAGATGAAGTTATTGAGTGGGAAGACGAAACAGGAACAGTTGTAACCACAGGATCTTCAACAACGATTACACCAGTAACACCAGGAGTACAGACCTATGGTGTGACCTCATTAATTAATGGTTGTAGAGCTGATGGACCAGAAGGTACCGAGTTTATTTCTGTCAATGCCTCGTTATCTTATGCAGGTGAAGATATTACGCAAATTATCGGTGAATGTGGTGATGCTGTAGCCTTGAATGCTTATGACAATACGTTAACAGCAAATGACAATATTTTAAATGGTGTATCAAATCCTGCTATATTTACTGGAGGTGATTATCCAGGTACAGGAGTCGCTGGCGTATGGTCGGCAACAGCACTTTCAGGATGCGGAAACGTGTATCAATTTTCAGATTTAGGAAGTCCACGATCAACGTTCTCAGCAGAACCTGGAACCTATCAATTAACATGGACGGTTCCTATATCGGCTACTGAAGACTGTTCAAGCAGTATTCAAGTGGTTATTCAAGAATGTCCTTCAGTAGATTTTGACGGAAATGATGACTATGTCACATTTGAAAACAACTATAACCTTTCAAATTCATTTAGTATTGAAGTTTGGGTAAAACCAGAATCTGTAAGCGGGACTCAAACGATTTTTTCTAAACGTGACGCCAATGATTTTTCAACGGGCTATGATTTAAGACTTGTTGGAACGACTGTTCAATTTAACTGGAATGCTGGAGGAACGATTCAATCTTTACATCCAATATCTACCAACAGATGGTATCATATTGCTGTAACGAATACCAGTGGCACTTATCGAATGTACATAGATGGTATTGAAGTGAGTACAGCTGTTTCTGGAGCTACACCAGCATCTAATGCGATGCATAGTTTTATAGGTGCAATGGATCAGGCTAATAATGCACCTAACCGACCAGTTCATTATTTCAATGGTTGGATTGATGAATTACGTATATGGAATGCAGCCTTATCTGTGGATCAGATTCGCCAGATGATGAACCAGGAAATTGAGGATAATACTGCTGTTCGTGGAGTCATAGTGCCTTTAGATATTCCAGGCTTAACTTGGGCTGACTTAGATGGTTATTATCGTATGGACGTTAATTGTGGTTACCTAACAGCATATAAAGGTATTAGAGGACGATTGCGTAATATCAATTCTGCTCAACCTAATACTGCTCCTTTACCTTATACCTCTAGAATCGATGGACAAAACTGGGCAACCGATAATACATGGACCAATTTTAGTGTCTGGGATGCACCAAATAGTGTTGGTGTTGACGGATCTACACTCATAGACTGGAATATTGTTCAAACTTCACATGATATAAATTCGGGAAATAAAGATATCATTGTACTGGGATTAATTTCTGATACAGCAAATAAAGTTTTAGCTATATCTGATCCTGGAACAGCTCAAGATGAAACGAATGACGGACAATCATTACGTGTGACCCATTATTTGAAATTAGATGGAAACATCGACTTATTAGGAGAGTCACAATTGCTTCAGGATGAAGGCAGCGTATTGGATGTAACAAGTTCAGGACGCTTAGAACGTGATCAGCAGGGAACAGCAAATCTCTACAACTATAACTATTGGAGTTCTCCAGTGAGTGCAGCGAGTATCACTTCAAATAATAATCCATATAGTATCGCTTCTGTATTAAAAGACGGTACTAATTCAGCAACACCGCTTGATTTACTATGGACTACAGCTCATGACGCCATTCCAAGTACAACACCAATAACTCAAAGTAGTAGATGGTTATATGCTTTCGAAAATTATCCTGAAGATACTTATGCAGCATGGAGAGGTTTATCTGAAGGGGATATTTTAGCTACAGGCTTAAGTTTTACGATGAAGGGAAGTGGAGCAGGAGATCCTATTGTGGATGTACAGAATTATGTTTTTACAGGTAAACCTAACAATGGTACCATCACAACGCCAGTCACTGTTGGTAATCAGGCTTTAATTGGAAACCCATATCCTTCGGCTATTGATGCAAATCAGTTTATACGTGATAATCTCCCTGGAGCTTCAGGAAATCCTGGTTCTACGCAAAGTACTGATGGTACGTTATATTTTTGGGAACATTATACGTCTAATTTTACACATGTACTAGAAGATTACGAAGGTGGTTATGCAACTTATAATCTTTCTGGTGGAAATCCTGCAGTATCACCTCCTTTAGTTAGTGGAAATGGAACACCTACAAAATTACCAGGTCAATATATCCCGATATCACAAGGATTTTTTGTAACGGCAAGTGCAAGTGGTGGTACAATTCAATTTAAAAACAGTCAGCGTATATACGAAAGAGAAGCGCCTGCAACCTCTCAGTTTTTCAGAACAAGCAATCCTAATTTATATACTACTCAAAGTGATCCTAATACTGAAATTAAGCGCGTACGTCTGGATTTTATAACTGAAGATGGTGCTATTCGTCCTTTATTACTTGCGTTTGTTTCTAATGGACAAGCGACTGATGGTTTTGATTATGGATATGATGCTGAAAATGCAGATGATGAATTTTCTAATGATATGTTCTGGAGAATTGAGAACGGAAATTATACCACACAAGGTGTTGGTGATTTTAACACCAGTAATCAATATCCTCTGGGACTATTTTTAAATGATTCTGGAACATTTAAAATTGAATTGAAAGCTTTAGAAAATTTTGATGAAGCCATTCATGTCTATATTCACGATGCTTTTTCAGGTACTTATTTTGAAATCAATTCTGAAGCCTTTGAAATGCTACTCGATGCCGATACGTATTTAGATCGCTTTTATGTAACATTTTCTTCAGAAGATGCATTGTCTGTTACTGATGATGACTTGAGCCAGGCTATGATTAATTATCTCAATTCTACTCAGGAAGTATACGTTAAAATACCTCGTATTTCTGAAGTTAAAGACATTCAATTCATAAACGTATTAGGTCAAACCATTCATAGTTGGAATGTGTTACAAGAGTATGAGCTTGATGGTGCTATAAGAATTCCATTGAAGCAAATTTCCGAAGGTACCTATATTATTAAAGTTAATACATTGAGCAGTTCACATGCTGCTAAAGTACTCGTCAAAAACTAGAGGAGTAATTACCATAAGAACCTATCCGCAAAATGCATTTCATCGATTAATTGTGCATTTTGTGGATTTTTTTGTTTTTTAGCATTACATTAGCCTTCAACTAAACTATTGTTTCATTAAATCCCAAACGTAATGAAATCCTTAACCTACTTATGCTTAGCTATACTATGTTGTGTATCTACAAATGGTATGAGCAAAAATTTTAACGATAATTCACCAACTACAAATAGTCAGGTACAACGTGTACGCTTAGATATTACTACAGCAATGGGCTATACCAGACATTTACTTTTAGGTTTTACTCCAGATAATGCTGCATCTGACGGTTTTGATTATGGGTATGACGCTGTTAATGGTGATAGTTACGACAATGATTCAAGCTGGATGGTTGGAGAGCAACGTTGTGTGATTCAAGGTGTAGGCGCATTTCATGAAAGTAAAACATATCCCTTAGGTTTATTTTTATCGGATGCAGGAAACATTGAATTTTCCTTAGAAGCTTTAGAATATTTTGATCAGGATATTCAGGTCTATATTTACGATGCTTTAGAAGATACAGTTACATCTATTTCTGACAGTAATTTTACAGTACAAATGCCAGAAGGTAATTATACCAATCGCTTTTTTGTTGCCTTTACCAATAATGTGAGTGTCATGGTATTTGCAAATCAACAATTATCAGTTTCAGATGCAATTAAAACAACACCAAAAATTAGTTATATCAACTCTACTCAAGAACTTCAAATTATAGCTTCACAGTCTTTAGATATTGAGGAAATTAAACTATATAGTATATTAGGACAAAACTTAAAGCAATGGTCAAATGTAAAACCAAATCTATCGGGTAATTATAGTTTGTCGCTCTCTAATATATCTAAAGGAACCTATATCGTAAGCGTTAAAACCAAGCAAGGTAAGTTTAGCAAACGTTTGATTATAAGTCAATAGGAAAACACTATCGTATATAAAGTTAGATGCCGTTCTTTTTTGTAATTTTATAGGTACAAAACTAAGAACCATGTCTAAGCAAAAATTAGGAATCAACACCATCTGCACGCATGTTGGTGAAATAAAAGACGAACAGTTTAAAGGAGCGGTTTCACCTATCTATTTGGCGACGTCTTATGAGTTTGACAATGTCGATGTTAAACGGTATCCACGTTATTTTAATACACCTAACCAAGAGTACTTAGCAAAAAAAATTGCAGCCTTAGAGCATACTGAAGCCGCAATGATTTTTGGAAGCGGAATGGCAGCAATTAGTCATATGTTTTTAGCTTTTTTGAAACAAGGTGATCATATTGTAGTACAAAACACACTCTATGGAGGTACAAGCAATTTTATACGTGAGGAATTTCATAAATATGGCATTGAATACACGTTTACCAATGGTTACAACGTTACCGATTTTGAAGCTGCAATTCAGCCAAATACAAAGGTGATACATATCGAAACTCCATCTAATCCTTTACTGACGATAACAGACATCAAAGCGGTTGCCGATTTAGCGAAGTCTAAAGGTATTATTTCTACTATAGACAATACCTTTGCGAGTCCTGTGAATCAGAACCCTATTGACTTCGGAATTGATATTGTGATGCATTCGGCTACTAAATACTTAGGTGGTCATAGTGATATTCTCGCAGGTGCAGTGGCAAGTTCTCAGGAGCATATGGATCGTATCTGGAATGTGTCAAAAAATCTTGGCGGTAGCCTGAGTGATATGACGGTCTGGATGCTGGAGCGCAGCATGAAAACACTGGCACTACGTGTTAAAGCTCAAAATAAAAATGCACGTAAGCTGGCTAAGTTTTTAGATGCACATTCTGAAGTATCTCGTGTGTATTATCCAGGTTTAAAAAGTCATCCAGAGCACAAGTTAGCCAAAGCACAAATGCATGACTTTGGCGCCATGTTATCATTTGAACTGGTAGAAGGCATTGATGCTATGGCCTTTATGAAGCAATTAGAGTTGATTAAATCATCAATGAGTCTAGCAGGTGTGGAAAGTACTATGTTATTACCTTCGGAAACATCACATGCTTTACTCACTCAGGAACAACGTGATGCTGTAGGTATTAGTAATCGACTGATTCGTTTTTCGGTAGGTATAGAAAATTTCAAAGATTTAAAGCAAGATATTGAACAAGCCATCACAGCAACTAAAGTCGCGTCACTTGCATAACCATAATTTACATTCTGAAGGCTATGATTTTGAAGTCTTAATCGCTAATTCTCCTGAGTTAGCCGATTTTGTATTTAGAAATACGTATGGAAAAGACAGCATAGACTTCGCTGATCCTAAGGCAGTAAAAGCATTAAATACAGCCTTATTAAAGTTGTATTATGGTATTGACTATTGGGAATTTCCTGAAGCACATTTATGTCCGCCAATTCCAGGTCGAGTTGAATATATCCATCTGCTTTATGATTTACTCAAGAGTTCAGGATTAGAAAAAGGCAATCGTGTTTTAGATATTGGAACAGGAGCTACCTGTATTTATCCTCTATTAGGTCAAGCTGAATATGATTGGCATTTTATGGCATCAGACATTGATGAAGAGGCTTTAAAGAATGCGCAACAAATTATTAAAAAAAATGGCTTAGAGTCTATCATAGAGCTACGTCATCAAAGACAAACTCAACAGATCCTAACAGGAATTTTGGATGGTTCTGAGCGAATAACAGCAGCAATGTGTAATCCGCCATTTTATAAAAATGAAGCTGAGGCACTTCAAAATACGCAACGTAAACTAAAGGGTTTGGGGAAAGCCACTCAAAATCCAGTTAGAAATTTTAGTGGTACAGCTAAAGAGTTGTGGTATCCTGGAGGAGAGAAAGCCTTTTTACATAATTATCTGTATCAAAGTTCGTTGTTTAATACCAATTGTTACTGGTACACGAGTTTAGTGTCTAAAAAAGAGCATATTAAATCTATGCGTTCTTCGCTCAACAAGCTAGGAGCAACGCAGTTTAAGGTTTTAGAATTATCTCTAGGAAACAAAATAAGTAGAGTCGTAGCCTGGTCTTTTTTAACAGCTAAGCAACAGAAGAACTGGACTACAAATTAAAATAATTGTGACCATGATTTATGGTTTACGTTATAAATGCTAGTTTTGTTCAACGAAGTCCTCAAACGTATTTAAAAGATGAGTTGTTTATGAAGGGTTTTGAATGACTAAACGACAACTCAGTAGTATTGATTTTAAAAGCATAAAAATGAAATTAGATATCCTTGCATTTGGTGCTCATCCTGATGATGTAGAATTAGGTTGTGGTGGTACCATAGCCAAAGAAGTTGCACGCGGAAAGCAAGTTGGCATTATTGACTTGACACGTGGCGAATTAGGAACACGAGGTACTGCCGAAACACGAGATCAGGAGGCTAATAATGCTGCAAAAATTCTTGGTGTATCGGTTAGAGAAAACCTGGGTTTTGCTGATGGTTTTTTTGTGAATGATAGAGAGCACCAGTTAGAAATTATTAAAGTATTGCGTAAGTATCAACCAGATGTTGTATTGTGTAATGCCATTGACGATCGTCATATTGACCACGGAAAAGGGAGTTCACTGGTTAGTGATGCTTGTTTTTTAAGCGGATTGATAAAGATTCAAACCGAAGATAATGGTGAAGTACAAGATAAATGGCGACCAAAGCAAGTCTATCATTACATACAGTGGAAACCTATAGAACCAGACTTTGTTGTTGATATTTCAAACTATATCGAGGTTAAAATGGAATCGGTATTAGCTTACAGTACTCAGTTTTATGATCCTAAGAGTACAGAGCCACAAACACCAATATCGAGTAAAAACTTTACAGATAGTGTAAAATACAGAGCCAGAGACTTAGGTCGCTTAACAAGTTGTGAGTATGCTGAAGGATTTACAGCAGAGCGATATGTTGCTGTAGATAGTTTGTTTGATTTGAAGTAATAATTTTGAAAAAAAGTCTTTGTAGTAATTGTGAAATAATTTACATTTGCAGTCCAATTTAAATGGTGGTTGTAGCTCAGCTGGTTAGAGCGTCGGTTTGTGGTACCGAAAGTCGCCGGTTCGAACCCGGTCTTCCACCCAAAATCACTAAGCTTCTCAGAAATGAGGAGCTTTTTTTGTGGCTTATATTTTGGCAATAACTCATAAAAAAAGCGCTAATCTAATGATATAGCGCTTTTTTGCGTTAGCGATAGTAGCGGCATCCTTTTTGTTTTAACAAAAAGATACAGCGTATAGCGCGACCCTTTAGGGTAACGCCCAAATTGATATGCTACTTTACGTCTGCTTTATCTACAACAGGACGGTTGTCACGATTGGCAACTTCCCAAGCGGTGTAAAATACAAGTCGCGTTCTGTTTTCTAACAAATCGTATTCAATTTTATCGGGTGTATCACCTGGTTTGTGATAATCGTCATGCGTCCCATTGAAATAGAAAATGATTGGAATATTATGTTTTGCAAAATTATAATGGTCACTTCTATTGTAGTAGCGGTTAGGATCGTTTTCATCGTTATACGTATAGTCTAAGGCGATGTTGGCGTATTTTGAATTCATCGCTTCAGAGATATTATGGAGGTCTGTACTTAATCTGTCACTTCCAATGATATAAATGTAATTTCTATCACCTTCACGCTTTGGATCCACGCGACCTATCATATCAATGTTTAAGTTAGCAACTGTATTTTCGAGTGGAAAAACAGGGTCGTTATCGGCATAATGTTTAGAGCCTAACAAGCCTTTTTCTTCACCTGTGACGTGTAAAAATAAGATGGAACGTTTTGGTCCGTGACCATCTTTTACTGCAGTTTTAAAGGCTTCGGCAATTTCTAATAAGGCTACAGTACCAGAACCATCATCGTCGGCACCGTTGTTTATTTGTCCGTCTTTAGTAAATCCGATATGGTCTAAATGCGATGAAATAACCAGGAATTCCTCAGGTTTTTCAGAGCCTTCTATAAAAGCAACAACATTCTCAGATTTAACTTCAGTAGCATTTTTTTCGACGGAAACGTCAATTTTAGCATCGATGACTTTTGGTGTTGCATTGGTCTCGATATCACTTACAAGAGTTTTGGCTAATGACTCGTTAACTAAGAAATAAAGCATGTTTCCATTTTTATTAATTAGAGAAATACGTCCAGGCCAGTTGGTGTCTTTATAATTTTTATAGATTTTTCTGTAGTATTCGTATGCGGCATTATCGACGATAAATACGCCTTTAGCGCCAAGTTCTTCTGCAGCAGTTTTTTTAGCTGAGCGTCCGCTTCGTCCTTTACTCCATTTAGTGTCTTCTTTTGTTCCAGTTGTGACAAAGGTACTGTCGGCATTTCTTGGTTCACCTGCTTTAATGAGAACAAATTTACCTTTAACATCTAAATCTTTATAATCTGAATATGAGCTGGTATGGATACCGTAGCCTGCATATACTATTTGATCTTCGGTATATGTTTTTGTATCGACAGCGCCTAAGGAAATAAAATCGTCAAACATCGCTGCTTTTTTTCCGTTGATTGAGAACTCAACATTAGGAACTTGTTGACGTTCTAATGGCACTTCCTGAAAGTAATCATCTTCAGATAGAGGCGAAGCAATATCCATTGCTTTGTACTGGTCTTTTAAGTAATTAACGGCTTTTTTTTGTCCGGGTTCTCCAGTCTCACGACCTTCAAATTCATCTGAAGCATAAGTAAAGAGCATGTCTTTAAGCTCTTCAGAGGTAATCGTGTTTCCGTAAACTGTTGGGTCTACTGGTGGTTTTTTGTCCTCACCACAGCTCACCAGTAGGAGGGCAATAGTAAGTATGCTTAAGCAATTTTTCATAGTTAGTTGTGATATTTTAATTTTCGGCAAGATATTACGAAAATTATAAATAAAATGTTAATGTATTGCTAAGCCTTTGGACTTATAAATTGAGTTTATCCACAATAATCCGTTGCTCGGAATTTGCAAGGTACCACGCTGTAGCAAAAATAAGGTTGGTACGTTTTTTTAACAGTGGATAATTTATTTTATCTGGTGTATCGGTAGTTTCATGGTAATCTTCATGTTCGCCATTAAAGTAGAAAATTACCGGAACACCTTTTTGCGCAAAATTATAGTGATCAGATCTGTAATAATAGCGGTTTGGATCACTATCACTATTGAGTTTATAATCTAAATTTAGATTAGTGAATTTAGAGTTGGCTTCTTCAGAGATATAATGCAGTTCAGTACTCAAGCGGTCGGCGCCAATAACGTAGATATAATTTTCATCATCAGCATGAGCATCATCGACACGACCAATCATATCGATGTTAAGATTGGCCACTGTATTTGACATGGAGAATACAGGATATTGTGTATAGTATCTAGATCCTGTGAGTCCGATTTCTTCACCAGTTAGATGTAAAAAAACGACACTGCGTTTAGGTCTATGACCATCATCGGCAGCTTTTTGAAACGCTTGTGCCATTTCTAAAACGGCTGCAGTACCAGACCCATTATCATCGGCACCATAATAAATATCGGTTTCGGTATAACCTTCATGGTCAGAATGAGCAGAGATGATAACAACTTCGTTTGGGTATTCACTACCTTCGATAAAAGCAATGACATTTTGAGAATCTTTTATGTCTTCAGAAAAATAAGATTCGGGGATATGCTGATAGTATTTTGAGCCTAATGGCGACTTAATGTGATGAGCAATGTAGTAGTCTTTTAAAAATCGGGATGCTTTATGATGTCCAGGTTCACCGGCTTTTCGTCCGTTAAATTCCTCTGAAGAAAATGCATAGACATGCGCTTTGAGTTCATCTTCGGTTATAGTGTTTAGGTATTGTTCAACAATTTGCGTGTTTTCAAACGCTATATTTTCTTTAAGACGTTCTATTTTTTTGGTATGTCTTAGAGTAGAACATGAGCCTACTAGAGTGAGGGCTAGCGCGACAAGTTGAATTTTCATTCTTCGGATTAAATAAGTGGCTGATTATGATTCAAATAAAACAAAAAAAAAGGTAATACGGAAACGTATTACCTGATTTAATTTATGGGCTGTATAATTAATCGATTTCCAGATCTTCTAATTCATCTAAAGACTCTTCTTCTAGCTGTTCTTCTTTTTGTTCTAACTGTTCGGTATTACCAACTTCTACAGTATTAAAAACAGCTTTGTAAGTGGTTACTGCTAAGGCGATGATTGTCATCAGGAAAATGAGCTGAATAGACTTTTTGGATGACGGTTTACCTTTAGAGGTATACATGGCTAAAACACCAAAAATTAAGGCTGCAATTGATGGGATGTAAGCCATTTTTGACAAGGGTGTAACGGCCAATATCAAAGCTAAAATAGAGGTGATAAAACCTAAAATGATAAGAGTTTTTTTCATGATATTAATGTTTTAAACCTGTTGCCGATTTGATTTTTAGTTCGCCACTACCAACTGCTATTTTAAATTTAGCAAACACAGGAATTTTATTAGCATCAGCAGTTAGCCAAAGTAGATTGTCATTATTACCTTTAAGTACATTACTATTATTTATGGAGATGGCTAGTTTATAACATTCTTTTTTTCCTAAAGCAGTGTTAATAGTCTCCTTGTTCAAGTATTTTATAGTTACAATAGATTCGTTGTTATCAAATAGTACTTTAAAATTCTGACTATCTCCAATGTTCGCTTTATGAATGTCTAAATTTCTGATATGGTAAAGTGTAGTTACTAAATCTCTTGTAGAGGCACCGATTTTTAAAGACTTTTTTTCTTCCCATGTGCTACCGTCTTTTCTTGTTTTACGTTTGAGGCTTGATACAATCTGTGTTTTATGATTAAACTTATACTTCATAAACTTCTTATAGCCACCTTCATCAATATCTCTGTTGTAGAGGTATGGAGTTAGGGTTTTTGGATTGACATAGCTTTCGTACAAATCACGTATTTTAAAAAAGCTATCCCATTTTTTATACGTTGCTGCTGTACATTTGAGTTTTAATAAAGTAGATTTTGAAGTCTTAACCTCGCTGGTTTCCATGGTTACTTGAGCCAGTTCATTTAATAAGCCAGACATGTTATAAGAGGCGCTAAATGTTAATTTTTCACCTGCGGCTATGGTATTGTTTTGAGCTAAAACACTTATGGAACTGCATAAAATAAAAGCGGAAATTAATAATAATCTCATAATTGTTAGTTTGGTTTAATAACGTATCTATTAACATTTATTGTGCCGAAAATACAATGCATTATAATATCAAACTAATTTTTTATTGCTGAATTTGTCATAATTATATTCATGTTAAGATGATGGTTGTTCTTCTTTTTCATTGCTATACTTGATAACTTTTAAAATTGTAGACATTTGTTTTATAAACACATCATGTGATTCGGCAATTTTCAGCTTAAGCTATTCACGTTATATATTAGGTGATATTGTTTTTTAATTCTATAAGCTAAGACAAGCAAATTTTTATGACTAATTTTGGTTAGATTGAAATCCTTATTACGACTTAGCTATTGAAAAATAAAATGGCTATTATAGATTACACATGAACAAGTATATAGATGCATTTATTAATGCTTTTACAGGCACTGTAGATTGGACCTTGAAATCAATTGTATTTGAAGTGCCTTGGTACACCAATTATTTTTGGGGACTCATCGTGATTTCTTTATGTGTATGGGGTTTAGAAATTATATTTCCATGGCGAAAAGAGCAGGCTGTTTTTAGAAAAGATTTTTGGTTAGACGGATTCTATATGTTCTTTAATTTTTTCATTTTCTCCATAGCTATTAGTGGGTTTTATAAATTACTCCAGGTGCTGTTTTCTGATATAGGATTAACAGATGATTCACTTGCACTTTTTGATCCTTCTGGCTGGCCCATGTGGTTACAGCTTGTTGTCTTTTTTGTGATTCTTGATTTTGTACAATGGTTTACACATACCTTATTACATAAATATCCTTTTTTTTGGAAGTTTCATAAAGTACATCACAGTGTTAAAGAAATGGGATTTGCTGCGCATTTGAGATACCATTGGATGGAAAATATATTGTATAAACCTTTAAAGACTTTTGCAGTGATGCTATTGTTTGGCTTCGAGCCTGAACAAGCTTATGTTGTGCATTTTTTAGCAATTACGATTGGACATTTTAACCATTCAAATATTAAAATAACCTGGGGACCATTAAAGTATATTATCAATAATCCGGTGATGCATTTGTATCATCATTCCTATGTGCTTCCTGAAGGTACCTATGGTGTCAATTTTGGAATAAGTTTAAGTCTGTGGGATTATATTTTTAAAACAAACTATATCCCAGAAGATAGTGGGGCTATCGAGTTGGGTTTCCCAGGAGATGATGTGTTTCCTAAGGATTTTATCGGCCAGAACACCTATGGTTTTAAAAAGGAGACATAGCTTAAAATAAAAATAAATGTAATCTTGCACATTTTTTTGATTTAATTACTTTAAGAATTTTCTAATTATTCTTTTGTTATCTGATTCAAAAACAATGAAATACATGCCGTTGGTTAAATTTGACACGTTAACTTTATTAGTGTTGTAATTTGGTGTAACTTCTGTTATTAGCTTACCCAACACGTCTAATATTTGAATGTTATCTATGTCAATATCTGTATTAAAAATTAACAGATCATCAACAGGGTTGGGATAAATTGTCAAATCAGTAACCTCAGACTCATGCACACTTAAATTATCTGTAACGACAGTTGTGTTATAATTATTCGTTTCAATAGGAAAGTTGAAATCAAAATAAATTTCTGCACTGTTTGAAAACATGTCACCTTCCATTAACGAAGCAAGCGTCCTGATTTTATAGAGGATAAAACCATCGTTATTAGCATCATCAAATGGTAAATTAATATCTTCTAGAATAAATTCTATTTCATTATCAATAATACGAGTAACAAATTCATGGCTTCCATCCAAGACAGTCAAACTTGACAAATCAAATTTTTGAGTATCGATATTGTTTTTAACTACTATGTTTTGTGCAGGAAATGTGCCTGTATTTTCAAAACGAATTCGATAATGAACAAACTCTCCAACGTTTTCCAATAAAATGCTATCGCCTTCAAGGCAAAGAATATCATTAGGATCGAAAGACCCAACAACAGTTTGATCTAGAGTGTGTGTGTTATTTTCTGGAGTAATATCATTTTCTATTGGGTTTACGGTAGCAACAAAGCTTAAGATATCATCAATATTAACTGGGAAATCAGGATCTGTTGGCGGGTTTACATTAAATACTAGTTCAACAGTAAATGATTGAAAAGGAATCAAATTTGTAATGTTCCAGGTATAGCTATCACTTGTTGAATTGTCAAACATAACATCAGATTCTAAAAATGTCGTTAAATTTTCAGGATACGTCAAAGAAACATCTCCACTCAGGATTTGGTTACCAACATTTTTAATCATTAGCCTATAATTTGCATCAAAGCCTGGTCTTGCTGGTGTTAATGGTGTTAGAATCACCTCTAAATCGTTTACTGTAGAGTTTGGTACAATACAAAAGTTTTGTTCAAACGTACTTCCGTCTTGAGGAAATTCAACTGTAAAACTGTTAGGGAAAACATCATAGAGTGTAGGGTCAATTTGTGTTGGAGTGATTGTATAGCTCCCATGTTGTACAGGAATGCGATACACTCCTGTACTATCAGCAACGCCTATTGCTTCAATAATACCATCATCAATACTGTAAGACATGAATGGAACTGTAGTATCTGTTGTTGAACATCCGTTGCTTTCAAAATCATATTGTGATAGGCCATGAATTTCAAAAAACTCACCACCTGGTGTAAATGAGCAATACGAATTGATATTTACATTTCCGTAGCCATTATTATTTAACCAAATCTGAACATCGTTTAAATGTTCTGTATCTGCACACACATATTGTAAACTAGGTAAGTTGTTTATATTAATATTAAAAAGTGATTCTGTACTTCCATTTTTCATTAAGATGGATTCTAAATTAGGATTATTGTCAAACGAACCCCAGTTTAGGCTGCTACAATTGTTTAAATTGATCTCGGTTAAAAGATTGTTTGATAATCGTATTTGAACGATATCATTGTTTTCTGCTAAATTTATAGTTTCTAATAAATTATTTTCTACTTGTACTATCGTTGTACTAGGAACATTAGATAAGTCCAGTGAAGTTAGCTGATTATCACCCATGACGAGAGTGAAAAATAAAGGACAGTTTTGAATATCCAAGTTGCTAATCATATTTCCACTTGCACTGATAGATTGTAGCACAGGTAAATCATGAACAACCAATGATGTAACCTGATTAAAGGCAATGTTTAAATTGCCCAAACTTACTGCTCCTGTCACATCAATACTGGTGATGTTATTCTGTTCAGCAAACATAGTTGACAAACTAGTAAGGCCACTCAAATCTAAACTTGTTAAAGCACTATAAGCACAACCTAAATCTTCTAAGGCTGTACAACCATTAAGGTTTAGGTTTGTCATGGAGTCATTACTTGTACAACTCAAATCGATAAGATTTGTTAAGTTGCTAACATCTAAACTTGTGAGGTTGTCGCAATAGCTAATGTCTAATAAACTTAGCGAACTAAGGTCACTAACATCGATGGAGGTAAATGGATTGCCAAATGCCCAAAATATTTGAAGATTAGAAAGACCTGTAAGATTTGTCGATGTCAGGCTGTTATTACTAAAATTTAGATATTCTAAATTGGTAAAAGCCGTACCGTCAAATGTGGAAATATTATTTAAATTGACTTCCAACTGGATTAAATTTACAAAATGCTCAAGTCCGGTGAGGTCTGAAATATTACTTGAACTGATATCTAATTCGTAAATAACCGATGCCTCAGTTATATCAATTTCATTATCAGAATTTGTGTCAATAGCAACAGCATTCCCTGCACTGTCAACGGCTATATAGCTTTCTGTACTTGAAGCTAACAGTTTGTTTTTTAATTCAGCATCAGGAAATGTTATTATTTGACTCTGAGCTAAAGACGTAAGCAATAAAAACGAAATAAAATAGAAATGTTTCATGATTGTTAGTTTTAGTGTCATTTAAGCGATTATTTTATTAAAAGTATATACGTACAACAGCATTGGTTGCCAAGCCCAATGAAAATCTTGAAAATTTATCTATTTCGTCATTTTCATTAATTCTATAATAGTTGTTTATGGTATTCTCTCTATTTGATAAATTCCATACAGAGGCACCAATTTCGGATCTTATAGAGTTACTTATTTTAAATTTATAAATGGCAGAAGCATCAATTCGTACATAATTCATTAACCTTTCACTATTTGTTTTATCAAAATTTACATCATCATCGATAATCTCATTACTATCCATAGGAATTGAAGTTGGTTTTCCTGTTCTGTAATTAAGACCAGTTGAAATGTTCCAGAACTTACTACTAAATGTAGTTCCTAAAGTTATCGAGTGAGTAATATCAAAATTACTTGGAAACTCTGTAGATTCAAGTGTTTCAAATGTATAGGTGTTATTAATATAAGAATAACTTAACCAGCTACTGAAATGATTAAACTTTTTTCTGCACAAAAATTCAAAGCCGTGCGCAGTATAATTTCCACTTTCTCTGGCAAATTCATATTTAGTAGTAAAACTTTGGCTTTGAGTAGTTATACCATCAACTATTTTATAAAATCCTTTGGCATCTACCAGCCAACCGTTATGCTTGTAGAGTACTCCTGCTGAAATCTGCTTGCTTTCAATAATTGGAATGCTATCGTTATCTGTTAATTGCCAGCGTCTTTTTTCAATACCTAAAAAGTCATTTTGGAAATTGACGATTTGAGATGTGCTTTGGTGTTTGAATTCACCCTGAACTTCAATTTCAAATTGATCTAAAAAAGTCTTTCTAATACTTAAACGTGGTTCAATAATAAGTTTTTGAAAGCTTGTGAGATAATTGGTTCTTATTCCGCCTCTGACAGAAAAACCCTGATTGGTATTTTTATACCAAGCTTGTACAAAAGCACCATGAGATCTTAGTACTTCTTCATCGCGTCTTACAAATCGAGGTAAATCAATATCATTTAAATTGATGACTTCGGTTTCTGTAAATTGGTATCCGAGATTAAAATCCCATTGATTTAGCTGATACTTAGTATCAACCTTCAAACTTGTTTCGGAAACTATATTTTCTTGTAATTGCAGCTGATTGTTTAATACATCAGCATTGAGTGCTTCAAGTTTATATTCTGTATTGTAAATATTTATAGATGATGTAAGTTTATCATTCCATTGTCTTTTGTGATAAAGTCCAACGGCTAAACTATTTTGAGATATATTACTTCGTCTAGTTCTTGAAACATCATTAATACTAGCCGTTTCATTAAATCCTAAATCGTTGTTGATTAAGATAAAATTTAGTCTTAAAACATTTTTATCATTTGGTTGATATAACCATCTTAAAGATGCATCATAAAAATTAAATTCCTGATTAGAATTTGTCACATTAGCGCTATTATTCTCTGCTTCAGTGTCTTGTGTGATTCTGTCGAAATAAACTTCGTATGTAGGTGTTCTTGCGAAATCATCTAAAGATTTTCTAGATGCTATTTGGAGGGATGACTTAGTGCCAATTGGAATGTTTGAAAATATGTCTGCATTTAAAAAATTAAGCCCAAAAATGCTATTGAATTTTGAATCAATTTGCTTTTCAGTTTGCATGAGAATTGTTCCAGAAACGCCATCAGTTAATGCTACATCTGAGCCATTATTAATTACATTAGCTGTTTCTGTTATATGAGGATTAAAACTGGATATAAGTCCAAAAAAATGTCCGGTTTGATACATCTTCATATCGTCCCACATAATGAGATTTTGATCGTGAGAACCGCCTCGTATGTTTATATTAGATACAGTTTCGTCAACACTTAATATACTGGGTAAAGCCTGAACTGTTTGTAATACATCAGATTCAATAATTCCGGGTAAAAGTGTGAATCGTTTGTAATCGATAGCTGTAGACCAGTCTTGTTTTTTATCAATACCTCTAACCAAATAAGTTTCAATGAGTACGGGAGAAATAGCTTCTTGCTGAATGAGCATTGTAATAGTTTCACAATAATCTAAAGTAAAATACCTAAGTTGACGTTCTATAGTTTTGAATCCAATATGTCTTATTGTCAGTAATTCGTTTAAAGACTGCAATTCAATTTCAAAATAGCCATCATCGTTAGTTACTGCATAAGAAAACTTACTTGTAATGGTTGCTCCTGAAAGTGTTTTTTCTGATTCTGAATCTTTGATGTAGCCACACAGGTTTATAGTTTTTGAAATGGTATATACTAAATCACTAATTTTTTCAAAAACCAGATTGGTTTGCTTTTCGAGGTTTCTAATTTTAGAATTTAAACTTAAATTTTCTGGTACTGGAGTTACAGTTATATCGTTTAAGAGATTACTCTCGTAATTAAATGTAATTGAATGTACTTTTGAAATTTGTTCAAGAACTTCAGAAATTGAGACTTTTTGTCCTGAATTTTGACCCTGTAATTTAAACAAAGGCAATAAGCATAGTGCAATAAATATATTAAGCCTAGTTTTTTCCATTGCTTATGATGACCTCGTTAATACTCTGAGTTTTATAGGTCAAATTAAGGGGGCTGGTAATAGATTTTAGGGCATTATCAAGATTGTTATGTTCAAAAGCACCAGTAAATTTTATATTCAAATCAGATGGATATTGTACACGTATATCGTAATGTTTTTTAAGTTCATTAATCACATCTTTTAAAGAAGCATTTTCAAAAACACTCATATTTTTGAGCCAGTAAGGTTCAGCGATAGCAATATTTGATTTTGAACTGTTTCCAGATATTAAAATAAATTCTGTTCCTGCAGGAAGCTTTACTTTATTATCATGATAAAGCACTTGAACTAAGCCTTCATAGCATGACACTTTAAAAATACTGTCTCTGGATAACACATTAAATTCGGTACCCAGAACACTAACTTTTCCGAAGTCTGTATGAACAACAAAGCGCTTTCCTTTTTCAACATCAAAAAAGGCTTCACCTTTAAGTTTTAATGATCTATAATCATTCCAATTAGAACTTGAGTACTCTAATTTGGATAATTCATTTAGGTTAACGAGTGAGTTGTCAGGAAGCGTTATAATTTCGTTTTGGGCTAAAGTGGTTTCAAGTGAATTTATTTGGTCTTTATTAACCCATGTAAACAATGCAAATCCAACAACTAGAATAGCTGCTATGCTAGAAACAACTTTTGTCCAATTAGTAGAAGAAGTTTTTTTAGAAACTAATGATTTGTTTAGCGTGTCAAAGGAATCAACCTTAGCATTTAGAGAGGCATTGAAGCGTTGGGCTTCTTCAATAATTTCTTTGCATAAGTCAGCATCTTCAAGTGCATTGAAAGCTTGTAGTTCACTGCCAGACAGGTCATTATTTAACCATTTTTTTAATAAATACTCTTTATCCATAACTTAGCGTTATATAATTAAAACAACTGAAATAATAAATGTCCCAAAATTATTTTCAATTTAATTCTTCGAGTGCATCTTTAAGTTTTTTGAAAGCGGCATAAATTCTGTGTTCAGCTACTTTTTTTGTGATATTCAAAATGTTTGCAACTTCTTGGTGAGTTTTCCCATCAACCTTATTGAGTAAAAATGCAACCCGTTCTTCTTCTTTTAATTGTGAAAGCACATTTTCAAAACGCTTAAGAAATTCTTTTTTGCGTAGAATAAATTCTGGCGATTCATTTGTGTAATCTTTAGGCTTTATCTTTTGATGTTTCAACACCACTTTCTGATGCTTAACTTCATTGAGCATCATATTGTTTGCTGTGGTATATAAAAAAGATTTCGCAGTCTCAGGTTTTATTTTTGCACAGTTTTCCCAAAGTTTAATAAATGCTTCTTGTACTTTGTCGGATGGATTCAATCGTTCACCATACTTATAATATAGAATATTGCTCAAAGTCTGTGCGTACTTTTCATACAGTTTTGAAAAGCGAATTTTATCACAGATATCTTGGTGCAATGATTTTGACAAGGGTTGAGTTTTTTAAATTTCAGTAATGAAAGATAAATAAAAAAAAATCCATTTTTTCTTGGGATATTTATTTTTTCAGTTGTTGTAATATTAAATAGGCTGATATAAAAGCAAACATAGATATAAAATAAAATCCACATCCTTATGAAAACTTTAAAACCAATTTTACTATTAATTACAGGAGTTTTACTCACTTTTATGTCTTGTAGAACAGAAGACGATTTAGCAATTGATCCACCAGTAGAAGATACAATTGAAGCGAACTCTACAATAGCACTTTTAATGAGTAATGTTGCTACAAATGACGGTTCATATGATAATATAATTGACAATGCCAGTTGTTTAAGTGTGCAATTACCAGTTACAGTTACAGTTAATGGAATTGAAATTACAGTTAATGACGATGATGGTTATGAAGATATCGAAGACATTATCGACTTATTTGATGATGATATAGACTCTATTGTTATCTCTTATCCTATAACAGTCATACTTCCCGATTTTTCTACTGTTGTAGTCAACTCTGATACTGAATTGGCGGCATTAACAGCCAATTGTGTTGGTGAAAATGAAGATGATGATGATATAGAATGTATTGACTTTCAATATCCTATAACAGCATCTATTTATGATCAGAATAACGATTTAATTAATACCATCACCATCAGTAATGATAATGAAATGTATGATTTTATTGAAGATTTAGATGAATTTGCAGCTGTCACTATTAACTTTCCAATTACTGTAATCCTTGCAGATGGTACATCTTTGACTATAAATACCATTCAAGAATTAATCAATGCTATTGAAGCGGCAGACGATAGCTGTGATGAAGATGATGATAACGATTTTGATGATGATGATTGTGATAATTGTACTACAAATGACTTGGACACCGTTTTTGCAGATTGTTTTGAATGGACAGTTGATAAGCTTGAACGAAATGATAATGACCTCGAAGATAATTATGTAGGCTATGTGTTTGAATTTAATAGTGATGGAACAATTTTAGTTATTCAAGGAACTAATAGTTTCAATGGCACATGGGAAGCATCAGGAACAGGTAATAACATATCCGTTGCCATAAATATTAATGGATTGCCAGATTTTAATGATACTTGGAACTTGCACGAAATTGAACAAGATGATGACGAAGTAGATGTTGATTTAAGATTAGGAGATGATAGATTGCGTTTTGAAAGTGATTGTTCATCAGGAGGAAGTATTGATGATACTACTCTAGTTAATGCCTTAACAAATGGAGATTGGTATGTCACTTATTTCTTTGATGATACAGATGAAACTTTAGATTTTGCAGATTATGTTTTCAATTTTGCATCAGATAATTCAGCAACAGCTACTGATATGAGTGGAGTAACCAATGGTTCATGGTCAACAAGCTCTGGAGATGATACAGATATCGAACTTAACTTAAATTTTGGCACAAGTATTCCACTTGATGAATTAGCTGAAGATTGGGATGTGTTAGAAGTCACCAATGATATTATTAGATTAAAAGACATAAGTGGAGGTGATGGTTCAGAAGATTTTCTAACATTTGAACGCGAACCATTTGATGGTGGTAACGGAAATGATGATTTGGAAGCAATTCTAACCGATGGTCTATGGATTGTGTCTTCTTACTTTGAAGATGCCGATGACCAAACTTCAGATTATTCAGGTTATGAACTAGACTTTATCTCAGATGGTACTGTTACAGCTTCGAATGGTTCAAATACTAATAACGGAACTTGGGCTGTATTGAGTAGTGGTAATCAAATGACTCTGGATTTTGGTTCAGATTTACCTTTCGAAGAATTTAACGACGACGATTGGGATGTTATTTCTGTGTCAAGTACAGAAGTTATCATTCAAGACGTAAGTGGAGGCGGAGGCGGAACTGATACGCTCACTCTTCAAAAATTATAAAATAAAACATTTTAAAACTAATAATTATGAAAAAAACACGTCACCTCGGATTCTTATTCCTTTTAAGCTTTTCCCTAATGTCTTCAATGTGCTCTAGCGATGATGACGATGGAAATCCTAATAATAATAGTCAGCAAATTGCAGAAATACAAAGCGATGCTGAGTCAGGTACATGGCGAATCACAAACTTTAATGATTCTGGTCAAAACGAAACTTCTGATTTCAATGGTTATGATTTTAGTTTCAATGCCGATGGCTCACTTACAGCAACAAATGGTGCCAATACACTAACAGGAACTTGGTCTGTGACCGATGATAGTAACAGCAATGACGACAGTAATAGTGACGATGATATTGATTTCAATATTTTCTTTCCAGTGCCAGATAACAATGATTTTGAAGATCTTAATGATGATTGGGATGTCGTATCGTCTTCTTCTACCAGAATTGAACTTATTGATATAAGTGGCGGTAACGGTGGAACTGACATGCTGACTTTCGAAAAAAACTAAAGATTAATTAATCAAGTTGACTATATTCTGCCCCGAAAAATAATTGATTAATAGCAGGCCAACCATGAGTTATTTATGGTTGGTTTTTTTATATTACTATGATACAAGTTTTGTTCATGTCACATAACAAAAAAACCTATAACTTTCGTTATAGGTTTCTTTTTGCGGAGAAAGAGGGATTCGAACCCCCGGAGGTGTGACCCTCAACAGTTTTCAAGACTGCCGCATTCGACCACTCTGCCATTTCTCCAAGTGTGTCTCATTAGGTATTCCCTAAATGCGAGTGCAAATATAGAACCCTTTTTTATTTCTTTCAAATAAAAACTACTTTTTTTAATCTATTTAATACAACTATTAAATTAATTTATCGAACATATGATGTGATATAATTCCTCTAAGCGTATTTTTGCAGAAATATGAATTGTATATGACTACCATAGATAAATTAAAATGGCGCTACGCAACAAAAAAGTTCGATACAAGTAAATTGCTTACTAATGAGAAACTTAACATTTTAAAGCAAGCGTTTAACCTTACGGCTACTTCTTTTGGTTTACAGACCATATCTTTAATTGTTGTAGAAGATAAAAAAATGAGAGCAGATTTAGTAGCACATTCTTACAATCAAAATCAAGTATTAGAAGCTTCACATTTGTTAGTACTGGCTATTCAAGATAATATTTTAACAGAAGATGTCGACGAGCATTTTGATAATGTTAAAGACATTCGCACAACACCTGAAACCATCTTGGCACCATATCGTAAAGACTTAAAGGCGATGATGACCTCAATGACGATTGCGCAACGACAAGAATGGTCAACCAAACAGGCTTATATTGCTTTAGGAAATTTAATGACAGTGTGTGCTATAGAAGGCATTGATTCTTGTCCGATGGAAGGCTTTCATCCTGAAGCTTATGACAAAATTTTAAATCTGAAATCTAAAAACCTGAAATCTGTACTATTGCTACCAGTAGGTTACAGAGCAGAAGATGATATGTTTGCTCAGTTTAAAAAAGTTAGAAAAGATCTTAATGAGTCGGTCATTGAAATGTAATTAAAAAAGCTTTTTATGTGATTTTGATTTGATTATATTTGTTTCATTCCTAATTGCGATTAGTGTCGCCTATATATGATATTGCTATGAAAAAATTGATAGTTGTTTTAGTCTTATTTGTCGGATTGCAGATGTCTGCACAAGATCAAACCAATTGGTTAACCGATAATGAAATCGCTTTAAAGCAATCTGAAACACAAAATAAACCAGTATTAGCATTTGTTACAAATCATCAAAAATCCGAAGCTTCAGCGCTGTTAAAAGAAGCGTTTTTCAATTCTAATGGATTTAATAAAATAGCATCAAAAGTAGTGCTCTTAAAAATAGATATTTCAAATCAGCAAACGAATTCAGCGCGTTTAGGAATTCATTATACAAAGCAAACTTCAGCACCTGGTTTGGCGCTGGTTGATAAAAATGGTAAGACAATTGGTGAGCCATTAACTCTTATCGACTCCGAGAATATTACTGCTTTCTTGTCTTTTTTAAACGAAAAATTATAATATTAGATGCCTGGATTTGAGTTGTTTGGCGACCTTGAGCGCAAAGAAGTTAATGATGTTTTAGATAACGGTGTTTTAATGCGCTATGGTTTTGATGGGATGCGTAATGGTCATTGGAAAGCTAAAGCTTTAGAGACTGAACTTCAAAGCACGTTTCAAACCAGTCATGTACAACTAGTATCTAGTGGAACTGCAGCTGTTTCAGTAGCGCTGGCATCGGCTGGAATTGGAGCAGGTGATGAGGTGATAATGCCAACCTTTACATTTGTAGCCAGTTTTGAAGCTATTATGATGTTAGGTGCCATTCCTGTGTTAGTCGATATCGATGAGACTTTAACCTTAGATCCAAAAGCTGTTGAAGCAGCAATTACATCTAAGACAAAGGCTGTTATGATAGTTCAAATGTGTGGTAGCATGGGCGATTTAGATGCATTACAAGCAGTGTGCTCAAAAAATAATCTGTTACTTGTTGAAGATGCTTGTCAGGCTATAGGCGGAACTTATAAAGGTAAACCTCTCGGAAGTATTGGAGACTTAGGATGTTTTTCATTTGATTTCGTAAAAACAATTACTTGTGGAGAAGGTGGAGCCGTTATCACCAATAATGAAACTTATTATGTAAATGCTGATCATTATAGCGATCATGGTCACGATCATATTGGGAGTGATAGAGGCGCAGAAACACATCCGTTTTTGGGTTATAATTTCAGAATTTCAGAATTACATGCCGCTGTTGGATTAGCTCAGGTAAAGCGTTTACCCGAGTTTATCGCGATTCAGAAAAAGCATTACACGATACTTAGAAATGCGCTTGCCGATATTCCTGAAGTAAGTTTTAGAAAAGTGCCTGAAGGCGGCGAAGAAAGCTATGCCTTTTTAAATTTCTTTTTACCTGATTTAGAAACGGCTCGTAAAGTCACGACAGCTTTTAAGGAATATGGTATTGATGCCTGCTGGAATTACTTCGACAACAACTGGCATTATGTAAGAAAGTGGCATCATTTAAAAGATGCAAAATCGCTATATCCATTAACTTCAGAAATCAAAGCATCACTTTCAAAACTGAAAACCACAGAGTTTTCTCAATCTGATGCTGTTATAGGTAGAAATATTTCATGTTTGATTAAGATGTCCTGGACCGAAGGAGAAGTTAATGAGCGGGCTAGTAAAATGGCAGAAGCGATTACATCTGTCATTTAATTCAATGGAATTAACAAAGTGACTTTTGTACCAATAGGGACATTTTTATCGTATAAATCAGTAAAGTAGATGTTTGAAGAATTTTCATAATTTTCACTGAAATGTTTGAGACGTTCTTCAGAGAGTTTAACACCAAGCGACGTTCTTTTTAAGAGTTTTTTGTTCTTAATTTCAGCAGATTTCTGTCTGCCTATTCCATTGTCGACAATGTCTATTTTTAATTGATTTTCATTCGATTTTTGAATGTTTAAGTATAATTTCCTGTTATCTTCTTTTAAAGAGAGTCCATGCCATATCGCATTTTCAATAAAGGGTTGAGTAATTAATGATGGTAATTTAATCGCAGATAAATTTAAAGTGTCATCAATGTCAATTTTGAAATCTATGCTATTATTAAACCTTATGTTTTCAATATTGACATAAAGCTGCATCGTTTCTAGTTCTTCATCTAATGATGTTTCTTTCTCAGTAGTTGAAGCTAATATTTTTCTAATGAGTTTCGAAAACTTATTTAAATAAAATACAGCATTTTCTTTTTCGTTATCTATGATATAGCGCTTTATGGCATTTAAAGAATTAAATATAAAGTGCGGATTCATCTGGCTTCTTAAAGCAGACACTTTTAATTCGGCTAGCTCTTTATCATATTTCATTTTAATAGCCTCTAACTTTTCAATTTCGGCTTGTTTACTTAGTTGTTTAACATCTTGTTCTAACTGTGCTTGTATTTTTTTTCTGAGACCCTCATTTTCTTTAAGTTGTTTTATAAGTTGATTTTTTGAGGAATTTCTATCGTCTAAAATGAGTTTCTGCTTATGTCCTAATCCTAAAGAAAATATGATGTTTTCTAGAATAAAGCCTACGTAAAGTATACTATATGCGGGCTCAACACTTTTTTGATTGTCTATTAAAACAAGATAGTTTAATAATGATATTATTGAAGTTACAAACAGTACAAGTGAGCCTACTATTATATAATATTTTAGTAAACTTCTAGATTTAAAAAATGGAATATACATCACCAAGGCAAAAATGCTCATTAATATTGTGAATATGAAATACCCATTATATAGAATTTTAGAATCTCCTGTAAGGATATATACAAGAAACTTGATGATACAAAATGCAATGATGACGTATAAAAATTTAATACTGTATTTGTACCATTTAGGTAATTCCTTTTTTATGCTCAAAAACCGATATGCAAAAAAAGCATATAAAATATAATATATCTCGGTAAACACTATAGGTAGTCTTTTTATACCTTCTATGGGTTTCAATAAAGAATAAAGAAATCCATCATTGATCCACTGTATTTGTGACAGAAGTATAAAGAACGTATAGCCACTATAAAGAAGATATAATTTGTCTTTATGTTGAAAGTATAACAAAAAGTGATAAACCGTTAAAACGAAGAGAATTCCTAAGGTAAACGTTAAGAATCCATTTTGAAAAGGGTAATTAAAAAAATAAGATGTGAGACCGTCTTCCAATGTAAATTAACTGTTTAATAACTGTAGTAACTCTGCTTTTTTAGATCTTGAAACCGGAATTGAACTTCCATTTTGAAGCACAAGGTAAAGTCCTTCGTTTTTTACAAATTCTTTAATGAAATTAATATTGACCAAATAGGAATTATGGACTCTAAAAAAAGAGACACTAGTTTGTTCCTCAATTTCTTTTAGTTTTTTTGATAACATCTGTTTTTCATCATTAACCAGGTGAATTTCAGTATAATTACCATCAGATTTACAATATATGATGTCTTCCATATTCACATAAATAGTTTTTCCAATTAAAGGCAGTGCTAATCGTTTAGGGTTTTCAATGGGTTTGAAACTTTCTATAATTTTTTTAACGTCTTCACCTAATGAGTTTTGTTTCTGATTTTCCCTGACACGAGATATGGTTTCTAATAAATCATCAGAATCAATAGGCTTTAACAAGTAGTCAATCGCATGCGCTTTAAAGGCTTTTATTGCATAGTTATCGTAAGCAGTCGTAATTATTAAATCAAAATCCTTGAAACTTAATTGACTTAACAACTGAAAACCATCCATCTCAGGCATTTCTATGTCTAAAAACACACAGTCTGGCTTTAAGTAATTAATTGCAGAAATAGCCTCAACAGGATTTGTAAACGTATCGCAGACCTCTATATCCTTACCAAAATTTTCGATTTCCCATTTCAAATTTTTGATAGCGTTTAATTCATCATCTACTATTATGGCTTTTATCATAGTCTTTAGAGTTTCTATATCAAATATATGCAGAAGAAAATTAAATAAGTTTCTAAACCATTTACTTGGAATTATCCAATACATGAATGGTCGAATATCTTGTATAGATAACCAAAATCGCGGTTTTGCTGTTCAAATTGTAAAATACAGTCTAATTCTAACATTCTATATAATGATAGAAACGAGTCATAAAATACTGAAGATTAGTCGTATAACCTAATAGTATATTTGACTAAAATTTAAAAATCAAACTCATGAAAACACAATTGAAAATTATCTGTTTATTAGTATCAATTTTATATTATGGATGCTCAGACGATGATGGAAATACCTTGCCAACATCTCCAAATAATCTAGAAGCTTTGCAAGGAGATTGGTATAGGGTTGGATGGAATAATCCCGATTTTAAGGGGATGAAAGTAAATGTAAATGAAGATCAAGGTACATTATTAGAACCTGCATTATCAAACTTTCAAGTAGATGATATAAAATGGCAAAATATCATGCAAACAGATACTTACCAGTATAGATACAAAGATTTAACGAGTAGTTATAATTATTTTGATGCTACCATGACCTTTGGTGTTGACGATACATTAAGAATTGATGTCGCAAATTCTGGAATTGAAAACATTCAGAAATGGGTAAGGACTTTTATAGAACCTGCTGTTGAAGTCAATGATTGTTCTGAGTATAGTGCTGAAGGTTTTACAAATAGTCAACTTGAGAATTGGTCTGACTATAATGATTTCGATACGTATCCATCGTTACTACAAACGCCTGGCGAACCTGGAGGAGGTTATTTTACGTATTCCATAACCAATGAAGAAATAGCTCCTGGTTTAAATGTCACCGCTAGTGGAGGAAGTTCTGGTGCCATTTATGCAGAATCTTCTGCAGGAACTTCCAACCCCAACGCTAATCAAGTAGCATTTTTAGCACATCCAGGAATATCATATAATGTTAGGGTAAATATAGGGCAAGGTTCAGTAAGTTCTTATCCTTTAGAATACTCAATGAATTGGACATATGTACCTGCAGAAGATTGCTTTGAACCTAATAATAGCCGTCAAGAAGCTAAATCAGTACCAAAAGGCGAGTCGCTTGAAGCCTATGGTATCGCTGGATACATTTCTAATTATGTTAGCTCTGGTGATGAAAACACCTATGACTATTATAAAATAGTTACACAAACGGAAGGTAAAATTAGGTTTGCACTAGATAGTTGTCCGGCTGATCTTTGGATATCTTGTGCTCTAAGAAACTTTAGTGGAGCTCAAATAAATGGTCAATATACAACCATCATTGGTGATGCAAATACCCATCAACCTGGTACAACGTATTATTATGAATCAAATAGCATCCATCCAGCTGGCACTTACTATGTCCAATTACAAATGAATGGAGCGACCGTTGTGGATTTAAATACAGACAGTATCCCAGAATATTGGAATACACCTTATATGTTCACAGTAACAAATATTGAATAATTACATATGCTTGTTAAATATAATGGGTAGTAAAAGCTTTTCTATTCAAATCACTGAAAAAGTAAATGTTAGATTTTTGACATTTGATTGGTGTATTATTGATATAAAGCTAAATGAATTTGTAAGTATTGAAGAAACAATTATTATCTAAATTAATAGTAAACTATTTAGTCATGAATTATATGAAAAAATCATTTATTTTACTACTCATTCTATTTACTGTTCTTTTCAATTGTAAAACGGAGAAAAAATCAGAATCTATTGATACAACGACTGTAGAGATAGCAGCAGAAGTAAAAGAACCTAAACATGTTATTGATGTAGTATCAACAGGAATGAATTTTCAATCCGTAGATACGATTCCATCAGGTTGGAATACTTTTAAGTACCAAAACCTATCTAATGAAACCCATTTCTTCTTATTAGATAAGTATCCTGAAGGAAAAACGGTTGAAAATACCTTAACAGATGTCGCTCCAGTTTTTGCTGAAGGGATGGATTTGATTAATAACGGAAAATCTGAAGAAGGATTTGCTGCATTTAATAAGCTTCCACAATGGTATTTTGATATTGTATTTTCAGGAGGTGTTGGATTAATTGCGCCAAAACATACGGCAACTACAACGGTTAAATTAGATCCAGGCTATTATATTATGGAATGCTATGTAAAAATGCCTAATGGCATGTTTCATACCTTAATGGGAATGGCAAAACCTATTATCGTTACCGATGAAGACAGCGGTCATTCGCCACCTAAAGCGACCATTAACATAACACTTTCAGCTGAAAATGGCATCTCTTATGACAAAGACATCACAAAAGGGAAACAAATTTTTTCCGTATTTGTTAAAGATCAAAAGCCACATGAGAATTTTATATGGCATGATATTAATTTGGTTAAACTAGCAAATTATGCTAAAGAAGAAGATCTTGAAGCTTGGATGGATTGGTCTGACCCTAAAGGATTAATTACTCCAGTTCCGGAAGGGATCACTTTTTTAGGAGGTGTTAACGATATGCCTGCAGGTAGTACGGGTTATTTTTATGCCGATTTAAAGCCTGGTAAATACGCATTGATTTCTGAAGTGCCTGATACAAAAAGCAAAGGTCTGTTTAAAATATTTGAAGTAAAACAATAGTCTGTCTTAGATTTAAAGAAATATAGTCACTAGTGTTTTTCGGAAATACCTACAGCAAATTGGATGTTAATAATAGAAAAGAAGCCTTTCAGTTTATTCTTAAATTTATTTAATACTTCACGTAGTCTATTATTTCAAGACCATAACCAATCATACCAACACGTTTGGTTTGTTCACTATTAGAAATTAATTTAAGCTTATGAATATTTAAGTCGTGAAGGATTTGTGCGCCAATTCCGAAGTCTTTCGAATCCATTTCAATACGAGGCGCCTTAGCTATTTGTCCGTCAACTTGATCGGATTTTAAAATAGATAAACGTTTCAGTAAATTCATAGATTGCGCTTGTTGATTAATAAATACAATAGCACCTTTGCCTTCAGCATTAATAACCTTAAACATATCGTCTAACTTTTCATCAGCATTATTGGTTAAGGTGCCTAAAATATCATTATTAACTAAAGTTGCATTCACTCTGGTGAGTACATGCTCATTTTTGGTCCATGTGCCTTTGGTGAGCGCGATATGTATTTGATTATTTGTCGTTTGCTGATAAGCGCGTAATCTGAATTTTCCAAATCGCGTTTCGATATCAAAGTCCTCTTTTTTATCAATTAAAGAGTCATGCTCCATACGATACGCTACTAAATCTTCAATCGATACAATTTTGAGATCAAACTTTTTGGCAACCTCCATTAGCTCAGGTAACCTAGCCATCGTACCATCTTCATTCATGATTTCAACAATAACACCTGCAGGTTCTAAACCAGCAAGTTTTGCAAAATCTATAGCCGCTTCGGTATGCCCCGTTCGTCGTAATACACCACCTTCTTTTGCAACTAGCGGAAAGATATGTCCGGGTCTTGCCAATTCAAAAGGTTTAATATTAGGGTCGATAAGCGCCTTAACTGTTTTTGCTCTGTCACTGGCTGAAATTCCAGTAGTCACACCATTACCTCTCAAATCAACAGAAACCGTAAAAGCTGTTTCCATTGGGTCGGTATTATTATTCACCATCATGTGTAAATCTAACTCTTTACATCTGCTTTCGGTAAGAGGCGCACAAATCAAACCTCTACCATGAGTCGCCATAAAGTTGATGGTTTCAGGAGTTATTTTACTGGAAGCGGCAAGAAAATCACCTTCGTTTTCCCTGTTTTCATCGTCTACAACAATAATAACCTTACCTTGTTTAATGTCTTCAATAGCCTCTTCTATGGTATTCAATTGTATATGTGTTGAGCGTTGAGCAGTGTTGGTAGTCATTGTCTTCAGTTTAATGTCGCAAAGATATGGCTTATTTTTTCTCTGCTGAAAAGTCTTCAGCAATTTTATTTCGTCTGAAGATGTATATGAGTGGATAAATGATAAACCCTAAAATGGTCCATGACATGTGCTTAGAATTCTTTTTGTCTTTTAAAAACGAATACAGCTTGTTGAAATTAATACTTGAGGCAATGGCATAGACTAAAAATAAAAACCCAGAAATAGCAGATAATTCTATTGAAGCAGAAGTAGCAGCAGGTAGCTTATTGTTTTTAAACACAAAATAAAGTACACATAATATCACTGCAGTACAATAGAAGATGAGTGCAAATTTTGAATAGGTTTTATAGTCGCTAAGTTTTGCATTGAAACCTTCAACATTTGTGATCTCGGTTTCTATGTGATTTTCAGTTTCAGTAGTATTAGAGTTAGCTCTGTTTTTTTCAGAAATCTTAAGGTCTTTATTAATTTGTTTGACCTGAATAAAATAGTAAATAATGTATAAAGGCAGACCGAGAATAATAAACATGATCACACTCGATAAATTATTTTTTCCTAAGAGCTTATTCAGATTAATATTATCAATAAACGATTTAATGATTGAGAAAAAGAATAATCCGTACGTTAAGTAGCCTGTAATAGAAAGCGCTTTACCAAGCGTAGGAAAACCATTGTTGGCTAATATAGCTCCAGGCACAATTAAAATTAAAGCTATGATATATAAAATAAAGGCTAGTTTAGAATTCTCTTCATATGCATATTTTAATCGTAAAGATTCTTCATATTCATGATCTGTAAGATTTCCACCAAACTTTAATTCTTGTTCTGTAATTCCTCTATCATTCAATATGGCAAGTGATGAATTTCTATATTCAATACTATAATCATATTGACGATAATGTTTAACAACATCTATCAATTTAATATTCTCATAACTTTCAAGAGTTGCATAAGCTTCAGAGTCTGCAGCCAAAAGATTCGTATTGTAAGTGAGTGTTTTGCTCTTAATACCAAATAACTTTTTAAGCGGTTCGAGAAGTCCATCAGATTCAAATAAAGGTCTGTCTCGGGTTGCTCTTCTGGTTAAATAAATACCCAGAGGCAACATAATTGCTGTAGACAGCCATGAAGCCACGATAGGATTTAGCGAGTCGTCAAGAGAGCTGTTTTTTGCGAATATTCCAATAAAATGATAAGTTAAAAATAGGAGTATGGCAATAACTAAAGGTAGACCAATACCACCTTTTCTAATCAGAGCACCAAGTGGAGCACCAACAAAAAACAGAATAATACAAGCTAAGCCCAATACATATTTTTCATGAAGCGATTGCACGTGTTTATTTCGCCATTTGGTTTGAATAAGAAAACTCTTCTTATTGGTAGAAATGATTTGTTTGGTACTTGTAATGGTGTTACTTGCAAGGTTGAGCAAACTAACTTTAGTTTGTGTTTTAAATATATCGATCACATCACCATTAAAGACAGTGTCTTTTTTGGGAGAAATGTTGTCATTTAATCTCGCAATTGAAGTTCTTTTATAAAGTGTGTTTGAAAAATTTTTAACCGCTTCAGTTTTACGTTGGTATAAGCTGTCGATAGTATAATTTAGCTCACTAACATTTAACATGTTATAACGGTTGTCATAACTTTCATCATTGATGTCAACATCATTTAGTCCTTCAAGATCGACATTAATGATGTATTCATCAAAGTAACTTTTCGCATGCGGTTTCTTTTTGGTCTGACTGGGTTTTTTGCTGAATATCTCTTCGTAATAATTTCCTTTATACAGTACGAGTTGAAGAATATTAGAGTTTTCATTACTCTTAAGTTCTCCACTTTCTGAGATGATTACAGTTCTGTTTTTTGACCCGTTGGAGGCTTTTTTGTGGATAACAACATTGGTGAGAATCTCACCATTTTCACCACTTTTATCCTGAACTTTTATATTGTATGCTCCAATCTCATTAAACTGACCTTTAGCAATAGCTAGTGCTGGTTTAACCTGAGCAATATTTTTTCTAAGATTGTATACTTTGTAATTCGCCCACGGGATTACATTGTTTGAAAATATAAACGTTGTGACACCTAATAAAACAATAAAAACACTCAGACTTCTCATAGCGCGTTGCAAAGAAATACCTGTAGATTTCATAGCTGCAAACTCATAGTTTTCAGCAAATTGCCCAAAAACCATAATAGATACCAGTAAAATGGTAAGTGGTAGAATTAAGGGGATAAGTGTAGGTGTGATATATAACAGTAATTTTATAATCACAAAGGTGTCTAAATCTTTACCTGCTAAATCACCAATATATAGCCAGATAGCCTGTAAAACAAAAATGAACATGAGTATAATAAACACGCTCAAAAATGTCTTTAGGTAGGTCGTAAGTATATACCTATCTAATATTTTCATAAATGGGATTGGTTAGCCTAATCTAACTTATTGATGTAATAATTTTTGTATTTATTTTTATCAAAAGTAAATAAGGTTTTTGAAATAGGTTCGTTGGTTTTAAAAGAATTAACAGTTAGTATTGTTTTTGTTCCGTTTTTTCCAATTTCAATAAGTCGGTAAATGTGCTTTGTTTTAGCATCTATACCTAAAAGAACTTCTTTGATTTCGGAATTTGTATCAATAGGATTCAATTTTACAAACTGAATTTTTCGACCTTTCACATTTTGAATGATATCCATTTCGTAAGCATATCCATCTTTATAAAAGGACATCATTTTACTTGGAGTAATCGTATTTTCATCGTCACTATTATCTGAAGAAATAGTAACTTCTTCATCTTCTGGACTGATACTGTATAATTTTTCGCCATCAAACATTCGCGTCACACCAAGGATATTTAACAAGTATTTATCACCTTGCATGATAACATCACCACGTGTTTCTTGATTGATGTTTTCACTTGTGTTTTCCAATACGTATTTAAAATCTATAGAGATATTATCATAGGCACTTACCTTGTCATAAACTTCATTTAATAAGGCTTCTGCTTTTTTTGAATCCTGAGAAAATCCAACACTGGTAATTAATAATGCTAATACTATAATTATCTGTTTCATGAGTTTATTGTTTTTTCGCTTCCGCGGAACAGTTTTATTTTAAGTTTCGTTTGCTAATAATTCATCAAGAGCTACCAAATCAGGAACCAATACCTGACGTGCTTTACTGCCTTCAAAACCGCCGACAATACCTGCGGCTTCAAGTTGGTCAATAAGACGTCCAGCTCTGTTATATCCTAATTTCAGTTTACGTTGCAGTAAGGATGCTGATCCTTGTTGTGCTGTCACAATAATTTCTGCAGCTTCCCTAAACAACTTATCTCTATCTGCTATATTATTATCAAGACTTGTGCCACTTTCTTCACCTACGTATTCTGGTAATAAATAAGCTTCAGGATAGGCTTTTTGAGCGCCTATAAATTCGGTTATTTTTTCAACTTCTGGAGTGTCTACAAATGCACATTGGATACGAGTAATATCGTTTCCTTGGGTGTATAACATGTCTCCACGACCAATTAATTGATCTGCTCCTGAGCCATCTAAGATAGTCCTAGAATCAATCTTTGATGTTACTCTAAATGCGATACGTGCAGGGAAATTAGCCTTAATAATACCTGTAATTACATTTACAGACGGACGCTGAGTCGCAATAATTAAATGAATTCCGATAGCACGTGCCAGTTGCGCCAGACGTGCGATAGGAGTTTCTACTTCTTTTCCGGCAGTCATAATTAAATCGGCAAACTCATCAACCACCAAAACGATATAGGGTAAAAATTGATGTCCGTCGTTAGGATTTAATTTTCGGGCTTTAAATTTGGCATTGTATTCTTTTAAGTTACGACACAATGCATTTTTAAGCATTTCGTAACGGTTATCCATTTCAATACAGAGTGAATTTAAAGTATTAATTACTTTGGTGTTATCTGTAATGATGGCATCTTCACTATCTGGAAGTTTTGCCAGATAATGGCGTTCAATTTTATTAAACAGTGTCAATTCTACTTTTTTAGGATCGACTAATACAAACTTGACTTCAGCTGGATGTTTTTTGTAAAGCAGCGATGTTAACACTGCATTTAATCCTACCGACTTTCCTTGTCCTGTAGCTCCAGCCATAAGCATATGTGGCATTTTCGCTAAATCGACGACAAAGGTTTCATTGCTAATTGTTTTTCCAAATGCAATAGGAAGCTCCATTTCAGATTTTTGAAACTTCTGAGATGCAATTACCGAACGCATAGATACGATAGTCGAATTTTTATTAGGCACCTCAATACCTATAGTTCCTTTTCCTGGAATAGGAGCTATAATACGAATACCAAGAGCTGACAATGATAAAGCAATGTCGTCTTCCAGATTTTTAATTTTCGAAATTCGAACACCAGCTTCAGGAACAATTTCATATAGTGTTACTGTTGGTCCTATAGTTGCTTTAATACTCGCAATGCCTATTTTGTAGTTGTTGAGGGTTTCTACAATTCGGTTTTTGTTTTCCTCAAGTTCTTCTTGATTGATAGTAATACCTTCGGTATCGTATTTTTTTAATAAGTCTAAAGGTGGAAACTGAAATTTGCTTAACTCAAGAGTGGGATCAAATTGTCCGAAATCTTCAACAAGTTTATCTGAAAGATTATCGGTTTCTGAAACTTCTTCTTCAACAGTTTCTATTTCGATGTCTAATTCAGCTTCTTTTTTAGGCTCTGTTTTAGTATCAACTTTTAATTCTGGTTCTAAGTTGTCTTTAGGTTGCGATGTAGATTTTGATACTGGTTCTTTTTCAGTTTTGGTGTCATCAACTTTAAGTTCAAAAGCAGATTTAATCTCTTCAGCTTCAGCAGTTAAATCATTATCAACAACAAAGGTTTGATCGTCTTCTGAAGTATTGATTTCATTTTTTATATCAGTCTTAGCACGTTTAAAGAGCTTTACGAATGTATCCCCATTAACACCAAATCGAATGGCTAAATAGGTGATGAGTACAAAAATGAGCAGGAGTACTGTACCGATTTTACCGATATAATCTTGAAAAAAAGTATTCATTTCAAAACCAATCGTGCCGCCAAGAGTATCATATTTGTGAGAGAAAAACCCAAAAAATACAGATAACCAAATGATAATTAGCGTTCCCCAAATCCAGTGACGACGTAAACGCGCTTTATTAATATCTAAAGTGATGTAAATACCAGATAAGAATACTAGTCCCGAAAATATAAATGAAGCCACACCAAAGCCTTTATTGATAAAAAAATCACTTATCCATGCACCTAATTTGTTGAGCCAGTTTTGGGATTCTACTTCTCTCGAAGCAAATTCTGATAGTGTGCTTTGGTCTGCTTTGCCAGTGAAGAAAAAAGACAAAAACGCAATAAACATCAAGATACCAAGAATGATTAATAAACTACCAAAAATCAGTTTTTGCTGACTCGATAATTTAAAACTCGGTTTTTTGAATTTAGGCGTTGTTTTAGCTTTGCTTTTAGTCTTGGTTTTCTTCTTCGCCATTAAAGGGTTATTAGTATAAAACAAAAATACAAATTACTAACGTTAAACCTAGAGAGATGTTTTAAATTTGACGCAACCTTTTTGAAATTTTACATCTTATATGTAAACCAATTAGATTATGAAGAAAATTCTTGTACTTGCCTGTTTTGTTTTCGTGTTTCTTTCTTGCAATTCTTGCGATGATGATAGTTGTGCGCCAGTAACACTATTAATTACAAGTTTAGAAGAAGAGTACTCTTGTGTTAATACGCCTTATCAAATGGATATAGATGTATCTGATGAATTTATTATCATCAGATCTCAAGCCGATTTTGATGCTTTAGTCACAGGTAGTTGTATGCCCCAAATAGATTTTATAACTTATGATCTACTCATTGGTAAAAAAGCATTAACTAATGGTGTGGAAAGTATCAATTATGACGGACTAGTAAAAGATTGCGAAAATGGACAGCTGAGTCTTATAGTAACTTTTGTTAAAAATGATACTGATGAAGCTCCAAATCTGACTTACCATGCATTGGTGCCAAAATTAGAACTTGATGACATTATCAATGTAAGTATTGTGACGCTTAATTAATAAGAACTATTTTAGGAATATAAATAATCATTGCAGCTATTGTGGCAGCAACCGCAGTAATAAATACAGCTCCTGCCGCAATGTCTTTTATTTTTCCAATAGTGTCATGACGGTCGGGATGAATAAAATCTGAAATATACTCTATGGCAGTATTCATACCTTCCATACCCATAACTAAGCCTATAAACGCAATTTGAAATAGCCATTCGGTTTTAGAAATATTAAAATAGAATCCTGCCACAGTTACCGCAATAGCAATAAAAACCTGAATTTTTATACTAGCTTCTGTTTTTATTAAGTAAAGTGCTCCTTTAAAGGCGTAGCCTATACTTTTAAGTCGATTGACTAGGAAAGATTCTTTTTTTTGCATTATTTCAACGCATCTAAAGCCGCTTCGTAGTTGGGTTCGTCAGCAATTTCAGGAACCTGTTCGGTGTGCGTTACGACACCTTCAGAATTGATTACAACAATGCATCTCGATAATAAACTTTCGAATGCACCATCTGTAAAATCCAATCCATAGGCTTTACCAAAACTACCATCTTTATAATCAGTTAGGCTTTCAACATTATCTAAACCTTCAGCTCCACAAAAACGAGCCATAGCAAAAGGTAAATCCTTCGAAATGCAAAGCACTTTTGTATTATTTAAAGAACTCGCAGCTTTATTAAACGTTCTTACAGATGTTGCGCAAGTACCAGTATCTACACTCGGAAAAATATTTAAAACTAAATTTTGTCCAGCATAATCCTTTAACTCTTTTGATGATAAATCGGTTGCTGTTAATTTGAAATCAGGTGCAGTTTCTCCAATTGAAGGTAATGTTCCTGATGTATGTACTGTGTCTCCACCTAATGTTACTGTTGCCATGTGTATTATTTTTTTTGAATGTTAAAATTAAGGAATATTTGAATCTTTAGCGCATGCTCGTAATAATATTTTGAATAGTTTAACAGATGAGTTTTGATTAGCATTCTTAATATAGCTATATTATAAAAAACAAAAAATATTTTAGTAATGAGCACAACACAATTTTCAGGTTTAAAAGCAGTATACGTCAATTGTACACTAAAAAAATCTCCGCGGCAAAGTCATACAAAAGGACTGATGGATGTGTCTATTGAAATCATGAAGCGAGAAGGAGTTTCGGTAGATGAATTCAGATTGGTCGATTTTGATGTTGCTTTTGGTGTGTATCCTGATATGACTGAATATGGTTATAAAACCGATGAATGGCCAGAGCTTTTTAAACGTATTTTTGATGCAGACATTTTAGTCGTTGGTACGCCAATATGGTTGGGAGAACGCTCTTCGGTTGCAACCAAACTAATTGAACGCTTATATGCTATGAGTGGGAAACAGAATGACAAAGGACAGTATTTATTTTATGGAAAGGTTGGTGGATGTGTCATCACAGGTAATGAAGACGGAGTGAAGCATTGTGCTATGGGAATATTATATGCTATGCAACATATTGGATATTCCATTCCGCCTCAAGCCGATTGTGGCTGGATTGGTGAAGTCGGACCAGGACCAAGTTATTTGGACGAAGCATCTGATGCCAAGTCAAATGATTTCACAAATAGAAATACAACTTTTATGACGTATAATCTCATGCATTTAGCTCAAATGCTAAAAGACAATAAAGGATATCCAGCCTTAGGAAATTCAAGAAAAGAATGGGATAATGGTAAGCGATGGAGTTTTGAAAACCCAGAGTACAGATGATTAAAACGTCCCTACAATACCTATTTGATTCGTACTGAAACGTAAATTCCAGGAAATAGTTTTCTTTTTGTTTGGATAGTCATAAGCATTTTCCTTAAATAGATATTTATCGATGCTGTCGACGACGATAATACTTATTGCTGTGCTAAATGCAACATCTGTGAGCCAGTGCGCATCATCAACGATGCGGGAAATTGGTGGAATTGAACCCAAAGTATAAATACCAACTTTTACCCATGTGTTGTCAAATTGTTTAGCAATAGAATGCGCCATAGTCATCGATAATATGGTATGTCCAGATGGAAAAGACCGAAACCTGGATTCTCCCGAAAATGAATTAAATTCTAAGTGACCAAAACCAGAGCTTGGACGAGCTCTGCCTATTGCAGATTTGCTTATCGATTGTATGATTCCGGTTGTAAATGAAGATGAAATAATAAGAACACTCGTTTTTCTGATCTTTTCATTTTTAGTTAATAAACCTATGGTGTATAAACTGGCATTGGCAGCAAAATAGTTTTGCGGACTCCCAAAATACCAGCCAAAATCCCGAACAATTTCTGGGAAACCATCCCTATTGCGTAAGGTGAAATCACGAACAGGGCGATCTGCTGCACTTAAACTTGCAGTTCCAGCAAGTAGAATTCCTAATTTGGCAAAATCTTTTCCTTTCCATTGAACTGGTCTTGAAATAGAATGTGCAAAGCCTTTAACAGCATATTTAAAATCATGCTTTGCCAGTTGCCAAATTGAAGTACTATCTTTTACTGGATTGCTTTCTAAGGTTTGAGCATGTATTGATGCTATGTTAAAACACAGTAAAATGCCAATAATTAAAATGCAGGATGTTTTCAAAAGATTTACCTTAATTCAGCACCAAGTTGCTTTTCAAAATTTGCCTGAAGCTTACTCATTATCTTATCTATTTGCTTATCTGTAAGTGTTTTGTGTTCGTCTTGAATTGTAAAACTTACAGCGTAGCTCTTCTTTCCTTTCGGAAGATTTTTACCTTGATACACATCAAATAAGTCGACATCTTTCAGCAATTTCTTTTCAGTTTGCATCGCAATAGTATCAATATCTTCAAAAGTGACTTGTTCATCTAATAAAAGAGCAAAATCGCGTCGCACTTCAGGATATTTTGGGATATCTTTAAATTTAATATCGCTGTGCTTGGCCATATCGATGATGTTATCCCAGTTAAAGTCAGCATAAAGCACTTCTTGCGAGATGCCGAAATATTTTAAAACTTTAGAGTTGACAATACCAAAATCGACAAGTTTTGTTTTTCCTAATGATAAGCTTACACCTTCGCTAAAGACATCATTTTTAATTGGAGACACCTTAAGCCTAGTAAAACCTAATCGTTGTAAAGTAGCATTTACAATGCCTTTTAAATAGAAAAAGTCACTTTTCTTTACAGGTGAATTCCAGCGTAAATCGTTCTTGTTACCTGATAAAAGAACAGATAAATGCTTGTGTTCTTCTCGGTTGTCGCTATAGTTATGATATGTTTTACCAAACTCATACAACTTTAAATTGTCACGCTTTCTATTGATATTATAGCTTACCGCTTCCAATCCGGAAAACAATAAACTCTGACGCATCACACTCAAATCATTACTCAAAGGATTGAGCATTTCTACATTGTGTTCTTCTTTCAATTGAGCGCTTAAGTCAACGTATTTTGGCGTTGTTAATGAATTGGATAATATTTCAAAAAACCCTTGTGACGCTAATTGATTTCCAATGATATTTTGAAGTTTATAATCTTCAAATTTAGACGTATTCGAAATAGAAGCGTTTAATTTTTCAGTGGTATTAATGTTGTTGTAACCATAAACGCGTAAGACTTCTTCAATCACATCTGCTTCACGTTGTACATCATTTCTGTATGCTGGAACTGTAAGACCTAAGCCTGCTTCAGTAACATTATTAACTTTAATGTCTAGCGAGGTTAAAATGCTCTTTATGGTTTCTTTCGGAATTTCCTCACCTATCAACTTCTTGGCGTTTTCAAAACTTAAACGGACTTGAAAATCTTCAATCTTTTTCGGATAAAAATCCATTAAATCACTGGCAATTTCTCCACCTGCAATATCCAAAATCATTAAGGCAGCACGCTTTAAGGCATAATCGGTAATATTTGGGTCAATGCCTCTTTCAAAACGAAAAGATGCATCTGTGTTGAGTGCATGACGCTTTGCAGTTTTTCTAATACTTACAGGGTTAAAGTAAGCACTTTCTAAAAAGATACTCGTTGTGCCTTCGCTCACTCCAGAATGTGAGCCTCCAAAAACACCAGCAATACACATCGGTTTCTCAGCATCACAAATCATTAAATCTTCTGCATGCAATTCGCGTTCAACATCATCAAGCGTTGTGAACTTTGTACCTGCAGGTAAGGTTTTTACAATGACTTTGTTTCCTGAAATTTTTGCAGCATCAAACGCATGTAATGGTTGACCTAATTCGTGTAATACATAATTAGTTATATCAACGATATTATTTTTTGGTGTTAAGCCAATAGATTTTAAACGATGCTGAAGCCAGGCAGGCGAGTCTTCAACTTTAATTCCTGTAATGGTTAAACCACAATAGCGAGGCGCTAATGTATTATCTTTAACATCGATATCAATTTTTAAAGTTCTGCTATCTACATGAAACGAACTCACCGAAGGTGTTATCAATTCTGTATGAATGTCTTGCTGTAACAAACCTGCTTTTAAGTCACGTGCAGTTCCGTAGTGGCTCATCGCATCAGCTCTGTTTGGTGTCAATCCAATTTCAAAAACCTGATCGTTTTCAATTTCAAAGATTTCCGAAGCCAATGCTCCAACATGTAGTTTATCGTCAAGTACCATGATACCATCATGTGATTTGCCAAGGCCTAACTCATCTTCAGCGCAAATCATACCATGACTTTCTTCGCCTCTAATTTTACCTTTCTTAATTTTCCATGCTTCACCAGTCTCTGTATAAAGTGTCGTTCCAATTGTAGCAACAGGAACTTTTTGACCAGCAGCAACATTAGGTGCACCACAAACAATTTGCAAAGGTGTTTCTCCACCGATATTTACCGTTGTAACTTTTAATCGGTCTGCATTAGGATGCTGAGTACAGGTTAGTACTTCTCCCACAACAATACCTTCTAAACCTCCTTTTACAGATTGGTACGTTTCTATGCCTTCAATTTCTAATCCTAAATCGGTTAATAATTCGCCCGTTTTTTCAGCAGGCCAATCTGTTTTTAAAAATTGTTTTAACCAGTTGTATGATATCTTCATTGTCCTATTTTATCAATTGCCAAAGATAATAATACTAATAATTTGTAGAGCGGATTTCAGTAAAAAATAAGAGAATCTTTTATTTTTCTACGGAAATGTAACATCTTTTGAATTCTTTGTCAATTTATACATAATAGTTATGCGGTGTTTGTAAGAATTATATCTTTGCTGAGACTACTAGTTTTAAATGAATTGAAGATGCGAAATTTACTGATTATACCTATCGTTTTATTGTTGTCAAGTTGTAACCTTAATCGTCCTGAAGCTCTAAAAGAAGGGGTTTGGAGAGCTGAATTGCAAGTCACTGAAACAGAAGTGCTGCCTTTTAATTTTGAAGTCACTTCACGTGATGCTTTTAAAATTTTCAATGCCGAAGAAGTGATTATGGTTACAGATATCACGTATTCTAACGATACTGTTGTGTTTAGAGCTCCTGTTTTTGAAGGGTATATTCAGGCTGTGCAAAAGGATAATACCTTACAAGGTCATTACATCAAAGAGAGTTTAGATCGTGTGGTTCCTTTTTTAGCCACATTTGGAACAACGACACGTTTTGATATTGAAAGAACAACACCGTTGGTGAATGTAAGTGGAAATTGGGAAACTGTATTTAGTCCTAATTCAGATGAAGATGCTTATATCGCTAAGGGAATATTTAAACAAGAGGGTACAAAAGTAACAGGAACGTTTAGAACAACTACAGGAGATTACAGATACCTTGAAGGTGTTATGGATGGTAATTTAATGAAGTTATCTGCTTTTGATGGTGCGCACGCATTTTTATTTACGGCTGAAGTTAGTGATAGTACTATGCAAGGCACATTTTACTCTGGAAATCATTGGAAAGAACCATTTACTGCAAAACGAAATGAAAGCTATGAGTTGCCAAATGCAAATGACCTAACCTTTTTAAATGAAGGGTATGACGCTTTAGAATTTACATTTCCTAATGCCCAAGGGGAACAAATTTCATTATCCGATGTTCAGTTTAAAGATAAGGTCGTTGTTGTTCAAATTATGGGAACCTGGTGTCCTAATTGTTTAGATGAAAGTAAATATTATGCCGAATTTTATAAGAATAATACGGATAAGAATCTCGAATTTATTGCTTTGGCTTTTGAATACGCAAAAACCGAAGAGCAGGCCTTTAAGAGTATAAATCGTCTAAAACAAGATGTTGGTATTCCATATCCAATTTTATTAGCCCAATACGGAACATCGAGTAAAACGAAAGCACAAGAAAAACTTCCAATGCTAAACCATGTATTGTCTTATCCAACATCAATTTTTATTGATAAAAAAGGAAAAGTACGAAAGATTCATACTGGTTTTAATGGACCTGCAACTGGTGAGAAATATACTGAGTTCACAACTGAGTTTACCGAGTTTATAGAAGTGTTGCTAAACGAGTAGTAGAGTAGTTTTTTAGGAATTGTTTGTGTTTATCTAACCATGAATGGTTTCAGATGTGCCATAGCTTCTAATGAGCTGGCCTTCAAACTCTACAAGTTCTTTCCAGCGTTTATCGACGTTAATATCTTTGCCATATTTCCTCGCATAGGTAATAAATAAAGTGTAGTGCCCAGCTTCACTTATCATTAAATCATGATAAAATTTTGCAAGTTCTTTGTCTTTGATATTTTGAGATAAGAGTTTAAAGCGCTCACAGCTTCTGGCTTCTATCATCGCAGAAAACAATAAGCGGTCTACCATGCTTTGTAGACGATTTCCACCCGTATTCATAAATTTATAAAGCTGGTTGACATAATGGTCTTTACGTTCACGACCTAAGGTATAACCACGTTCTTTTATAATATTGTGAACCATCTGAAAATGCTCTAATTCTTCTTTAGCTAATTCTAATAAATCGGTTACCAAGTCTTCATATTGCGAATTATGCGTAATAATAGTAATCGCATTGGTTGCAGCCTTTTGCTCACACCAGGCATGATCGGTTAAAATTTCTTCGATATGTTCTTCAGCAATTCGTGCCCAGCGTGGATCGGTTTCTAATTTAAGATGAAGCATGCTCATGGAGTAGTTTTTTTGTAAAAATAACCATATATATTATCATAATACAATGTTAATTAACATTAATGATTTAGACTTTAACATGTCTGTAACATAGCTACATACGATTTGTCTCTACCTTAAATTCGAATTTTAACTAATACAATCAAAACATGAAAAAAAAGACAATTACTAAACTTGTAATGTGTTTGCTGCTATGCTTTAGTGTCAGCACATTTGCTCAATTAAATACGCCAAGAGGTAGTCAACAAGCTACAGTTGTTCAGCGTATTGGTGTTTCAGATGTTTCTATTACGTATTCAAGACCAAGTGTTAAAGAACGAGAAATTTGGGGGAAAGTCGTGCCTTATGGCATGAATAACTTAGGTTTCGGAACTTCTACTGCAGCACCATGGAGAGCAGGAGCAAATGAAAATACGACGATTACATTTTCGCATGATGCAAAAGTGGAGGGTAAGCCTATTAAAGCAGGAACTTACGGCTTGCATTTAGAAGTCAAAGCAGACGGTACAGCAACCTTAATTTTATCTAAAGATGCTGATGCCTGGGGAAGTTACTTTTACAATGAAAATAATGACGCACTACGTGCGACCATAACTACAGTTTCGGTGCCTCACCATGAATTGCTGACTTTTGAGTTTAATAACGTTCAGGCAAATTCGGCAACAGCATCACTAGTCTGGGAAAAAAAAGCATTTCCTTTTGAAGTGTCTTTTGATGTCACAGAAATTGTGCTTCAGGATTTCAGGAAGACATCTAAAGGTCAGGCTGGTTTTCAACGTCAAAATTGGGAACAGGCAGCTAGTTATGCACTTAATAATGGAGGTGATTTAGATGAGGCTCTAACATGGATTGATAAAGCTATAGCTGGTCAGTTTTTTAGCCAAAAAACCTTCAATAACCTTGCAATCAAAGCACAAATATTAAATAAACAAGGAAAGTCAGATGAATTTGCAGCTATTATGAGTGAGGCAGCTTCAATGGCTAACGCTAACCAATTAAATGCTTTAGGCTATCAAATGTTAGGAATTAAAGATTATGATAAAGCACTGATGTATTTTAAAAAAGCAGTGTCTTTAGACCCTGAAAATCCCAATGTTTATGATAGTTTAGGAGAAGCTTATAAAACGATGGGAAATAAAAAAGAGGCGATAAAGAATTTTAAAAAATCGCTTTCTTTGAATCCTCCAGCGAACGTAAAAGCTAATTCAGAGAGGCACTTAAGAGAATTAGGAGCTCTTTAAGATAGTATCATCAATCAATCAATCAATCAATCAATCAATCAATCAATCAATCAAAAAACGATTAGTTTTTAAGCTCAACTTTTAAAGTTGGGCTTTTTTGTAGTAATTAACGGTTTATGTTCGGTTTAAAACCTGGTTTCCTAAGCCTTCAGGGATGATGTTTTTAAGTTTAGCAAACTGAAGTGATAAATCACCATCTCTAATATCGTCTAAAAGCCATTTGCGTTCAGTATATTCCATAATCCAGATTTTTTCCTCATCATTAAATCCTCTTTTTCCTTTTACAGGTCTTTTGGTGTCTCTGTCAATTAAGTAATCTTCAACATTAGCAGTAATGCTAAATGCAATTTTAGACCCTTCAAAGTTTTCGTCATCTGAAATTTCTAAATACAAAGGTTTAATTTTTTTAATGCTTTCTAAGCGACAAACATTTTTTAGATTTTCAGATTTCCATTGGTCTAAATGTACCGATTGCTGATTCTGCCAATACCAGTGATTCACATATTCGGAGACTTCTTTCATATCTTCCTTATTCCAGGCTTGATACACTCGTGTAAATACATTGTTTACGTTTTTTTCAAGATTCAACCACGAAAAATCCTTATTAATCATACCAATTTTAAATAATTCTTTCTTGGCTTTTCTAACGGCAAAGAATTCTACGGTTTTCATGTAGATTATTAGTGGTAAAAATATAATTGTAAGTAGCGCTAATATAGTTTTTCCCCACCAGGTTTTAAAAAAGGCTTTGGCGACAGTGCCTCCAGGTCCAGCATATACAGGGTCTGCATAGAACAAAATTGCAATTAAAATAATTGTAAAGAGTAATTGTTTTTGTTTGGAAGTCATACTGATAGATGGTTTTTAAGCGTCAAAAATTACCGCTAGATTATAAATAAATATAATAATAAATTTTAATCTGCTTTTTTTTGACTGAAAATTATAATAGAATTTAGAATCTATATAATGAATGCAAAGTTATCAGCTAATATAATTCCAGATATTTTTGTATTTGCTGAGTGCGCGATAGGTTTGAAGGATCACAAGGTGCTCTTTTTGACCTAATGAAGGATCTTTTTCTAATATGCGTTTTGCATAAAAACGAGCGCTTTGTAAAATGTCCTTATCTTTAATGATATTAGCAATTTTGAGATTTAAAATACCACTTTGTTGTGTGCCCATGATATCTCCTGGTCCGCGTAATTTCAAGTCGACTTCAGCAATTTCAAAGCCATCGCTTGTTCTGGTCATCGTTTCTAAACGTGTTTTACTGTCTTGACTCAATTTATGACTCGTCATTAGAATGCAGTAGCTTTGTTCGGCACCTCTACCAACTCGACCTCTAAGTTGATGAAGTTGTGCTAGCCCAAAACGTTCGGCACTTTCTATAATCATGACTGAAGCGTTTGGAACATTGACGCCAACCTCAATCACAGTTGTAGCTACCATGATTTGGGTTTCGCCTTTGATGAAACGTTGCATCTCGTAATCTTTGTCTGCTGGTTTCATTTTTCCATGTACTATAGAAATCTGATAGTTTGGCTGCGGAAATTCTCTAACGATACTTTCATAGCCATCCATTAAATCTTTATAATCCAGAGCAGAACTTTCTTGAATTAACGGATACACAATATATACCTGTCTGCCTTTTTCAATTTCATCACGCATAAACCTCAAAACTTTCAGCCTGTTTTTGTCATATCTGTGTACCGTTTTTATGGCTTGTCTACCAGGAGGTAATTCGTCGATAATTGAGATGTCTAAATCACCATAAACCGACATGGCTAAAGTTCTTGGAATTGGTGTTGCGGTCATCACTAAAATGTGTGGAGGAGAGGTGTTTTTTTTCCATAATTTTGAACGTTGCGCTACACCAAATCGATGTTGTTCGTCGATAATTGCGAGTCCTAAATTTTTAAATTTTACCTTGTCTTCAAGTAATGCGTGAGTGCCAATTAAGAGTTGTAATTCGCCATTTTCTAAAGATTCATGAATTTTTTTTCTATCTGAAGTTTTAGTTGAACCAGTTAATAGTTTTATGCTGATATTCAATGTTTTGGACAACTCGCTTAATCCTTGATAGTGTTGAACTGACAAAATTTCAGTTGGCGCCATTAAACAGGCTTGAAAACCGTTGTCAAGTGCCATTAACATTGACATGAACGCTACTATGGTCTTTCCAGATCCAACATCACCTTGAAGTAAACGGTTCATTTGTGCATTGCTGCCTAAATCTTGTCTTATTTCTTTGATAACACGCTTTTGGGCATTGGTTAAATTGAACGGCAAATGGTCGTTGTAGAAGGTGTTAAAATAGTCTCCAATATATTCAAAAGGAAATCCTTTTATTTTAGATTTATGAATGAGGTTTTTTAAAATTAACTGTAACTGAATGTAGAATAATTCTTCAAATTTTAATCTGAATTCTGAACGTGATAATAACTCCTGGTTTTTTGGAAAATGAATATTAAAAAGGGCTTCACTTTTAGGTAGTAATTTGAGCTCAGAAATCATGCTTTCTGAAAGCGTTTCTGTGAAGCGTCCTTTGGTTTCTAAAAATAGATTTTGCATGATTTTAGTCACCACACGATTTGTAATCCCTTTGTTAGCTAATTTTTCAGTAGAAGGGTAAATGGCCTGCATTGAAGAGCGTAAGTTGTTGTTGTGCTCACTTAAGACTTCTAGTTCTGGATGTGGCATATTGAAAATGCCGTTAAACCAGTTTATTTTTCCGAAGATCACATAAGGTGTATTGAGCTTTATACTATCACGAATCCATTTTTGCCCACGAAACCACACCAATTCGATGCTTCCTGTGTCATCCTTAAAGGTGCCTACTAATCGTTTGCCTCGTTTTTGAGCAACCTCTTTAAATCTTATAAATTTCCCAACAATCTGAACTTCAGCGCTATGGCGTTGCAATTCGTTGATCTTATAGTATTTTGTGCGGTCTAGGTATCGATTAGGAAAAAGGTTAATCAAATCCTGATAGGTGTGAATGCCTAATTCGCTTCGCAGTAAATCTGCACGATTTGGACCAACACCTTTTAGGTAATCAATAGGAGTTTGAAGATTAACACTCATAAGGCGAATTTAATTAATTCTGAGTTAAATTATAATCTCATTTAAAGTAACTTTCGGGATTGTTTCTAAAAACCGTATTTTGTTCTCATCTTTGTTTTGCACCTACATATGAAACATCTTTTTTATCTTATTTTTCTCTTTTTTAGTTTTGCTCTAGTACCGGCACAGCAAACAGATTATGTGGATTTTAAAAGCGCTAATGGTCTTCTTGGGGTTCGTTTTGAGTCCTCAGAAATTGGCGGACAAGTGTGGTATGAGTTTGAAGTATTGAAATCGGTAGATTCTATTTTTATCAATGCTGTCAATATGAAAATTGATGCAGTTACTATAAGGGAGGTTGATGGTAGTATTACTGAACTTGATTATAATAATGATGGTAAAAAGTTATGGTTAAACTATGATTTTAAAGAAGGTTTAGCTTATAAAGTGCATTTTAATTATAAGGCAAAGCCAAAGAGAGCGCTCTATTTTGTTGAACGTGAAAGTGAGGCTCAGGTATGGTCGCAAGGTCAGGGTCAAGGTACTAGTCACTGGTTTCCTAGTATTGATGATGTAAATGATAAACTTGTTTTTAACTTATCTGTGACGCTTCCTAAGGAATACACGTTTATTACTAATGGAAAAGAAACGGCTAGTATTCCGCTCCCAGATAATTATGTGAAATGGCATTATAACATGCAAAAACCGATGTCTAGCTATCTGGTTGCTCTTGCGATAGGTAAGTATGATAAAACAACAGAAATATCTAAAAGCGGTATTCCTCTAGAGTATTACTATTATCCTGAAGATTCTTTAAAAGCAGAGCCTACATATCGTCATACAAAGCAGCTATTTGATTTTTTAGAAGAGGAAATTGGATTCCCGTATCCTTGGCAAAATTATAAGCAAGTCCCTGTAAAAGATTTTTTGTATTCAGGAATGGAAAATACGAGTCTGACTATATTTTCCGATGGGTTTGTGACAGATTCCATAGCGTTTATTGATAAAAATTATATTACAGTTAACGCACATGAGCTGGCGCATCAGTGGTTTGGTGATTTGGTTACAGCAACATCTGGAGAGCATCATTGGCTTCAGGAAGGTTTTGCAACCTATTATGCTATGTTGGCTGAGCGCGCTATTTTTGGAGACAATCATTATTACTGGCAGCTTTTTAAAAATGCACAAGAGTTAATTGCTCAAGAAGCAGAAGGGCAAAGCACGTCTTTGCTGGATCCAAAATCCAGTAGTGTTACGTTTTATAAAAAGGGAGCCTGGGCTTTACATATTTTAAGAGAAAAAGTGGGCGATAGTGCTTTTAAATCGGCAGTTACGGCTTATTTTGAGAAGTATCAATTTGATACTGTAAAGACCTCTGATTTTATTTCTGAAATTGAAATAGCTAGTGGTCAGGATGTGTCAGATTTTGTAAAAGAATGGCTGGTGGAAACATCATTTCCTGAAGATACTGTAGTTAAAAGTTTAAAGCAGTCTCAGTTTATGCAGGAGTACTTTAGTGTAAATTGCGAAGTTTTTGAGGCTAAATGTTTAGACTATCTGGTGTCTGATGTTTCGGATGCTTCAAAAATAAAGGTGATTGGTCAGATTGCAGATAAAATTGATGCAGGTGCATTTCAGAATGGGATTAAAGTACGACAAGCTATTGCGAAATATGTGGATAAAATCCCAGCAGAACTCAAGTTTCAGTACGAATCACTACTTGAGGATGCGTCTTATGTTACCATAGAAAATGCTTTATATCATTTGTGGGTGAACTTTCCCTTGGATCGTGTTAAGTATTTGCAGAAAACCAAAGATATCAGAGGTTTTAACGATTATAATGTGAGATTGCTTTGGTTGGCCTTACATTTAAATACGGTTGAATATCAGTCTGAAAAGAAGGAAGAGGTTTTAGATGAATTGATACGTTATAGTTTGGCAGATCGTCATTTTGAATTACGTATGAATGCTTTTGCGTATTTAAAGCTTTTAGATGCATTTAATGAGGCTTCTATTAAAAGTTTGTTAGAAGCTATGTCGCATCATAACTGGCGGTTTTCAAAATATGCTAAAGAATTAATTTCTGAATTAGAGCAGGTAGAATCCTATAAACAAATTATAAATAAATTTAAACAGTAATAATCGTGAGAGCATTAGTTATATCTGGTGGTGGCAGTAAAGGTGCCTTTGCAGGCGGAGTTGCTCAGTACTTAATGGAAGGGCAAGGACGTGATTATGATATGTTTTTAGGGACGTCAACAGGGAGTTTGTTAGTGCCGCATTTAGCTGTAAATGACATTGGAAAACTTTATGATATTTTTACAAATGTACAGCAGCATGATATTTTTAGTGTGAGTCCGTTTGTGCAGCGGAAAAAGGGAGATCGTGAATATGTATCTATAGATTTTGTGAATTCTTTGTGGCAATTTATTAGGATGAAGCGTACGTTTGGTGAGAGTAAGGCTTTAAAGCGAAATATCAGGCAAAACTTCACGAAAGCTGAATATGATAAAATTTTGGAGTCTAAAGAAGATGTAGTGGTTACGGTTTCTAATTTGTCAATGAATCGGGTAGAGTATAAGTCGATTAAGGATTATACTTATGAGGAGTTTTGTAACTGGATATGGATTTCGTGTAATTACATTCCATTTATGTCTCTGGCAACGGTAGATGGTTATGAGTATGCTGATGGAGGATTGGGTTGTGTAATTCCTATTCGCGAAGCGATTTTGAGAGGTGCTACCGAAATTGATGCAGTCGTTTTAGAGGCAGAACAAATGGAGCGTATAAAGGTGTTAGGTAAAAACCCATTTTCGTTGATGCTGAATTTGTTCGGGCACTTGCTGGATCAGGTTGAAAAGAATGATGTTATTATAGGAAAACTTGCTGCTAAAAACAGAGGTGTGAAACTCAATTTGTACTATACGCCAACAAGTCTTACTGAAAACTCATTAATTTTTAGTAAGCGATTGATGGTCAAATGGTGGGAGCAAGGCTATGAATATGCTCAAAGTAAATTTGAGAGCGAGTCTGATTTGTGAAAAAACTACCAGATATTTGAAACTTCTTCCTTGATAAAAGATAATGCAGCATCACTTGGCGCTCTCTTGTCTATCATGCTGGAAAGTAATTCTTCTCGAAGCTTATCTGCGGAATCAACTTTGTCTGAAAGCGTAGTTTTTCTAATCATTTGTATCGTCGCGTTTTTAGCAGTCGCTGTAATGCTCCAGCACTGATCTGTAACATAGATTTGTTGTGCTAAATTATGATCAAATTCTTGTTCGATATTTGCTATAAGTAAAGACTCGTAATCTTCTTTATTTGAAGATGTTGGACTAACTCTTAATAATAATTTTGAAGGCTTAATACGTTCGAGAAAAAGTGACAAGCGTTCGTAAGCTTGTAGTCGTATTGGTAAGCTGTCTTTTTGTAAGTCTTTCTGGATTAAAAACTCACGACGTCTATTTTCATTTTCGACATGTTCTCTAAAAAAAAGATAGGCAATCGCTCCTGTAATCAGAGCAGGAATTATAAACATTAATAGGTTCAATAACTGTTGTTCCATAGTTGATTTTGTATTTGAATTGTAAACTTAAGAGTTTTTAAATTATTGTTTAGCTTTTTCCGCCTAAATGCTTACAATCTTTTAAATGTTGCATAGAGATATATGGGACTTTTGTTTTGTGATACATGTAAGTGTTTGAGAGTTCTTTTGAAAGGTTATGATCGTCTACATTAACTTCAATGTCATCCATAGTAAACTGACATGGATGTTCGTAGCCTGCTGCATGAGTAATTTCTATGAGTTCCTTTCTGAAGGTTTTGAAATATTGTGCCAGACGTTCAGATTTTAAAGGTACGTTGATTCCGTTTTGAAGCCATTTATTTTGAGTGGCAACACCAGAAGGACAACGATTAGTATGGCAAATTTGCGCTTGAATACAACCAATACTCATCATGGCCTCTCGAGCTACATTAATACAATCTGCTCCCATAGCAAAGGCCATAGCGGCTTTAGCTGGAAAGCCTAGTTTCCCGCTACCAATAAAAACTATACGTTCAGACAGTCCTTTCTTTTGAAACAGACGGTATAAATCACCAAAGGCATAAACCCATGGTAACGATACATGATCAGCAAAGCTAGGTGGTGCTGCACCTGTTCCGCCTTCACCACCATCAATAGTTATAAAGTCTGGACCTTTTCCAGTTTTTACCATGAGGTCTGCTAACTCTTCCCATTGATCTAATTTTCCAATGGCTGCTTTTATACCTACAGGCAATCCTGTTTCTTCAGCAATGGCTTCAATAAAATCTAACATTTCAGGAATCGTAGAAAAAGCTTTATGGTTTGGAGGGGATAGTACAGTTTTGCCAACTTCGACACCTCTAATTTCAGCAATTTCTTTTGAAATCTTTGATCCGGGAAGTACACCACCTTTTCCTGGTTTAGCGCCTTGTGATAACTTCACTTCAATAGCACGAACAAAAGGATTGTCTTCAACCAATTTTTTCATTTTCTCCATAGAAAACCCGCCATCTTTAGCACGAACACCAAAATAGCCAGTTCCGAAGTGAAACACCACATCGCCACCATGGCTATGGTAAGGAGAGAGTCCGCCTTCACCAGTATTATGATAAGCATGAGCTATTTTAACTCCTTTGTTTAGAGATTCTACAGCTTTAGCAGATAAGGATCCAAAGCTCATCGCTGAGACATTAATGACAGATGCTGGTCGGTAAGGTCGTCTACGATTATTAAATGCTCCCATAACTTTTGCACATGGAAGAAACGATTTGTCTATAGTATTGGGATGATTTTCTGCAATTTTAAACGGAAACATCGCATTATTGATAAAAATGTGCTGATGTGCATAAATATCTCTATCAGTTCCAAACCCTTCATAGTTGTTTTCATTTTTTGAAGATGCGTATACCCAGCCACGTTCAATGCGATTAAAAGGCAGTTCTTCTCTGTTATTGGCAACCAGATATTGACGCATTTCTGGGCCAATACTTTCTAGCCAATAGCGTATGTGTCCGATAACAGGAAAGTTATGACTTATAGTGTGCTTTTTTTGAAAAAAAACATCGCGAATGGCAATGATAGCCAACACAATAATGATCCACATCCACCAAGAGATGCTAGAAAAAAAGTTTAATACGGTATCCATAAAATTCAATTGAAATGTAAAGGTATTTAAAAAATAAAAGTTAGCGAATTATTGATTTAAATAATCTAAAGCTAAATGCGTCATTGTTTTAACACCAAGTAGCAAACCTTTGTCATCAATTTTAAAATCGGGTGTATGGTGAGGGAAGGCTTGTGTGTTTCCGGGAGTCATTCCTCCTAAAAAGAAATAAAATCCAGGAACAATCTCCTGAAAGTATGAAAAATCTTCTCCGCCAGTTGTAGCCTTTCGTAAGCGTACATTTTTATCGCCAGCGACACGCTTCATGGTTGGCAACATTTGGTCTACCAAATCAAAATCATTATAAGTTATCGTTGTGTTGTTTTGAAATGTAATTGTTGCTTCGCCACCATATGCTTTTGCAATATCTCTGGTCATTTCGGTCATACGACGTTCGATAAGTGCTTTCATGTCGGGATCTAGAGTTCTGACGGTTCCAATCAATTCGGCACTTTCAGGAATGATATTAAAACGGGTTCCTGCGGTTATTTTTCCGACGGTTATTACTGCTGCTTCATCTACTAATTTTGATTCCCGACTAATGATCGTTTGTAAACCGTCTATAATTTTAGCTGAAATCAGTATCGGATCAACACCTTGCCATGGTCTTCCACCATGGGTTTGCTTACCTTTTACATTAATGACAAATCGCTCAACAGAAGCCATGACTCCTCCTTTTTTATAGTGAATTGTGCCAACTTCATAATTGGATCGTATATGTAATCCAAAAATAGCATCGACTTTCGGATTTTCTAATACGCCTTCTTTAATCATTAATTTGGCACCACCTTCTTCTCCTGGAGGAGGTCCTTCTTCAGCAGGTTGAAATATAAATTTTATGGTGCCGTTAATTTGATCTTTATGTTTAGAAAGTACTTCAGCAGCTCCCATTAGTATTGCAGTATGTGTGTCGTGACCACAAGCATGCATTACACCCGTTTTGGTACCTAAAAATTCGGTTTCAACTTCGCTTTTAAAAGGGAGGTCGTTACGTTCAGTTACCGGAAGTGCATCAATATCTGCTCTAAGGGCGACTACTTTTCCTGGCTGATTTCCTTTTAAAATCCCTACAACGCCAGTTTTACCAACACCAGTTTTGACGTCCATTCCTAAAGATGTTAAGTGTGCTGCAATTTTTTCAGCAGTTTTAAACTCTCTATTGGAAAGTTCTGGGTTTTGGTGAAAATGATGACGCCATTCAATTACTTTGGATTCGATATCAATAATATCTTTTTCAAGATTGTTTTGCGAGAACGCTGTTAAACTTCCGAAGAGAAAACACCAGATAAATAAGTAGCGCATTTGTTTCATAAATTAAAGTTTGAGTTTAAAGATATTCAAAAAAAAGTTAAGTCTGTTTCAATAAAAAATTGTTTATAATTATTTATAAAAACGTTTAGTAAAAACTAGAGGTTTGGTTAATTTCACGTTTTAAAAGTATATCGATTTGGAGAAGTATTTAAGTCAGTTAAACGACGCTCAGTTAGCACCTACATTGCAAAAGGATGGACCGATGATTGTTATCGCTGGAGCGGGATCTGGAAAAACACGTGTGTTGACTTATCGCATTGCGTATTTGATGAGCCAAGGTGTCGATTCGTTTAATATTTTGGCTTTGACTTTTACGAACAAAGCTGCTAAAGAAATGAAAGGTAGAATCGCTGAGATAGTAGGCGATGGTGAGGCAAAAAATTTATGGATGGGAACCTTTCACTCTGTATTTGCTAAGATTTTACGTTTTGAAGGTCATCATTTAGGATTTCCAAGTAATTTCACGATTTATGATACTCAGGATTCTCAAAAATTGCTTGGGTCTATCATTAAGGAAATGGGCTTAGATAAAGATGTTTATAAAACGAAGCAGGTGTATAGCCGCATTTCTTCCTATAAGAATAACTTAATTACTGTTAAAGCATACTTTAAAAATCCAGAACTTATAGAAGCCGATACTGCAGCAAGGCGACCAAGAATGGGTGAAATTTATAAAAACTATGTTGATCGTTGTTTCAAAGCTGGAGCTATGGATTTTGATGATTTGCTCTTGCGTACCAATGAGCTCTTAACGCGATTTCCTAATGTTTTAGCGCAATATCAAAATAAGTTTAGATACATATTAGTCGATGAGTATCAAGATACAAATCATTCGCAGTATTTGATTGTTAGGGCTTTGTCTGATCGTTTTCAAAATATTTGTGTTGTTGGAGATGATGCTCAGAGTATTTATGCGTTCCGAGGAGCAAACATTAATAACATTTTAAACTTTCAGAAGGATTATGATGATGTAAAGGTCTATCGATTAGAGCAAAATTACCGTTCAACAAAGAACATTGTAGGTGCAGCGAATTCTGTTATAGAGCATAATAAAACCAAGCTGGATAAGGTGGTTTGGACTGCAAATACCGAAGGAGAGAAGATAAAAGTGCATCGTTCACTGACCGATGGTGATGAAGGTCGATTTGTTGCAAGTACTATTTGGGAAACAAAAATGAATCAACATTTACCAAATAGTGACTTTGCTGTGTTGTATCGCACAAATGCTCAATCCAGAGCTATTGAAGATGCCTTGCGTAAACGCGATATTCCGTATCGTATTTATGGCGGATTGTCATTTTACCAGCGTAAAGAGATTAAAGATGTTACCGCTTATTTGCGACTCGTATTGAATCCAGCAGATGAAGAAGCACTCAAGCGTGTAATTAATTATCCAGCGCGTGGAATAGGTCAAACAACAGTAGACCGCTTAGTGGTAGCTGCAAATGGATATGGAAAAAGCATTTTTGAAGTGCTTCAAAATATTGATAACATTGATATTAATATCAATAACGGAACTAAAAATAAACTCAAAGATTTTGTAACGTTAATTGAAAGTTATCAAGTCATGAACCAAACGGCAAATGCTTTTGAATTAACCGAACACGTCACCAAGTCGAGTGGATTAATTAGAGAAGTCAACAAAGATGGTACACCTGAAGGTCAGGTGCGTTTAGAGAATGTTGAAGAATTACTCAACGGAATTAAAGATTTTGTCGAAGGTCAAATTGAATTGGCAGATGCAGGAGATTCTTTAGCCGAATTTCTTGAAGATGTTGCGCTTGCTACCGATTTAGATGCAGATAAAGGAAACCCAGACCATGTCGCTTTGATGACCATACATTTAGCAAAAGGATTAGAGTTTTCGCATGTGTTTATTGTTGGTATGGAGGAAGATTTGTTTCCTAGTGCTATGAGTATGAATACACGAAGTGAACTCGAAGAAGAACGACGTTTGTTTTACGTGGCATTGACCAGGGCAGAAAAACAAGCGTATTTAACTTATACCTTATCGCGTTATCGCTGGGGAAAATTAATCGATGCAGAACCAAGTCGTTTTATTGAAGAAATTGACGATCAATATTTAGATGTAATTACACCACTTAATGATGTAAGACAAAACCCGATGTTAAGTGCTGATATTTTTGGCGATGTTGAACCCAATCGAATTCGTTTTAAAAAGCCCGTAAAGCGTAAGTCTGAAACATCTAAAGCACCAAAATTTGTCGCTCCAAAAAATTTAAAGCGTGTTTCTAAAAGTTCTCCATCTGATAATACGAATTTGTTTGACGGAAAACTTACAGTAGGTAATATTGTAGAGCATGCACGTTTTGGTAAAGGTGAAGTTATAAAGATAGAAGGTAAAGGTGCCGATGTGAAAGCTGAAATAAACTTTGAAGTTGGAGGTGTTAAAAAACTATTACTTCGGTTTGCTAAGTTGGACGTTTTAGGCTAATTATTTAACCATAAATACTGAATTGATGTTTCCCTGACCATCATATTCTTTAATAGGATTTTCAGGATCTAGTATCCAGTTTCCGTCGATAATAAATTTATAATAATGCTTTCCTGCTGGCAATGGCATGCGATATCTCCAATAACCATTGTCGCCTTTTTCCATTTTAATATCAGACTCGTTCCAATCGTTAAAAGAACCAGCAAGCACAACCTGTCTAGCATTGCTATAGCCCTTGAGCAAGAATGTCACATATTTACCAATATTGATGTACGAATTGAATTCGCCAAACTCGTTGGTAACTTTAGACGGATTTGAAGGATCTTCCATCCAATGTCCATCTACGATAAATCTGTATTCGTATTCTCCTGGTTTGATATTGAGTTTAAGTTCCCAGCCGTTTTCAATTTTATACATCTGAAAATCGTTTTCATTCCATCTGTTGAAGGATCCAGCAACAATCACTTTTTTTGCATCCTGGTAACCTCGCAATCTAAATCTTACATTACCATTTTTATTAGGAATAGCGGCTTTTATATCCATTTTAAGGTTATAGATATTAAGCGAACTGCCTTTTCTTTCAGCTAATTTAATGTTGGCGTCGTATTTGGAAGGTTCGGCCCAAAACTGGTTGTTAACTATAAATTTAAATTCCCAGCTATATTCATCTTTAAAATCGGCAATACTTTTTCTTAACTCATAGGTATTGTCATTGACCTTAGTCATTTTCCAGTCATACAAAGACCAGTTATTGAATTCTCCAGCAACCACAACATTGTCGATTGTTAAGTCTTCAAATTTAATTTTTTCTTCGGTCGTATTGTCTGTGAATTTTTCGTAATCATACCTATTAAAGGTGAATACGACATCATTGCCTTCAAATCGATAGCCTTTATCTTTGTTTTGAGCAAACGACACCCAAGAGATAAGCACAAGTGTTAAGATGGTTATATGTTTTGAAATAGTATTCACTGTTTGTTTAAAGGATACTCTACAAAGTAAAGCTTTTCTTTTTTATAATTTATAATTGTACGTTGCTGCCTAAAGAATTCATAGCCTAATACACCATCAATCGAAGTTCCGAAAGCTTCATTCATTTGATTGAGATTGGTAAGTATTGTTTCCATTGGCGCAAAATAAATAATATTGGTTAGTTTTACACGATACAATTTTCCTGCCAAAACTTCAATTTTCTTTCCTCTGGCACCTACAAGCATGAGTCGCTTTGATGGGTAGAAATAGTTTAATACTTTTTTACTTGTGCTTTTATTGAGTTGATTGTATTCAGCACCAGTATCTAAGGCAAATTTTAGTTTATGCTTGTCAACAAATGTTTCTAAAACAATAGTGTGTTTTTTTAATTTAAAATTGATGGTGTCAATAATGGGTTCTAAATAACCACGTGGATCTAGTTTCTGACCTTCAGAATCAAGTTTAGAAAGTGTAATTTGATTCAAATACATATCAATAAAAATCTCATAATCTTTCAGGATATTATACCCGATAATACCAAGTAAGTGAATCTTTTTACTGGTTTCTATATGAGATAAGTCGATGATATCCGAATTTTTATCTTCAAGTATTAAGCCTTTAATTTTAAATTGTTTTAGCCGTTTTTCTATCGGATTGTCAATAACATCAATTACACCAGAAGTTTGTTTAGTCTTAGCGTTATGAGGTATTCGGGTTTCAAAATGAGCTTTGTTTAGTATTAACGTTTCAGAACCTGTATCGACTATAAAATTTCCTTTTTTATTTAAAAGCTCAGCTTCAATAACAATAAGATTATCAATGAGTTTAAATGGAATTCTTGTAGTGTGTTTATTTAAAATTTCAGCATTAGGAAAGTATAATGAAGCCACTTTTTTTTCTCCTGCAAAGCAAAAAAAAGTAACTAAGGATACTAATATGAAGATGTAGACATTCCGCATATTATATAGACGCTAAAAACTATACGATGTTACACTAATCTTCTAAGTGTGTTTCTGTAAATGCTTTTAATTTTGTCCAGGTATCAATAAGTTCAAGGCCAATCCATCCATGGCCAGCGTTTGGGTATAAGGTGAATTGATGAGTCACACCTAAGTTAGCTAATTGCGTTTCCATATCCAGACCTTGACTTGTTGGGATTAAAGGATCTTGTCCGCCATAAAATAAAATTGTTGGAGGAGAAGCGGCAGTGACCTGATGATACGGACTTATTTCTTCGAGATATTCGATGGAGGTATCTATGCCGAAAGTATCAATAAGTTCTTGTAAAATGGGATCATCATTTTCGAGATATGCAGGATCTGTAAAATTAGTTGGACCTACAACACTTGCTACCATTTTTACATTGTTATCAGTATCGAAAGCATAGCTCCAAAGCATTGACAAATGTGCACCAGCACTTGTGCCCAAGAATGCAAAATCATCAGAAATCACATAGTCATTTTGATTCGCTTTGAGTAAGTTTACAACAGAAGTAATATCATCAATCTGCATTGGGTAAGGTTGGTTGTTTTCATCTGCTAATCTGTAATTGATATTTACAATAGCGATATCTGGCAAGTCTTGAAGCATAATATCTTTAAAGGGATTCATATCAGATTTGTCACCAGAGGTCCAGCCACCACCATGCACTAGAATCATCACTTTTGTTGCAAGTGTTCTGTTTGCGGGTAGATAAATATCAAAAACCTGATCACCATCTGTGCCATAAGATACATTGAGTTCTTGACGAAATTCTAATGGTATTTGATCTTGAGGATCACTAGGACCAGAATTGTCATCGGTACACGAGTAAATTCCTAATGAAATAAAAACAATTAGTAAAGTAGTTTTGATAGCTTTCATATTGAAATAATTAATTACTTTGTAAACGCAATTGTAAGATACAATATTATGGCTGAATTGATAAAAATTTACAAAGAAAATCCTAATCCTAAGGACGTTAAGAAGGTCATTGATGTGCTTAAACGTGGTGGATTGGTTATTTATCCAACAGATACTGTTTATGGTTTGGGCTGTGATATTACACATATGAAGGCGCTTGAAAAAATTGCCAGAATAAAAGGGGTAAAGTTAGAGAAGTCCAATTTTTCATTTATTTGCGAAGATTTAAGTAATTTAAGTGATTATGTGAAACAAATAGACACTTCAACATTTAAAATTTTGAAACGTGCACTTCCAGGACCTTATACATTTATTCTACCAGGTTCGAAAAGTTTGCCACATCCATTTAAAAAGAGAAAAACTGTAGGTATTCGTATTCCTGATAATGCAATTACTCTGGAAATTGTAAAGCAGTTAGGTAATCCACTTGTCTCAACATCTATTCGTGATGAAGATTATGTCATAGAATATACCACAGATCCTGAGCTGATTCTCGAAAAATGGGATAACCTTGTTGATATTGTAATTGATGGTGGTTATGGAGATAATGAAGCTTCAACAGTTATTGATTTATCTGACGATGAACCATTGGTAGTGAGAGAAGGCAAAGGAAGTTTAGAGATATTTTAGTGTATAAAAAAAAGCCCAACCTTTCGATTGAGCTTTTTTTATTTAAGACTTTATTGGGAATTAATTTCCAGCTGATAAATTTTTCATTTCTTCTTCAACCATTTCATAGAACTGGTCAATTTTAGGTAAAACAACGATTCGAGTTCGTCTGTTTTTTGCTTTATTTTCAGCAGTATCATTTTCAACTAAAGGTACATAGTAACTACGACCAGCAGCAATTAATTGTTGCGGATTTACCTCTAATTCTTCAAGCACACGAACAACAGATGTTGCACGTTTAACACTTAAATCCCAGTTGTCAACTAATACACCTTTAGAATAAGGTACGTTATCTGTGTGAGATTCTACCATTGCTTCAAAGTTTGGCTTGCTGTTAATTACAGCGGCTACTTTTGCCAATACTTCTTTGGCTCTATCAGTAACATTATAGCTACCAGATTTAAATAATAATTTGTCTGCAATAGAAATAAATACAACGCCTTTTTCTACATTAACCTCAATATCAGGATCGCTAATACCAACAGCTTTCTTTAAGCTGGATACAATAGCTAAAGTAACACTGTCTTTTTTAGTTAGCGCATCTTGTAAACGTGTAATTTTTAAATCTCTTTCTTTTAAACTTTCTAAAGATTTTTCAAGATTTTCAGCACCTTTTTGAGTTAAGGTTGTTAAATTTCCTTTAGTATCAATTAAGTCTTGATTAGCCTTTCGTAAATCTTCAAGCTGATCTTTCATAGTTTCCACACGTGCCACTGCTGCAGCTTTATCAGACAAGCAACTGTTTAGTTTAACAGTAGCAGAATTTAATAAGTCTTGAGTTTCTTTTTGCTTTTCTTCAAGTGCCATATATTCTTTCTTTGATACACATGAAGTCAAAATAAACATCCCAGCAACACTTAATAGCATTAATTTTTTCATAATTGATTTTAAAATTTAGTTATAAAATTTCTTTGTTCATTTTTAGAACATTTCAAAATTAGATAAAAGAACTATTGGTATTAGCTTATTTAACTAAAATTTTAACACATTTACTAACAATTAGAAATGGCGACGTTTTTTAAGGAAATATGACCATAGGATTGACGTCCTTTCATAGTAATTTGGCACTAATTGCGACTGCCTTCTCTGCTTTAAAAGTTTAGGAAGATGCGAATAGTAACTGAAATGTGCTCTGAGAATTGCCCAGAGATGAGAGAATTTTAAGTTTATTAAAAACCTCATGGCTGCAACACCATCTAAAACAAGTCTGATAGTTATAATTCCGAAGAGAAAACCATGAGCATTTTTTGTGATAGTAAACAGGTTATTTCTAAAATTGAGATATGTTTTTTGAGGATTGCTGGCATGTAATGTTGCGCCACCAACATGGTAAACTGTTGATGTGCCAATGTATGTTGCTTGGTGTCCTAAGTTGTATGCTCTCCAGCATAGGTCAATTTCTTCAAAGTGGGCAAAGTAGGATTCATCAAAACCATTGAGGTGGTTAAAGACTGATTTTCTGATAAAAAAGCAAGCGCCAGAAGCCCAAAATATAGACGTTGAATCATCGTACTGTCCATGATCTTTTTCTACAGTATCGAACACACGACCTCTGCAATAGGCATAACCATATTTATCTACAAAGCCACCTGCAGCTCCTGCATATTCAAAATATGATTTGTTTTTATAATCCAAAATTTTAGGTTGGATTATGGCAGTGTGTTTATTGGTGTCAAATTCAGCTATAACAGGAGTGAGCCAGTTTGCAGTGACTTTAATATCGCTATTAAGTAAGCAAAATAGTTCAGCATCAATATGTTTTAAGGCATCATTATAACCTTTGGCATAGCCTCCGTTTATGGTGTTTTGTATGATGTGAACTTGCGGAAAGTTTTCTTGTAAAAATGTAACAGAATTATCTGTCGAAGCATTATCTGCTACATATACAGTAGCGTCTTGTGAATGTTGAAGCACAGAAGGCAAGAATTGCTCCAGCAATTGTTGCCCGTTCCAGTTGAGTATGACGACAGCTAGTTTCATTTATAATCAGGAATAGATTTTAGAAACTCATAGCGTTCCTTTTCAAAATCCATCACGCAATAATAATGATTAATTCCGTTAGTTACCATCAAATAACTCGCATTTAGCGCTAAGTTATAGCGTGCAATTTGATCAAAAGTACTTTGATTTATCTTAATTTTATATGATTTACATTCAACAATGAGGAGTATACTTCCGTTGGGATTAAATACAACAATATCATAGCGCTTGGTTAAGCCATTCACTTTGAGTTCTTTTTCAACATTAATTAACGATTTAGGATAATTTTTATGTTGAATTAAATACTGCACACAGTTTTGGCGAACCCATTCTTCAGGTTGTAAAACAATGAATTTTTTACGAATCTCATCGAAAATAGAAACTTTATTTTCGTTACTTTTGAAACGGAATAAAAACTTTGGAAAATTGAGTTCTTGCAGCAAAGCGAATACAGATTTTCCTCAAAGTTACTCTACTAAAATTGAAATCCAAAAGCACTATCTGTTTTTTTGGATGATATAACACAGTTAAAGGATTTTCACAGTTTGGACGAGGTAAAAAAAATAGTAGCCGATATAAAAAAAGGAAATATTAAACCCATTTATTTATTAATGGGAGAAGAGCCTTATTATATTGATGCAATTTCAAATTATATAGAGAAAAACGTCCTCGCTGAAGAAGAGAAAGGCTTTAATCAAATGGTGCTTTATGGTCGTGATATTACTGTAGATGATATTGTAAATCATGCTAAACGATATCCAATGATGGCTGAGCGCCAAGTTATTATTGTTAAGGAAGCTCAGGATTTATCACGAACAATAGAAAAACTGGTAAGCTATACCGATCAGCCTCAACCAACAACGGTTCTGGTTCTAAATTATAAGTACAAAAAAATAGATAAACGTAAGGCGATTTACAAATCGATTAAGAAATCGGGTGTTGTTTTTGAAAGTAAAAAGCTTTATGAAAATCAGGTTGCCGAATGGATTCGTCGTGTATTAGCTAGTCAAAAATATACCATTTCCCCAAAAGCTGCTCAAATGCTTGTTGAGTTTTTAGGAACCGATTTAAGCAAGATTAATAACGAGCTCGAAAAATTAAAAATAGTATTGCCTGAAGGGACACAAATTTCTGCAGCGCATATAGAAGAGAATATTGGAATTAGTAAGGATTATAATAATTTTGAATTGCGTAAAGCTATTGGAGAACGCAATACTGCTAAAGCATTTAAGATTATTAATTATTTTGCCGACAATCCAAAAGATAACCCAATGGTTATAACTGTTTCGTCGTTGTTTAATTTTTTTTCACAGTTATTACATTTTCATGGTTTACATGATAAATCACCTAGAAATGTCGCTTCGGCATTGAAAATCAATCCTTATTTTGTGAATGAATACATTTCTGCGGCTCGCAATTTTCCGATGAAAAAAGTAAGTCAGGTTGTCGCTTCACTTCGCGAATTTGATGTTAAAGGTAAAGGCGTGAATTCTAATTCGGTACCACATGGCGACCTCTTAAAAGAGCTACTCGTACATATTTTTAATTAGTTTTAAGACTCCTTAACACTATCTATTAAATCTTCGTTAAACCCTTGAAACTATTGGGTTTTTACTATCAATTTGGTTATACTGTATATATATAATTATTAACAATTAAAATTAAAATACAGACATGAACAATTTAGAAGGAAAGACTGTTGCGATATTAGCAACTAATGGATTTGAAGAAAGTGAATTAGAATCACCAATGAATGCCTTAAAAGAAGCTGGAGCACATGTAGACATTGTTTCAGAGTCGTCTGGTGAAATTAAATCCTGGGCTGATGGTAATTGGAGTAAAGCCTATACCGTAGATAAAACTTTGGATCAGGTGTCAGAATCTGATTATAATGCTTTAGTGCTACCTGGTGGTGTTATTAACCCAGATCAGTTGAGACGTAATGAAACAGCAATACGTTTTGTAAAGTCGTTCTTTGCGAATAAGAAACCTGTTGCAGCTATTTGTCACGCGCCATGGATACTGGCAGAGGCTGATGTATTACAAGGTCGTAAAGTGACCTCGTTTAACTCTATTAAACGAGATTTGGTGAATGCAGGAGCCAAATGGGAAGATAGCGAAGTAGTTGTCGATGAAGGTTTGATAACTAGTAGAAACCCAAATGATTTGCCAGCATTTAATGCTAAATTGGTAGAAGAAGTTTATGAAGGCAAGCATAAAATGCAAACCGCATAATTTATACTTTATATATTGAAAAAGCAGAATCATAACGATTCTGCTTTTTTTTATGTAGATGAAGATGTCCTTTTTACAGCTAATGTTCCACCGAGCCATGCCATTGGAATATAGGCAAGAAGTATATCAGCTATTGTGAACCATGTTGGTCCTGAGAGCATATAATTTACCATAATTCCACCAATGAGGAATAAAACACCAATAGCCAGTGCGAATTTCATTTTATGACTGACGGCAATACTTGCAGCGATTAGTGCTCCAACAAAAGTTCCTAATGCATGAGCTAAAAACGGAAAAATAAAATATTTAGCATCTAACGTGGGCATTACCTGAGCCATTGCATCCATATCGTTGATGTCGACACCGTTAATAGGAACTATCTTATGACCAGCCATGATTAATCCCATGTTGACAAAGCTACCAACAAGCCAACCAATAATAACAGCCAGAATATTTCTTAATATTGGATTCATAATATGTGATTTAGTTAGTTTAATATATGGTTAAATGCATCATGCTTCTAAGTCATGCTACTTGTTTACTAATAACTTTTAAGTTTTTTAAATTTTACTTTAGCTTCAGATGGTAAGGTGCTTTCAAGATACAATTTGAAACCTAATAATAATCTTAGTTCTTTGGTGTTTCCAATGTCTAGAGGGATTGACTTTGTTGTTTTTCCTTCCTTGTTTTGAATTTTAATAATCAAGTTATTTTCTCCAGAATTTTCAATAATGACAAGGCTGTTGTGATCTGGATATGGATTTATTACAGCATTTTGATCGACAGATTTATCTGTTACTCTTATCGTTTGTGTAGGGCTGAAATCTGAAGTGGATTGCGCAAAAGCATGGTGTTGGGCAATGCACAAAAAGACAATTATTGGATATACATATTTCATCGAATTTGGGTAATTTAAGTTAAACGTAAGTTAAGTTGTATCATTATAAATATACAAATTATCTTTTTTAGAGTGAATTTGAAAGTCGAAATATTAGATTAATAGCTGTTTACGGCTCTTAAAGTAGGCTATAATGCCTCAATGTCTTCAAGTATGATGGTGTAGTCATATTGTAGGTCTTCATGAAGTTTTACTATTTTTTTTCTTACAGCTTCTATCGTTCGGTCATAAATATTGAATAAGGTTGTATTGCGTTTTATAGATGGAGACATCGTTTTAAGTTTCTTACAAAAATAGAGTAGAAGTTCAATTTCAGTTTCTTTGTTAAGCGAGTATCGGATATACTTTTTGGTTGTTCTTAAGATTTTGCGAACACTCTTTTTTATGTAGAAATAACTATTAGTGTTTATAGCTTCAAATTGCTCGTCAATCTCTTCTTTTACAGTTTCAATATAACCAGCTTCACTATCGGCTTCAAACAGTAAGTAGGTGAGGAGTTCTTTATTTTCCTTTTTAAAACGAGATAAACGTAAGCAAAGTTCAGCTAACTCTTCATTAGATTTATGTTTGAGTTCTTTTCTAATAGTGACTACCGAAACCGCTTTCATATCATATAGATTTATATAAGGTCAATATACTAAAAAAGGCCACCAATATGGAAGCCTTTTGTTATAGGAATTTAAATCAATCATTAGTTGCAAGCGCTATACTCATCAACAATGACTTTTAAGTTTTCAAAATTGCTCAAATCAAATTCTTGATTATTAATATCTTCAGAAAGTGATTTACAAGATTTGATGAACTTTGCCAAAGCATTTGATACTTTTTCATTTTTTCGGTCATCAATCATAAAACCTACTTTAGTATCTGCGAATTTTAAAACATAGGTTTCAGGCTCACCTGGTTTTGATAATACTTTATGCTCACCTTTGTTATATTCTATCTTGTAGAAATATGAATTATCGAATCCGAGATTACCAGCATTGGATAATTTTTTTAACGCATTACCTTTGGTTTTCATACCGTAGAACATCTGTTCTTCACCATCTACAGTTGCCGCGAACATAATATTATTTCTTGCAGCAAAACGTTTTGTACGTAAGCGGCCTTTGTCATTATTGTATTTAATACTGACAAATTTACCATACTTATCAATGGTGTTCATATCATATAAATCGCTTTCCTGTTGCGTGGGATCTAGTTGTAATTCTTCAAAAATGGCATAAATTGTTCCTGTGTATTTTGTACCGTCTTCATCTATGACATATCCAGGCACACCATAAAGGTTGATGCTGTTTTCTTTAGCAACTTTTACTTTTTCATTATGTAATCGTGCTTTGTATGCTTTAGCTTCATGTCCTAATGTATAATCTCTTCCTAATAGTTCTTCAACAAAAATCTGAGCAAATGATCTAGAGAATCGACCAGTCATCATTGTTCTAGAACCATGGTCGAATTCAAAATCTTCATCAGTAAATGTTTTTGCTTTTACAGTCGTGCATGTCGAACAGCCTGTTGCAGTTCCTATAAGGATTCCATCCAAATCTGTAACACTGTAGCTATTATTTCCGTAGGACACACGACCCATAATTTTTGTTCCGGTAGCACCTCCAAATAGAATGGTTCCGTCATCTTTTACAAATGGATTATACTGGCCAATTTTAGCATCACGTTCAGCTTGATCATTTTTGGCTGCAATTACTGTTTTTGCATATGTATGACTTAAGACTTCACGTTCTTCAGCAAAAAAGGCATCTACAGCTTTCATGTCTATGCCATCTGTAGTAATTAACTTGTATTTGGCACTAAGCAGTTTGATGATTAATTTTGTCGGACTGAAGGATGTCATTAGTACTTCATAAGGAATTTCTGTTTTTGTTCCATCAACAGCGGTCAGTTCAAGCCACTGAAAACCTTCAGTAGTCGATGCCGACATGCCTTTAAAAACCACATCAAATGCTTTTTCTCCTGAAAGTGTAGAGAATAAATAATTGTCGCGTAGTTCAGTATCTACTTTTGCTACTTCTTTTCCGTCGAAAGTCACAATGCCTTTCTTAACTTTAATTTTTTGAGTAAAACTGAGTATTGGTAAAGCTAATAATGCTATTACAATAATTTTTTTCATAATTGAGTTCAATAAAATTCGAATTATCTCATATCTGAAAAATATTTCAGATCAAGAGCCGAAAATACAACAATTAAGTTGCACATATAGTTATGTGTTTCTTTTTTACAGATTGTAGTGTTTTCTGATAGTTTTTTTAACTTTCACTAATCTGACAATACCAATAATGAGAAGTATTAAAGAGACAATAATTAAAATGATACCGTAAGATTTTAAGTCGGAAAAAAATTCGAGTTTTAAAATGGTAACACCTGTACCCAAAATGACCAGAAAGGTTCTAAAATAGGCTAAAAATGTACGTTCATTTGCTAATTTTGTTCGCTCTATAGCCAGCCAATCTCGTGTAATAAGAGGGTTTTCCTTACTCATTATTTTTTCATGCCATCAATGGAGTATTTTCCTGCTCCAGTTAGAAATAATACCAGAAATGCTATAAAGAAAAGTAAAGCATGCTCTTTAGTCGCCAAATCATCCTTAGCATGAATTACAAAAGCGGCAACAAACATGGTAATAAATGCTGGAATAGCAGCCCATTTTGTTTTAAAACCTATGATTAGTAAAACAGGAGCTAGGACTTCGCCAATTAAGGCAAGAATGAGTGATATGGTTGGTCCAACACCTATTGGGTCTCCAAAATCTGAAGGATTAGATAACATGCTTAATTTAGGAATGCCATGTGTTAGCATAAACCCGCCAAAACCTACTCTTAGGATGAGTAGGGCTAAATCTGTGAAGTTTCTTTTCATCATAATAAAAAATGTTTAGTTAATACCTTTTAAAAGATTGACACTTACTGTTGCCAATTCGTTATTAGGAAATTTTGAAAAATAATTAGGGTCTGGATGTAAGCCAGCTTCTTTTGCAATAGCATTAAAGACATCGACTTCTAAAATGTATTGATCACTATAGCCATGAGTGGCATCATAAGCAGTGGCTGCTGTTTTGCCAATGTTTTTCGCTACCAATTTAGGATTTACAGTATGTAATTCGATCATTAACAACCCAAATCGTTCTACATAAGGTTTCCATTTTGTGAGGTGTTCTAAAAGCGAATCTTCAACAGTATTATTATTTAAACGTTGTCCTAAAGACGCATAAGCGCCATGAGACTGACTTACTCTTTGTGTGGTAGTTTTTGGTGTTTCCCAAATACGATTATGATCTAAAAACGTTCTAACATTTAACAAGTCTCTTAATTCAATGTTATAGTCTTCTTTCAAATCTTTGGCTAAAATATCTGGTCGTCCAATATCTCCCCAAATCACTTTCGCCCAAATATCAGCTTTAATGAGATTAGCTCTTGTCACCTTTAATGCTGCCTGGTTAAAATCTGCTCCAACCAAAAGTAAGGGATGTTCATCTAATAATTTTCCGCGGTGAGTCTGGTATTCAATAACATCAAAAATATGTTGAATAAATGCTCCATTACCACAACCCATATCTAAAATTCCTTTGGGTTGCTCGTCAATAGGTTTATTAAAAAGCTTTATGATGACTTCATCTATAACTTTAAAATAGGTGGAATGCGCACCACCACTTCCCCAAACATTCATTTCACGATGGACATGTTTTTCGGTATCATCTGGAGATGAAGTTTTCAAAATTTTAGGGTTTCCGAAGATTAAATCGTCTAAATGAATAAAAGTAGGCAGATAGGATACAGTAACACCATAAGCACTTGCTCGTTTTGCAAAGAATAGACCTTCATCTGTAAATTGATAGGTGTTTTTTTTCTTTTTAAACCAACCTAATTGCGCTAAAAAATCGAGAATTTTTTTAAAACTTTCTGGATCTTTATGGTATTCTTCGGCAGTAAATGAAGCTTCCATAAAATACTTATGGAAAAGTCCATTAACACCTAAAAGGACAATAATCGGACCAGCGATAACACCTTCGATATGTTTTAAAATTTGGTAATCTACAGTGTTTTCATCAGAAATATCTAATCCGAAATTATGTTCAAAAGCTTTAAAGATGGGATCCAGAGCAATAAATGCATCAGTACTTATCATTTTATCTTCAGCAAAACGATCAGAATATTTCAACAAGTTAACTACAGGCTCATAAAGATGGACTAAGTCAAAAGCACTTTTACTCTTTTCATTTGTAGTATAAGTAATCGTATTTGTTGAATTGTCAATAGTCTGATCTAACCAGCCTTGTGATGCAAGCACGTGTAATGCTACATTTAGGTAGCCTTCATTAGCATTAAAAGCAGCTGCAAGTGATGTTATATCTGAATTCTTTTGTTGGAGTAAATGTGCCAACACACCTTTTTGATGAAGTGTATAAGCAGAAGTTGCAGTAGCAATGCCATCTAAATGTCTGAAGATTGTACCACGCAATTTTACTTTATCATCTTTTGATAGCATAGAGTAATCAAGTTTACTATAAATATAGAAAACCTTTTATAATAAACCTTAACAGGACCTAAAATTCTAAATGGAAAATTTACCTGAGTTTTGGATAGTCTTCAGGGTTGACTTCGTGCATAACGTCATAAACTGCTTCAAAAATATCTTCTGCTGAAGGCTTAGAAAAGTAATCACCATCGGTACCATAAGCAGGACGATGAGCTTTTGCAGCTAAAGTTTTTGGCTGACTGTCTAAATACTGAAATGCATTTTGAGTGTTCAGAATTTCATTTAGAATATATGCAGAGGCACCACCAGGAACATCTTCGTCAATAACCATTAATCGGTTTGTTTTTTCAATACTTTTAACAATGTCATGATTGATGTCAAAAGGTAATAAAGACTGTACATCTATAACTTCGGCATCAATACCAACCTGTAGTAATTCTTTTGCGGTTTGTTCAACTATTCTAAGTGTTGAACCATAAGATACGAGTGTAATATCGGTTCCTTCCTTAATAGTTTCAACAACGCCAATAGGAGTTTTAAACTCACCGATATTAGTAGGCATCTTTTCTTTGAGACGATAGCCGTTTAAGCACTCAATAATTAAGGCAGGTTCATCAGTTTCTAAAAGTGTGTTATAGAATCCTGCTGCTTTAGTCATGTTTCTAGGCACAAGAACACGAATACCTCTTATAAGGTTGATAATAGCACCTAATTGTGAGCCAGAATGCCAGATTCCTTCCAAACGATGACCACGCGTTCTTACAATCAAAGGGGCTTTTTGTTTTCCTTTGGTTCGGTATTGCAAGGTCGCCAAATCATCACTCATGATCTGTAATGCATATAAAATGTAATCTAAGTACTGAATTTCAGCAATTGGTCGTAAACCACGCATCGCCATTCCTATACCTTGACCTAAGATTGTAGCCTCTCTAATTCCGGCATCAGCAACTCTAAGTTCTCCATATTTCTCCTGAAGTCCTTCTAAACCTTGATTTACATCACCAATATTCCCAGAATCTTCTCCAAATATTAAAGCTTCAGGATAGGTGTTGAAAATCGCATCAAAATTATCTCTTAATATTAATCGTGCGTCGACTAATTCAGAATCGTTATTGTAAGTTGGTTTTACTTCGGAAGTATGTAAAACAGATTGATTCGATTCACTGTATAAATGCGAACTGTATTCGGGTTGAACTTTTGAAATATACGCGTTAATCCAGTTTTGAAGCGTTGTTTTTTCGTTAGATGTTTCACCAACTAAATAGCGTAATGTTTTTCTACTGGCAGATAAGACATCTTTTCTGCAAGGTTCATCAATCTCTTTTAAATCTTTAATTATTTTAGAGATAAAAGCTTTATTGGCACTTTGTTCCGCAGCTTTAGAGATTAAATCTACTGCTTGATATTGTTCTTGTAAAATAGGTTTCAGATAAGCATTCCATGCTGCTTTTTTTCCTTCTCTAACGCTTTTTTTGATAGATTTATCCAGAGCGTCGAGTTCTTCTTCGGAGGCGATGTTATTTTCAATCATCCACAAACGCATTTGGGCAATACAATCAAACTCGGTTTCCCAGGCTAAACGTTCTTTGCTTTTGTAGCGTTCATGGGATCCCGAAGTCGAATGCCCTTGAGGTTGCGTAAGTTCAACAACATGAATCATAACAGGAACATGTTCTTCGCGAGCAATTTTTTCGGCTTTTTGATAAGTTTCTACCAATGCAGAATAATCCCAACCGTTTACTTTTAAGATTTCGTAGCCTTTATTTTGTTCATCTCTTTGAAACCCTTTTAAGATTTCAGATATATTTTCTTTTGTAGTTTGATGTTTGGCATGAACTGATATACCGTATTCGTCATCCCAGATACTTATAACCATAGGAACCTGTAATACACCAGCAGCATTGATAGTCTCAAAAAACAGGCCTTCACTGGTACTAGCGTTACCAATTGTTCCCCAAGCTATTTCATTTCCTTTGTTAGAGAAATTAGTAGTATCAATACCTTTAACATGCCTATAAATTTTTGAAGCTTGAGCTAAACCCAGAAGTCTTGGCATCTGACCAGCAGTAGGAGAGATGTCTGCACTAGAATTTCTTTGTTCGGTAAGGTTTTTCCATGCGCCATTCTCATCTAAACTATGAGTTCCAAAGTGACCACCCATTTGGCGTCCTGCACTCATAGGATCTGCTTCAATAGACGTATGTGCATATAAACCAGCAAAAAATTGTTGAATATTTAGTTGGTCTATTGCCATCATTAAGGTTTGATCTCGATAGTAACCTGAACGAAAATCTCCATTTCTGAATACTTTTGCCCAAGCCAATTGAGGCACTTCCTTACCATCACCAAAGATGCCAAACTTAGCTTTTCCTGTAAGCACTTCACGACGACCTAATAAACTACATTCTCTACTCGTGACTGCAATTTTATAATCGTTTACAACTTCGTTTTTAAAGTCAGTAAAAGTGATGTTGGTTGTTACTTCAGTTTCTGTTGGCATAGCTGTGAATTATCTGCTGCAAATTTAGCTATTTTTAGCCAATAATACAACGTCTAACATTGTTATATTGTTGCGAATATTTCAAAAAAAATCGATTTTTAAGATAAATTTATCAATAATATTTAAAAAAACGGAATATGGTTAAGAATTTGTTAATACCATTTTCTTCTAAAAAGGCCTAGTAGTATTTGAGGATCTACTGTAAATTTAATCCTGATTTTCTGGTCATAATTAGGTTGTGCTATTTCCCAACCTAAGTTAGAATATACGGGGAAATATAATTCGAAAAAATCGGTGACCAAATCTACTTTAATACCCGAATCATATACAAAAGCAGGATTAAACCCTTTATTTTTTACCAAACCTATATCACCATAAGCTTCAATATAACGCCAAATTGTGGTGCTCACATTTGCGGTAGTCATCCATTGGTTGGCGAATGGGGTTTTTAGTTTAGATTTAAAACCACCTTCTGCAATAATAATTTGCTGGCTAAATATCCCTGAATCTTCAGAACGTCCCAAATAGTTATAATCAAAAAGATAATCGGTTGGTCGATCTAAAGCGAAACTGAAGTAGTCTGATGCAGGATCGGTATTATTGTATAAAAATGTTCCTGCAAAAAGGCGTAAGTTAAACTGTCGGTTGTTTTCTGATAGTTTTCGATACTCATAATTTACAGCAACTTTTCCGAAGTTATTGGCAAACTGCACATCATAAAACCATTTGTAAAAATCTACCAGACCAGGATTGGTGTTGATATATCTAAGGTTAATGACATTATAATCGGGTTCTACCAAATCTTCAATTATAGCATTTTCGCCAACTTCACGAGAAATGCCAACATAGCGCAAGTTTAAAAATCGTCTTTGGTTAGACCTGAAATTGTCATTATCTCTAAATGAAAAAGATATGTTAGGTGTTAAAATGGTTACGAAAGAGTCTTCGGCAAAGGCGTTGTACTTGGCAATCATACCATAGGTTATGTTAAATAAATCTGTTCCTTCAATATTATGTGTGTAAAAAATGCTACTGCTACCTGTTAGCGACTTTGATTTTGTAGCATAAACAGGAGAGAAGCGATAATTTAATTTTTTTCGGAGAATAGATTTGTTATAAAATTTAGCACCAAGAGTTAATCCGTCGTAAATGTTTCTGAATTCAACCTGAGGCATAATAAAAACCTGATTGTAGTTTGGGTCTTCAATATCTTTAAATAATCGAAATTGAAATGGTTTATTCGTTATAAAAGATCCTTTTAACGATTTGTAATTATCCCTTAAGTTAAACTCTGGCAAGACATTATCATAGTTTAAAACGAGCTTGTCTAGACTGTCTCGTGGTATGGTCAAACTTTTGTATTTGCCAACGTTTTCAATCCAGGATTTTGAAACAATAGAATCATCACGCAACGCAAATAAAGATACAGGCACGTTGGTTTTACGCTTGTTTTTTATGGTAATTGTGATTGAGTCTTCAGTTTTTTTAATGGTTTTAATTTTGAAATCTATTTTCTTACTAGAGTCAATATAGTCTGTGAAAAACCAGTTGATGTCTTTGTCAGTTTTAGATTTAAGAAGTTGCTCAAAGGCGTTTGAGCTGGTGATTTTGAGTTGGTTGTTTTCTAAATATTCTGAAATGGTCGTTTCAAGTACATCGGCGTTAACGTAATCGTCCAGATAGCGCAAACCAATACCAGCTTTATATTTTCCGGCGATATTTGAATTGAATTTAATCAACGAATCTTTTGAAGTTGTTAGGGGTTGATCTCGATTTGTTCGTGCCATTTGCATATAAAACAAATTAAACTGATCATTATAGCCTAAGTCAGCCGCATGAAAAGATCTGATTCCCCAAACATTTGCTAGTTTACCTAAAAGTTTGGTGTCTGGGTAATGTAATTCTACATATTTCATCAAATAGTAGATTTGCACACCATCTCTTAACCAATAATCTTTTCGCGGATTAATAAGTAAGGTGTTTTCTAAATAATTATTGAGTGCCGTTTTTAAGAGTTTTAACTCGTATTGAAAATTATCTGGAAACGGTAATATGAAATCAGGTAACTGATTTAAGCCGTATAAGGGATCTTTTTTATAATCGTTTTTCGTAATTAGTAAACGCTCGTGCGGATAAGCGGCAAGATGTTCAGAAATAAATCGTGTAATTTTATCTGTAATTAATGCTTTTTCTTCGGGAGTTACACCTTCACTTGACAAATCGGAAAAAATGGTAAAATTATCGGTTTGAACAAATTTAAACTGAGAGAATTTGGTGAGTATCAAATGGGTGTTGACACGATTTTTTCCGTATAAAAAGAAACTTTGTTTATCAATGGTTTGCTTAACATTGGTGGTATTGAGTTCTGATACAAGTTGATAATTAAGAGGGAATTCTATTTCAAATGTCAAATCAGCTTTTGGGATGTATAAATCGTCTAAATTTTTATTACTGTAGTATTGCCAATCACCATTATAGACTGCTGGAGTAATATACCAGTACTTTAAGTTAAGGTTTTTGTCAGGACTAATTCCGTAACCTGTAAAATTATCATCTGGCAACACAACATCGTAGGTTAGCTTGATATCATAAGATTCGTTAGGTAATAGCGGTGTATTTAAATTAACTTTAATAACATCCGGATGGTTTTTCAAATCTGAAAATTCCAAAGCATTACCTTTCTCGTCATTAAGTTTTGTAATAACGGTAAAACCACGTTGTTCACTTTTTGCAAAATGAAACTTATCACTAAATTCTTCGGTAAATCGTTTTGCTAATGGTGTTTTTTTAGTTGAATAAGCGTTATTCCAGTCATTGAGATAAATTACAGAAAGCGTATCATTGCTTTCATTTTGATACCTGATGCGCTGATTGATTTTTATGGTCTTAGCATCAATATCAACTGAAGCTTTTAAGTCAATAGAATTTTGACTAAAAGTAAATAAACTCCACAAGGAGATGAATAAGGGAATAAGACGTTTTGGCATCAATGTGCAACTACAAATTTTAAAGGTTTAAACTGAAATTTTGAACTTGTAATATAATAGATACCATTTGCAAATTGCGATGTATCTATTTCAATTAACGAATTATTAACGTCTATAGTTTTTATAAGTTGTCCTAAGCTATTATAAAGAGTTAAAATTAACTGATGTTGCAGGCTGGCATCTACACGAATTTTAATCATGTCATCAGCCAGATTGGATCCTAAAAAAGAAATTGGTGCTTCAGAAAAAAGATCGCTCACACCCAGTAAGGTTTGATTGGTTTGCAACTCCAACGTCACAGGAAGATGATCACTAAAATTATAAAGTGCATCTCTAATAAAAAAAGAGTAGTCTGTTCCCGAACAATCACTTGAGTTAATTTCACGATTATAGCATTGTGAATTAGCATTATTACCATAAACCTGATAGCTATCTTGCACAAAAGATAATTCTGGATTGTTTGTCATAAACGAAGACGTCATTATAAAATCAAATCGATCATCAAATCCTCCGGTAGATCCGCCTAAACCAGATTGTGTTCTTGTAGATTGTGTAAATACATCTATAAAAGTAGAATTATTATGCCAGTTCCCAATCCTATCGGCTGGGTCTTCAAAATCGATAGTATTGTTATTAGCAGAATCTATAAGTTCTTGAAATGCAGGTTCTGAACTTCTGTAGACATTAAAATCACCAGCTAATACGATATTACTGTCAGCATCAAATGTATTTAAATATGTTGTTAAATCTTGTGTCATTTGTAATCTAGCTGCTTCATTATCTTCACCTTGTGAAGCTTTTAAGTGACAAACAATAACATCTACAATCACGGGGTTTGTATCCTGATTTGTTGTGTTTAGCTTTAACTCGTAATGATTAAAATCCCTAAATATGGTTGTAACTATAGTTTGACTTTCTAAGATAAACTTCGAACTGTCGTAATACAATAATTGCTGCAAATCATTTTGATCGCTTATCGTATCATCTGACGTATTTAATTCAAAAACCGCACTCTGATAATTCGGATTTATAAACTGAAGTGACGTTAAAATGGTATTAGCACCAGTACTATTATTCAATTCACAAACCATAAAAAGATCAGGTTGATAATCATCTAAAATAACTTCAAGATATTGTAATCTATTAGGCACAGCGTCTTCCAACGGAAAGTTTAATAAATTATAAAACATCAGTTTAAAATTTTCTTGTGCGCCAAGAGACTGCATTATGAAAAGGCATGCCACAGCATAAAGAGGTAATTTCTTAATCATAGCGGTAATCTTGAAATTGTCTAATTGATATGTTGACTAGAAGTTTGGACTTAATCCGTATTCTTTATAGAATTTATCTAGTATTGATATGACTTCATCTGCAGAATCGACAACATGAATTAAATCTAAATCTTTTGCACTTATATTATTATTAGCGTCTAATAGAGTGGCTTTAACCCAATCCATTAAACCTTCCCAAAATTCGGTACCTACAAGTATAATCGGGAATTTTTCTATTTTATTGGTTTGAATTAATGTAATCGCTTCAAAAAGCTCATCCAGTGTTCCAAAACCTCCAGGCATCACTACAAAACCTTGAGAATACTTAACAAACATTACTTTTCTTACGAAGAAATAATCAAAATCTAAGCTCTTATCATTATCGATATAAGGGTTGTCATGCTGTTCAAAAGGAAGATCGATATTTAACCCAACCGAAGTTCCACCGGCAATATGCGCACCTTTGTTACCAGCTTCCATAATTCCTGGTCCACCACCAGTAATCACTCCATATCCATGGTCAACTATTTTAGTAGCAACTTCTTCAGCTAGCTTATAATATTTATGATCTGGTTTTGTTCTGGCAGAACCAAAAATAGAAACACATGGTCCAATTTTACTAAGCTTTTCGTAACCATTTACGAATTCGCCCATAATTTTGAAAATTGCCCATGAGTCGTTTGTTTTAATCTCATTCCAACCTTTGTGGTTTTGTTCTTTTCTCATATATACTATATTATTTAAAATCTACTCAAAGTCACAAAAATAAGTGAAATAGTAATAAAAATCGTTACTATGTTCTTATTAAGTTGAGCGACTTATAAACAAAAAAAGCAATCCTAAGCGGATTGCCTTAAGTATAATTACGTGTTTAATATCTATAATGGCTTACGACCAGTTATGATATTATATAATATTACAATAACTGCAATAACTAATAAAATATGGATTAAACTATTTGTTCCTAATCCTGGAATGATGCCTAATAATCCAAGCAGCCAACCAATGATACAAATAACGGCTACAAGCCAAAGAAGATTTTTCATAATAGTTAATTTTTAAGTTAGATCTAAATATAATTACTGTTGAGATAACTTAAAAATAATGAGAGTGATAGCACTAATAAATTAATCGATAAAGGACATATTTGCTTTAAGCCGCCTATAAACTCTATTTGAGTTCCTTTTTAAGAAACTGAGCCGTATAGCTTTTTTTATCTTTAACTATTGCTTCAGGAGTGCCTTTTGCTACCACTTTTCCGCCACCTTGTCCGCCTTCATATCCAATATCTATAATATAATCAGCCATTTTGATGACATCAAGGTTGTGTTCAATGATTAAAACAGTGTTCCCTTTGTCAACCAATTTGTTTAAAACGAGCATTAATACTCTAATATCTTCAAAATGTAGTCCTGTAGTAGGTTCGTCAAGTATGTAAAATGTATTTCCGGTATCGCGCTTACTTAACTCTGTTGCTAATTTGATACGTTGTGCTTCTCCACCAGATAAAGTCGTACTTTGTTGTCCGAGTGTAATATAACCCAAACCAACATCTTTGATTGTTTTAAGTTTCTTGTGAATTTTTGGTATATGCTCAAAGAAGTCCACCGCTTCAGAAATGGTCATGTTTAAAACATCGCTTATCGATTTGCCTTTGTATCTTATTTCTAAAGTTTCTCTGTTAAAACGTTTTCCTTGGCAGGTTTCACATTCGACATACACATCTGGGAGGAAGTTCATTTCAATAACGCGTAATCCACCTCCTTGACAGGTTTCACAACGTCCGCCTTTAACATTAAAACTAAAACGACCTGGTTTGTAGCCACGAATCATCGCTTCAGGAATTTTAGCAAACAGGCTTCGTATTTCACTAAACGTACCAGTGTACGTTGCAGGATTACTTCGAGGCGTACGGCCTATAGGTGATTGATTGATATCGATAACTTTATCGCAATGTTCAAGCCCTTTGATACTTTTATATGGCATTGGTTTTTTAACGCCATTAAAATAGTAGGCATTCATTATTGGATATAATGTTTCATTGATTAAGGTCGATTTTCCACTTCCAGAAACACCAGTGATACCAATCATTTTTCCCAGAGGAAATTCAACTGAAACGTTCTTGAGGTTATTACCTGTACATCCTTTGAGTACTATTGCTTTGCCATTTCCTTCTCGACGTGACTTCGGAACAGGAATTTCTTTTTTACCATTGAGATAATCTGCTGTAAGCGTATCATGGGTGAGGAGTTCTTTCGGACTCCCAATGCTGATAATTTCGCCTCCATATTTACCTGCTTTCGGACCAATATCAATCACATAATCGGCACGTTCAATCATGTCCTTATCATGTTCTACAACAATGACCGAATTTCCGATATCACGAAGTGCTACAAGCGAATTAATTAATTTTTCATTATCACGCTGGTGTAAGCCAATACTAGGCTCATCTAAAATATAAAGCACACCGACTAACTGAGATCCAATTTGAGTGGCAAGTCTAATACGTTGCGCTTCACCTCCAGAAAGCGATTTTGAACTTCGGTTAAGCGACAGATAGTCTAAGCCTACATCTAAAAGAAATTGCAGCCTTGCATTTATTTCTTTGATGATTTCTTCAGCAATTTTAAATTGCTTACTAGAAAGCTTTTCGTTAATCGATTTAAACCAGTTTGCTAAATCTACAATATCTTTATTAGCTAATTCTGCTATGTTTAATCCGTTTACTTTAAAATAGAGAGATTCTTTCCTTAAACGAGAGCCTTCACAGGTCGGACATTTAACCTTATCCATATAATCTTTGGCCCAACGTTTAAGTGAAGTGGTTTCAGCATTTTTATACTGACTTTCTATGAAATTAGCAACGCCTTCAAAATCAATCTTGTATTCTCGTGTTACACCTAAAGTTTTACTTTCTACCGAAAATTTATCATTTCCACCATACAAAATCATCTGTTTGGCTTCGGAAGGAATAGAGCTAAAAGGATCTCCCAAACTGAAATTAAAGCGCTGAGCTATGGTTTCAAACTGCTTAAAAATCCAGCTGTTTTTTTGTGGACCATGTGGTGCTAATGCGCCAGCTTTTATGGAAAGTGTTGCATCAGGAACAATTTTGTTTTCGTTAACCTGATATAAGGTTCCAATCCCATTACAGGTTTGACAAGCGCCTTTAGGAGAATTAAATGAAAAGTTATTAGGCTCTGGATTTGGATATGATATGCCAGTAGACGGACACATTAAATTACGACTAAAATAACGGGTTTCATTAGTGTCATGATCGAGAACCATAAGCACATCATCACCATGATACATCGCTGTATGTATAGTTTCTGTTAAACGTTTGTCATTATCATCCGTATCATCAATTTTTAATCGGTCAATGACAATTTCTATATCATGAGTTTTATAGCGATCCAGTTTCATGCCTTTGACCAAATCACGAATTTCACCATCGGCTCTTACTTTTACAAAACCCTGTTTTGCAATTTGCTCAAAGAGTTCACGATAATGTCCCTTACGTGAGCGTATGATAGGAGAGAGGATGTTTACTTTTTTGCCTTTGTAACTGTCTTTGATAAGCTCTTTAATTTGTTCATCGTTATAGCTTACCATTTTGTCACCAGTGTTGTAACTATAAGCATCACTGGCACGAGCGTACAATAGTCTTAAGAAATCATAAATTTCGGTAATGGTACCAACGGTTGAACGAGGCGACTTACTGGTTGTTTTTTGTTCAATTGCTATTACAGGAGAAAGCCCATCAATTTTATCGACATCAGGACGTTCTAATCCGCCTAGAAACTGACGCGCATAAGCCGAAAAAGTTTCAATATAGCGACGTTGACCTTCAGCATAAATGGTGTCAAAAGCTAATGATGATTTACCACTTCCCGACAAACCAGTTATGACCACCAGTTGTTCTCTTGGTATACTTACATCAATATTTTTAAGGTTATGAACTCTGGCTCCTTTAACCTCTATAGCGTCGTCGAATTTACTCATAAATGGGCTTGAAATGGTGTGTTTTACTCACAAAGTTGCAAAGGTACGATTTTTAGTTGTTAATTTATGATGAAGAGTGCATTGAGGATTAGTGTTACTAACTTTAGGATATTCTGAAGAAATAAGGCACAAAAAATGCGCTGAATTCTCAGCGCATAATTAGTTATAACATGTTAAATCTTATTTTGAGACAGACAATTCTCCTGCTTCTAGTGATGCTTTATAGTTCGCTTTAACTTCACTCAAATAGCCGAAAAACTTAGAGCCATCTTTTTTCTTTAAAATGACATAAGTTGTTCCGTCATCTTTAGTTTTTATTTCAGAAACAACAACAGCATTACCATAAACGCTATTGTAATTTGCTACTTTACCACGCTTGATTAAAATATTTGCCTTTGGAAAATAGACATGGTTAAATTTTTGAGCATAAGGCTCATTGATTTCTAAAACATCACCAACTTTAGGTTGATCTTGCGCTTCAGTATTAATGCATAATCCTAAAAACAAGAGTATAAAAAATAATTTTTTCATAATTAAAAGACTTTAAAATTAGAATTATTTAAAAATAAAAAGAATTATTAGGAGTAGCAATTTTTTAACAATAGAAATTTTTAATCATAAAAACGTTATATGAGCTATTGGAAATACTATTAATTTTATTTAGGTTTGAAATCAACTTAAACATGTATTTATGCAATTATTAGGAATTGGTTCTAGAATAGACCACAACGAATTTGGTAAAGGTGTTGTCACCAATGTCACTTCAAAACATTATTGGGTAACCTTTATGGATAATGGTTTAGAAACGATTGATATTGATAGCGACTTTGAAGTTATCGAAGCTTGTGAAGATGAAGTTGACTCTGTAAGTTTTGCTGAAGTTGAAAGTAGTCTCGTTCATATTTTAAAACGCTGGAGTGATGTTACTGAAATTGTTCCTATTGCTGAAAAATGGAAAGGTGGTAAATTAATTATGGAACCAGGAGATACTAATTTGCAAGGGAAAGAGTTGCCCATTGACAGTTTCTTTCATAAAATCACGATGGTTCGCGATCGTTTACGTGTGATGGAGCAAAAAATCAATTCCAGTTCTAATCTTGACGAGCAAGAAAAAATAGATTTACAGCAATATATCACGCGTAGCTACGGAAGTTTAACAACATTCAATGTGTTGTTTAAATTGAAGTCGCAGCAGTTTGTCGGACAAAAGTCTAAATAATGATTAGAAAATCAGATCACAGGATAAAATCACAACTTGATTGATTTACTGATCGTTTTGTGAGGTTTTAATATCATCAATTTCCAATCCGAAAAAGAAAAACTTATGAAATGTTGGTAATTGTGCTCCAGTTGTTGTAGTCGTCCAATCTTGCCATGAAGCTTCCAGCCCGTCTATAGGTAAAATATCAACCCACATTTGATAGCTTAAAGGTTTTCCTGAGTCATCCAAATGCCACAGGTACGAATCTCCTGGTGTAGATCCTCCTGAAGTATAGGTGACTAATAGCGCCTCTTTGCCATTCTTTGTTGTTACCAATCGACGTTCAACACCGTCATCAAGCACCTTGTAAGGCGCCACCAGCCAGAACGTATCGTTATTGAATAAATCTACAGCTTTATTGATGTAATCCTCAGCATCTTCTCCAGTATACCGTTCTTCAGATAGAAAAACTTCAGATGTATCATGATCTTGTAAATCTAAATTGACTTTAATGTTTTTCCAGTAGACTTCACAGGTGTTATTTGTTTTATGCCATTTAAAATGATGTCGTTTCTTAAATGTAAATTCAATATAATCTGTTGCTTTATAAGCTTCATAATCGAGAGCATTTAACATTTTTGTTGCTAATTGATGAGCTTCTTTGCCTTCGGTACCTGTAGGTAAATCTTCATTATATTTAAAGTACATGTACGCATAAAGTAGGAGTGATGGTAAGGTGAAAAAAATGATAACTCCTCCAATAATTTTTAGAATCTTTTTAGGTTTAGGCACGTTGATTTATTTTTTTAGTTTAAATGTCTTTTTATAATTCTGAAATGAGATTATTTAAGTTACTAGCTTAATTTTTGTTTGACACCTTTTGCTAACGATAATGCAGCTTCCTTATGATGTCTAAACCATAATTCGGGTTCGATAAGTTCTAATTCTGAAAGCGCTATATTACCATCATTATCTTCAAAAATATCAACTCTGGCATAGATTGGTAATTCCGGACAAGCTTTAACTGCCAATTCAGCAAAATTAATCTCTTCTTCTGAAGGTGTATAGTCTTCAATACTTCCTCCAAAATCATCTTGTACTCTAAAATCACCAGCTTTGGCTTTTTTTAGAATGGCGTGCGTAAATACACCATTAAAAACCATCATAGATATTTCTCCTTTTGATACGATATTATATTGAAAGGGCTGTAGCATCATAGCTTCGTTAGCAATCAAATTTTGAAATTGCGTTTCGTGTGCTGCTAGATTATCAAGATTCAATTTATAAGTATGTCTTGCCGCTCCAGATACACAGGGTTTTAAAACAGTTTCATGCCAGTCGAGTATATCGTGTAACTGCGCTAAGTTAACTTTGGCGCCTTGTTCAATAAAATGGCTTTCCGCAATATGAATACCTTTGTTTTGTAAATCTAAAAGGTAGTGTTTGTCTATATTCCAACGGATAATGGCTTCAGAGTTTAGTAATATCGTCTGTTTTGAGATGCGTTCTAACCATTCTGAAAATTCAGGAAAGCGATCAAAATAATCCCAGGTGGTGCGAAACAGAACAGCCTTAGTTGTTGACCAGTCAAAAAACATGTCATCCCAGGCGAGACGTAAGGTTTTGAGCCCTACTTGCTCTAGAGCGTGATACACGAGACGGTCTTCATAATACACATTGTGTTTATAATCATCTGTTTTAGAATCGTTCAAGTAGCGGCTGTCAGTAAGGATAACCACATCAAAATCAGTATTCAAAAGCGTGTCATTTAATTAGTTGTCATTTTTGTAGCCTTCAGGACGCATAGAACGCACAGGAGCAGCAGGTTCAGGCATTAACTCAAATTCATTATTTTTCAATTGTTTTAGAGCTTCTTCGACAGCACGTTCCAATTGAGGATCTTTGCCTTCTAGGACCAGTTTTGGATGCTGAATGACTTCAATATCTGGAGCGACGCCAACTCCTTCAACAGCCCAGTTTCCGTCTACGTCATAAAAACCACCACGAGGAGCTACCATTCGGCCACCATCAATAAAACGTGGTGTGTCCCAGGTTCCAACTAAACCTCCCCAGGTTCTGGTACCAACTAACAATCCTAGGTTAGCTTTTTTAAACATATACGGAAGTAAATCACCACCAGAGCCAGCTCGTTCGTTAATAATCATCACTTTCGGACCCCAAATTCCGGCCATTGGAGTAGTCCACGGTCGATTTGTATTCGTTTTACTATTGAAATACCCGAAGAGTTGACGATTCATAATATCTATCATATAATCTGCTGCAGATCCACCACCATTATTACGTTCGTCAATAATAGCTCCTTTTTTATCCTGCTGAGAAAAATAGTAACGGTTAAAAGATGTAAAACCACCTCCACCAGTGTTAGGCACATAAACATAAGCGAGTTTCCCGTTAGAAAGTTGGTCGACCTTACGACGATTACTTTCAACCCAGTCGACATAGCGTAAATTACGTTCACTTCTAACAGGTTTAATTAAGACCGTTTTGGCACCATTCATAGAAGGTTTGCTATTGATAGTGATGTTGATTTCACGACCTGCCGTTTGTTCAAGTAATTGATAAGGATTGACATTATCTGACACTGGCTTTCCGTTTATAGCTAAGATATAATCACCCTCGTTAATTGAAAGTCCGGGTTGTGCCAAAGGCGCATTTGTACCAGGATTCCAGCGTTCGCCTGTATATATTTTATCAATTTGATAAGCACCATTTTTGGAACTAATATCGGCTCCTAAGAGTCCGACAGGAACAGTATCCACATCTGGCATATCACCTCCTGAGACATAAGAATGTCCGACAGCAACCTCACCACTCATAATATCTACAACGTAGTTAAGGTCTGTTCTGTGGCTGACATGATCTATCCAAGGTGCATACCAGTTATAGACGTCATCCCAAGGCGCACCATGTACATTATCTACATATAAAAAATCACGCATAAAACGCCAGCCTTCTTTAAAAATCTGATGGTATTCTTCTTTTGGGTTAACTTGTATTTTAAGGTTGGTATTGATTTTATCTTTAGTGAAATTTGGCTTACCAGAAGTTCCTGAAATTGACCACTGTCCGCTTTTATTTATGAGAGTAGACTTTCTATCTGCGGAAATAATCATTTGTTGAACTCCTTCGGCAAAGTCATTCGCTTCGTCTTTTTCAGTATCATAATCGTGAATTTTCACGCCATTTCCACCATCAATAGCTTCAGCAACAAAAACATGATGTTTAGGACCATTTGAAAGAGATACATAATTACCACTAGGCAAACTTAAGGCTACGGCTCTATCAAATAGACCATCGGTATCTATAGTTACGACGATACCTTCTGAAGGATTAAGGTCTAATTTAGGTTCATTGTCTTTCTCATCTTTTTCTTCTTTCTTTTTCTTAAATTCGTCAACTTTGTCTTTTACTGATACTAACTCCTCATCCGATTTAATATGGTTGGGTGCTTTGTCCGAAGCATTTAAGACAACAGCATATAAACTACGAGTGGTTTCTGGGTCATACGAACTCATATCGAGCCATCCTGTTGCGAGTCCGTAATTTGTACTGGCCAATGTGTATAAATATTTTCCTGAGGCATCCCAAACCGGACTAATAGCATCTGCTATAGGATCGGTAATAGGTACTATTTTTTTAGAATCAATATTGTAGGCATAAATCGATTTAAAATTGCTGTTATTTTGCTTTGCATAAGCAATCCATTTGCTGTCTGGAGACCAAACAGGATTCATCGAACGGTTGGGATGTGCATAACCTTCGGTGTCAGCTTTAATCGCTTTTTTTGAATCTAAATTGATAATCCAGATATTGAAATCGGTATCTGTATAGGCTATATGTTTACCATCTGGAGACCAGTCGGGTTGAAAGTAAAATGTTGTATTAGGTAATTTAATAGATGTTTGATTTTGACCGTCCTGATCGGCAATAACTAATTGATATTCGCCACTTTTATCAGAAAACCATGCGATTTTATCACCTTTAGGAGACCAAATAGGTGTTCTGTCTGCAATACCAGACGAGTTTGTTAAATTTCTCCAGGTTCCATGTTCTTTTGGAACTGTGAAAATATCACCACGATGTTCAAAAACAGCACGCTTACCATTTGGCGATATATTAGGGTTGGTTAATTGCGATCCTGTTACATTTTCCCAACGAGTACGCGCAAAATTTAAATCGGCTTTAACCTGTATGTTTAGTGTTTTTGAGATACCATTTGAAGGGTCTAGCGTATGTAGTAATCCACCTTGTTCGTAGACAATTTTATCTTGACTGGCATCCAAACTTTTGACATCAAATTTCTTGTGAAACGTGAGTTGCTTTTCGGTTTTTGTTTGAGGATCAAATGACCAGATGTTACTGGTATAGTCGCGTTCAGATAAATAATATACAATACCATCAAGCCAAACAGGATAGAGGTGCCGCTCTTTGTCCAATTGAGGTGTTGTGATTAAATCTTTAGTTTTAAGGTTAACAATCCAGATAGGCATGGCTTGTCCGCCACGATAATTACGCCATTCTGGATCCCAAGATGTTATAGGAGTATAAGCGATATGAGTCCCGTCAGAAGATATTTCGCCATAAGCAGCTCGAGGAATATCAAGCGCTTTGGGTAAACCTCCTTTTGGGGAAACCGTAAAAAATTTATTGGTTTGAGTAGGCCTGCCTTCACGACCCGAACGAAATAATATATGACCTTCTGGTGTCCAGCCTTCAACAAAATCAGCAGACGGATGGTAAGTTACACGCTTAGGTTCGCCACCTTCACTAGGCATTACAAACACATCAAAATTACCATCGTATTGTGCCGAAAAGGCTATCCATTTTCCGTCGTTAGAGAAGTGCGGACTCAATTCATAACCATCGTCGCTTGTTAGTCTAATAGCTGTTCCACCATTGGTAGATGCTTTCCACAAATCATTAGCATAAATAAAAACTACATCATTGCCATGAAGCGTAGGTTGACGTAAAAGTTTTGTGTTTTGAGCTGAGACTGTAATCGTAAATACACCAAGAAAGGCAATTATAAATCGTTTCATATTGGGTTGGTTTTAGGTGTTAACTTAAGAAGTTAAAGATACGAAAATGTAATAAGGCGTATTATTGAGAAATGTTAAAATACCGTCTTATACCTTGTAATTATTTACTTATACAAATCAATAATTGCGCACAATTAAATGGCGTGTAAAGGTTGATGTGATTTTGGGTATTTATAGATTAAAAAATAGTTTTTTAAAATCCAACTGCGGCATCATCACCACGATAATCGGCACCACCTTCAAGAGTACCATCTTTTAAAACAAGAATAGCATCTACTTTTCCAATAACAGGTGTGCGTTCTTCGTTTATAGTATAACCTTTGGCTTCAAGTTGGGTTAGTAGTGATGCATCAAATCGGTTTGGCTCCATTCTAATTTCTTCGGGCAGCCATTGATGATGAAATCTAGGCGCATCAACAGCTTCCTGCATGGTCATATCAAACTCATGAACATTTAAAATGGTTTGTAAAACAGAAGTGATAATGGTCGAACCTCCAGGAGTTCCAACCACCATAAACAAGTTGTCATCTTTTTCAACAATGGTTGGTGTCATAGCACTTAGCATTCGTTTTTGTGGTGCAATAGCATTGGCTTTTCCGCCTATGAGTCCGTACACATTAGGAACACCAGGTTTACTACTAAAATCATCCATTTCATTATTAAGAAAAAAGCCTAATTCATCAGCATAAAGTTTAGAGCCATAAGCGCCATTAAGCGTTGTAGTTACTGCTACTGCATTTCCAAACTGATCAACGATAGAGTAATGTGTTGTTTCTTCATGCTCTTTAAATTGTATCTGTTCGGAAATTTCCATAGTAAAATCAGGGATATTGCCATAAGAAATAGTACCTGAAGGCGTTGCTTTATCAAAAGTGAAATGCTTCATTCGGTTTTTTAGATAGGCATCAGATAATAAATCGTCAATAGGAATAGTCACAAAATCTGGATCACCCAAATAATAGCTCCGATCAGCATAGGCCTGTTTTTCTGCTTCGACAATGACCTGGATGGCTTCAAGAGAATTCTGTTCATATTGACTCAAATCAAAAGGCTCTACCATCTTCATAATTTGTGCTAAACAGAGTCCGCCAGATGATGGCGGTGACATCGATATGATAGACAAATCATCATAATTAAACCGTATAGGATCACGCCACTGAGCACGATATAAGGCTAAGTCTTCTAACGTCATAATACCACCACGTTGATTGAGAAATTCTATCAATTGAACGGCTGTTTCTCCTGTATAAAATTCATCACGTCCGTTTTTAGCAATGCGTTTAAGAGTTTCGGCCAGTGCCTGATTTTTATAAATTGACTGTGCTGCAACATCTTTATTAACGGGTACTTGCTTTCCGTTTACGGCAGTTATAATACTATCATATTTTACGAAACGCTTATGTTGTTTTTCTGTGACTTTAAAACCATTTTCAGCTAGTGCAATTACAGGTTCTAATAAGGTTTTAATAGGAAGACTGCCGAATTTTTCGTGAGCTGCAAAAATTCCGGCAATAGTGCCTGGGACACCTACCGCGTAAGCGCCGACCGTACTTTTATCTGGAATCACATTTCCGAGGGTATCTAAATACATATCGCGACTTGCTGCTAAAGGTGCTTTTTCGCGATAATCTAAAGCACCAGTTTCACCAGAATTAAGACGATATACCATAAAGCCACCACCTCCAAGGTTTCCTGCATACGGATAGATAACTGCAAGTGCCATTTCGGTAGCAAACATAGCATCAAACGCATTACCGCCTTGCTCCAAAATGTCACTACCTATTTTAGAGGCTTCATGTCTGGCAGAAACAACCATTGCATTTTGAGTTATAACACCTCGTTTTATAGGTGGATCGGTTTTGCATGACGTCAGGGACATTGCAATTAGTAAAAGCGTTAATTTAATTTTCATCGTGGAGTTGAGTTTCTATGTCTTTTAGTTTTGTAGTTGTAAATGCCTGAAGTTCTTCAAAAAATGAGGTGAATTCTGCTTCAAATTCTGAATAAAATTCTTTGAGTTCAATGGTGGCAGTATTCATACCTGATTTAAGTTGTGTTCGTCGGTTCATGCCCTCTAAAACTTTTTGTATCCCTTCAATTTTAGCATAACTTAATAACCAATTACCAGCAATCATGTGTGGCATCATTTTTTTAATACGAGCAGGTAATAGTTCGAAATGATCACCTAACAAATTGTAAAAGCTATCTATGTACTCGTCTAAAGGAGTTTCACAATAATTTTTCCAGTTTTTGGCAAGAAAATGATCGTATAATATGTCGACAATTACACCACTATAATGTCCGTAGTTTTTATGTAAACGTTTCGTGCTTTGTCTAACTGTTGGGTGTGCATCAGTAAAGGTGTCTATATGGCGATGTAACAGGATGCCTTTTTGAATTCCTACAGGAAATTTTTTATAGTGTTTTCCTCGAATACCATCAGCAATAAAGTTACCGATAGTGATTTGATCATCGTTGTTAGAAAGATAAATATGGGCAAGAAAGTTCATTCAATAAATATATGTATTTTTGAGTTCAAAATGTTTATACTTGGATAGATTACCCAATTTAGATCCGCTTCGTTTTTTTCTAGCTTCGTTGGTTATATGTTTCCATACACCACAACTATGCAGAAACCAGGGACTTCCGTATTTTTTAGATGCTCCGATTTTTAATAGAGGTACAGAAGCCGTTTATATGTTTTTTGTACTGAGTGGGTTTTTGATTATCCGACTTATCTACAGGTATAAACAAAGGGACGACTTTTCTATACGAAAGTTTTACATTCGTCGGATACTTCGGATTTTTCCATTGTACTATTTAATTGTCGCATTTGGCTTTTTGTTTTATTGGCTCATTTTACCTGCGTTACATATTCCTTTTGAAAATAATTATAACCTAGGAGAAGGTGTCTTACTGGCTACTTTTTTTCTACCTAATGTGTTTTCAAAATTGTATATGCCTGGAGGTATTCTTGAAGTGCTTTGGTCTATAGGTATAGAAGAGCAATTTTATATAATAATAGCGCCTTTACTCTACATGATTAGAAAGCACAAAATAGTCATGATTTTAGTACTATTAACCGTTGTTTATTTTATAGTCTATCACTTAGACGGTCTCGAGGTTTTAAGACGATATAAGTTTGTATATTTCTTTTTATTTTCAGGAGGAATTATCGCTATTCTGGAAGAGAAAAAATATCTTGAATTTTTAAAGCGTCACTGGATCATACCGCTTTGTATAGTTGTAGCAACCCTGTTATATTTTGTAACCGATATAGTTCAATTTGAACAGCTTTGGTTAAGTAATTTAACGACCATGATTTTGTTTGGTTTGTTTATTCATAGTTTGGCACATAATAATTTTGGAAGAACTATAAATAATAGGCTGTTAAATCATCTTGGGCATATTTCTTACGGCATTTATATGTTCCATGTTATTGCGCTCAATGTTGTCGTTTTTTTTATGCTAAAAATTCAAAAGCATGAAATTTTTAATACTACAATAACAATACTTTTAATTTATATACTGACTTTTGCACTAACGATACTTCTGGCGCATTTGTCTTACAAGTATTTTGAATCTTATTTTTTAAAACTGAAAACAAAATTTAGATAATGACACTTATAAAATCAATCTCAGGAATTAGAGGAACAATAGGCGGAAATGTTGGTGATAATTTAACACCAATTGATGCCGTTAAATTTGCTTCTGCTTATGGTACATGGATAAAGCAACAACGTGATAAAGATAGCTACAGAGTTGTCGTTGGTAGAGATGCGAGAATTTCTGGAGAAATGATTCAAAATTTAGTGATGAATACTTTGGTCGGACTAGGGATTCACGTGATTGATTTAGGACTTTCAACAACGCCAACTGTAGAAGTTGCAGTTCCTATGGAGCATGCCGATGGAGGGATTATATTAACTGCAAGTCACAACCCAAAGCAATGGAATGCACTCAAGCTATTAGACGCTAAAGGCGAATTTCTGAATGGAGAAGAAGGTGCTAAAATTCTAGATATAGCTGAAAGTAATGACATGCAATTTGCTGATGTGGATAGTTTAGGAAAAATTACGGTCAATGACGCTTATATCGATTTACATATCGATGAGGTTTTAGATATGGATTTGGTAAATGTTGAAGCCATAAAAAAAGCTAATTTTAAAGTAGTGGTAGATGGTGTTAATTCAACCGGAGGAATTGCGATACCGTTGCTTTTAGAGCGATTAGGCGTGCATCCTGTGAAATTATATTGTGAGCCTAACGGACAATTTCCTCACAATCCTGAACCGCTAAAAGAACATTTAACCGATTTGTCCAAAGCCGTGGTAAAAGAGCATGCCGATTTTGGTATTGTTGTAGACCCAGATGTAGACCGTTTGGCATTTATGGACGAAAAAGGAGAGATGTTTGGCGAAGAGTACACTTTGGTGGCCTGTGCGGACTATGTATTAAGTCAAACACCTGGCAATACAGTTAGTAACATGAGTTCTACAAGAGCACTTCGTGATATCACTGAAAAACATGGCGGAACTTACGAAGCTAGCGCAGTAGGCGAAGTGAATGTTGTTAACCTGATGAAAAAAAATAATGCTATCATTGGAGGCGAAGGTAATGGCGGAATTATTTATCCTGAGTTGCACTACGGAAGGGATGCACTTGTTGGTGTAGCTTTATTTTTAAGTTTGCTTGCTGAAAAGAAAATGGACGTTAGCGATTTAAGAGCATCGTATCCAAACTATTTTATGAGTAAGAAGAAAATACAATTAACTCCCGGATTAGATGTGGATGGTATTTTAAATGCAATGGAAACTAAGTATGCTCATGAAAACTTAACGACAATTGATGGCGTAAAAATAGATTTTGCAGATTCGTGGGTGCATTTAAGAAAGAGTAATACAGAGCCAATCATTAGAATATACACCGAAGCACCTAGTCAGCTTAAAGCCGATGAATTAGCAAATCGTATTATTTCTGAAATTAAAGCAATAGCAAATATTTAGTATCTTTAACTAAAGTTATTTATTATGATTTCTACGGAAGTTTCACAGTCTACATCTTCAGAACTTGAATTGTATTTTAATACGTTCAGGAAGCATATCATTGGAATAGATCAGGAGTTTGAATCGCCTTTTGGAACAAAAAAAATCATCTACACAGACTGGACTGCATCTGGTCGTTTGTATCGACCAATTGAAGAAAAATTATGTAATGAATTTGGACCATTTGTAGCCAATACACATACCGAAACTACTGTTTCTGGTACAGCGATGACTAAGGCATATCACGAAGCAAAGCACATTATAAAAGATCATGTAAATTGTAATGATGAAGATGTGCTTATTGTTTGTGGCAATGGTATGACTGGAGTGGTTAATAAATTTCAAAGAATTTTAGGCTTAAAAGTCCCTGAAAACCTTAAAAAATATACGTCTGTTCCCGATGATATTAGACCTGTAGTTTTTATTACCCATATGGAACATCATTCTAATCAAACATCTTGGTTAGAAACCATTGCTAAAGTTGAAGTGATTCCACCAGATGAACAGGGTTTATTTTGTTTGAAAAATTTAGAAGTTTTACTTGAAGAATATAAAGATCGTCCTTTAAAAATAGCTTCAGTTGTTGGAGGTTCGAATGTGACAGGAATCGAAACACCTTGCCATGACATAGCAGAGTTGATGCACAAACATGGTGGTGTTTGCTTTGTTGATTTTGCCTGTTCAGCACCTTATGTAGATATCAATATGCATCCTGAAAATGAACTTCAAAGTCTGGACGCGATTTTCTTTTCACCTCATAAATTTTTAGGAGGACCAGGAACTTCAGGGGTTTTAATTTTCAATAAGAAATTATACAAAAACATGATTCCTGATTGTCCAGGAGGCGGAACAGTTAGTTGGACCAATCCTTGGGGCGAGCATAAATATATTGACAATATTGAAGACCGTGAAGATGGCGGAACACCAGGTTTTTTACAAACGATAAAGACAGCTTTAGCTATCAAGTTGAAAGAACAAATGGGAGTAGATAATATTCTCAAAAGAGAGCATGAGATTGTGAGTACAATTTTCAATAGACTAGGATCTGTTGAAAACTTACATATTTTGGCAGGTCAGCATCAAGACCGTTTGGGAGTTATTTCATTTTATATTGATGATTTACATTACAACTTAGGCGTTAAATTGTTGAATGATCGTTTTGGAATTCAAACACGTGGAGGTTGCAGTTGTGCAGGAACTTACGGACATTACTTATTACACGTAGATCAGCAAACAAGCCATGAATTAACAAATGAAATTTCAATTGGTGATTTGGTTCGTAAACCAGGTTGGATTAGAATGTCTATTCATCCAACAACAACTAATGAAGAAATTGATTTTGTTTGCGATAATATTATTGCATTAGCTCAACATCATGAAGAATGGTCAAAAGATTATGAATACCAAGGTAAGACCAATGAGTTTCTTCATAAATCTTTAAAGCATCAAAAGACCGATACGAGTCAAATTAAAGACTGGTTTACGCTTTAACTTTATTGTAGTCTTCAGGAGATTTATCTTTATGTTTCCAGCGTTTATGAGTCCATAAATAGTATTGTGGCGCTTCATAAATTTGTTTTTCAACCAAGCGAAAAAATAAATCAGTTATATCGTAATCTTTAAACTCTTTGGCGTTTTCGGTTATGGTTTCAAAAGTGGTTTCGTAATAGCCTCTTTTTAAACGTTTCACTCTGAAGAAAACTACAGCTAAATCTAAACGTTTTGCAAGCATTTCGGCACCTGTGTGCATTGGAACCTTATATCCCATAAATTCTCCCCAATGTAAGGCTTTAAAAGGTTTTGCAGATTGATCTGAAACAAAACCGCAAATAAAAACATTGCCTTCTACTTTCGATTTCATTAAGGTAGGAATGGTTTCTTTAGTCGTAATTAAATGGCTGTTATACTTGGCACGAATGCGCTTAATTAATTTGTCAAAATACTTATTGGCTAAACGTTTATAGACAGCATAGCCTTTGTTATCTATATAGTTTTGAAGAATAAATATCCATTCCCAGCTGCCGTAATGCGCACACATTAAAGCTACACTTCGATTATTTTTTTCGAGGTTTTGTAAGAGTTCGACATTAGAAAATGTAAATCGCTTGAGCATTTGTTGTTCAGAAATGGTCAAGGATTTTATAGCTTCTACCATCATGTCACAGAGGTGGTGGTAGAATTGCTTAGTAATCAGGTTAATTTCTTTGTCATTTTTCTCTGGAAAAACTAATCTTAAATTGTATTGAACTGTTTTTTTTCTATATCCGAAGATGCGATAAATAAAGAGGTACAAAAAGTCTGAAAACGCATAGAGTAGTCTAAACGGTAATATTGAAACCAACCATAGAAGCGGATAAATTAAAATGTAAACGAGAAATTGCATTAATGTGTTAGATTTGTAATGGCAAATATAATTATAATAAAAGTCTATGGGTAGTTTTAGTTTATTTACTGTCATTATTATTGCAGCTAATGTATTAATATCCTACAAGGGTTTTAATGACTATAGTTTTTTTGAACGCTATAAGTTTAATGTTGGTAGTATCAGGAGAGGTGAGCAATTTAGAATGTTCAGTTCTGGGTTTTTGCATGCAGATACAACACATTTGTTGTTTAATATGCTCACACTTTACTTCTTTGCTGATCGCGTCATTTATTTTGTAGGGCAAGTAAATTTTCTAATTGTGTATGTTGGTAGTTTGGCTTTAGGAAGTTTACTCTCTCTTTATTTTCATAAAAATGAATACCATTATAGTGCAGTTGGAGCCAGTGGAGCTGTTACAGGAATTTTATATGCTGCCATACTTTTAGATCCTAGAATGAGTATCTATATGTTTTTTATACCGATTCCTATACCAGCATATGTTTTTGGAATAGTATATCTTTTGTATTCTATTTACGGTATGAAAAATCGTGTCGGTAATATTGGACACGATGCGCATTTTGGAGGCGCAGTAGGAGGTTACCTGATTACTTTAATATTACAACCTTCATTATTTAAAACCGATTTACTGATGATAGGTTTGCTAGCCTTACCGATTGTTATTTTGTTTATCATGCATAAAACAGGAAAAATTTAAATCATAAAAAAAAGCCTTTATACAGATGTGTGAAGGCTTTTTTATTTTCAGAAAGTCATTTAGTCTAACAACTCCGATATTTTTGCTTCCAAATCGGCTCCTCTTAAATTTTTGGCGATGATAGTTCCGTTTTCATCTAAAATAAACGTTGCAGGAATAGATCTGATGTTATAAGCTCTAGCAACAGGATCATTAAAATAGCTCAAGTTAGAAACATGGTTCCATGTTAATTTGTCTTGCTCAATCGCTTTTGTCCAAGCGTCCTTAGGATCTTTTTGTCTTGATGTACCATCTAAAGAGACACCAATAATTTCTAAGCCTTTACTGTGATATTTGTTGTATACTTTCACGACATTAGGATTTTCTCTTCGGCATGGTCCACACCAAGCAGCCCAAAAATCAATAATGGTTACTTTTCCGAGGGCATCGTCTAAAGCTAGTTGTTTTCCATCTGGAGTTGGTGCTGTAAATTTAGGAGCAACTTTGCCAATTTCAATAGCACTTAAAGCTTCACGTTGTCTTTTTACAGCGTCTAATTTTGCTTTAACATCACTACCAAATTTTGAGTTGGTAAGACTACTATCTAATCCATCAAAAAGTTCGGTTACCTGATTAAAATCGGTGTCTCTCTGACTCATTAATTTGTCGATTAACACCATCGCGTATAAGCTTTTTGGATGCTCTTTGATATAATTGATTGGCATTTCAGAAACTTGCTTATTTAATTCAGCGTACTCAGCAGTCAGTTTGTTTTTCTCTTCAGCACTAGCAGCAGTACGTATTTGACCACCAAGTTGATTGCGTTTAGTAGAAATGTCTTGAACTTTAGCTTCATAAGCTATTAAATCTTCATTGGCTTTAGTTCCCGAAATTTTAGACGCTCTAATATTGTCTTTATTTAGTTCAACAGATATGGCTTTGTTCTCAACAATAATAGGTAATGTCCCTTTAATACTGTTTCCGCTTAACAACCAAACTTCAGGGTTGACTATTTTGCCATCAAATGTAAAACGTTCATTCATCACAACTGCTGTATCTCTGGTAATCATTTTGCCACGTTGGTCATTAGATTTAAGATAAACTCTTATACCATTGTATACTCCAGGAGCTGTTCCTGAGATAATATAACCATCTGATGGCTGTTCTACAGATTTACTATCAGTTTTACAGGAAGCCAGTAACATACCTACTAATAAAATTGTAATTATCTTTTTCATGTGTTTATGTTTAAATTTAATACTACAAATATAATAAGTTAGATGAAAGCGCCTATTAAGAAAAACTTAAAGAAGCGAAGGAAATTTAATTATAAATAGAAAATTGCAATACTTTTGTGAAAAATAAAAACCAATGACACATCAAGATACAATTGTTGCATTAGCAACCGCTTCAGGTAGTGGTGCCATTGCGGTAATTAGACTTTCTGGAAATGATGCGATTACTATTGCTGAGAGCTGTTTTAAATCGGTAACACCAAATAAGTTACTCGGTAAACAGCAAACTCATACTATTCATTTAGGTCATATCGTGGAGGAAGAACGTGTTTTTGATGAAGTTTTAATTTCGGTATTTAAAAATCCAAATTCGTATACTGGCGAAGATGTGGTCGAAATTTCTTGTCATGGTAGTTTATATATTCAGCAAGAGATTATTCAATTATTTCTTCGGAAAGGTTGTCGAATGGCTAATGCAGGAGAGTTTACTTTACGTGCTTTTTTAAACGGAAAATTAGATTTATCACAAGCTGAAGCTGTCGCCGATTTGATTGCTAGTGATAATGAAGCTTCTCATCAAGTAGCGATGCAACAAATGCGTGGTGGGTTTTCTTCGGAAATAGCTAAACTCAGAGAAGAGCTTCTTAATTTTGCTTCGCTCATAGAATTAGAATTAGATTTTGCTGAAGAAGATGTTGAGTTTGCAGATCGCTCTCAGTTTAAAGACTTGGTAGAAAGAATCACCTTTGTTTTAAAACGTTTAATCGATTCGTTTGCCGTTGGGAATGTGATAAAAAACGGAATTCCTGTTGCTATCGTTGGAGAACCAAATGTTGGTAAATCTACATTACTCAATGCTTTGCTTAATGAGGAACGCGCAATTGTTTCAGAAATTGCAGGAACCACACGTGATACGATTGAAGATGAAATTTCAATAGGCGGTATAGGTTTTCGATTTATTGACACAGCTGGAATCAGAGAAACTAAAGATGTTGTTGAAAGTATAGGGATTAAAAAAACATTTGAAAAGATTGATCAGGCTCAGGTCGTAATCTACTTATTTGATGCCGATAAGTTTAAAGCGCAGAGTTCGACATTAAAAGTTGAATTAGAAAAAATCAAAAATAAATATCCACAAAAACCGCTTATTGTCATTGCTAATAAAATTGATAAGGTTGATGATATTTCAATTTCTAAATTACAATCAGAGATTCCGGAAATAAAGTTATTATCAGCAAAAACGGGTTTTGGTGTAGACGAATTAACCAATTCACTGCTCAATTTAATCAATACAGGAGCTTTGCATAATAATGAAACCATCGTCACTAACTCGAGACATTACGATGCCTTGTTAAAGGCTTTTGAGGAAGTTCAAAAAGTGAAGTATGGTTTAGAAACAGGCTTATCGGGTGATTTATTGGCTATCGATATCAGACAAGCTTTATATCATTTTGGTGAAATTACGGGAGAAATCACTAATGATGATTTGTTGGGTAATATTTTTGCTAATTTCTGTATTGGGAAATAGGAGTTACCAAAGTTTTATATATTTGTTTGTTAGTGAATAAGAAACAAAATAGGAGTTGCCTCGTCTTATCGGTAAATTAACTAAATTCTTGAAAATTGCCAATTCCTTCTAAATCCATAGCAGTCTTACCATTTGTTAATATGAGTAGTGATGCCGACAACGACTATTTTTGTGATGGTATAACTGAAGAAATTATTAATGCATTAACAAAAATTGAACACCTTAAAGTTATTGCGAGAACCTCATCTTTTGCTTTTAAAGGTAAAAGTATTGATATTAGGGAAATTGGTAAGCAATTAGAGGTAAATACAATTCTTGAAGGTAGCATTAAAAAATATCAGGAAAGAGTCAGAATTACAGCACAATTAATAGATGTCGAAGATGGCACGCACTATTGGTCAAAAAGGTTTGATCGGGAATTAGTGGATATTTTTGAGTTGGAAGATGAAATTAGTCTTTTGATTGCTGATAAAATCAGGGAAAACTTTGGTCATTTAGAATTTGGAGAGCAGCTGGCCGAACACCCAAATATTTCTACTCAAGCTTATCAAGATTTTTTAAAAGCTAAAAATTTAATTGCTCAGTTTAATAAAGATTCCATTTTAAAGGGAATTACGATCTTAAATCATATAATCGAGGAGTTTCCTAATTTTGCTCTGGCTCATGTCAATATTCATTATGCATATAATAGTATGGCAGCTGGTGGATTGATGCCCGTAAAGGAAGCTTTTGAAATTGGTGAAATTCATCTCAAAAAATCTCACCAGTTAAATGTAAACATCCCAGAAGTATATCATTCATTAGGTTGGGATGCTTTGAATAAAAAATGGGATTTTAAAACCGCTGCTTCTCATCTTAAAAAAGCATTACAATTAAAACCGGGCTATTCTGACGCGCATCAAAAATTATTTATCACATTAATTTTAGAAGGCAACCTCGAAGATGCTAATTTTCATATACTTAAAGCGTATGCATTAGACCCTCTAAATGATTTAAATAATTATTTCATGGGTTACAACGCCTACATCAATAAAGATAGAGAGGCTATTATTACGTATTTTGAAAAATGTTTTGAAATAAACAATAAATTCATTGTAGGTTATGGCATATACGCCTTAGCTCTGGCTTTCCAGAACAGGCCTTACGAAATAATTAGAGTTGCCAATAGTATCCCTGAGATGGAAGGCTCTACAATGGAGCAGTTAATTATGACAACCATCGCGAATTGTTTATTACAAGAAAACTCAAAAGTAGAAACTAACTTAAATTCATTAACACCATTACTCAACTCCGATAGTCGAGAACGCGTTAGATTTTTCTTAATATACATTTACACTTTACTTAAGCAATATGATGATGCTTTAGACTTAATCGATGAAGGTATTATACATAAAGAGCCATTAATGACGCTCCTTAAAGTAGACCCTTTATTAAAACCTTTGCATGCTATTGAACGTTTTAATAAGCAAATACAAACCATTTTTACTTTATCAAATCAAAGTCAGTCGAAAATAGAAGTTGTTGAAAAGCAATTGCTTTCTCAAGATCAAATAGCAGATTATAGACAAGCAATAATGTCTTTAATGGAAGAAGATAAATGCTTTTTGGACACTGCATTATCGTTACGAACTTTAGCCAGTAAAATCAATATCCATCCTAATCATTTGTCATGGTTGCTAAATGCGAGTTTCAAAAAAAACTTCAACGATTTTATAAATTCTTATCGCTTAGCTTATTTTAAATCTATAGCATTAAAACCAGAGTTCAAACATATAACAATACTAGGTTTGGCCTACGATAGTGGTTTTAATTCAAAAAGTGTCTTTAATACCTTTTTTAAGAAAAATGAAGGTATTACGCCAAGTAAATGGGTACAACAACACGCTAATTAGGCTAACTTCTCACTTTCAATTCCGAACGTTCTAAATTATAATTTAGAACGACTCATAACTGTTTGTACAGCAATTTTGCAGTATTAAATAATCAATTAAAAAACATATAGTTATGACCACCTTACACAAACCTTTAATAGTATTTATAATAGCAACAATAATGCTTTTTGTGTCCTGTTCAAGTGATGATGATGCGCATCAACCACTAACTCAGTATACAACGATTGACAATTTATTAACCGAAATCGATTTTCAAGGCTATGCCATTGTCACTAAAAATGGAAACGACTTAGTGCGCCAAGGTTACGGATTAGCAAATCAAGGTACAGCTTTGCCTCAAGATGTTAATCTGGCTTACCGCATAGGTTCTGTTACTAAAACTTTAACAGCAGCAGCTATAATACAGCTAAAGCGTGATGGGTTAATTAGTAGTTTTAATCAAACCTTAAATGAATTTGATCCAGAATTTCCTAACGGTAGTCAAATTACTATTGCTCAGTTATTATCGCATCAATCGGGTATTCCAGATTATCAATTTGTAGTTGAAGATGCCTACGAACAAGGAGTAACCTTGGATGAAGACGATATCTACGAAGTTATTTTAGAAATGATTTCAGAAAACGGTTTCAATTTCGTACCAGGTTCTAATAAACAATATAGCAACTCCAATTTTCTAATCGCTGCGTTATTAATTCAAGAATTAACTCAGATGTCTTACCACGAGTATATTCAGCAAAATATCTTTAATCCGCTAGGAATGGCTGATACCTATAAAGGGACCAATGTGATCAACACTGAAACGCATGCTGAAGGTTATAAAAACGGTAGTATTAATAGTACGTACCCAATGACTATAGCTTTTGGTGTAGGTGATTTTAGTAGCACGCCGAAAGATATGGAAACTTGGACCAACGCCGTGAAGACAAACTGGTTTACAGAGACTGAAAAAGCCGACATATTTGCTGATGATGTACCAAGCGGTTTTGTTGATTTTGGTTTAGGTTGGTTCACCACACAGGAGAGCAACACTACACTATTCTGGCATGGAGGCGATATTAATGGCTATTGGAGTATGATTGGTTTTATACCAGAATATAATGCGACCATAGTCCTGTTAAGTAATCATCAAGACGATACAGGCACACAACGTAACACGATCATTGAACAATTATTAACAAATGCGTTTAATTAAACGGCTTAATACATTCAGAAGTAATGCAACACACCAACGTTTTATTAGCAGGCGCAACAGGCTATCTGGGCAGGCATTTATTAAAGGTTTTAATCGAAAAGCGACATCAGGTAATTGCAGTTGTTCGAAACCCGGATAAATTAATAAATACTAACGAAAGTTATTTAGAAATAAAACAAGCCGAAGTCACAAGACCTGATACGTTAAGAGATATTTGTAAAGGCATAGATACCGTTATTTCTACCGTTGGAATTACAAGGCAAAAGGATGGATTAACCTATATGGATGTCGATTATCAAGCAAATATAAATTTGCTCGAAGAAGCTAAAAAGGCTGGTGTAAAGCACTTTGTGTATGTATCTGCAATTAATGGAGATAAATACCGAAACCTAAAAATCTTTGAGGCCAAGGAAAAATTTGTCGATGCTTTAAAATTTTCAGGGTTAACCTATACCATCGTAAGACCTAATGGTTTTTTTTCCGATATGAAAGATGTTTTACATATGGCTAAATCTGGTCGTGTCTATGTATTCGGATCAGGTCATCAAAAATTTAATCCTATTCACGGTGAGGATTTAGCGACAGCCATTATAGATGCATTAAACGATAAGCCTAAAGAAGTAACTATTGGTGGGCCAGATGTATTAAGTCTTAACACTATTAGTCAGCTTGTATTGACAGCACTTAATAAGCCTGTTAAAATAGTGCATTTGCCGAATTGGTTAAGGAAATTAACGCTTTGGAGTTTAAGAACATTTACCTCTGTTAAAACCTATGGGCCGATTGAATTTTTTCTAACCTTAATGGCAAAAGACAATATAGCACCAACCTATGGCAATCATCATTTAAATGATTATTTTAGAGAAGAAGCCAAAACTATATAAAGCATAAATAGTAATCATATGAAAATTCCAGATCCAGATACTGTGTTTCCGTTATCGCATTATAAGAACCTTTGCTTTCTGAAAAACTATATCAATAATCCTAATATTATTGTAGGGGAATATACGTATTATGATGATTTTGAAGATGTTTCAAACTTTGAAAAAAACGTAAAATATCATTTCGATTTTATAGGTGATAAACTTATTATTGGTAAATTTTGTACGATAGCTTCCAATACTACTTTTATTATGAATGGCGGCAATCATTTAACAGAAGCTGCATCAGCTTATCCGTTTGCCATCTTTGGTGGTGCTTGGGAAAATGCGATGGAAGGCAAAAGTTATCCAAGCAAAGGTGATACAGTTATCGGTAATGATGTGTGGATAGGTCACAACGTAACTATTATGCCTGGTGTTCATATAGGTGATGGTGCTGTCATTGCAGCAAAAGCAGTCGTTACCAAAAACGTTGAGCCTTATACTGTTGTTGGAGGTAATCCTGCAAAACTCATTAAAAAGCGGTTTTCAGAAGCCATTATCATAAAACTTCTACAACTACAATGGTGGGATTGGGATATTGAGCGCATCACAACACATGTTGATAAACTCACTTCTAGACCTGAAGCGTTATTTTAAACCAGAATTCTATAGCTCAAAACTTGGCTTAGCATTATACATGTTAAGCCTTTTTTTATATTCTGTTGTTTTAAATTTCCTAAAATCAGGTATTAGTTCTGAATATCAAAAAGGTTTGAAATCATAATTCAGGACGACGAGCTTTAACTTCTGGCATTTCTTTGCATCATCAAATTATCAATCAAAAACGAATACTTAAATACACATCAAAATGAAAAAACTATTAATCATCAGCTTAACACTTTGTACGTTAAATGTTCTCGCACAACGTAATACAGAATCATTACAATCTAATGATACAGATTTCAAATACAGAATTAGCTTCCCTGCCATTATCTTAGGTAATATTGGTGAAGGCGGCAAAAGAACCAACACGCAACACATTGAATTACATGTAAAACGTGAATTAAATTCAAAAGACATCATTGGTGTGAAATTCGCTACTTGGAGATTATTTCAACCCATGGGGATTCAGTGGTGGGATGGACTTACTGACAAAATAGATTCTGAAACAGAATTTTATCCTGGGTATCTGCGCGAAACAGGTTTAGGAATTTCTTATCAGCGAATGCTATGGAAAGGACTATTCGCTTCAGTAGAAGTGTTACCACAGTACAAAACGTATTTAGACTTAAATAATAAGAAAATAGCAAACGGTTTTAAACTTTATACGTCTTATCACATTGGGTATCATTTTGCTTTTGGGAAAAAGAAACAGTTTTTTATAGAACCTCAATTTCATTGTCAAAACTGGATGATTGACACGAATACACCAGAAGAATTTAAACAATTAGATAACAAATGGAAATCTTATTTCCTTTTTGAACCTAACCTTTATATAGGTGTAAAATTTTAATATAGGTTGAAATAATGATTGTATTCTGCTAATGATTGTAGCAAATTTAATGTTCAAACGTCTCTATATTATATATCAATCAAAAAAATAAATTATGTTTAAAAAATATCGAATAATTAAATGGATACTAAAGAGTCTAGCTGTTATTATAACGATTATCGTTATGATAGGCTTATATATAGCAAGTTTATTACCAGCTGAAGACACCACATTAATTCACAGTAAGGCAAGCGATATATCGTATATTACTAACGATGTGCCTTCTTATCGAGGTAAAATTCTCGCTGTTGTAACGAGTATAGATTCTTTAGGAACAAGCGGAAAGGGAACAGGCTACGAACTTACAGAGTTAGCAAGAGCTTATTATGTGTTTAAAGCTAATGGTTTTGACATTGATATCGCAAGTCCTTTAGGAGGGAAGCCACCTGTAGTTATAGATGATGACGATATGGGGCTTTTTGATTATGCATTTTTGAATGACTCCATTGCGCAATCCAAAACCAATAACAGTTTGTTATTAAAAGACGTAAAACCTGAAGCCTATGAAGCTGTTTACTTTGTTGGAGGAAAAGGAGCGATGTTTGATTTTCCAAATAATAGATTCATTAAAGCACTAATACAAGACTTTCATAAGAATGATAAAGTAATAGGCGCCGTTTGCCACGGACCTGCGGCATTGATCAATGTAACCTTAGAAAATGGGGAATCATTTTTAAAAAATAAACAAGTAAGCGGTTTTACCAATAAAGAAGAACTGTTACTAATTCCCAAAGCAGCATCCATATTTCCATTCTTATTACAAGACAAATTAATAGATCAGGGAGCTGAATTTAATGAAGGTATTATGTATCTAGAAAAAATCAGTCATGATCATAATTTAATTACAGGACAAAATCCGTGGTCAGTATGGGTGTTGGCCGAAACTATGGTAAGACAATTGGGATATACACCAAAGTCAAGAACAATAACAGCTGAAGAAAATGCTGTTAAAGTTTTATACACTTACGCTATCAAAGGTAAAGATAAATCTAAAGAAGAAATTAAGCAGATCATTGCAGATAATAAACAATCTATTTCAAGAGAATTACTAATTAGTCATAGTGCTATTTCAGTATTACAAGGTGATTTAGGAAAATTTTACAATCTTATACGTTTAGCGTCTTATGCTAAAGACATTGAATCTAATACATAGAAAATTATGAGAACACTAGTGATAAGCCTATGTTTTTTGACAAACCTCCTTTTTAGCCAGCAAACTATAGAAAAGGACATTAGGAACTTGTTAAATACCGAATTAGAAAAAGATAACATTAAAAGTAGTTTGTTGCATGTATATTCTAAATCTAAAGGCATCAATATTCAGCTGGCTGAAAGTTCGAAAGACACTATAAAGACGAACAGTCCTTTTTATACGGCAAGTATAACCAAAATGCTAACAGCAACGTCTATTGGTATTTTAAAAGATCAAAAGAAGTTGAGTTTTGAAGATAAAATCCGTAATTACCTGCCAGAGTCAATTATTAATAAGCTTCATGTCTTTCAAGGAAAAGAGTATTCAGACGTACTAACAATTGCACATTTATTGCAGCATACTTCGGGCTTGCCAGACTATTTCACAGATAGTACAATTGATGAAAGCCCAAACATCATCAATCAATTACTCATGGATACTCATAAGTCTTGGTCGGCTCAAGAAATGATTCAGTTTACTAAAGCAAAGATGAAGCCTCATTTTGTTCCTGGAGAAGGTTATCATTATACAGATACAGAATATGTGCTTTTAGCCTTAATTACTGAAAACATAAGTGGTCTGCCTTTAAGTCAATTCTTTCAGAAAAATATTTTTCAACCATTAAAAATGAATGGAGCTTATGTTAATTTAAAATCATCAGCAAAGGACCATGAATTGCCAATGGCTAAATTTTATGTTGGCGACATAGAATTATCTTCTATTCAAAGTTTAAGTGCCGATTGGGGCGGCGGAGGCCTAGTAGCAACAACTCAAGATTTGATTAATTTTTTTGAAGCCTATAATAATGATAAAATTATACATAAGAAGACGCGTATAGCCATGCAAAATTGGGTTGATGAAACAGTAGGAATGAAATACGGCTTCGGAATACGACAGGTAGCTATTAAAGATATATTGTCTAGTGATACAGATTTGCAACTCATTGGGCATACAGGTAGTACAGCAGCGTTCTTATGGTACTGTCCGAAATTAGATACTTATATCGCAGGAACTTTAAACCAATTAGAAGCATCAAAAGATGCGCTGAATTTGGTTTTTGAAGTGCTTAAGATTATAGAAAATAACTAGTATGAACACATGTCAAAAATACACAATCAACAGATTGTTGTATAGCAGGTCATAAAATATTTGTCTGGTGTGAATAACAAATGATTACAAATGTGATGCATTAATACTTATTCTAATCAGCACTATATCACACTTTATTTATAAATCGTGAAACAAAACAGAGAATCACCCATCTAAGTAATAGTCGTCATAAATTTTTAAAGTTGTTAATTCGTTCAAAATTCACAATAGCCTTACCATTTGTTAATATGAGTAATGGTCTTGACAATTAGTGTTTCTATGATAGATTAACAGAAGAAATTATCAATGCTTTAGCAAGAATAAAAGGCCTTTTATGATTCTTTTCAAAGTTGATAACAGTTTTTATTCTTAAAGTAGAACTTTTTAATTCTGTAGTCCACTCAACTTTTATCAAAAAAAATAAATGAAAATGTAGAAATATAAACTAAAAAGGATCAAGAACTTATAGGAAATCTACAATTCATCATTTTAAATCAACAGTTCGGTTATTCAACTTCATAATTACCTTTTTTTTATAGGAAATTTGCACTGCAATTAAAAACATCATTAATCAAAATAACAATCAAAAAACGAACAATTATGACATCAATTAAAATGAAAAATAGATTTATTATGCTATTTGCATTGGTAATCCTTAGTGCTTGTAATGAGAAAGCTAAATCAGGTATGACTCAACAACCAATACTAGCCGATTATGCTATTGGAGAAACATGGGTGTGGAAGTATAAAGGCGTGACCACCGAAGGAGAGGTGAGATCTGAAGGAACAGACACTCGAGAAATCATAGAAGTTAACGGTGAGTTACATATAACTATCGGCAAAGACACTATCCCTGTTGCAGACATTGTAAAGCCTGAAGACAGCAAGACGCCAAAGTACGATTGGCCGCTTAAAGAAGGGAAAAAGTGGGTATATGAAGAACACTGGACCAGTCAAGATGGCACTACAGGAAAACAAAAACTGAACGCTGAAGTATTGTCCTATAAAGAAGAAACAGTAGAAGCTGGAACTTTTATGGCATATACGATTCATTATAATGGTAATATCACAAATTCCAGAGGTTATAATGCAGTTGTAGATGAGGTTTGGTTGTATGCGCCTAAGGTTAAAAACTTTATTAAGCTAACGCAAAAGCAAGATGATTTTGTGTATAATGAAGAGCTCGTTGAGTATGTAAACTAGTAATCTATGCTAAAACAAGTTAGCTTAAGATGAGATTAATATTAAAATGCGAATATTCTAGTTTTAGCTAGTTTGATAAGAGGTGTTAACTTAAGTAATTACGCTGTTGTTAGTTGATTTTCACTTTTGTTAAGGATATAAAACACTTACCATATGTTACAATTACATGTAAAGTCAATTAATCATGATTATTTTTTAATAGCATGGCAGCTTTATAATGAGGCTTTTCCTAAACATGAAAGACGATCATTACAAAGTCAATCTAAGCTTTTCGAAAATCCAGATTATAGATTTTACGTGTTTATAGAGGATGATATGCTTATTGGGTTTATGCTGTGGTGGAATTTTAAAGATTTCCGATACATCGATCATTTTGCTGTAACTAAATCAAAAAGGAATAATGGTTTTGGAGCCAAAATTTTAAAAGCATTTATAAAAGGAAATTCTAAACCTACTTTATTAGAAGTTGAATTACCAGATAACTTAATTGATAATAGACGTATTAAGTTTTATGAACGATTGGGTTTTAAATTAAATCTGCATGAGTATAAAGTACCATCAAGCATTGATGATAGTAAAATAGATTTATTGGTTATGACGTATCCTAAATTGATATCTAAAGAAAATCTGTGCAAATTCGTGTTTAATAATCACCCGATTATTTTTAAGACGTTTTGATAATTGTAATGAGTTCTGGTTCTTAAAGTAGAACTTTAAATTCTTCCAATCACTCTACTTATAAAAGTAATATATAATGACGTAAACAATGAATAAAATGAAAACTAAAAACAGTAAAAATGGTATTAGAGTCGCAATCGGTGTAATTTTTGGGGTGCTCGTAGGTGTGTTTACTTCTAATTTAGCATTATGGCTACCAATAGGGATTGCTGTTGGAGCAGGATTAGAATATACATCTCAAGAAAGCCAAAATAACAATAGTGAACATTAATATTTGCTGAAATTATCATTCTGTTTCAATACTAGATTTTACTTGTAGAGTAAACGCGTTAAGTGGTTTTATTACAGAAATAATATCAGACGTTATAAATAATCTACAAGTCATCACTTTAAATCAACAGTTCGGTTATTCAACTTTATAATTACCTTTTTTTTATAGGAAATTTGCACTGCAATTAAAAACATCATTAATCAAAATAACAATCAAAAAAAACAATTATGACATCAATTAAAATCAAAACAATCAAAAAACAACTTTTATTAAGAATGGCTTGTGTTGCCTTTGCATTAGTATCAAGTATCACATACGCACAAAACACAAATCAAGAAACAACAACACAAAGAGAGGGTTTCATCTTTGAGTTCGCAGTAGGAGGAGGTATCATCAGTATAGAAGATAGTGCGGGCATTCAAACGTTCGATAAATCTCAAGGAACATTCGTTTTTCCAGATTTAAAGTTTGGCCATATGTTAAATGAAAAACTCGCCATTACTATTTCTATGCCAGGAAACATCTACGAATTTCAAGATAACGACAGGCACTTTGGAGGGTTTATTCCATCGCTGCAATATTGGGTAAAAGATCGCTGGTGGATTCATGGAGGCATTGGTCTAGCCATAGATGCGCCAGCACTATACGATATTAAAGACGATGTAAATGACGATTGGAACTTTGGTTGTGCTGTTATGGCAAGTACAGGCTACGAATTTTACAAGAAGAAAAACTTTGCACTTAATGTTCAGTCTAAATTAGTGTTTGGTCGTGCGTCTTTAGATGGAGATGCGCACAGAGATGCAGTAATCTTTAATGTAGGATTAGGGTTTAGTTGGTTGTAAGCTTCAACCCGAATTAAGCAATAGGTTATGTATTACATCAATCGGGTTTTATTTCAATAATGAACAAAATGAAAACACTAAAAATTAATCTATTGCAATATATTCTATTGTTATGTGCCATTAGTGCAAAACTGTAACAATTAATCTGTTACATAGTCAGAACTAATAAAATTAAATAATTTATGATTGTAAATACAGAACAGAAAAATTTAATTAAGACCGCTAGAATAACTGGCTTATGGTATTTAATGATGGCTATTACAGGAATTCTTGGGTTTATGGTCTTTCATTCTCAAATATTTGTCTCTGGTAATCCTGAACAAACGCTAACAAATTTAGTAGAATTAGAATCTACAGCAAGAATTAGGTTGCTATTAGAGTTTGTTATAGTAATATCACAAGCACTTACCGCAGTTTGGTTTTTCAAATTATTTAAAGATAATTACGAATGGGAAGCTTGGACTCTAGGTATATGGGGAATTGTAAATGCTTTAGCCATAATGATAAGTGCAATTTCAATCGCCTCAGCAATAGGTATTGCAAATTCTGATATAAGTGCTGTGGAAGACAAAGTTTTACTAATTAGGGTTTTTCAAAATATAATTTCAAATGCTTGGGGTATTGGCAGCCTATTTTTTGGTTTATGGTTATTTCCCATGGGATACATAGTTATCAAATCTAAAAGATTGCCTATTTGGTTAGGAAGAGTTATCATTTTAGGAGGTATAGGCTATCTAATTTCTACAGTTATACACTACGCCGGAATAGATTTTAGCTTCAATAGATTTCTTACTCTACCTGCAACCATTGGTGAGTTTTGGATGATTGGTTATTTGCTAATTTTTGGAATAAGACCTAATAATGGAGTGAAATTAAATGGAAACTTAAAATAATGCTGAATGTCGAACATAATAAAAAAAATGTCACAAGTTGCAGCAGAATATTTATATGACTAAAATGAAAACATTAAAAAATTATCTATTACTATTTCTTCTATTGCTATGTTCTATTAGTATAGCGCAAACCAAAATAATGTCGTTTGAGAATGTAATGTAATACCAATGACCAGTGTTAAGTATTCAAATACTTTGGCAAATGCTATGGAACTCAACACAGGTAAAGTTTGCAGCCACAGGTATGAAAAAAACTAAAGATTTAAAACGATTATTGAACGATCTGGTGCGCTTTTTTAGTGAACATAAATTGCATACCAATATAGATTGTACCTATGGTTTGTTAGAAATCGCAAAGGCCCATCAATATCTCGAAACGGGTCGTAAAGTTGGTAATGTAGTTATTATCAATCCATAAATAATCAATCAAAAAATGAACAGTATATGCTTTTTAAATCACAAGAAGGAAAAGAAAAAATCCTAACCCTTTACAATCAAAAGTTAAGGGAGCTGAATATTGAATATTCAGAGAACACCATTGACACAAAGTTTGGACTCACTAATGTCATACGTGTTGGTGATACTAATTTACCACCTTTACTATTAATACATGGAACTGGTGGCTGTGCGCCTCAAATTTTAGATTCCTTCCCTAATTTGTCGTCAACCTATTGTGTGTATGCAATTGATGTACTGGCTCAACCCAATAAAAGTGCCGAAAACAGATTAGATATGAAATCTTTAGATTATGGAAAATGGCTTATAGAAGTCATCATAAAACTAAGACTCAAAGAAGTAACCTTGGTTGGGTTTTCATTTGGTGGCTTTATCAGTTTAAAAGCCTTAGAATTTAACGAAACACCAATAAAGCAAGTATTCTTAATTGCACCTGTTTATATCGTAAATGGCAACCCGATTCTAAATGTGTGGCACATGTTTATTCCTTTAAAAAAGTTCATGAAAACTAATAATCAAGCGTATATAAAAAAAGTAATGGATGTCCTTTTTTCTGAATATGATGAGTTTGCATTAAACTACATGTCAAATACGTTTCTAAACTGTAATATGGATTTTTCACCGTTGCCTGTAATATCAAAAAAATCAGCAAAACAAATAAAAACACCAATCACCATTTTCGCTGCTGAAAAAGACATCATGTTTCCAGGTAAAAAGATGATAAAAAGAGCCAAGCAACTATTTACTGCTTTAGAAGAAGTGGTTTTACTAAAAGGATCTAAACATGTTCCAAGTGTAAAAGACTTTAAAGCAATTGAAGAACTAATTATTGATAAAAGCGAATAGTATACTAATTACTCAATAAGTTTTACTTTCTGTATTGTGAAATAGTAATAAATTTCATTGTAGAGGTAAATTAATAGTATGTAGAGGTAATAATCCACAAATAATGTTACCATACAAAAGTTGTATATTGTACTCAATTCATGATACAACTTATAAATGTTAGCATACCGAAACGTATTGGTTTTTCTTTTCTTTACAGTATTTAATCTTGTAATATCTCAGGAATTACCACCTATACAAAACTTTACCACAGAAGATTATGTTGCTGAAAATCAAAACTGGTCCATTAGTCAAGGTGACGATCAGTATATCTATGTAGCTAATAACTTAGGACTTTTAGAATATAATGGTGCTAAATGGCAATTGTATGAATCTCCCAATAAAACAGTTCTCAGGTCTATTGAAACGGTTGGTAATCGCATTTATACAGGAGGTTATATGGAGTTTGGATACTGGGAACGAAACAATCTCGGATCTCTTGAGTACACATCTTTATCCCAAAAAATTGATGTTAGCCTTGTAGAAGATGAGCAATTTTGGAACATCATCGCATTAGATGGCTGGATTTTATTTCAGTCTTTAAATCGAATTTATATTGTTAATTCTTCAGACTTATCAGTTAAAACAATCGATTCAGAAACAGAATTATCTAAAATGATCATTGCTGATGACGTCTATTTTCAGAAAAAAGGGATTGGATTATTTAGAATCGTTAATGGTAAAGCTGAAATAGTTTCTGATGATTCAATTCTAAAATCGAATACGATTGTTAATGCTTTTCGTCTTGATGATATTTTTTTAATTCAAACACAAGAACGTGGTTTTTTTATTTTAAATGCTGAAGGATTACAACCATGGGATATTCCAGCAAATGAAGTGTTACTTAAAACCAGTGTGTTTAGTAGCCTTAAACTTAAAAATGATTCGTTTGCCATCGGAACAATTTCTGAAGGTATTATTTTAATGACTCCTGAAGGAGAAATTAGTTATACAATAAATCAAGTTAATGGTTTAATTAACAACACCGTTTTGTCAATTTATCAAGATAAAAATCAAAATATTTGGTTGGGTCTTGATAATGGTATCAGTTTTATAGACCTGACTTCTCCATATCATATATATAAAGATGTAAGTGGTAAATTAGGAACTGTATATGCATCTCTAGCCATTAATGGTACGCTCTATTTAGGAACTAATCAAGGATTGTTTTACAGAAAAAGAAATTCACTTGATGAATTTAAAATGATTAATGGAACTAACGGACAAGTTTGGGCTTTGAGTTATATAGACGGGAAATTATTTTGTGGTCATAATAAAGGCACAATGGTTATCGAAAATTATAATGTTACGACTACGATTAGCGATGCCATAGGGACTTGGGGTTTTAAACGTATTCCTAATACATCTCATTTAATTTTGCAAGGAAATTTTAACGGACTTAATGTCCTAGAAAAAAACAATGGTACTTGGACCTACAGAAATAAAATTGAAGGAATTGACATTTCCAGCCGGTTTTTTGAATTTGCAAATAATAAACTTTATGTAAATCATGAATTGAAAGGCCTCTACGAATTAAAAATTGATAGTAATTACCAATACGTAGAAGATATTGCACGAATAGATGGTATTTATAATGGTGTAGGTTCTAATGCTCTAAAATACAACGGAGAATTAATTTATGTGTCCTCTGAAGGTGTGTTTAAACAATACGAAAACAAAAAGTTCAAGATTGATACTATGTTTTCGGCGTTGTTTAAACCCTTTAAAAGGTTAACTACAATGATGAATGTTAATGGTGAAGACAATTTGGTCTGGAGGTATGCCGATAATAATATTGCTTTTATTTCCTACGGAGACATGAGCGAAAAGCCTAATATTGAGTTGTTTCCAGTATCTAGTTCTATAACGAATGTTGTTTCAGGTTTTGAAAATGTAACAAAAATTGATAGCGATGAATATTTAGTGGGTGGATATAATGGTTACTTGCTCATTAATGATAAAATCCCTGCACCAAAAAAAGAGTTTGATATGGTTATCAATAGTATTGAAGCTCATGAAATAGACCAGCCAAAAGACCGTTTAGATCCTGCAATTGAAGAGACTTTTAGTAACAAAAAAAATAATATAAGTTTTGATTACAGTTTTGCTAATTATGGAGAAATTATAGAAAATCAATATCAGTACCAGCTTTTAGGTCTGTCTGATAATTGGTCTGATTGGTCGGCAAACCCATCTCATAAATTTGAAAATTTGCCTTTCGGAACCTATACATTTAACGTGAGAGGCAAAGCAGGTAACACAGTAACAAAAAATATCGCATCCTATACATTTACTATTAAACGGCCGTTGTTGCTATCTAATTTGGCAATTGCATTATATATCTTATCTGTAGTAATCATACTATTGATCATTCACTATTATTATCGAAAATACTATAGAAATCAGCAACAAAAAGTTATTGAGAAGTCAAAACGAGAATTGGAAGTTAGAGAATTAGAAAATGCTCAAAAACTCATGGCCTTAAGAAATGAACAATTGCAACAAGACATAGATAATAAAAATAGAGAGTTGGCAATATCTACCATGAGCCTAATAAAAAAGAATGAGTTTTTAAATAGTATCAAAGATGAATTAAAGAATACTGAGCCTACAAAAGGCTTAAACCCAGTAATAAAAATTATTGATAAAAATCTAAATAATACTGATGATTGGAAGTTTTTTGAAGAAGCTTTTAATAATGCAGATAAAGATTTTCTCAAAAAAGTTAAAGCGAAGCACTCTACTTTAACACCTAACGATTTAAAACTTTGTGCGTATCTCAGACTCAATTTATCGTCAAAAGAAATAGCACCTTTGCTTAATATTTCACCTAAAAGTGTAGAGGTTAAACGTTATCGATTGAGAAAAAAAATGAACTTACCGCATGAATCTAGCTTAACAAATTATATTCTTGAAATTTAGCAACTATACATTTAACAATTTTGCCTATACATTACCACTACATTTGTACTATACGACATACTACAACGATGTAAATTGATATTTGATATAGGCTTGAATCCCTTTAAAAAACAGTCCTTTTTTGTTAATTTTATATAATTTAGTGCAATTTATTGCGATGTATATTTTTTGTATGGGTATTTTTTATTGATTTCGTAAATAGATGTAATAAGTTTACACTATAACAAACAAATCAATATGACAACAAAAATTTTTTCCTTAATCTTTTTAGTATTTACTTCTTTTGCATTTAGTCAGGAAGTTGATGTTAGAGGAACAGTAACAGATCAAGTCTCTGGCGAACCCTTGCCAGGTGTAAACATTCTTGTCAAAGGAACTTCTATTGGAGCTTACACAGATTTTGATGGTAATTTTGAAATTAAAAATATCCAAGTAAATTCAGTTTTAGTTTTTACCTATGTAGGATTTAAAGACCAGGAAGTCATTGTTAAAAATGATGAACCACTTTCCGTTAGATTAATACAAGATTCAGAGTCATTAGACGAGGTCGTTATTATTGGATATGGATCGCAACGAAAAGAATTAGTCACTGGAGCGTATTCAAGTATTGATGCAGAAAGTATCGTTGAAACTAATCCTACCAGAATTGAAGAAGCATTAAAAGGAAGCGCTGCTGGTGTTCAGGTTAATGCAAATTCTGGTTCTCCTGGTGCAGCTCTTAACATTCGAATTAGAGGTATTACTACCAATGGTGACAATTCACCGCTAGTAATTGTAGATGGTGTAAATATCGGAAACGATTTAAGTATTATTGACCCTAATGATATCGAAAAAATGGATATCATTAAAGATGCAAGTTCGGCAATTTATGGTGTACAAGGTGCAAATGGTGTTATTCTGATTACTACAAAATCGGGTAAGAAAAACCGAAAAACGAAATTCTCATACAATTCGTATTATACAATTCAGGAAGCCGACAATCAAATTGATTTGCTTAATAATTACGAATACGCAGTATATGTAAATGAAACCGAAGCGGCAGATGGTAATCCAATACCATATCCTAACCTTCAGAATATAGAAAACAATACCGATTGGCAAGACGAATTATTCGAACGTGCGCCAATGTTTAATCACAATCTGAGTATTACTGGTGGATCTGAAACGACATCCTACGGTTTTAGCGCAAGTTATTTTGCTCAGGATGGTGTTATCGCTAGTGATAAATCTAATTATAAGCGATGGACGATTAAAAACAACTTGGGTGTAGATGTTACTGAAAAATTAAGGTTGAATACATTTTTACTGTATACCAATATTAGAAGTAAAGCAATTCCTGAAGGCGGAAGAGGTTCAGCGCTATATTATGCTTTAAACGCATCTCCATTAACTCCTGTATTTGATGATTCTACTCCTGCTAATATTTCAGGAGGTTATGCTTTTATCGGACAAGAGCAAGGAAATGAAATTATCAATCCACTAGCACTTATTAATAACACGTATAACGAAGGTTATGCAGATCGTTTTACTGGTAAAGTAGAGTTAGAATATGATATTATTGATAACTTAAAAGCAACATCAAGGTTTAATTTTAATTATTCAGACTTTGGTGGACGATCGTATTTTCCTCTACAATACTACGGATTAGGAAAAGTGGTAAATAATGTACAGTTGGATGCTAACAACCCTGAAGCATTTGATCTCGATAGAAATGATGATGGTATCAGAGACTTGTATAGTACTGTGGCAGAAAACTCACAACATGCTTTCGATTATACTTGGGAAAATTTTGTTGATTACAGCAAAACGTTTAATGACAAACATAATTTCAACGTCTTATTAGGAACATCTATTAGAAGCGAAATTTATAAAGGATTTTTTGGTTCGGGACCTTTAAATAGCGGACCAGATACGTGGTCAAACGCTTATTTAGGAAATACAAACTCTATCATTCAGGTTGTTGATGACGAGGTTACGTCAAGTTTAGTTACTGCTGCCGATGGTAGAAATGAAAACAGATGGTATTCTTTCTTCGGACGTATTCAGTATGATTACGAAGGAAAATATATATTATCAGCAATGGTTAGACGTGATGCTTCTACTAAATTCGGACCTAATAACAGAGTTGGTAACTTTCCATCGATTTCAGCAGGTTGGCTAGTGTCTAACGAAGAGTTTTTTGATGTAAATTTTATTAATAAACTTAAAGTTAGAGGAAGCTGGGGAATCACTGGTAACGATAAAATAGGTAACTTTAGATGGTTAGGTCTTTTACAAGGAACTTCAGGCGAAGCTACTTATCCTTTTGATGATTTATTATCTTTTGGAAACGCTGTTGGTGCTTTAGCTAACCCAGATTTAAAATGGGAAACCAATACGCAAACAAATATTGGTGTTGACTTAGGTCTATTTGATAATAAGTTAAACTTAACGGTTGATTATTATAAGAAAACAACAGAAGATTTATTATTAGTTCCTGAGGTTTCAGGAATCTTAGGATCGACAGCTGGTGGTAGTTCAGCACCTTTTGTAAATGCTGGTACTATCGAAAATAAAGGTATTGATCTTAGTATCAATTACAGTCACGATTTTAATGAGGATTTTAATATTAGTGTGGGTTATACTCTTACAAGTATTAAAAATAAAGCGCTTAAAGTTAATAATGCTGCAGGATTTATTCCTGGAGGTCTTTTCGGATTAAATCAAACGACATCACGATTCCAGACGGGATTGCCAATTGGTGTGTTCTACGGACTTAAGATGGATGGCATCTACCAGAATCAGGCAGAGATTGATGCGCTTAACACAGATACAAATAACGATGGTGTTATTGATGGATTGGATGCACCTTTTCAGGCGAATGCAAGTCCTGGAGATATACGATATGTTGATGTAGATGGTGATGGCGTTATTGAATACGGAAGTAGTGATGACCAGACAGTTATTGGTAATCCTATTCCAGATTATACGATGGGCTTTAATTTAAATATCAATTATAAAAGTATTGATTTCGGAACATCATTATATGCTTCAATAGGTAACGACATTGCACGTAGTTATGAACGATTTTTAACTTATAGTAATAAGCCAAACTTTTATTTAGATAGATGGACAGGTGAAGGGACTTCAAATACGGTACCTCGTGCATCAAATACGGCATCTAATAACTATTTGTTTTCATCATTCTTCGTTGAAGATGGTTCGTATTTAAGAATTCAAAATGTTCAGTTAGGCTACTCGCTACCTCAAGCGATATCAGAAAAATTAAACCTAGATAAATTTAGAATTTATGTCGCTGTAAATAACCTATACACATTTACAAAATATAGAGGATACAATCCAGATGTATCAAACGCCAGTCCGTTAGGAGCAGGTGTTGATCTTGGACAATATCCTCAAACAAGAACTTTTACAACAGGTATCAATGTTTCATTTTAATTTAAGACACATGAGTATTAAAAAAATAACAGCTTTCGTATTAATCTTGGCTTGCATGTCATGCGAAGATTATTTAGAGATATTGCCGGAAGGCCAGGAAAATACTGAGAATTATTTCAATTCACAGTCAGATTATGAAGACGCACTTGTAGGTGTTTATGATTTATTATCAACAACCTATCTTCATAATTTATTGGGAGAAATCGCATCTGATAACAGTTTATGTGGTGGAGAATCTCCAACAGACGTTCTAGATTGGCAGCAAATTGATGATATGACGCACACTCCTGATAATGGTGCGTTGCGTAGTGTTTTTCAATTTATGTATGCCGGAATTAGTCGTGCTAATTATATAGTAGAATTTCAAGATAAGACCGATTTTGAAGGCAAAGACCAGATTCTTGCTGAAAACTTATTTTTAAGATCTTACTATTACTTCGAATTGGTGAAGTTTTTTGGAGATGTACCGCTTTATACTGAAAGTAGAATTAGTATAGAAGGATCACAATCAATTGATAGAACACCTAAAGCAGAGGTTTATGCTCAGCTTGAAGCAGACTTGCAAACTGCTATTGATAATCTTCCATGGCAACAAGGTCAGAGTGGAAGAGCAACCAAAGGAGCTGCATTGGCATTGTTAGGAAAAATTTATTTATACCAGGATAAGTTTGAGGAAGCAGCCATAACGCTTGATCAAGTAATCAATTCTGGACAGTATCAGTTGGTTGAAGACTTCGGAACTATCTTTTTAAATTCTAATGAAAACAATATAGAATCTGTTTTCGAAATACAATATTTCGGAGGAGAAGGTGGAGGTTTCGATTGTTTCCAATGTGTTGAAGGGAACATAGCCGTTGGATTCATGGGACCTAGATTTACAGGTGGAAACTTTTCACCATTTACATCTGGTTTTAGTTTTAACCCTCCAACTGAAGAGCTATATAATGCCTATGCTACGAATGATGAAAGACGCGATGCTACCATATTAAATATGGACGAATTTGTAGCTGAAAGACCAGACGTCACATTTAATTTGGGGAATACTATAGATTATACAGGATACTATAACAAAAAATACATTCCATATGCTGAAGCTAATTCAGGTGATGTCAATCTTACGCATAGTAATAATTACCGAGCGATAAGATATTCAGACGTGTTATTAATGGCAGCCGAAGCATTCAATAGAGGAGGAATTAATGATATTAAAGCAAGAAATTATGTTAATCTGGTAAGAGTTAGAGCTGGACTAGATGAGATTCAAACATCTGGCGCTAATTTAACTCAAGATATATATAGTGAAAGACGATTAGAATTAGCTGGTGAAGGTCATCGGTTTTTCGACCAGGTGAGAACAGGGCAAACGAATTCTATACCAAATTTTTCACCGAAAAATGTGCTGTTTCCTATTCCTAGAATAGAAATTGAATTAGCAGGTAATCGTTGGGAACAAAACGCAGGATATTAAAAATAATAGTTATGAAAATAGTAAAATACGCATTTAGTTTATGTCTTTTAGCACTCGCAATTTATGGTTGCTCTAAAGACGATGATAATTCAAATTTTGTAGATGATATTGCTGCGCCAACAAATGTGTCGGCAAATGTTGTAGTGACACAAGATAATACAGGATTAGTTACAATTACACCATTAGGAGAAGGTGTAACGATCTTTAGAATTGGTTTTGGAGATCAATCAGATCCAGTAGATAATATTCAACCTGGAAATAGTGTAAGTCATACCTATGAAGAAGGGACTTATGAAGCCACTGTAACTGCTACAGGATTGAACGGATTAACCACGACGATTGTTCAGCAAATTGTAGTTTCATTTCAAGCTCCTGAGAATTTAATGGTGACTATAGAAAATGATACAGCAATTTCAAGACAAGTTAATGTAACAGCTTCGGCTGATTTTGCAATATCTTATGAAGTTGATTTTGGTGAAGTTGGGTCAAGTCCAATTATGGCTAACATAGATGATACAGTATCGTTTCAATATGAAGCTGCTGGAACGTACACAGTAACAGTAACGGCGTTTAGTGCCGCAATTGAAACGACATCTTATACTGAAGAGTTTGTGGTGACCGAAATTTTACAGCCATTAGCAGCTGCTCCAACACCTCCAAATCGACAAGATTCTGACGTTATTTCGATGTTTAGCAATGCTTATGAATTAGATGTTAATGTTAGTTCGTGGCGATCAGATTGGAGTACAAGTACATTAACCGATTTGCAAATTGCAGGTGATGATACAAAGTTTTATGCCGATGCAGATTTCGTTGGAGTAGAATTTTATGGTGACGCTGCAGTAGATGCCAGTCAAATGGATGCATTTCACCTGGATTTCTGGAGTGTAAATGCAACAACATTTAGAATAAAACTAGTGGATTTAGGAGGAACTGCAACCGAAGCGGAAATTGTTTTCGAAGATCTTCCTCAAAATGAATGGGTGTCTATAGATATTCCTATGAGTGATTTTACCGATGCAGGTATGACTTCAATTAACTCTATTCAACAGTTAATATTCTCAGGAATTCCTGTAGGAACTTTTGATTTCTTTATCGATAATGTGTATTTCTACAGAGCGCCAACAACAACTGCTGAAGGTTTAGAAGGTACTTGGAGAATGGCTCCTGAAGCGGGTTCTTTAGGCGTTGGTCCGGCTGTTGGTGATATTAGCTGGTTTTCATGTGATGCCGATTGTGTGACCTTAAGAGATTGCTATTTTGATGATGCTTATATATTTGGTTCTGACGGATCGTTTACTAACGATTTAGGTGCCGAAAGTTGGATTGAAGGCTGGCAAGGTGGAGGAGATTCTTGTGGAACTCCTGTGGCACCTCATGATGGGTCAAATTCTGCAACCTATACGTATGACGATGTATCAGGTACAGTAACGTTAAATGGTACAGGAGCTTTCTTAGGACTTGCTAAAGCAAATAATCAAGGGGAGTTACCAAATGTAGCTGTACCGAGTTCAATCACTTATAATGTGACATTTACTGGAGCCAATTCTATAGATGTCTATATTGAATCTGGAGCTGGTGTATTCTGGCAATATAAAATGGTAAGAGATGCTGTAGATTCTAACCCGTTAGAGGGTACTTGGGTTATGGCTCCTGAAGCTGGATCTTTAGGCGTTGGACCTGCAGTTGGTGATACGAGTTGGTTTGCATGTGATGCCGATTGTGTGACCTTAAGAGATTGTTATTTTGATGATACTTACGTCTTTGGATCTGATGGTAGCTTCTCAAATAACTTAGGTGCTGAAAGTTGGATCGAAGGCTGGCAAGGTGGAGGAGACTCTTGTGGAACTCCAGTTGCACCTCATGATGGGTCTAATGCTGCAACTTATACTTACGATGATGCTTCAGGTACAGTAACTATTGATGGTGTTGGTGCCTACATCGGTTTAGCTAAAGCGAATAACCAAGGGGAGTTACCAAATGTAGCTGTTCCAAGTTCAATTACATATAATGTGACGTTTATAGACGCTAATACAATAAATGTTTATGTAGAGTCCGGAGCAGGAGTGTTCTGGCAATATAAACTTGTAAAACAATAAAGAAAAATTGATATGAAAAATCTTATTAAAATAACAGTATTGATGCTTACAATGGCATGCTTTGTCAATTGTGAAGATGATGACGCTACAGTCGGTGATTTAATTGCTCCAACTAACTTGACAATAACTGCCGAGGTAATTGGTGTTGATGCCGATAATCCTAATGGTGACGGAAGTGGTTTTGTAAAACTAACGGCTAGTGCTGATAATGCATTGAGCTATAATTTTCAATTTGGTGATGGTCTAGAAGCTGTTGTACCATCTGGTGTAAATACACACCGTTATAGTTTGGTTGGATTAAATACTTATACTGTAGTGGTTAGCGCAGTTGGTACTGGAGGCGTTTCTACTACTGGAACAATAGAGGTTGAAGTTTTTAGTTCTTTTGATGATATTGAAGCAAAAGAATTGTTAAGTGGAGGTATCGGATCTTCAAAGACATGGTATTTAGATGCAGCTTCACTAGGACACTTAGGTGTTGGCGGTAATGTTGATATTGCTGCCGATGCATTTTGGTTTCCTTCATTTTATGCTGCTCAGCCTTTTGAAAAATGTGGAATCCCAATTTCAGATTGCTTGTGTACAGACGAATTCATCTTTAGTCTCGATGCTAGTGAGCAACTTACGTTTGAGTTGAATAACAACGGACAAACATTTTTTAATGCTAGTCATCAGGGAGTAATTGGTGAAAATGCTGGTGAAGATGCTTGCTTTGACTTTGATACGTCTGGTGTGAGTCTCGTATCTCTGGCGCCTTCTTCATTCGATTGGTCATTAGTACCAGATCCAGATTTTAATGCAAGAGCGACTACAATGAATTTTTCCGATGATAAATTCATGGGATATTATGTAGGATCATCGTCTTATGATATTATTTCAGTGACAAATACGACATTGTATGTGAGAACAGTTGACGCCTTAAATCCTGTTCTGTATTGGTACCACCGATTTACAACAACACCTCCAAATGAAGAATTTAATTCTATTTACAATACTTTAATTTGGTCTGACGATTTTGATACTAATGGTGCGCCAGATGCTGCAAACTGGACTTACGATCTTGGTGCAGGAGGCTGGGGAAATGGAGAAGTGCAAACCTATACCAATACTGCTGAAAATGTTATCGTTGAAGACGGATTTTTAAAAATTACTGCAAAAGCAGATGGCAGTGGATACACTTCAGCGCGTTTGAAATCTGAAAACTTATTCGAATTTACTTATGGTAGGGTAGAAGTTAGAGCAAAGCTACCTGCTTCTATCGGAACCTGGCCAGCTATATGGATGCTTGGAGCAGACTACGATACAAACACATGGCCTGCTTGTGGTGAAATTGATATCATGGAACAAACAGGTCAAGATAAAAATAGAGTTTTAGCTACCGTTCACCATCCTGCGGTTTCACCAGGAGCTGGTGACGGATCTGATACAATACTAACCACGTCTACTACTGAATTCCATAACTATACTGTAGAATGGACACCAGATACCATTACTTTTTTAGTAGATGATACAGTATACCACACTGTTGCTAATTCACTGGATTTACCTTTTGAAAGTGATTTCTTCTTAATTCTAAATATTGCTATGGGAGGAACTTTAGGAGGAGATATTGATCCGGCTTTTACAGAAGATAGTATGGAAATTGATTATGTGAGAGTATATCAATAATAGTATAATTTAATTATTTAGTTAGTCTCGAGTATAAGGTCGAGCATTACACTCGGCCTTATCCTTAGACGATTTAAAGTGAGACAAATCTATATGTACTTGAAACAGAGTAGACTTATATAACGCACTACAGTTTCAAATGAAATTACTTTTGAATCACCTTGACTATTTCAGAACAAATTTAACCCCAAAATATAAGTATTAATCATTGATGGTAGAATCTATAATGACTCAAAATCCAATATATATAGGGCATAAGGAAGCTTCATTTAACAATGCAGAAGTTACAGGAGAATTGTTAACTATAGAAAACGAAACTTATTATAAAATCTCTAATAGCGATCAAATGAGACCGTTTTTTATGAGTATAGTAAGTAATTCAAATCATTGGTTATTTATTTCAAGTAATGGTGCTTTAACTGCTGGTCGAAAGGATGCAAATAATGCACTATTTCCATATTATACAGATGATAAAATAACTGAATCTTCAGAAATTACAGGTAGTAAAACTATTTTTCAAGTTCACAAAGATGATAGAACCTATTTGTGGGAACCATTTTCTGCCAGATACCAAGGTGCTTATAAGGTTCAAAGAAATTTGTATAAAAATACATCAGGTAATAAAGTCATATTTGAAGAAGTTAATCGTGATCTGGATATCACTTTTAGATACCAATGGAATTCTAGTAATCAGTTTGGGTTTGTAAGAAAGGCCAAAATTATAAATATATCTAACCAAAAGATGGATGTGAAAATTTTGGACGGACTTCAAAATATTCTTCCTTATGGTTTGGCATCAGATTTTCAAAACTCTGCAAGTAACTTAGTCGATGCTTATAAAAAAAGTGAATTAGAAGAAGATACTGGAATAGGCATTTTTGCTTTAAGCGCTATAATCGTTGATAAAGCAGAACCTAGCGAAGCTTTAAAGTCAAATACCGTTTGGTTTTCAGGTCTCGACAATCCAACCCATTTATTATCCTCTCTACAATTGGATAACTTCAGGAAAGGCAAAGAAATCCATCAGGAAAATGATATTAGAGCCGAGAAAGGTGCTTATTTTATTTCAAAAGAGTTAAGCCTCGAACCTCAGTCTGAAAAGAGTTGGATGTTTGTCGCAAATGTAAATCAAACCATAAGTGCTATTAATTATGTGTCTCAAAAAATTAAAAGCAATGCTAACCTGGAAGCACTTGTACAACATGATATTGATGCTGGTACAAAACACCTTTTAGAACTTGTTGGCGCATCTGATGGCATTCAACTAACAGATGATAAGTTAAGAGATACACGACATTTTGCAAATACACTTTTCAACATTATGAGAGGCGGTATTTTCGATAATAACTACCAAATAGAAAAAGGTGATTTTGTGAAATATATGGCTAAGGCCAACAAAAAGGTATCTAAGAAAAAAGAAGATATTTTAAATGGTTTACCTAAGCAATTTAATCTAGACTTTATAAAAACGCTTGCCGATCAAGATGAGGATAAAAACTTCAAAAGACTATGTTATGAATATTTACCATTAAAATTCAGCCGAAGACATGGCGATCCTAGCAGGCCTTGGAACAAGTTTTCTATAAATACTCGTAGTGAAGTTGATGGTTCTAAAATATTAGATTACGAAGGTAACTGGAGAGATATTTTTCAGAATTGGGAAACATTAGCGCATTCATATCCTGCATTTATTGAAGGCATGATTCATAAATTCTTTAATGCAACAACCTTTGAAGGTTATAATCCATACCGAGTCACAAAAGATGGCTTCGATTGGGAAGCAATAGAGGAAGATGATCCATGGTCTTATATTGGTTATTGGGGCGATCACCAAATCATTTACTTGCTCAAATTTCTGGAGTTTGTAGAGAACCACTATCCTAATAAATTATCTAACAGTTTTACAAACGATGTGTTTGTTTATGCTAATGTGCCTTATAAGATAAAGAGCTATCAAGAGATTCTAAATAATCCTAAGGATACCATCGACTTCGATTACAAACTACACGATAAAATTAATGATGAAAAAGAGCGATTAGGAGCTGATGGCGCTTTACTTAGAGACGAAAATTTCTTCATTCATAAGGTCAATTTAATTGAAAAATTATTAGCTACCGTTTTAGCAAAAGTGTCTAATTTTATTCCTGAAGGCGGAATTTGGTTAAATACTCAACGACCTGAATGGAACGACGCCAATAATGCTTTAGTTGGTAACGGCGTATCTATGGTGACCTTGTACTACCTAAGGCGATTTATCAATTTCTTTGAAAACATAGTTGAGCAATCTGATCAAGATAACTATAGCCTTTCCATTGAACTTAAAATATTTTTCAAATCTGTAGTGTCAACTTTAGTTGATAACGCTAATGTATTGTCAGGTAAAGTTTCTGATACTGAAAGAAAAACAATTTTAGACGGTCTTGGTAAAGCAGGAAGTGTCTACAGATTAAAGATTTATGAATCAGGATTTTCAAGCGATAAAGACCAGATTTCTAAATCAGATTTACTTGAGTTTTTTACAGTCCTTAAAACGTATTTAGATCATACAATTAAAGCAAATAAAAGAACCGATAATCTATACCATGCTTATAATTTGATGACAGTAGAAAGTGATGCTGAGGTTTCAATCTCTTATTTGTCAGAAATGTTAGAAGGCCAAGTGGCTGTCTTAAGTTCGGGATATTTAAAGCCTAAAGAAGCTCTCAGTGTTTTAGACGGTTTGAAGGCAAGCGCCTTGTTTAGAGAAGACCAATACAGTTATATTTTATATCCAAATAAAGAATTACCACGCTTTGTCGATAAAAATAATATTCCTGAGATATCAGTTGAATCATCAAAACTATTACAGCAACTTATTGCTGATGGTAATACGCAAATTATAGAAAAAGATGTTTTAGGACAGTATCATTTTAATGGCAATTTTAATAATGCCGAAAGTTTGAAAACTGCTATTAATCAGTTACCTGAAGCACAATACAAATCTTTAATTACTAGCGACAAACAATTAGTGCTCGACATGTTTGAAGACATTTTCGATCATAAATCGTTTACAGGTCGCTCTGGGACATTTTTCGGTTATGAAGGATTAGGTTCCATTTACTGGCACATGGTATCTAAGTTGCTTTTAGCGGTTCAGGAAAATTGTTTGTTAGCTGTAGCTCAAAATGAAAGCGAAGAAGTGATTGGAAGATTACTCGAACACTATTACGAAATCAATGAAGGCATTGGAGTACACAAGTCACCAGAATTATATGGTGCGTTTCCAACCGACCCTCACTCACATACTCCTGCAGGTAAAGGAGCGCAACAACCAGGAATGACCGGACAGGTAAAAGAGGATGTGTTGTGCCGATTTGGGGAATTAGGTGTGTTTGTTAGACATGGAGTTTTAATATTTAATCCGAGATTATTGCGATCTGATGAATTTATTTCTGAAGCTAAAACGTTCTCATATTCTAATGTAAATAATGAGGTTAAAACGATTCAATTAGAAAAAGACTCGCTTTGTTTTACCTATTGTCAAGTGCCTGTTATTTATAAAATTTCAGACAAGAATCATATTACTGTAAGTTTTAATAATCAGATTGTTACAGAGTTTGATGGCTTAAAAACAGATATTGAAACAAGTACAAAACTATTTAATAGAACAGGTGAAATCCATCAGATAGTTGTAGAACTGAAAAAATGAAGTGTAACAAGCACAAAATAAAGCGTATACAAATAACAGTAAGCATGTTTGCTATACTCCTTGTGTTGTCATGTCAAACTAGTATAAATAAAGATAATAATTCAGTAGCCAATAAAAACCAACCCAATTTGAACGCGAAAGACATTTTAGGACATCCAGAATATTTAGCCATCTCTTATGGTGGCTATCGAACGACATCCAGAGATGATCAGCCTAGCATCAATGATCTTAAGGAGGATATGTTGATTCTTAATGCTATGGGAGTTAAAATCTTGCGGACATACAATGTTCATTTAGACCAGGCTGCTAATGTGTTAGAGGCTATTCGTCAATTAAAAGATGAAAACGCAAACTTCGAAATGTATGTGATGCTCGGTATTTGGATTGATTGTAAAAACGCCTTTAACTGGGATAACGTCAAACCAGATCATAACCAGGAAAGTGAACGTAACCCTGTTGAAGTTCAAACTGCGGTAACACTTGCAAAAAAATATCCTGAAATTGTCAAAATTCTTGCCGTCGGAAATGAAGCCATGGTGAAATGGGCTACGGCTTATTATGTACAACCTGGCGTAATTTTAAAATGGGTGAATCATTTGCAAGCCCTAAAAAAATCTGGTGAATTACCTAAAGATTTATGGATTACCAGTTCTGATAACTTTGCGTCTTGGGGTGGAGGAGATTCAGAGTATCATGTTGAAGATTTGGAAAAGCTAATACATGCTGTCGATTATATTTCAATGCATACCTATCCGATGCACGATACACATTATCATCCAGTATTTTGGGGAATTTCAGAAACTGAAACAAACACCTCTAAAAAAGTTAAAATTGATTCGGTAATGTTGAGAGCGAAAGTGTATGCGATGTCTCAATATGAAGCCGTAAAAACTTATATGAAAAGTTTAGGTGTTGATAAACCTATTCATATCGGAGAAACAGGTTGGGCTAGTTATTCTGGAGGTCTATACGGAAACAATGGATCTAAAGCAACCGACGAATATAAAGAAGCACTTTACTATCAGCATATGAGAGAATGGACCAATAAAGCTGGGATGTCTTGCTTTTATTTTGAAGCATTTGATGAACACTGGAAAGATGCTGAAAATCCTAAAGGCTCTGAAAATCATTTTGGTTTATTCACTATCGATGGAAAAGCTAAATATGCGCTTTGGGATTTGGTTGATAAAGGTCTTTTTAAGGGATTGACCAGAAATGGAAATCCGATTACTAAAACATACAACGGAAACATAGATGAACTGATGAAAGAGGTCATGATTCCTGAATTAAAACCACAATCAAAATGAGAACATATATTACATTGTTAGTCCTCTCATTTACTGTAATGTCTTGTAAAAGCACATCGCAAAACATGACTGTTTCAGTTAAGGATAGTCATATTTATGTCAACGACTCCTTGTACACGATTAAGGGTATTTGTTATCATCCGGTTCCAAAAGGCAGTGGTAATAACAGAAGTTTTAAAACGCTCACTCAAGATTTAGCCTTAATGACCGAAGCTGGTATCAATACCATTAGAGTCTATGCGCCAATTGATGATGTTAAGGTTTTAGATGAAATTCACCAAGCGGGAATAAAAGTCATAATGGGCTTTGGCTACAATCAAGGCGGTCACTATGATATCGAATCTGAAACCTTTATCGATTACGTCAACACCTACAAAAATCATAGTGCCATCCTGATGTGGGAATTAGGAAACGAATACAATTACCATCCTGAATGGTTTGGAGACGATATTAAAAACTGGTACAAAGCCATGAATGATGCTGCAGATGTAATTCATGCCAATGACCCTAATCATCCAACAACAACCGCTCATGGTGATTTACCTGATGCATTGGCATTAGAAATGAGTCCGAATATTGATGTCTGGGGAATGAATGTCTATAGATGGGATAATCCTGAGCCAATTTTCAAGCTATGGAAAGCGGTGAGTTCTAAACCGATGTACTTATCTGAAACTGGTGGAGACAGCTATATGTCTATTGAAAAAGCAGGTTATAAACAAGGTGAAAACCAGAAAGCTCAGGCAGATGCTGCAAAACACATCTTAAACAAGGTGTTTGAGAATACTGATATCTGTTCGGGAGTGACTTTGTTTTCATTTACTGATGGCTGGTGGAAAGCTGGAAATAACGATACACAAGATATTGGTGGTTATGCGCCTAATAGTACAGGAATCCCTTACGATGGAGCGCCTAACGAAGAATATTGGGGCATTGTAGATATTGATAGAAACAAAAAGCAAGTCTTTAACGTACTCAAGGAAAAGTACCAGAGCTTAAATAAAAACTAAAACCAAAGCATATGAAATTTATCAAACCTAATTTATACATGCTTTTATTGTTTACGATAATGAGTTGTACTAAAAAAGAAACCGCTTTAGTGGTTGAAGTTTATGAAACGTCTGCCAATGGAAATCAACTGACAAAAATCACTGAGTTTCCTTCCGAAGCAAAAGGCGATACGATAACATTAGTTCCTGAGAAAACATTTCAGAAAATCACTGGAATAGGAGGTTCGTTTACCGAATCCTCAGCTTATTTGTTGAATAAACTGAGTAAAGCTAATAGAGAAAAAGTACTTGAAGCTTATTTTGGCGAATCTGGTGCTCGCTATTCTTTAACCAGAACACATATAGCGTCTTGCGATTTCTCATTAACTAATTATACCTATGCACCTGTTGAAGGTGATGTTGAAATCAATAACTTTTCTATTGAGGAAGATCGTGATGATTTGATTCCTATGATTAAAGAGGCTATGGCGATATCGAAAGACGGATTTGGTATTGTGGCGTCACCTTGGACAGCTCCACCTTGGATGAAAGATAATAAGGCCTATGTCGGCGGAAAATTACTACCAGAATATTACGAAGCTTTTGCAACCTATTTTTCAAAATATTTAAAAGCTTACAAAGCTGAAGGTATTGATATCTGGGGATTAACTCCTGTTAATGAGCCTCACGGAAATGGGAATAACTGGGAAAGCATGCACTTTTCTCCAAATGAAGAAACTAATTTTGTTCAAAATTACTTAGGTCCGAAGTTAGAGTCTGATGGATTTGGAGACGTCAATATTCTTGGATATGACCAGAATAGAGCGGGTATAAAAGAATGGGTCGATGAAATGTTTAAAGATGAAGCCTCATCAAAATATTTTGCAGGAACAGCGATTCACTGGTATGAAAGCACTTATGATTATTTTCCAGAAGACTTACAATATGCACATCATAAAGCGCCTGATAAATATCTCATAGAAACTGAAGGTTGTGTTGATTCTGAAATTCCAAAATGGAAAGACGATGCTTGGTATTGGTCTAAAGAAGCTACAGATTGGGGATGGGACTGGGCGCCTGATGAACAAAAACATTTACATCCAAAATATGCGCCTGTAAATCGATATGCGAGAGATATCATTGGCTGTCTCAATAATTGGGTCGATGGCTGGATTGACTGGAACATGGTTTTAGACAAGCAAGGTGGACCAAACTGGTTTGAAAACTGGTGTGTTGCTCCAGTAATTGTTGATCCTGATAATGATGAGGTTTATTTTACACCGATTTATTATACCATGTCACATTTCAGTAAATACATCAGGCCAAATGCAATGATCATAGACGTTCAAAATACTAACGATGCCTTAATGGTTACTGCTGCTAAAAATCCTGATGGATCAATTGCAGTTGTTGTATTTAACGAAGGAACTACTGCACAAAATTTTATTTTAAATCTGAATGGACTAACAACTAACATCGTAGTTAGTGAGCAGGCCATTCAAACCATAGTCATACCATCTAAAACTCAATAATTATGTCTAAAGTCATCAATAAAGTCCCATTCGGCCAAAAAGTGGCATTCGGTGTTGGTATGTTTGCCAATCAAATGTTCCCAGCAATTATGGGGATTTTTATGGTGGTTCTGGTTCAGGATTTAGGATTTCCTGGTTGGATGTGGGGCGTGATTTTCTTTGCTCCAAGGATATTCGATTCTATTACAGACCCAATCATGGGCTTTATTTCAGATAATACCAAATCTAAATGGGGACGACGACGACAGTATGTTTTGATTGGCGGAATTATAATGGGAGTTTCCTATATTTTTATGTGGCAATTGTTTAAAGAAAACTCATTGCAATTTAATTTTTGGTATTTCTTTTTATGGTCTATTTTATTTTATCTCGGACTCACTTTATTTAGTGTGCCTTATGTAGCTATGGGTTATGAAATGAGTGATGACTTTCACGAACGAACTCATATCATGGCAGTGGCACAATTTATAGGCCAATGGGCTTGGGTAATAGCGCCTTTATTTTGGATTATCATGTATGATCCTAGCTGGTTTTCTTCAGCTGAGGTAGCCGTAAGACAATTGTCTATCTGGGTTGCTATTCCATGTGCGATTTGCGCTATAGTTCCTGCATTATTTATAAAAAGCGAGTCAACACTTCATAAAGACTATGAGCCTCTAAACACCTCAAATATTGGAAATAGTCTAATGAAAATCTATTACAGTTTTGTAGAAGCCTTTAAGATTAAAGAGTTTAGAAAAATATGTGCCGCTACGTTTTTAATTTTTAATGCATTTAATACAGTTGCTGCACTCACATTTTTTGTAATTGTATATAAATTATTTAATGGTGATGCTGAAGCCAGCGGTATCTGGGTCTCCATGTTTGGTTGCTTAGGCGCTATAGGAACAACCTTTATAGTCATACCTGTTGTGACTTGGATGTCTAAGATTTTTGGAAAGAAAAAAGCATTTTTGATAGCGCAAGGTATTTCAATTGTAGGCTATTTTATGCTATGGTTTTTGTTTGTTCCTGGGAAGCCATGGATGTATATTATAGCACTTCCATTCTTTTCGTTTGGCATTGGAAGTTTATTTACAATTATGATGTCTATGACTGCAGATATTATAGATGTTGATGAATTTTATACAGGTAAACGCAGAGAAGGCATTTTTGGAGCTATTTACTGGTGGATGGTAAAAGTTGGTTTTGCTATCGCGGGAGCACTTAGCGGTGTTATTATAGGCATTGTAGGGTTTAACCCAGATTTAGCCACTACAGACCAACAACCTGCTGTAGATGGATTGCATGCTTTCTTCTGTTTCTTTCCAATGTTAGGAACGCTTGTAGCCATGTTTATTATGAGAAATTATGGTATTACTGAAAAAACTGCTGGTGATATCCGTGTCGAATTAGATAAACGTAAAGCTATTAAAGTGAAGGATACCGTTTCCAATTCACATGAAAATATTGAATTAGAAAAAACATCAAATACAACAGAATATAATGTCGGTTAGAGCTGGTAAAGTAATGGCATTAGCAGGAGTAGACCTTGCTAATAAGTCGAAAGAAGATTTACAATCTTCGTTTAAAACAATATTAAATAACGGCATGCATGGGTTGTGCTTTAGTCCGTATGAAGAAGGACAGTCGGCAGGCGATCAAATTTCAGAAGCACAAATACGTCGACGTATGGAGATTATTAAACCCTATACAAAATGGATCCGTACGTTTTCGTGTACCGACGGAAATGAAATTATTCCCAAAATAGCTCACGAGTACGGCATAAAAACATTAGTTGGTGCTTGGTTAGGTGATGATCCCGAAATTAATACACGTGAAATAGCAGGTCTTATCCAATTAGCTAAAGAAGGTTTTGTAGATATAGCTGCAGTTGGGAACGAAGTGATGTATCGAGGTGATTTAACTGAAGACGAGTTGTTAAACTTTATGTATCAGGTTAAGAAGGAAATTCCAGAAATCCCAATGGGATATGTAGATGCGTATTATGAGTTTACTGAAAGACCTAAAATAACTGAAGCTTGTGATATCATATTAGCAAATTGCTATCCGTTTTGGGAAGGTTGTCCTCTAGAGTATTCGCTTTTATATATGAAAGAAATGTTTGCACAGGCAAAACTTGCGGCCAACGGAAAGAAAGTTATTGTAACCGAAACAGGTTGGCCAAATATGGGAACTAGTTTTGAAGGCGCTCATCCGTCGTTTGATAATGCTATAAAGTATTTTATCAATGCTCAAAAATGGTCTGAGGAAGACCAAATTGAAATGTTTTACTTTTCATCGTTTGATGAATCTTGGAAAGTTGGAGCCGAAGGCGATGTAGGTGCATATTGGGGACTTTGGAATAAGGATGAAGACTTGAAATTTTAGAAATACTAAAGTGAAATGTGTTTCAATCCTAGTAATAGTAAGAGTTTCGAGATTTTTTAGCTGTTATTATGAAAAGTAAAAATTTTCGACTTGTATGCTTTTTGTAGTGGTGGATTTTTTGTGATTTCTCGTTTTGACTGTTACATTTACGAATATTAAAATATAAAATATTAAAAACTAAGAATAATTAAAATTAATAACTAAATAAATAACAATATGAAAAAAAATTACATCTTAACAGCATTAATGATTTTGGCATTATTGCCAGCAACAGCACAAACGGATATTAATTTTGATCCGGCTAGTACAGAAGGTACTGGATGGATTGGATATATGAATGTTTTTGAAACACCAGCAAATGGAGGTGGTTTTGTTTTTGGTTCAGGATGGGGAACAGCAGATCTTATTGTTGTCGATAATATGGATGGTACAGTAACGTTGAAGCCTAATAGAGTAAATGATACAGATGGGTTCTGGCAAACTGGGAACCTTACTGGAAATAAAATAATGGATGCTACTTATTATTTAGAGGATGATTCATTAGCTGGAACTTCATTTACATTTAATGCTGAAGTTATCAGTAATACATTAGATGATTCTAGTTTAGATTATCCAATTACTTACGAAGCATTTATTAAAGTTTTTGCACCAGATTACAGCTCTTTTACATCATACACTTATGATTTAAGCGAAGGTAATTTTACAATTACGTTAGATGCAGCACAGTCTGCAGTAGGAGATCATATTCAATACGGATTTAATATGACAGGTCCTAATGTCAATATTGATATGTCTTTTGACGCACAATATGACGCTATTGGAGGAATCACTGTTGGAGAAAATACTACACTATCTGTAACTACAGCAGATCGTAATGAGTTTTCAGTTTTTCCAAATCCTACAGCCAATGTGTGGAATGTAAATTCTACTCAGCAAATTAAGTCTATTGAAGTTTATGATGTTCTTGGAAAGCAAGTCATTGCAATGAATCCAAATACTAATGAAGCTACTATTGATACGTCTAATTTGGTTTCTGGTTTATATGTAGCTAAGATTAGTTCAGATAAAGGCAGTAAAACAATGAAGTTAATAAAGAGATAGTCAAAACTAACGCAAGTTTAAGAGCCGCATTTGCTTGTTGCAATGCGGCTCTTTTTTTTAATTTAAAATCTATAAGTCATGAGATTACTATTACAATTACTAAGTTTATTATCAATTACTTTTACATATGGTCAAACCTTTCCTATAGATTTTTCTGAACCCGAAGATGTTATGAATTGCTTTGATTGCACCTTTACTGTTACTACTGATAATGGTGATGATGTAGGTTCAATTTCGGGAGGCGGTTTAGCTTTTGACACGGCACAATTAAATTTAGCTCAAAATTTAGATTTATCAGACGATGATAATAATACCATCACATTCAGAATTAAACCCATTGCCGAATATGGCACCAGAACACATCTTTTAAAGTTTGAAGGTGGCACAGGTCCTGATACAGAACTCTCATTTACAACCACTGGAACCGATTGGCAAATGATTAGTTTGAATTATGGACCAAATTTGGGTAATTATGACTTACTGGTGTTTTTTCCCGACTTTAATAATAATCAAGTTGGAACTTATCTGGTCGATGATTTTGCCGGAGGAACTAATGTTCAAGAATTAGAAATTCCATCGCCTACACCGACAACTCCTGATAATGAAGTGCTAAGTGTTTATGGAGATACAGGAGGTTTTACGAATATATGGACAAGTGATTATTTTTTTGGTGAAGCTACTGTTGTAGATACTGACCCTACAAATGCAATAAACAATACTTTAAAATTAGACTTTTCGGTTGCAGGTTATGGCGAAGGAACAAATTCTGGAATTGTTACTGATGTATCTGCATATAATTATTTTCATTTTGATTATTGGACGTCTGATGCCACACAAATTAGAATGATTTTAATTGAAGAAGATGGTAGTGTGCAAGAATATTTTTATGAACTACCAACTCAGGAAATGCTTAACTATAATGAATGGACAAGTGTTGATATTCCATTGACTTTTTTTACAAGCCAAGGATTTGATTTGGATAAATTTTTTCAATTTAAAGTAGGTACTTTATCCGATTTAGATACAGGGATTGCCTATGTTGATAATCTTTATTTTTCAGTAAACCCAGGAACAAGTTTAAGTGTTCAGGATGTAGAAACAATGACCCTTACTGTATTTCCTAATCCAACACATAACAATTGGGTTATAAAAGCTGCTCAACCAGTAGAATCAATTATTATTTATGATACCTTGGGTAAACAAATTAAGACCTTAAATCCTCATACTAATACAGCATCAATTGATGCCTCTGGATGGCAAAAGGGTATATATTTTGCTAAAATTAATTTAGCACAGCGCAGTCAGGTTATAAAATTGATTAAAAAGTAAGGGTATATTTTCTAGTCATAATAAAAGAGTGTATTTTTATATTGCAGTACATCCTTTTTATTTTCATAATTATGGTCACATTAAAACAATTAGCAGAGCAGTTAAATGTTTCAGTATCTACAGTTTCAAAAGCATTGCATGACAGTGAAGAAATTAGTCCGGATACAATTGAGCGCGTTAAAGCTTTGGCTAAATTTTTAAATTATAAACCTAACAAGCTGGCTGTAAGCTTAAAAAATAGCAAAACGAATACAATTGGAGTTATCATTCCTAATATATTAAATCATTTTTTTGCTAAAGCACTTTTTGCTATTGAGCAAGAAGCGACAAAACAAGGTTATAATATCATCACCTGTTTATCTAATGAGCTGCAATCTAAAGAAGAAGACAGCCTTCAATTATTGTCAAATGGTAGTGTTGATGGGTTTATTATGTCTATAGCAGAAGAAACTCAAATCATCAGTAAAACAGATCATATCAGCAATATATTAAAACAGGAAGTTCCTATTGTTTTGTTTGATAGAGTTTCAGATAATTTAGAAACAGATAAAGTTATAATTGATGATTTTGATGCAGCTTATCAAGCTACAAATCATCTCATTTCCGAAGGGAGACAACATATCGTACTGATTAGTAATATTGATGAATTGAGTGTAGGGAAGTTAAGAACTAGTGGCTATCTTGAGGCTTTAAAAGAGTCTGAAAACCATACTCAAGATCCAGTAATAGTGGCTATTAAAAGAGAAGGTTCTATTGAAGAGCATATAGACCAACTTTTTAAAACTCACCAAACTATTGACGGTATCATAGCTATCGACAACACTTCTGGAGTAGTGGCGCTACAAAAGGCATTAAAGCATAATTATAGTATTCCAGACGATATGTCTATTATAGGATTTTCTGATGAAAATGTACTTCAATTTACCGATCCAAAATTATCAACAATTTCTCAGCACACTTTAGATATTGGTAAAGCATCAGTCGAGTTATTAATTAATCGTTTGAATGATAAATCGTCTACAGATTTAGTTACCAAAACCATTAAGGCAAAGCTGCAATTACGTGGCACAACGAAATAAGCATTCGGTTTTTCACCAAATATTAATGATATCGATAAAAATTGTATTGCAATCCGATATCTTTGCGATATAAGGTTTCAAAATGGGTTATATTTATAAAAAAGCGACACCCATTGAAATTAATTAAATTCACAAAAAAAGGCATCTATTGTATTCCTGGGAAATTCTATCTCGACCCTTGGTTTCCGGTGGATTATGCAATTATTTCTCACGGACATGCTGATCACGCTAAATGGGGAATGAAACATTATTTATGTCATGACGATTCTAAAGCCATACTTCAACATCGCATAGGTAAAGATATTTCAATTGAAAGTTTGCCATATCACATAGAACGAACGATTAACGGGGTCAAGGTGAGTTTTTTTCCAGCAGGACATATCATAGGTTCTGCACAAATACGATTAGAATACAAAGGTTTTATAGTCGTATTTTCAGGTGATTATAAAGTCAAAAATGATCATCTTACAGCGCCTTTTGAGCCTGTGAAATGCCATGAGTTTATAACCGAAAGCACTTTCGGATTACCGATTTATAATTGGTCGGAAGAAACAGTACTGCAACAACAAATGCACGATTGGGTACTTCATAACCAGTCAATAAACCGTACAAGTATTTGTGTTGGTTATTCATTGGGGAAGGCACAACGTATTATGAAATTACTAGATGGTTTGAGCGATATATATGTTCATAGTGCAATTCATAATATTAATGAAGCTATTAAAAGTTCTGGAATTATATTGCCTCAAACAAAACTATGGACTGCAGATACAGACAAAACATCACTTCAAAATCAAATTGTAATTGTTCCTCCTGCATTGTTGGGTTCAAATATGATTAAACGTATTCCCAATGCAGCTACAGCTATTTGTTCTGGTTGGATGCAAATTCGTGGTAATCGCCGTTGGCAATCTGTTGATGCAGGATTCCCCATCAGTGATCATGCAGACTGGAATGGTTTAATTTCTGCTGTAAAAGCTACAGAAGCAGAAAAAGTTTATGTGACCCATGGCTCTCAAGCAACGTTTTCAAAATACTTAAACGAGATTGGAATTAATTCTGAAGAAGTAATCACAGAATATGGTACCAATGAAGATGAAAATGTTGAAACAGTTACTAATCTGAACGCGTCATGAAGTACGTTTCAAAATTGATAAGTGATATTGAAATCACTAATAAAACCAATGATAAGATTGATGCTTTTGTCAGATATTTCAATAATGCACCAGATAAAGATAAACTATGGCTCATAGCTATTTTTACAGGCAAACGACCTAAAAGACCCGTAAAAACCTCACTCATGAAACAATGGTGTATGGAGATTACAAAAATTCCTGAATGGTTATTTTTAGAAAGTTATAGTACTGTTGGAGATTTAGGGGAAACAATGGCGTTGCTATTGCCAACTCCTACACATCATATTGAAAAAAAATTTAGTGATTTGATGAACGAAATTGTTGATTTAAAATCAAAGTCAGATGATGAAAAAGAAGCATACATAAGACATATTTGGTCAGGTTTTGAAGTACAAGAGCGTCTTATTTTTAACAAACTCATAGGAGGGAGTTTTCGAGTAGGTGTTTCTAAAAAAACCTTAGTCAATGCTTTATCTAAATATTCAGGAGTAGAAGCCAACCAGTTGATGCATAGTATTATAGGGAATTGGGATGCTAATACCATTTCTTTTGATGATCTTATTCAGGGTAAACATATCAATTATGATAATTCTAAACCCTATCCTTTTTGTTTAGCATATGCCTTAGAGAAAGAACTTCATGATCTTGGTAATCTTAGCGATTGGCAGGTAGAATATAAATGGGATGGGATTCGCGGACAAATCGTAAAACGTAATGATGAAATTTTTATTTGGTCAAGAGGAGAAGAATTAGTGACTCAACAATTTCCAGAACTTGTAGAAGCTATAGAGCAACTTAATGGTGATTTTGTCATTGACGGAGAAATTTTGGCACTAAAAGATAATGCTATTTTACTATTTAATGATTTACAAAAGCGCTTAAACAGAAAGCACGTGACTAAAAAATTAATGGAAGAAGTCCCTATTGGTTTTTATGCATATGATATGATGGAATGGATGGGGAATGATATTCGTCATACGCCCTTATATGAGAGACGAGAGCTTTTAGAACAATTATTGAGTTCGAAATCGACAGATAATAAAACCCTGTTTCTTTCTGAAACTATATCTGTCAAAAATTGGCAGGATTTGATACCGATACGAGCCGAAGCTCGATCAAGAGACAGCGAAGGCCTAATGTTAAAGCAAAAGAATTCTCCCTATCATACTGGTCGAAAAAAAGGGGATTGGTGGAAATGGAAAGTCGATCCTTTAACAATTGATGCTGTGATGATTTATGCTCAAAAGGGTAGTGGTAGACGAAGTGCTCACTATACTGACTATACATTTGCAGTAAAAAAAGATGATGGCTTAGTGACAGTTGCAAAAGCCTATTCTGGGTTAACAAATGAAGAAATTATTGAAGTGAGTAGGTTTGTTAAAAAAAATTCAATCGAAAAATTTGGACCAGTCCGTACCGTTAAACCAGAGTTAGTTTTTGAAATTGCTTTTGAAGGCATTGCTCTAAGTAACCGTCATAAATCTGGTGTTGCCCTGAGATTTCCCAGAATTTCAAGATGGCGAAAAGATAAGCCTGTAGATGAAATCGATACTATTGAAAATGTTAAACAATTGATACATTCCCCAAATTGAATACAACATTTCACAAATCTGAAGGTTATAAAATTATTGAACAATGGATGGCTGCCAAAGGAAACACGCCATTTAAATTTCAAAATCAAACCTGGATTAAATATCATAATGGCTACAGTGGGATGGTGGTTGCTCCAACAGGATTTGGAAAAACATTTTCTGTGTTTCTCGCCGTAGTGATTGATTACCTAAATCATCCTGAACATTATAAAAAAGGACTTAAGTTGCTTTGGGTAAGTCCGTTGCGTTCACTAGCTAAAGATTTAGCCAAAGCCATGTCAAAGGCAGTATACGAAATAGGATTAGATTGGGAAGTTGCTGTTAGAAATGGAGACACTCCAGCTAATATCCGTCGTAAACAAGAACGACTAATGCCAGATATTTTAATAACAACTCCTGAGACATTACACTTATTATTTTCACAAAAGAAAAATTCCAGATGGTTCAAAACCCTTAATTGTGTTGCTGTTGATGAGTGGCATGAACTTATAGGAAACAAGCGTGGTGTTTTAGTTGAACTTGCCATATCTCGATTAATTAAACTTTCAAAACGCTTGAAAATTTGGGGCATTACAGCAACAATTGGTAATCTTGATGAAGCTACAAAAGTACTGTTGCCTTATGAGGCATTAAAAACAGTAATGATTAAAGCCAAAGAGAAAAAGAAGATTAAAGTGATTTCTCTGTTACCAGATACTGTTGAAGTTTTGCCTTGGGCTGGTCATTTGGGTAAAAGCATGGTGTCCAAAATCATTCCTATTATACATGAGAATAAAACCACACTAATTTTTACCAACACACGAGGGCAATCAGAACTATGGTACCAAATTATTCTTGAAGCTGATCCTGATCTCGCGGGATTATTAGCTATTCATCATGGATCTATTGATAGAACATTAAGGAATTGGATTGAGGACAATGTTTCTGAAGGAAACCTGAAAGCTGTGGTTTGTACTTCTTCTTTAGATCTTGGTGTCGATTTTAAACCTGTAGATTGTGTTATACAAATTGGATCTGCTAAAGGGATAGCACGATTTATGCAACGTGCTGGAAGAAGTGGTCATTCGCCTTATGAAGTATCAAAAATTTATCTCGTTCCAACACATTCGTTAGAATTAGTGGAAGCCGCAGCACTTAAAGAAGCAGTTAAGGAGCATCGTGTTGAAGCCAGAGAACCTATGGTACTTACTTACGATGTTATGGTACAATTCTTAGTAACCTTAGCTGTAGGTGAAGGATTTCGCGATGATGACGTCCTGGAGTTGTTAAAAGCAACTCATGCATTTTCCATGTTGACAAATGAAGAGTTTGCGTGGGCGATTCAATTTATTACTCAGGGAGGAAATACATTAAAGTCTTATGAAGAATTTCATAAAGTTGTGAAGGACGACCTCGGTGTTTACAAAGTTACAAGTCGGCGTATTAGTATGTTACACCGTATGAATATTGGAGCGATAGTAAGCGATGCTATGTTACTGGTGAAGTTTATTTCAGGAGGATATATTGGGATGATTGAAGAATACTTCATTACCAAATTAAAACCGAATGATAGTTTTATTTTGGCGGGACGCGTGTTAGAACTACTTCATATTAAAGATATGACTGCTTTTGTAAAACTCAGTAAATCTAAGAAAGCCATAACACCAAGTTGGATGGGAGGTCGTTTGCCATTAACATCATATATGAGCCACTTTTTGCGAAAGAAGTTAAGTGATGCCTTACATCCGGGAATTAGAGAGCGTGAATTGAAATTTTTGCATCCATTAATTTCTACACAAAGTACCTTTTCCCATATTCCGAAGGAAGATGAATTTTTAGTAGAAGTGATACATACCAAAGATGGATTTCATTTATTTATGTATCCTTTTGAAGGCCGATTGGTTCACGAAGTCATTTCAGCATTGATAGCTTATAGAATAAGTAAAATCAAACCATTGACATTTACAATTGCTATGAATGATTATGGGTTTGAACTATTAAGCGATCAGGAGATACCAATTGATAATAATACTATAAATCAAATCCTAAGCAAAGACAACCTCATGGATGATGTAATTAGTAGTATAAATGCTGCTGAAATGGCATCTCGTAAGTTTAGGGATATTGCTGTAATTTCAGGTTTGGTGGTACAGACTATGCCTGGATCAAATAGAAATAATAAGAGTCTGCAATCCTCTTCCGGATTAATTTTTAGAGTTCTAGAAGAAAATGAGCCTAATAATTTGCTTGTGCGACAAGCTTATACTGAAGTGTTTAACCAACAGCTTGAAGAGGTACGCTTAAAAATGGCTTTTGATCGAATAGCAAAAAGCAAACTTATTATAAAAAATTCAAATACTTTTACGCCGTTGAGTTTCCCGATTAAAATAGATAGTTTGAGACAAACACTAACAAGTGAAAATTTAGACAAACGCATTAAACGCATTAAACGCATTCAAAACGACGTATATAGGATTAATAAGTCATGAATTTTGTAGAGCAACACATCAACTTACAATCTGAAGATTTAATATTTAACAGCCTCAGAGGGTTGTACTGGAAAAAACACGATGCATTAATCATTTCAGATTTGCATATAGGAAAGTCAGGTCATTTTCGAAAACACGGCATTCAAATAACGTCCAACGTTCAAACCAGTGATTTAAAGCGCTTATCGTTTCTAATTTCTCATTATAGAATCAGACAATTACTTGTTGTTGGTGATTTATTTCACGCTGAGATGAACTTAGATATGCACGAATTCAACCAATGGCGTTTAGCTCATGCAGACGTAGAGATTATATTAATCAAAGGAAATCACGATAGGCTAAAACCTGAAATTTACCAGAACTTCAACATTACTTGCTGTAAAAAAGACTTATTAATTGATCCTTTCCGATTTGTTCATGAGCCTCATTCAGAATCAGATGCGTTTTTAATTTCAGGTCATCTTCATCCAGGTATCTCAATACAACTTAAGGGACAGCCACGCATTAAATTACCTTGTTTTCAGGTAAGTAAATCCTACTTGATATTACCTGCATTCAGCCTGTTTACAGGATTAAATGTTTCAGAATCCGATTCAGAAACCAAACACTATGCGTTTACAGAAAGTTCATTTTTTGAATTCTAATACAATACATTTCTAACATAAGCTCATACATTATGGTGTAAATAAAGAGGAAATAATACTTAATTTTGAGGTTATTGTGAGTATCAAGCATAAAAACTTATAATAGTAATCTAAGACTTAGACATTATGGAACAACTTAGTGCAGCCTATTGGGATAACCGCTACAAGAACAATGATATTGGTTGGGATTTAGGAGAAGTGTCTCCGCCGCTAAAGGCCTATATTGATCAAATGATTGATAAAACCATTCGAATTCTTATTCCTGGTGGAGGCAATTCGTATGAAGCCGAATACCTTTTTAATAAGGGCTTTAAAAATGTGTATGTCGTTGATGTTTCAAAAACAGCTTTAGATAATATAAAGTCTAGAGTCCCAGATTTCCCAGACTCTCACTTATTGCTTCACGATTTTTTTGATTTGGAAATGTCGTTTGATTTGATTTTTGAACAAACATTTTTTTGTGCTTTACAGCCTAAATTAAGGCCACAGTATGTCACTAAAATGAATGAACTCCTTGTTGAAAGTGGAATACTTGTTGGAGTTTTATTTAATGTGCCACTATTTAAGGATCATCCACCTTTTGGAGGTTCAACATCTGAATATCTTCAGTATTTTCAAACTGCCCTCCGTATTATTACCATGGCGCCTTGTTATAATTCTCATGTCAGTAGACAAGATAAAGAATTGTTTGTCATTTTAGAGAAGCCTAAACACTAGCAGATTCTATATTTAAAACGGATATTTTAATTTCAAACGTTGATATTTATCATGTTTTGGGATGAATTTGTGCAGTAAGTTTGTATAGTTGATTTAAAAAGACAAATTATGTTTGGGACTATCAGTTTATATAATTCGAATACCACAGTAATTATGGTTGTCGTTTTTGGGGTTGTTTGTATGGTGTTAATAGGCATTTTAGTGAAATTTATGACCAGTAGTGATAGGAAGAAAACCAAATAGAATTTTTCGATACACATTTGGTTTTAAACCACTTGTAAAAGTAGATAAAATGCTATGCTGTAAAAAAATGTGAGATGTAGTGTAACATTTATTTTGTTTTAACGTCCTATAGGTGTTCAATCAAAACAACATCATATATCATGCGACAAGATAATCAGCTTATCGTTTTAACACATTTAAGTCAGTTACTCACATTTGTTACCGGATTTGGAGGCTTAATTGTTCCTTTAATCATATGGATAACACAAAAAGAGAATGTGTATAGAATGGATAGTGAAGGTAAAAATATAGTCAACTTTCAGTTGAGTATACTAATTTATAGTATCATTTGTATTCCATTGGTATTTGTTCTAATAGGTGTTTTCGGATTAATATTATTAGGGTTACTGTCATTTGTTTTTCCGATCCTAAATGCCATAAGAGCAAGCCATGGTGAATCACCAAAATATCCTTTATCTCTTAATTTTATTAGTTAGTTATTTTATATAGAGGTAAATGAAAACGCGCACTTTTTAAGTGCGCGTTTTTTAGTTATATAAAATATGGTATTATTAATTATTCAACATCACAGGCATCACTAACATCGTAACGTGTTCTCCGTCATCTAAGCCATCAATAGGAGTTAAAATACCAGCTCTATTTGGTAAACTCATTTCAAGCTGTACCTGATCGGCATTGAGGTTATTTAACATTTCAGTTAAGAAACGCGAGTTAAATCCAATTTGCATATCGTCTCCTTGATAATCACAGGTTAATCGCTCTTCGGCTTTGTTAGAGTAATCGATGTCTTCTGCAGAGATATTTAATTCGGCACCAGCAATCTTTAAACGAATCTGATGTGTGGTTTTGTTAGAAAAGATACTCACACGACGAACAGAATTTAAGAATTGCGTTCTGTCAATATTTAATTTATTCGGATTTTCCTTAGGAATAACTGCTTCGTAGTTTGGATACTTTCCATCGATTAAGCGACAAATCAACACAGAATTTTCAAAAGTAAACTTTGCATTAGAGTCGTTATATTCGATAGTTACTGTCTCATCATTTGCAGCTAAAATGCCTTTTAAAAGATTCAAAGGCTTTTTTGGCATTATAAATTCAGCAACCTGATTCGCTTTTACATCGGCACGCGTGTACTTTACAAGTTTATGAGCGTCAGTCGCGACAAATGTCAGACCTTCCGTAGAAAACTGAAAAAAGACACCACTCATTACCGGACGTAAATCATCGTTACCAGCAGCAAAAATAGTTTTGCTAATCGCTGTTGCCAATATATCTCCTGAAATCGTTGTTGTACTCGGATTGTCTAATTCGACAGCCTTAGGGAATTCATTACCATCTGCATAAGCTAAGGCATATTTACCATGATTAGAGCTTATTTCAACAGTGTTATTATCTTCAACGACAAACGTCAATGGTTGCTCAGGAAAAGTTTTTAAAGTATCTAATAGCAAGCGAGCAGGTAGTGCAATACTTCCATCATTATCACTCTCTACATCTAAAGTTGATGACATTGTCGTTTCTAAATCACTTGCAGAAACAGTTAATTTTGAGTCTTTCAACTCAAATAAAAAATTGTCTAAAATTGGTAGCGTATTTGAACTATTAATAACACCACCTAAAACTTGTAATTGTTTGAGTAAATATGTACTTGATACTATAAATTTCATTTTATTCTGATTGGTTTTTATAATTGAGACGCACCAAATTGCGTCCTACAAATATATCTTAAAGGGTTTGTTTTATAAAACAAACTTATTAACAAAATAGGGTTTAAATTATACGTATATCTAAAGCTTTTTTTGTGTTATTTTGTGTAACGTTTTCTTCTGAAATAATTAAAGACAATTCCAAAAAGTCCTAATATAACTAAAGGTAGAGCGATATTGATAATTTGCCATTTTGATTTTTGATTCTCTATTTTTTGAAAATCTAAAAATGCTAATTTCACCTCTTTTGCCCGAATGTTTATAAGTCCGTCATCATTGAGAAGGTAGTTTACAGCATTTTCAAGAAACTCTTTATTTCCAAATTTACGCTTCGTTAAAAACTCAAATCCCAACTCTTGTGGTTGATTGCGAATCACTTCATTTTTAATCACGTCGCCATCAGCAATAACAATCATCTTAGTTGGCGCACTTTTGGTCACATCATCCGAAATTTTAAAGGGCTTAACGCGTTTGTCATACACAGAGGTAAATTCACCTTCAAGCAGCACAGCTAAGGTTTGGTTAGGTTCTTTATATGATTCTGGATCAGGCTCTTGTGTCACGACATCTAAACTGATTTCTCTTGGCACGCCTTCTAATTTAGTAAGCTGAGAACTGCGTAATAATAGTGTTTTGTCAATACCATTTTTTAAAGTGTCTATCTGACTCGCAAAATCAAATTTCACTGGATCTAAATTGGTTGTAATTGGATGATTCGGATTACTTGCAGCTAAAGGCGAATACGACCATTGCACAGGTTGAAACTGTGCATTATTACCTTCTCCAATAGCCAGAGGAATAGGAGCAGAGTACAAATCATTAACAATAACCGGATTGATACGAACGCCATACTTAAAGAAAAAATCATTGAGATTTAGATCCTTCATTATGGCAACAGCAGTACCAGAACTATTATTAAGGCTATCTCTATCCATAACAATACTCTCGGTAAGCCACAAACTTTTGCCTCCACGCATCGTAAATTGATCTAAAACATATTTTTCTTCTTCGGAAAATGGAATGCTTGGTTTTGCTGAGATAATTAAATCATAATTTGTAATATCCTGTAAAGTCCTTTGCGGATTGCTCGCCACGCTATCTAAAGTAAATGGCGCTAAATAGTAATGTTCTCCTAATTTTTTCAAAAAATCGGCAACATAGACATCACTTAATTGTCCGTTACCACGCAATACTGCAATCTTCTTTTGCTTCGGATTCACAAGCTTTTTAAATCCTTCAGCAAAGGCATACTCTAAGTTTTGAATAGAGCTATTAACCAGTTCCTGATCTGTAGCACCGATTTTATTTTTTATAAGCGGAATGATAACAGTTTGTTCATTATAACTTGCCAAAGCCCACGGAATAATGACTTCTTGAGTCGTTTTGCCATTGTTTTTAATGCTAATCTGAAAGGGTTGCAATCCTCTTTGTGAGAGTTGTTGTAAGTTTTGATTTCTCGTGGCCTCATCGGCTAAAGGATTGATGAAATCAAATTTTACATTAGAATTATTTACCGAAAACTCTTCCAGAAGCTGCTGCGTTTCATTGCGTAGCCGTCTAAACTCTGAAGGAAAATCTCCTTCTAAAAATACATCAATAACCAATGGAGAATCTACACCGTCTATCGTTTGTAATGCTGCATCAGATAAGGTGTAGCGTTTGTCTTTAGTTAAATCAAAACGCTGGTATAACTTGCTTGAAATTAGGTTAATAACAATGATTGCTATTAACGTCATTGCAATGGCGATAATATGTTTTTTAGTCTTTAGCATCAAATTTTATAGCTTCTTTATATACTCTTGTATCAATAACTTTATCATTGTTAAAAACGATTTCTATACATTCTTTTTCGGTATTAAATGCTCCAGGCTCAATACCTAAACCATAATTCCAACGGTTGTTATCATGTGTTTCAGTACCAAAATCCCAGGACAACCATTCGTAAGGTCCTAGTTGGACTTCAACATCTTGTTTTGTCATGCCTATTAAAATTTCCGAAGCTATCATGTCATCAGATAGTTCGTAACGCAATGCAGGTTTCTCTTTCCAAAGCTTTGCTGAAAAATATTTTTGATGATGGTAATCACTAAAAATATTAATTATAGGATATACAGCATAAAAATAAATAAACGGCGTAATGACTAAGCTCACTAAAAAGGTTAACCATTTTCGTCGGTCTATGGTTTTAACAAACAGAAAAACAAGTACAAATGTAATGCACATAAAAATGACTAAAGGAGCACTTATAATCATTGGTTAGCACGTTTAATATTTAGGGTTGTTAATACAATAAATAATGCCGTAACGCTTAAAAAATAGATCATGTCCCTTGTGTCTAGAACACCACGACTCATGCTTTTAAAATGAGATTCCATACCAAGCTTTTCTAAATATAATGTGTCACCAAAAGGATTGTAATTAGATAAGCCTTCGAAACCAAAATAGAAAAAGAAGCATATAAATACGGCGATGATAAAAGCAACAATTTGATTATCTGAAAGACTTGAGGCAAAAACACCAATTGATGTATATGCTGCAACAAGAAAAAGGAGTCCAAAATACGATCCCAGGATGCTACCTGTATCTAGATTACCTTCAGGATTTCCAAGTTTAGAAATTGTAAAGACGTATAATAGGGTAGGAATTAAAGCCATAATAATCAAGACTAAAGCGCCTAAATATTTTCCCAGAACAATATGTAAATGACTCACTGGTTTTGTGAGTAATAATTCTAAAGTGCCTTGTTTTTTTTCATCAGCAAAACTTCGCATTGTCACTGCAGGCACTAAGAAAATTAGAATCCATGGCGCTAATAAAAAGAAAGTTGATAAATCAGCAAACCCATTATCGAGGACATTAAAATCACCTTTAAATAACCATAGAAACAAGCCGTTAAGCAATAAAAAAACAGCAATCACCAAATAGCCAATTGGAGACGCGAAGAAGGAATTGATTTCTTTTTTTAAAATTGCTAGCATTTATTTCATTAAAGGTTCAACAGTCAAAGTTAAAATTATAAATCTTTTAGACACAACTTAACGCATGTTTTTACATGAACATACAACGGTACCATTAAGCCATCGTTACTAGTTTATCAACACTCCAGGCCTCAGGCTTAGCATTAAACATGGGTTTTGTTTTTGCCCAGATGCCTTTAAAAAGCTCAGAATGTCTGTAATGCTCTAAATCTGTTTCGGTTTGCCAATAACTATACGTAAAAAAAACACTTGTATTGTGTTTGTCACGATAGAGTTCTAGAAACTCACAACCCTTAAAGCCTCTTATTTTTTCTTTTTGAAGTTCAAAGTTTTGTAGAAATTGATCAATTTTTGAGGGTTCAAAACTCATTTTTACGATTCTAACAAACATGATTTAGAGTTTAGCAAAGTTAACAGTTACAGTATCCATAACCTTTAATCCCATGAGAGAAGAAGCACTTCCAACAGTGGCATTATCACTTTTATAGACAGCGATTTCAAGATATCCTGACGAATTAAAAACGACGAGGCCTTTGCCTTCATCATAGCGTTTGTCTTCAGGAATATCAAAATTTATGGCATCACTATACTTATCATAAATATGTTTAAACTTATAGCTTCGTGCCGAAATTTCGTAAGCTCGTGTTTTTTGTACACTTTCAAAAAATTTCCGCTTAATATTGGTAATCACATTTCCGTAGTTATCCACGTAAATCACACTACCAATAATCTGATTTTTTTCGTCGTTTACAAACGGAATCAAATTTTTAATCGGTTTAATTGTATTTATGACTTTCCCTATGATTTCTAATGTGCCACCACGCGCAATATGACAAGCCACATTGACAAAAACATCTAACACAGGAAAACTTGTAGCTACACGATCGTGAATATTGATTTCAACAATTTTCTGTGGTGCAATTTCAGAGCAAATCATACTCATAATTCCGTTGTTAGCACAAATAAAATAATGATCATCAAGCTTCACTGCAATGTGTTTGTTTTCAGGATTGAGTTCCGAATCAATACCAATGACATGAATTGTTCCTTTAGGAAAACTACTGTAAGCATTTTGTATAATATAAGCTGCTTCAGGCACATTGAATGGCGCTACCGAATGAGAGATATCAACAATTCTCACTTCAGGCAACTCACTATAAATAGCTCCTTTTATGGCGCCAGCAAAGTGGTCTTTTTCGCCAAAATCGGTTGTTAATGTGATGATTGCCATAGGTTAAACTAAAGAATTTTAAAGTTGATTTGTTACCTGTATTGAACTTTATATAAAACTGTTAAAAACTAATCATATTTTAACCTAAGGGAAACCTTAAGTATAAAATAGTTTAATTATTTTTGGTTTAAGTGAGCGTCAATTTGTCTCATCACAAAACTAATAAAACAAAACAGATTAATTTATAATTCCAGTCGCTTTTGAATGAACTTATTTTAGAACTAGAAGAAATTACTCCCAAAGAATTTTTCGGAGCTCAAAATGCCAACATTGTCCTACTCAAAAAGTACTTTCCTAAACTAAAAATTGTTGCCAGAGGAAATAAAATAAAAGCCTATGGCGATGAAGACTTATTAGAAGAATTTGATCGTCGCATGAACATGCTCATGGAGCATTTTGGAAAGTATAATAAAATTGACGAAAATGTTATTGAACGTGTTTTAACCAGTCAGAGTAGTGATGATTACACAACCTCAGACCAAAGTGGTGAAACTATTGTACATGGCGTTAATGGTAAAATAATTAAAGCCCAAACTGTTAATCAGCGCAAACTGGTAGAAAGCATGCGTAAAAATGATATGGTATTTGCTATTGGTCCTGCAGGAACAGGTAAAACTTATACAGGTGTTGCGTTGGCTGTTAGAGCCTTAAAAGCTAAAGAGGTTAAGCGTATCATTTTAACTCGTCCTGCTGTTGAAGCTGGTGAAAATTTAGGATTTCTTCCAGGTGATTTAAAAGAAAAACTCGATCCGTATATGCAGCCGCTTTACGATGCGCTACGCGATATGATTCCTGCCGAAAAACTGGCACATTTTATAGAAAACGGAACCATTCAAATTGCGCCTCTGGCTTTTATGCGTGGACGAACTCTCGACAATGCCTTTGTGATTTTAGATGAAGGTCAAAATACAACTCATGCGCAAATGAAAATGTTCCTGACACGTATGGGTAAAAATGCTAAATTTTTGCTTACAGGTGATCCTGGACAGGTTGATTTACCGCGTCGTACCATTTCGGGATTAAAAGAGGCTTTACTCGTCCTTAAAAATGTTGAAGGCATTGGCATGATTTATTTAGACGACAAAGATGTGATTCGCCATAAATTGGTAAAGAAAGTCATCGAAGCGTACAAGAGTATAGAAAACAGAGATTAATTTTTTTCAGAAGCTATTCCAGCTTTCGGCAGTCCCTCTCTTTGAGGAACTTCAACAAATGCCTCAAATGCGAAGCATTCACTGAAGACCTATAGATGTAAATGTGAACTGAAGTGATCTGGGCTAGAATTTAAATAACAACACAACAAATTATTTATTCGTGGCAAATCAGAACCATACCATTACGCAATCCAATTTTAATTTTCCGAAGCAAAAAAGCGTCTATAAAGGAAAAGTGAGAGAAGTCTATAATATCAATGACGAAGAACTGGTCATGATTGCAACCGATCGTTTATCTGCGTTTGATGTTGTGATGCCAAAAGGAATTCCATACAAGGGTCAGATACTTAATCAAATTGCAACCAGTATGATGAAGGCTACCGAAGATTTGGTGCCTAACTGGTTAACAGCAACACCAGATCCTAATGTAGCTGTTGGTCATCTTTGCGAACCGTTTAAAGTTGAAATGGTCATTCGTGGCTATATGTCTGGGCATGCAGCACGTGAGTATAAAGCGGGACGTCGCTTACTTTGCGGAGCCGCTATGCCAGAAGGAATGAAAGAAAATGATAAATTCCCAGAACCGATAATCACACCAGCGACCAAAGCTGAAATGGGCGACCACGACGAAGATATCTCTCGGGAGGACATCTTAAAACGCAGTATTGTTTCTGAAGATGATTATGTTATTCTCGAAGATTATACACGTAAACTCTTTCAACGTGGTACTGAGATTGCAGCGTCAAGAGGTTTGATTTTAGTGGATACGAAATACGAATTTGGAAAAACTAAAGACGGTAAAATTGTCCTGATTGATGAAATTCATACACCAGATTCATCACGATACTTCTATGCAGATGGCTATCAGGAACGTCAGGATAACGATGAACCACAAAAGCAATTATCTAAAGAATTTGTGCGCCAATGGCTCATTTCTAATAACTTTCAAGGTCTTGAAGGGCAAACTGTACCCGAAATGAGTGATGCCTATATCGAAACGGTAAGTGAGCGATATATCGAGCTTTACGAGAATATTATGGGCGAGTCTTTTGTAAAGGCTGATGTGTCAAATATTCAACATAGAATTGAAAAGAATGTTTTAGCTTATTTAAACCAATAAGCTATTAATACATTGTATTGGGGTTCTTAGCGTTTTTAGGAATTTGCTGGATGCTATCCCAATGCTCACAAATTTTTCCGTTGTTATCGAACCTAAAAAAATCCATTGTGATATACTGGTCGTTTCCTGGCCAAATTTGATGTGTATGTAAAGCGACTAAATCGCCTTCAGCGATACAACGTACAAATTCAATGGATTTATCAGGATATTCCATTTGCATGCGTTCAAAATAGGCAATAAATCCTTCTGTGCCGTCAGCTACATCAGGATTGTGCTGTATGTATTCATCACCAACGTACATTTCAACAGCTTTCTTTGGGTTCCCTTCATACGCCAGTTTATAAAATGCAATGGCCTTAGTTTTATAGTCTTCTAAATTCATATTAGTTTTTGATTTTCCGGATTAATTTTCGCACATTTTTATAAATAAACGCATTGGTTTTTACATAGTAAAATGATATTAAGCAAACCACAATTATAAAAGCAATGGCGCCCAAAATGGCTTGAGTCGGATTTAAAGATTTTAAAAAGAAATGTTTGAGCCCGAGTCCTGTAAAACTCCCAAAAATAATGATGAAATGAATCACGTAAATCGACAATGTTTTTTGTCCGATTTTTCCAATAAGTGATCCTTTTAAATAGGGTTCAGCTGCATAAAACACTCCAAATAGCAACAGCACATTTCCGAAGCGTGTAAAGAGATAATTGTAATAAGCCGAAGATTTAAACATGTCAATATCGGTCCAGTAATACAATCGCATTAAAAACCATGACGAACATTCAATCAATAGAAAACCACTGATAAAAAAAGATAAAACCGTAATTAAACGAAACCGGTTTCTATGTATGTGTGTAAAGAACACCGTAGCGAGAAATCCGCCAAAAGCAGCAAAGCCAAACCATGGTAAAATAGTAAACACCGAACCATTTGCTTTGGTTAGATAATTGGCAAAAAATTTCGGGATATGATTAAAGTCTATAGTTTTCATGAACGGTTCAGTTAAAAAACAGACACAACCTAACAGCAACAAAAGAATAGATAATATGTGTAGATGTTTCCGAAGTAAAACATAGCATAATATGAGTATGATGATTGATAAACCAATGCATTGCAGGACATCAACAATATAAAAATAGGTATGAAAATTACCTTTTAATACACCAAAAATGTTCATGCGTAACGCATAGCCAATACCAATTAAAAGTAAACCTCTGTATAATCCTTTTTTAATACGTGGGTTATCGTCACCTTTTGCTTTTGCTCTCAATAGTAAGTATAGAAATACTAAACCTGAAATGGTAAAAAAAGTCGGTGCTGTAATCCCTCTAAAATATGACCAGATTTGATAAGCCATATTAGATTTGTCTCTGTAAATAGGGTCGAGGAGTGTGTCAATAAAATGCCCTTGAAGCATCATCAATATAGCAAAAGCACGCACTGCATCAATAAAAAAGAGTCGGTTGGTTTTCAAAAAGAATACTTTAAAATTTAAAGATAACTTTAATTTTTAAGGTGTACTAAATCGAAAGTAATATCTTAGAAGTCAAATTCAAAAGTATTAATGGAACAACTTAATGCAATATCTGAAAAATTTTCTTCACTAGCGTGGGGAATTCCATTACTGGTTTTGCTTATTGGTGGCGGACTTTATTTACTTATAGCCTCCAGGTTTTTGCCATTTCGACTTTTTGGTCATGCGATACAAGTGCTTCGAGGGAAATATGATGATCCAAACGATCCAGGGGAAATTAGCCATTTTAAAGCCTTAACAACGGCCTTGTCATCAACCATTGGTATGGGAAATATTGCAGGAGTTGCTTTGGCAATTTCGGTTGGTGGTCCTGGTGCCATGTTTTGGATGTGGATAAGTGCTATTGTAGGTATGAGTACCAAATTTTTTACCTCGACCTTAGCAATCATGTACCGTGGAAAAGATACGAATGGCGACTTACAGGGCGGACCGATGTATTTTATCACTGAAGGACTTGGTAAAAACTGGAAATTTTTGGCAGTTATGTTTTCGGTATTTGGGATGTTGGGTGCTTTGCCAGTTGTAAATGTCAATCAGTTAAAACAAGCCGTAAATGATATTATTTTAATACCCAACGGCATTGAAGTGAGTCTTAGTACAAACCTGATTATTGCTGCTGTTTTAGTGATTTTAACGACTGTGGTGATTCTTGGCGGACTCAAACGAATTAGTACCATTGCGTCTAAAATGGTGCCTTCGATGGTGATTTTGTATTTTGTGTTGGTGCTTATTATTCTCGGTATTAATTATGCTGAAGTTCCTAAATATATAGCCCTGATTTTTACCGATGCTTTCAAAGCTAACTTTATCGAAGGTGATGCTGTTTTTGGTGGCATGTTAGGCGCTTTAATTTTACTAGGTATTAAGCGAGGTGCTTTTTCAAACGAAGCCGGAATTGGAACCGCGCCAATGGCTCATGGTGCAGCAAAAACCGATGAGCCTGTTCGTGAAGGTCTGGTCGCTATGTTGGGACCTGTGATTGATACATTAATCGTTTGTACCCTAACAGCTTTGGCTATTTTAGTGACTGGTGTTTGGGAAACTACATCAAATAATGGTGTGACCTTAACGGCTTCAGCGTTTCAAGATGCTATGCCAGGATTTGGACAATACCTATTGATGATATGTGTGTTCATTTTTAGTATTTCGTCGTTGTTTTCGTATGCTTATTACGGCACAAAATGTATGTCGTTTCTTATTGGAGCCAAACGAAAACACTATTATAACTACCTTTACATTTTAAGTATTATTCTTGCAGCGACGACACCCTTTAGTACCATGATTAACTTTATTGACGGTATTTTTGCGTTTATGGCAATTCCAACAATGTTAGCAACCATTCTTTTAGCACCTAAAGTCTTAAAAGAATTAAGTTTATATATTCAACGTTTAAAATCAAATAAAAGAAATGGCTAACAAAAATGAACATCTCCAAAAAGATAACGCCAAGGCTTATTGGAAAGAGAATATTAAATATCTAAGTATACTTTTGGCTATCTGGGCTTTAGTGTCTTATGGTGCTGGAATTGTGTTTAAAGAAGAACTCAATGAATTTAGATTAGGAGGTTTTAAAGTAGGCTTTTGGTTTGCGCAACAGGGATCTATGTATGTATTTGTAATACTCATATTTGTCTATGTTCGAATTATGAATAAGCTTGATAAAAAATATGGTTATGATGAATAGTTTATCTCTTTTATTAGCTATTGATGTTCAAAATTGGACTTATATTTTAGTTGGAATAACTTTTGCGATTTACATCGGTATTGCAATTTGGTCAAGAGCAGGCTCTACTAAAGAATTTTATGTAGCAGGAGGCGGCGTTTCTCCTTTGGCTAATGGTATGGCAACTGCAGCAGATTGGATGAGTGCTGCTTCTTTTATTTCAATGGCTGGGATTATTTCTTTTGCAGGATATGATGGTGCTGTATACCTTATGGGCTGGACAGGAGGTTATGTGTTGTTAGCATTGCTGTTAGCACCTTATCTAAGAAAATTTGGGAAGTTCACAGTTCCAGATTTTATTGGGGATCGTTATTACTCGAATTCGGCTAGAATCGTTGCTGTGCTTTGCGCATTACTTGTGTCATTTACATATGTTGCTGGACAAATGCGTGGCGTGGGAATTGTGTTTTCAAGATTTTTAGAAGTTGATATTAATACCGGTGTTATTATCGGAATGCTCATTGTGTTATTCTATGCTGTTTTAGGTGGAATGAAGGGCATTACATATACACAGGTCGCTCAATATTGTGTGCTTATTTTTGCCTTTATGGTTCCTGCGATTTTTATATCTATTCAAATGACGGGTAATTCCATTCCGCAATTAGGATTTGGCGGAGAACTCAATGATGGTTCAGGAACTTATTTACTGGATAAACTTGACGGATTGAGTAAAGAACTTGGATTTTCAGAATATACCGAAGGTAGTAAACCCACCATTGATGTGTTTGCAATTACACTAGCGCTAATGGTCGGTACAGCAGGACTACCTCATGTTATTGTACGGTTTTTTACAGTGAAAAAGGTGAAAGATGCACGTAAATCTGCAGGAATTGCCTTATTGTTAATTGTGATTTTATATAGTACAGCTCCTGCCGTTGCTGTATTTGCTAGAACGAATATGATAGAAACTGTTTCAAACCAACCTTATGCTGAAGTTCCGAAATGGTTTAAGAAATGGGAAGACACAAATTTAATCGGTTTTTACGATAAAAATTCCGATGGTATTATACAGTATGTCGCTGGAGACGCTTTTTTAAAGGGAGAAGATGGTAAGTTTGACTTTTCAAAACCAAACGTCGAAACAGCAAATGAATTATATGTGGACAATGATATTATGGTTCTTGCAAATCCGGAAATAGCTAATCTACCAAACTGGGTAATAGCCTTAGTGGCAGCTGGAGGACTTGCAGCAGCATTATCAACAGCAGCTGGGTTATTATTAGTGATTTCATCATCAGTATCTCATGACTTAATTAAAAAAGTAATCAATCCTAAAATATCAGAAAAAGGAGAACTTACAGCTGCAAGATTATCTGCAGTAGCTGCGGTTTGTATTGCTGGGTATTTTGGAATCAACCCTCCTGGCTTTGTAGCAGCAGTAGTTGCCTTGGCATTCGGACTGGCTGCAGCCTCTTTTTTTCCAGCAATTATTTTAGGTATCTTTTATAAACGCATGAATAAAGAAGGTGCGATTGCAGGAATGTTAGTTGGTATCATTGCGATGTTACTGTATATGATGAAATATAAATTGGGATGGTTTGACGATGCTTTACCAGATAAAAGTGAATGGTGGTTTGGAATTTCACCTGAAGGCTTTGGTAGTATTGCCATGTTACTTAACTTTTGTGTGTCAATAGTTGTGACGAAATTTACTAAAGCACCACCTGAAGAGGTACAAGCGATTGTTGAAAATATTAGAATTCCATCGGGTGCTGGAGAGGCTATAAATCATTAATTTTTTTACGTATTACATTGATACCTTCCTAAACCAGAAGTCAAGTGCTTTAAAGATATTTAACTTAATGTGAGCCTAAACTTTAGTGATGGAGTTTTTAAACTGTTGTGGTGTCATCAGTTCCATTTTTTTAAACTGACGATTAAAATAACTGGTATTATTAAAACCCGATTTGAAAGCAATTTCAGACATCCTGAAATCTTTAGACTCTTTTATAAGCTTTTTTGAAAATTTGATTTTTTCAGAATTGATATAATCAATAGGAGAGATACCTAAGGTGTTTTTAAACTGCTTATGAAAATGAGAGGTACTCATATACGCCTTTTTTGCTAATTGATCTACTGTAATGTCTTTATTGGTAAGGTTGTCTTTAATAAACTTTATAACTGTTCCTATTCTGGTATCATTAAAAATCTGATCTTGATCGGTTAATATTAACGACTTTGCTTTAGTTTGTAATAATCTTACAACCAGCTCTTGTATCATTAGATCCAACAAAACATCTTTAGACGTATTTTCATTAGTAGTAAACGTGTAAGTTAAGCGTTCGACAAGATGATTTACAGCTTCATTATTAATTAGATGGGATGCTGTTTCATCGAGCTTCCAAGTATTGTTTTCACGTTCAATAGCAACCTGATGATTAAATTTTTCTACTACTTCATCAATTTTATTGGTATCAATACCCAATGCTAAACATTGTGTGGGAGCATTTTCGGTAGCTAAAGGAAAATCGATAACCATTTCTTTTTGAGTAGGCATTACTACCGATTCACCTGGAAAGAATTCAAACGAAGGAATGCCATCAATATGCATCACCTTTTTTCCTGTAAGCATACTGGCTATTACAGGAAAGTCAAATATTAAAGAAACCTGTTCTGCAAACGTATGGGTTTCGTAGATATTGAGTTCAGCATATTCTGCGCTATAAGTCGTTCTGTTCTCAACTAAAGTTGACAGTTTTCTATGACTTTTATGATGCTTTAATAAATGACTCATATACAATATTACAAAAAAATCAGCCTAACTATACGATATAATAGATATGTTCAAGATTATGATAAATATGTTCAATTGATTTGGAATTTGATAAAATATCTTTATGAAAATTATTTATACCACAAAATAAAGCTTAAAAAAATAGGAATTTAACAGATTCTGATTTTTGCTTCTAATGCTTGATTTCGTGGTGAATATAAATATAATCATTAAAAATAATTAGCATATGAGTTATTCAAAACCACAATTTAAAGAGACCTATTCCAATTTTATTAACGGACAATTTGTTGCGCCTATTGGAGGTCAGTATTTTGAAAATACGTCACCTATCGACAATAGTTTAATTGCCAAGTATCCAAGGTCTCAAAAAGAAGATGTTGAGGCTGCTGTTGATGCTGCAAATGCCGCAAAAGAAGCATGGGGAAACACATCTGCTACCCAACGCGCTACCTTATTAAATAAAGTTGCCGATATTATTGAAGATAATCTGGAAGAATTTGCTTTGGTGGAAACCTGTGACAACGGTAAACCTATTCGTGAAACTCTTAACGCTGATATTCCTTTATGTGTTGATCATTGGCGCTATTTTGCAGCCTGTATTAGAGCCGAAGAAGGAAGCGCTACCGAACTCGATCAAAACACCTTATCTATGAATATTAAGGAGCCATTAGGTGTGGTTGGTCAAATCATTCCGTGGAATTTCCCCTTACTCATGCTCTCTTGGAAATTGCCTCCAGCACTGGCAACAGGAAATTGTGTGGTGTTAAAACCTGCAGAACAAACACCATCATCAGCCACATTACTCATGGAAAAAATTGCTGATGTCTTTCCTCCAGGAGTGATTAATATTATTCATGGCTTCGGACCAGAAGCAGGAAAACCTTTAGCTTCCATTTCAAAAGTAGATAAAGTTGCCTTTACTGGTGAGACGACTACTGGACAATTAATTATGCAATATGCGTCTAAAAATCTTAATCCGGTAACGATGGAATTAGGCGGAAAATCACCAAATATTTTCTTTAATTCTGTAATGGATGAAGATGATGCCTTTTTAGATAAAGCGATAGAAGGTGCAGTACTTTTTGCTTTTAATCAAGGTGAAGTCTGTACATGTCCGTCAAGAATCCTGGTACAAGAAGATATTTACGACCAATTTATGGAACGTGTGATTGCCCGAACGGAAGCTATCGTCCAGGATAATCCTTACGATGTGAATACGATGGTTGGTGCTCAGGCTTCAAACGATCAATATGAAAAAATTCAGTCCTATTTCAAAATTGGTAAAGACGAAGGTGCGAAAGTACTAACTGGTGGTGAAGCCAATAAATTGGAAGGGGATTTAGCCAACGGATTTTATATCAAACCTACCTTATTAGAAGGTCACAATAAAATGCGTGTGTTTCAGGAAGAAATTTTTGGTCCTGTAGCCTGTGTGACCAAATTTAAAGATGAAGCCGAAGCTTTAGAAATAGCAAACGATACGCTTTATGGTTTAGGTGCTGGTGTATGGACACGCGATGCGCACCAACTGTATCAAATTCCGAGAGCAATTAAAGCAGGTCGTGTATGGGTTAATTGTTATCACGCTTACCCTGCACATGCGCCTTTTGGTGGGTATAAAAAATCAGGTTTCGGACGAGAAAATCATGTGATGATGATGAGTCATTACCGACAAACAAAAAACATGTTAATCTCTTATGATAAAAATAAATTAGGGTTCTTTTAGGACATGAATTAATAGCAGATAAAGGCTGAATTATTAGTAGTTCAGCCTTTTCAATATATTATGTAGATATGAAACGCGTAGAAATAACTAAAAAAGCGAGTAAAATTGTTAAGCAATTAAAAACGAAACATGGTGCATTGATTTTTCATCAAAGTGGTGGTTGCTGCGATGGCTCTGCACCGATGATTTTTGAAAAAGACGATATGTATCTCGATGAAAGTGATGTGCATCTTGGCGATGTTGAAGGTGTACCCTTTTATATGAATCAGGATCAATTCAATTACTGGAAACATACACATTTAACGATTGATGTTACTGAAGGTCGTGGCGCTAGTTTTTCGTTAGAAATTCCTCTAGGACTCCGATTTTTAATCCATTCCAGATTGTTAACTAAAGATGAAGACACATTTTTTAATTCAAAATAGTTGCATTAACTTGCTAATGAAAAATAGAATATAATGAGTAATTACCATATAAAACATTTAGAAGAATACTATCAGGTCTATAGAAAATCGGTAAGAGAACCCGAAAATTTCTGGGAAGAAATTGCCGAAGAACATTTCCTCTGGCGAAAAAAATGGAATCGGATATTACACTGGGATTTTTCTAAACCTGAAATCAAATGGTTTGAAGGCGCTCAGCTTAATATCACTGAAAACTGTATCGATAGACATTTGGCTACTCGTGGTGATAAAACAGCTATTCTTTTTGAACCTAATGATCCTAAGGAAGGTGCAGAACATATTTCTTACAGGCAATTATACCATCGTGTCAACCAGTTTGCCAATGTATTAAAATCAAAGGGTGTCAAAAAAGGCGATCGTGTTTGTATTTATGTACCTATGATTCCTGAATTGGCTATCGCTGTATTGGCTTGTGCGAGAATAGGCGCTATCCATTCTGTGGTGTTTGCAGGTTTTTCTTCAACAGCATTGGCTACCAGAATTAATGATTGTGATTGTAAAGTCGTAATTACGGCAGATGGTTCTTATCGTGGTGCTAAAACTATAGATTTAAAGGGTATTGTTGATGAAGCCTTAGAACAATGTGATGGTGTACAAACCGTTTTAGTCGCCAAGCGAATTAACTCTGAAGTTGCTATGAAATCAGGTCGTGATCATTGGTTACAGCCTTTGTTAGATGCGGCTTCAGATCAATGCAAAGCCGAAGTGATGAATGCTGAAGATCCACTGTTTATACTCTATACTTCTGGTTCTACAGGAAAACCTAAAGGCATGGTGCATACCACAGCAGGCTATATGGTGTATTCGGCGTATACCTTCAAAAATGCGTTTCAGTATAAAGAGGATGATATTTATTGGTGTACTGCAGATATAGGCTGGATTACCGGACATTCGTATATTGTTTACGGACCGCTAGCGAATGGTGCTACTACGTTGATGTTTGAAGGAGTACCGAGTTATCCAAATTTTGGACGCTTTTGGGATATCGTAGAAAAACATAAAGTCAATCAGTTTTACACTGCGCCAACAGCGATTAGAGCTTTGGCAAAACAAGGTGTTGAACTCGTAGAAAAGTACGATTTATCATCGCTTAAAGTCTTAGGAAGTGTAGGTGAGCCTATTAATGAAGAAGCCTGGCATTGGTATAATGATAACATTGGAAAAAATAAGAGTCCGATTATCGATTCATGGTGGCAGACAGAAACAGGTGGTATTATGATAACACCTATTCCGTATGTGACACCAACAAAGCCAACCTATGCGACCTTACCTTTTATTGGAATTCAGCCCTGTTTAATGGATGAAGATGGCGAAGAGCTTAAAGGAAATCAGGTCAACGGTCGTTTATGTATTAAATTCCCCTGGCCAAGTATTGCGCGTACCATTTGGGGTAATCATCAGCGTTATAAAGACACTTATTTTTCAACCTATAAGAACAAGTATTTTACAGGAGATGGTGCTTTGCGTGATGAAGTTGGATACTACCGAATTACTGGTCGTGTGGATGATGTTATTATTGTCTCAGGACATAATTTAGGAACGGCTCCCATTGAAGATGCTATTAATGAGCATCCTGCGATTGCAGAAAGCGCCATTGTTGGTTTTCCTCACGATGTAAAGGGAAGCGCCTTGTATGGATATGTAACTTTAAAAGATGCAGGCGAAACAAGAAATCATGACAATCTTCGTAAAGAAATCAATCAACTTATTGCGGATCGAATCGGACCAATAGCTAAACTTGATAAGATTCAGTTTACTGAAGGCTTACCTAAAACAAGAAGTGGTAAAATCATGCGACGTATTTTACGTAAAATTGCTGAAAAAGACACCAGTAATTTAGGTGATATTAGTACGCTTTTAAATCCGGAATGTGTTCAGGATATTATGGATAATGCATTATAGACTCAAAAGAAAATATGCCAAAACCAAAAGGTCAAAAAAACGGAAAGAACAAAGCCAAACACTCTAAGTTAATAGCTCAAAAAAAGAATAAAATCAAAGCTGAAAAGGAAACTAGAAAAGAGCGTTTAAAGGCAATAATTAAAAAAGCAAAAGACGCTTAATCTTGTTGATTTGTAGTGGTTTTACAATAAAAAGCAGGTAAATTTACCTATTGTCTGGTAATTGATTTATTTAGATATTTATAAAAATTATAAAGTCAAATAGTATGGCTAATGATGGAAGTGCTCAAGGTGCTGTATGGCCTATGCCAAAGTTTAGATTTGAAGTCGATTTAGGCGATGGACTCAATAATGTGGCATTTCAAGAAGTCTCAGGGTTGGATGTAGAATCTCAAATCATAGAATATAGAAACAGCAACAGTAAATTATTTTCAACTGAAAAGATGCCAGGACTCGCAAAGTATGGTAATGTCACAATGAAGCGAGGCGTTTTTGTTAATGATAATACGTTTTGGGATTGGCATGCGCAAGTCTCTATGAATACTATTAAAAGACGTACGGTTATTATCAAATTACTTGATGAAACTGGTCAGGTAACCATGCAATGGCTGCTTCATAATGCTTGGCCTACTAAAATTACGTCTACCGATTTAAAATCTGACGGAAATGAAATTGCCGTAGATACTATTGAAATTGCTCATGAACAAATCATAATTACTAATGGTTCATAGGTGTTAAGCGTTTAGTAATTTTCTTCTGCGTTTCATCCATAAAAAGACTACCATAGACAACACTCCAAAAATAGAGAATCCAATAAATAAAGGTAATACCGAAATTTTTACAAAACTTCCAATGTAGTTAGCAATAGGTACAGCCATAACTGTAGAAACAAAACCATTAATAGCTGCTCCAATGCCTGCAATATGTCCTAAGGGCTCCATGGCTAGTGATCTTAAATTTCCGAAGAGAAATCCAACAGCAAAAAACTGTAACAAGAAGAATGTTACTAAAACATGCACACTAGGATTGTTTCCTGTATGAAATAATACAACATACAGCACAGAAACTACAACATAGGCAATAGTTGCAAAATAGGCGATGTTAAATGAACCAAACCTAATCACTAGTCGGCTATTCGTAAACGTTGCAAACCCTACCGAAAATGCTGTACTTGCAAAAATATAAGGAAATAGTTCACCTAGTTGATATTGCTCCTGAAAGATTTGCTGCGAGGTACTTAAATAGACCATAAATGATCCAGTAATAAACCCTGAAACCAGAGTAAAGGCAACCGCTTCTTTGTGTTTTAAAAACTCAACGGTTCCTGTAATAAAAATGGAAGGTGAAAATTTTATACGGTTTTTAGCTTCTAAGGTTTCGGGTTGCCGTTTCCAAAACCAGAGCACGATTAAAAGTCCTATAATTAAATTGACATTAAAGATGGCTTTCCAATCAAAAAAATCTAAAAGTAATTGCCCAAAAGTAGGCGCAACAATAGGTACCAGAATAAAAAACATAACAATAATCGATAGAATCTTCGCCATAAAATCACCGCTATAGGTATCACGTGTCATGGCTATCGCTATGGTTCTTGGAGAGGAGAGTCCGATGCCTTGAAAAATCCGTCCTGCAATCATTACATTAAAGTTATCGGTAGTCACACAAACAATACTGGCAATGACAAAAATGGTAAATCCGAAGTAAACCATAGGTTTTCTTCCGAAGCTATCAGATAAAGGACCAAAAATCAATTGACCAAAACCTAGACCCAGAAAGATCATAGTGATCAGTTTTTGGTTATCACTTACTTTAAGCACGTTTAAATCCTGCCCAATTTCTGGTAAAGCTGGTAATAATGCATCAATTGAAAGCGCAACTATAGACATCAATGATGCCATGAGTACTACAAATTCAATTTTAAAGGTTGGTTTATTTTGCATTCGGCAAAGGTAATTCGATTCCTGAAATAGATAAGGTTACATGTTATAAAGTATTCTTAAAAGGGCATAAAAAAAACTCCTGTAAGACAGAAGTTTTTAACTGGGTTCTAATTGTTTATTTTTTTCGAGTATAGGTAATTTCCATCGTTTTAAATTCCTCTCCATTGGCATTCATATACATTTCAAATAGATGTTTATCATCTGTCATGTAAGTTAGTACCTGTCTTACTTTTAAGGCCTCGCCTGTCATTGGATCATCCATGATTCCAATAGTTGTTAGAATTTTTCCATCTTTATCTACATTGCCATCCATAATCATAATGCCACTTCCCATATTATCTATCCAAGTACTGATGAACATTTTTTTTGAGTTGTCATAACCAATTAGTCCCTGACCTTTAAAAGGTCTGCCCATCATTATTCCTTCATGTGTAGATTTTTGATACAGCCCATTCATAATCATCGTATTTGTAGTGCTCATTTTTGATGCTTGTGGTGGTTGTGACGCATCCATCCACATTTTTACATCACCTGTCCATTCACCATCAAATGTAGCCAGCCATTTGTGATGTTTTCCAGGAGTCATATGGTCTTGCCACGCTTTCATCTGTTCTTGTGTCTGAGAAAACCCATAACTACAAAACATTGCAATAGCTATTAATAAGAGTAATTTTTTCATGTTAATTGAATTAAAATTAATGCTATTAAAGATACAAATTTTAAAGCAAAACAGGAGCGCTGCTCAAATTTTAAATATTAATATGCGTTTTTTGACGCTCAAAGTATAGTTGACATGCTAACTTGATAATTATTGATTAACTTTATAACGACTTAATTTGCCAAATACTAATCACGCCCAAACCTAAAAATTAATATGCTCACAACGACATTAATCACTTTATTCACAAGAGATTTAAACAAGTTAAAACAAGAAGTTAATGCCTATCAAAATGAAGACCACCTTTGGATTACTACCGGAACCATAACCAATTCTGCAGGAAATTTATGTCTGCATCTCGTAGGTAACCTCAATCATTTTATAGGAGCAACTATTGGAAATACCGATTATATAAGACAGCGAGATTTAGAGTTTTCTCAAAAACATGTGCCTAGAGCTGAATTAATTAAGCAGGTAGATGACACTATTGCAGTGGTTGAATCTACATTGAAAAATTTGACAGCTGCCGATTTGCAAAAAGAATATAAACGTCGCGTTTTTGAAGACACGATGACAACCGAATACTTTCTGGTGCATTTGACGATGCATTTGGCGTATCATCTCGGACAAATAAATTATCACAGACGTTTATTAGATGTGTAGCTCATGATAACTTTTGATCATTTTAATATCAACTTGCTGCAAGCTCATGAAGGTGAAGCTTTCCATGATTTAATCAATTTGAATAGAGTACGACTCGAAGATTTTTTTGCAGGAACCGTTGCAAAGACACTAACCCTTGACGATACATTAAAGTATTGTGAAGAAATTCAAGAGCGTATTAAAGCTAAAAGCTATTTTCCGTATGTAATTACAGATACAAAAACCAATACATTTGTAGGTCTAGTCGACGTTAAAAATATCGATTGGAATGTCCCAAAAGCTGAGTTGGGTTATTTTATTGATACCAATTATTCAGGAAGAGGTATAACATCTAAGGCTGTTAGTATGGTGATTGAGGCGCTTATCGAAATCTATCAGTTTAAAAAACTATTATGTCGGGTCGGAAGTAAAAATCTTGGAAGTATCAATGTGGCTTTAAAAAATAAGTTTGAATTAGAAGGTACCATTCGTAACGATTACCGAACTACAAAAGGTGAAATCGTTGATTTGAATTATTACGGACGCATATTTTGACTAAAATGTTAAACCGCTATTAAATATGTCATCAAATTGCTGATGATGTGTAATTTTAAACAGTAAAAAATTAAACCATGAAACTTAAATCACCTATTCTCTTAGTATTGCTCACTTGTATGACTTTTTCATTAGTAGCGCAAGACTTAACTTTTGAAGAATATAATCCAACATCAACTCTGGTTGTTCCCGGAAAAATTATTAAACGTGCTAAGTTTCCTTTTATCGATGTACATGGTCATCAATACCAGATGCCAACTCAAGATTTAACTCCAGTTATAGCAGCTATGGATACTTTAAATATGGGAATCATGGTCAATTTAAGTGGAAGAACTGGAGATGATCTTATAAAATCGGTGGCTAATATTGACAAAAATTTCCCAAATCGTTTTGTAGTGTTTTGTAATATTAATTTTGAAGGCGCTGGAGCTGAAGGTTGGATAGAGCAGAAGGTAGCACAATTAAAAGTAGATGTGAAAAATGGGGCTCGCGGACTTAAAGTCTACAAGAGTTTAGGTTTACGGAATAAGGATGTTGACGGAAAACGTTTGGCAATTGATGATGCACGTTTAAATCCTATTTGGAAAACATGTGGTGAATTAGGTATTCCTGTATTGATTCACGCTGCAGATCCGAAGTCATTTTGGGATGACTTTGATGCCGATAATGAGCGATGGCTAGAATTAAAAACACATCCGAGACGTAAACGCGATGCTGATAATCCTGCGCCTTGGGAACAAATTATACAAGAGCAACACAATATGTTTAAAGCCCATCCCAATACGACTTTTATAAATGCTCATATGGGCTGGTATGCGAATAATCTCGGAAAATTAGGTGCTTTATTAGACGAGATGCCAAACATGAATGTTGGAATAGGAGCAATTATTGCTGAACTTGGTAGGCAGCCACGTTTTGCTAAAGCGTTTTTTATCAAATATCAGGATCGCATTCTCTTCGGAAAAGACAGTTGGAAACCAGAAGAATTTCCTACCTATTTTAGAGTCTTAGAAAGTGCGGATGAGTATTTTCCGTATCACAAAAAATACCATGCCTTCTGGCCTATGTATGGTTTAGATTTGCCAGATGAAGTGCTTAAAAAAGTATACTATAAAAATGCCTTACGCATTGTACCAGGTTTAGATAAAAATCAGTTTCCCGATTAATATTTCAAATTGTTATGCCAGTTTTATGATAAATAAGTAGATATTCTTTACTTAAAAACGTTAACAAATTATTTTTTAGAGCCTCTTTTTAGTTCAATTTAATCTATCTTTACTATTGAACTAAGAATTCCGTGTCTCGTGAAAAAATTAAGCCTACTACTACTTATTTTACTGTTTTTTGTTTCGTATGAAATATCTTCTCAAGAGCAATCTTCTACTGCAGTACAATCTCTTATTGAAAGTTATAAAAACGATCAGAGAGGACCATATTACCGAATCAAATGGTTTTGTGAAGATGGAACAGTAAGAGATGCTAAAGACCCATGTCCTGACAATATTGAAGGCATACAGCATGCTAGTTTTAAAGAGTCTGCCTTAAAACTTAGAAAAACTAATCATTTATTTTTTGGCGAAATATTAGCAAGTAATAAACCCTATGAGTTTTTAGATGCGTCTAATGATTACAGTAGGTTAAAACAATATCAAATCAATGCATATTTAGCAAGTGTTGATGATGGTTGGGTGTTAAGGAAAGCGCAGTATTATAGAGGAGCAATTCAAAGTGAAGACGAAGAAGCGTGGGGAAAAGCATTTTTTGAAGACATATTAAAAAATGATGATCTACTCCATTCAAACTATTATCTAATCCGTCAAGCCTTAAAGGATATTCCTCATAATGGAGATGACAACTTAGCACAGCTAATGAGAAGTCAGTCAAAAACGCTATCAGAAGCTATTCCTGGATTTATGGATGCCAGAATAAAAATCCATGGACAGCCACAAAAATCGGATATTCAATTGGTAAAATCATTTATGAATACTGAAAAGGATAACATTTCCGAAGCTAACAAAAAAGCGTTTTTAGAATTGATTGAGACTATGGAAACCTTTTATGCACCATTAAATTTCAGTGTATTAGAAGGTAATTTAGATAAGATGTCATTAACAAAAGACATTGATGAAAGTTTTGCCACATTAATAGCTTCATCAAAATTAGAATCATCTCCACAACAGTTAGTTTCTGATATAACGAATGTATTATATCATATTAGATTAGATATACATAAAATTAAAGGCAGTAAAACGCGCCTAAAATTACTGGATTTGTCTAATCGATTAGAGCAAAAGTTACTTATTGAGTCTCAAAACTGGGAGACTTCAAATTTAGCTGAAACACTCTATAAAATAAATACATTGGTATGTGTTTCTATGGGTTCAGGTTTAATAGAGCATTGGGAGTATAATGCTGTTGAGCACGTCATTAATGATAAAATTACTACTTCAGAAATTTCAATTACAGATTTAAATACGATTCTGGGAACTGCTCGAAGCGTCGTAGAATGGAGTGCATCTATGGCAAAAGCAAACTACCAAGAAACAGTTGATAGATATACAAAATTTGAACCTTTATCCTATGGCTTTATTGATGATAGGGTTAGAAGTAGTGTTGCTTTAAATCTCGGAAATACTGTTAGTCAGTTAGGTGCATTTGTAGCAAAGCTTTCAAATATTGAAAATAAAGTCATGACGATTGAAAAGCAAACTGCGATTAGAGGCTTAAACCCTGGTTATGCATTTGGAACGCTAATCGTTGTTGATGGAAATCCTGATGGTATAGAGGTCAATACCAACAACATCTATATTTTTGAAAAACCTCCAGCCGATTTAAAACCAGTAGCAGGTATCATGACTGTTTCTGAAGGGAATTTGGTCTCACACGTACAATTGTTAGCAAGAAACTTAGGAATTCCTAATGCTGCTTTGTCTTATGAAAACTTAAAAGATTTAAAAGCTTTTAGCGGTAAAAATGTGTTTTATGCAGTATCTAATAAAGGTAACGTCATATTGAAGTTAGAGAATGAGATGTTGCCTGCAGAAAGAGAATTGTTTAGTAAACAGGAGCGTAGCAAGAATATTGTTGAAGTTCCAACGTCTCAAATTAGATTAGACATAGATAAAGTTGTGAATATGCGAGATGTTAATGCTAATGATTCAGGAAAATTATGTGGACCTAAAGCTGCTAATTTAGGAGAGTTGAAAAGGATGTTTCCAGAACAAGTTGTTGAAGGGTTGATTATCCCATTTGGTATATTCAGGTCTCATATGAATCAGCAAATGCCTAATCAAAATCAGTCTTACTGGGATTACTTAAATCAGACATTTGCAGAAGCAAAGTCGATGAAAGATTCAGGTATATCTGAAGAAAACATAGAAAATTTTCAGTTGGAAGCTTTAGATAAACTACATAAGTCAATGTTGAAAATTAAACTTGATAATAGGTTTGTTCAAGATTTAAAAACACAATTCGATTCAGTTTTTGGCTCACCCATAGGGCATGTTCCAGTGTTTTTGAGAAGTGATACTAATATGGAAGATTTAAAAGAATTTACTGGTGCTGGTTTAAACTTAACCTTATTTAATATCAAAGAAGAGGATAAGATTATTGAGGGTATAAAACGTGTTTGGGCATCAGCTTATACTGAACGTAGTTTTAAGTGGAGACAGAAATTTTTGTCTAATCCAGAAAATGTATTTCCTTCAATACTAATTATTCCTAGTGTAGATGTAGATTATTCCGGAGTTATGATTACTAAGGGGATAAATTCTGGAAATGAAGAGGATTTAACTGTAGCCTTCAGTAGAGGAGCTGGTGGAGCAGTAGATGGTCAATCGGCAGAAACACGATTAATAACGTCTTCCTCAAATATGTTATTATCACCTGCAAGACAGCCAGACTATATTAGACTTCCAGTGTCTGGTGGTACTAAATCTCATGCCACAACGTTTGAGTCTCCTATACTGAATTCACAAAACATAGATGATATAAGAGCATTAGCAGCAGCTATCAGAAAACATATGAAATCCCATTCAGATTCGTACCAACAAGCTTATGATGTAGAATTCGGTTTTAAGGATGACAAGTTGTGGTTATTTCAGATACGTCCATTTGTTGAAAACAAACAAGCAAAAAGTTCAGAGTATTTGGCCTCAATATCTTCGCAAAGCGATTCGGAACAAATGGTATTATTAAAAACTAAATTATAATTATGAAAAAGATAAATAACATTGTTATAATCGTTCTGTTGGCTTTCGGATTTATGGCATTTTATCCTATTGATGGTTACGACACTACAGGGATTAAGCGCTTGTATCAATTGCGAAAATTTCAGATAGATTCCGTGCCTTATAAGAGAATTCCATCAGGAGCTTACAAAACTCTGGACGATATCAAATTGAATCTTATCTCTAGATCAGATAGTATTGATGAACTCTTAACTCTAGATGCAGATTTCACTAAAGATATGGGACGATTATTTCCAGGAACAGGTTATTCTGCAAGTATTATGGATATGACAAATCCTGAAAAATTACGCTATGCTGCTTTTAGAGAAAACACAGGGTATCAGCCTGGAAGTGTTGGAAAACTTGCTGTATTACTGGCTGTGATGAATCAAATGGCTAAGGTGTGTCCAGATTCATGGGAACAACGAAAGATGTATTTAAGGGATATAAAAGTAACATCGAGGTATTGGGGTTTAGGAGATCATCATACGATTCCTGTTTATGATATTGAAAAAGACAAATTAATCAAACGGAAAGTAGTTGCAACCGATGAGTTTTCATTATACGAATGGCTTGATCATATGGTTTCTGTTAGTAACAATGGTGCTGCAAGTATTATGTATAGGGAAGCAATGTTAATGGCTGCCTTTGGATCTGATTATGTCAATCTTACTGCAGATAAAGCTGAGCAGTATTTTAAAGATACACCAAGGGATTCACTAACTAATTTGGCACATACTGTCGTAAATGAGCCACTTCGTAAATTAGGTATTACAGAAGACGACTGGAGATTGGGCGGTATGTTTACCAGATCGGCAGATAAATATGTAGGAAGAAAAGGAGGTAGTATTGGGACTCCAAAAGGCTTGATGAAATTTTTGGTGCAGCTAGAACAAGGTAAAGTTGTAGATAGGGAATCTAGTTTAGAGATGAAACGTATCATGTATGCTACAGATCGTAGAATCAGGTATGCGAAATCTAGTAGATTAGACAGTGCAGCAGTATATTTTAAATCTGGGAGCTATTACAAATGTGATCGCGTTAAAAACCCAAATTGTAAAGATTATGCAGGCAATGTATTTAATTATATGAACTCTGTAATTATTGTTGAGCATCCTAATGATGTTAACTATATCGTGTGCTTGATGACCAATGTTTTAAACAAGAATTCTGCTGGTAATCATATGTATTTGGCTAGCAAGATTGATGATATTATAAATAAAGATAATAATACCATGAAAGAAGAGGTAAGAGAAGAAGAGTATAAAAATGACAACGAGGAATCTGATAATTAAGTAATAGCAGATAACTTTAAACTTTCAAGGGCATCAATAGCGAAGAATTTAACATCTTTATTTTGATGCTTTTTAAGTTTATTTAATAACGGTTTATACGTAGGATTATTTGAAGCTTTAATTAGTTCTATAACCACTAGTTTTATTTTTTTACCTCTATTTCTGATAAGCATTGCCAAGCAGACTTTTTCATTCATTATCTGTAACTCTAGTACTGAAGCATCTGACTCATTATTAGAAAGCACATAATGCTCTATAAGAGGTAATACAGACTGCTTAAGCTGACTTTGTAATAGATTGTCTAAAAATTCTAAAGCATTGATTCGCGCTTCTTTAATATCACTCAATAAGGCAGAGTAAGTAATTTCGATATCAGATTCTTCATAAACCAAACTCAATAAGTTAAAAATACAATGCAAACTAGTTTCCGATTGATCTTCCAGAACTTGAATAATTTGTTGTCTAGCTCCTAAAATCTCGTTTGAGTTTACAGAAGCATTTGTCTGAGTCATTTCAAGATTAATTGCATGTTGAAGCGAAGCGATGGCATCTAATGTTCGTTTATAATAGGCGCTCTCTTTAATAATTTTTTTACGAAGCAAGCGTTTGTTAAAATGTAATTTTGACTCATCATTTTTTAGTTTAGTTAAGGCTTTAGATGCAGCTAGTCTAATGATGATATCTTTACTGTTTAATAATTTTAGTAAGACATTAACTGCTTTTTGAGTGTTAAATGCACTAATAATTTTAGGAAGTTGGGACGCAATGTTATTATTAAAAGTATCTGTTTTTTCTAAGTTGATGATGTAATCAATGATCTTAACACCATAATTTTTTAGAGATTTTATACTAGCTTTTCGGTATGTTTTATCCAAAAGCAAATCAAACAAACGATCAATAAATAATTCGTTGGCTGTAATCCCAGCAGCTTTTATAGCATGCTTTTTAATGTAAGCATCATCATTATCTAAATGCGACATGATGAACCCATAATATTTTGTCATGCCTGACTCCGCAATGGTGATCAACAGTTCGGCTATTGATGTCTTTCTTTTGGTGCTTTCTGGATTTGAAGCTTGTGTGACACGATCTTCGATTCTATTGTACAAATCAAATTGGAGTGCAAGTTTTTGATTTGCAGGAGCCTCTTTTGCTAAACATAGTAATGCTGCATTAGATATATAGTCACTTTCATGATTTAAGTACGTATTAAAAAACTTGTGCTCATTTATTGATGAGTGATTTAAAATGTACTCTAGAGCTGTAAATACTAATTGATCATCATTAGAGTTTACGAGAGGTTCTACTTGATTTAAAGCAGTTCCTCTGTCATATATGTAGAATTGTTGTATTGCAGCAACTTTTATTTTATTAGAAGGATGGTTTAATAAACCAATAATACTCGGTTTTAAAGCATTTAACTTATTGGAATTTAAATATTCAAGTAAATTAAGAATCTGATATTCCTGACCATGATTTAAAATTTTACGCGCTGCTTTAAGAGTTGTTTCAAATTTGGGCTTAGCTGAATTTTCAGTGTTTTCTAGAGTACGTTGAATATTCGTTCTAAAGGAATTAAAATATGCTTCTCTCAATTTGTAGATAAGGATAATCCATATAAAAACAAACAATAGGATAATTATAGTGATATACGATGTACTTAGATTAAGTTTTCTGATGAGAAAGATTAGCATGAAACCCGCAATACCAGTTGCGATACTATCCACAGCAACATCAATATAAGACTTTGCCTGATTTTTTATGTGTAAAGGGATTGGCATAATTGACAATTCAACAGCTGCCTTGTTTAAGGATTGCTTAAAGCTTCCATCGAACCCCTTGATAATAATAAGTACCCATAATTCAGGGAACGTTAGAAATAACAAACTTCCCAAAGCAATTATAAAAGGTAAGATCAATAATGTAGATGCGACACCCAAACGGCTTAAAATGCGATTGGTTAGAAATAGTTGAATGCCCAATGCAACTACATTAAATGTCGAAAACCAAAACCCGAAAAAAGAAGCGAGATGATCAGGATCTGAAATGGCTTTATTTGCAAAATCACTAAATTGAAAATCTACTAATTTGGCAACAATAACACTAATTCCAGTGATGAGAGCTAAATAGGTAAGGTGTTTTGAATTTGAGATTAATCTGAATGAACTTGTTTCAATAGTATCTTCATTGTACTTCCTTTGAACTCTAATAAATGTATTTAATTTATGAACTCTTAGTTTCCATATAAGATGCATTAAAGGAATACAGCACAACACCAGTAAAGCAGCAAGTAAAATAACTTCTTTATTACCATAACTTGATACGATAAGACTAGTTAAGTAACCTCCAAAGACGCCTCCAGCTATAGCGCCAGCACCAATAAATCCGAAGACACGCTTTGCTTCTCTGGCATTAAAAACCATATTGGCGAGAACCCAGAATTGAGAGGTAGCCATAACAGCAAATAGCGAAACACCCAGATAGTATAGATATAATACCCAGTCATCTAAAAGAGAATATTGTAAGATAATACTAAGGCCTAAAAATGCCAGGCTAAAAAAGATTAGTGAAATTGCAGTTACCTTCTTAAGCGAGAATTTTTGAATTAATTTGTTATAAAAGTATGAAGCTATAACTGCAACTAAAGCCACAAGTAAATAACCATAAGGCAAATTGTCTGCACCTAATTGCGATAAGAATAAAGCATTAATTGTTGGCTTTACAATAAGTAGTACAGTAATGATTATAAATATATACAGTTGCATTAAAAAAGAGATGTATATTTCACCATCTCTTAATCCAAATGTTTTATTTATAAGGGTTTTTAGCAAGCTTTATTGTTTTGGAGATAATCGCGACTTTTTTAAAACTTTTTCAACAGGTACTACCAAATCTCTTATGATTTTTTCACCAAAGTCATTATCAATTAATGCGACAATAATATACTTCCGTTTAGGACCCCAAACCAAAGCAGAATCAGCATGCCAGTTTTTCCAAGATCCTGATTTTCTATAGATAGTGGCATTAGGAGCAATCTTATCTAATGTGTTTACAAATTTATGATGTAAAGCAGGATCTTTCATAATATCTAACATTTCCTTCGAGCGTTCAGTACTAACCAGGTTGCCCATAGCTAGCTGATAATAAAAACGGCACACTTGTTTGGCAGTGGCAGCGTGACTTAGACCTTTCATAGGTTCAGGGTAGCGTTTACCTCCAGCGGCATAACGTTTACCAACCCAAAGACCACCTCCTTCTTCTTCTTCATATAATCTATTTTGCGGAGACCTTAATACACTTTCGATTTTTTCATAACCTAAGCGATCAATCATTCTTGTAGAGGCCTGGTTGTTTGATTTACTTATCATTAGTCGTAAATCTTTTTTTACTTCTTTTGAATAAACCAATTCACCATTTTCAATGGCATCCATAGCTGCTAATAAGATAGCAATTTTAGGCAGGCTAGCTGCATACATCATATGATTGTCATTGATTCCAGCGTATTTATAATGACCTTCTGTGCTTAGATCAACGATACCAATTGACATCAAGTTTTTAGCTATTAAGCCTTTCCAAACTGGGTTAGCATTTATTTCAGATTCTAAAAGAAGCTGGAGTTCTTTATCTTGAATTTCTGATATGGTATCAATATCTTCAATATCCTTTAAGGGTAACGACTCTTGACTTACACCAAAATAGGAAACAAGAGCAAGTAAAAAAAAGATGCGATATTTTATTAATTTTTTCATTAAAAATTTAAGTTTCTATATTTTTAGAGCTTATCAAATATATACGACAAGATAAAGACTTTAGATGTAAATTAAGATCTTTATTAGTGTTTATGTTAGCTCTAAACGTTTATAATAATTTTGTAACTAGGTTTTACATATTAGAATAAATCCTCTAAGGATTTAGTCCATTTTTTTTACATTATCTCACGATCTTAACTATTAATATATCCGATTCAAAATTATCTAATAATATCATACCTAAGTGTTAATTTTCAACATGAGGATGAAATTGATTTATGTAGTGATTTCCGATGTTACAAAAGAATAGCTAACAAAATATGTTAAAAAATTAAAAACTTCACAATATTTATTTGCTTACAACGGAATATTCCCGTGCTTTCGTTTGGGAGTATCAACAACTTTATCTTCTAACATTGCAAAAGCCTTGATGAGTTTTCTACGTGTATCCTTCGGAAGAATAACTTCGTCAATAAATCCACGTTCGGCAGCACTGTAAGGATTGGCAAACAATTGTGCATATTCGGCTTCTTTTTCTTTCCATTTTGCCTCTTTGTCCTCCGCAGCTTTAATCTCTTTTTTGAAGATAATTTCCGCAGCACCTTTAGCACCCATTACCGCAATTTCGGCACTTGGCCAGGCAAAGTTCATATCGCTACCAATATGTTTTGAATTCATTACATCGTAAGCGCCTCCGTAGGCTTTTCGTGTAATGACAGTAACTCTAGGTACTGTTGCTTCGCTGAAGGCGTACAATAGTTTCGCGCCATGAACAATAATCCCATTCCATTCTTGATCGGTTCCTGGTAAAAAGCCCGGAACATCTTCTAATACAAGCAACGGAATATTAAAACAGTCGCAAAAACGAACAAAACGAGCTGCTTTTTTGGAGCTGTTAACATCTAAAACACCTGCTAAAAACATAGGTTGATTGGCTACAATTCCGATGCTTCTTCCGCCTAAACGCGCAAAACCGCAAATGATATTTTCGGCGTGATCTTTATGAATTTCATAAAACGAATCTTCATCAATAATACCTTTAATAACTTCATGCATATCGTAAGGTTTATTCGCATTATCGGGTACGATATCGGATAAGCTATCTCTAACTTCGTCTTCCAATTTATATGCTAATAATTCAGGCGATTCTGTATTATTTTGTGGTAAATAACTCAGCAAAGTCTTGACATCTTCTAAGCATTCTACATCATTTGATGAGGTTTTGTGAGCCACACCAGATTTAGTAGAATGTGTCCTGGCGCCACCAAGTTCTTCACTAGTAACTTCTTCATTGGTGACTGTTTTTACAACATTCGGACCTGTAACAAACATATAGCTGGTGTCTTCTACCATAATCGTAAAATCGGTCATAGCAGGCGAATAAACGGCACCTCCAGCACATGGTCCCATGATGGCTGAAATTTGCGGAATCACACCCGAAGCTTGTACATTGCGATAAAAAATATCGGCATAACCACCAAGCGAACGCACACCTTCCTGAATTCTGGCACCACCAGAATCGTTCAATCCAATCACAGGCGCACCAACTTTAACTGCCAAATCCATGATTTTACAAATCTTTTCAGCATGAGTTTCTGAAAGCGAACCTCCAAAAACGGTAAAATCCTGAGCAAAGACATACACGAGGCGTCCGTCAATTGTTCCGTAACCAGTCACGACACCATCGCCATAAAACTTCTGATTTTCCATACCAAAGTCTTTGGTTCTATGTGTTACCAAGGCGCCAATTTCTTCAAATGATTGGTCGTCTAAAAGATACATGACGCGTTCTCTAGCAGTGAGTTTTTTCTTTTGGTGTTGTTTGTCAATTCTCGCTTGTCCGCCACCTAAGTAGGCCTGTTCTAGTTTGTCGTTTAGCGTTTTAATTTTTGAATCCATACGTTGTTTTCGGATTTTATGATTCTGACTGTAAATCAGAATGGATGTCTTAAGTTATGATTCCGTGTCGCTTTCTATTACGTTTTTTGATACGGAATACTTGTTGTTTTTCTTAATTCGGAATGCGAAGTATTTTTTGTTCTTCTAAATACCGTTGAACAGCAATTAATGCTGCAATTTTAGCTTCATTTTGCTGTTGTTCTAATAATTTTTCAGCTGAATAATACTTCTTTACAAAATGCGTATCGAAATTCCCACTTCGGAAGGCGTCATGCTCACAAACATAAGTTCCAAAAGGTAATGTGGTTTGGATACCTTCAATGTGATAATTGTCAATTGCTTTCAGCATTAAGGCAATGGCTTCATCTCTGGTGTTTCCGTAGGTAATTAACTTCGAAATCATCGGGTCGTAATAAATCGGAATTTCCATGCCTTCTTCAAATCCGTTATCCACACGTATTCCATCGCCTTCAGGTAATTTGTAAGTTTCTAATGTGCCGACACTTGGTAGAAAATCATTTAAAGGATCTTCAGCATACACACGCAATTCCAGTGCATGGCCATGAATTTTTAAGTCCTCTTGTTGGTAAGGTAAAACCTCACCACGAGCCACACGAATTTGTAATTCGACCAAATCGGTATTCGTGATAATTTCAGATACAGGATGCTCAACCTGGAGACGTGTATTCATTTCAAGGAAGTAGAAATTATGATCGTCATCAAGTAAAAATTCGACGGTACCAGCACCAACATAATCACAAGCTTTGGCAACTCTAACGGCTGCTTCACCCATTTTGGAGCGTAGTTCTGGTGTGAGGACACTCGATGGCGCTTCTTCTACAACTTTTTGATGACGACGCTGGATACTGCATTCACGTTCAAATAAGTGAATACTATTGCCATGGGTGTCGGCCATAACCTGAATTTCAATATGACGTGGCGAAGTGACGTATTTTTCAATAAATACGGAGCCGTCACCAAAGGCATTCACAGCTTCACTAATGGCGCGATCCATTTGCGATTCAAATTCACTTTCTTTATCTACAATACGCATGCCTTTTCCGCCACCACCAGCTGAGGCCTTTATCAAGATTGGGAACCCGATGTCTTTAGCTATACTTTTGGCTTCAGCGATATCTGTTATGGCTTCATCTGTACCAGGAACCATAGGGATATCATAAGCTTTAACCGCTTCTTTTGCTGCTAATTTGCTTCCCATGATTCGGATGGCATGAGATTTCGGACCAATAAATGTGATGTTATTACTTTCGCATAATTCAGCAAAATCAGCATTTTCACTCAAGAATCCGTATCCTGGATGAATTGCATCGACATTTAAGTTTTTAGCAACCTCAATAATTTTATCACCTAATAAATACGATTGATTAGAAGGTGCTTCACCAATAAGAACAGCTTCATCTGCATATTTTACATGCGGTGATTGTCTGTCGATTGTTGAATAAACAGCAACCGTTTTAATTCCCATTTTTTTTGCCGTTCGCATAACACGAATGGCTATTTCTCCACGATTTGCAACTAATATTTTTTTCATGTTATTCAAACTCAATTAATAGTTGGTTTTTTTCTACAGCATTTCCTTTTTCAACAGAAATAGATTTGATAACACCTGTTCTAGGTGAGGTTAAAACGTTTTCCATTTTCATGGCTTCTAAGATTAAAAGCGGATCATTTTCATTGACTTCTTGTCCTGTTTTTACATTTATTTCAAGGATAAGACCAGGCATTGGCGCTTTGATGTCATTGACAATTTTTGAGCTTCCTATTTCAAATCCCATGTCTATTATTAAAGAATCTAAAGCGTTAAAAATGTTGATATTATAAGTGTTGTTATTAACTTTTACTTCATATGATTTTTTATTAACATCTGAAGCGGTTATTTCAGCTTTATAAGATGTGTCGTCATGCAAAACATGATAGGTATTAGCTGAAGTTTTTATGCTATTGAGTTTAGAACTGTCGGTTTCTGAAATATCAAAATCGAATGATGTATTGACATTTACTTTAAACGATTGACGCATTGAAATGAATTTTAAATTTTGGTAAAGGTAACGAATTATAACGTTTTCGTAAATGTGAATTTACGATCTCATATTTAGAAACTCATGACTTGTTTATTGATTATTATCTGGATTGAAATGTGAATCGTCCTGATGTTTTTTAATGGCTTTGTGCGATAAAATAATACCGAGAATTAGAGATATAATGGCGCCTGTCCAGATGCCAGGAATAAAATCTATAAATAAGAAAAAGTCATAAAACCCATGAAATGTTACTGCTAGGAGTAAGCCTAGTAAATTAAGTCGGATTCTAAACTTAGAAAACTTTGCTTTTCCCATAAAATAGCCCATTAAAATCCCAAAGGTAGCATGAGCAGGAACCGCAGTAAAGGCTCTTAAAAACCCAGTAATATAACCACTTTCTAAAACATAAAATACATTTTCTGTAGCCGCAAACCCCATCGATACCATAACGGCATACATAATACCATCAAAAGGTTCATTAAATGCTTTTTTAGGTTGGGCAAAAAACCTCACAATTATATACTTACTAAATTCTTCAGTAAGACCAACAACCAGAAAGGCTTTCACAAATTGTTGTGGCACACTAAAGCTATCGTTAAGAGGTAATAAAATATCAAAACCCAGATAAATGATGGTTGTAACGACAATACTAACTATGGCGCCCAATAGGAAACTTGCCAGTAATAAACCTTTAGGCTCTTTGTCATATTTATCTTTAAAATAGACATAAAGAATGATGATAAAAATAGGAGCAATAGCTAGTAAGAGTAGATTAATCATAGGTAAAATATAGTGAAAATTAGCGCGTCATTCTGGTTTTAATGGCAGCAACTACAAATTCGTAATAGGATTTGTTACTTGAAACAAAATGATTATTAGCTTCAGAATGTTTTAGTAGTTGATTGAACTGGTCGATAGATACAAATTTTAAGGCTTCCACTTCTTCTTTTTGAGGTTGAAGCGCATCTAGTTTTACCGCGATCTTAGCTACAAACGTATTGTGAAATTCATTATCAATGATGCCGTTAGGATAGGATTGAAAACATTCAAACACTCCAATTTTAATGAGCTGAGCTTCGTTAATGGAGATGCCAATTTCTTCTTTGGCTTCTCTAACAGCTGCTTGTTCTGGAGTTTCTCCAGCATCTATATGGCCAGCTACAGAAACATCCCAAAGTAGCGGACAAATAGCTTTTGAAGCCGCACGTTGTTGAAGAAGAATGTTTCCTTCTGCTGTATACAACCAAACGTGAGCCGTATTGTGTAAATGACCTTTGGCATGAATTTCTGACTTTAATGCAGAAACACCTGTTGGTTGTCCGTTTCGGTCTACGATGTCGATATATTCTTCCAAAAGCTAATTTTTAAAGGATTGATTTAATGACATTCACTAAAGTGTCAAAATCAGATTTAGTATTAAACAGATGACAAGAAATGCGAATGTATGATCCTCTAAAGGATAAAAAAATGTTTTGTTCTTGAAGCACTGTTTTTAAGTCTTTAATATCAATATGCTCAGGAAGTTTTGCTCCAAATAAATGATGCGTCCGATAATCGGGATGTTCAATTTGAAAACCTAAACCAGTAAGTTCCGCTACGGCTTTATAGGATATCGATTTACAATACTCCTGAATAGCTTTTGGAGTCCAATCTATCACTTGTTTTAAGGCTTCGATTTGCATTTTCACATAAATGAAATTTCCACTTTCACCAACAGCATAGCGATTTGCAAACGGTTTGTACTGGGGTTCATAATTGGTTAAATCAGATAATTTTTCACTGTGTAACCGGTTAGCCCAGTTATTTTCAATAGGTTCGCCATCGTCAAAATAACTGCTGTAATAGGCATAGCCACAACCATATGGTCCGAATAACCATTTGTAACCTGCACAAATTAAAGCGTCAGGTTGAATTTCTTTAACAGAAAAGTGAAAGGCTACAATAGTTTGACTGCCATCAACAATTAATAATGCGTCGTGCTTTCTGGTTTTAGCTCTTATGGCTTTTAAGTCGAAAATTGTGCCGTTGGACCAATGGATATTTCCAAGTGCCACAACAGCCGTTTTGTTGGTGATGTGATCAAGAAGGTCTTGATTCCACTGTTTGGCGTTGTACGTTTTTAAATTCGGATTGGCAACTGTAATCAGTTTGGCATCATAGGTGTCAGCCAGTTTTTTCCAGGCATAATAATTACTCGGAAACTGCTCTTCAATGATTACTATTTCGTCTCCAGAATTGAGTTTAATGTTATTAGTAACTGTCGCTATTCCGTAGGAAACAGAAGGAATACTGGCGATGCGTTCAGATTCGTCAACATCAATAAGTTGGGCAAATAAGCCTTTAAGCTCAGTCACCGGATCAAAAAAATCTGAAGACGGAATGGTATAAGGCTGGCTCTTTTGTAAAACCGCATCAATTCCAGCCTGCTCAACAGCTTTAAAAGAAGGAGAGAGGCTGGCAGTGTTTAAATAAGTAATGTGATCTTCAATGTTAAAAAGATGCTTTTGATGTTTTAAAATCATGTTTTAATTATTCAAAATATGAAAATGTATCCCCATCTTTAATCTTCAGTAAAGTTTCATAAATCATCTTAATCACATTTTCAACATCATCACGATGTACCATTTCTACAGTTGTATGCATATAACGTAATGGTAAAGAAATTAGTGCAGAAGCCACGCCACCATTGCTGTAGGCAAAGGCATCGGTATCTGTACCTGTTGCTCTAGAAAGTGCAGAACGTTGAAACGGAATTTTCTTAGCTTCGGCAGTATCAGTGATTAAATCTCTCAATTTTTGTTGTACAGCAGGAGCATAAGCCACTACAGGACCTTTACCAAGTTCAAGATGACCTTCCTTTTTCTTATCAATCATAGGTGTTGTGGTATCATGCGTAACATCGGTAACGATAGCAACATTAGGTCTGATAGTTTCAGTAATCATTTGTGCGCCACGTAATCCTATTTCTTCTTGAACAGAATTCGTAACATAAAGTCCGAATGGTAAAGTCTTTTTATTCTCTTTTAGAAGACGCGCCACTTCAGCAATCATAAATCCACCCATTCGGTTATCAAGTGCACGACAGACAAATTTATTTTTATTCAGAATATGAAATGTGTCTGGATAAGTAATAACACAGCCTACATGAACGCCTAATTTTTCAACTTCTTCCTTAGTTGTACAGCCGCAGTCAATAAATATATTATCAGGTTTTGGCGGTTCTTCTTTTGCTTTACTTCTGGTGTGAATTGCAGGCCATCCAAATACACCTTTTACAATCCCTTTTTTTGTGTGTATGTTTACAATTTTACTAGGTGCAATTTGATGATCGCTTCCACCATTTCTAATTACGTATATGAGTCCGTTATCAGAAATATAGTTTACATACCAAGAAATTTCGTCGGCATGCCCTTCAATCACGACTTTATATTTTGCCTTAGGGTTGATGACACCAACAGCAGTTCCGTAGGTATCAGTAATAAATTCATCTACATAAGGTTTTAGATAGTCCATCCACACCTTTTGTCCGTCCCATTCATAACCTGTTGGAGCAGCATTATTTAAATATTTTTCAAGGAAATCAATTGATTTTTTATTGAGTATACTTTTTGTAGCCATATATGTTTATGTTTCAGTTTTCGTAAAAATAAAAGGATTTATTCAGTATTTAAATCTTAAGCATCGAAAATTTGTAACAAAATGAAGTATTTTTACACCAATACCTACAATTAAGAAACCATCAAATTTATATTAGAATGAAGCTAGTCATTAAAGATTTAACAAAAACATACAAAAATGGTGTTAAAGCCATCGATAACCTCAATATTGAAATAGGAACAGGAATGTTTGGTTTATTGGGGCCAAATGGTGCTGGTAAATCCTCTTTAATGCGAACTATTGCGACATTACAAAGTCCGGATTCTGGATCTATTACTTTTGGAGAAATCAATGTTTTAGAAGATAAAATGGCGCTTAGAAAAGTGCTTGGCTATTTACCACAATCCTTTGGTGTGTATCCTAAAATGTCAGCAGAAGCTTTATTAGATTACTTTGCAACTTTAAAAGGCGTAAGCTCAAAATCTGAGCGACAAGCTTTAGTGAATGAGGTTTTAGAAATTACCAATTTATACGATGTCAGAAAGAAAAATGTTGCAGGATATTCTGGAGGTATGAAACAGCGTTTTGGCATTGCGCAACTGTTATTAAATAACCCGAAACTTATTATAGTTGATGAGCCTACAGCAGGTTTAGATCCAGCCGAAAGACATCGATTTTTAAATGTACTTAGAGAGGTAGGTACCAATTGTACTGTCATTTTTTCGACACATATAGTAGAAGATGTTAAAGAGCTATGTAACGAGATGGCGATTTTGAATGGTGGACGAATTTTAAAGCAATCAACACCTTCGAAAGCCAGAGCAGAGCTTGTAGGGAAAATTTGGACTAAAGTGATTGATAGAGATGACTTAGAAGCCAATGAAGCTAAATACAATATTCTGTCATCAAATTATAATGAAGATAATTCGCTAAACATACGAGTGTATGCAAATGCTCAGCCAGATGACGATTTTAAAGCCTCTGAACCTCAATTAGACGACGTGTACTTTATAGCCTTAAAACAAGATGAACCAGTTTTAAGCTAAATCAATTTCAACTAAATTAAAAAAGTACATTATGTTTTCTACTATATTTTTTCATGAGCTAAACTATTGGATAAAAAAGCCTGCTGTATATATTTACATGGCAATTTTCTTTTTTTTAGCGCTTTTTATTGCAGCAACTTCAGCAGGAATTTTTGATAGTATCACTGCAACGACTGGCTCTTCACGAATTGTGAACTCGCCTTATGGGGTCAGCAATTTATTTAACGGCTTATCTATTTTAATATTTTTTCTGTTTCCTTCAATTATTGGTGTATCGGTGTATCGCGATTATAAAAGTGAGATGCATACCATTTTATATTCCTATCCGTTTACTAAAGCCAATTATCTATTTGCAAAGTTTTTTAGTTCTATTCTTGTCGTAACCTGCATTGTATTGGCTATAGGCATAGGAATGTTTATAGGATTTAGAATGCCTGGCACAAACCCGGATTTGGTAACCTCATTTAATTTCAAAGCTTATTTCGATACTTATTGGTTATTTATATTACCTAATATTATTTTATTTGGAGCCATTGTATTTGCAGTAGTTACTTTTACCCGAAATATCGCTGCGGGTTTTATAACTATCGTCTTATTGTTTTTTGTTCAAGGACTTACAGAAAGCTTTTTATCAAATCCTGAGCATCGGTATTTTGCTGCTTTGGTTGATCCTTATGGAGCAGCTGCAGCACAATACTATACGAGATATTGGACTATTTCCGAACAAAATGAATTACATATCCCTATTAAAGAGTTAATTCTCTATAATCGATTAATATGGCTGGGAGTTGCTAGTTTGATATTCGGACTTGTCTATAAATATTTCACTTTTAGTCAAAATGCGCTTTCATTTTCATTATTTAAAAGAAAAACAGGAGAGCGTTCAACTAAAAGTAATTTTGGTGGTATTACCAGAATAAATTTACCAAAGGTTAATTTTGATTATTCTTTTCTGCAAAACTTAAAAACAGCATGGAAAGTTTCTAATGTCGAATTCAAGTATATTGTTAAAAACTGGCCTTTTATATCTATTGTTCTTGTAGGACTACTTTTGGTTTTAGTGGTATTAATTGATGTTGGAAATGCTTTTGGAACACCAACTTATCCTCGAACCTGGCGAATGCTACAAGGAGGAAGCATCTTTGTTTTGTCTATAAATATATGTACATTTTTATATACTGGAGTTCTCGTCAATCGAAGTAAAACCTTTCGAATGAACGGACTAGAGGATACGACTGCAGTACCAAACTGGACGCTGTTTTTATCTAAGCTTATAGCTGTGATTAAAATGCAAATTCTATTGCTTTTAATCATCATGGTTGCAGGTATCGCATTTCAATTATATAAAGGATATTACGATATTGAAGTAGGACTATATCTCAAAGAATTATTGGGATTAAAACTCATCAACTATGTTATCTGGGCATTTTTAGCCCTATGCTTACATACTCTGGTAAGGAATCTGTATTTAGGATTATTTATACTAATTGTGATTTCTATCGGAATCCCATTTTTAACTTTAGCAGGTGTAGAAAATGACTTGTTCAAATATAATGAAGGTCCAGGATTTGGTTACAATGACATGAATGGTTATGGCGATTCTCTGGGACGTTATTTATTGTATAAGGCGTATTGGGTTCTGGCAGGATTAATTTTAGTGGTTATTGCAGGATTATTTTGGGTAAGAGGTTTACCACATTCTTTTAAAGAGCGTTTATCTATTGCTAAAAAGCGTTACAAACTTCCAGTTGTTATTACTTCTATGGTATTACTTCTAGGGTTTTTAACCTTAGGATTTAGAATTTTTAAAGAGACTAATATTGAAAATACGAGATATTCGTCCAAACAGATAGAGAAACTCAGAGTTGATTGGGAAAAGACCTATAAAAAGTATCAAAATAACGCACAGCCCAGAATTGTATCGGTTAAGACAGATGTACATATATTTCCAAAGTCGAGAGATTTTGAAGCCTCAGGAACCTATGTAATGGTTAACAAAACAAATCAGGCTATCGATAGTATATTTTTAAATCATAACGATTATGTAAGTACATTTGAGTTTGATCGAGAAAACACTCTTGTGCTTGAAGACACCGTATATGATTTTGATATTTATCAGTTGAAAACACCATTAAAACCAAGTGATTCGATGGTGTTAAATTTTACTGTTAAAAATGAACCTAATACTTTAATCACAAGGAATTCTCCTATTAGAGCTAATGGAACATTTATCAATAATATGCAGCTGTTTCCTAGTTTAGGTTATAGTGAAAATCGAGAACTTACCGATAATAAAACACGTCAAAAGTACGATTTACCACCTAATGAGTTACGACCACATCCTTCAGACTCTACTGCTTTAGGGAATACTTACATTTCTAAAGATAGTGATTGGATTGATTTTGAAACTACGGTTAGTACCAGTGAAGACCAAATTGCTATAGCGCCTGGTTATCTTCAGAAAGAATGGGTTGAAGATGGGCGTCGTTATTTTTATTATAAAATGGATAGCAAAATTTTAAACTTTTACGCTTATAATTCCGCAGCATATGAGGTGAAACGTGATACTTGGAATGATGTCAATCTCGAAATTTATTACCACAAAGGTCATGAGTACAACCTTGATCGTATGATGGAAGGTATGAAAGCGTCTCTGGCATATAACAGCGAAAATTTTAGTCCGTATCAGCACAAACAACTCCGCATTGTAGAATTCCCAAGTGGAAGTTTTGCACAGTCGTTTCCAAATACGATTCCGTTTGCTGGAGATGCCGGATTTATTGCAGATGTCGATGATAGTGAAGAAGGAGGTATTGATTATACCTATGCGATAACTGTACACGAAGTCGCGCATCAATGGTGGGCACATCAGGTGATTGGTGCTGATGTTCTTGGAGCAACCATGCTATCGGAAAGTTTATCAGAGTATGTGGCATTAAAAGTTCTTGAAAAAGAGTTAGGTAAAACTCAAATGCGTAAGTTTTTAAAGAAATCTTTAGACGATTATCTAACTGCCAGAACCTTCGAAAGCAAGCGTGAAAAACCGTTAATGTATAACGACGGACAAGGCTACATACGTTACCAGAAAGGCTCTTTAGTGTTTTATGCTATAAGCGATTATATAGGAGAAGATGTTCTGAATAATACGCTAAAAACTTATGTGGAAAAAGTAAAATTTCAAGAGCCACCTTATACGACTTCAATAGACATGGTTAACCATATTAAAGCTGTGACGCCAGATAGTTTGCAATATGTTATCAAGGATATGTTTGAAACCATTACGCTCTATGATAATCGTATCGAAGATGCTAATATTACTGAAATGGATAATGGTAAGTTTAAAGTTGATATCGAATTTAACGTGAGTAAATATCGTAATAATGAAAAGGGAAGACGCTACTATTCTGAGCCAGGTAGAGATTCAATTTCTTATTTAGCAGAAGGAAAGAAAACACCAATTTTATCTGTTCAATTAGAAGATTATATTGATGTTGGAATCTTCACCGAAGATGATATTGATGGTCAAAAGAAAGAACGGGTTTTATATTTGAAAAAACATAAAATCACTAAAATTAATAACAAGCTCACCATTATAGTTGATCAAAAACCAACTGAAGTAGGTGTAGACCCATATAATAAATTAATCGATACACAATCTAATGATAACCGACAGCAATTATAGGTAAAGATTGTATGAGATAAGCCCATAAATAGTTGTTATTTGTGGGTTTTTTATATTAAATTAAATCAAAATTTATTCACAATATTAACAAGAAATAAAGGTTTTAAAAGCAGTAAATACTTAATTTTGAAATCTAAAGCCATTACAATTGGAACGATTTTAGATAAGTCTTAAACATGAAGTCATTTTTATATCTCATATTGTGTTTTCCAATGCTTGTCTTTTCTCAGATAGAACCTGTAGAACAAGACTCTACAGCTGTGCAGTACATTTACGTTGAAGGGGATTCAATTCCAAAAACAGCCATTGATTTAAATGAGGTGTTATTACTTAATAAGCTGAAATTTTCCAGTAAGGAAGAGCGTATCAAGTATTTAATATTAAAGCGTAAAACTTTAAAAGTGTATCCTTATGCAAAATTAGCAGCCGAACGTTTAACCAGTTTGAACCAACGCTTGGAAACTTTAGACAGTAAACGCAAGAAGAAAAAATACGCCAAAAAAATTCAAAAATATATTGAAGAAGAATTTTCTGCTGAATTAAAAAAACTAACCAAAACTGAAGGGCAAATCTTAGTGAAGCTTATCCATCGCCAAACAGGAAAAACGACATTTGAGCTCATTAAAGAATTGCGTAATGGATGGCGTGCATTTTGGTTTAACAGTACAGCTAACCTTTTTGATATCTCCTTAAAGCGAGAATTTAACCCTATTGAAGTTAAAGAGGATTTTTTAATTGAAGATATTTTAGAACGAGCTTTTCAAAACCGTCAATTAATTCGTCAGGAACCTGCCATCGATTTCGATTATTATGATCTTACCGACAAATGGCTGAATGACAAAGCAACTGCAGAAACCAAAAATTAATGCGCATTCAAACCGCTTTCGAAGAACGTTTAAATGCTTGGAGTCATGGTATTGGTGCTGTTCTCGGTATTGCTGGATTGGTACTCCTTATCGTGTTTCTAAAAAAAGAAACACCTTATGCTTTATTTAGCGTTATTGTTTACGGTGTTTCTATAATCGTATTGTTCTTAGCGTCTACATTTTATCATGCCGTAACAGGAGAAAAACGCAAGCACTATTTCAGGATTGTAGATCATATTAGTATTTACTTACTCATTGCAGGAACTTATACACCAGTGCTTCTTATTATGCTGCCAGATAGTTTAGGTTGGCTACTCTTTTGGGTCGTTTGGGGAATCGCTGCTTTTGGTGTGATTTTAAAACTATTTTTTACCGGAAAATTTGAAACATTTTCAACACTATTATACCTCGTGATGGGTTGGCTTATTGTCTTCGATTTCTCTACTTTAGCAGATAGAATTGCTACTAACGGACTTTACCTTTTGTTCGCAGGAGGAGCTTTTTATACTTTAGGTATTATTTTTTATGCCATTGAAAAAATACCTTATAATCATGTCATCTGGCATGTGTTTGTTCTTGGTGGAGCTGTTTGTCATTTTTTTATGGTCTACTATTATGTGATTTAAAATATTATGAATTTAAAAAAGATTCTTTTTTCTATTTTAATTGTCATGTCGTTTTTATCTGTTTCTTCTCAAGAGAAAACACACGAAAAGCTTGGCAATCTTATTTTAAAGTCTGTGAGAAATAATGACGCCGACCTATTTAAAACACTTATCATTCCTGAAGCAGCCGTTTGGGAAAACTTAAAAAAGTTATATGCTTCCGAATGGACTAAAGAGCAGGAGCAACAAGCATTTTTAGATTTATCTGATAATTACAGACAAACCATTGAAAATGATTTTATGACAAAATTTTCAAAGATGGTGTCGAAAACAAAATTGTTTGATTTAGATTTTAACTCTGTGAGTTATGAAGTTTTAAATGAACATGATGCCTTTGATAAAACAATTGGAGTTGTTAGGATATTTGGAACTATAGAACATCAGAAATTCAAGTATTTTTCCTTTGGAATGATTGAATATCAGAATCAGTTTTACCTTGTAGATCCTAGAGTTGATATTTCCGAAGTTAATAAATATTCAGAACGTGATTTTTTAAATAGTGTTGTGTTGTCAGCTGATGACGAGGGCAAAATTCAGTCAGTAGGCTCGCTGAGAATTAACTCTCAAAAGAGTGATGCTATCATGTTTCAATGCATTATTGATAATCTGATCTTATTTGGCGTTGAGGAGCAATATATTAGTAAGGAGCCTTCAAAAGCATCATATTTAAAAGGCGAATGGCAATTTCCTTATCGTATAAATGATACTGAGAATTATATCGGAACAGTCAGTTTTAATTTTGAATATACTTTAGAAAAAGGAATTCTTACATACAAGTATTACAACTATCGTCATAATACTGATGATTCAGATTACAAATCATTAGGTCTGTTGCCTTTTGAATATAACGACTTTGTAGCTCAGGTGTTCACTCAAAATGAATATTATGAAATGTTATATGATACTGAAATTAACGTGAAATTAGCAATTAAGCGATTAAATCAGATTGTCGATAAATGCCATCAAGATTTCTAGGATAAAACAAAAAAATAGATGAATATTACGATAATCACTGTCAAGCTGAAAACAATACTAAAGTTTTTGCGTTTCTCAGATTTTAAATTGGCTTTAATAGAATGCTTAAGATTTTCTAATTCGTCATGTTCTAAAGACGGAAAATTGTATTCGGTTTTCGATTCCGAATCTTTATAATTCAGGTGATTTTTACTGAACTTTCCTTTAGCTTGCTCTTTGCGATCGGCTCTTCGTCTTTGGGTTGCTTTAAACTGGCTTAAACTTCCGTTCATACTTTATAATTTGAACTATAGGTCTGTATAAACCTACGAATGTTACATTACCAGAAACTAAGATGTATAAATAGTTGTTATTTTAAACGTACAGCTTGCGTAGTAAACGACAAACCTTGTTGACCTACAGTAGAATTCATAATGCCCTCAAATAGAGGTTCAGGACTATCTTCAGGAATAAGCCATTCGAAAATAAAATTTGAACCTGTACCACCTTCAATATCGAGTTCGTCAATAATAATTTCGGTAGTTTCAAGAGGTGCTAAAAATATAGGAGTGTCAAAATAGGTTCTAAGTAAAACGCCATGCGTATCGTAATATTTTGCACTCGTCAAGTAAATTGTATCTCGGTCACTTACGTTTCTCAAACTTGCCATAGCAGTCAGATTATGCGTTTTATGTTGAGAAATGCTATAAATTTGAGAATAGATAGACAGGTATGATTTTCCGTAGTTTAATGAATCTTTAGAGGACAAGTCAATCTGACGTTTATTCCAGTTTTCAGAATGAAAAACATCGGTATCTTTAGTTGATTCGCAACTAGATATTAAAACTATACAAAGCAATAAGCTTAAAAATGTTTTCATAATTAAAGGCACTACTATTATCCACCTAAATATAATAATAGTTTTGAATTTTAGAGAATTATTCCCAGCATTTACATCAGAAAATTTAAGGGTTGAGCTTAATAAGCTTATGTGTGCAGTGTGTTATGAAAGTTTTTGAAGAAAAAGGCTTCAATAGTGTTAGCTATGGTTCTAAAATATCTCGATAGGTTTCGAAAAAATCTTCAAACTTTCCCATTGTAGTGTTGAAAAAGACCATAACCTCTTGCCAGGTTTGCTTATTATGTATAGAAACTTTGTGATCTAATGGAACATAAATTCTTGACAGTTCTTTACCATTGTCAAGGTAGTATTCTTCTTCATAAATGACATCTGGTAAGTACTCATTTCGAAGTAAGGTTTCTAATGATTTAAGTTTTTCCCAGTAGTTAATACGGTTTTCTAAATCATCCTCAAGGTCTAAAGCGACCAACGCCTTTTTGGTATCAAAATGGAACTTAAACGAGAAGCCTTTAATTTTCGTATCATAGAGAATCCATTTTCTGGGAAATGACTTGCCAAAACTGGTCCAGAATTCTTGTCTGAGAATGCGACTTTCTTCTTTTGAAAACATAATTAGATGGTAAATGCGATTCCGACGCCTAAGATAATTGCTATTAACTTTGAAAGATTAAATTTATGTCCTTCGCTACTTTCAAATAAAATGGTTGTAGAAATATGAAAAAAGATACCGATGACTAAAGCATTTATTTTGTTTAAATGTACATGATTAAGATCTGTAGCATTAGAAATATAAGTTCCTAAGGGAGTCATTAAAGTAAAGATTATTAAGAAACTAGCTATTTGTAGTTTGCTGAAACTCGACTGGATTAAAAAAGCCGAAATTAAAGCAGCAATTGGAATTTTATGAATCAGAACACCATAAACCATATCATTATGTTCATGTATAGGAAACCCCTCTAAAAAACTATGTAAACATAAGCTAATAAATAAAAGCCAGGGGAAGTTCGTTTCACTTTTATGAATGTGAACATGACCATGTTCGGCACCTTTTGAAAAAAATTCTAAAACAATTTGTAATAAGATACCACACATGATAAACAATCCTGTGGTCTTGGCTTCAAGATGATCATACACTTCTGGTAGTAAATCAAAAAGTGTGAGTGCTAATAAAAAAGCACCACTAAAAGAGAGTAGGAGTTTTGTATAAATGGTGTTTTTTTGCTTGGTAACCAATGCTAAAGCAATTCCTATGCCTACAGCTAATATGGGAAGTAAATACGACTGCATTATTTAAAAATCATGACTAGGCGTTCAGATGTGTTTGCATCATACCTCTTAAGTTTATAATCTCCAAAGACATCCAGTAAATGGACACCTGCTTTTTCAAAAAGGATTTGAAAATCTTCCAATGTAAATGCTTTTACACGTTCTTGAAAATTGAAATGTTCACCTTCAGAAGAAAATGAAATATCCTTAATGATATACCCATCTTTAAGGCTTCTTTTCTGAATAAAATCAATACCACCAACGGTTTTTACATTTTCAGGAACCAAATTATTAATAACATAATTGCTGTTCATGAAATCGATAACTCCAAAACCAGAAGCGTTAAGATTAGCTTTAATAGCTTCAATAGTTTTTAGATTATCCGTTTCTTTTTCAAAATATCCAAAGCTGGTAAACATATTAAATACAGCATCAAACTGTGTTTTATATGGTTTACACATATCATGAACTTCAAAGTGAAGTGTGTCATTTTCAAACTGCTTAGCATAGGCTATGCTATTTTCAGATAAATCAACACCAGTTACGTTGTAGCCTAAACTATTTAGATAAACCGAATGTCTGCCTTTACCACAAGCTAAATCTAAAATGTCGCCACCTTCAGGAATATTAAGATATTCGGTGAGATTATCCATAAACTGCTGTGCTTCTACATGATCCCTATCCTTATATAAAATGTGGTAAAACGGTGTATCAAACCATGAAGCATACCATTGTTGCGTGTTTTCTGTCATAAGTAATTCACATCATCCCAAAACTTAGGGAGTAATCTCTTTAAATCATCTTTGAAACCACAAAAATACTTTATTTTTGCTACCTATTAGTCGTACAGCATGGAGAATAATTATAAAATGGTTGCAAAAACCTTATATGGTTTTGAAGAATTATTAGAACGTGAACTCATTCAATTAGGCGCTATGGAAGTAAAAAAAGGCGTTAGAAATGTGAGTTTTGTTGGAGATAAAGGCTTTATGTATAAAGCAAATCTGTCACTTCGTACTGCTATAAAAATTCTTAAGCCTATTAAAACTTTTCGTGTCGTAAATGAACAGGATTTATATGATCGTGTTTATAAAATGCCATGGAATGAATTTCTTAAACCTACTGGTAGCCTGGCTGTAGATGCAACAGTACATTCTAAAGCATTCACACATTCCAAATACGTGGCGTTAAAAACCAAAGATGCTATTGTTGACAAATTTAGAGATACCGACGGACAACGACCTAATGTTGATTTGCGCTTTCCGGATTTAAAAATCAACGTTCATATCGATAGACAAGTTTGTACCATTTCTTTGGATACTTCGGGAGAATCACTGCACAAACGCGGATATAAAACAGCCACAAATATAGCACCTATTAATGAAGTGCTGGCAGCAGGCTTAGTCATGTTATCAGGATGGGATGGACAATCTGATTTTATGGACCCTATGTGTGGTAGTGGTACTATATTGGCAGAAGCTGCTATGATAGCCTGTAATATTCCGCCAAATTTAATGCGTAAAGAATTTGCCTTCGAGCGTTGGCAAGATTGGGATGTTGACCTTTTTGAAAAAATAGAAGAGTCCTTACTTAGTAAAACCAGAGATTTTCATCATAAAATGATAGGTTATGATAAATCGCCTAGTGCAGTATCAAAAGCCAAAGCCAATATTAAAAATGCGCACCTTGATGATTTCATAACGATTCATCATGACGATTTTTTCAAGACAGAAAAATCAGGAGATCAAAAATTACATATGGTATTTAATCCGCCTTATGGTGAGCGTCTGGATATCAATATGGAAACATTTTACAAGGAAATTGGAGATACCTTAAAACAAGGATATCCCGGAACTGAAGCCTGGTTTATTACATCAAATTTAGATGCGCTAAAGCATGTTGGATTACGACCTTCAAGAAAAATTCATTTATTCAATGCTAAATTAGAATCGCGCTTTGTGAAGTATATCATGTATGAAGGTAGTAAGAAAGGAAAGTATATGACTAACTAATGTATGAGAATACGATTAGTCGTATTTACTTATCCTCTTCAATAACGACTTTTTTGTCTTTTTTATAAATAGGAATTAAGTACGATATCGTGTACCCGAAACCAATACCAAAACGACCACTATCATACGTTCGATTAAATCCAGGAACATAAAGATTTTCAAATCCTGGAGGTTGATCTTGACTAATCATCGATTTGAGTTGTACATTTAAGCCGCCATATAAATTAGGTAAGAGTTCAGCTTTAAAACCTACAATTAATTCGGCCCAGATTCCAGTAAGACCTTTAATTTCAGTACCAGGATTCTCAGAGTATTGCTCTCCCCAATACTGATCGGTATTATATATTGTAAAACTGTTAATGGTTTGGCTAAAACTGCTTACACCAACTCTAAAGCCTGTATATATCATATTTTGCATATCCAGCCAGTTGGTATAGGTGTTGTAATCAATACCTGCTTTAAAATAGCTTCCGTTAGCTGTGACATCTAAAAACGTATTTGCAATGCGGCGTTGTTCAGTTCCGAGTTCACCAGCTATATATAGATTTTTACTTAAGCGATAGTCTCCATTTATTTCAAAACCTGTATAATCTTTGTCAACAGCAGATCGAATGATTCTACCAACATCACCACCTAGTCTGATACCGTATTTCTGTTTGTAAATAAGCGTATCTGATACTGATGTATTGTCTTCGTCTTGCGCCTGTGATGTTAACGGAAACAACATCACAATTATCATACTAGTGATAAATAATAATGTGTGCTTCGTTTTCATTGTCTATAGTTTCGTTTAAAATCTCAGTATTTACAATCCAGTTATCGGCATCGCTTTCTCTTATAATACTTCCAGTAGGTCCTATTTCAAAAATGCTTTTATAGCCACATGCTCTTGACACATAAATGAATTCAGGTGTATAAGTTACTGCTATAATATCGATGTTAGAATCATTATCAGGGTTTTCATTATCACCATAATCAGCATCGCTTTCCAGTTGGAAACGGGTAGTCGTAATTAGGTTTTCTTCCTGAAAGCGTAACGGGAGAACAATTGAGTCGGTGTTAACTCTTGTAAGAATAGGATCACCATCTAATGGAACACCATCGTCATCAAGCCCCTTAATTTCTAACTGTCTGACTTGTTTGGTCTCGTCCTGGTTATTAATATCATAAAATCGAATGATTAAATGTGGTGTCGTTAACGTAGATTCAGCGCAAATATCATCACGTTCACAACTCAAAGCTATAACTGCTATGAGTGTGATACAACTGAAAAGGGCTATTATTCGTTTCAATATCTAAAATTTAATTAACGTTTTTCTAAAAGTACAACATTCTCAACATGATGTGTTTGCGGAAACATATCGACAGCCTGAGTTTTTGTGATTTTATAAAGGTCTTTCATTAGTGCCAAATCTCTAGCTTGGGTTGCACTGTTACAACTTACATAAACTATTTTTTTTGGCGCAATATTTAATATTTGATTAACAACGTCTTTATGCATTCCGTCACGAGGCGGATCAGTTATAATCACGTCTGGAACTCCATTTTGCTCAATAAACTCTGCGTTAAATACATTTTTCATATCACCAACATAAAAGTCAACGTTTTCAATGCCATTTAATTGTGCGTTTTCTTTAGCAGCTGTAATGGCATCAGGAACGGCTTCTACACCAACTACATGCTTGGCTTGTTTGGCAACAAATTGCGCAATGGTTCCTGTACCTGTGTATAAATCATACACGAGTTCGTCACCATTTAAGCCTGCAAAATTTCGTGTGATTTTATATAATTCATAAGCTTGAGCAGAATTAGTTTGGTAAAATGATTTCGCATTAATCTTAAACTTTAAACCTTCCATCTCCTCAAAGATGTAGTCTTTTCCTTTATAGCAAATGACATTCTGGTCGTAAATTGTATCGTTAGCTTTTTCGTTTATAACATATTGTAATGATGTGATCTGCGGAAATGTGCCAGCGATGTAGTCGAGGAGTAACTCACGTTTTTCTTTATCGTCTTTAAAAAACTGAAGCATTACCATAAGGTCACCAGTTGACGATGTACGAATCATCATCGTACGAAGTAAACCTGTTTGGTTGCGCGTATTAAAAAACTCTAAACCATTGGTCACAGAAAACGATTTAACGGCATTTCTAATCGCATTAGACGGGTCTTCTTGCAACCAGCATTTATTAATATCTAAGATCTTATCCCACATCCCAGGAATATGAAAACCGAGAGCGTTTCTATCACCTAAATCTTCATCAGATTGTACTTCTTCAATTGTTAGCCAACGACTATCACTAAATGAAAATTCCATTTTATTACGGTAGAAATACTGTTCGGCAGAGCCTAAAATAGGTGTGACTTCTGGTAATTCTAGATGTCCGAGACGCACCAGGTTATTAGTCACTTCCTTTTGTTTGTATTCTAACTGGAATTTATAATCCATATCTTGCCATTTACAGCCACCACAAACACCAAAATGCTCGCATTTAGGATCTGTACGCTTAGTAGATAAGGTGTGAAATTTTATGGCTTTTCCTTCAAAATATGCCTTACGCTTTTTAAAGGTTTGTACATCTACAACATCGCCAGGAACAGCGTTGGGTAAAAAAATTACGCGGCCATCAGGAGCTTTAGCAATTGTTTTTCCTTTTGCGCCTGCATCGATGACTTCGATGTGTTCGAAAATTTGTCGTTTAGTTTTGCGTCTTGCCATGATGCAAAAATAATAATCGCAAGAGATAAACTATACCGAAATACAATTATCTTTATAAAACTTCAAAATAAAATGAACCTTTTCGTTTTTTCGACGTCTTTAGAGTATGAAAGTGATAAATATACATCAGCGATTAATACACCAACCTAAAACTGAAATTGCTAAATTATTTCAGACATTGGCAACTTCCGAAGATAAAATTTGGCCCAAAGAAAAGTGGCCAGCAATGCGATTGAATGATGGCTTGCAAATTGAAAGTCAAGGCGGTCATGGGCGAATCAGGTATACCGTTGTAGATTTTAAACCAGGGTTTTATATTAAATTTCAGTTTACTAAACCTATTGGCTTCCAAGGAATACATAAGTTGACCATCAAGGAGGAGAGTGTAACGACCACTGAAATTAGGCATGACATTAAAATGGAAACAAAGTCTGTAAAAGCAACTTTCTTATGGGTTTTTATCATACGATGGCTGCATGATGCGCTTATTGAAGATGCTTTTGACAAAGTAGAGCAGCATTTTTCCTCATCAGAAACGACGACTTCTTATAATCTATGGGTAGCGTGTTTAAGATATTTATATAAAAGAAAAGGAGCAATTAAACATAATTGAATACAAACAAACATAGCGATAAAAAGTTAATCAAATCGTATTTAGCAGGCGAGCAGCAGGCTTTGGCACTATTGGTTGAACGTTGGCATTTAATTTTTTGTAAAAAGGCATACTGGATTGTTAAAGATGCCGATTTATCTAAAGATGTAGCGCAAGAGAGCTGGAGTACAATCATTGCTCAGTTACATACACTTCAAAATCCATCAAGTTTTAAACCATGGGCTCTTAGAATTGTATTTAACAAAGCTATGGACGCATTTAGAAAGCAAAGTAGAGAACGGTTAGAACTTAATGCATTAAAAAATAAGCCTAATTCTACTGCTGAAGTAAATGACGATCGCACACAATTAAAAGAAATGTTATTAAAAGCGATTAAAACATTACCTGAGCAACAACAACTTGTGGTGAGACTTTTTTATAATGAAAACTATTCTTTAAGAGAAATGAGCGCGATGTTGGATATTTCTGTTGGAACAGTAAAATCGAGGTTGTTTCATGCAAGAGAAGCATTAAAACTAATTTTAAAACACAAACACTATAAATAGTAATCGCAGTTATTTACTGTGATTTAATTAAATAATTGAATTATGAAAACACAAATGGACGATATTGACCAATTGATTAAAGACACATTAACCGAAGAAGAAGCAAAGTTCTATGATGACCTTGAAGAGCAAAATGTACTTGGTATGCTCGGAGGCTTATTTACAGGAAAGAATAAATGGATTATCATTTTAATGAATATCATGACCTTGGTATTCTTTGGATTATTCCTGTATTGTGTTGTTAATTTTTTTGATACTACAGATATCAAAGCGCTATTAAAATGGGGATTAGGTAGTGTAGTTTTTTTAATAGGTGTAAGCATGCTAAAAATATTTGCTTGGATGCAGATGGATAAAAATGCAATTCTGAGAGAAATGAAACGCCTAGAATTGCAAGTTTCCTCTTTGTCAGGAAAAATTTCGTAATAAGATTTTAAATCATAGTTTAAAATTATTAATTTGCCAGTTCTAGGGATGATTTCTCTCCCACGCTGCTTTTTCGGATTCTTCGAAAAAATAAAGGTATAGAAGGAATGGTTATTTTTTAATTAAAACTAAATAAAAATGGCTGTTTTAGACCAATTAACTTCGCAACAAGCGATCGATTTAGAAAACAAGTATGGCGCACACAATTACCATCCATTACCAGTAGTACTGAGTAGAGGAGAAGGTGTCTATGTATGGGATGTAGAAGGAAAACAGTATTATGATTTCCTATCTGCATATTCGGCAGTAAATCAAGGGCATTGTCACCCTAAAATTGTAAATGCAATGACAACTCAAGCACAAACTTTGAGTTTAACGTCCAGAGCATTTTATAATGACATGCTTGGTAGATATGAGAAATATGCTTCTGAGTATTTCAATTTCGACAAGTTATTACCTATGAACACTGGAGCCGAAGCTGTTGAAACAGCTTTGAAAATTTGTCGAAAGTGGGCTTACGAAGTCAAAGGTATTGATGAAAACGAGGCTCAAATTATTGTATGTGAAAATAATTTTCACGGACGTACAACAACGATAATTTCATTTAGTAACGATCCTGTAGCCAGAAAGAACTTCGGACCATATACTGACGGGTTTATAAAAATCGAGTATGATAATCTACAAGCTCTTGAAGCAGCATTAAAAAGCAATTCTAATGTAGCGGGATTTTTGGTTGAGCCTATTCAAGGTGAAGCTGGAGTGTATGTTCCTAGTGACGATTATTTAGCAAAAGCTAAAGCCTTATGTGAAGCCTATAATGTATTGTTTATTGCTGATGAAGTGCAAACAGGAATAGCAAGAACTGGACGCTTATTAGCAGCCTGTGGTAATTGTAGTTGTGAAAACAAGAATTGTTCAGGAACTCCTGAGGTTAAACCTGATATATTAATTCTAGGTAAAGCTTTGTCTGGAGGCGCGTATCCTGTAAGTGCTGTGATGGCTAATGATCCTATCATGAATGTGATTAGGCCTGGAAATCATGGTAGTACTTTTGGAGGTAATCCAATTGCTGCTGCAGTTGCAATGGCTGCTTTGGATGTTGTTCGTGATGAAGAATTAGCTGAAAACGCCTACCAGCTTGGAGAATTATTCCGAAGTGAATTAAATAGATATATCGAAACAAGTTCTATTGTAAATCTTGTAAGAGGAAAAGGCTTGTTAAATGCGATTGTTATTAATGATGATGAAGAAAGTGATACAGCCTGGAATATCTGTTTAGCTCTTCGTGATAACGGTTTATTAGCAAAACCTACGCATGGTAACATCATTCGTTTTGCACCTCCTTTAGTGATGACAAAAGAAGAACTTTTAGATTGTGTCTCAATTATAATAAAAACATTAAAGCAATTTGAAGTTTAAGAATTTCAACTTTAAGTTATAAAAAAAACCTCAATGTACATTGAGGTTTTTTTTATGGAAATTTAAATCATACTATTGATCCATCATCTCACGTAATTTTTCTTGCATTAACTCTTGGTCTTGTAATGTTTCCCAACCAAAAGTCATAATTGCCCAAATGGTTAAAATTAAATACAGTACACTTAAGACCAATCCTATGATAGCTAATATTTTTCCGATTTTTACATTTTGAAATCCAGTGTATAATTCTGGGTTTTCTGAATAAGTAGCAGTTGCCTTATTTGCGAGTACCAAGGTGACAACACCTAAGACAATACCAACCACTCCATAACAACAGCAGGTTAATATTGATAAAATTCCTAATACTAAAATAAGTGTTGCGTTTTGTAATGGTTCTTGATGTTGGTTCATGTGTTTTATGATTAGTTAAAAAAAGTTTTAAAGATAAAGTTGCCAACTATTAATATAGCGTTCATTAGTGCCAAAATAATAATAATTTTATAAGCATGCTTAAAATTTCTAAAGTAATTTATGAAGATGACAGCTATCAATGCAATTAAGCTATATATGGCTGGGTACATATGAAATGCTGCAACAAAGTCACCATTAAGGATGAATGCTATTGAGCGTTGCATACCACAACCCATACAATCCAATCCGAAAATTTTTTTATTCAAACATGGTAGCATGTAGTCCTCTGGAGACATCATATAGATACATTTGTCTCAAAAATAATAAAAATAGAACAAAGAGAATTTAGTTCTTTATAATTACTTTTTTAGAAATCACTTGATTATTTTCAGTATGAATTGACGCCACATAAACACCGTCACTCAATGATTTGGTTGAGTAGTGGTAATTAGATTGGTTACCAACATGTGTAGCGCTTATGACGCTTTTTCCTGAAATATCAAATACAGATACCGACTGGATATCAAGGCCATTAGGATTTAAAATGGTTAATACAGAATCTTTAGTATTCTGGAAGACATCAAAATCTTCGTCAGTAATTTCAGTAGTACTCAATGTTTCAGACTGGAACGTAATTTCAAAACGTGAATCATATATTCCAGATGGTAAATTGATACTGTAATTTTGTGTTCTTAAATCCACATAAATGTTTTCATCTATATCATGTAAAAATATAGGCTGTGATACATCAAAATTTTGTACATCAAAAACTCCAAATCTTAACAACTGTTGATTTTCAAGAGTTAAAACTAATGGAATTCTAAGCTCAAGCTCAAAGTTATGTGCTTGAATTACATAGTTTTCATTGTCTTGAATCCAGTTTATATCAGATGCATTAGATTCGGGCATTTTTGCTTCTAATCCATAGTCAAAGCCTTCAGTAGCACTGCTATGAAAATTTGCAAGTAGCTCTCTTGAGTATAGATCATTAAAACTCGTTAGAATTCTAAAGCGTTTATATTCTGAAGGAACTAAGAAATAACCATTCTCATCATATTGACTATCTACTGTATTATCATCATTATTATCTGAGGTAGTTCTGAAAAACTCACTATTAGTTGATGTTTCTTTGTAGAAATTACGATGTGAATTTTTAACATAAACTAAGCTAGTAGATGGTATTCCTACTGCGCCTTCTACCATAAATCCTTGACCAATAGGGATATATCTTCTAGCTACATGAGATCCTGACCCAGCAGGTGGAGTTCCAGCAACTGACCCATCAGATAGATGGAATTGATATGGAGCTGCAACAAAAGATTCTACTATGTTATCAGATCCATCAGGTTGAGTACAAGTATAAGAAGCATAACCTCCAACATAATCCTCAATGTAATGTGAGTTAGAGTTTGGTGCCTGTTCCCAATAATACAAAGCTCCAGTTGTAGACGGAACCACAGGGTTGACTTCATCTAGGTTTACATTTTGAGGATCCCATAAAAAATCAGCAGCATCAAGAGCTGAAGGATATGGATTACCCATGAATGTAAATTGCTCTGAAGCAATATTATTTGTTATAGTACCACTATTTGGTTTTCCTCTAAAATCATAACGTTGAGAACTTGCACCAGCAACTAAAGAAGTTCCCATGCCTTTCATAGTAAATCCTAGACCTGTTGGTATATTTGAGGTCTCATCGATGCTTACCCATTCTGAATATTCATCGGAAACTACAAATGTATATAGCCAACGACTAGAGATAGTAAGTGGAGATGAAGTTCCATTGTAGGCAGTTATAAAAGCGGCATCAACACTTGATGTCAAGCCAGTAGATTCATCAATCAAATTAACTCTCGCAGCTTCATTACCATTAGTGTTTGAATTGTTACCAATAGGCGAACACCAATAATTATAAGCCCATTGATTGGTATTTCCTTCTTGATAAACACTAAGCTCTCCTTCTCCAGAATTTCCAGTAGTACCAGTTCCTTGAATAATCTGAGCTTCATTTCTAAGATAGATGCGGCTACCTGGCTCAACAATATTCACTTCATCGGTCACAAATAAAGGTGCTACTCCAGCTGCATCAGTAAAGCCTGCGCCATCTACAAAAATATATGATGATTGTCTTACCGTTAATTGAGCAGAAGCACAAAACGATAAAAGTATTGCAAAAAATAATAGTACATGATTTCTCATATTCAATGGATTTAATAGGTCATATTTATTAATAAATACGTAGGGATTATTTCAAATATAGCCAAAAAATACACATTAAATGATAGATTTAGATTCATAAAATCGTATTTTCGATGAATATTAAACTATTTCCGATAACAAACGTACTTATGCCTAGATTTGTGAGTTATATTTTAATCGTAATTGGCGGAATTATAGCTATTTACGCTCAAGCAGAAGCCGATCAAAATCAGTATATTTTGATTGCTGGAATCGCAGTTTTAATGATTGGGATTTATAGTGTCTCTCGACGCATTCCAAGTAAAAAAGATCAAGAAGAGGAGTTGTAATGAGTTTTAAAATTGGTGATATAGTTTCTGTTTTAGATGATGATATAACCGGAGTCGTCACTAAAATTTCTGACAATAATCTTACTATTGAAACTTTTGACGGTTTTGAAATGGAGTTTTCAATTTCTGAAGTTATTAAAGCTAAATCCTTTAGTTCGAACGTGTTTATGAATACTGATCTCAATACTGTAATTAGCGAAAAAGAACAGTTTCAAAAACGTAAATCGGTAAAAGTTAAACCTAAAGAGCGAAATCTTCCAGCGATGGAGGTCGATTTACACATTCATCAAATCACGACATCAAACAAGTATATGAATAATTATGATATGCTCAACCTGCAGCTGGATACTGCGAGACATAAATTAGAATTTGCTATAAAAAAGCGTATTCAAAAGGTTGTATTTATTCATGGCGTAGGCGAAGGCGTGCTAAAAGCAGAGTTGGAGTATCTTTTTGGTCGGTATGATAATGTTAAGTTTTATCCTGCCGATTATCAAAAATATGGTTTAGGTGCTACTGAAGTGTATATCTATCAAAATATAAACCCATAATGCTAGTCGTCATCCTCAGGTAAGGTGAATGAAAGTGTGTAGGTGCCTAAAATAATTTCGTCTGTATTTAAAATCTCAATATTTGCATTTATAATGGTAACATATACAGAGATAGATCTGGTATAATCGGTTTCTAAAGATTCATTTTGAATAAATTCATCAGTTGCCATAGGATCAAGATACCTTGGAACATTATTAACACCTCCAGACTCATCAAAATCATTTAAGGGTGAAATGCCTACATCGTCGGTATCTTCGTTTCTCGTTAACACACCATCATCGTCGTCATCATTATCAAGGTAGTTAGCTATACCATCTCCATCAGAATCTAAAGCATTATCAAGCTCGGTGTCTTCATCAAAATTTGGGTTTTCAGCCGAAGTTAAAATATTATCATTATCGTCATCTTCGTCAATGTAATCTGCTAAACCATCGCCATCGGTATCCTGTGCATCAGGATAAGTACCATCTTCGGCCTGAGCGCCTCTGCCTTCATATTCCGAAGGAATTCCATCATTGTCATCATCTTCAAAAGTAGATACAAATATTGCTTGAGCTCCAGATCCAGCTTCATAATCATTAACTATGCTCGTACCAGGTTCTGGGATTTCTTGGCATAATAAGTCTTCAGGATCTCCGTCATAGGTTCTGTAATTGAAGCGTATGGTATTTTCGTTGATTGTTAATTCTACTGTATCTCCACTAAACTCTGGATTGAAAATTGCTCTGGTAGCATCATTTACAGGGAAAATAAGACTTAAGGATTCGTTAGGGTTTGTTTTAGAATCATACAATACATAGCTGTCACTATCGTCGTCACCACAACGTTCTAGGACTTCATCAAATTCTAAATCTACTGTAAAAACATCACCATCATCACAAGAAAGAGCTAAGAGTCCTAATACACAGATATAAAAAAATTGTCGCATTGTCATAGATTTTAAAGCAAAAATAAAAGATTTGATTGTTTAACGTGTTGCTTTAACAAATTATTTTGTTGCCTTGTTTTATAAGTTTTAAAAACAGTATTAATGTTGCATCTTTGCAGTATAATTGAATAGTTATGAAAACGGTTTATTTTGATAATGCTGCGACCACATGTATTCGTGATGAAGTGATTGATCGTATGACTGAAGTAATGAAATTTAACTTTGGAAATGCTTCATCTTCACATTCTTACGGAAGACAATCTAAAGCATTAATCGAATCTTCCAGAAAACGAATTGCATCACATTTTAATGTGTCTGCTGCAGAAATTGTGTTCACATCCGGAGGCACTGAAGCAGATAATTTAGTCCTTAGAAGTGCTGTAAGAGACTTAGGTGTGACAACCATTATAACCTCTAAAATAGAGCATCATGCGATCTTACACACTCTTGATCAGCTTGTAGAAGAGTACGGAATTGATGTTAAACATGTGGACTTGAATGCCAAAGGCGATGTGAGTATAACACATTTAGAATCCTTGCTGAAATCTAACTCTAAGCAGTTAGTATCTTTGATGCATGTGAATAATGAAATTGGAAACAAGTTAGATTTAAAAGCGGTAGCAACTTTGTGCAAATCGTATGATGCCCTTTTTCATAGTGATACTGTACAGTCTGTTGGGCATTATAAACTCGATTTGCAAGATATTCCAATTGATTACCTTGCTGCCAGTGCTCATAAGTTTCACGGCCCTAAAGGTGTTGGTTTTGCGTTTCTTCGTAAACATAGCGGACTACGAGCAACTATCTTTGGAGGCGAACAAGAAAGAGGATTACGTGCAGGCACCGAATCAATTCATAACATTGTTGGACTTGATGAAGCCTTACATATGTCTTATATACATCTCGATGCTGAGCGTGTTTATATTCAAGAGCTTAAAGCATATTTTATAGAGCAACTCAAAGCTGCGTGTCCTAATGTGTCATTTAATGGTCAATGTGAAGATTCAGAAAAAAGCACCTATACTTTAGTAAATGTTTGCTTACCAATGGCTCCTGAAAAAGCAAGCTTGCTACAATTTCAATTAGATTTAAAAGGGATTGCTTGTTCTAGAGGAAGTGCTTGCCAGAGTGGAAGTTCGCAAAACTCTCATGTGCTTACTGAAATTTTAGATGATGAGCATATAAAGCGACCTTCAGTGCGTTTTTCATTTAGTAAGTACAATACAAAAGAAGAAGTTGATTATGTGATAGAAGTCTTAAAGGCGTTTATTACAGATTAATCATCTTCGTTCATAATTTCCATACAACGTTTTGAGAGTTTGAAAGTTTTGCCATTAAATTCAAATAAACAGCTGCATGACTTAGGTTTAAGCTGTCCGTCGGCATCTCTCTCGCCATCATTAGAAGTACCACCTGTCCAGTACGTATTGTATTCTTCATTAGAGCAAAAACAGTCTTCTGATAAATCGTCGGTTATATAAAATACCGAAAGAGATTTAGAGGCCTTGTCAAAAAAGATTTTCTGGTCGTAAAACCTAGAGTCTATGGTGTACTCAAAGTCTAAAACAAAATCCTTTGTTTCAAAATGTACCAAAGAAACATAATCAACATAACATGCTCCACAAGTTCTCACATTTCCGATAAGTACGTAATAAGTTGTTCCTGAATGTGTAAACGATCGTATATCGTTATAGCCATTGCCTTCAAAAACTGCAGGATCTTGTTGTTCTCTTGCCTTCCAAACATCGTAAACCCGAGATTCAATAAAATGATCTTCGTTTAAGTAAAACATCCATGACTCACGAAACTGATAAGAGCCTCCGGCTTTACCATCAATAGAAAAGTTATATAGTTTGTTGTCATCAGATTTTACAACAGCCAGATTATCATTGAAAGCCGTTGTTAAATCAAGTGTTACAGCTTTTTTGTGAGCTAAAACCTGTTTGAGAGATTCTTCAATTTTACTTTGAATAATCCCGATAGCATCAAAATTTCCTAGTGAGTCTGTAATTTTTACAGGTTCATCAAACTCTTTAATCAAGTCTTCACGAGTTAGTTTTAAGAATTTGGGAGTATAGTAATGCTCGCCATGAGATCGAAGTGAATCATATACCGTAAGATATGTGTTTAAGGTTTGAATCGATTTTTTTAAGGATTTAGTTTGTGCTGAAGCTGATAAACTATAAACAGAAAGACATATGATGAACAGTAATTTTTTCATTTAAAAACGAGTCGATACTCTCACATTAAATACGCGAGGTGTTAGAAAATTTGGAATGGCAAATTGACGTTTGCTATACACATCCCGAACCCAAGTGTTGGTAATGGTGTTTTGTGCATTAAACATGTTGAAAATCTCCACGCCAACAGAGAGTTCTTTAAGCTTTTGTTTCCATTTTGAGGTGTAGGTTTTATTTGGGTCAACTAAAACATACGATATTCCTAAATCGGCACGTCTGTAATCACGTAATCGGGTTTGGAAATCATAAGGATCTGCATAACTAGGTGAACCTCCAGGAACACCAGTGTTATAAACGAGATTTAAATACATTTTTAAATCAGGAATATTTGGCACATAATCCTGAAATAGAATTCCGAATTTTAAACGTTGATCTGTTGGTCGAGCTATAAATCCGCGATCATCAATATTCTCTTCAGTTTTCAAATACCCAAAACTAAACCAGCTTTCAGTACCTGGAACAAACTCTCCGTTAAGCCTTAAATCTAATCCGTAGGCATAGGCTTCAGCATTGTTTTTGGCTCTGTAACGAATTCTAACGTTTTCTAAGGTGTAAGGGTTAACATCACTTAAATGTTTGTAATAGGCTTCGGAAACGAGCTTAAATGGACGGTCCCAAAGTCTGAAACTATATTCATTACCCAGTACCAGATGAAATGATTTTTGAGCTTTAACATCAGGCTGTACAACACCTGAAGAGTCACGTAGCTCGCGATAAAAAGGAGGTTGATAATAAACGCCACCAGCAATTCTGAATAACATATCCTTTTCCCAGTTGGGCTTAATAGCAAATTGAGCTCTTGGGCTAAATACGGTTTGAGTAGAGGAGGAGACGCCTTCCTGATTTGGAACATCACTATTTACGGTCCAATTGTGAACACGCACACCAGCATTGTAAAACACTTCGTTTTCGCCTAACATGCTACGTTTGCTCCATTGTGCATACGCTTGCAGTCTATCAATTTGAACCGCATTTGTAGCTCTTACATTTTGAAATGCGACCAGCGGACCTTCAAAAGGTTCGTAAGGTTGCTCGTTAGAAAAATCAAATATTGGTGGTCTTACCGAAAAACCTGCGCTATCAATAACTTCCCATTCTACCAAACGGTCTCTAATGTCTTCGTGTGTATATTTCACTGACCATTCTAGTGTACTTTCGTCATCTAATTTATAATCACCTTTGTGTTCTACATTAAAGATAAGTGCATCCAAATCGTTTCTGGCATGTGTTAGTTGAGAGCCTATACCTTCTGAAAATTCAACTTCTCCTAGGTTTTCATCTCCAATATTGCTGTTAACTTCACCAAGACGGTATTGTGCTAAAATATCGAAATACTCTTCTTCGGTTGTATGATATGCCGAAGCGATGAGTTTTAAGGTTAAATCATCATTTACAAAATAGTTACCTTTAAAAGCTCCAAAGGTTGTTAAATACTGGTCCTTTTCCTGGCCTTCATAAAAGACCAAAAGCGCTATAGGTTCGTCAAGAGTACCAAAATTTGTTTGTCTGTTTTTAGGTTTAAACGTGTATTTGTTGAGTGATACATTTCCGAGGAAATTTAAATGAAATTTATCTGAGAATTTATAAGTCAAATATGTCTGAGCATCAGCAAAAACAGGTCTTACATTAGTTTCAGTTTCAAGAGAATTAATGAGTAAACTATTATCTCTGTAACGTAATCCAACAATACCCGAAAACTTAGAATCCTTGCTAACAGTTTCAGCAGCAACACTTCCACCAAGTAAACTTGCATCTGCCCGAACACCAAAACGAACTGGGTTTCGGTAGGTAATATCTAAAACAGAAGACAGTTTATCACCATATTTTGCTTGGAATCCACCTGCGGAAAAATCTACATTTTGAACCAAATCGGTATTGACAAAGCTCAAACCTTCTTGTTGTCCCGAACGAATTAAAAAGGGACGATACACTTCAATTTCGTTAACGTAAACCAGGTTTTCGTCAAAGTTTCCACCGCGAACCGAATACTGCGTACTTAATTCATTTGAAATATTAACACCAGGTAAAGTTTTTAAAATATTCTCTACACCTGGCTGCGCACCTTTAATTGTTCTAATTACTTCAGGAGTTATGGTGACCACACCATCTACCTGCTGCCTCGTGTTTCCGTTTATGACCACAGCTGCAATTTGCTCAATTTCAACATTCATCACAGGATTGAACTCAATTTCTTGTCCGTTCTTTAAATTGAACTTCGCCTCAACACGTTTATGACCAATATGTGTGTAAACAATAGTGATATCGGTATCCGAAGGGATTTTTATAATATAAAATCCATTGTCGTTAGTGGTTGTTCCGTTGTTCCCTGCTTTGATATTAACTCCAGATATTGGGAGATTTCCATCATCTAAAATAATCCCTCTAATGGTAGCGGTCTGGGATATTCCGAAAAACGAAAAACCCAATAGGGTAATAAGTAGTGTGATATTTAGCTTCAAAAGGTGTTTTTTTTTATTTTCTATAAAAGGTTGTCTCAAATGTAGTACTATTTCCAACATTATCGGTAACAATTATTTTGAGATTATTTTCAGTCGTTGTACTTATGTTGTCTTGAAAATCATAAGTTAAGGTGTCTTTTTTATAATCGTATTCCATTAAAATCCATTGTCCGTTAATAGTTGCCCGATAGTTGCTTATGCCTGATAAATCATCATCAATTTTAACTTTTAAGTGGGAGAGTTTACTTAACCATTTTCCATCTTGAAAGTTGACTGGTTGAATTGTCGGACTAACAGTATCTCTTGCTAAAGCGAATGTTCCTAAAGATTTAGTTCTTGCTGATAATAAATTGCCAATGCGTTTGGTACTTATGTAGTTTGGTCTTTGATAGTAGCCATACAAACTGGCTATAAATAATTTATCTTTTTCGTCATCTGCATAGTTTTTAATATCATAAGTAATGGTGTAACTTTTGGTTAATGGAACGACATCTCTATGTAGTTTTAACGTGTCATTAGAAACGTCAAAAGCAATATGAAAATCGTCATAAAAGGTGTTTTTAGGAAAATAAACTTTAACGTTATTTTGTTCTAATTCATTGACTTGATTGGCTAAAATATAGGTGTTAGGTTTTAACTCTGGAGCTTCAAGAACTTCTTTTGCAGGTTTTCCTTTTATAGGAATTGAAAGCCAGGTTTCATTACCTTTAAAATCACGCAAACGTACTTTGTATACTGAATTTGTACTGTCTTCAACTTTAATATACCCATGATTATCAACATCTTTTAGCATGCTCAAAGTGTTGCCAGACTGAACGAATAATTTTTGTACTCTGGATTTTTTTTCTTTGAAAATTTCAAAATCGATATAACGATTAAGATGTCTGGTTTCATTAAAACTGAAACGTTTAAAATCCATTTCAAAACTCTTATTACCATTGTAAAAGGTTTGAATATTGTTGAGTCCGTTTTTATTATGTGCCAGATCTTGCTGGTCATAGCTTACAATTCCGAAACCTATCTCACCAAGAGCTTCAATGGGTTCGGTATTATAATCGCCGTTTTTTAAAGGGATTAAACGTAATTCTTTGCGCGTCTTTGAATCTTCGACGTGTGAATTTCGGTTTTTAGGATAGGCATAAACGGCAGAAATAAAAGGGCGTTTAGTATCTTTAATATCAATTCCAAAGAGCATAGGATTGATAGGGCGCTCTTCATTATCTCTAATTTCAAAGTGTAAGTGTGGTCCACCAGAACTCCCACTGTTTCCAGAAAACGCAACAACCTCATCAGCAGCTACAGGTAATTCGTTAGGAGAAGGAAACATTTCTACCTCATAACTTTCTTTTTCATATTGACAGGCCTTAACATATTTTTCAATTTCAGGAGCAAACTTTTTTAAATGCGCATACACACTCACATAACCGTTTGGATGTGTTATGTAAAGCGCTTTTCCGTAGCCATAATGAGAAACCTTGATGCGGCTAACATAGCCTTCGGCAGCTGTATATACGTTTAAACCTGTTCGCTGTTGTGTTTTGATATCTAGACCAGAATGAAAATGATTGGAACGTAATTCGGCAAAAGAACCAGAAAGAACTAAAGTTACGTCCAGAGGATTTCTAAAATAATCTTGTGGATATGGTGATTGACTATAACAAAATTGACCGATAAAGACTAAGGCAAAAAGATATTTCATATTCATAATAGACTACGTTAATGTTATTAACGTAAAAATATTGATTTTAATTTAATATAGAAAATATTCTATATAAGTTCATTTGAACATATAGAAGTCAATATTAGTAAAAAACCTAAAATAACAAACAAAAACTTATTAAAAAGAGACAAAGTATAAAGCTAACAGCTTTACCATTAGCGATTATCACTGAGGAAGTATTATAAATTTTAAAATTAATAGAAAAACAATTGTTATTTTTCAGTTAGTATGTTAACTTTGTTTCATCAGTATTGAAATTTGTAAATGAGTAAAATTGAAGATATTGTAGATTCACTAGAGAACAAAATCAGTAAGGTTTTGCATAAAATGGAAGTTTTAAAACAGACCAACGCTAAGATTTCTCAAGAATTAGCAATACAACAACAGAAAAATATTCAGCAACAAGAAGACATTAGTTCTTGGATTGAAAAATATGAAACACTCAAAATGGCAAATTCATTACTGGGCAGTGACGAGAATAACAGAGAAACAAAGCTCAAAATAAATACATTAATTAGAGATATTGATCATTGTATTGCTCAATTATCTGAATAATGTTAATTTCAAAGCATGGCAGAACAGCTTAAAATAAAGCTATCGATAGCAAATAGAGTATATCCTTTAACCATTGTACCAAGTCAAGAAGAAGGTCTACGAAAAGCAGCTAAGAAGATTGAAGCCATGATAAGTCAGTTTGAGCAAAACTATTCTGTGCGAGATAAACAAGATGTACTGGCCATGTGTGCTTTACAATTTGCATCTCAAGTAGAACAGAAAACAATAGATAAAGCCAGTGTAAGTGAAGACGTCGAAGAAAAGCTAAATGCTTTAAATCAATTGCTTCACACACATTTAAGTGCATAACGTTCTTTTAAATAAACAATAGGTTACTGCCTACATTAGTTATTATTTTTTGATAAACTCAACGTTAATTCTTTAAAAAGGGTGAGTTTAAGTTGTAAAACCGTGCTGCTATACTAATTTGTTTTAGTATTTGGGCAGATTTTTGATCAGCTTGTTAGCCCTAAACTTGTTTTTAAGGAGTTTATACAGAATCCAAAACTGATGTAGGCTTTTTTTATATATAAACACTAACTAAACATGGATACGAATACAATTTTAATGATTGTTGGAGGCGTAGTACTAGGCATAGTACTTGGATATATTATCGCAAAAGCATTGGAAAAAAACAATGCGTCTAAACTCATAAAAAACGCTAAAAGCGAAGCAAACTCAATTTTAAAGGAAGCTAAAAGTGAAGGTGAAGCTATCAAAAAAGATAAAATCCTTCAGGCTAAAGAAAAATTCATTGAACTCAAATCTGAGCACGAAAAAGTTATTTTGTCTCGAGATAAAAAGATGGCTGAAGCCGAAAAGAGAACCCGAGATAAGGAGTCACAAATTTCTAGCGAATTAGCCAAAAACAAAAAGGCGAACCAGTCTTTAGAGGATAAAATCAAGGATTATGATTTCCGTCTTGAGTTTTTAGAAAAGAAAAAAGAAGAAGTCGAAAAAGCGCACAAAAGTCAAATAAAGCAATTAGAAGTTATTTCTGGTTTATCTGCTGAAGACGCTAAAACGCAACTTGTAGAATCTCTTAAAGGTGAAGCCAAAACAGATGCTATGAGCTATATTCAGGATACTTTAGAAGAAGCTAAACTCACAGCACAACAAGAAGCAAAAAAAGTAATCATCAATACCATTCAGCGAATTGGTACTGAAGAAGCAATTGACAACTGTGTGTCTGTTTTTAATATCGAATCTGATGATGTTAAAGGACGTATTATTGGTCGTGAAGGACGAAATATTCGTGCCATTGAAGCAGCAACAGGAGTAGAAATCATCGTAGATGATACGCCTGAAGCTATTATTTTATCTTGCTTTGATTCGGTAAGACGTGAAATTGCCCGCTTATCATTACACAAATTGGTAACCGACGGGAGAATCCATCCTGCTCGTATCGAAGAAATCGTTAAAAAGACACAAAAGCAAATTGAACAAGAAATTGTTGAAGTTGGTAAACGTACAGTCATCGATTTGGGTATTCATGGTTTACATCCCGAATTGATCAAACTTGTGGGACGTATGAAATATCGTTCGTCTTACGGACAAAACTTATTGCAGCACTCACGTGAAGTTGCTAAATTATGTGGTGTTATGGCAGCCGAACTTGGATTAAATCCAAAATTAGCTAAGCGAGCTGGTTTGTTGCATGATATTGGAAAAGTACCTTCATCTGAAGCTGATATGGAAACACCTCATGCTATTCTTGGAATGCAATGGGCAGAAAAACATGGTGAAAAACCTGAGGTCTGCAATGCTATTGGAGCCCATCACGATGAAATTGAAATGACCACCTTGTTATCACCAATTATTCAGGTGTGTGATGCAATTTCAGGTGCAAGACCTGGTGCAAGACGCCAAGTGTTAGATTCTTACATCCAAAGACTAAAAGACCTAGAAGATGTTGCTTTTGGGTTTAATGGTGTTAACAAAGCTTATGCTATACAAGCCGGACGCGAATTACGTGTGATGGTTGAAAGTGAAAAAGTATCAGATGAACAAGCTGCAAACTTGTCGTTTGAAATATCACAAAAAATTCAGACAGACATGACTTATCCTGGACAAGTTAAGGTTACAGTAATCAGAGAAACAAGAGCTGTAAATATTGCCAAGTAATGTCGTTCAAAACATATAAAAGAAAAAGCACTCTATTTAGAGTGCTTTTGTTTTTTTAAAGCTAAGTATAAATGTTGTGCCTTCATCTAGTTTGCTCTCTACAGCAATAGTGCCTCCTAGCGCCTCAATCTGGGTTTTAGTAATATATAAACCTACGCCTCTTGAGTCGGTTCTGTTAGTTCCGTGAAATGTTTGGTACATTTCAAATAACTTATTTTCATATTTATCGATGTCGATACCTATACCATTATCAGCAACTAATATTTTAAGCTCATTTTTAGAATGTATAGATTGTAATATAATTTTCGATTTACGCTTATCAGATTTGTATTTTAATCCGTTAGAAATCAAATTGTAAATGATGCTTTCTAAATAAGATCTGTTAGCGATTATAAAATCATCTTTTCGAATAGAATTGTAAATAGCAACTTCATTATGGGCAATTTCTATTTCGAGACTATCAATGATTTTTTCAACACATGTAAATATATTGACACGTTCATTAAGTTCTTGGACATTCGACTTTGATTTAATACTAATAATGTCATCTAAGTCAATAATGGTGCTTGTAAGCGATTTAGAAATTGTATTTAAATGCTCGATAAGTTCTGTTTTTTCTTCTTCGGAATTTGACTGGTCATAAAACTCTAGTATATTTTTGAAGTTTCCTATATGCGTTTTTAAATTATGAGATACGATATGAGTAAAATTATGAAGCCTTTTATTTTGAGTTGTCACTAATTGAAGGTATTTATCAGACTGCTCAGTTTTTTGTTTCCGATAGGTAATATCAGTGTGTGTGCCTATAATACGAGTGGGCTTTCCATTATTATCTTTTTCTACTATTTTTCCTTTGTCAAGAACCCATTTATAAGTACCATCCTTACAAAGTACGCGATGCTCATTTCTATAACTCTCATTGTCACCATTTATGTGCGCATTAAAATCTTTAAAATACGATTCTAAATCTTCAGGATGAACACGCTTGTTCCATTCTATAGCTGAATTTTCTAATTCATGATCTTTATAGCCGAGAATGTTCTTAGATTCTTTAGAGTAAAAGACATAATCTGATGCTACATTATAATCCCAAAGGCCTACTTCAGAATTTTCTAAAGCAATTTTCCATTTTAAATCATCAAGAGGTTTTTCTTTTTTTGATTTTTTATAAGTGTTTGGTTTGTAGTTAAATAATTTTTCCAACAACATTTTCATAAATACGCTTTTTTATTAAGACCCTTTTTTTTTCAATCTGTCACTTAAGTCTTACAAAAAAATAAGATTATTGTCTTGGATGATGTTTTAAAAGCACATCTTTTAAATGCGAACGATCTACATGCATATATATTTCAGTAGTGGTAATGCTTTCATGACCTAGCATTAATTGAATGGCTCTTAAATCGGCTCCGTTTTCTAATAGGTGAGTAGCAAAAGAATGTCTGAAGGTATGTGGAGAGATTACTTTATTAAGATGGATATCTTTTGCCAGATTTTTGATAATAGTAAAAATCATAGCTCTGGTTAATTGTTTCCCTCTGTTATTTAAAAAAAGCGTGTCTTTATCTGCTGGATTTACATTAATATGTGCTCTGATGTCTTTCCATATGTTGATATATTTTTGTGTTGTACCACCAATAGGAACAAAACGTTGTTTGTCACCTTTTCCAGTAACTTTAATAAAACCTTCGTCAAAAAATAAATCAGACAGTTTTAAATTGATAAGTTCACTAACACGAAGTCCACAACTATATAAGGTTTCAAGAATCGCTCTGTTGCGTTCTCCAATCCTAACACCATTAAATTCTTTACTTAAGTCTATGGCATTTATGAGCGCATCAATCTCTTCGATAGCGAGAGTATCTGGTAATTTTCTTCCAATTTTTGGGGACTCTACATGGTCTAACGGATTTGTTATTCTGTAATCTTCAAAAACTAAGTAACTAAAAAAGCTTCTGAGGCCAGATATTAACCGAGACTGCGACCTAGAATTCAGTTGTTTAGAAGTTTCATATATAAAGGACTGTATATGTTCATAGTCAATGTCAATAGGAGATATTGTGATATTATGAGTTTCTAAATATTTAATGAGTTTTTCGACATCTAATTCGTAATTTGCAATAGAGTTATCAGACAAAGCTCTCTCAATTTTAAGATAATATTTAAAATCATTAACTGCATTTAACCATTTCATAAGTATACTATAACAAATAGTTCTATATTTTGAAGCTTAAAAGTACTATAAAATTTTGTCAAATAACATATTTTGAATATACGTCATTTGTCGTATTTTCTTAAAAAATGTTAATAACATTTGATTTTAATTAATTGATAATCAATTATTTATATTTTTTTGTTTATAAAATTGTTAATAAGATGCTAAAAAATGTTCATTATCTAAAAAAAAAGTATTTAGTTTGTACTAATCAATTTTAAAACTTTTATTATGAAAAAATTTTTTTTAGCTGCTATTGCAGTTTTAGCTTTTGCTAATGTAAATGCTCAAGAATTCAAAGCTGGTATCAATGCAGGTATTCCTGTAGGTGATGCAGGTGATTTAACAACTTTTGCTATTGCTGTTGACTTAGCTTACTTATTTGAAGTATCTGAAGATTTTCATGCAGGACCTGTAACAGGATATGGTCATGCATTTGGAGATGAAATTGACTTAGGTGGTTTTGGAACTATCGAAGTTGACGATTTTCAGTACATTCCAATTGGAGCAACTGGACGTTATTCAGTTTCTGATGATTTCACAATCGGTGCAGATTTAGGATACGCTTTAGGTCTAGGTGATGGTTCTGAAGGAGGATTCTACTACAATCCAAGAGTTCAATATGGTGTAAGTGATGCACTTGATATTGTTTTAGCTTACAGAAATGTTAGCGATGATGGATTTACAGCTAGTTTCTTAACTCTAGGTGTTGAATTTGGATTATAATATCTAATTCCATATATAAAAAAAGGAGGCTAATTTAGCTTCCTTTTTTTATGACCATTTTTTAATATATTTACTTTATGAAAAAGCTTATCATTATTAATGGACCCAATATCAATTTGCTTGGTAAACGTGAAACGAATATCTACGGAAATGTAACTTTTGCAGACTTTTTTGAAACTTTAAAGAATACCTTTCCTAAGCATAGCATTGAGCACTATCAGTCAAATATTGAAGGTGAGCTCATAAACAAATTACAAGATGTTGGCTATACTTATGATGGTATTATTTTAAATGCTGCTGCCTATACGCATACCTCAGTAGGAATAGGCGATGCCGTTAAAGCTATCGAAACACCAGTAATTGAAGTTCATATCTCTAACACTTTTGGTCGAGAAGCATTTAGACATCAGTCGTATATCTCTGGCAATGCTAAAGGTGTTATTTTAGGTTTTGGATTAAAGAGCTATGAATTAGCAATACGTAGTTTTATAGATTAATTTTTATATAAATAGAGCTATTGAAATCATTTTAAATTAATGTTTATACGCAAACATCTTGCAAACACTTTAGTAGTCTTCCTGATAGTGAGTACAAGCTTAAAAGCACAATCTAATACGACTTTTGGTGTTAAAGGCGGACTAAACTTAACTTTTTTTAATGTTGAGCAAGCTAATTTCGGTCCGAATCCTAAAACTCAAACCAGTTATTATGGTGGTATGTTTGTCGATTTTTATATAGATGAAGCCTTGTCTTTACAGCCTGAGGTGTTGTATATTGGTCTTGGGGATTTTAAGTTCGTCAATCTGCCCATTCATACAAAATATATGGTGGCTAAAAACTTCGACATCATGGTTGGACCCAGTCTAAATTATTTTTTTGATTTTTTCTCTAACAAATTTAAGGTGCGTGGTGATATAAGCACAGCTTATCATATTTCAAAACTATTTGATTTGCATATCAAATACACGCTTGGCTTTGAAGTGATTTCTCCTAATGGTTTATTCTTTGGAGTCGGTTATCGGTTTTAAAGCCTTAATGATGCTTTCCTGAGGTTTATAAACTCAATAAAAAATGCGACTCTGTGAGAATCGCATTTCTTTATCAATATATATTATAATTTGTTTATAAGTGAATCACTTCATCATAGGCATCTGCAACAGCTTCCATAACCGCTTCACTCATGGTTGGGTGAGGATGTATTGCTTTTAAAACTTCATGTCCAGTAGTCTCAAGCTTACGGCCTAATACGGCTTCAGCAATCATATCGGTTACACCTGCGCCAATCATATGGCATCCTAACCATTCCCCATATTTGGCATCAAAGATAACTTTAACAAAACCTTCTTTATTTCCTCCAGCACTGGCTTTTCCAGATGCAGAGAATGGAAATTTTCCGACTTTAATATCAAGACCTTGCTCTTTAGCCTGCTTTTCGGTTAAACCTACACTTGCAATTTCTGGCGTACAATAGGTACAACCTGGTACATTTCCGTAGTCAATAGCTTCAACATGCTGTCCTGCTATTTTTTCAACGCATAAAATACCTTCAGCCGAAGCAACGTGAGCTAAAGCTTGTCCTGGTGTTACATCACCAATCGCATAGTAACCAGGTATATTCGTTTGATAGTAATCATTGACTAAAATTTTATCTCTGTCTACAGCAATACCAACGTCTTCTAATCCAATATTTTCGATGTTAGACTTGATGCCTACAGCAGATAATACCAAATCAGCTTCTAAAATTTCTTCTCCTTTTTTAGTTTTAACAGTTGCTTTAACACCTTTTCCTGAAGTATCAACTGAAGTTACTTCTGCTGAAGTCATGATTTTAATTCCACTTTTCTTAAATGAACGTTCTAATTGCTTAGATACATCTTCATCTTCAACAGGAACTATACTAGGTAAATATTCAACGATAGTGACTTCAGTACCTATAGAATTATAGAAATAGGCAAACTCAACACCAATAGCTCCAGAACCTACAACAATCATTTTCTTTGGTTGTTTCTCCAGAGACATGGCTTGTCTGTAACCAATTACTTTTTTGCCATCTTGAGGTAAGCTAGGTAATTCACGAGAGCGCGCTCCAGTCGCAATGATGATATGATCTGCACTGTAATCTTTTCCGTCGACTTCAACTTTTTTTCCGGTTTTAAGTGTTCCGAAACCTTCAATGACATCAATCTTATTCTTTTTCATTAAAAACTTCACACCATTACTCATCCCTTCAGCAACACCACGACTACGTTTAACTACTGCAGTAAAATCTTTATCATATTCTTTAACAGATAATCCGTAATCTTCAGCATGTTTTAAATATTCAAAAACCTGAGCAGATTTAAGTAAGGCCTTCGTTGGGATACAACCCCAATTTAGACAAACACCACCTAAACTCTCTTTCTCAATAACGGCTGTTTTAAATCCTAATTGAGATGCTCTAATTGCTGCAACGTAGCCTCCAGGACCACTACCAAGTACTATAATATCGTATTTACTCATGAGTCTTTTTATTGTCTTAATTTTAAGGTTACGAAGTTACAAAACCTAATTGTAATATTAAAGGTCATCGGTAAAATGTCTACGACCTTTTTCTTTACTGAATTTTTCTTGGTTATAAGTTGCTGATTTTCCTTTAGGAATAGACAATGATTTCCAATTTTTTCCTTTGCATAACTTTCCTAAAAACACCAATTGTCCTACATGATATGCGTAATGTGCTAATTGTCTATTAATCGCTTCAGTAACCGTGTGTCCTTGATTTCTTATATATATGATGCGCTCCAAATCATCTGTGGTTAATGGTGTTATGGCACTGAATAAGCAATCCCATCCATGGTTCCAATGCTGTAGTACTTCTAATTTGTCTTTAAAGGTGTTTTCAAATTCAGCATCGCGTTGTCGCCATTCTTTTTCACCATCTTCAGTTAAAAAATTGGTCCATCGGCTTAACATATTTCCTCCAATATGCTTTACAATAATGGCAATAGAGTTGGAGTCTTCAGCAAACTCATTCTTAATTTCATCAAAAGATAAAGCATCAATAGTTTTATCTCCGAGAGACTTATAATATTCAAATTGTTTAATGACGCTCGTTAGGTAAGAATTTTCCATAACACTTAATTTATAAGCATAAAAATAGCATTACAATACCTTAAAAACTATGCTAAACGATAGTTAGATTTTATAATGCTATTATATAATTTTTAACTAGCGCTTACTTTTCAGGTACAAATTTTAGCGCTACACCATTAATACAATGACGCTTTCCTGTGGTTTGTCTGGGACCATCATTAAACACATGTCCTAGATGTCCGCCACAAGTCGCACAGTGTTCTTCTGTTCTAGCATAACCCAAATTATAATCTGTAGAAAAATCTACATTACCATTAATTTCTCTGTCAAAACTCGGCCAGCCTGTACCAGAATCAAATTTATGTTCACTTTTAAATAATGGAGTATTGCAGGCTGCACAATGGAAAGTGCCTTCACGATATTCTTTGTTTAACGCACTCGTAAAAGGACGTTCAGTTCCGGCTTCTCGCAGAACATAATATTGCTCTGCAGTTAATTCATTTTTCCATTCTGTTTCAGTTTTTGTTACAGGAAATACTTTTTCGCTTTTAGTTTCCTTTTTTTGAGCTGACGAATTGCAACTAAAAAATAAACCAATGGTGAGTAGTGCTATTATCTTTTTCATGGTATAAAAATAAGGTGTTTTTTGAATATTATAAGTCGGAATAAAAAAAGATAACTTACGAAAACGTTGTAAATTCAAATATCATACGATATTAATGCGAGTTGCCACTAAATTTATTAATTTCACATTCTAAATACTAATTAACCAACAATATGCAAAACCAAAGTCGAGTAGTCATTGATGCGGTTTCTCCTCAAATCAATGGAGGAGAGTTTTTTATCAAACGCGTAGTAAATGAAATTGTTAACGTAGATGCTCACGTTTTAGTTGACGGACATGATGTGATTGCTGCATCTGTTTTGTACAAACATGAGAGTCAGCGTAAATGGAATGAGGTACGAATGCAGCATATTGAAAATGATGAGTGGAAGGCAACTTTTTCTGTAGAGAAACAAGGATTTTATGCTTACAAAGTACAAGGTTGGGTTGATTATGCACTCAACTGGCAACATGGTATAGAACGCAAGATTGACGATAATCAACATGTGAAATCTGAACTTTTAGAAGGGATAACGCTTTTAGAACCTTTATTAAATAAAGCCTCTAAAGAAGAAAAGGATTTTTTGCAATCCTGTATAAATGATTTTGCTTCTGAAGCCAATTATAATGCCGCTGTCAGTGCAGCGAAAAGTCAGGAACTTCATCAGATTTTCGTGAAATACCCTGAAAAGCATCTTGCGAATGAATCAAAAACGTTTGAGATTTATGTCGATAGAAAAAAAGCAAGGTTTAGTACTTGGTATGAATTTTTTCCGCGTTCTGCTTCGGAAGTGGAAGGACAACACGGAACCTTTAAAGACTGTGAGCGTGTATTGCCTAGAGTGGCACAAATGGGGTTTGATACTTTGTATTTTCCGCCAGTACATCCCATTGGAGAAGTAAACCGAAAAGGAAAAAACAATACAACCGAAGCTCATGATGGCGATGTTGGTTCTGCTTGGGGAATTGGTTCTAAACATGGTGGTCATAAAGATTTGCATCCACAATTAGGATCGGTTAAAGATTTTAAACGTCTGATTAAAAAAGCCAAAGATCTCAATATTGAAATAGCAATGGATTACGCTTTGCAAGCAGCTCCTGATCATCCTTGGGTTACGTCGCATCCCGATTGGTTTAAATGGCGTCCTGATGGTACTGTTCAATATGCTGAAAATCCACCAAAAAAATATCAGGATATTTTGCCTATTTACTGGGAAAGTAAAGATTACAAAAACCTCTGGAAAGAGTGTTTAGATACAATGCTCTATTGGATTGATTGTGGAATTCATGTGTTTCGTGTTGATAATCCACATACAAAACCTTACTATTTCTGGAACTGGCTCATTTCCGAAGTCAAGAAAAAACATCCAGATGTGATTTTTCTGGCAGAAGCATTTACCAAGCCTAAAGTGATGCAACGTCTAGCTAAAGAAGGATATTCGCAGTCGTATACCTATTTTACTTGGAGAGATAACAAGCATGAGTTGATTACTTATATGAATGAGTTGACTCAAACCGAAATGCGTGACTATATGCAACCTAATTTCTGGCCAAATACTCCAGATATTAATCCGTTTCATTTACAAGGTGCTAACGAGTCTAAGTACCTTCAGCGTTATGCTTTGGCAGCGACACTGAGTTCTAGTATTGGTATTTACGGACCAGTATTTGAGCAAATGATTAGTGATGCGATTCCTGGGAAAGAAGAGTATTACATGTCTGAGAAGTTTCAACTCAAACATTACGATTGGTTCAAGGACAATAAACTGACCTTATTGATATCTAAAATCAATGCTATTCGACATGAAAATGAAGCTTTACAGCAAACCAATAACATTAAGTTCTGTACAGTTGAAAATGATAATCTACTCGCATTTTATAAGTGGAATCAAAACCGTACAAATGAGTTGTTAATCATCATAAGCCTTGATCAATACTATTCGCAACAAGCTAATGTACAATTACCAATGCATGATTTAGGAATTCATCATGGACAGCAACTTCGTGTTGAAGATTTGGTAACCGGAAGTAGCTATAACTGGCACAGTGAATGGAATTTTGTAGAGTTGCATCCAACACTTCCTTTTCATATCTTTAAGATAAATAAATAGGAATGACAAAAATACCTTCCAAACAAACGGCTTTACAACCTCCTTTTAATTTTACTGATAAATGGGAGGAACTTCTTGATAATGAGAATTTTATTAAGGTGTTTTTGTCTGATGTTTTGGAAGATTACATTATCAAACAACGTTGGTATGGCGGAAAAGCTAGTCAGCTTAAATATATAGAACTGGCTGAATATTTTAGGATTCAGCAACATGGTGAAGTGTATTATGGACTTATTTTAGAAGTTAATTTTACCGAAGCTTTTTATCAGCATTACTTTTTACCAATAGCTTTCGTTTCAGATGAGAATTTTGCTCAAGATGATCGAATTTTACCAATTAGTATTCAAGACCAGCAAGGATTTATTATAGATGCTATAAATCTGGAAGCTTTTAGAAAAGTTGTGTTCGAACGTATTTTAACAGCGGTTCCTAAAGATAAAACCAGAGTGCGATATCACAAGAGCGAACTGTTTAAAGATTGCAAGTACGAGTCTTCACGATTCATGGGAATGGAGCAAAGCAATACTTCGATTGTTTATAACGAAAAATATGTGTTGAAGTTTTTTAGACGTATTTATGCCGACCGAAATCCGGATTATGAAATGAGTCGGTTTTTATCAGATAAAAAAGACTTTAAAAACACACCAGCCTATCTGGGAAGTATTCAAATAAAAGACCAGGAGAATATCAATATTACTATTGGTTTGATGCAGGAAATGGTAGAAAATCAAGGAGACGCCTGGGAATATATGCTAACCGAATTCCATAAAGTATTTTCAAATTTAGAGTATAAAAAAATAGACATTTCCAAGCTTCCACGTACTGAAGACTTTGGACGCTTACAAATTACCGATGTGCCTCCAGAAATTATTGACTGGGTTGGACTAAATGTATTTACTAAGATTCAAACACTGGCAGAGCGTACAGCAGAAATGCACATTGCATTAGGCAGTGAGTTTGAAGATACAGCCTTTACACCAACACATTTTAATGGCGATTATACGGTTTGGTTAAAAAATAGGTTGCTCTATCAATTTCAAAACAGATTAAATACCATAGAGAATAGTTTGCATAAACTCGATGGCCTTGCTTTAGAGTTGGCTCACGAATTTTTGGATAAGAAAAATGAAATTAGAAAGCGGTTTGTTAATTTCGACTGGACCAAATTAAAAGGAGAACGCATACGTGTTCATGGCGATTATCACTTAGGACAAGTATTGGTTAAGGATGATGATTTTTATATCCTAGATTTTGAAGGCGAGCCCGAAAGCACCATACGCGACCGTAAAGTAAAACAGCCGCCATTAAAGGATGTCGCAGGTTTGTTTCGATCATTTCACTATGCGATTTATGCCACAATTTTCAACAATATAGAATTGTATAAACAAGAACAAAATCACCTTTTTGAGGCTGGTGAAGTTTTATATCAATACTTAAAAGGAGTCTTTTTAGGAACTTATATTATTAAAATTCAAGAAGCCAATTTAAATATTGGTTATAATCAAGAGCGTATATTTTTACTGAAATATGCAATGCTCGAAAAAGCAGTCTATGAATTAGGCTACGAACTAAATTCTCGTCCGCGTTGGGCAGTAATTCCTTTAAAAGGAATTTCAAATATTATTAATAACTAACTTATGGCAAATGTAATTGCACACAGTCTTTTTACTGATTTTGATATTAATTTATTTAAATCAGGAAAACATTATAAACTGTATGAAAAAATGGGGTCACACATGATGACCTTAAATGGTGTTGAAGGCACTTATTTTGCAGTTTGGGCACCAAGTGCAAAAATGGTCTCTGTTATTGGAGATTTTAACTACTGGATTGAAGGCGAACACAAACTTAATGTGCGCTGGGATGAGAGTGGTATCTGGGAAGGCTTTATTCCAAATGTTGGTAAAGGAAGTACCTATAAATATAAAATACAAAGCCATAATAATGATATAAAAACTGAAAAAGCAGATCCTTACGCAAGACGTTGTGAACATCCGCCTAAAACAGCTTCTATTGTTTGGGACGAACCCTACAAATGGAAGGATAGCAAATGGATGAAAAAGCGTAAAAAGCATAATGCTTTAAATGCGCCTTATTCAGTATATGAAGTACATTTAGGATCATGGAAACGCAAACTAGAGGACAACACTTTTTTGACTTATGAAGAGTTATCTAATGACTTGGTAAATTATGTCAAAGACATGAATTTTACACATGTCGAATTAATGCCAGTAATGGAGTATCCTTACGATCCAAGTTGGGGCTATCAGCTCACTGGTTACTTTGCGCCAACCTCTCGATTTGGTTATCCTGAAGCGTTCAAATTACTAGTTGATAAGTTACATCAAAATGATATTGGAATCATTCTGGATTGGGTACCTTCCCATTTCCCAGAAGATGCACACGGATTAGGATTTTTTGATGGCTCATGTTTGTATGAGCATCCCGATAAGCGGAAAGGTTATCATCCAGACTGGAAGAGTCTTATTTTTAACTACGGAAGAAATGAAGTCAAGTCCTTTTTAATTAGTAATGCCATCTTTTGGTTAGATCAATACCATGCCGATGGTTTACGGGTTGACGCTGTAGCATCAATGCTGTTTTTAGATTATAGTAGAGATGAAGGCGAATGGGAACCTAATATGTATGGTGGCCGCGAAAACCTTGAAGCCATGTCATTTTTAAGAGAAATGAACGAAGCTGTGTACGGCATGTTTCCAGACGTGCAAACTATTGCCGAAGAATCAACGTCGTTTCCAATGGTCTCAAAACCTACGTTTTTAGGAGGTTTAGGCTTTGGTATGAAATGGATGATGGGATGGATGCACGATACCTTACAGTATTTTGCTAAAGAGCCTATTTACAGAAAACACCATCAGAATGATTTAACATTCTCAATGACCTATGCGTTTACCGAGAATTTTATGTTGCCTTTAAGCCATGATGAAGTGGTTTATGGTAAACATTCCTTATTAGGTAGAATGCCAGGTGATGAATGGCAACGCTTTGCCAACTTACGTTTACTATATAGTTATATGTTTACGCATCCCGGAACTAATTTGTTATTTCAAGGCTCAGAATTTGGTCAGAGTGAAGAATGGAACTTTCAACAGAGTTTGGATTGGCACTTACTTGAATATGAGCCACACAAAGGAGTCCAGGAATTACTTAAAGATTTAAACGCTTTTTATGCTTCAGAACCTGCTTTATATGAAAAGCAATTTTCAGCTGAAGGCTTTGAATGGATAGATTATAATGATGCCGAAAATTCGGTTTTAGTCTATATACGAAAAGGAGAGAAGCGAAAAGACGATATTATCGTAGCGTGTAATATGACGCCAATTTCTAGAGAAAATTACAGAATTGGGCTTCCGAAGAAAGGAAAACTCAAAGAAGTGTTTAACAGTGATCAAAAAACGTATTTTGGAAGTGGTGAATTTCAGAACAAACCTTTAACATCTCAAAAAAAGGCTTGGCAATTTAGAGATCACTCTGCCGAAATTACTATTCCACCTTTAGGTATGGTAGCGTTTAAATACGTGTAGATTTTCTTAAAATATAAGGTGTATTTTTCCGATTTTCTTAATATTCATTTTCGAAAACGTTGTAGTTGATAATTCGTTGTAATTACTAATTACATTGTTTTTTTACGTCCTATTTTTTCCGTTTTTTTACATACATTTCTATAAAAGAATGCTATATGATTGTAAATACGGAATTAGAAAGTAAAGGGAATTTATTTCCTTCCAAAATAATAGATTTTAAAAAAGATGTTGACACCTTATATTTCACTACCGAAAATGATGTGATTTTACAACTCACCGTTGTAAGAGATAGTGTGTTGCGCTTTAGATATACAACGACGGGAAAATTTGAAAACGATTTTTCATATGCGATTACCAAATATGCTAATCGAGGGTACAACAAATTAGAAATTGAAGATTTAAGTACGCATTATAAAATTTTAACTTCAAAGCTTATTTGCCACATAGATAAGGAGACTTTAAAAGTTCAGCTATTTGATGCTACAGATGGCTTAGCGATTAATCAGGATGAAATTGGATTTCATTGGGAGGAAAGTTATGAGCATGGTGGTGACATCGTGAAAATGAGCAAGACCTCTAATGATGGTGAAAGTTATTTCGGTTTAGGTGACAAACCCAACCATTTAAACCTTAAAGGGAAGCGTTATGAAAACTGGGTTACTGATTCGTATGCCTACGGAAAAGATACAGATCCAATTTATAAAGCGATTCCGTTTTATACAGGTTTACACCATGGTAGAGCTTACGGCATCTTTTTTGACAATTCGTTCCGTTCCTTTTTTGATTTTGCGCACGAACGCAGAAATGTAACTAGTTTTTGGGCTCAAGGCGGTGAAATGAATTATTATTTCATTTACGGACCAGAAATGACAGAGGTCGTAGAAAGTTATACCGATTTAACAGGGAAGCCTCATTTATTACCACCATTATGGGCTTTAGGTTTCCATCAGTGCAAGTGGAGTTATTATCCTGAAAGTAAAGTTAAAGACATAACAGCTACTTTTAGAAAGCTTAAAATTCCTTGTGATGCAATTTATTTAGATATAGATTACATGGAAGGATTCCGTTGTTTTACATGGAATAAAGACTACTTTCCTGATCCGAAACGTATGGTGAAGGAACTGGCTGATGATGGATTTAAAACGGTTGTTATTATCGATCCAGGAATTAAAATCGATAAAGAATACAGTGTATTTAAAGAAGCTTTAGATAAAGATTATTTCTGTAAACGTGCAGATGGACCTTATATGAAAGGTAAAGTATGGCCAGGTGAATGCTATTTTCCTGACTTCACTAAACCCGAAGTAAGAGACTGGTGGTCAGGATTGTTTAAAGAACTTATTGAAGACATTGGAGTAAAAGGAGTGTGGAATGACATGAACGAACCTGCAGTAATGGAGGTGCCTAATAAAACGTTTCCTGATGATGTAAGACATGATTATGATGGTAATCCATGCAGTCATAGAAAAGCACATAATATTTATGGAATGCAGATGGCAAGAGCCACTTATCAAGGTCTTAAAAAGTTCTCCTATCCAAAGCGTCCATTCGTGATTACGCGTTCAGCATACTCGGGAACACAACGTTATACATCGACTTGGACAGGTGATAATGTAGCAACTTGGGAACATTTATGGATTGCCAATGTGCAGGCACAACGTATGGCAATGTCTGGATTTAGCTTTGCAGGAAGTGATATTGGTGGATTTGCTGAGCAACCGCAAGGCGAATTGTTCACACGCTGGATTCAATTAGGCATATTTCATCCATTTTTTAGAGTGCATTCTTCTGGAGATCATGGTGATCAAGAACCTTGGACATTTGGAACAGATGTGACTGATGTCGTTCGTAAGTTTATTGAAATTCGCTATGAATTATTACCTTACTTATATACCGCATTTTGGCACTATGTAGAGCAAGGAACACCTTTATTAAAATCATTGGTGTTATATGATCAAGAAGATGTTCACACACATTATAGAACAGATGAATTTATCTTTGGAAATCAAATTTTGGCTTGTCCGGTTCTTGAACCAAATGCAAAAGGGCGTCGTATGTATATTCCTAAAGGAAACTGGTACGATTTCTGGACAGATGAGATTGTAAAAGGTGGTAAAGAAATGTGGGTTGATGCAGATATTGATAGCATGCCGATTTTTGTTAAAGAAGGTGCTATAATTCCAAAGTACCCAAAACAACAATATGTAGGTGAGAAGGTTATTGAATCTGTGATTTTAGATACCTATTTCAAAGAAGGTAAAGAGCGTTCACAATTATTTGATGATGCGCATGATGGTTATGATTACACTAAAGGTCGTTATAGCTATCGCACATTTAAATTATTAGGGAAATCTAATGAACTTATCATTCAGCAACATAAAGAAGGAAAGTTTAATGCAGATTATAAAACTTTCGAACTTAGAATTCACGGTTTACCTTTTGAAATTAAGGAAATCCAGCTGGATAATGTCATCATTCCTCTTGATCATGTTCATACTAATGGCATTTCAATTATGACAATTGATAAAGAGTTTTCTGAACTTCATTTAATAGGGAAATAATTTTTTTAGTTCAAATGTGACAAAATATTACGCTTTTGTGTCAAAATTATAAAGATTCATTTCGTAAATTTAGCTTACACAAAAAACTATTAACTATGAGAATTAAAAATAACATTGTTGCAGCAGGAGTTATAGCCTTGTTTTTGTCTTGTACAACAAACCCGTTTACAGGAAATAAAACCTTAGCATTAGTGCCAAATTCACAATTATTTCCAACGGCATTTGCACAATATGATCAGTTTTTAACTGAAAATAACGTCATTACAGGTACATCAGATGCCGACATGATACAACGTGTTGGTCAACGTATAGCTGTAGCTGCAGAGCGCTGGTTAAATGCTAATGGACATCAGGGATATTTAGATGATTACCAATGGGAATACAATCTTGTAAACGACAAAACCGTTAATGCATGGTGTATGCCAGGAGGAAAGATTGTATTCTATACCGGAATTTTGCCAATAGCGCAAAACGAAACAGGAATTGCAGCAATCATGGGACATGAAGTTGCTCACGCCTTAGCAAATCATGGCCAGCAACGTATGAGTGCAGGTATGTTGCAGCAAATTGGTGCTGTAGCCGGAAATGTTGCAATTAAAGATGAACAGTCTAGAAATTTATTTAATCAGGCCTATGGTGTTGGAAGTCAGGTAGGAGTGATGCTGCCTTTTAGTAGAAGCCATGAAACTCAATCTGATGAAATCGGACTATACCTTATGGCAATTGCAGGATACAATCCTGATGAAGCTGCTGAACTGTGGAAGCGTATGAAGGCTAATAGTGGCGGACAAGCACCACCAGAGTTTTTAAGTACTCACCCTTCTAACGATACAAGAATTAAGAACTTACAAAGTTGGGCACCTAAAGCTAAAGCTGAAGCAAAGAAATTTGGTGTCGACTCATTTAGACCTTTAGGTAATTTTTAATTGTAAAGATTAAAATTTATAGTAATTTAGAAGCTGTCCAATAAAGGACAGCTTTTTTTATTTTATCTTATGAAACACCTAGAAAAAGGAAGTTCTAAATTATTAAATGCTTGGGCTTTCTATGATTGGGCAAATTCTGTATATACACTGACTATTGCGTCGTCGATATTTCCAATATTTTATTCAGCATTATTTGTTTCTCAAACCGAAAAGCTAGTACCTGCTTTTGGAATGGTTTTTAAAAGCACAGCTCTTATAACGTATGTCACTGCTTTTACCTTTTTAGTCGTTGCATTCACATCGCCAATATTGTCAGGTATTGCAGATTATGTAGGAAACAAAAAGAATTTCATGAAATTCTTTTGTTATGTTGGAGGTCTAGGTTGTATTGGACTCTACTGGTTTAGTATCGATAATATTCACCTTAGTCTTTTGTTTTATTTTATGGGCTTAATCGGATATTGGGGAAGTCTGGTGTTTTATAACTCTTATCTGCCAGATATTGCCTATCCTGAACAACAAGATAGAATTAGTGCTAAAGGGTTTAGTATGGGCTACGTTGGTAGTGTAATTTTATTATTGTTAAACCTGGCTATGGTCATGAAACCAGATTGGTTTGGTTTTGATATTAGTATTTCTGAAACTTTAAAAGAAACAGGAACTGAAGCTCAAATTACTCAAGCGTTAAAAGAAGCCAAAGATGCGGCATCTTTTGAAGCCATGAGAATCGCTTTTATAACTGTAGGATTGTGGTGGATTTTATTTAGTCAGTATACATTTTATGTCCTTCCTAAAGGAGTGTCTAACGGACATAAAGTAACAAAAGATGTAGTGTTTAATGGCTTAAAAGAGCTTAAGTTAGTATGGCATCAAATGCAACAAAACCTGCGTTTAAAAAGCTATCTGATTGCTTTTTTTGTATTTAGCATGGCTGTGCAGACAATTATGTTGGTTGCAGTTTATTTTGGAGAAGAAGAGATCAGTTGGGGAGGTGACGATGCAAAAACTACAGGACTTATTGTAAGTATTTTAGTCATTCAATTAGTAGCCATAGTTGGAGCTACGTTAACTTCGTTAGCGTCATCTAAATTCGGAAACATCAAAACACTCATCGTAGTTAATATCATTTGGATGCTGTTATGTGTGTATGCGTATTTTATGGAAACTCCTGTTCAGTTTTATATTGCTGCCTCGCTTGTAGGTTTAGTAATGGGTGGAATTCAATCTTTAGCGCGTTCGACTTATTCTAAGTTTTTACCAGACACTGAAGATACCACATCATATTTTAGTTTTTATGATGTTGCTGAAAAAATAGGCATTGTCATCGGTATGGTTATTTTTGCTACAATCGATCAGGTAACAGGGAGCATGAGAAATGCAATATTGTTTTTGTTCATTTTCTTTTTAATAGGAATTATTTTATTGTTCAGAGTGCCAAAGACTAATAAATAAATGCTATGTTTGAAGCTTCAACCTATTATTTTAAATTATGAAAAAATTAAATTTTATTTTCAGCCTTATTGCTTTGTGTTTCGTATTAAACTGTGATAGTGATTCTTCTAACGGAGATGATCCAGCTAACTGTGATGCTGCTACTGAGCAAGTGACTGAAGCTTTAGCAGATTTTAATACTGCTAATGAACTAAATTACACCGAAAAATGTAATGATTATAAGTCTGCATTAGAGAATTTACAAAGTGCGTGTGGCGATGAAAATGGTCAGATTCAAGCACTAATCGATGGTTTAGGTGATTGTACACTTACAAACAACCCAGGAAATATTGAAGCATTGATGACTGCTAATATTGCAGGAGAACAATTTAATCTAATGCGACCAAACGGATTTAATTTATTCAATAATGCCATAGGTATGGTAACTTACTCTTACTTTAGTGATGAAGACTATATTAGAATCCAAGGAAATAGCACCTACCAGAATATCTCACCAACAGAATTTACAAAAGAAATTACAATCTGGATTCCTCAAAGTAGCTGGAGTGTTGGTACATATACTCTAGCTGATAGTGTTGTGGATGCTTTTGAAACTGGAGAAACACCAACGCCTCATTATGGTATAGTTTATTTTAATAATGATGAATATCCTCAAGCATTTGAAGAAGAAGGTACAATCACTATTACAGAGTTTAATTTAGAAGACCGTGTGATTAGAGGAACTTTTGAGTTCTCATTTATGCGATCTGGTGATGGAGTTGAAATAGGACCTTTTCAATGTATGAATGGTACTTTTGACTACTCATTAGATGATGAGTATTTCGATTAATATGTTTTATACAAGTTTAAGAACCACTATTTAAATAGTGGTTTTTTTGTTTTAGAGAACATGTTTTTTGATTATACCTATAAAATAAATTAGTATGTTTGTGCAAACACTTTATCCAAATTATTATGAAAAAGAATCTGTTGCTATTGTTGTGTACAACACTGTTTATGTTTATTTCCTGTGAAGATGAGCCTATAGATGGTGATTTAACAGGAGGTGGTGAAATACCATCTTGTGCTACAGCCATAGAAAATACTGTTCAAGCTGCTGTCAATTTTTCTGCTTCAAATGCAGATACATACACACAATTGTGTATTGCATATCGAAATGCTTTACAATCTCAAATATTGGCTTGTGGTGATGATGATGGAAGTGTTCAATTGGCCATTGATGCTTTAGGAGATTGTTTAGATGAAAATCAGCAATCTACAGATGTCGAAGGAACCTGGTTGTTAACCTCTTGGTTAGGTGAAAATCCTATTGACCTAAATAATGACGGTGTCGAAAGTGACAACTTTTTAGATGAGATGGATTGCTACACTAATGAAACCATTGTTTTTAGTAATGATGGTACTGCTGTGGCCATGAGTACATCTTATGCAGAATTTGATGTGTATATTGAGGTTGGAACAACAAACTCTTACGACTATACAGTAAACTGCATTGATGAAATTGAAAATACAAGTGCAACTTGGGAACAATCTGGAAATATAATTAGTATTACAGATGTTGACGGGACATCAGAATGGACTTTAAACGGAAACCAATTATCTATTGTGGTTCCAAGTGCCTTTTTCGCGATAAGCGAAGATGCATCAATAACCGTTACAGAAGATCTAACGTTTATTTATACTAAACAGTAAGATATTAAATGATATAAAAAAAGCCACAAACAATGTTATGTTTGTGGCTTTTTTATTTAATGATAGGCATTTAGTTTTCGATGCTGCCAGAACCTGATACTTTGGCATCGTGTGATGTAGGTTTTCCTCGGTACTCAATGTCTCCTGAGCCAGTTACTCTAGCTGTAAATTCTCCGTTACAAACTACTTTTGCATCGCCAGAACCTGTTATAGCTACATTTGTGTGCACAGAATTTAGATCAAATCCATGAAAATCACCAGAACCTGTTACTCGTGCTGTTAGGTTAGTGGTAGAACCTTTTAATGTCACATCACCAGAACCAGTAACTTTTCCTGAGACACTTTTAGTTTTTACATCTAATATCACATCTCCAGAACCTGATAAGGATACTTCTAAGTCGTTGGCCGAAATGGTATCTTCACTCCATAAGTCTCCAGAGCCTGATAACGATACTTTATCTAAATCCTGAAACGGGATGGTAATTTTAATCGTTTCATTTCTACTCGGACTAATACTTTTACCTTTTTCAGTTTTGATAACCAGTTTTCCGTCTTTAACCTCTGTGATGATATATTGCAAAAGATTAGATTCACCTTCAACAGTAATTTTTCCTTCGGTTCCTGATACAAGTACGTAGTCAAAACTACCTGCACATAATACCGTATGGTAATCTGAAGTTGTTCTATGTTCTGTAGTGACTTTCCCATTACCTTTTACTTTGTTCCATTGCGCTTGAGATAATGAGAAACTCAGTAGGGCAACTAATGCTAATATTGATGATTTTTTCATGATATTTATATTTATAATTGTGTTTTTAATTGTTTTTAAATGTGACGCTTCCATATTCAGATTTTATTCTAATCATATTTCCGCTGGTAGAACTTCCGTGGTAACCTTGATAATATTTATCTGTAGATTCAATACGTCTTTTGGTAAATTCAAAATCATCGGCACCACGTAAAGAGGCATATTCTAAGTCGATATCAAAATTAAATTTGTACCCAGAATCGTAACCAATAGTAATCCCGTTGTAATCTGATTCTATTTGAATATCACCAGCTGTAGCAGCCATTTTTTCAATTTTAATCGAACCATAATCTGCTTTAAGATTTACGTTATTATAAATCGTGCCTAGTCGAAGTGTCAGGTAATCGCCATTACCTACAACATTGTTGGCATTGTTGATTTTCATAGATCCATAATCACAATTGTAATTGATATCTTCAGCAACTTCGATTTCGGTTTTTGTGTAATCGGCATTAATATCTAAACTCTTAGCTTTCCCTACAGTATAGCCACTGTAATCGGCATTGATACTTCCGCTTTTAATGTATTCAAAATAACAGTTATTTGTGTAGTCAAATGAGATGGCATTATGATCAGCCATAAGTTCTTTTGTTGTTATTTTTCCGTAGTCACAATTAATTTCTGCGCGACCTTCAAGCTTGTCTAAATCAATACTTCCGTAGTCATTATTTAAATCGACATTATTGGTGATTGGCATTTTAATAATGTAATTGATTTCCATATTGACATTATTGTTTTTTCCCCAATTCCACCAGGATTTTGATTTGTTTTTACTAAATATGGTTTTAGCTGATACCATCATATTTGAAGCATTAAACTCAACAGTGATATCGTCTAATTTTTCCTGCACTTTTTCTAAATCATCACCATTGGTTTTGATGTAAACTTCAAATGAAATGGAAGATCCTTCGTAGGTTGTAATATTGATGTTGCCATAGCTGTTATCCACTTTAAGTGTTGCGTTAGCATTTACCTGATATTCCTTTGTAATGGTTTTTTCTTTGGTGTGTTTACCTTTCATTTTATGACCTGTAGCCAGTGCCATAGATGGAATCAAGATAAAAACAAATAATAGTTTATATAGTAGTTGTGTTTTCATTTTGGTTGTTTTTAAAATTTTTAACTTCTTCAATATGTTCTATAACGTTTTTTAAGACGTCTATTCGGTTTTGAAAGTTTGAGATCATTGCGTAAATAACACGTTTGTCATTACCACTTTCGGTCAAATCTATTTTTAAAGCCTGGTAATCATCTTCAAGTACTTTGAGAGCATTCATTGCTTTTTGAATCATGTCTTCAGTTTCTGGAGAACGTTGTGCTTCAAGAGCTACGAGTTCTTGCTCGATAGCCATTGTAAAAAAGGATTGGGTTTGAGACAATTCTGGAGATATACTCGCCAAATCCATTAATTCGGGCTCTTGCTGTTCGAATACTGTAAATACACTTAAACAAATTACAATTGATGCTGCAACAGCTAAAAAAGGTTTCCAGTAACTGGTCTTTTTTGGCGGACTTTCTACAATAGTATCCTGCTGTTGTAGCTTAGCTAAAAACCGATTGTCATGTCCTAAATTTGGCATTTCGGTATCGAAAGTGCCTTCTAGGTTTTTAAACAATTCATCTATAGTATTTTTATTCATAATACGTTTTTTAATGTCTTTAAGACTTTTCGCTTCAATATTGTGCTAAAGGTTCTAATTTTTGTCTTAAGCTTTCTTTAGCACGAGAAATCATGGTTCTGCAATTTGCAGATGAAATACTCATTATTTCACAAATCTCGTCATAATCATAACCTTCAATTAAGTGGAGTGTTAAACTCATTCTATAATTATCTCTAAGCAATCTCATGGTCTCCAGAACTTGTTTTGCTTTTAGATTTTTAAATTCATAATCATCGGTTATGCCTGAGCTATCTTCAACTTTATACATCACATCATCTAAAGCGATTTCTTGATATTTATTACTTTTCTTATAGTGATGAATGCTGTTGTTTATGACTATTCGTTTTAACCATGACCCAAATGTTTTAATCTCTTTAAGACTATCCAACTTTGTGAAAGCGGTTAAAAAAGAATCTTGCATAATGTCTTCAGCTTCAAAATTGTCTTTTACAATTCTGTGTGCTGTGTTATACATCGCTTTGTAATATCGATTATAGACTTCCATTTGCGCATGCTGGTTGCCTAATTTACATAGCTGTAATAACTGCTCTATATTTTGATTGGTTAGTGTCAAAAAACAAATGCTTTATTATAGAGATGAAGTGTGTTTTGTTTTGTTACACTTTTAGTAAAAAAAGTTTTTAATATTCTAAAAGGTAATGGCATAACTATTGAAATTATATAAAGGTATATAATTACTTTTACTTGATAAGTTATTGATAATCAATGTTAAATGTGATTTTTAAAATAAATATAAATCTATAGTTTTGTCGTTTTAATGACAGAATGACTAAAAAAATAATATGGCGAAGTCTAATTTTTTAAAGCTTGACAGTTTGTCATTTCAGGATTTTGATGAAAATTCAGAATTAATTCCTTTAATGACTCCTGAAGATGAAGCTGAAATAAATAATGAAGTTTTACCCGAATCTTTACCAATTTTACCATTGCGTAATACAGTCTTGTTTCCTGGTGTCGTAATTCCTATTACTGCAGGAAGAGATAAATCGATAAAACTTATCAAAGATGCTAATAATGGAAGTAAAGTTATTGGTGTTGTTTCTCAAAAAGATGAAGTTGTAGAAGATCCTACAGCTAAAGATATCTTCAAGAAAGGTACAGTTGCACGTATTTTAAAAGTGCTCAAAATGCCAGATGGCAATACAACGATAATTATTCAAGGGAAAAAGCGCTTTGAAATTCAGGATGTGGTTTCAGAAGATCCGTATCTAACGGCAACTGTTAAAGATGTTCCTGAAGCTAAACCAGCAATCGATAATGAAGAATTTTCAGCAATTATCGAATCGATTAAAGAACTGTCGTTGCAAATTATAAAAGACAGCCCAAACATTCCTACTGAGGCTTCTTTTGCAATTAAAAATATAGAAAGCAGTTCTTTTCTGGTCAACTTTGTATCCTCAAATATGAACCTTTCCGTAAAGGAAAAACAAGAGTTGTTAGAAATAAACGATTTAAAGCAGCGTGCTCTAGCCACCTTAAAGTTTATGAATATTGAACTTCAGAAATTGGAGTTAAAAAATGATATTCAATCTAAGGTTCAAAGTGATATGAATCAGCAACAGCGCGAGTATTTCTTACATCAGCAAATGAAAACTATTCAGGAAGAACTTGGAGGTGGTGTATCGTCTGGTGAAGAAATAGAAGACATGCGCCAGAGAGCTAAGTCAAAAAAATGGAATGATAAAGTTGCAGAACACTTTGATAAAGAATTATCTAAAATGCAACGCATGAATCCTCAGGTGGCAGAGTATTCTATTCAACGTAACTATTTGGATTTATTTCTTGATTTACCATGGAATGAATTTAGTACTGATAAATTCGATTTAAAACGCGCGATGAAAATCTTAGATCGTGATCATTACGGATTAGATGATGTAAAAAAGCGTATCATTGAATATTTAGCCGTTTTGAAACTGCGTAATGATATGAAATCGCCAATCCTTTGTCTTTACGGACCTCCAGGAGTTGGTAAAACGTCTCTTGGAAAATCGATTGCCGAAGCGCTGGGAAGAGAGTATGTGCGTATGTCTTTGGGTGGTTTGCGTGATGAAGCTGAAATTCGCGGACATCGTAAAACCTATATCGGAGCCATGCCAGGACGAATCATTCAGAACCTCAAAAAAGCTGGGACGTCTAATCCCGTATTTGTACTCGATGAAATTGATAAGCTATCCAATTCGCATCAAGGCGACCCGTCTTCAGCTTTATTAGAAGTTTTAGATCCAGAACAAAATAGCGAGTTTCATGATAATTTCTTAGAAATGGGATTTGATTTATCTAAAGTCATGTTTATCGCTACGTCTAATAGTTTAAATAGTATTCAACCTGCATTGATGGATCGTATGGAAATCATTAATGTTACTGGTTATACAATCGAAGAAAAAGTAGAAATAGGAAAGCGTCACCTTCTTCCAAAACAACTTAAAGAACACGGTTTAACCGATAAGCATCTTAAAATTGCTAAACCACAGCTTGAAAAAATTGTGGAAGGGTATACCAGAGAGTCTGGTGTTCGTGGATTAGAAAAGCAAATTGCTAAAATGGTACGTCATGCAGCAAAAAATATTGCTATGGAAGAAACCTACAACCTGAAAGTCACAAATGAAGATGTGATTGAGGTTTTAGGAGCACCTAAATTGGAGCGTGATAAATATGAAAATAATAATGTTGCAGGTGTCGTTACTGGATTAGCATGGACTAGAGTAGGAGGCGATATCTTATTTATAGAATCGATTCTATCAAAAGGAAAAGGCAATTTAACCATTACAGGTAACTTAGGAAAAGTAATGAAAGAGTCTGCTACCATTGCCATGGAATACATCAAAGCAAACGCAGATGAATTTGGTATCAATCCTGAAGTATTTGAAAATTATAATGTGCATATACATGTGCCTGAGGGAGCTACGCCAAAAGATGGACCTAGTGCAGGTGTGACTATGTTAACTTCTTTAGTATCTTTGTTTACACAACGTAAGGTCAAAAATAGTTTGGCAATGACTGGAGAAATTACTTTAAGAGGAAAAGTTTTACCAGTAGGCGGTATTAAAGAAAAGATTCTGGCTGCCAAACGTGCTAGAATTAAAGAGATTTTACTTTGTGAAGATAATAAACGAGATATTGATGAAATTAAGCCAGAATATTTAAAAGGACTTACGTTTCATTATGTGAAAGACATGAGTGATGTCTTAAAACTCGCATTAACGAACCAAAAAGTAAAAAATGCAAAAAAACTTTAGATTGATAGCTACAGTTTTAGTAGTAACAGCTTCAAGTTTTGGGGCTGTTGCTCAAACTGAAACACAAAAAGATGTTGTATTAGATGGAAAACCAGCAAAACTAAATGTTAAGACTGGAGAGGTTAAGTTAGTAGAACTTAAAACTATTAATGGTAAAATAGTAGAAAGTGATACTACTAAAGCCAAAACTGTAATTCAAGCCAATTTAATTACTAATACCAGCACCAGAAAAAAAGTAGATAGTACTAAAGCCATTACTACCAACAGACCTGATACATTACGTCAGTATTATAAAAAACAATTAGTTTCTGAAAGTGAAACATCTACAGATTCTAAAAATGATTCAGAGGTTATAGATGATGTTATATTAATAACTCCAGATAAAACAGAAAGTGCCGAAAAAGCAACGACTCTGGTTTACGATACAACTTCTAATTATTCTCAAAATAGTGCTACATATGAAAAAAGTGCTACCAATTATCATATTGTTCAAAAAGGGGAAACCTTATATTCTCTAGCGAAATTATATAACACGACCTTAGGACAATTAAAAGATGCCAATCATTTAGAAACAACACTTATTAAAGTCGGTCAAAATTTACGCGTAGCAAACTTTGGAACTGCAGATGCTCGGCATAGTTCAGTTTGGACTGTTTCTAAAGGTGACACCTTATATAGTATCGCTAAACGCAACAACACAACTGTAGAAGCTATAAAAGCTTTAAACGGACTTCAAAGTAATTTAATTTTACCAGGACAAAAACTTCAGTTAAAATAGAAAACACCGTTTTAAAAAAATAAAATAGACATACATTCGTTTTAAGATAGATTTAGTTACTTTGCACACTTATATGCTAAAGAAAATTACCGCGATATTTTGTCTGTTAATGACAACTTCTGTTTTTGCCCAGGTTGGCGGTGAATCGACGTATCAATTTCTTAATCTCATTTCGTCACCTCGACAAGCCGCTTTAGGAGGAAAAGTAATCACTAATTATGATTATGACGTAACTGGTGGTTTGTTTAATCCGGCAACCATTAACCCTGAAATGGATAATCAGCTGGCACTTAACTATTCTAGTTATTTGGGAGGTATTAGTTATGGCTCTGCGGCATATGCCTACACTTGGGATAGACATGTACAAACGTTACATGTGGGAATGACTTACATTAACTACGGAAGCTTTGATGGATATGACCAAAATGGCGTGTCTACTGGAACTTTTACAGGTAATGAAGCTGCTCTTTCTGCAGGTTATGCCTACCAAATTCCGTTTACCGATTTTTATTTAGGTGCTAATTTAAAACTGATTACATCTAAGCTTGAACAATATAATTCTATTGGAGTCGCTGCCGATTTCGGAGCGATGTACATCAATGAGAAATTAGATTTTAGAGCGGCTTTAACCGTCAGAAATCTAGGAACTCAAATCACAACCTATGCAGGTTTAAATGAAAAACTACCTTTTGAAGTCAATTTAGGATTGTCACAAACACTAGAAAATATGCCCTTGCGTTGGCATTTGACTTTTGAAAATTTACAAGCCTGGCCAATTGGGTTTTCAAATCCAGCACGAGCTACAACAGATCTAGATGGCAACCAAACCCAGGAAAAGGTAAGTTTTTTTAATGAAGTGTTACGTCATACTATTATTGCTGCCGAATTATTTCCAGAGCGAGGCTTTAGCATCAGAATGGGATACAATTTCAGAAGAGCTGAAGAATTACGTATTTTAGAACAACGAAATTTTTCAGGATTATCTGTCGGTTTAGGTATCAGACTTAATAAAATGAGATTTAGTTATACACATGCAAGATATTCTGGAGCTTCTAATGCAAACTTCTTTGGATTGCAAATAGATTTGAGAAAATGACAAAAATTACTATTGCTATCGATGGATTTTCTTCTACAGGAAAAAGTACTGTAGCTAAACGCCTTGCGAAAGCATTGGGTTATGTTTATGTCGACTCTGGAGCGATGTATCGAGCGGTTACTTTATATGCCATGCAGAATGGTTTGATTGATACCGATTGCTTTGATACCAGAGGTCTTATTTCTCAACTAGACGATATAGATATTAGCTTTAAGTTTAATAAAGACCTAGGCTTTGCCGAAGTATATCTTAATGGTATTAACGTAGAAAGTGCTATTAGAACTTTAGAAGTATCACAATTTGTGAGTCAGGTGGCTACCATTTCAGAAGTAAGAGCACAATTGGTGAAACAACAGCAAAATTTTGGAAAAGATAAAGGTGTTGTTATGGATGGGCGAGATATTGGAACAGTCGTATTTCCAGACGCAGAATTAAAATTATTCATGACTGCTTCCGCAGAAAAAAGAGCACAGCGTCGTTATGATGAATTAAAGGAGCGAGGTGATGATGTCTGTTATGATGACGTATTAAAAAATGTGCAATCACGAGACCATATCGATTCGACCAGAGAAGATTCGCCGCTATCTATGGCTAAAGATGCCATTAAAGTTGATAATTCTAATATGACTTTAGACGAGCAATTTGAGTTTATATTAAAACTTTCCGAAGATAAAATAAATGAAACCCATAAAAAAAAGCGACATTAAGTCGCTTTTTTGATGTCTATAATTTCCTGTCTTATAAGTTAGGAATAATTAATTCTTGATCTGGATGAATTAAATCCGGGTTTTTCAAGATATCAGAGTTCGCTTCAAAAATCGCCTGATACTTAGCAGGATTTCCATAATATTGCTTAGCAATTTTACCTAATGTTTCTCCGCTTTTAACCGTATGTCTTGTATAAACAGACGTGTCAGCAACTTTAATGTCGGCCATGATATCTGAAGGGCTATCACCACCTACAGCCTTAATCGCATCCCAAAGTAAATCTTTTTCATATTGCGTTTTTGTAGTTCCCCAGATTTTAAGTTTTCCATCTTCAACTTTAACGTCTCCGTTTTCAATGTTTAAAGTTTCTCCTAAGTCTAATACGCTTTGATATTTTGCTTTGACCATAATAATGTGTTTTTAATTTAGTGTTAATACTTATTGTAAAGATACCAATTTATGTGCCAAAATGATTAACTGTAAACCATGATTTTTTAACATTTTTAATTTCTGAAATTCAACTGATTAGGTAATTCTATATTTATTTTGTTTATATAGTAAATAAAGTGTATTTTTGCACTCCTTTTAGCGAGACTTAGAAAGATAAAAGGACTAAAACATCTATAATCAATAACGCTTCTGTGTGTTATCGCTTAATCCTTTCTAAACATGCAGAATACAAATTTTAATTCAGCACATGTCTGAAAAAGAAACAAAACAAGCTGAAGTAGCAACTACTGAAGCTACTACAGTTGAGGCTCCTAAAACTTCTGAGGCTCAAGCAAATCCAGAAAAATTCTTAAAAGATTTTAATTGGCACAATTACGAAGAAGGAATTGATCCAGTTGATGACAAACAATTAGAAGAATTTGAAAAATTAGTATCTGAAAATTTCGTTGACACATTAGATGACGAAGTTGTAGAAGGTGAAGTAATTCATATTACAGATCGTGATGCTATTATTGACATTAACGCAAAATCTGAAGGTGTAATTTCTCTTAATGAGTTCCGTTACAATCCAGATTTAAAAGTTGGTGATAAAGTAGAAGTATTAATTGATGTTCGTGAAGATGCAACTGGTCAATTAGTATTATCTCACCGTAAAGCTCGTGTGATCAAAGCATGGGATCGTGTAAACAATGCACATGACACTGGCGAAATCGTAAACGGTTTTGTAAAATGCAGAACTAAAGGTGGTATGATCGTTGACGTATTTGGTATTGAAGCTTTCTTACCAGGTTCTCAAATTGATGTGAAACCAATTAGAGATTACGATCAGTATGTAAATAAAACAATGGAATTTAAAGTTGTGAAAATCAACCACGAATTCAAAAACATTGTAGTGTCTCATAAAGCGCTTATCGAAGCCGATATTGAGGAACAGAAAAAAGAAATCATTGGTCAATTAGAAAAAGGTCAGGTATTAGAAGGTATCGTTAAGAATATTACGTCTTACGGTGTGTTTATCGATCTTGGTGGTGTTGACGGATTAGTTCATATCACAGATTTATCGTGGTCTAGAATTAACCATCCAAACGAAATCGTAGAATTAGACCAAAAATTAAACGTGGTAATCTTAGACTTCGATGAAGACAAGTCTAGAATCCAGTTAGGTCTTAAGCAATTGAGCAAGCATCCTTGGGAAGCTTTAGGTGATACTGTAAAAGTTGGCGATAAAGTAAAAGGAAAAGTTGTAGTTATTGCTGATTACGGTGCTTTCGTAGAAGTAGAAGAAGGTGTAGAAGGATTAGTTCACGTAAGTGAAATGTCTTGGTCAACACATTTACGTTCTGCTCAGGATTTCGTATCTGTTGGAGATGAAATCGAAGCAGTAATCTTAACTCTAGATAGAGAAGATCGTAAAATGTCTCTTGGTATTAAGCAATTAACACCAGATCCATGGACAGATATTACATCTAAATATCCTGTAGGTTCTAAGCATTCAGGTATCGTACGTAACTTTACAAACTTTGGTGTTTTTGTTGAATTAGAAGAAGGTATTGACGGATTGATTTATATCTCTGATTTATCTTGGACTAAGAAAATCAAGCATCCAAGTGAGTTTACTAACGTAGGTGATACTTTAGAAGTGGTCGTATTAGAATTAGATGTTGAAGGACGTAAATTATCTTTAGGTCACAAACAAACAACTGACAACCCTTGGGATAAGTATGAAACTGAATTTGCTTTAGGAACAACGCATACTGCTGAAATTGGAGAAATTGTTGACAAAGGTGCAACAATCGACTTCAACGAAGATATCGTTGCTTTTGTACCATCTCGTCACTTAGAGAAAGAAGATGGAAGTAAATTGAAGAAAGGAGAATCTGCAGAATTCAAAATCATTGAGTTCAATAAAGAATTCAAAAGAGTTGTAGCTTCTCATACTGCGATCTTCAAAGAAGAAGAAATGGCAAATGTAAAAGCAGCTGTTAAGAAGCAAGAAGCTCAGGCAGCAGAAGCAAAACCAACTTTAGGTGATGCTAATGATGCTTTACAAGCGCTTAAAGATAAAATGGACGGGAAGAAGTAATTCCTTGAATTTTTAAATATCAAAAGCCTCTCAGAAATGAGAGGCTTTTTTATTGCCTTATAAAAGCATTGCAAACCCTAAATTTTTAACTTAACTTTGTTCACCAAATACGTTTGGAAAACTATATGAGTCAAAAAGTGTTACTTAATGCAAAAGAGGTAAACATCATTCTTCATCGTTTGGCTTGTCAACTTATTGAAAATCACAACGATTTTTCGAATACCGTTTTAATAGGATTACAACCCAGAGGAAAGTTCCTGGCTAATCGCTTGGCTTCAATGCTCAAAGAGGATTATAAAATTAAAAATATAAAACTAGGTCATCTGGATATTACGTTTTTTAGAGATGATTTTAGACGTGGTGAAAAGATTCTTGAAGCTAATAGTACTGACATTAACTTTATAGTTGAAAATAAAAATATTGTCTTTATAGATGATGTATTGTATACAGGACGAAGTATTAGAGCCGCATTAACTGCCATACAATCGTTTGGCAGACCTAATGAAATAGAATTACTGACGCTTATTGACCGACGATTTAGCAGACATTTGCCTATCCAACCCAATTATAGAGGTCGGCAGGTAGATGCTATCAATGAAGAAAAAGTGAAAGTTAATTGGGTGGAAAACGAAGGAGAAGACTCTGTATATCTCGTAAATAATTAAAAGTGAATAATTTAAACGCATCTGAGTTTTTGATGCAAACTGAATACTAAAAAAATGAGCGAATTAAGTGTCAATCACTTATTGGGAATTAAATATCTGAATAAAAAAGATATTCAATTGATTTTTGAAACGGCAGATCATTTCAAAGAAGTCATCAACAGACCTATTAAAAAAGTGCCTTCGCTTAGAGATATTACCATTGCTAACTTATTTTTTGAGAATTCTACACGTACGAAGTTATCATTTGAACTTGCTGAAAAACGGCTCTCAGCTGATGTTATTAATTTTTCAGCCTCTCAGTCTTCAGTAAAAAAAGGAGAAACTTTAATTGATACGGTAAATAACATTTTGTCTATGAAAGTAGATATGGTTGTGATGCGTCATCCTAATCCTGGAGCTGGTGTCTTTTTATCACAACATGTAGATGCGAGTATCATTAATGCTGGTGATGGAGCTCATGAACACCCAACACAAGCCTTACTAGATAGCTATTCTATTCGAGAGCGTTTAGGTGAAGTCGGAGGAAAAAATGTAGTCATTGTGGGAGATATTTTACATAGTAGAGTAGCACTTTCAAATATATATGCACTACAATTACAAGGGGCTAATGTGATGGTTTGCGGACCAAAAACATTGCTTCCAAAATACATAAAAGACTTAGGTGTAACAGTAGAAACCGATTTGCGTAAAGCACTAAATTGGTGTGATGTGGCTAATATGTTGCGTGTTCAAAATGAACGTATGGATATTAGCTATTTTCCATCTACTCGAGAATACACTCAACAATATGGAGTTAATAAAGCATTGCTAAACTCTTTGGATAAGGACATTACGATTATGCATCCTGGTCCAATAAATAGAGGTGTAGAGATTACAAGTGATGTGGCAGATTCTGATCAAGCGATTATTTTAGATCAAGTTCAAAATGGTGTTGCAATTCGTATGGCTGTCATTTATTTATTAGCTTCCAAAATAAAACATTAAGCATATGATTTTTGATAAAGACGGAAATACAACCATTATTACCCAAGAAAAAGCTTCAATAATTGAGCTGGTAAAGAAAATAGACGTTTTATATGAGCGTTTTAAAAACAATAATATAATTGTAAATATCACAAAACTAGATGTAGTAACACTGCAAGATATTGTTGAGTTTTTACAATTATCTAATAAGCATCGTAAAGCCAAACATTCGTTCGTCATTGTGTCAAATAGTGCAAACCTAGATGAAATGCCAGATGAAATTATCGTCGTACCTACAACTAAGGAAGCCTTTGATATTATTGAGATGGAAGACATGGAACGTGATTTAGGCTTTTAAATTAAAAGTGTTGAGTCGTTTTTCGATAAGTTGTTTCGACTCTGCAACAAACAACTTTATTATATAAATGAAATTAACCATACTAGGCTGCTATAGCGCTACACCTCAATTATACACCAATCCGACAGCCCAAATTCTTGAGATTAAAAACCATACGTTTTTAATTGATTGTGGAGAAGGAACTCAAGTTGAACTGCGTAGACATAAAGTTAAATTCGGAAAAATTAAACATATATTTATTTCGCATTTACATGGTGATCATTGCTTTGGTCTGGCTGGATTAGTTTCAACGTTTAGATTATTAACTCGTGAAGCCGATTTGCATATCTATGCACCAAAAGGCTTAAAAGAAGTGATTACGCTTCAAATGAAGTTGTCTCAATCCTGGACCAACTACCAGCTAATTTTTCATGAATTATCTTCTACATCATCTGAGCTTATTTTTGAAGATGACAAAGTTGAAGTTTATACAATTCCTCTAGACCATCGTATTTATACAAATGGTTTTTTATTTAAAGAAAAACTTGGAGAACGAAAGTTAGACATGAATGCGGTTTTAAATGCCGACATTGATGTGGCGTATTACCGAAAATTAAAGCAAGGTGCTAATGTTCCTGATAACATAGGGAATATTATAGATAATGCTTCTGTAACTTTAGATCCAAAACCACCTAAAAGTTATGCATTTTGTAGTGATACTGCTTATAATGAAGCAATGATTCCGATTATCAAAGATGTAGATATCTTATATCATGAGTCAACATTTATAGAGAAGCATGAAAGTCTGGCTTTACCTACAAAACATTCTACAGCTAAACAAGCGGCTACAATTGCAATGAAAGCCAATGTGAAGCAGCTTATTCTCGGACATTATTCAACCCGATATGACGATTTAACAGCATTTAAAACCGAAGCAGAAACGATTTTTAAACCTGTAAACTTAGCAAAAGACGGAAAAGTATTCGATTTTAAAGATGTATGAATTCAAGTTTTAGAGACATAAACTATCAATTTATCATATGTCAATTTCTAAACTAAAGCCTATTAATTAGGACTCTAATAATTTCATTTATCGATTTCTTTTTATTGTTTTTTGGAACTCATCTAGAGTCATCATCCATTCGATAGCCTCATCTAAACTATGGCAACGTTTCAAACTTTTCTTAAAAAAATGTTTTTCAAGAGAAGAGTTTAGGTAACTAAAATCATTATAAGATACAACAGCACTAGCCACTAAAAAGTCGTATTCATTATTAAAATCGAGCCATAACTGTGGTTCAAAAGAGTAGGAGTTGATTCGGTTAGCTATATATCCAATTCTTAAGCCTTTTTTTATCTCTTCGGAAAAAGCACTGATTAAATCACTAACGAGGTTATAATCAACATGAATACCTTCGTTTAATTCTGAAATAACAAAATGCCTTGTGGTGTAGAATGTTCCATATGGAAACTCTATTTTTTTATATTCTAAAAGTTTAGAATATTTACTGGTTTCAAATTTCATTAGTAGGGATTATTCCCTAAATTTATATGAAATATTTGAGGCTAAAAAAAAAAGGCCCTATTAAATGCGATAATCGATTCTAATGAATACAGACTTAGGCAATTACAGAAAGTCCTACGAAAAACAAGAACTGCATGAAGATAATGTTAGTGATAATCCGTTGGAATTATTTCAAAAATGGTTTCATGAAGTAGATGAAAATTTTGATGTAGGAGAGACTAATGCGATGACATTAAGTACGTTAGGGCTCGATGGGTTTCCGAAGAGTAGAGTAGTGCTCTTGAAGAAATTTACCCATGAAGGCTTTATTTTTTACACAAATTATAATAGTGAAAAGGGTAAAGCAATTCTTAATAACCCAAATGTATGCTTGTCCTTTTTTTGGGCAGCAGCAGAACGTCAGGTTATTATAAAAGGTAAGGCCGAAAAAATTGCTGACAATTTAAGTGATGGCTATTTTGAATCTCGACCAAGAGGAAGCCAGTTGGGAGCTTTAGTATCTCAACAAAGTGAAACTATTGCCAATAGAGCAATCTTAGAAGAACGTTTACAACAGCTTGAGAATGAATTTGAAGGTAAAGATATTCCTAGACCTGAGTTTTGGGGCGGATTTATTGTGAAACCTTCCGAAATCGAATTTTGGCAAGGACGACCTAACCGACTGCACGATCGCTTGCGTTATCAATTAGATAACGAATATAATTGGAAACTAGATCGCTTATCACCATAATAGTATATGAAGTGTTTTTTAGTTGTATGTATGTTTATAATCTTATTCTCTTGTAAAGAGAAGGAAACTCCTATTCTTAAGCATCCAGATTTATTAGGATTTAAAGTAACGACACTAGCCGACTCCGATGAGGACTTATTTGACGTCATTGAAAAAAAGGAACAACAAGGCATCATTGAAACCAAATATATCAACGATATATTATATGTTTCAACCTTTCGAATTTTAAATGCTTGTGGGAATTATGAAGGGAATATTGAAACTTCAAACGACACAATAAGTCTTCAGCTTAAACTAACATCAGAAGAGGTTTGTACTTCAGAATCTGCCCGAAGAGTAACGTATTTAATATATAATCCAACGTCGAAAAAAAGAATAATTATCAAGTAGAATTTTTATCTTCTGACATGTAAGCATATCGACTAAATACATTTTTCACATGCTTAAAAGCATTTTTAACATTTAATTATGTGCATTTCATCGATGTTTTACATATATTTTCGATGAAATGCATGTTGTTTATCGATTTTAACATTTTATTAACATTTTTAACTTAATGAGGTCTCTATTTTAGTAATCCCAAACCTAAATAACCCTCGTTATGAAACCTACTAAGTACTTACCTTTATTGGTATTAGTTGCAATGTTAACGTTTTCTTGTTCTACAGAAGACTTTCCTGAAGAGACTATTGATAACATGTCTTTACCAGTCCCTCCAGCTGCAAAAACAATTGAGATTGAAATTTTAGAACTTCTTAATGCTCATAGAATTAACTTAGGGCTAGAGCCTTTAACCAACCATAATACGATAAAAGCTGTTGCTTATACACATACCGATTATATGGTAGAATCGAACAATGTTGGTCATGATAATTTTTTCCAGCGTAAAAACAGCCTGATAGATAATGCCAATGCTACAAAAGTTTCAGAGAATGTGGCTTATGCATTCAGTTCCGCAGAATCTGTGGTTAATGCTTGGTTGAATAGTGAAGGGCATAAAGCAAATATTGAAGGTGATTTTACCGATTTTGATATTTCCGCAGAACAAAACGATGAAGGTCGATGGTATTTCACAAATATTTTCATAAAACGATAATGATATAAAAATTGATTAATAGCAAATCTTTATTTTAAGCCACAATTGGAATTTTCTAATTGTGGCTTTTTTTCGGTCTATGATGACTATATATAAGACGTAATATTTAACTTGTCATTAAGCCTAAGTTAGTCGTTGATTACTCAATAGAGTACACGTGTGGCTTAAAAAGCTTTAGGAGGAAGATAATAAGCAAATAGTAGACCTCATTAAGGCATGTTTTGTAGGTTGTTTAATTTGCTACAAGTAGTAATAATTATAACATGAATCTCACTATATAATTTATAACATAAAAAAAGCAGACTCATGACAAGTCTGCTTTTTCAAGTTTAGTTTAGAGGGTAATAGTATTATTCTTTTAAAATATAGAAGTAAGAACGTCTATTTAATTGATGCTCTTCTTCAGTACATTTCACACCATTAGAACATTTGTTAAGTAACTGATATTCTCCATATCCTATCGCGCTTTCAATACGCTCTCTTGCGATACCTCTGGAAATGATATACTCCATAGTAGATTTTGCTCTTCTATCTGACAGTTTTTCATTGTATTTATCACGACCACGACTGTCGGTATGCGATTCAATTTTAATCACCATATTAGGATGTGCTCGCATAACGTCTACAATGTTTTCTAGCTCATACTGTGCATCGGTTCTAATGTTAGATTTATCAAAATCAAAAAATATAGGATTAATAACGATTTGGCTGTTGCTTATTAATGGCTCTAAATATAAATCGGCTTCGGTAAGCTTTTCATGTTCATTATCTGTAGTTACTTTCTTTTGATCATCCTTATAATCTTCTTTAGTACCTATTACTGTATATGTTGAATTACAATCTGCAGTAAATTCATAACTGCCTTCATCGTTTGTTTCAACTTCGGCAATGACTTTGCCAACTTCATTGATGAGTTTTACGGTAACTCCAGTTAAAATTTCATTGGTATTTAAATTTCGGGCAATACCTTTAATCATTTGAATACATACAGAAGCGTCAAAACTATAAATATCATCACCACCTTGACCATCTGGTCGGTTTGAAGAGAAGTAACCCGTGTGTTCATTTTCAGCTTCAGATGTGTTTTTAAAATAGGCAAAATCATCATAACCACTATTGTAAGGAGCACCTAAATTTTCTGGCTCAGCAGTATCATCTTTTAGAAGATTAGATTTGAAAATATCTAAAAACCCTAAATTTAAATGACCATCAGAAGAAAAATAGAATGTGCTGTCTTTAGCAACAAAAGGAAACATTTCACGACCTTCAGTATTAATTGTTTCTCCTAAGTTTCTTGGTTCAGAATATTGATTTCCACCTTCAATGTCTACAACATAGATATCGGTATTACCAATTCCGCCTTCGCGATCAGACACAAAGTATAATTGTTTATTATCTGGACTCAACGTTGGATGACCTGTAGAAAACACTTCGTCATTAAACGGAAGTTCAATAATGTTAGTCCATTGTTCACCAACTAAAGTGGCTTTATATAATTTGAGATGTGTAGTTCCTTTTTTGTCGTACTTAACTTTTTTATTACTCTTACTCACATTATCTCTGGTAAAATACATCGTATTACCATCGTTTGTAATTGCAATAGAAGCCTCATGAAAGTCGGTGTTTACTTTTTCAGCAGTTATAAAATCAGGAGTTCCATAAGTTACAGTATCAACATCTTTATCAACTTTAACTTGATAAATATCTAAAAACGGCTCCTGATTCCAGCTATATAGTTTTTTGTCATCAGTATTTCTGGCTGAAGCAAAATACAACTGACCATCATGAACAAATGCTCCAAAATCAGAATATTTAGTATTGAAAGGCAAATTATGCAGTTTTACTACTTTGTTTTTCTCAGTACTTGCTAATTCATTATACTTTGCAATGTTTTCAGGATTATAACCTTTGATTCTACTATCATTATTTTGAATTTCCATGAAGGTTTTCATCCAGGTATCTGCTTCATCATAATGTCCCAAACTACGTAACGACTGAATGTGTTTATAGATATATTCTGGATTGATATCGTCATCACCATATTTTTCCAAAGCTTTTCCATACCAATAGGCTGCTTTTTCAGATTTTGAGTTGTTATAATAACAATCTCCTAAACGTGTCAAAACATGTAAACTTGTATCGCCTTTTTTCAGAACTTCTTCATAAAGTTCAGTGGCTTTTATATACCCAAAGTTGCTAAAAAATTTATCAGCAAGTTTCTCTTGGGCTATCATAATTGTGCTACTAAGCACAAATAATAAGATTAAAAACTTTGATTTCATGTGTGTCTTTTTATTATTTTCAATGGTCACATGGAACATCCTTGTATAATTTATCATCGCATTATTTAATTCTGGTAGAAGAGGACGTTTCATCATTGATTTTGTTTTTAGAAGTACCTTGGTGATTTAATACGTTTGCTCTTAAATATTTCAAACATCAGTAAAACTTCATGTGTACCACTAGTGTAAGGCCTTAAGTCTGAAATAGGATATTCATAGGCATAACCTATGCGTAACTGTTTTGATACCTGAAAATCTGCCAGACCACTAAAAGCCGAAGCACGTTCATCAATTCGATACCCAGCACCAACCCAGAATTTTTCATAGAATAAAAAATTAGCGGTAAGGTCAAAAGATAATGGAGCACCATTGGTTGCTTTTAAAAGCGCTGCAGGTTTTAACTTCGTATTTTCACTCAAATCAAACACATAGCCACCAGTAAAATAATAACTAATTCGCTCTAAAGCCTGAAACTCAGCATCTCCTGTATAGTCTGTATTTAATATACGAGGAGCTGAAAGTCCGAGATACCATTTTTGACTATGCCAATATAGACCAGTACCTATATTTGGTTTCCATCGGTTTTCAAATCCGAAAATAACAGGGTCATTAGACTGAGATTGCTGAAAATCGGCATCCAGACTATAACTAGTAAAACCAGCTTTGATTCCGAAAGCAAGTTTACTGTTTTCACCTGTTGGAATTGTATAAGAAAAATCGCCATAGAGATATGAAAAGTTTTGATATCCAAGCTCATCATTTATGAACGATACGCCTAAACCAACCCTTTCATTTCTCATTGGAGCATGAACAGATAGTGTTTGCGTTTGTGGACCTCCTTCGAGACCTACCCACTGACTTCTGTGCAAGCCTACAACACTCAAAGTTTCTCTACTTCCTGCATAAGCCGGGTTTATAGAAATAGTATTGTACATATACTGTGTAAACTGCGGAAGTTGCTGTGCAACACCCATCCAGCTACTGAATAGTATAAATGCGATTATGTTAAACTTGACTAATTTCATATAGGTTAAGATTTTTTATTTTGTTGAAACATAGATTGGTCCTGCAATAGGTTTTAGTCCACTGTTTTTTAGATTTAAGACATAGTAATACGTTCCTGTTGGCACAAAGTCTGAGTTTCCTACAGAAGCATTTGAAGATGTACCATTCCAGTCATTTTGGTAGTTAGGGTTGTCGTATATTTTTGCTCCCCAACGGTTAAAAATTTGTAATTCATAAATGAACCCACAATCTTCAACTCCAGTAATGGTGAAAAATTCATTAATACCATCAAAGTTAGCTGTTACTGCTTTTGAAATTATGACATCATCTTCACCACATGGGAATACAACACAAGCATCATCTAAAGTAATAGTAACTGTTACCATACCTGGACATTCGCCTTCATAGGTGTATGTAAATTCATAATCTCCTAATTGATCATCGGTATATTCACCGTTAAAATCTAATAAAGATGAAGGGTTAAAAATACTTCCGTTTATAGTTGCATTACCTGAAGTAACAGTCCATACACCATCTATATCATAATCACCAATTAATAGGTCAAATAAATCAAAATCAAAATCTTCAGCGATACATAGTGTTGTATCTGTTGTTGGGATTTCACTTTCAACAGTGACATTAATGGTTTGAGTATATAGAGCTTCATTACCACAGTCATCGCTTACAAACCAATCTCTAATAATAACGTAATCCATTTCAGTACCATCAGAAGTTGATGTTTCATTGAATTCAACAGTTATATTAGTTGAACATGCATCTTCAAATACTAAATCTGGGACTTCAGGAATCTCACTACACACCACATCGATAACTTCTTCTAACTCTCCAACAAGAGAAGGCGCTGTAGTATCAACAATAGTTATGGTTTGAACTAAGGTTGTTGTATTCTCACAATCGTCAGTTAATGTCCATGTTCTAGAAATTGTTGATTCATTCGGACAATCACCTTCAGCAATCGAATCCGTAAAAGTAGCTTCTAAGTCTGTAGAACAGTTATCTGCTTCATCAGTCACATCACCAGTAAGTGTTAAGTCACCAGCATCTTGATCACATTCTATAGTAATATTTTCTGGAACAGTAAATGTTGGAGCAGTAGTGTCTTCAATTGTAATAGTTTGAATTAAAGCAGTTGCATTTCCACAATCATCTGTCACAGTCCACACTCTGGTAATTATAGATTCGCTTGCACAACTACCTTCAGAAATTTCATCTTCAAAAGTAGCGTCTAAGTCTGTAGAACAGTTATCAGCTTCATCAGTCACATCACCAGTCAAGGTTAAATCTGTTGCATCTTCATTACATTCAATCGTGATGTCGTCTGGCACTGTAAATGTTGGTGTTGTGGTATCATCAATTGTGATGGTTTGCACTAAAGTCGTGGTATTGTCGCAGTCATCAGTTAGTGTCCAGGTTCTAGAAATAACATATGCATTTGGACAATCACCATCAGCAATAGTATCTGTAAATGTAGCTTCTAAGCCTGTAGAACAGTTATCCGCTTCATCAGTCACATCACCAGTTAAGCTTAAATCACTAGCATCCTGATCACATTCTAAAGCGATACTTTCAGGCACTGTAAAAGTAGGCGCCGTTGTATCTTGAATAGTAATGGTTTGTACTAAAGTTGTAGTATTGTCACAATCATCAGTTAGAGTCCATGTTCTGGTAATAACAGATTCATTAGCACAAGCACCATCAGCAATAGTATCCGTAAATATAGCTTCTAAGCCTGTAGAACAATTATCCGCTTCATCAGTCACATCACCAGTTAAGGTTAAATCACTAGGATCCTGATCACATTCTATAGCGATACTTTCAGGCACTGTAAAAGTAGGCGCCGTTGTATCTTGAATAGTAATGGTTTGTACCAAGGTTGTAGTATTGTCACAATCATCAGTTAGTGTCCAGGTTCTGGTAATAACAGATTCATTAGCACAAGCACCATCAGCAATAGCGTCAGTAAAAGTAGCTTCTAAACCTGTAGAACAATTATCCGCTTCATCAGTCACATCACCAGTTAAGGTTAAATCACTAGGATCCTGATCACATTCTATAGCGATACTTTCAGGCACTGTAAAAGTAGGCGCCGTTGTATCTTGAATAGTAATGGTTTGTACCAAGGTTGTAGTATTGTCACAATCATCAGTTAGTGTCCAGGTTCTGGTAATAACAGATTCATTAGCACAAGCACCATCAGCAATAGCGTCAGTAAAAGTAGCTTCTAAACCTGTAGAACAATTATCCGCTTCATCAGTCACATCACCAGTTAAGGTTAAATCACTAGGATCCTGATCACATTCTATAGCGATACTTTCAGGCACTGTAAAAGTAGGCGCCGTTGTATCTTGAATAGTAATGGTTTGTACCAAGGTTGTAGTATTGTCACAATCATCAGTTAATGTCCATGTTCTGGTAATAACAGATTCATTAGCACAAGCACCATCAGCAATAGCGTCAGTAAAAGTAGCTTCTAAGTCAGTAGAACAGTTATCCGCTTCATCAGTCACATCACCAGTTAAGGTTAAATCACTAGCATCCTGATCACATTCTAAAGCGATACTTTCAGGTACTGTAAAAGTAGGAGCCGTTGTATCTTGAATAGTAATGGTTTGTACTAAGGTTGTAGTATTCTCACAATCATCAGTTAAAGTCCATGTTCTGGTAATAACAGATTCATTAGCACAAGCACCATCAGCAATAGCGTCAGTAAAAGTAGCTTCTAAGTCTGTAGAACAATTATCCGCTTCATCAGTCACATCACCAGTTAAGGTTAAATCGCTAGAATCCTGATCACATTCTAAAGCGATACTTTCAGGCACTGTAAAAGTAGGCGCCGTTGTATCTTGAATAGTAATGGTTTGTACCAAAGTTGTAGTATTGTCACAATCATCAGTTAAAGTCCATGTTCTGGTAATAACAGATTCATTAGCACAAGCACCATCAGCAACAGCGTCAGTAAAAGTAGCTTCTAAGTCAGTAGAACAATTATCCGCTTCATCAGTCACATCACCAGTTAAGCTTAAATCGCTAGGATCCTGATCACATTCTATAGCGATACTTTCAGGCACTGTAAAAGTAGGAGCCGTTGTATCTTGAATAGTAATCGTTTGTATCAAGGTTGTAGTATTGTCACAATCATCAGTTAAAGTCCATGTTCTGGTAATAACAGATTCATTAGTACAAGCACCATCAGCAACAGCATCAGTAAAAGTAGCTTCTAAGTCACCTGAGCATAAATCTATTTCATCTGTTACATCTCCTGTTAGCGTTAAGTCATTTGCATCTTGGTCACATTCGATAGTGATGTCAGCAGGAACTGTAAAGGTTGGAGGTGTTGTATCTTCTATAGTTAATGTTGCTTCTAGGGTTGTAGCGTTACCACAATCATCCGTAATTGTATAAATCACATCCAGACTACCAGCTAATCCACAAGTAGAGACAAAATTAGTGTAGTCATAATTAGACGTCACTGTTACAGCGATATCATCAGCACAATTTTGAAGTGTAACAATATTATTTTCATTCCAATCATTAGCTAAGGTTTCATTCTCCTCACCAAAACACTCCATTGTTGTATCTTCAACAGAACAGTTTGATAGATCAGGAATAGTTTCATCACCAAATGTTAATATAGCAGTTAATGTTGTCGTATTTCCGCAGTCATCTGTAATGGTATATGTTACACTTAATGTTCCACAAGAACCACACGTTGTATTTAAGTTATTAAAGTCATAGTCGGAAGTGACCTGACCAGTAAAATCTGTATCACATGCATCAGCAGCACAAGCTTCAAGTGCAGCAATATTGTCTGCATTCCATGCATCAGCAAGCGATTCATTATCAGTGTCAGAACATTCTAAAGTTGTGTTTTCAACCGAACATCCCGATAAATCAGGAACTACAGTATCCTCAAGGGTTAACGTCGCTTCTAAAGTAGTCGCATTTCCGCAGTCATCAGTAATCGTATAGATGACAGCAATTGTTCCACCTTGACCACAAGTTGAAACCAAGTTCGTGTACGCATAATCCGAAGTCACCTGACCGTTAAAATCAGTATCACAAGTATCAGCACCACAAGTTTCAAGCGCAGCAATGTTCGCCGCATTCCAATCGTTAGCTAATTGTTCGTTATCATCACCAGAACATTCGATAGATTGATCAGTTACAGAACAGTTATCTAAATTTGGAGGTGTGGTATCTTCAAGGGTTAACGTCGCTTCTAAAGTAGTCGCATTTCCGCAGTCATCAGTAATTGTATAGATGACAGCAATCGTACCACCTTGTCCACAAGTTGAAACCAGGTTGGTGTATGCATAATCCGAAGTCACCTGGCCGTTAAAATCGGTATCACAAGTATCAGCACCACAAGTTTCAAGTGCAGCGATATTAGCAGCATTCCAGTTGTTAGCCAATTGTTCGTTATCATCACCAGAACATTCGATAGATTGATCAGTTACAGAACAGTTATCTAAATTTGGAGGTGTTGTATCTTCAAGGGTTAATGTCGCTTCTAAAGTAGTCGCATTTCCGCAGTCATCCGTAATTGTGTAGATGACAGCAATCGTACCACCTTGACCACAAGTTGACACTAAGTTTGAATATGCAAAATTAGAAGTGACCTGACCATTAAAATCAGTATCACAAGTATCAGCACCACAAGTTTCTAGTGCAGCAATGTTAGCTGCATTCCAATCGTTAGCCAATTGTTCGTTATCATCACCAGAGCATTCGATAGATTGATCAGTTACTGAGCAGTTATCTAAATTTGGAGGTGTTGTATCTTCAAGAGTTAAAGTTGCAGTTAATGTTGTCGCGTTACCACAATCATCTGTAATGGTATAAATTACAGTGATGGTTCCACCTTGACCACAAGTAGACGTAAGATTTGTGAATGCATAATCAGATGTTACAGTAATTCCTAAATCATCCGCACAGTTTTCTAATGCTGAAATATTAGAAGCATTCCAATCGTTAGCTAATTGCTCGTTATCATCACCAGAACATTCAATTGACATGTCTTCAACAGTACAGTTAGATAAATCAGGAATCGTCCCATCATCAAAGGTTAATGTTGCAATTAATGTCGTTGCGTTTCCACAGTCATCTGTAATGGTATATGTTACATTTAATGTTCCACAAGGACCACATGTAGTATTTAAGTTATTAAAGTCATAGTCAGAAGTGACCTGACCAGTAAAATCTGTATCACATGCATCAGCAGCACAAGCTTCAAGTGCAGCAATATTGTCTGCATTCCATGCATCAGCAAGCGATTCATTATCAGTGTCAGAACATTCTAAAGTTGTGTTTTCAACCGAACATCCTGATAAATCAGGAACTACAGTATCCTCAAGTGTTAAGGTCGCTTCTAGAGTAGTCGCATTTCCACAGTCATCAGTAATCGTATAGATAACAGCAATTGTTCCACCTTGACCACAAGTTGAAACCAAGTTCGTGTACGCATAATCAGAAGTCACCTGACCGTTAAAATCGGTATCACAAGTATCAGTACCACAAGTTTCAAGTGCAGCAATGTTCGCCGCATTCCAATCGTTAGCTAATTGTTCGTTATCATCACCAGAACATTCGATAGATTGATTAGTTACAGAACAGTTATCTAAATTTGGAGGTGTTGTATCTTCAAGGGTTAATGTCGCTTCTAAAGTAGTTGCATTTCCGCAGTCATCAGTAATCGTATAGATGACAGCAATCGTTCCACCTTGACCACAAGTTGACACTAAGTTTGAATAGGCGTAATC
>NZ_JACNMJ010000005.1 GCF_014526325.1 Psychroserpens algicola
CTACTTCTAATGTACCACCACACTCATCGTATGATCCGCTTAATTCTCCTGGTACAGATCCTGAAATTTCACAAACTCCAGTTCCACCATTTGTATAGCTTAATGATCCTGGCTCGAATGAATTAGCCTCTTCACATGTAATCTCCATGTCTTCAACTTCTTCAAACTCAGCCATTGGTGCTGGTAATACAGTGATTGTTTTCTTAGCTGTAATTGTTCTGTTACAATCATCAGTATACGTCCAATCTACTTCTAATGTACCACCACACTCATCGTATGATCCACTTAATTCTCCTGGTACTGATCCTGAAATTTCACAAACTCCAGTTCCACCATTTGTATAGCTTAATGATCCTGGCTCGAATGAATTAGCTTCTTCACATGTAATCTCCATGTTTTCAACTTCTTCAAACTCAGCTGCTGGTGCTGGTAATACAGTAACTGTTTTACTTGCTGTGATTGTTCTTTGACAATCATCAATGTACGTCCAGTTTACGATAATTACTCCACCACACTCATCATAATCTGGTGTCGCTTCTCCAGGTACAGATCCTGAAATCTCACATGCTCCAGTTCCACCATTTGTATAGCTTAATGATCCTGCTTCGAATGAATTAGCTTCTTCACATGTGATTTCCATGTTTTCAACTTCTTCAAACTCTGCAGCTGGCGCTGGTAATACAGTAATTGTTTTCTTAGCTGTAATTGTTCTGTTACAATCATCAGTATACGTCCAATCTACTTCTAATGTACCACCACACTCATCGTATGATCCGCTTAATTCTCCTGGTACTGATCCTGAAATTTCACAAACTCCAGTGCCACCATTAGTATAACTTAATGATCCTGCTTCGAATGCATTGGCTTCTTCACATGAAATGGTCATGTCTTCTACTTCTTCAAACTCAGCTTGTGGTGCTGGTAATACATTAATAACCTTAGTCGCTGTGATTGTTCTCAGACAATTATCAGTGTATATCCAGCTAACAGAAATTGTTCCTCCACATTCAGTATAAATTGGAATAGCTTCTCCTTCTACTGATCCTGAAATCTCACATGCTCCAGTGCCACCATTAGTATAACTTAATGATCCTGCTTCGAATGCATTGGCTTCTTCACATGAAATGGTCATCTCTTCAACTTCTTCAAACTCAGCTTGAGGTGCTGGTAATACAGTGATTGTTTTCTTAGCTGTGATTGTTCTTTGACAATCATCAGTATACGTCCAATCTACTTCTAATGTACCACCACACTCTGTGTAAGAACCACTTAATTCTCCTGGTACTGATCCTGAAATTTCACAAACTCCAGTTCCACCATTAGTATAGCTTAATGATCCTGGCTCGAATGAATTAGCCTCTTCACATGTAATTTCCATGTTTTCAACTTCTTCAAACTCTGCAGCTGGTGCTGGTAATACAGTGATTGTTTTCTTAGCTGTAATTGTTCTTTGACAATCATCAGTATATGTCCAATCTACTTCTAATGTACCACCACACTCATCGTATGATCCACTTAATTCTCCTGGTACTGATCCTGAAATTTCACAAACTCCAGTTCCACCATTAGTATAGCTTAATGATCCTGCTTCGAATGAATTAGCCTCTTCACATGTAATCTCCATGTTTTCAACTTCTTCAAACTCTGCAGCTGGTGCTGGTAATACAGTAATTGTTTTCTTAGCTGTAATTGTTCTTTGACAATCATCAGTATACGTCCAATCTACTTCTAATGTACCACCACACTCATCGTATGATCCGCTTAATTCTCCTGGTACTGAACCTGAAATTTCACAAACTCCAGTTCCGCCATTTGTATAGCTTAATGATCCTGGCTCGAATGAATTAGCCTCTTCACATGTAATCTCCATGTTTTCAACTTCTTCAAATTCTGCCATTGGTGCTGGTAATACAGTAACTGTTTTACTTGCTGTGATTGTTCTTTGACAATCATCAGTGTACGTCCAGTTTACGATAATTACTCCACCACACTCATCATAATCTGGTGTCGCTTCTCCTGGTACAGATCCTGAAATCTCACATGCTCCAGTTCCACCATTTGTATAGCTTAATGATCCAGCTTCGAATGAATTAGCTTCTTCACATGTAATTTCCATGTTTTCAACTTCTTCAAACTCTGCAGCTGGTGCTGGTAATACAGTGATTGTTTTCTTAGCTGTAATTGTTCTATTACAATCATCAGTGTATGTCCAATCTACTTCTAATGTACCACCACACTCATCGTATGATCCACTTAATTCTCCTGGTACTGATCCTGAAATTTCACAAACTCCAGTTCCACCATTTGTATAACTTAATGATCCTGCTTCGAATGCGTTAGCTTCTTCACATGTAATCTCCATGTTTTCAACTTCTTCAAACTCAGCTGCTGGTGCTGGTAATACAGTAACTGTTTTACTTGCTGTGATTGTTCTTTGACAATCATCAGTATACGTCCAGTTTACGATAATTACTCCACCACACTCATCATAATCTGGTGTCGCTTCTCCTGGTACAGATCCTGAAATCTCACATGCTCCAGTTCCACCATTTGTATAGCTTAATGATCCTGCTTCGAATGAATTAGCTTCTTCACATGTGATTTCCATGTTTTCAACTTCTTCAAACTCTGCAGCTGGCGCTGGTAATACAGTAATTGTTTTCTTAGCTGTAATTGTTCTGTTACAATCATCAGTATACGTCCAATCTACTTCTAATGTACCACCACACTCATCGTATGATCCGCTTAATTCTCCTGGTACTGATCCTGAAATTTCACAAACTCCAGTTCCGCCATTTGTATAGCTTAATGACCCTGGCTCGAATGAATTAGCCTCTTCACATGTAATTTCCATGTTTTCAACTTCTTCGAACTCTGCAGCTGGTGCTGGATTAACTTTAATTTGTTGTCTTTCAGTAATTGTTCTGTTACAATCATCTGTATACGTCCAATCAACAAACAGTAAACCTCCACATTCAGAGTACTGTCCACTTAATTCTCCTTGAACAGATCCTGAAATCTCACATGCTCCAGTTCCTCCATTTGTATAGCTTAATGATCCTGCTTCAAATGAATTGGCCTCTTCACATGTAATTGTGATGTTATCAACTGATTCAAATTCTGCAGCTGGTGCTGGTAATACAGTGATTGTTTTCTTAGCTGTGATTGTTCTTTGACAATCATCAGTGTACGTCCAATCTACTTCTAATGTACCACCACACTCATCGTATGATCCGCTTAATTCTCCTGGTACTAATCCTGAAATTTCACAAACTCCAGTTCCACCATTTGTATAGCTTAATGATCCTGGCTCGAATGAATTAGCTTCTTCACATGTAATCTCCATGTTTTCAACTTCTTCAAATTCTGCAGCTGGTGCTGGTAATACAGTAACTGTTTTACTTGCTGTGATTGTTCTTTGACAATCATCAGTATACGTCCAGTTTACTTCTAATGTACCACCACACTCATCGTATGATCCGCTTAATTCTCCTGGTACTGATCCTGAAATTTCACAAACTCCAGTTCCACCATTAGTATAGCTTAATGATCCTGCTTCGAATGAATTAGCCTCTTCACATGTAATCTCCATGTTTTCAACTTCTTCAAATTCTGCAGCTGGTGCTGGCAATACAGTGATTGTTTTCTTAGCTGTAATTGTTCTTTGACAATCATCAGTGTAAGTCCAATCTACTTCTAATGTACCACCACACTCATCGTATGATCCGCTTAATTCTCCTGGTACTGATCCTGAAATTTCACAAACTCCAGTTCCACCATTTGTATAGCTTAATGATCCTGCTTCGAATGCGTTAGCTTCTTCACATGTAATCTCCATGTTTTCAACCTCTTCGAACTCTGCAGCTGGTGCTGGTAATACAGTAACTGTTTTACTTGCTGTGATTGTTCTTTGACAATCGTCAGTGTACGTCCAGTTTACGATAATTACTCCACCACACTCATCATAATCTGGTGTAGCTTCTCCTGATACAGATCCTGATATCTCACATGCTCCAGTTCCACCATTAGTATAGCTTAATGATCCTGCTTCGAATGAATTAGCTTCTTCACATGTAATCTCCATGTTTTCAACTTCTTCAAACTCTGCTGCTGGTGCTGGTAATACAGTGATTGTTTTCTTAGCTGTAATTGTTCTTTCACAATCATCAGTATACGTCCAATCAACAAATAATGTACCTCCACACTCTGTGTAAGAACCACTTAATTCTCCTGGTACTGACCCTGAAATTTCACATGCTCCAGTTCCGCCATTTGTATAGCTTAATGATCCTGCTTCGAATGAATTAGCTTCTTCACATGTAATCTCCATGTTTTCAACTTCTTCGAACTCTGCTACTGGTGCTGGTAATACAGTAATCATCACATTTGCTGTAATTGTTCTTTGACAATCATCAGTATATGTCCAGTTTATTTCTAATGTACCACCACACTCATCGTATGATCCACTTAATTCTCCTGGTACTGATCCTGAAATTTCACAAACTCCAGTTCCGCCATTAGTATATGTTAATGGTCCTGCCTGAATTAATCCTGCTTGCTCACATGTAACCTCTATGTCTTCAACTTCATCAAATTCAGCCATTGGTGCTGGCAATACAGTGATTGTTTTCTTAGCTGTAATCGTTCTTTGACAATCATCAGTATACGTCCAATCTACTTCTAATGTACCACCACACTCATCGTATGATCCGCTTAATTCTCCTGGTACAGATCCTGAAATTTCACAAACTCCAGTTCCACCATTTGTATAGCTTAATGATCCTGGCTCGAATGAATTAGCTTCTTCACATGTAATTTCCATGTTTTCAACTTCTTCAAATTCAGCCATTGGTGCTGGTAATACAGTGATTGTTTTCTTAGCTGTAATTGTTCTTTGACAATCATCAGTGTACGTCCAATCTACTTCTAATGTACCGCCACACTCATCGTATGATCCACTTAATTCTCCTGGTACAGATCCTGAAATCTCACATGCTCCAGTTCCTCCATTTGTATAGCTTAATGATCCTGGCTCGAATGCGTTAGCCTCTTCACATGTGATTTCCATGTTTTCAACTTCTTCAAATTCTGCAGCTGGTGCTGGTAATACAGTGATTGTTTTCTTAGCTGTAATTGTTCTTTCACAATCATCAGTATACGTCCAATCTACTTCTAATGTACCACCACACTCATCGTATGATCCGCTTAATTCTCCTGGTACTGATCCTGAAATTTCACATGCTCCAGTTAAGCCATTTGTATAACTTAATAATCCTGGCTCGAATGCGTTAGCCTCTTCACATGTAATTTCCATGTTTTCAACTTCTTCAAACTCAGCTGCTGGTGCAGGCTCAACATTAATAGTCTTTCTAGCAGTGATCGTTCTGTTACAATCATCAGTATAAGTCCAGTCTACATATAAAGTACCACCACACTCATCGTATGATCCACTTAATTCTCCTGGTACTGATCCTGAAATCTCACATGCTCCAGTTCCGCCATTTGTATAGCTTAATGGATTTACTTCATATTGACTTGCTAATTCACAAGCAATAGAAATATCTTGAACATCGCTAAACTCAGCCATTGGTGCTGGTAATACAGTGATTGTTTTCTTAGCTGTAATTGTTCTTTGACAATCATCAGTATACGTCCAATCTACAAATAAAGTACCACCACACTCATCGTATGATCCACTTAATTCTCCTGGTACTGATCCTGAAATTTCACAAACTCCAGTTCCTCCATTTGTATAGCTTAATGATCCTGGCTCGAATGAATTAGCTTCTTCACATGTAATTTCCATGTTTTCAACTTCTTCGAATTCTGCAGCTGGTGCTGGTAATACAGTAATTGTTTTACTTGCTGTGATTGTTCTGTTACAATCATCAGTGTACGTCCAGTTTACTTCTAATGTACCACCACACTCATCGTATGATCCGCTTAATTCTCCTGGTACTGATCCTGAAATTTCACAAACTCCAGTTCCACCATTTGTATAGCTTAATGATCCTGCTTCAATTGATGCCGCTTCTTCACATGAAACTTCCATGTTTTCAACTTCTTCAAACTCTGCAGCTGGTGCTGGTAATACAGTGATTGTTTTCTTAGCTGTAATTGTTCTTTGACAATCATCAGTATATGTCCAATCTACTTCTAATGTACCACCACACTCATCGTATGATCCACTTAATTCTCCTGGTACTGATCCTGAAATTTCACAAACTCCAGTTCCGCCATTAGTATAGCTTAATGATCCTGGCTCGAATGAATTAGCCTCTTCACATGTAATTTCCATGTTTTCAACTTCTTCAAACTCTGCAGCTGGTGCTGGTAATACAGTAACTGTTTTACTTGCTGTGATTGTTCTTTGACAATCATCAGTATACGTCCAGTTTACTTCTAATGTACCACCACACTCATCGTATGATCCACTTAATTCTCCTGGTACAGATCCTGAAATTTCACAAATTCCAGTTCCTCCATTTGTATAGCTTAATGATCCAGCTTCGAATGCGTTAGCTTCTTCACATGTAATTTCCATGTTTTCAACTTCTTCAAATTCTGCAGCTGGTGCTGGCAATACAGTGATTGTTTTCTTAGCTGTAATTGTTCTTTGACAATCATCAGTATACGTCCAATCTATTTCTAATGTACCACCACACTCATCGTATGATCCGCTTAATTCTCCTGGTACAGATCCTGAAATTTCACAAACTCCAGTTCCGCCATTAGTATAACTTAATGATCCTGGCTCGAATGCGTTAGCTTCTTCACATGTGATTTCCATGTTTTCAACTTCTTCGAACTCTGCAGCTGGTGCTGGTAAAACAGTAATCGTTTTCTTAGCTGTGATTGTTCTATCACAATCATCAGTGTAAGACCAATCTATTTCTAATGTTCCTCCGCACTCAGTATAAGAACCACTTAATTGTCCTTCAACTTGACCTTCAATTAAACATCCTTCACCACCATTATTACTATATGATAATAAACCTGCTTCGATTGAAGCCGCTTCTTCACATGAAACTGTCATGTTTTCAACTTCTTCAAACTCAGCCATAGGCGCTGGGTCTACGTTAATTACGAAAGGTCCAGCACTTAATGGACGATCACAAGAATCAGTTCCTTCATAATTTACTACAATAGTACCTCCACACTCTGTAAACTGATAGTCAACATCAGCAACAATACTTCCTGATACAGAACAAGCTCCTTGAGCTACTCCATTTGAATATGTTGCATCAGCAGCAGTATAATATCCAGCTTCTACACAAGATAAACTTTCCGGAAATTCTGGTGTAGTTACTATAGCTTCTGGCGTAGGTAATACTGTGATAGTTTGAGTTTCAGAATCACTATGTCCACAATCATCTTGAACAGCGTAAGTTCTTATAATAACTCCACCAACACAAGGATCCAATTGAGTAGGATTGTCAGTAACAGTAATTTCTAATTTATCTGTACAGTTATCTGTTGCAGTAACGTTCTTAAAATCTGGTTCAGGAACTAAATCTGCACAATCAACAGTGATATCAGCTGGAACACCTGCTAAAACAGGAGCTTCACTATCTCCACCATTATAAGATATTACGATTGGTTCAGCATAGTTATCACAATCATCTTTAATTGTATAAGTATATTGAGCCATCCATTTGCAATCGCTTCCTTTTGAATATTCTTCTTTTGTAACTATTACGCTTCCGCAGTTATCCTCAAACATTGCAGCGATATCTTCTACAGTTGGTCCCTGAGACTTATCAGAAAAACATAGGTTTAAACCTGTTTCTCCTGTTGGTAATTGCATATCTTTATTAAAGACAGGCGCTTCGCTATCTCCACCACTATAAGTGATATCTAAATCAGCAGCCATGTTTCCACAAGCATCACTAATTGTATACTTATAAGTCACTGTCCAGTTACAATCGTTACCTTCTGGTGATCCAGATTTAGTAACAAAAACATCACTACAATTGTCTAAATACAATGCACTGATATCTGAAATAGACGGTCCTTCTGGAATCGCACTATAACATAGATTTAATTCACTACCACCTGTAGGCAGTTCGGCACCATCATTTAATTGAGGTGCTGTTAAATCTCCTCCAGTGTAAACAATTTTGATTTGCTCTTCGAAAGGACCACACTTAACATCGTAAGTGTATTCCACTCTCCAATCACAATCGTTTCCAGTAATGTGAGGTGTTTTGATTACCTCTGCCGGAATTCCGTCACATTGGTTTAAATAAAGATTTGCCACATCAGACTCACTTGGGCCTGGAGGCGCGTCTGCTAAGCATCGGTTGAAGAATGTACTTCGAGCCGACTGCTGTGCGAACACTGAAACTGTACTAAACGCGAAAAGCATGATAAAGACAAATGCCTTCATGCTTTTAGTTTGTTTAGTCATAAGATCAATGCTACAACACGATAAGTTCGTGATAGATTGCCAGATTTTGGCGCGTCTACCACTTCGAGTAAAATTGCTCATAAACATAACATTTTGGTTTTAAATTAAAATTATCTTAACATTTATATTGACAATACACGTATTGTCAGCAAAGCGTAAATACTAGACTTACGATTAAGCTTCAAAACAAATATGATGGACTGCTTATGCAGAACATCAAACTAGAATGAAAAAATCATTCTAATACTAATAAATGCTAATAATCAATTGTTGTGCTATTAAACAATTTTAAGGTAAGAACAGTAAATTAAGTGGCTATTAATTAACTTACCGTTAGGCTAAAAATGAATAGAATTCACCTTAACTTACTTTCAAAAGTATATTATAAAATACTGACTGCCAAATAAATTTATTCTTTTTTTATATAATAAACAGTTGAACATTTTTTTTTGCATTTAATCGAAAATCAATTCATTTTCGATGTAAAATTCATCGATGAAATGTATCGTTTTTTCAATCAATTTATAAAAAACTAGATCTTCTTTAACAAATCCAACTTCTTTGGTATAAGCACCTAAAAATGATTCAATTAAATTTGAAGACTTCATTGGTTTTCTGAAATGTATCGCTTGTGATGCATTAAGCAGTTCTATAGCTAAAATTCGTTCAACATTATAAACAAGTTCGTGACATTGGGTTGCGGCATTTGCTCCCATGCTTACATGATCTTCCTGACCATTACTTGAGACAATGCTATCAATACTAGCTGGTGTTGCTAGTTGCTTATTTGCGCTAACAATACTTGCTGCTGTATATTGCGGAATCATAAAACCAGAATTAACACCGGGATTATCCACTAAAAAAGCAGGTAAACCTCTAAGTCCTGACACCAATTGGTAGATTCTTCTTTCTGAAATGTTACCTAATTCGGCCATAGCTATCTTTAAATAATCAAGGGCTAAAGCTAATGGCTGCCCATGGAAATTTCCTCCAGAAATAATTTCGTCTTCTCCAACAAAAATATTTGGGTTATCTGTAACTGCGTTTATTTCGGTTTTAAAAACTTTGTGTACAAAGTCTAATGTATCTTTAGTTGCGCCATGAACTTGAGGGATGCATCGAAATGAATATGGATCTTGTACATGTTCTTTTTTCTGTTGAACTAATTCACTTCCATTTAAAAATTCGCGAATACGCTCTGCAGTTTTAATTTGTCCGTTGTGTGGTCTTACCAAATGCACCAAGGCATTAAAAGGTTCTATTCTTCCATCAAAGGCATCGAGAGAAATACTTCCAATTAAATCAGCCATATAAGAAAGCTGATGTGATTTTATAAGTAAGTGAATTCCGTAGGCACTCATAAATTGAGTTCCATTTAACAAAGCCAACCCTTCTTTGGATTGAAGCTGTATTGCTTCCCACTTAAATTTTGATAAGACTTCATAAGCATCACATATTTCCCCTTCGTAAACAACCTCTCCTTTAGCGATAAGCGGCAAAGCCAAATGAGCAAGAGGAGCCAAATCACCAGATGCACCAAGAGATCCTTTAGTATATATGACTGGCAAAATATCATTGTTATAAAAATCGACCAGTCGCTGAACTGTTTGAAGTTGTACTCCACTGTGACCATAACTTAATGATTGCACTTTAAGTAGCAACATCAATTTAACAATTGCATCAGGAACTTTTTCTCCAACACCACAAGCGTGAGACATCACAAGATTTTCTTGTAATTGTGTCAACTTATCTTTTGAAATTTCCACATTACATAGTGATCCAAATCCTGTGTTGATACCATAAATTGGTGCGTCTTGATTTTTTATTTTATCATCTAAATAATCCCTGCATTTTTCAATCTTTTGAATAGCATCTTTTGAAAGCGCTATTGTTTTATTCTGAAAAATAATATCTCTAATGGTTGATAATTCTAAAATTTCTGATGAAATAAAATGTGTACTACTCATAGTTTGATTTTACAATGTCAAAATTCAGCATAACATATCTACTTTGCAACAAATGTTAATAATTAATAAAGTTTCTTCTAAAATTCTAATAATCTGTATTTTTGATGAACTTAAACACTTATAAATTATGAAACGATTAATCATAGCTCTATTTGCAATTTCTATTGTTGCCTGTAAGCAAGAACCAAAAGTTGATTATGTTATCCTTTCGGGTGCTGTAGAAAATTCTTCAGCAACTAAAGCTACATTAAAAAATGCAAATTTTAATACCGAATTATCAATAGACAAAAACGGTGTGTTTTCTGATACAATACAAATTCCTGAAAGTGGATTTTATTCGTTTTCAATTGGCAGAGAATACACGCCTGTTTACTTAAGTTTTGGAAACAATTTAAATGTAACCATCGATGCCCAAAAATTTGATGAAAGTATTTCTTATTCTGGCGAAGGTGCTACAGAAAATAATTATCTGGCTGCTAAAACTTTAAACTCTATTAAAGCAACAAGCAATGCTAAAGCACTTTACTCTTCTGACGAAACCAGTTTTAAAAACACCATTGATAGTATTCAATCGCAAAATGAAAATCAACTTCATGCCTTAGAAAAGGCTAACGAATCATTTTTAGCTACGGAAAAACAAAACCTAGTGTATGATAACTATTTAATGCTGAAGAACTATGCACAAAGACATGGGTTTTATACTAAGAAAGAAAACTTTGAAGTGTCTGAAGATTTTTTCCCAGACGAGTTAAAGAATTTAACTTTTGATGACGCTGAAGCCTATAAGACATCTCAGTCTTACAAGAACATGGCATTTAGACAAAATATAGACGATCTTTTCAAAACTTTAGGAGATGATATCAGTACTGTTTCTGTTAAAGAACTTCAAAGTATAGAAGCTATTAAAGTGACAGCTTTAAAAAATGACGTCATTGATTATTTAGGTAATTTTTTAGTTTCTCCTGCTAATGAAAACATGGAATCTATCTATAACTTCTTTAAGAATAATACAACTAATGAAGACACTAAAAAAGCGCTAACCGAAACCTTCGAAAAAAACAAAGATTTGGTAAAAGGGAAACCTTCACCTCAGTTTGTAAATTATGAAAATCATAAAGGTGGAGACATGTCTCTTGCCGATTTAAAAGGAAAATATGTTTATGTAGATGTATGGGCCACATGGTGCGGACCTTGTATTAGAGAAATTCCTTCGCTTAAAGAAGTTGAAAAGCAATTCCATAATGAAAACATTGCCTTTGTAAGTACTTCGATTGACGAAATGAAAAATCGTGACAAATGGTTGGCTATGGTCGATGAGAAAGAACTTGGAGGCGTACAATTAATGGCTGATAAAGACTGGAGTTCTGATTTTGTTAAAGCCTATGCTATTCAAGGTATTCCAAGATTTATTTTAATTGACCCTAACGGAAATATAGTAAGTGCAGATGCACCAAGACCATCGGATCCGAATCTTGTTAAACTCTTAGAAAAAGAGCTTCAAATGTAATGCTTTAAACGCATAAAAAAACCGCTTGAAAAAGCGGTTTTTTTTATTTAGGTTCCTCTGTTTTTTCTTCTTCAACTTGAGGTTGTTCAGGTTGCTTAAAAAGATCTATATAAGCTTCACCCAAGGCATCATTTATATAGCTCGCAATTAAACTTTGATATCCGACATCTTCAATAGCTATATCGGCTGCTTTTCCGTGTAAATAAATACCGAAAACTGAAGCTGCCAGCGCATCATATCCTTGAGAAATTAGCCCTGTAATAACACCTGTTAAAACATCTCCTGTTCCTGCTGTAGCCATCCCAGGATTACCTGTAGTATTAATATAATATTTCTCGTTAAAAACCGTAATTGTATGGGCACCTTTAATAACTAAAACCACCTTGTACTTTTTAGAAAATGCTTTTGCCTTATTAAGCTTATCAAAATCATCCTTCCATGCACCTATTAAACGTTCTAATTCTTTTGGATGTGGTGTTAAAACGGTGGTTTCTGGAAGGAGTTTTAAAAGTGCTTTTTTCTTCGATAATATATTAAGTCCATCTGCATCAATCACTAAAGGTGTTGTGTTATTTTTTAGAAACTTTTCAAGCGCTGTAATCGTTACTTTATCTGTTCCCATACCGACGCCTAAACCGATTACATCGGGCTCAAAATCAAATACTATATCCGAAATCAACGTTTCATTTTCATCAGTAATAACCATAGCTTCAGGTAATACTGTTTGCATAATTTGATAACCACATTTGGGCAAAAACGATGTAACTAAACCTGCTCCTATCGACAAGGCTGCCTTACTGGCTAATACCACAGAACCAATCTTACCATAACTTCCTCCTATGATTAAACTGTGTCCGTAATCCCCTTTATGAGCAAATTTTTCACGAGGTTTATATATTGGTAATACTTCGTGCTTTCCTATTAGCTCTGCTTCTGTTTGAGTTGCAAATAAAAATTCGCGATCAATACCAATATCTAAGACTTCCCATTGCGTTGTGAATTTAGAAGTTTCAGGTAAAAAGAACACTAGTTTTGGAGATTGAAAACTTAAGGTATAATTTGCCCAAACCACATCGTTATCATCTTCTGGTGTTTTGTCTGTATAAACACCTGAAGGAATATCAATTGAAAGTGTAAACGCCTTACTTGTTCTAAAATGTGCAAACAACAATTTTACCCAATCATTTGCAGGTCTATTAAGTCCAATTCCAAAAACAGCATCAACGATGATATCATCTTTATGAATTTCAGGAAAATCGGCTTGACACCCTAACATTTCCGGCCACTTTTTAGTGGTTTGTTTAATCAAATCATAATTGATTAAAAAGTCTTTCGAACGCTTATCACTACAATTTACTACATAGATATGCACATTATACCCATGAGTAATTAAATGCCTAGCTACGACTAGTCCGTCGCCACCATTATTTCCAATTCCGCAAAACACATGAATAGGCACTTGAGCCCCTTGCATTCGTACATGCAGCCAATTAAAGATTTGAATTCCCGCACGCTCCATCAGTTCAGTTGAGGATATATTTTGCTTTTTTGAAGTCAATTGATCACCTTCATAAATTTGCTCTTTGGAAAATATTTTCATGTATAAGGTTTAAAATCAGTTATTAAATTATCAGTTTTCAGCACTAATTAAAGTCATTAAATCATTTTTCATGAGTTTAACTGAAAAAAATGTAAAACGACCTGTTAAGTTTTTTTATTCTTGTAAAAATAATACTTTTGAAAGGTATAGACTACTATTTATGCAAAACGACGTACAAATATTAACACATATGAGCCCAATCAACTTTGGGACTATTATTTTTACAATTACCCTTAGGGGTATTTAGTCTATATATATCTTCAACCCTATCACAATCCTTTATTAGGAAAAAACAACCCATTACTTTTAAATAGCTACAAATGAATGTCTTAAAATTTGGAGGAACTTCAGTAGGTTCAGCAAAAAATATAAATAGTGTAATATCGATTCTAGATGATTATTCTAAAACCGACAAGGTAATTTGTGTGGTTTCAGCCGTTGGCGGCATTACAGATAAATTACTCAAAGCTGGAGAATTAGCGCAAACGAAGAACAAAGATTACATTTCAGAATTTGAAACGATTTCTGAAATTCACCATACCATTTTATCTAAATTAGTTCCTTCGGAAGGTGATGCCATTTCAAACCATCTAAATGACAAATTACAAGAACTTAGAAACTTGCTCGATGGAATCTTTTTGATTAATGAAATATCACCGAAAACATCTGACAAATTAGTTAGTTTTGGAGAACTTCTGTCCTCATTTATGATTGCTGAAACGATGAAAAAACGCGGACTAGATTGCTTGAGAAAAAACAGTCAAGAGCTCATTGTTACTAATTCAAATTTCACAAAAGCTGAAGTGCTTTACGACCAAACCAATCAAAACATTAGGCATTATTTTTCTGAAGCCAAACAACAAATAACCATACTACCAGGCTTTATTTCTAAATCAGAACAAGGAGAAATAACAACTCTGGGGCGAGGCGGATCTGACTTCACTGCTGCCATAGTCGCAGCTGCTCTTAATGTCAATCGTTTAGAAATCTGGACTGATGTTAGTGGGATGTACACCACAAATCCTAAAATGGTTAAACAGGCCTTCCCTATTGAGCATTTATCATACCAAGAAGCAATGGAATTATCACATTTTGGTGCTAAAGTATTATATCCTCCAACGGTACAACCCGTTTTAAATCTAAACATCCCAATTCACATAAAAAACACTTTAGAACCCGAAGCATTTGGCACGAAAATCTCAAATGATTCTAACGGAAATTCTAATGCTGTAAAAGGAATTTCGAACATTAACAATATAGCTTTACTAACCCTTCAAGGTAATGGCATGGTTGGTATTCCTGGATTTTCAAAACGATTATTTGAAACCTTAGCCCAAGAGAAAATTAATGTGATTTTTATCACACAAGCCTCCTCAGAGCATTCGATTTGTTTTGGTATTGATATTAAGGATTCGCAAAGAGCTAAAAAAGCTATAGATTCTACGTTTGAGAATGAAATATCCTTACATAAAATTGATCCGATTATCGTTGAAACTGATTTATCAATCATAGCGCTCGTAGGTGATAAAATGAAAAGTCATCAAGGTATTAGCGGAAAGATGTTTAGTACCTTAGGAAAAAACAACATTAATATTAGAGCAATTGCTCAGGGAGCTTCCGAAAAAAACATTTCAGCAGTCATTTCAGAAAATGACGTAAAAAAAGCATTAAACACATTACACGAACGTTTCTTTGAAGCCAAAACTAAACAACTAAATGTCTTTATCACTGGTGTAGGTAATGTTGGAGAGCGATTGGTAGAGCAAATCAAGCAGCAGCGAAAATACCTAAAAGAACAACTTAAAATCAATCTTAAAATCGTTGGTTTATCCAATTCCAGAACCATGATTTTTGACGAAGGTGGTCTGTCTTTAAAAGATTGGAAAACAAACTTAGCGTCTGGCGAAAAAGCCTCTTTAAATGGGTTTTTGGAACAGGCTATAAAACTCAATTTACGAAACAGTATTTTTGTAGATGTTACTGCAAATGAAGACGTTTCTAATCTATATGCAGCATATCTCAAACATAGTATTGCTGTTGTGGCTTGTAATAAAATTGCCTGTTCGAGTGCTTTTGAAAACTACAATTCACTTAAAGAATTGTCTCGAAAATACAATGCGCCATTTTTGTTTGAAACTAATGTTGGCGCAGGTTTACCTGTAATAGACACGCTAAACAATTTGGTCGCTTCGGGTGATAAAATCACGTCTATTCAAGCTGTGTTATCTGGAAGTCTCAATTTTGTATTCAATAACTTTAATGACAGTACAAAATTTCATGATGTCGTAAAACAAGCACAAAAAGAAGGCTATACCGAACCCGATCCAAGAATTGACTTAAGTGGTGTTGATGTTGCCAGAAAAATTTTAATTTTAGCTCGTGAAAGTGGTACTGAAATGAATCTATCTGATATTGAAAATACGTCCTTTTTGACTAAAGCTAATTTAGACAGCAATTCGGTTGAAGATTTTTACAATACACTTATTGATGATGAAGCTCATTTTCAGAAGCTATACAGCAGTGCTAAAGCAAACGATTGTCAGCTGAAATATGTTGCCGAATTTAATAATGGAAAAGCAAAAGTTGGATTAAAAGAAATTCCTAAAGGACATCCGTTTTACAACCTTGAAGGAAAAGATAATATCGTCATGTATTATACACAGCGTTACCCTGAGCAACCTATGATTATCAAAGGTGCTGGCGCTGGTGCAGATGTAACCGCTTCTGGACTTTTTGCTGACATTATTAGAACTGGAAATAAATAAATGGAAGCACTTACAATATTCTCACCTGCAACAGTAGCAAATGTATCTTGCGGATTTGATGTCCTCGGATTTTGCTTAGACAGTATTGGCGATAAAATGACGATAAGAAAGACCTCTAAAAAAGGGATTCATATCACTAAAATTGAAGGCTATGATTTACCCTTTGAAGCCGAAAAAAACGTAGCAGGAGTGTCAGCGCTGGCAATGTTAAATGATGCACAACCAGATTTTGGTTTTGAAATCGAGATTTATAAAAATATTAAACCTGGAAGTGGTATTGGCAGCAGTTCTGCCAGTGCTGTTGGTAGTGTATTTGCCATGAATGAATTATTAGGCAGACCATACAGTAAAACTCAACTTACTAATTTTGCTATGAAAGGTGAAGCTCTAGCGAGCCAATGCGAGCATGCCGACAATATTGCACCTGCAATTTTTGGAGGATTTACACTTGTGAAATCTGTAGCACCATTAGACATTATTCAGTTACCTACTCCTAAGGACTTATATGTTGTTATTATTCATCCGCAAATTGAAATAAAAACATCAGAAGCACGTGCGATTTTACCTAAACAAGTTGCACTACAAGACGCGATTACACAATGGTCTAATGTAGGTAGTTTAGTTCATGCTTTACACACGAGTGATTATGATTTAATGAGTAAATCCTTAACTGACGTTATTGTAGAACCACATCGAAGTCAGCTAATTCCGCATTTTAATACGGTAAGGCAAACTGCTATAACACATGGTGCTTTAGGTTGTGGGATTTCAGGATCTGGCCCGTCGGTTTTTAGTTTATGCCATGGAAAAGACGTGGCTCAAAATGTCGCAACCGCTATTGAAAATGTGTATTCAAAAACGGCTATTCCTTTTGAAATTTATAATTCGAAAATTAACACTAAAGGCATTAAAATTTTATAAATGAAATATTACAGTCTAAATAGAAAAGCTCCTGACACCTCATTTGCAAATGCCGTAATTAAAGGCCTTGCACCAGACAGAGGCTTGTACTTCCCTGAAACAATTACGCCATTACCCGCTTCATTTTTTGAAGCTATAGCGAGTAAGTCATATAACGACATTGCTTTTGAAGCAATCAAACAATTTGTAACTCCTGAAATTCCCGAACCTGTTTTAAAAACAATTATCGAAGAGACTTTGTCATTTGATTTTCCGGTTATCAAACTCAATGAGCACATTTCGACATTAGAATTATTTCATGGCCCGACTATGGCCTTTAAAGATGTTGGTGCACGATTTATGGCACGATGTCTCGGTTATTTTAATCAAAATAATGACAAAGATGTGACCGTTTTAGTCGCTACTTCAGGTGACACAGGTGGTGCTGTTGCTAATGGTTTTTTAGGTGTAAAGGGAGTGAACGTAGTTATATTATATCCTTCAGGAAAAGTAAGTGATATTCAGGAAAAGCAACTCACAACTTTAGGACAAAACATAACCGCTTTAGAAGTTGATGGTGTCTTTGACGACTGTCAGGATATGGTGAAAAAAGCTTTTTTAGACGAGTCCATTACCAGTAAAATGCAACTGACATCTGCCAACTCGATTAATGTAGCTCGCTGGTTGCCGCAACTGTTCTATTTTATGTTTGCTTATAAGCAATTACACCAACAACATAACTCTATTGTTTTTTCTATTCCTAGTGGAAACTTCGGAAATATCTGCGCAGGAATGGTAGCGCAACAATTAGGCTTGCCTATAAAACATTTTATTGCTGCTAACAATGCCAATAATGTCGTAACAGAATACTTAAAAACTGAACACTATAATCCGAAACCATCAGTACAAACAATTAGTAATGCGATGGATGTTGGAAACCCAAGTAACTTTATTCGCATACAGGAAATTTATAAGAATGACTTTAAACAGTTAAAATCAAATTTATCGTCGTTTAGTTATTCTGATGCGGAAACCAAAGCAGCATTATTAGAAATATACGAGCGTTATAATTACGTTGCTGATCCGCATGGAGCAGTAGGTTATTTAGGCTGTAAAGAGTATTTAAAAACACATGAGAATACGCATTGTGTATTTTTAGAAACCGCACATCCAACAAAGTTTTTAGATGTTGTTGAAGAGGTGATACAAACCAACGTAGATTTACCACCTCAAATTGAAGCTGTTATGGACAAAACCAAAGTAGCCACAAAGATTTCTACATATGAGGATTTGAAAGTATTTTTACTAAATTCTTAGATATAGTTAAAAGACACATTGTTCAATTTCTTAACAGTTTTTCATCAAAATATCTTTCTGTAAGAATGATTATTTTCAATACTTTTGCAGAACAAATTTGAATGCAAATCATTTTGCTATTCTACAAAATATATAATGATGAAAAACACAGCTTTAACCGCAACTCATGAAGCCTTAGGTGCTAAAATGGTACCATTTGCAGGATATAATATGCCCGTTCAATATGATGGTGTCAATATAGAACATGAAGCCGTTAGAACTGGTGTTGGTGTGTTTGATGTATCGCATATGGGTGAATTTTTAATTGAAGGACCAAATGCGCTTGATTTGATTCAGAAAGTATGTAGTAATGATGCGTCAAAGTTAACGGTTGGAAAAGCACAATACAGCTGCTTGCCAAATGATGATGGAGGAATTGTTGATGATCTTATCGTATACAGAATAAAAGAAGAAACCTATTTACTTGTCGTAAATGCGAGTAATATTGAAAAAGACTGGAACTGGATTAGCTCTAAAAATGATGTAGGTGCCGAAATGCGTGATTTGAGCGAAGATTATTCGCTATTAGCCATTCAAGGTCCAAAAGCTGTCGAAGCCATGCAGTCATTGTCAAGTCATGACCTAGCGGAAATTAAATTCTACAACTTTGTCGTTGGTGATTTTGCTGGTATTGAACACGTGATTATTTCTGCAACAGGTTATACTGGAAGTGGCGGATTTGAAATCTATTGTAAAAATTCTGAAGTGAAACAAATTTGGGACAAGGTTATAGAAGCTGGAGCAAAACCTATCGGACTTGCTGCACGTGACACGCTTCGCCTGGAAATGGGGTATTGTCTCTATGGAAATGATATTGACGATACTACTTCTCCTATTGAAGCCGGATTGGGCTGGATTACAAAATTCTCAAAAAAGTTCACCAATTCTGAAGCTTTAGAAGATGAAAAACGCCGTGGACCAGAACGCAAGCTAGTTGCTTTTGAATTGGATGAAAGAGGCATTCCGCGTCAAGGTTATGATATTGTAGATTCTAGTGGTAAAACCATAGGAAATGTTACCTCTGGAACCATGTCACCTAGTTTAGGTAAAGGTATTGGTTTAGGTTATGTGCCTCCAATTTTTTCGGAAGCTGGTAGTAAAATACTTGTTCAAATTCGCAAAAATGCTGTACCTGCAACTGTAGTAAAATTACCTTTTTACAAAGGATAATTGATAGATTCAAAGTATCGTAATGAAAGCGTTTGAAAGTAAACACCGTATTTTAATTTTAGGCGCTAGCGGATTTATTGGAAATGCTATATACAAAGAACTTTGTGCCTATTTTAAAACCTATGGCACCTATCGTATTCCGAAGAAAATCTATGAAGACAACCATCATTTTTTTCAATACAATGTTGAAGAAGACGATGTTTACGAAGTTCTGGAAGCCACTAAACCATCTATTATAATTTCGTGCTTACGTGGTGATTTTAACGCACAAACTATTGCTCATCATCACATTTCAGAATACATTCTAGAACACGATTGCAAGCTAATTTTTCTATCATCAGCGAATGTTTTTGATGCTTATAGTAAATATCCAAGCTATGAGTTAGACAAAACTCTGAGTGGTAGTATTTATGGGCATTTTAAGATTAAAATTGAAAATTTATTACTTCGCCTTCCGAAGAAAAAAGTAGCCATTCTCAGATTACCAATGGTTTTAGGTTCGCAATCTCCACGACTAAAAGAAATCAAGCAACATTTACATGATAAAACGGCTATTGAAATTTTTCCTAACATCATCATGAATGTGACGACCGACTCTAAAATCACTCAGCAAATTCATTATATCATTAATAGAAACAAGTTTGGCATCTTTCATCTGGGAAGTACCGATTTAGTTCACCATGACGAATACATCAAAGACATTATCAGTCTGATTTCCTCAAAAAACGGAGTCGTTTACAAACATGTTTATACCACTAATGAAGATCGTTATTTAGCTGTTTTACCAAAATTTAATAAGCTTCCGAAGCACTTAGAAATTACGAGTAAAGAAGTTCTAGACGACCTTTTAAAATAAGGACATATTACATTTTACAGTAAAAACCAATCGCTTTATCTTTTTTTATAGTTTCAAACGATTATAACTATTATTTTACGACAAATTACCGTACATTTAAGTAAAATAAATGCCTATGAGTTTAATGAAAGATGAAAACATTGAAAAACGATTACTACGATTTCCAGACTGGGAACACAGAAATAATAGCCTGTATGCCGAATTTGAATTTGATAATTTCAAAGATTGCTTTAGTGCTATGAGTCGAATTGCTTTTGAATGTGAAGCTCAAAACCACCATCCAAAATGGACAAACATTTACAATGTATTAAAGATTTCATTATCTACTCATGACGTTGATGGTGTTACCGAAAAAGATTTTAAACTTGCTGAAGCAATTGAAGCTATCGTTGAAGTTCAAGACTAAATTTTGGTTCAATTTTTGAACTCTATGCCTATCTAAACATCTTTTATGCCTAAACACCTACACATAATTTTAATAATTTGCCTATTTAGTTTATTAGCCTCAAGTCAGGATAAGAATATCTTTTGCAATCAACTTCAAGCCTTACATAATACAGTTAAAAAGCATCATTACCAACCTAAAACTATCAACGATAGCCTCTCTAGTCATGTATATGATTTGTTTCTTAAAAGTCTAGATGAAGACAAGCGCCTCTTTACCAAAGAGGATTTAAAAACATTTGAATTAGACCGATATGAACTTGATAATTACATCGAACATAATATTTGCTTTTTCATTGAAAAATATACAACAACACTGTCTCAACGCATTGAAACTTCAAAGGCTATTCTCAATGATTTAAGAGACGAAACCTTTGATTATTCGGGAAAAGACACCCTTCGTTTTAAACCAGAATCTACGTTTAGATATTTAAAAAACGAAGCGGCAATGAAAACGTACTGGAGTAAACGCACTCGCTATAATATCTTATACACGCTTGTTGAAAATGATTCCGTTCTAAAACATATTAAAGGCGATTTTAAAGCGCGTGAAGCCGAATTGAAACCGAAATTAATTCAGAAAGAAATTTGCCAGCTTGAAGAATTACAAAACCGATTAGGTAGCGTTGATAATTTTGTAAAAGAAGCCTTTTTAAATGCCTATTTACATTATCAGGATCCTAACTCTTCTTTTTTTAATCCTACTGAAAAGGAAATGTTTGAGAACTCCTTATCTAACGATCAATATTCCTTCGGAATAATAACTGCTAAAAACGATAATGGCGACATCATTATCGCTCATATTACGCCTGGAAGTGCAGCCTTTAATCATGGTGATTTTGAAGTCAATGACATTATAAAATCTATGAGGTCTGACACCGAAATTTTAGAAACCTACTGTGTGTCTAATCAAGATGTTTTAGCCTTTACAAGCAATCAAAATCATCATACCATGACGTTTAAAATTAAAAAGCAAAATGGTACTGTAAAAGATATTGAGCTCACTAAAACAGTTACTAAAATTGAAGAAAATACAGTTTCCGGATATATTATTGAAAGTAAATCTAAAATGGGGTATATCAATATCACTAGTTTTTATTCTGACTTTGAATCTCCTAACGGATTGGGCTTAGCTAATGACGTTGCAAAAGAATTATATAAACTTCAAAAAGAAAATATTGAAGGTCTTATTCTCGATTTGAGATTCAATGGTGGTGGTTCTATGAAAGAGGCTATTGATCTTTCAGGAATGTTTATTAATAGAGGTCCGTTATCAATTTTAAAATACAGTAACGGAGAAACAACAACCATAAAAGATTTAAACAGAGGTGCTTTATTTTCAAAACCTATAGTTGTTTTAGTCAACAATTACAGCGCTTCTGCTTCAGAATTTTTTGCAGCTGCAATGCAAGATTATAACAGAGCAATAATCGTTGGAGCAACAACACACGGAAAAGCATCAGCTCAGGTAATTTTACCTCTTGCTCAAGACGAAAGCTTAGGCTATTCGAAACTAACAGTCGAGAAATTTTATCGTGTAACAGGTAAAAGTCATCAATCTCAAGGTGTGATTCCTGATATTATTCTTCCAAGTGTTTATGATGATTTTAAAACGCAAGAACAATTTGAAGCATTTGCTCTTCAAAATGACTCAATTGATGGTATTAGAAAATTTCCGAAGCTAAAAACATTACCCATAAATGAGCTCAAAAAGCGAAGTCAAAATAGAATTACAAATGACATTTATTTTAAAGCTATACAAGAGTTAAACCAATTGATTATTGATAATTACTTTCAAATTGATACTGAATATTTATTGACATTAGACAATGTCTATCGTGAAATGACATCTTACCGAAATCAATGGAAAACCATAAACCAGCCTATTGAGGCTCACGAATCTAATTTTATGGTCAAAAACTCAGCGTTTACAAAAGAAGTTGTAAGCTACAATGAGGATCAAAAACTTATAAATGAAGCGTTATTAAAAGACATAAAACAAGATATTTATATTGAAGAAGCACAAGCAATTCTTCAAGATTTACTCAATTTAAATCCCTTAAACTAAAATGAAAACTTTACCCCTTAAACTAACATTAATACTATTATTTGTCATATCAACTGCCAGTTCTCAAAGTTTTGACAATGCTTCTGAATACTTAGATTTTGTTGCTAAAGAACAACAAGCTGTTACAAAAAGTATGTGGAAATACACCAAAGCACTTGCTCACAGCAAAAGTGACAGAAGTATTGAAGGCAAACGAAAAAACCTTTTAAAAACAGTTGACAGAGCCATAGAAAAAATTAAAAAAGCTGATGGTTTTGAGGGTGATGACTACAAAAACAAAGTCTTGAAACATATGACGTTTAATAAGGACTTACTCAATCAGGACTATGCAAAAATCATTGACATGAAAGCAGTTGCCGAACAGTCTTATGATGCTATGGAAGCCTATATTTTGGCTCAGGAACTCGCGGATCAAAAAATGGAAGAATCACAGCAAGAGTATGAAAAAGATTTTTATGAATTTGCCAACACCCATAACATTCAAATTGTGGAAAGTGAATCTGACTTGGGTAAAAAAATGAAAATTTCAAATGAAGTTTTTGAGCATTATAATGATTTATATCTCACTTATTTTAAAGTCTATATCAACGAAGTATATCTATGGGAAGCTGTCGAAGCCAATGATATTAGCGCCATTCAGCAAAATGCTAATGCGCTTAATGCTGCTGCAAAAGAAGGGCTTGAAATTTTAAACACAAAAGACACCTATAAAAATGATAAGTCTATCATTAACTCAACTAAAACAGCCTTTGAGTTTTTTATAGAAGAAAGTGAAGAGAAGATTCCTCAAATCACAGAGTTTCTAATTCTGAATGAAGACTTTGAAAAAATAAAAACAACTTTAGAGCAGACGCCTGAACGCAAACGTACTAAAGAGCAAATAAACAACTACAACAAGAAAGTCAAAGACATCAATAAAGGAGCTGCTAATTACAATAAAATCAATAATCAGCTCAATACAAAGCGCCAAAATGTTATTAATAGCTTAAATAATACCAATGCCAATTTTTTATCAAAACATATCCCAAAAGACTAATACTAAGTATTGTCATTTTGATATAATTTCGATAATTTTGGAAGCACTAAAAATTAATAAAACAGAACGATAATGGGAAGAGCGTTTGAATTTCGCAAAGCAAGAAAAATGAAACGATGGTCGGCAATGAGCAAAGCCTTTACACGTATTGGTAAAGACATTGTGATGGCTGTTAAAGAAGGTGGTCCTGATCCCGATTCTAATTCTAGATTACGTGCCGTAATTCAAAATGCTAAGGCAGTTAATATGCCTAAAGACAATGTAGAACGCGCTATTAAACGTGCTTCTGACAAAAGTCAAGGTGATTATAAAGAAGTCGTTTTTGAAGGTTATGCACCTCATGGTATTGCGGTACTGGTAGAAACTGCAACAGATAATAACACACGTACTGTAGCTAATGTACGTAGCTATTTTAATAAAGTTGATGGTAGTTTAGGAACATCTGGCTCTGTCGTATTTATGTTTGATCACACTTGTAATTTTAGAATTAATGCTGAAGGTTTAGATCCAGAAGAAATAGAACTCGAATTTATCGATTTTGGTGCTGAAGAAGTATTTGCCGATGATGATGGCATCTTAATTTATGCGCCTTTTGAAAGTTTTGGTGCTATACAAGCTGAATTAGAATCGCGAGAGATTGAAATTTTATCGTCTGGCTTTGAGCGTATTCCTCAGGTGACAAAAAAATTAACTCCTGAGCAGGCTGAAGATGTCGAAAAACTACTCGAAAAACTGGAAGAAGATGATGACGTACAAAACGTCTATCATACCATGGAGGAATCTACTGAAGACTAGATTAACACAATATCACTATCACCCGAACTCGTTTCGGGTTTTTTATGCCGAAATATTACGCATTTTTGGCTTCAATCCATTTACTCATAAACTTCGTGCTTTGCATGCTATGATGTTGTAATAGTTGTCCGATAAAATTGCGTTCGCGATGCGTTTTTAAGTGTTCTGACACTTCATTTAAACGTTCCGTGAGCTGCTTTTCAAATTTCGCCTTCGAAAATTGAGTATGCAAGACTTTAAATCCTGAATCTTGCATTGAAGTCCACAGTGGCTTATTTCCGTATAATTCAACAGCATAATTGACAAATTCTTCTGCAGTCTCACAAACATGATCTTGTTTAATATCGTCAACAATACCCTCTACTCCAACTGGTGTTGAAACGTAAGGTGTTCCGTTTTTCATAGCATCAAACAACTTCCCCTTTAAACCTGCTCCAAAACGCATAGGCGCTAAAAGTACTCTGGAATGTTGCATTACTTCGTTGACATCCTCTGCAAAACCTTTGATTAAAAACCCGTCTTTTTCGTTATGTAACTGATTAACTTTTTGCGAGGCATAAGCACCATAATTATGTAATTCTGCATCTGGTAATTGCGCTCTAATTTGTTTCCAGAGTGAATGTTTCAAATAAAGTAAAGCATCATAATTAGGTTCATGTAGAAAATTTCCAATGGTGATAAAATGCTGACGGACTTCAAATTGAGGAAAGGTGTTTTTCTGGACTTCGGTTATATCATCAACCAAAAATGGTACATACAGCAACAAACTGTCATCCATATTAAACGTCTCCTTTAGAAGTTTCATTTCCGCAGTAGAAATAATCAAACTCAAATCACAGCGATATATACTTGCTATTTCGCGTTTGGCGGTATCATTAAATAAATAATCGTTAATATGTTGCGAGTCCTTCTTTAAAGCCTGTTGTCTGGCACGTCTAAGAAAATGTAAATCTTCGGTATCAAGAATTTTAATCGCTTCAGGACTATGCTTTGAAATGCGCCATCCAAATTGCTCTTCGGTCATAAACCGATCAAAGAGTACGACATCGGGATTTAAATTGGTAATAAAGGTATCAAAACTTGAATGATTGAGTTGTATAGAAGCTTTGTCAACACCAATAGTTGCTAGATCAAATGCGTTATCACTTTTTCCGCAAGCGCTTGCAAATGTAATCTGGTAAGACTGAGATTTAAAATATGTAATTAATTGCAACATTCTGCTTCCAGCAGCAGAACTCTTAGGTTCTGGCCATACAAAGCCAATAACCAGTAGATGCTTGCTCATAACAATTTATTGAGCTTCTCCGTCAAACATGTATCTAAATCGTACACGGTCTGCCCAGTCTTTGATCGCTAATATTTGAGCTTCGGTTAGTTTTGCATCGCCATGAGTATAAGTATAAGAAGGCAAAGGCATTTTCTTCTCCATAACTTCTTCTACCAATTCATCCATTTTATGCTTTTTCTTTTTTAAATCATAAGTATCCCAAGCTGAAACGTTAAAATGTTTTTTTCCGTCTTCAACATGTTCTGCCATCCAATAATTAACTGGAGTAATGTTATTATACCAAGGATATCTCGTAACATCACTATGGCAATCAAAACATGTATTTTTTAAAATATCATGTACATCACCAGGAGGCTGTGTATCAGCAATGAATGCATCTATTGAAGCGAGTTCGCCTTCATTTTTATCAGGTCCAAAAAATTGCATTATAATAAACACGACCAATAAAGCTACAAGAATCTTTTTTATAATTTTCATTTTATATAATTTTAATGGGTTAAAAATACAAAAGACATTGACTACAAAGCAACTTTATAAAGAATTAAACTATGTAAATCACTCGCGAGAGAAACGCCTTTTTTATGCCAATATGGTGATTAGCAATCCCGATTTAATTCCAAAATTACTAGAAATTTTATTTTTGGTCGATGATAAGGTATCCTGTAGAGCGGCTTGGGTATATGAATTTATGTGTGGCGAACATCTAGAAGCGAGTATTCCGTATTTAGACACCTTTACAATGCATATGAATAAGGTGCACTTAGATCCTGCAGTTCGTCCAGTAGCAAAGGTTTGTGAATATCTGGTTAAAGCCTATTATTCCAAAGAGCAGAATCAAATAAAATCTGCACTTCTTCCTATTTATAAAGAACGTATTATTGAAGCCTGCTTTGACTGGATGATTAACGACGAAAAAATAGCGCCTAAAGCCTATGCCATGAATGCGCTTTATCTACTTGGACAAGATTACGACTGGATTCATTCCGAACTGGTAATGATATTAGAACGGGATTATCAAATGCAGAGTTCAGGTTTTAAGGCAAGAGCACGACACATTCTAAAAAAAGTAAAGAAAAACAACACATAACTCATCTAAATTCTGTACAATCTGTATTCGGTCTTCGGACTAAAAAAACTATCTTTGCAGGCTTAAACACACAACCAATGTCCATATCATCTCTCAATGCCATCTCACCAATAGATGGTCGTTATAGAAGTAAAGTAAGTAATCTAGCACCTTATTTTTCAGAAGAAGCACTTATCAAATATCGTGTTTTAGTAGAAATTGAATATTTCATAGCTTTATGTGAAGCTAAATTACCTCAACTTTCTGGTGTTGATTCTAAAGTATACAAGGATTTAAGAGCGATTTACAGTGATTTCACTCCTGAAGATGCACAAGCAATAAAAGACATTGAAAAAGTAACCAACCATGATGTTAAAGCGGTTGAATATTTTATCAAAGAACAATTTGATAAATTAGGACTTGCCGACTATAAAGAATTTATCCATTTCGGATTAACCTCACAAGACATTAATAACACAGCCATTCCATTGAGTATCAAAGATGCGATGAATGATGTGTATGTTCCTGAATATCTTGAAGTTGTTAAAAAGCTAAAAGCGCTTGCAGAAGAATGGAAAGACATTCCAATGCTAGCAAGAACGCATGGGCAACCAGCTTCCCCTACCCGATTAGGAAAAGAAATCCTGGTCTTTGTGGTGCGTTTAGAAGAACAATTCAACTTATTAAATGATATTCCTAGTGCAGCAAAGTTTGGAGGCGCCACAGGTAATTTTAATGCGCATAAGGTCGCATATCCAAATATGGACTGGAAAGCTTTTGGAACATCATTTGTACAATCTACTTTAGGCTTACAACATTCGTTTCCAACAACGCAAATTGAGCATTACGATCATATGGCTGCTCTATTTGATGCCCTAAAACGTATCAACACCATTCTTATTGATTTAGATCGAGATATCTGGGCCTATGTGTCTATGGATTATTTTAAACAGAAAATTAAAAAAGGTGAAGTTGGAAGTAGTGCCATGCCTCATAAAGTGAATCCTATCGATTTTGAAAATTCGGAAGGAAACTTAGGTATTGCCAATGCTATCTTCGAACATCTTTCTGCCAAATTACCTATTTCGAGATTACAACGTGATTTAACCGATAGTACAGTTTTAAGAAATGTTGGTGTTCCTTTTGGTCATACACTGATCGGATTTAAATCTACACTTAAAGGTTTAGGCAAATTATTACTCAATGAAGCTAAGTTTGCTCAAGACCTTGAAAACAACTGGGCTGTAGTTGCTGAAGCCATTCAAACCATTTTACGTCGTGAAGGCTATCCAAACCCTTATGAGGCGTTAAAAGGCTTGACCAGAACTAACGAAACGATTAACGAACGTTCTATTTCAGAATTTATTGATACATTAGAGGTTTCAGAAGCTATTAAAACAGAATTAAAAGCCATTAACCCAAATAACTATACAGGAATTTAAATCTTAAAAATGCCTACTAAAAATACATTAGCACTACTATTCTCAGGACTTATTGTCGCTGGTTTTTTCGTGTCTGGTGTTTTTGATATTTTAGATTATTTGATTGTAAAAGCTTTATTATTTTCGGCCTTTGCGGCTTTGGCCTTTTACTTAGTTCTTATCGTTATAAAAAAATCGGAATCCAAATAAGCGCATAAAAAAACCACTTAAAGAGTCAGCTTTAAGTGGTAATTAACATTTAAATAAGTATGTGTGATACGTTTATTTAAAGAATTTTGTAATGTTTTTTAACTGACTATTATCCATATCAGAGTTTTCTAATACTGAAGCCAGATTCATTATTTTACTAAAGTTCATATCGTCTCCAAGAACACGAACGACAGCAAATCCAGATGCATTAGAATTTCCGAGAAGAATGAATTCGTCAACATCGTCGCCATCACCTATGCATTTAATAACAAATTTTCCATCGGTTGAATTTCCGCCGCGCATTAACTCTTCATACTTGGGATCTTTTAAAATTGCCTTGACTTTTGCCAATTCAATATCCATCGTTTCCTTATTACTTTCGTCAACTACAAAAGCTAAAAGACTTAATTTTTCTATCGATTCGTAAGCCTCCTTTTGTTCTTCAGTTAATGTAGTTTCATCAATTTTGAGCATGCTTGTTGGCACATCTAAAGTTGTAAAACCTGGTGCTAACTCACTATCAACATAGTAAGATTGCAACGATAAATCTTGGTTGCAACTTTGTAAAGTCACAACCAAAATTACCATCTTGATTATTGTTTTGATTGATGTATTCATGTGTTTATTTTTGTTTACCAGCTTTTTTAAGTTGCTCACCTCCTGGCATATTCATTTGGCTTGTTAACTTAGAAATTTGTCTTAAATCGATATCGCCTGTCAACGATAATAATACCGTTTCTACTTCTCTTTTCTTTCCGTTAATGGTGATATCCTGACCATTGGTAAGTTCTTTCAAACCATTAACAAACATCAATAATTCTTTAACATGGTTTTCATCTTTACCTTCCTTCACATAAAATTTCACCGTTTGATCACCATCTTTGATACGCATTAACTCATCTAATTTTGATGTTTTTAAATAGCTGGCAACAGTGGCATTCATATCGGCAGAAATCTTTTCATCTCCTGTAGTGAATACTTTAAGTCCTGTAATATTTTTAGCCATTTCAATGTATTCTTTAGCTTCTGGGTCATCGACATCGATTCCCATTGTTGCTAACATTTTAAACATTTTCTGATTAACGATAACAGACATAACTTCTTCTTTATCTTCGTATTTATCAAAGATACTTTGAGCAAACGTTGCTGTTGACGTTAGTGCGATTGCGAGGATTACTATTATTTTTTTCATAAGTTCTAGTTTTTACTTTTTTTGTTCTTTTTTACTAATTTGTTTGTTGTTTTAGCAAGTTCATTAATATGATTTACTTTTTCTGTACCTTTTTCAAAATTGGTAGATACAAGACTCAATGTGCTTACACTACTTGCTGCATCATTAAAACTTGACGACAACAAGGATAAAGCTTCTTTGGTTTGATTATAAGCCTCTAGTTGCTGTTCTGTATATACAGTTTCAACTGTGGTCTCCTGTTCACCAAAGACATTCGGAATAAGAATTCCTAACATAAGAACCGCAACGGCTGCGACAGAAATCCATTGATAGATATAACTTTTTCTAGGTTTTAATGGAACGTCCTTTGTATATAGTTCTTGTTTTGTGTTGTTAAAGTATTGAAACATGATTTTGTACGACTCTAAATGCGGAGCAACGTTTTCTTGAGCAAAATAAGCCCTAAGCTGCTGTTCTTCTTTAATGGATGTTTCTCCATTGTCATACTTTTCCAGTAATTTCTCTATACTATTTAATACCATAACGATGTGTATTAGTTAACTTTTCTCTTATTGTTTTTCTGGCTCTTGATAAAGCGACTCTAATGGCTGTAGGATTCATATCTACTACTTTTGCTATTTCATCAAAATCATATGCTTCTATATCTCTAAGCTGTAATATTATTTTTTGTTGTTCTGGTAATTCTTCAATGATTTTCGAAACCCAATCTACGCTATCTCTATTTTCTACTTGACTTTGTAGCGATGTGTTATTATCCTGATAATTACTATGAACTATTTTCAAATTCTGTGCCTGTTTTGATTTTAGTCGGTCTAAACAAAAATTCTTGGTCATTGTCATCGAAAACGCTTCTACATTTTTATACTCTGCAATTTTCTGTTTATTCTTCCATAACTTCATTAAAATCTCTTGCGTTGCATCTTCTGCTTCTTCATTAGAAACTAGAAGTCTTTTTGCTAAACGAAAGACTTTATCCTTAAAAGGCATTACCAATTTTATAAAATCAGTTTGTGTCATTAGTGGTTTGTTAGTTCAAAACAGGTGATTATTCTGCTTCTTATTATTACGACGAATAGGTTTCAATTTTGTTACAGGATATTTTTTAATTTACAATAATGTAAGTAAATTTAGAGTTTACTAGACTAAGCGCCTAAGAGTTTACGACGCTTTTTGAAAAAGAAAAATAAATAAAAATGTCTTGAGTCGCTATTGTTTTGCTAGCAATATCTTTTTGACTTCGGAAATTTTACAACACCAAATTACAGATGAAATACATTAAACTATTAAAATTTAGTCTATTACTACTTCTCGCTTTCACGTTTACGGGTTGTTTTGAAGATAGAGATGATAATGCAATAACTGCCAGTATCATTAATGACTTTGTATGGAAAGGAATGAATGCCGTTTATCTCTATAAAGATGAGATACCAGATTTAGCTAATGACCGATTTGCAACCAATGGTGAATATGCCGATTACCTTAACAGCTTTGCACAACCAGAAGATTTATTTGAAAATCTTATTTATGAACGGGCAACTGTAGATCGTTTTAGTGCAATCATTCCAAATTATATTGAATTTGAACAATTACTAAGTGGAACGTCAAAAAGTAATGGACTCGAATTTAACCTCTACTTCAAACCAGGAAGTTCAACCGAAGTATTTGGTATCATTCGTTTAGTACTAAACAATAGTGTTGCTGATAATTTAGGCTTACAACGCGGACAAATATTTGATGCTGTTAATGGAACGCCATTAACAGAAAGTAACGTAAGCAGCTTACTTAATCAAGATACTTACACCCTTAATTTTGCGACTTATGACGACAACGGGACTGAAACTTTAGATGACGATTCCATCATTTCAACAACTAATAGTCAAGAACTCACCAAGCAAGTCTATACCGAAAACCCAGTACACCAAACCAGTATTATTGATGTTGACGGCGAAAATGTTGGCTACTTGGTTTATAACGGATTTAACAGAAACTTTAATAATGAGTTAAATGCAGCATTTGCAGAATTTCAGGCTAATAATGTGCAACATTTAGTGCTCGACTTAAGATACAATCCTGGAGGCTCTGTTTTAACTGCATCATACTTGGGAAGTATGGTAACCGGACAGTTTACAGGAGAGGTATATTCAAAACTCATTTATAACAATGATTTACAACAATTAAACGACAATTATGAGTTTGTAAATGGCTTTGATGGCAATAGCATTAATAGTTTAAATCTTAATAAAGTTTACGTTTTAACGACCAGCCGTTCTGCCTCGGCAAGTGAATTGGTGATTAACAGCTTAAGTGCTTATATTGATGTTGTACAAATTGGAGACGCTACTACAGGAAAAACTCAAGCTTCTATCACCATATATGATTCTCCTAATTTAACTGCTGAAAATATTAATCCGAATCACACCTATGCGATGCAACCTTTAATTGCTAATTCTATTAATGTGAATGATGTTGAAGTCCCATCAAGCGGACTCATTCCTGACATCTCATTAATTGAGTCTCCAAGAAACTTTGGTATACTGGGAGATATCAATGAGCCACTTTTAGCTGTTGCTTTGGCTGATATTGAAGGTATCGGACGAATAAATCCGAATACGCCAAGAGAATTTACACCAATTCATACCAATATTAGTATTAAACCATTTGAAGAAACAATGTATATTGATAACAATCAAATGTTAAATCGCCTGGAATTAAAATAAAAGACAAGAAAAAAGCCACTTTAAAAGTGGCTTTTTTTTATTAGAGATTTAAACTAAATCCCAAATTGACATTTCTACCTTTAGTACTATAACCAAATAATTCTTGGTAGTCTTCATTAAAAATATTATTGATGTTAGCAAACAAGGTCAATCTATCATTTGCAACCTTATGACTGACATAAAAATCTAATAAACTAAACGACTTTAGGGTTACAACTTCGTTTTCAAAGGTGGTATTATTAAAGAAGGCATCCTCTCTATCGTCATTAAACTGATAACTTAAGCTCATAAACGTACTAGAACTACATTGGTAACTCAAGGTCGCGTTCACTTTAATTTCAGGAATTCTCAAATTTAAATCTTCATCAACATTCGTATACGTACCATTAGCACGTAATTTTAATCCTTTAGATATTGAAACATCTGCAACCAATTCAATTCCGCTTGCTGTAAAGTCATCTTCAACATTAGCATACTGAAACACAAAATTACCTTGGTCAACAAAATCAACAAATTGCTCTTCAAAGCGGTTAAAATAAACGACGCTCAAGGTCGCTTTATCTTTGATTTGTACTTCGGCACCAACTTCAATTGTTCTATTCTCCTCTGGTTGTAACTCTGCATTTCCGAAGGAAGGTTCAAATAACTGATACAATGATGGTGTTATATAGGCAGTACTATAACTTGCCAAACCTTTTATATACCCAAAATTAAGTTCTTTTTTAAATGAAGGGTTTAAACTATATACCACATGGCTACCATATTCGCTATGATTGTTTAAACGTAAACCTGCATTAATATTTAAACCAAAATCAGATATATAAACCGCGTTTACATAAGGATCAATTATCGTAAATGTACCATCCTGAGAGTTGATGTCTTGCACAAAATTAGTATCACCAAAAGGTATCGAATAGGTTTCAATTTCATTGTCTTGTGCATTGACACCTAACACTGTATAAAATTTATCGTTGAAATTATAACGATTAAACAGGTCGCCAATAAAACTACGAGCCATAAACCGTGTTGGAAAGCTCGATTCAATCTCACGTTCGGTATTATTATATGCTGCATTCAAAGTAATACTACCATTGTTATACGTCATTTCTGGAGATATTCCTATTCGGTATTGCTTAGTCGTAGACAGGTTATCTGCATCGGCAAAACCAAATCCATCATCAAATTCTGTTTTAAACTTGTCAAAACTTCCGTAGGTATTTAATTTAAACCCATCAGAAAATGCATAACCTAATTTAAGATAGCCATTATGCGTATTAAAAGCATCCGATTCATCTCCTACAGCTATTGCCGATAAACCATCGGTAAACTGATGTCCGAAATTTGCTAAATAACTAAACTTATCTAATGTTCCGTTTACAGACACACTATTCACAAAATTTTCAATAGCATAATCCTTATCATTCTGTGATTGGTTTGTTCCAATAGTGCTTCTTAAATTAAAAGCGATAGCATCTTTAGATTCCTTTTTTAGAGTGATGCTAATGACTGCTGTTGCTGCGCCAGTGCCATAAAGTGTACTAGAAGCGCCTTTTAAAATTTCAATGCTTTCAATTTGATCAGCATGAAGTAATCGTAAATCATAATCGTTAGCAATTTGTGAAGCATCAGTAACAGCAATACCATCAATAAGAACTAAAACCTGACGGTTACGCCCTCCACGAATAAAGTAATTTAAATTTTGACCTGCCTGACTTCTAGAACCGTTAATTTCTATACCAGCTGTAGCATTAATAATTTCGACAACCGATTTACCTTGTAAGTTTTTAAGCTCGTTTTGAGTGATTTTGGTAATGACTTTACCTGAGTGCTCTCGTTTTAATTTAAATTTTGAATCGGTAATAACAACCTCTTCCAGCTGCTCTACTGTTAACGAATCTGTTTCTTGTTGTGCAAATGCAAACATTGATATACCAATACATAGCATACCAAAAACTTTTGTTTTTGTGTTCATTGTAATGTTTAATGACTCGGAATCGCATGGATTATCATACGCAAACTTTTATCCCGAAAGTTTAACTTATTTGTTTGAATTTGGCAGGTCTCCTGACTTACGTCTTGTTATTGGTCTTCCCAGAGATATATCCAGTGACATTGAAGGTAATAACAAGCTTATAGTTTACAGTTGCGGGAACAGTTCTGGACTTGAAAAAATTCGCACCAGATTCCCTTTTAATTGACATAATCGTCATTCTGAACTTGTTTCAGAATCTCATTATATATAAAATATATAACGACTAAGTCAAACCAAAATTCGCTGCGAAAGTAAACATTTTGTTTAAGCATTCATTCAAAACTTTAAATAATATTACTTTTGAAGAAAATATTTTCTTTTGAGACATTTGTATCACATCCTTATTGCAAGTATTGCATGTTTGGTATTATCTTGTAAAACAGACCATAAAACACCTACTAGTGAACATCAGCAAGGTGATGAGCTAGAATTAAAATATGCTGAAGGCTTTTCAATAAAAAAAACAAATTCCAAGCAAATTTTAACCATTAGCAACCCTTGGCCTGATGCTAATCAAGAATACCGTTTTGCTTTAATTCCTGAATCTTATGATGATATCAGTTTAGATATAGATGAATTTGCAGCTGTTATCGTTACACCCATTCAAAACATAGTAGTTACTTCTACTACACATATTCCTGCCTTAGAACTTTTAGGTGTTGAACAAACGCTGGTTGGTTTTCCTGGAACTGATTATGTGTCTTCAGAAAAAACAAGAGCGAGAATTGATAATGGAAATGTCAGAGAACTGGGAAAAAACGAAGGTATTAATACTGAAGTCTTATTAGAATTGCGACCAGATATTGTGGTTGCTTTCGGGATAGATGGTACTAATTCTAGTATGAAAACCATAGAAAAATCCGGAATACCAGTAATCTATAATGGTGACTGGGTCGAAAAATCGCCTTTAGCAAAAGCCGAATGGATTAAATTTTTTGGAGCACTATATCATAAAGAAAAAGAGGCTGCAACTATTTTTAATCAGATAGAGCATGATTATATAGAAGCCAAGAGTATGGCTTCTAAAGCAACTTCAAAACCTACTGTGCTTTGTGGAGCAATGCATAAAGATGTATGGTATTTGCCAAATGGCTCTAGTCCGGAAGCCCAATTCTTAAAAGATGCCAACACTAATTATATATGGAGTGACACCAAAAGTGCTGGAAGTTTAGCGTTGAGTTTCGAAGCTGTTTTTGAAAAAGCTAAAGATGCCCAATTATGGCTGAGCCCATCTTATTATACAAGTTATAAAGACTTAGAGGCTTCAAATGTGCATTATGCCGAGTTTGATGCGTTTCAGAATAAAAACATCTATACATTTTCTAATACTACGGGAACAACAGGAGGTGTTTTATATTATGAAATGGGAATTGCAAGACCCGATTTGGTACTTAAAGATATGATAAAGGTATGCCACCCTGAATTGCTACCTGATTATAAAACAACATTTTTTAAACCTTTAAACTAGTTGAAAACCAAATTTACATATGCATTTATCAGTCTAACAATAGTCTTATTGTTCTGCTTTTTTATGAATATAAGTTTGGGTTCTGTAAGTATTCCTATTCAAGATATTTTTCATAGTATTTTAGGCACTTCAGAACATGAATCATGGCAATATATCATTCAAAATTACAGGTTACCCAAAGCTTTTACAGCTATTTTAGTTGGCTCTGGTTTAGGAGTTTCAGGATTGCTGATGCAAACCTTATTTCGGAATCCATTAGCAGGTCCTTTTGTACTTGGTATTAGTTCGGGAGCTAGCTTGGGTGTGGCATTAGTTATTTTAGGTGCTGGATTATTTGGTGGTGCTTTTTCAGTTATTCTGATGTCTAAATGGAGTATTGTTATAGCTGCCAGCTTAGGGAGTTTTCTTGTTTTACTCGCTGTTTTACTTGTCGCTTCTAAAGTTAGAGATACGATGGCAATTTTAATTATCGGACTCATGTTTGGAAGTATCACAGCTGCAGTTGTAAGTGTCCTCTCCTATTTTAGTTCTGCCGAACAATTACAACAGTATATATTTTGGGGCTTCGGAAGTCTGGGTAATTTATCATGGAATGAGCTCCTTATTTTGTTTTGTATCTATACGATTGGTTTACTCTTAACTGTTGCTTCTATTAAAGCATTAAACACTCTGTTACTCGGTGAAAATTATGCAAAAAGTTTAGGTTTAAACCTTAAACAAAGTCGGTATATTATTATTTTGGCAACAAGTTTACTCGCCGGAACGATTACTGCATTTGCAGGTCCGATTGCCTTTATTGGTTTAGCCATTCCGCATATTACACGACAAATATTCAATACTTCAAATCATAAAATATTAGTACCTGCTGTATTTATTATTGGAGCTATTGTGATGTTAATTTGCGACAGTATCGCACAATTACCAACAAGCGACTATACTTTACCTATTAATGCAATTACATCTTTAATTGGCGCTCCTATTGTCGTCTGGTTATTGGTACGTCAACGTAAAATGGTATTTTAATGACAGAGACTAGTAAACATATGGTATTGGAAACTCATGATCTTTCTATAGGTTACACGTCAAAAAAGGCTACAACTGTCATTGCTAATCAAATCAATATTAAGCTCAAAAAAGGGCAATTAATCGGACTTGTTGGCGCTAATGGTATTGGTAAATCAACACTATTAAGAACGTTAAGTTCCATTCAACAACCGCTTGAAGGAGATGTTGTTCTTAATGGAAAATCGCTCAGCGACTATTCTAATATTCAATTATCAAAAGTGATGAGTTTGGTATTGACAGATCAACTCATGTCGAAAAACCTATCTGTATTTGAATTAATTGCCTTAGGACGTCAACCTTATACCAACTGGGTAGGTAATCTTTCAGATACTGATAAAGCTGTTATTCATAATTCGATTGAAAAAACGAACCTTTCAGAATTGAAGCATCGCAAATGTTACGAGTTAAGTGATGGCCAGCTACAAAAAGTAATGATTGCAAGAGCATTGGCTCAAGATACCGATCTTATTATTTTGGACGAGCCAACAACACATCTGGACATGTATCATAAAGCCTATATTTTAAAACTACTTCAAGAATTAACTAAAGACACAAATAAAACCATTTTGTTTTCGTCGCATGAAATTGATTTGGCTATTCAATTATGCGATGAAATGGTGGTGATGAATAAGGAAAGTGTAATTTCTGATACACCTTGTAACCTTATTACTCAAGGGGTCTTTGAAACCTTGTTTCCAGAAGATTTAATTGGCTTTGATGCACAAACTGGACGTTTTAGAATTAAGAAATAGGAAGCTAACTATTTTATTAATTTAACACCATCTTGTCCATTCATGGTAAATTCGAATGTTCGTTCATGGCTTTCCCAGTTAAATGCAAATTTAGCATCGGTTTTTATTTTAACATTTAAAACAAGCTGCGGCACTGGGTCCTTTTTTGATCCCATATTTGATACAAATTTATCATCAATAACCACGCTTCCATTTATTTTCCAGGGAAAATTAGCATGACACTCAAAAAAAGTAATATGAATATTGGGAATCCATTTCCCGCCAAAATCTGGATTTACAGCACGATAAGTACCTGCAACTTTGAACTTCACAGTGTAACAATTGACACCAGCAAAATTATCTAACTTATAAGTAACTTTATCAGACTCAAAATTCTTTGCATGTTCATAATTTTTCCAATCACTATCTTCAGATGACAATACGCGAGTTGTTGTTGCCGATGTTACTGCTTCTGCTTTAGAGTCTTTAATAATATCCCAAACAAATTTTGAAACTTTAATTGCATCGTCCACTTTAGAACCTTTTAACATTGGAGGTTTAGCAGCAAGACATTGCTCCTCTTCAAAATTAAGCTGTTCTAAGGTTCCTTTACGAACTGAAATTTTTTCTTCGTTAAGAAATACGGTTTCTTTGAATTCTTGATTTTGCTCTTGTGACATAACTTTAAATTTTTGATAACCTAAATAAACATGAATAAATACTATAATTTGAGATCTCTACCACCCAATTCTTAAAACAGGTATTTATACCTAGGTTTAGAATAAAAAGACAACAAAATCATTAGCTATTATTTTATATTAAACACAGCAAATTATATATCTTTGAGTAAATTTCTATTCCGTTTATGAACGACAGTTTTATTCTCATTTTAGCTATAATTATATCTGCAGCGATTGGTGCTTATTTAGGTATGCTTTTTATCAAACTGAAAAGTAAAAGCGAACACAGTACCCTTGAGGAACGTCAAAATCAAATGGCTTCAACCATTGAAGACTTAAAGGTGAATTTATCGCGCCTGGAATCTGAACGTGATGATATCCGAAGAGAAAAAGAATTCCTGAATACCGAATTAACACGTCGTAATACCGAATATGAAAACCTTCAGCAGCAAAACTTAAAACGCGATGAAGAATTAGAAGAACGTCAAGCGCAACTGCGAAAAGACTTTGAACTTTTAGCCACCAAAATTCTGGATGAAAAATCTGAAAAATTCACACTTCAGAATAAGGAAAATATCAAGAATATACTTAATCCGTTACAAGAGAAAATTCAGGTATTTGAAAAGAAAGTTGAGGATACGCAAAAGGAAAGCATCTCAATGCATTCGGCTTTAAAAGAGCAGTTATTAGGTTTAAAAGACCTCAACCAGCAGATGACCAAAGAGGCTACTAATTTAACTAAAGCTTTAAAAGGCGATAGTAAAATGCAAGGAAATTGGGGCGAATTGGTGTTAGAGCGTGTTCTTGAAAAATCAGGATTAGAAAAAGACAGAGAATATTATGTGCAGCAGAGTTTTAATTTACCTGATGGTACTCGAGTGCTTCCTGATGTGGTCTTACATCTGCCTGATAGCAAGAAAATGATTATTGACAGTAAAGTGTCTTTAACCGATTATGAACGTTATGTAAATGCTGAAGATGATGAGCGTGCATTTCATTTAAAAGCACATATTAGTTCTATACGAAAACATGTGGATCAATTATCAGAAAAAAATTATCAGGACCTTTACGATATAGAATCACCAGATTTTGTATTGCTATTTATTCCTGTCGAGCCTGCGTTTGCCGTTGCAATTAATGAAGATAATTCACTTTATAATAAAGCCTTCGAAAAAAACATTGTTATTGTTACGCCTGCAACATTACTGGCGACTCTTCGTACTATTGACACCATGTGGAATAACGAAAAGCAACAGCGAAATGCTATTGAAATTGCCAGACAAGCTGGAGCACTATATGATAAATTTGAAGGTCTTGTAAAAGATCTCACAGGAGTCGGTAAAAAAATCGATGATGCGAAAAAAGACTATTCGTCTGCAATGAACAAATTGGTTGAAGGCCGAGGAAATTTGATTACCAGTGTTGAAAAACTCAAAAAAATGGGTGCCAAAGCAAAAAAGGCACTGCCTGAAGCCATTATAAAGCGTGCGCATGATGATGACGAATAAATAAGTTATGAACTATAAAAAGATAGACGCAACTAGAATCAGTATTTCCGAACTGATGCAGCCATCACATTCTAATTTTGGTGGTAAAATTCACGGTGGATACATTTTAAATCTCATGGATCAAATCGCTTTTGCCTGCGCCTCTAAACACTCGGAAACCTATTGTGTAACAGCTTCTGTTGACACGGTTGACTTTTTAAACCCGATAGAAATTGGAGATCTCGTCACCATGAAAGCTTCTATAAATTTTGTGGGTCGTACCTCAATGGTAGTAGGTATTCGTGTAGAATCTGAAAATATAAGAACAGGCGAAATTAAGCATTGTAATTCGTCTTATTTTACGATGGTAGCAAAGGATGACCAAGGTAATTCTGTTGAAGTCCCAGGACTTATCATTAATGATAATACTGAAGTCAAGCGTTTTCTAAAAGCCATTAAACGAACTGAAACCAAAAAGAACCGCAAACAAGAATTTGATTCAGAAGATTTTTCACATACAAATTATCTTGACGATTTAAAAAAGTATCGTGTTAGAGTTGAACTTCCTGATACGTATTAAACAAATATAGAATCAACTATTGTTTTATAAAACGTTTCGTTTGTGTGATATCATCACTTGATACTCTAATGACATAGACACCTGTATTCCATTTGCTGACATCGATAGATACAGCTTGGATATTACTTAGTTCTTTTTCGATAATTTTCTTTCCTAGTAAGTCAAAAACTTTGAGTGTTGCATTTTCGACATTACTCGGTATATTTACATTAAGATGTGATGATGCTGGATTAGGAGAAATAGAGAATTTGTTTGTATCTCCTATATCATCTACACTTAAAAGTGTGTCCCAAAAATTCACACCAAAGTCTGTATTTCCGCCTGTAAATTCATAAGGTGGAGCAACATTGATAAAAGTACCTGCTGTCCAAAACCCATTACTAACCGCTTGAGACTCTCGACCGATGCCTCCTGCTCCCCATTGCGTGAAATCAATCATATTGGCAGCAACTCCAAAGCTGCCTGTTGGTAAATACAAACCCAAATCTGATGAAGCGTCTGTTAATACACTTCCATTGGAGAATGAAACCGTAAGCTCCACTTCTGCATTAGGAGCAAAACTAACGAGGTTACCACTTATCAAAGTCATATTACTTAATGCATCGTATGAAAATCTAGCACATAATCTGTAGGCAGAGATATTTTCTGTTGTAGAGCCGAAGTTCTTAATTTTCACACGTTCTGTGGATGGATCAACTTCAACAATTCTAAATTGTGCATTAGCTTTTTGAATTGAAAATCCAAAACTTATAATGACAATTAGTACATAATAAACGTATTTTTTTTTCATATGATTCAAATTTAAATAGCAATATCTTACAATTTAGTGATTTTTTTTATGAATTCTAAAAAATGAGATAAATAAAAAAGCCTATTGATAAGTTAATCAATAGGCTTTTTTAAGAATATATGATACGTTTATTGCTTCACAAATCGCTTTGTAAATGTCTTTGTATCTGTTGAAACTCTTACAAGAAATATTCCTGTATTCCACCTAGAAACGTCTATTGACGAAACCATTGTGTCTAATGTTTTAGAATATACTTTTTTACCTAACACATCATAAACTATCACATTTGCATTATCCAAATTACCAGATAATTTAATGTTTAATCTTGATGTTCCTGGATTAGGTGATATTTCAAATTCATTTTGTAAACCAAATTCATCAACACCTAGTGCATCTACTGCAGTAATATTATCTAAATCTAAGGTAGAAACAACCACATCTGCTCCCAACCATGTAGGCACTGTACTACTTAGTATTCTCATAGTACTCACAGCAGCTAAAGCTTGCTCTATAGTAACAGAACCTGGACCTCCAACTGCAGTAAATTGATCTGCCGTAACAGGAATAGAAACCGATTGCCATCCAGAACCTGCCGTAACATTTACTGGATTGGTTGTACAAATACGTTTCCCATTAGGTCCCTGAAAAGCGATTCTTAAATTTAAATCTGTAGTAGTTACTCTAACGTCAAAAGTCACCGCCAAAATACCAGCTGCGTTAAAATCTCCAGACCATTGCGCCATCGAGTTAAAAATAATCATTTTACTTCCAGCACCTCCAGATTCTGGTGGTGTTGAAGTGTATGTTAAATAACTATCTCCTGCTCCATTTGGTCCTCCTGTAGAAACATTCGCTGGAGGAGAAACTGCCTGACCGGGATTTCCAATAATCCAATCTTGTGTTGTACCATCTTCAAAATCATCAGCCTGGCCAGCAACAACTTGTGACAAAGCAACTGAAGAGATTAATAACAATGACACTAAAAGTAATTTTGTTTTCATAGTATATTCTTTTGAATTGAAATGTCTTACGTAAAACTATAGCAAGAATGATTCCAATTTAGCAATTTTAAAATTTTTAGCTAAAATAGTAATTAAAAGGTGATTAAGACTAGCAGTTTAACGAAAAAATAAGCTATTTGCTCAAATACATTTTACGTCTGGAATACAAGTTATAAAATTCATCATCTTTTAAACTATCAATAAATAGAATACTTTCGCCTGTACTTTTCATCTCAGGCCCCAGCTTTTTATTAACATTAGGAAATTTATTAAATGAAAATACTGGTTGCTTGATAGCATATCCTTTCAACTGAGGGTTGAAATCAAAATCAGTAACTTTCTTTTCACCTAACATCACCTTTGTAGCGTAATTAACATAAGGCTCACCATAAGCTTTTGCAATAAAAGGCACAGTTCTCGATGCTCTTGGGTTTGCCTCAATGATATACACCATATCATCTTTTATAGCGAATTGAATATTAATTAAACCAACCGTTTTTAATGCTAAGGCAATCTTTCGGGTATGGTCTTTAATTTGCTGCATCACAAATTCTCCCAAATTAAATGGAGGCAATGTCGCATTACTGTCACCTGAATGAATACCGCAAGGCTCAATATGTTCCATAATACCAATGATATAAACATTTTCGCCATCACAAATGGCATCAGCTTCGGCTTCAATAGCACCATCGAGATAATGATCTAACAGTAATTGATTCCCTGGCATTCTGCGGAGTAAATCGACCACATGCTCTTCAAGTTCTTCTTTATTAATCACAATCTTCATCCCTTGACCTCCGAGAACGTAAGATGGTCTTACCAGTATTGGAAAGTCTAATACATCTGCGATAGCAGCTGCTTCATCTGCGGTTGTTGCAATATCAAATTGTGGATAAGGAATATTATTTTCTTTTAAAAGATTTGAGAACAATCCTCTATCTTCAGCTAAATCCAAAGACTGGTATGTAGTTCCGATAATTTTAATTCCATACCGATCTAACTTTTCAGCAAGTTTTAAGGCCGTTTGACCTCCTAGTTGAACAATGACACCTTCAGGTTTTTCATGTCTAATAATGTCATAAATATGCTCCCAGAACACAGGTTCAAAGTACAGTTTATCAGCAATATCAAAATCTGTTGAAACAGTTTCAGGGTTACAGTTAATCATAATCGTTTCATAACCGCATTCTGATGCTGCTAAAACGCCGTGAACACAGCAGTAATCGAACTCAATCCCTTGTCCGATTCGGTTTGGACCAGAACCTAGTACGATAATTTTTTTCTTATCGGAGACGATACTTTCATTTGCAGAGAATTTTCCACCTTCAGAATCTTCCACTTCATTTTCGAATGTCGAATAGTAATATGGTGTTTCTGCTCTAAACTCAGCAGCACAAGTATCAACTAATTTATAAACACGGTTGATATGTAATTCATCACGTTTATTATAGACCTGACTTTCTAAACATTTAAGCATGTGCGCAATTTGGCGATCTCCATAACCTTTTTGCTTTGCTTCCAGTAATAAGTCACGTTCAATAGTATCAATTGTATAAGTGGAAATTTCCTTTTCTAATTCATGGAGTTCTTCATATTGTTTTAAGAACCACATATCAATTTTAGTAATTTCATGAATTCTACTCAATGGAATTCCCATTTGAATCGCATCGTAAATTGCGAATACACGATCCCAGCTGGCATAAGTAAGTTTATCTATAATTTGCTGGTAATCTTTATACCCTTTTCCATCGGCTCCTAATCCGTTACGTTTAATTTCGAGTGATTGTGTGGCTTTGTGTAAGGCTTCCTGAAATGAACGTCCGATAGCCATCACCTCACCTACAGCTTTCATCTGTAAGCCCAGTTGTCTGTCTGATCCTTCAAATTTATCGAAATTCCATCGAGGAATCTTCACCACAACATAATCTAAAGTTGGTTCAAATAAGGCCGAAGTAGAACCTGTAATTTGATTACTTAATTCGTCTAGTGTATATCCTATAGCCAGTTTAGCTGCCACTTTTGCAATTGGATATCCTGTTGCTTTACTTGCTAAAGCCGATGAACGTGATACACGCGGATTAATTTCAATCGCAATAATTTCTTCTTCCTCATCTGGACTAACAGCAAACTGTACATTACATCCACCTGCAAAATCACCAATACTACGCATCATATGAATAGCCATATCACGCATTCTCTGGAAGGTTTTATCTGAGAGTGTCATTGCTGGAGCCACAGTAATTGAGTCTCCTGTATGGATACCCATTGGGTCCATATTTTCTATGGTACATATAATAACAACGTTATCATTTTTATCTCTGAGTAATTCTAATTCGTATTCTTTCCAGCCAATTAAAGCCTTATCAATCATAACTTCGTGAATTGGAGACACTTCCAAACCACGAGTTAGTAATTCATCAAAATCTTCTTCTTTATACACGAAAGACGCACCTGCTCCTCCTAAAGTGTAAGAGGCTCTAATCACTAAAGGAAAACCAAACTCTTGAGCAATTTCTTTTCCTTTTAAATAAGAATTAGCAGTTGCTTGTGGTGCCATACCAACACCAATTTTTAGCATTAATTCTCTAAATTGTTCTCTATCTTCAGTAATATTAATCGCATCAATATCGACACCTATAATATCGACATCAAAATCTGCCCAAATTCCTTTATCATCTGCTTCAATGCATAAGTTTAAGGCTGTTTGCCCTCCCATTGTTGGTAAAACAGCATCAATTTGAGGATGTTCTTTTAAGATTTTAATTATAGATTTAGTTGTCAGTGGTAACAGATACACATGGTCTGCCATGGTAGGATCTGTCATAATAGTTGCTGGATTAGAATTGATTAAGATGGTTTCAATTCCATCTTCACGGAGCGAACGAAGCGCTTGTGTTCCTGAGTAATCAAATTCGCAGGCCTGTCCGATAATAATAGGACCAGAACCAATAATAAGGATCGATTTTAATTTTTCGTTTTTTGGCATGTCAATTTTTTAAGAGTTCAAAAATAGGTAACATATAGGTACAAAAAAAGGCGTTACACCTAAGTAACACCTTTAAAATATTAACAATTGTTAATCATTATCTTTTATGTCTAGTTTCAGTTGATACAGACAATTTCTTTCTTCCTTTAGCTCTTCTACGCGCTAAAACTTTTCTTCCATTTACAGAAGCCATTCTTTCTCTAAAACCGTGCTTATTTCTTCTCTTTCTTTTTGACGGTTGAAACGTTCTTTTTGGCATTGTCTTATATTTTTAAAAACTAATATTCTTTTTTTGTTGTTTTAAACTGTTCTTAAAACTGCGTGCAAATATACAAAGACTTTTTACTTTGCCAAGCCTAAAATAAAAATTATTTTCAGTTATTTATATCCATACATTTACTGGTCGCTAATTGACAAAAAATTAGTTTCTTTGTAAATTCAAACATTTACTAAAAAATGAAGTCAATTTTATCAATAGTTTTAGTTACTTTTTTAGCAACTACAAATCTCGCAATAGCGCAAAGTCATTTAGCTTACCATTTAAAGGTAGGTGATAAATTTAAAGTATTTCAAGTTGCAGAGCAGGATATTGTTCAAAACATGAATGCCTCTGAACACAACATAAAAAATTTAATTGAAGGCGATTACACCTTTACAGTTGAACATGTAAACGACAGTTTATATGGTATTAAATTTAGATATGATCGTTTTAAAATGGTTATGACTTCTAATATGATTGGTGAAATCATGTCTATTAATACAAACGACTCCATTGCTGACGATGATATTGAAGGCAAGATTTTTTCAAAAATTATTGCCAGCGATTTACATATGGAAATGTATAAAAATGGAAAAATAAAGTCTATTAAAGGTTCAGAAATCTTAATTGATAATATGATCAATGCTGCTGGTGACTTTGATGATTTTACAAAAGAACTCATGAAAGAATCTATGAGAAAAGAATTTAGCAACGAAAGCCTTGCTATGAGTTTTGAGCAAATGACTTATATATACCCTTCAAAGGACAGTAAAGCCAGTGATACGACCTGGACTAACAAATTTGAGGGTAAATTGACATCTGAAAACACTTGGACATTAGTGAGTACATCTGATAAAGCTATTGCTATAAGTGGCGAAAGTGAAATTGCACTCAACACAACCGACAGTGATGTTGATATGCATTTAAAAGGACATATGACATCTAAAATATCAGTATCTCCTACAACTGGTTTTGCTCAGCAAATTAGTACAACTTCTACAGCCGAAGGTCATTCAGTCATGCACAATATGAATAGCCTAGAAGTTCCTACATCAATTACTTCTAATATAAATTACAAAATAGAAAAACATGTTCAATAAAAACATAAAACTTGTTATTGCAGCATTAATTATAGCTTATGCCATTTATCAATTTACTGAAGGTTATATAGGTAATGGTATCATGTTTATTTTACTGTCTTTAATATTTATTTTCCTTTATTTTAAAAATGAATTTATTCTACTTGCGTTTTTAAAGCTAAGAAAACAAGATTTTGAAGGCGCTAAAAACTGGCTAAATAAAATTAAAAACCCATCAAGTGCTCTTGTAAAAAAACAAGAAGGATATTACAATTACCTTCATGGTGTTATGGTTGCACAAACCAATATGAACGATGCTGAAAAGTACTTTAAAAAGGCTTTAGGCTTAGGCTTATCTATGGATCATGATGTGGCAATGGCGAAATTAAATTTAGCCGGAATCGCATTTAGTAAACGCCGACCAATGGAAGCTAAACAGTTACTTAATGAAGCTCAAAAACTAGACAAAAGAGGTATTTTAACAGACCAGATCAAAATGATGAAAGACGGTATGAAAAGATCTCAAGGGCCTAAACAGCATTATGGCAACCGTAATATGCGTCGCAGATAAAAACCTCAAACACCGTCAGTTAACGATTTTAATTGACTGTTTTATTCTTTTCTCTATTAATATTACCGTTTAACGACTATTTTTCAGTAGCAATAATAACGCTCATAGCTTTGTCTAAAATAATAAATCTTAGACATGCGACTGTGTTTGACCATTTTTTCGTTTTTATTTACGTTTTTAGCTTTTTCTCAAGAGCCTAAGATGTATTTTGAGCATGAAATATCTAAACATCTAAAACGTTACAAAGTAAAATCTGAAATTGCCTTACAATATGGCAATAGAGACTATGCAGAATTTCTATTTGACTCATTAGTTGACAACCATCTAAAGTTTAGTTACATTTCAGAAATGGCTTTAAAAAAAGTTAATGGAGGCACATTAAACACATCAAAAATCGATAATGCTTTCCTACTAATTACCAAATCACCTTGGGAGCAAATTGATGAGAAAGAAATTGAAGCCATTAATAAAATGTCTAAGATGTATAAAGGTCAAATTGATATTGTCATTTTATTCTGGACTTCAAAATCTATTGCTAAAAAACGTAGCAGTGCCTTTAATTCTCTAGTTACGGTTACCTATGTTGATGAACGTAAAAACAGAGACAACCATATCATAAAGCCTTATAAACATTCTTTTGGTGCTCCTGCCTGTTTTTTCATTTCAGAAAATAAGCAATTACTCAACATCGATAAGAAATTTACAATTAATCTTACAAAAGATGATTCACAAGTGGCCTTTGATACGGCACATCAGCAAATCAAATTGATTCTTTTTGAGGATCAAAAAACTACGGAAGGTATTATCACAACAATACATTAAGTTATAACATTGGAGCCCAAAGCCTGCTGAAAGACTCTTTGAGTTTATCAAACCTTGGTCGCTTTACCCAATCTTCAGGATTAATGATTTCTGAATCTTCGAGGTCTTCAAGAAATTTAGCTTTTAACAATTTGCTTTGTTCGATATCGTACATTAAGGCATTAATTTCAAAGTTAATATTGAAACTTCTATTGTCAAAATTACAAGTACCAATGGTTGAAAACACTTCATCAACAACCATAGTTTTAGCGTGAACAAATCCTTTTGAATAACGATAAATTTGTACACCAGCCTCCATAAGTGGTTCTAAAAATGAATTTGTCGCATGTTGTGCAATCCAACTGTCAGAATTTTTCGGAACAATCAATTTAACATCTACTCCTATTTTTGCAGCGATTTGCATAGCAGTTACAACCTGATCATTAGGAATAAAATAAGGTGTTGTGATATAAATATAGTGCTCGGCATTATTGATTGCTGTTAATATAGCCTCCATGATATTTGCCCAGTCTGTATCAGGACCACTTGCTGCTATTTGAATTGCAACGTCTTTTTCACATATGGTTTCTGGAAAGTAACTGTCTTTAATTTCTATGGAGGCTTCAGTTACGAAATCCCATGTTGTTAAAAAGTGAAATTGTAATACTTTAACGGCTTCGCCATAAATTCTTAAATGTGTATCTCTCCAATATAATGTAGAGCTTTCATTATTTACATAATTATCAGAAATATTGATTCCTCCTACATATCCAATTTCACCATCAATGACTGCTATTTTTCTATGGTTTCTGTAATTAGACTTTCCGGTTAAACTAGAAAAAAGAACAGGCATAAAAGGAAAATGCTCTACACCACTTTCATTTAATCGTTGTTTCATTTTTGAAGTCAGTTTACTACCTACATCATCATAACTCATTTTGACCTCTACACCATTTCTCGCCTTTTCACACAAAACGTCTAACACCTTTGTACCAATGGTATCATCTTTTATGATATAATATTCTATATGTATATGTTTTGTAGCATTATTTAAGTCGGTTAAGAGCCTTTCAAATTTAACTTCACCATTAAACAATATATCAACCTCATTTCTAACAGTTAAAGGTGAACGTTCACTTGCCCTAAGGAGTTTTACAAGTTTAATTTTATCATCCAATTTCTCATTGATTTTCCTCAAATCCTTGCCCTCCATTTTCATGCTTTTACTCGCAGATTGAATAATGTTGGAATTGATGATATGCTTTCTATTAAAAATTTTGGTCTTACGGTATTGTTGACCAAACAAGTAATAAATAATAAGACCAAAAAAAGGAAACAGTGCTAAAATAATAATATAGGAAACTGTCTTGGTTGGATTTATATTTTTCAATAAAACCGTTACAATAGCAGATATTGCTAATGCATAGTTAGCAATTATTAGAATTGACCAGAAATGATCTTTTATAAAATCTATCATTAAGGTTTAACAGAGTAATAGCCTTCTTTTGGAATTTCAATAAAATATGTTTTCCTTGAGGCATTATTGAGTTTAGGTTCTCTTAACCACGGATTATGAATTTTTAATATTTTATAATTGATTCCATAGCGTTGTGCAAATTTTGTAAAATCAGACACAGCGGTATCGACTTCTACTTTATACGTTGGAATTGTTTTGTACAAATCCTGACTTGTAAAATTAAAACCGTACTGTTTTGGGTTGCTTAGTATTTCTTTTAACGCTACTATTCTAAACAAATAACGTCCAGTTTCTTCACCAAGTAACAAATCGTAATAATTGGATACACCTTGTTCTTTTAAACGTCTGGAAATTCCTGCATTACCAGCATTGTATGCAGCAGCAGCTAAGGTCCATGAGCCTAATTGTTCTTTTGATTTTAACAAATATTTACAAGCTACCTCAGTTGCCATTTCAAGGTTATAACGTTCGTCAACATTTTTATTAACTTCCAAGCCATTTTCACGCCCTGTTGCAGGCATAATTTGCCAAACACCTCTTGCTCCAGCAGGAGACACAGCATTTGTGAGTCCGCTTTCTATAACAGCCAAATACTTAAAATCTTCAGGCACACCATTCTTTTTCAAGATAGGTTCTATAATGGGAAAGTACTTCTCGGCACGCTTAAACATTAATAATCCATTAGATTGCCAGTAGGTATTTACTAACAATTCACGATCCATACGTTCTAAAATATCTGGATCCTCTAATGGCACTTCTTCTCCTGCAAAATTTAAATCATCAGGAACTGAAAGCGCATATACATTATAATCGTTGATTAATTTTGGTTGTTCGACAACCTCTTTATCTGAAGGTACTTTTTCTTCAGCTTGCACTGCAAAAATAAATAGCCCAGATACACATATTAAACCAATTGCTGCTAAAATATTTTTTATCGTCTTCATAATTCTTTTTTTTATAAATGTATAAAATTAAATGATTGCTTTCAAGCGTCTTGCAGGATTAGTTTTGGTAAATTTTCGTTAAACCATTTATATTTATTGATGACCATTATATGAGAACCGCCTTTTAAAACAATACAATTTCCAGTACATGAATGTGGAAAAACAGCATCCTTATCTCCATGAATATAGATGGCATCTTTATTAGGTTCGTCCTGATCCCATTCAATCACATTCTCAATAGCCCAATCCAAATAGTGTTTATCACTAACAGATAAATATTTCTTATACAATTCTATACGTTTAGAAATGGTTTCACCAAAAGCATATTTTGCTAAAAAATCGATATTACTAACTAACTGTGTAGGCAATAATTTATAAGCTTTTGTGTACTTCATAACTTTCATTCGCTTTGGTAACTCATGCTTAGACTTTACACTAGACACTACAAACAGTTTTCTCAATTGTATATGTTTACTCATTTCCTGAACCAAAATACCACCAAAAGAAACCCCTAACAACACGATATTATCATGTTTTATGTGCAAAATCATACGTTTAGCATAGGACTCTAGAGATTCATTTTTTACAGGAATCATCCACTCTAACCAATGAATTTGAAATTGATCTTCAGGAAGTTTTATGTATTCAAATATACTAGGGTTTGCAGCCATTCCCGGCATTAAATACACATGTATAATTTCTTGTTCCATAAGTGTTTAAAGTAATTAGTCTTTAATATCTATGATATTTTTCGTAAATTTGCACTACAAAACTATGCAAAAGTATAGTTCCACCCTACCGACCATTGAATTAAATACAAATTATTATGATTGATGCTGCTGAATTAACAGACAATGACTTTTTACGCCAATTCGAATTAAAAGTAGACGGTAAATTAGCAAAAATTGAATACTCTCTTCAAGATCGAAAGATTTTTTTAACCAAACTTATTATTCCTGACGGAATATCCAATGATGACTTTGAAGAAGAGTTTTTAACGCTTGTTTTTGAAAACATTTCTGAACGCAATATAAGTGTCGTTCCTACCAGTCCTGAAATTGCAAAATTTATCAGGCGTCACAGAAAATATAAAAAGATGCTACCTGTAGGCATCAGGATATAAATAAAAAAAATCCGAAGTTTAATGCTTCGGATTTTTTTTATTGTTTGGTGTATATCAAATTCAAATCTCTTGTTTCTATAATCTGAGTAAAATCATCATTATAAACATTAATGACATTTTTAAGAGTTCTGTAAAGCTTATTATCAGAGATTGTAGATATGTTATCACTATATAAGACATTATTGTTATCAACATCATAAGACGAAGCAAAACTAATACTACCTTCTGCACATTCCACATCAAACTCATACTCTCCGTTCATAGATTTTGAAATAAGTAAAGTAGGGTTAAATGTATCATTAGATGATACTGTTCCGTTTGCTTCAAACATTAAGACTTCATTGTTTTGACAATTTAGTTCATCCAGTAAGTTTACGTTGAAATTTTCATCTTTATCAATATCAACTGAAAGACCAATATCGTAATTAGTTAACTGCCAGCTACCAATGATTTTAGAATCGGTGGCTGTGTCATCACTTGAGCATGAAGTTATAGACACCAAAATCAGTGCTATAAGTAATAAAGGTTTCATTTTCATAAGCTATTAATCATGTATCAACCAAATATATAGTATCAGATCTTTTAGTAACTATATATTAGATAAACACTAAAAAAAACAGTTAAAGCGAAATTTAACAGCAGATTATCTATATAGTCTGATTAGAACACAAAAAAAATCCGAAGCATAATAACTTCGGATTCTATTATTTAAATACTTAGAGTGCGGTTAGTACACAACATCAATAGTTCCGTTTTGTAACATTAATTCAACTGGCTCTTCAGATTCACTATCATATCCGTAAAGTGTTCCAGAGAATGTCATTGTTAATCTAGAACCGTCATTAATACTAACAACAGAGCTAAAAGAATTGTCAAAACCGTAAAAGTATGTTTCTCCTTCTACAGTATATTCAAAATAATATACAGCATCAGCTCCTGTATCTCCAGCCTCAAGTCCAAATTGAATAACTCTAGTTGAATCCCCATTAATAGTAGCAGTTACATCTAATTCGGTGTAAGTATCACCATCATCTGTAAACGTATCTTCATCAACGATGATTGAATTGAATGTAATTGTTTGTCCGTCGATAGTAACAACTAGCTCATCGCTAGCTCCACCACCATTTCCTCCATCGTCGTCACTTGAACAAGCTGTTGAAAGCACTAATCCAGTAAGAACAAATAGGTTAAGAAAAAATTTTTTCATAATAAATTATTGTTGTTTTTGATTAAGCGGCAAATATAATATAAGAAATATACTACGCAAATATTCTACATCACTATTTCCTTAGCAAACTCAAATCTCACTAATCCATCCTCATCAATAGTTGTTAAGGTAATCGGTTGTAGAGTATTCACCAGTTCAGGATTCCAAGGTGCTTTTACTTTGACGTAGTTTTCAGTAAAACCATGAATATAGCCTTCTTTATTTTCACTCTCAAACAATACGGTTCTGTTCGTTCCTAACTGATTTTCATAAAATGCTCGTCGCTTTTTAGCAGATAAGCCTCGAAGCATTTTACTACGTTTTGCTCTGACGTTTTTAGGTACAACACCATCTAGAGAAGCCGCGACGGTATTATCGCGTTCAGAGTAAGTAAACACATGTAAATAAGAGATGTCTAATTCATTTAAAAAATTATAGGTTTCTAAAAATAAATCATCCGTTTCACCAGGAAAACCAACAATAACGTCTACTCCAATACATGCATGAGGCATTTGCTCTTTAATTTTTTCGACACGATTTACATACAATTCTTTCATGTAGCGACGACGCATCAATTTAAGCAATGTATTACTTCCGCTTTGTAAAGGAATATGAAAATGAGGGACAAAGGTTTTGCTTTTAGATACAAATTCTATTGTTTCATTTTTAAGCAAGTTGGGTTCGATAGATGAAATTCGTAAACGTTCAATACCTTCAACATCATCTAAAGCCTGAACCAGTTCAAAAAATGTATGCTCATGCTTTTTATTACCAAACTCCCCTTTACCATAATCACCAATATTTACACCAGTTAAAACAATTTCCTTAATGTTTTTTTCTGAAATTTCTTTAGCATTCTGGAGTACATTGTCTAGAGTATCACTTCTTGAAATCCCTCTTGCCAACGGAATGGTACAATAAGTACATTTATAATCACATCCATCCTGAACCTTCAAAAACGCTCGTGTTCGATCGCCAAAAGAGTAGCTTCCCACATAAAAGTCGGCTTCCTGAATTTCGCAGCTATGTACTTCTCCCATATCATTTTTAGAGAGGTCATTGAGATAATCGGTGATTTTAAACTTTTCGGTAGCACCAAGCACTAAATCGACACCTTCAACATCAGCGAGTTCTTGAGGTTTAAGTTGCGCATAACAACCCACTGCAGCGACAAAGGCTTCAGGGTTTATTTTTTGTGCTTGCTTTACAATAGATTTAAAACGTTTATCCGCATTTTCAGTAACCGAACAGGTGTTAATCACATAGATATCTGCTTTATCTTTAAAATCGACACGTTCAAAGCCTTCCGAAGAAAAATTTCGTGCTATTGTAGACGTTTCAGAAAAATTAAGTTTGCAACCTAAGGTATAAAATGCGACTTTTTTATTCATATCTTATTTAATTTCCGTGCGCGCAGAAATCTAATTATATTTACTCGTTTCTAATTTAGAGTGCGCAAATTTACACAATTGTTAGGCTTTTTGCAATCTATAAGCCTGCTCTAGTATTAAAACTCAATAATTTACATCATATGTCTAAAGCTGAAGTCAGAATAAACGAAGTTATTTCCTTTTTCAAAAATAAAGATACCGTTCTTGGGTATCGAAAATTAATGGATTGTGTTATAGATACACAAGATTTAGACCTCTACCGAGATGTTATAGCGCTAACGGATTGGAAAGAGACACATCCTGAGAAAGAAGATGAACTTATTAAGAAATCACTTGATATTTTAGAGCGTGTTTCGAAGATTCCAATTTCCGAATATGAAACAAACAATCCTGTCGTTATTGGAAATCATTTGATAAAAAGTTATGGTCAAAACCGATTTACACTTGGTCCGATTTCGGTAAAAATACATAAAGGCGAAGTCTATGGTCTGGTAGGTGAAAACGGAAATGGTAAAACAACACTTTTACGGGTTTTAGCAAAAGAACTCAAGCACAATGAAGGTGATCTCGAATTTCGTTTTAATGCCAGCTATGATTCTGATTATGACTTAAGAACCAATTTGGTTTATATTCCGCAGCGTACTCAAAAATGGTATGGTAGTTTAAAAGACAATCTCAAATTTGTGTTGTCTAATTACGGAATTCCGCCAGAAGAAAATGAAACAAGAGTGCTTATGATGATTGCACGTTTTGGATTATGGAATTACAAACATCTAAAATGGAACGAGCTATCCTCAGGTTATAAAATGCGTTTTGAACTGGCGCGAACGTTACTACGTCAACCCGAATTACTACTACTCGATGAGCCATTAGCCAACTTAGATGTTTTGGCACAGCAAGTGATTTTAGAGGATTTGAAGTCGATGTGCAATTCAATTAATAACCCAATAGCTCTGATTTTAAGTTCTCAGCAATTGTATGAGGTTGAGAAAATTTCAGATAAAGTTATTTATTTAAAGGATGGCAAATACAAAGACAATAAAGAAGTGGTTGCCGATGACAAAAACCAGCTTATTATTGAAATAGATTGTGAGGCCAAACGTGAGATTTTGCTAGAGGTTTTTGAAAACTTAAACTTAGAAAAACTAATTTATAATGGTGGAATTTTTGTAGCTTATTTTAATGAAAATACGCCCTTTTCTTCAGTTCTAGAAACCTTAGGAAAGCATAATATAGATGTGACCTATACCAGAAATATTACCAAATCTACAAGACGATTTTTCGTTTCCTAATCCAATTTCAGATGAAAGCATTTATATATAAAACCAACCAGTATTTACTTGAACGTTTTCCAACCCTATGGAACACAAGACTCGTATGGATGCTCCTTATAGCATTTGTATTGCATCTCATCTTTTTTGTGTTTGGCTTTTTTACGTTAACCAACCCTGAATTATTACACGAATACAGTGTAAAAGATATCTACTTTCAAAATGGCACTGTCTTTTTAAATTCGATAATTTCAATTTTACTGTTGGTGCTTTGGCTCATTTACATGTTTAAAAACAATGCCTTTAAAAATTATTATCCTACCACAACATCTAAGCTCTTCGGACAATTTTTATGTTATCTGATAATCATTTTTAGCTGCTCGGCTTTCTTTTTATCTTATAATTATGGCCTCAAATTATATATAGCGACAGAATATCCTGATGCCCAAACAAATAAAAATATTGAAGTAACTAATGATGTTGCCATGTTTTTAACACACGACATCTCAGATTATACCATAGACAAGCGTCGCTACCCGAAACCTTTTTACACCTTGTATTGTGAACAATATAGAACATGGAAAGAAGACAGCTTACCTAAATTGGAATTTTTAGACCAGCGGTATAAATTTTACACATTAAAGACCAAAACCTTACCGAAATCGGAAAGACACAGAGAGCAAGACTCATCCTACCTAGGATTCGTTTTTATTAGAGTCACCGATTCGCTTCGCATTTATTATTATAAAGATACGATTGTTGACCCAAGTCCTTTTGCTAAATCAGCGGTTCCTAGTTTATACAATGCCTCATTTACATTTTTTAAGTCACGACATGACAAACTAGACGATGACAGAGGTAATTATGAGTATAATCAATATTCATATCTAAATGTGGATTACTCTTACAACAGCTATCGACCAGATTTTACACTGAGGCACCAACTTAGATCTGAAAGAAACAATGCGCTATTAGATAGAAACGATACATCGGAAATTAAAGGATTACTAGAAAACTTTATCACGCTCTCAAATCGATACAAAATCGAACATAATTTAACTTCAGAACAATGGTTTAATTTGATATATCAACCCGATGATTTTAAGGTCAAACATTTTATAAGACCTGAGCCAAAAGATGATTATGATTATTTTGATATTGAAAATTCAGAATTGACAGCAATTGAAAAGTTTCAATATGAACGACTTACAGACTTCTACTTTAATAAAGACGAATTACAGAATGTATTTTATAATATCGAAGACATCAAAGCTAGTAGCCCTTTATTTGATAGCATTCACTTTTTTATGTGGTTCTCTTTTGTCATTTCCTGCATCATCTTCATGTTTAGAGTCACTGGTTTAAAAGCGCTGTTATTTAGTATTATAACAGTGGGTATTTTAACACTTTTTATCTCTCTACTTACTGCTTTGATATTTTATTTAATACAAGGACGTAACGATGAAATTGGCATTTATCTCATCCTTTACTTTACTCTAATTTTAGGCACCATCATATTAGCCATACCAACTTTATTCATAAAGAAGATCAAAAAATTAGTTGTTGCTATCTGTGTGAATATTTCTATTATAGGGTTTCCATTATATCTATTTTTAATCATTGGCATCATAACCATGCACCAAAATGATATATGCCATGCAGATCCTAATTTTTACAGTCGCAATTATGAATGCCATACATTGATGGACTTATTTGGTGTGTATTGGAGCTATATTTTATTTATAATTGGTATACTGTTTCTATTTTTCTATTCGAAAGTCATTAAAAACTGGAAATCGCTTCCTGAAGGTTAATTTATGAGTCGACGTTTAAAATACCTGCTGTATAGTACCTTAGGAATTCTTTTTATTTGTTCCTGCGGAAATTCTAATGACCTCACAAAAGATCACCTAGTATTCCGCTATAACGAACACAAAAACATTGGGTCTTTAGATCCTGCTTTTGCCAAAGACAATGCCGATATCTGGGCAATCAATCAATTGTTTAACGGATTGGTTCAAATGGACGATCAACTGAATGTTCAACCATGTATTGCTAAAGACTGGACGATTTCTGAAGATGCACTCTCCTATTCTTTTGCATTGCGAAATGATGTTAAGTTTCATAAACATGAGCGCTTTGGAACCGACTCTACGCGTACTGTTGTTGCTGCTGATTTTGAATACAGTCTATTCAGGTTGTGTGACAATAAAACTGCATCTCCCGGAAGTTGGGTCGTTAATAATATATGGGATATTAAAGCAAAAAATGATTCGTTAACTATCATTTTAAAATCACCTGACCCTTCGTTTATTGGTAAACTAACCATGAAATACTGTTCTGTAGTTCCTAAAGAGATTGTAGAACACTATAACAGTGATTTTAGAGCGCATCCTGTTGGAACTGGTCCTTTCCAGTTTAAACGCTGGGAAGAAAATTTAAAGTTAGTTTTCAGAAGAAATGATCAGTATTTCGAATTCGATAAAAATGGAAATCAATTGCCATACCTTGAAGCCGTTGCCATCACTTTTTTACCAGACAAACAGAGTGAGTTTTTGCAATTTGCACAAGGCAATATCGATTTTGTTTCTGGCTTAGATGCATCATACAAAGATGAAGTATTAACGGCTACAGGGCAACTTCGTGAGAACTATGCTACTGATGTCAATATGATTCGAGGGCCTTATCTCAATACAGAATACCTGGCGTTTTTTATGGATTCTGATATTCCAGAAATGCAATCACAACTCTTACGACAAGCCATTAATTATGGCTTTGATAAAGAAAAAATGATGACCTACTTACGTAATGGCATTGGTATTCCAGCCCATGGAGGTTTTATACCTAAAGGTCTTCCAGGTTACGATGCATCAATTGGTTTTACATTTCAGCCTGAAAAAGCAAAACAACTTGTAGAGCAATTTAAGCAAGAGTCAGGAATTTCTAATCCGGAAATCACTATAACCACCACGAGTAATTATCTGAGTTTTTGCGAATACATTCAAAGAGAACTTCAAAAAATTGGTATCATAGTAAATGTAGATGTGATTCCTGCAGCAACTTTAAAAGATGCAAAAGCTAACGGCAAATTAGATATGTTTAGAGCGAGTTGGGTTGCCGATTATCCTGATGCTGAAAATTACTTATCCTTATATTCCAGTAAGAATTTTGCGCCTAATGGTCCAAATTATACACATTTCCGAAGTGAACAATTTGATGCCTGGTATCAAAAAGCTTTTACGGTTACAGACATTAAAGAACGAGAATTGCTCTATTCAAAAATGGATAGTTTGGTTATGGCATCTACTCCAATAGTGCCGCTTTTTTATGATGAAGTGGTACGGTTTACGAGAAAAAGTGTATCTGGTTTGGGAATAAACCCTATCAATCTGTTAGATTTGAAACGGGTTAAGAAAGATTAGACTAAGCTAATCGTCTAACTGTTTTCCAATATCCTGAATTTCATTTTTTTCTACAACGACTGTTTTCTTCCAGTTTTTCTTAAGAAGATAATAGAACAAGTACATGGTTCCTAGTCCAAATGGAATTGCTACTAAGGTGAGTAATAAATTATTATCCCAGTCAAATCCTAACCCTAAAACCTCATCTAGAACACCTAATATAATTCCGCCAGCAAAAGCTCCTGCGTAATAAGAAATCACGCCAAGGATTGCAAAAACCCATTTATTTTGTTTGTATTCTTCGGCTAATCTGTAGAAATATCTGCCAATAACGAAAAGAATAATGATGGATAACATACGTAAAGTTTGTTTAGAATTTGTAGATAATAAAGTTAGACAAATAATCTATTCTACCGTAAAATAATAAATATCATCTTCTCCTTTTCCTTTAGGACGTCTGGAAGAAAAATAACCTTCAGACATATCGTCATTAAGGATATAACAAAAATCGTCACTTCTAGAATTAATTGGTTTTGGTAATAAAACGGGTGTTTCGGTATCTGGATTTCCATTTAAATCATAACTGTAAATATCCAAACCACCAACACCTCCAACACGATCAGATGCGAAATACAACACATTATTTTTACTTACAAACGGGAACATATCGCGTCTAGGTGAATTTATTTTCTTTCCTAAATTCTCAACCTCGCCATATTCTCCATTACCTAGTATTTTCACTTTAAATAAATCGGTTTGACCATGAGCACCATGTGCATTTGAAGTAAAATACATGGTTGAGCCATCCGGACTTACAACAGCATGTCCATAATTATATTTTGGGTCACAAAATGGTAAAGGTTCAAAATTGGTCCAGCCACGACCTTCAATATACTCGCCTCTCTGAATGTTTAAATTAATAGATTTTAATTTGCGCTTATAAGATTTTCCGCGTTTCATAAAATTGGTTGTGACATACATGTATTTACCATCAGGACTGAAGCCTGCACTAGAGGTATTAAACACAAAATCTTCAGACTTAATAAACTGTTTTGGATTAATAATTTCTCCATCAGCAACTTTTTGTGCTTCAAACATGGTGTAGATTAAACGTTTATCATGATCTCGTCTAGCTCTATTTCTATTATCGAGCATATAGGATGTATAGTATACTTTATCGCCTTTATAAAAAACGACACCATATTGACTTTTATCATCATTAAGGCTTAAGTTTTTAATCGTGTAGGTTTGAGAATACCCGAAATTTAGTATCAATACTAAAATGATACTGCAAATAAACTTCATGCTTTTATGATTTAAGGTTAACTTTTTCTCCATTGTTTGGTCACTTCAAAGACATGTTCTAAAATAGCCTTATCTACTTCTGAAAATTCAATATTTCGACGTTTCATAACTACTTCGGCAACTTCGAACGCTTTTTTTGTTAAATAGGTTGTCATTCCAGAATGGCCTCCCCATGAAAAACTTGGTACAAAATTTCTTGGAAATCCGCTTCCGAAGATATTACTACTCACTCCAACAACTGTACCAGTATTAAACATGGTATTAATGCCACACTTACTATGATCGCCCATCATGAGTCCGCAAAACTGTAAACCTGTTCTGGCAAATCCCTGAGTTTGATAATCCCATAGCCTGACTTCGGCATAGTTATTTTTTAAATTAGAATTGTTGGTATCGGCACCTAGATTACACCATTCGCCAAGTACTGAGTTTCCTAAAAACCCATCATGACCTTTATTAGAATAGCCAAAAATCACTGAATTATTCACTTCACCTCCAACTTTACTATGCGGTCCAACCGTTGTTGGTCCGTAGATTTTAGCACCCAACTTTACAGTAGCATGCTCGCATAAAGCGAAAGGACCTCTAATAATACTGCCTTCCATTATTTCGGCATCTTTTCCAATATATATAGGACCAGAATTCGCATTTAAAGTCACAAATTCTAACTGAGCTCCTTTTTCTATAAAAATTTGTTGAGCTCCAAGAACATTATTTGAACTCGGTATAGGTTCAGATTGTCTGTCGTATGTAAGCAAGTCAAAATCGGCCTGAATAGCCTCACCATTATTGGCAAAAATATCCCAAGTATGCTCTATCTTTATGACGTCTTCGTCGTATTCTATTGCCTGATAGGATTCAAAATCTATTTCTTCCTGAGTGTCTTTAGAGAAAAAAGCTATCACATCTTCTCCCTGAAATACAGCTTGATTGTCTTCAAGACCTTTTATAATGGCCACTAATTCTTTATTAGGTAAGTAAGCTGCATTAATCATTACATTCTCATCTAATTCAACCATAGGATATTTATCAGAGAGGTAGTCTTCGGTTAAAGTGGTTATGGTAAATCCCAGATGTTTTTCCCACTTTTCCCTAATGGTCAATATACCAACTCTAATGTCGGCTACAGGTCTAGTAAAGGTAAAGGGTAACAAGTTGTTACGTGATGGGCCATCAAAAAGAATATAATTCATAATCAAGATTGAAGTTAGATGCTAAAGTAAATTAATTATAGAAAACAAAAAAGCCTTCGGGATAAATCCTGAAGGCTTTGTAAATATTATAGAACTAAGTTTATTTTTGAAACTTAGCGTATTTGTTTTTGAATTTATCAATACGTCCTGCTGTATCTACTAATTTAGACTTACCAGTGTAATATGGATGAGATGTTCTAGAAATTTCCAATTTAATTACTGGATACTCAACACCATCAACTTCAATTGTTTCACTAGTCTCAGCAGTAGACTTAGTTAAAAACACATCTTCGTTAGACATATCTTTAAATGCTACTAATCTATAATTTTCTGGATGTATTCCTTTTTTCATCGCTTTAAACTTTAATATTCCTTACTATTTTGGAGGTGCAAATTTAAGTAATTTTTGTAAATTACCAATAATTATTTTCTTTTTTTATTTTAATTAAAAATGTAACGTTTGAATACAAATGTACACTAACCAATCATATTAACTAAATAATCAACTCAAACTATGGAATCAGTAAAAATATCAACTGGTAAATTTGGAATGAATTACGGCATCATCTTAGGTGTTGTCATGATTGCCCTTTCTGTTATAGGCTATGTTACAGGACAAACATTAGAAGGTGCGCAATGGCCGCAATTATTGTATTACATTATCTTTCCGGTAGTAATCATTTTTGCGATAAGTAAATACAAAAAGCATAATGCTAATACCTTAACTTTAGGAGAAGCTATTAAATTAGGTGTCATAATCGCTATGATTAGTGCCATTGTATATATCATTTATGGTTTGCTATTTAATTATGTAATTGACCCAGAGTTTATGGGACAAATGAAAGAAGTCGTAAGAGATCAAATGCTCGAAAACCCGAACTTAACTCAAGATCAGGTCGACCAACAAATGGTTTGGGTAGAAAAAATGATGAGTCCAGTAATCGGTTCAGCGTTTTGGATTGCTGCCAGTGCTATTTTTGGATTAATCTGGTCATTAATTGGCGGATTAGTAATGAAAAGCAGTCAATAGTCAGAGCTTAAATAAATTCAGTATTTTTGAACTTTAAACATTCAAAATCACTAAATGAATATATCAGTAGTCATACCACTACTTAACGAACAAGAATCATTATCAGAACTACACGATTGGATTGCTAAAGTTATGCAGTCCAATCGTTTTTCTTATGAAATCATTTTTATAGATGATGGTAGTACAGACGATTCCTGGTCAATTATTAAACAGTTATCTCATAAAGACACTAATGTTAAAGGGATTCGGTTTTTAAAAAACTTCGGAAAATCTCAAGCCTTACATGCTGGTTTCGCTAAAGCTGAAGGCGATGTTGTCATTACTATGGATGCCGATTTACAGGATAATCCTGAAGAAATACCAGAGCTTTACAATATGATTATCGCTGAAAATTATGATTTAGTGTCTGGTTGGAAAAAGAAACGATACGACTCTGTGATCGCTAAAAACCTTCCGTCAAAACTATTTAATTGGGCTGCTCGTCGTACCTCAGGAGTTAAACTCAATGATTTTAATTGTGGACTAAAGGCCTACAACAAAAATGTTGTTAAGCATATTGACGTTAATGGTGAAATGCATCGATATATCCCAGTGCTTGCTAAAAATGCTGGATTCACAAATATTGGCGAAAAGGTTGTACAACATCAAGCCCGAAAATACGGTGAAACTAAATTTGGTATGGACAGATTTATTAATGGTTTTCTCGATTTAATAACCATTTGGTTTTTATCACGATTTGGTAAACGGCCTATGCATCTATTTGGTGCTCTTGGTGTACTTATGCTGGCCATTGGTTTTGCTTTTGCTATCTATTTAGGAATTGACAAACTATTTCTTAATCCTTCTGGACGACTCATAACCCAGCGTCCGCAATTTTATATTGCACTAACAACCATGATTTTAGGTTCACAATTTTTTGTTGCTGGTTTTTTAGGAGAAATTATATTACGTAGTAAAAGAGATAAAAACCGTTATTTGGTTAAGCAAGAACTCAATTTTTAAGTTCAAGCGATTTATCGCAATCGTTTTAGACGAATTTATTAAAATCTTAATCACCCAAACTAATTCATTTACTTACTTTTGTAGTATAAATTTAAGACTATGACACACATTGAACCTCAATTATTGGAACGCGTTAATACATGGCTGACGCCAACTTTTGATCAAGAGACTCAAAATCATATTAAACACTTAATTGCAAATAATACAAGTGAACTCAAAGAGAGCTTCTACAAAGATCTCGAATTTGGAACTGGTGGAATGCGCGGCATTATGGGCATAGGCACCAATCGCATCAACAAATATACACTTGGTAAAAACACACAGGGATTAAGTAACTACCTGAAACAAACATTTCCTAACGAAAAACTCAAAGTTGCAATCGCCTACGATTGTAGACATAACAGTCAAACTCTGGCTAAAGTTGTTGCAGACGTATTTTCTGCCAATGGTTTACAGGTATATCTTTTTGAAGATTTAAGAGCGACTCCAGAATTGTCATTTGCAGTAAAACATTTAAACTGCCATTGTGGAATTGTACTTACAGCATCTCACAATCCTCCAGAATATAATGGTTACAAAGTATATTGGCAGGATGGCGGACAATTAGTACCTCCGCAAGATGCAGAAATTATTGCTGAAATTAATCGTTTAGAATATGCTGAAATTAAATTTGAAGCCAATGACACTAATATTGAATATATAGGCAAGACTGTTGATGATGTTTTCATTAACGAATCTGTAAAAAATGGAAGTTTTGATACCGCTACCGAAGCTAGAGAAAATTTAAACGTTGTTTTCACTTCCTTACACGGAACTTCAATCACTGCTGTACCAGAAACCTTAAAACGTGCTGGTTATACCAAGGTTAATATTGTTGAAGAACAACGCGAGCCTAATGGTGATTTTCCAACAGTAAAATCTCCAAATCCTGAGGAACCTGAAGCCTTGAAAATGGCTATGGAGTTAGCCAATAAAACTGATGGTGATATTGTTATAGGAACCGATCCTGATTGTGATCGTTTAGGTGTCGTTGTTAGAAACTTAGAAAATGAACTGGTTATTCTTAATGGAAACCAAACCATGTTACTTATGACTGATTTTCTATTAAAACAATGGAAAAATTCTGGCAAAATTAATGGCAATCAATTTATTGGTTCTACGATAGTATCTACACCAATGATGGCGGTTTTAGCTGAAGCTTATAACGTTGAATGTAAAATTGGACTCACTGGTTTTAAATGGATTGCTAAAATGATTAAAGACTTTCCGCAACTTGATTTTATTGGTGGTGGAGAAGAAAGTTTCGGATTTATGGTTGGTGATTTCGTAAGAGATAAAGACGCTGTGACATCGACGCTATTAGCTTGTGAAATTGCAGCTCAGGCAAAAGCTAAAGGCATTTCTATGTATAAAGAATTAATCGAATTGTACGTCGCTCATGGTTTTTATAAAGAGCGTTTAATTTCACTTACAAAAAAAGGTATTGAAGGTGCTCAGGAAATTAAGCAAATGATGATTGATGCTCGTGAAAATCCTTTAGAGGAAGTTAACGGTTCTAAAGTTATCCGAATTGAAGACTATCAATTATCAATAGTTAAAGATGTTATCTCAGGAAACACCTCAACCATTGATATCCCGAAGTCAAACGTACTCATTTATTATACTGAAGACGGAAGTAAAATTGCTTTACGTCCAAGTGGAACCGAACCTAAAATAAAGTTCTACATAAGTGTAAATACAACATTAGACAATCTGGCAGCATTTAAATCTACGGAACAAAAATTGGAGACTCGTATTGACAATATTCTAAAGGATATGAATCTCGATTAAATGAATTACATAAAGAAACTTTTTCGCTTTATAATTCCTTACAAGCGTTATGGTATTTTAAATATTATAGCAAATGTATTTTACGCCTTGTTTAGTACTCTGGCTATGATATCATTAATGCCTATGCTGAAAGTATTATTTGGAGAAGGCGAAAAATTAACCCAAAAACCAATCTTTACTGGTTTTTCAAACATTAAGACTTTTGCCGAAGATTATATAAATTATATTATCACAACAACATCTGAAATGCATGGGCCACAACGGTCTTTGCTATACATGATTGTCTTAATAATAAGTCTGTTCTTACTTAAAAATGTCTTTAATTATTTAGGCTTATACTTCATTACTTTTTTGCGCAACGGAGTTTTAAAAGATTTGAGAAATGAGATTTATGACAAGGTTACCAGCTTGCCCATTTCTTATTATTCAGAAAAGAAAAAAGGAGATATTATTGCCCGAATTTCGGGAGATGTCAACGAAGTAAAAGGATCACTACTGGCTATTTTAGAACTAATTGTAAAAGAGCCATTAACGATTTTGTTTGCTATTATTGCCATGTTTATGATTTCGGTTAAACTCACCATTTTTGTGTTTATATTTATTCCAATTTCAGGGTTTATAATTTCAAGAATTGGAAAAAGTTTAAAGAAAAAGTCTAACCGCGTTCAAACTGAGCAAGGGATCTTTTTATCAACTTTAGAAGAGACACTTGGCGGACTCAAAGTGATTAAGGGTTTTAATGCTGAAAAGCAATTTAATGAGACCTTTCAAAAATCAACTAATCGGTTTTATAATTTCTCAAACACACTGATGAATCGTCAAAACCTGGCTTCACCTATGAGTGAAGTTTTGGGGATTATTACAATTGCAGTCCTCCTCTGGTATGGTGGTAGTATGGTGCTCGTTGATCAAACCTTATCTGGTAGCGCGTTTATAATTTACATCGGTTTAGCATGGCAAATTTTAACACCAGCTAAAGCTATCAGCAAAGCAAGTTACAAAGTAAAGGCTGGAAATGCAGCTGCAGACCGTATTCTCGAAATACTAGAAACGGAAAGCCCATTAAAGGATCGCGGAAATGCCATAGCCAAAAATGATTTCACGTCAGATATTTCAGTTGAAAATATTTCATTTAAATACGAAGATGATTTGGTACTTAAAAACTTCAGTATCAAAGTTCCAAAAGGAAAAAGTGTCGCTCTTGTTGGGCAATCTGGAAGCGGAAAATCAACTATAGCCAATCTGGTTACACGTTTTTATGATGTTAATCAAGGACGCATCTCAATTGATGGAACAGATATTAGAGACCTTAAAAAACATTCACTCAGAAGCTTAATGGGTTTGGTAACTCAAGACTCAATTTTATTTAATGAGAGTATAAAAAACAACTTACGTATTGGTAAAGAAGATGCTACTGATGATGAAATTATCGAGGCTTTGAAAATCGCTAATGCCTGGGAATTTGTAAAAGATTTACCTCAAGGTATTGACACTAATATAGGTGATTCTGGTGGTAAATTATCTGGTGGACAACAACAGCGTCTTAGTATTGCAAGAGCTGTTTTAAAGAATCCTCCAATCATGATTTTAGATGAAGCTACTTCTGCTTTAGATACTGAAAGTGAACGCTTAGTTCAAGATGCTTTAGAAAATATGATGAAAAACAGAACCTCTATTGTCATTGCGCACAGACTATCTACGATTCAAAATGCAGATGAAATTATTGTTATGCATAAAGGTGAAATCGCCGAACAAGGCACACATGCACAACTCATAGCAAAACAAGGCGTCTATAAAAAATTAGTCGATATGCAAAGTTTTGAATAACAAAAACTTAGTATCAAGTTTGAAAACTTCATGAATAACTGAGTTTTGCTTATCATAAGCTCTTGAAACCAGAAAAGGATGCAACTTTATGTTGCATCCTTTTCATTTTATTGTCATCATTTGGGGACAATGACAATACTTAAGTAGGTTAGGCTGAGACAAACATAATTTAAATAAATGGTCTATGCAAGAAAAAAATGCATTTCATCGTTATTTTTTACTTTTAATCGATGTTTTTAATTGCACATATCTAATTATCAAGTATTTATAAAATATATTATTTTTCATTAAACTTTCTGTACATTGAAGTGTCTATAATAAAAACGTTTTTATTGGATAACGAACAAGATTTTATACACCGCTTAACGACTCCTTCTAGTAAAGAATTGGCTTTTAGAGAATTATTATCACTCTATAAAGAGAAATTGTACTGGCATATTCGTCATATTGTGAAATCGCATGACGATGCTGATGATGTATTGCAAAATACTTTTATTAAGGTCTATAAAAATATTCATAACTTTAAAGGAGATAGTAAATTGTATTCTTGGATGTATCGCATTGCAACCAATGAATCGATAACACATATTAACAAAAATGCAAAGCGCTTAAATATTTCTGATGAGCAAACGCATCAACTCATGATAAATAACTTAAAAGCCGATGTTTATTTTGAAGGTGATGACATTCAGTATAAATTACAACAGGCAATTTCCGTGTTACCTGAAAAGCAACAATTGGTATTTAATATGAGGTACTTTCAAGATATAAAATATAAAGATATGGCAGACATATTAGACACAAGTGAAGGTGCTCTAAAAGCATCTTATCATATTGCCGTAAAAAAGATAGAAGCATTTTTAACTCAAGATTAAACCAATTACAGACTTTAGAGTCTTAATGATATGAAACAGAAAAAATTAGATAGTCATATAACTTCAGGATTTAAAACCCCTAAGGATTACTTTTCTCAAGTAGAAGAGCAAATTCTAAATGAAGTACATCTAAAAAAGAAGGTTGAAACATCTGGGTTTGATTTACCTGAGTCTTATTTTGAATCTCTTGAAGATCGTATTTTGGATCGCATAGAAACTAAAGATGATGCCAAAGTCATTTCGATTTTTAATTGGAAAAAAGTGATTTATACATCTGCTGTTGCAGCATCCATAATATTAATATTTAATCTGTTTTATTCTTCGGAAACTATAACCTGGGAATCTATAGAAACAGCTTCTATCGAAAACTATATAGAACAAGAAGATTATACTGGCTATGAACTGGCCTCCCTTTTAACTGAAGATGAACTCAACAAAGCAAATTTTATTGACAACCAAATACCTGAAAGTTCTCTTGAAAATTACTTAATAGAAACCATAGAAATTGAAGATTTAATTTTAGAACAAGCTCAATAAATTATAATGGTCATCTTAGATATCGTAAAGATCAAAACATATACACCTATGAAAAAAACATTTATATCACTATTTTTTATCGCTCTAACTCTTAGTGCTTTCGGACAAAAGAAAGAGCGCCAAGAGCGTATTAAAGCTTTGAAAATAGCTTTCATTACCGAAAAGTTAGAACTAACTAAAGCTGAAGCTCAAAAATTCTGGCCAATCTACAACGCGTATGAGGACGAAACGGATATGCTTCGTCATAATGCTCGTGAAAAACGACGTGGCTTAAAAATGGAATCGCTTAGCGAAACTGAAGCAAAACAAGCATTGCAAGATTTTTTAGCTTTCGAAAAAGAGCAATTAAATTTAAAAACAGATTTAGTAGAAAGCTTATTAACAGCAATTCCTGCAAAAAAAATCATTCTTCTTAAGATTGTAGAAGAACAATTTAAAAAGCAAATGCTGGAAGAGTTCCAAAAGCGACGTGAGAAATTTAAAAATAAAGGATAAGAGTTTACTCTTTAAACGTTAATTTCGATAATCTACCGTTTCCTGCAGCATAAGCGACACTGTCATTTAAAAAGCGAATGGTATAAAAACCTTCATCACTTAAATGCGTCCAGGAGTTACCTGCATCACTAGAATAATCGATACCGTTAAAACCAATAGCTACCAAGGCTTTACCTTCTCCATTTGGAACATATTGCACACAACTCCTGTATCCAGGTGATTGATTTATTGCTACAAGTTGCCAAGTTTTTCCACCATCATGAGTTCTTATTTTATTAGCACTACTGTCAGCAGGTCTTGTATAGTCACCTCCAATGCCAAAGCCGTTTAATCTGTCATAAAAATCAATAGAATACATCCCAGTAGTTTCTAAACCCTGAACTATAGGTGTATCATAAACTTCCCAGGTCTTACCTTTATCAGACGAATATAAAATACGACTCACTTTTCCGCCTGTAGCAATCCAAGTATGAGTTCCAACAATGGCAATATTACTATCGCTTGCCGCAAAAGCAGCTTCACCTTCTTTAATTTTAGGCAGATCTTCACACAATAATTTTGTCCAGGTTTCTCCTCCATCTCGAGTAATAATGATACTCATGCAATCCGCTGTAGGATCACCAATAGCAATGCCTTCATCATCATTCCAGAATTCCATAGCATCATAAAATGCTTTTGGGTGGTGTTCCTCATACACTATTTTGTTTTTCTCTAAATCGGCATTAAGCTGATATAGTAATGCTGGAGAACCTATCGTGATACCAAAACCCTTTTCTTTTAAAGCACTTAAGGCTCTAAAGTTTAATTGTAGTGTATCATTAGACAAATTAATTTTGTGATGATAAAACGATTTCTCCTTTAGGCTGTCTACATGATTAATAAACGAATTCGGCAAAAGAATTCCAAACTCGCCTCGCGAGGTTAAGTACGTTGGTCCTATGGAGTCTACAAGCTCCAGAGCTCTTATATTAAGTGTCGAATCCTGAACTAGAGTTTCGATGTGTACACTTCTAAATTGTTTTAGTGATGGTAGCTGTTTTCTATAAGATGTATAACTCAATAATCCGTAGCACATGATACTCATAGTTACAATTGAGACAAACACCAATAACTTTTCTTTTTTCATAAACATGAGATTTTTATAAAAATAGAAAAGCTCCATGACATAATCACGAAGCCTTTCAAACTATTAATCAGCAATACACTAATTAACATCAAACTAATCACAATGTTTTATAATTTTCCTTTTTCAAAGCTTTAACATCGGTTATCAACTGCAACATTGAAGCGCGGTTTAAACCATTGTAAATCCCTCTAATATGTTTATGTTTATCGATGAGTAAAAAGTTTTCAGTATGTAAAAAATCATCTATATTTTTAGGTTCACCTAAATCATTTTCAACAAAATACTGTGTTCTACCTAAATTATAAATCTCTAATTTATCACCTGTTACCAGATGCCATTTGTCATCTATAACGCCATGTTTATCAGCATAATTTTTAAGAACTGAAACAGAATCTCTTGTTGGCGTAACTGTATGTGATAACAACAAAACGTCATCATCTTCTTTAAATTCTTCTTGAAGTTTAAACATGTTTCCAGTCATTTGAGGACAAATTCCCGGACAGCTAGCAAAAAAGAAATCAGTAATATAAATCTTATTTTCAAACGTTTTTTGCGTAACCGTATCACCCAACTGATTGATGAATCTGAAATCAGGAATTTTATGAAATTGTTGTTCTTCATCTGTTCCTGGTGTTATCCATCTAGGCGTAAATGATTCTTCATTATAATATGGCAAATACGCTACTCTGCTCGTTTCTTCAGTTTTAAAATGCTCTTTTTTATTTTGCTCTTTACAGCTCAAACAAACCAGAGTACAACCGATTAAAACAAATGCAATTTTAATTCTCTTTAATAACTGTTTCATTGTCTAACTTATAACAAGAATTAGCACGCATCATTCCGAAGATCCTTCCATTTTTAGCCTCATAATTGACATACAGTTTACCATTAGGCAGCCAGGCTTTTTGAATACCATCTTCGACTCCATCTTTAAACCAAAGTAATTTAGAAAGCTCTCCATTTGAGTACCATTGCTGCTCTTCGCCCTGCTTTTTACCATTTTCATAACTCACTTGCAATGCCAAATTTCCATTGTCCCAAAAACTTTTATACTGACCGGTTAATCTGTTTTGATGATAATAAGATACCATACGCAACACTCCATTTTCTGACCATCTTTGGGCAATACCTTGCCTTTTTCCCTTATAAAAGCCTAATTTTTCCATTAAAGTATCATTCTCGTGATATTTTAATGAATAGCCGTTATAAGGTTGATTGTGATAGTACCAAATGCCTTCTAATTGATTTAAGATTAAGTCTGACTTAAGAACTTCTTTAGTATCAATAGCAATTTTATCCCCTTCTTTTATGACAGCTGCGATATCTGATGGTTTCTGTATTGATGCGTTTTGACAACTCAATACACAAATTAAAATTGCTACTACTACTTGCTTCATGATTAATACCCTTGGTAAGGTCCTGCAAATGCAATATAAGACCCTGTGGTAGAATAGACTTCATTAATAATATGGTAATGATATTCTTCTTCTCCATCGGTATATTGTGTCGTTGATGTATGTCCGCCAGAAACATCCAAATCTGTAGGATATGTTCCTGTAGAGCTACATTGTCTTCCATAGAGAAAAACACCATCTAATAATACACCAACTAAAGCGTCATCATCATCTGAAAATGCTTTAGGCTCTAGGTGATAATGATACACACCTGGACCAATATGAGCTCCTGTCCAGTCTAAACTGGCTGCAGCCTGATCTAATGGTCCACCTCCTTCTTGATCATTAAAAATAGAAGCGCCACTAACAGCAATTCCTATAGTATTAAAATTTGTAGCAACAGTACTACCTGACAAATCAGGAGTAGCGTCAACAGTTAGCGTTACAGCATTATTATTACTAGACATAATTGAAGGTGTTAACTGTACATCTGGCTCTTCTCTGTAAAGTTCATGACCAACACCCCAATATACCGTCTCGTGATCTGGTAAACCTGTCGTTTCAATGACCACATTTGAACCATCAAGATAAATGGTTGTTGCATCGGTATTGAATGCTGCAAAAGCTGCATGAAGTTCTGTTACTTCACCATCATCTCCATCATCGGTTGTGTTTGCGCTGTCATCGCTAGAACATGAAATTCCTAAAGCTAACAACATAAAAATTAAAGCTAAATTTTGAAATACATTTTTCATAATTGGGTTTTGTTAGTTTTTTTAATCTATTGTTTAAAGTTGTTTTGTTATTAGATGTGATTACAAATAAAAACTTGTGCCTTATTGAAAATTTAATTTCTGTTTCCACTACGTCTTCCACCTTTTGCCAACTCTTCTTCTGTTAAAAAGTTATCATTATTGGCATCAATTTGAGAGAAATTTTCGGCTAATGGCCCTTTAGCTTCTTGCTTGGATAATTTTCCATCTTTATTGTCATCCATTTGTTCTAGCAACTGACTAAAACTTGGACGACCTCTCTGTCCATTAGAACCTCCGCCTCTACCTTGTTTACCATGCATTCCCGATTTTCTTTGTGTGTCTTCATTTACTTCGCCCATAAGGCAGCGACTTACATAAGGAAACTCATTGGTGATAAGATACATGTATGAGCCATTAATTGTAATTCCGTTGCATTCATCTAAATCACCATAACCTTCAACATATTCGAAATCTGAAGTAAAAGTTCCATCGTGATGTCCTCCAACTGAAATATCTAAAGAGGTATGAGGATTTTCATACGAACAATCTTCACCCTCGCGATTACCGTCAAGGGCTTTATAACTTGGCTTATAGGCGCCACTTTTTGAGTAATACATAGGAAAACCATCATGCGCAAAACCCACATGAACTAAATCTTCAGTAGAGTCAACAGATTCAATAATTGAAGTTGGTGAGCCATGATAGTGGTATTCGCCAGTAGGTTGCACATGTGCATGATTAAAATCTAAACCTAAATCGATAATATCTTGCAATGCCTCTACACGATAATTCTCTCCTGTATCACAAACAACAACTTCGGCTGTTCCTGGTTCAAATTTCACACCATTTAAAGCAATACCAGGCTCTCGTATCCACTGAGGTTCTCCTTTATATTTTGGATTTACAGGAAATGTATAGGTCTTATTTTGTTCAGAAATCGTATTAGGATTTCCTGGATTAGGAAATGTTCCTGTATTATGATTTGGCAACGAATTGGTTACCATAGTTCGTGTATCACCAGAAACGGTAACCACAGTTTTTGTACCAAAACCTGGATTATTGAGTTCATAACTTCCAAAATAATCTTGGTGTTCCTTAGTCAAAACTTCATCCTCATGCGAATGACTTCCTAATCCATCATGGCTATGAGATTTAGATTTTTTACTACTATTACAACTCAATACCATACTGGCAATTAAAGTTGTTATTAAAAATTTATGTTTCATTTTCAATTCTAAAATATTAATCCCTTTTTCTTCGTTTTGGTTTCTCTTTTGTAGCGTAAAACACTTTCAATTCATCTAAATCAAGTTCGTTATCTTGATTGGTGTCAATGTCTTTAAAATTTTCTATCAAATCACGTTTATTTTTAGCGGCGACTTCCAACTCATTTAAAGTTCCATCATTATTATCATCAACAGTTTTGATGATGTTTTCTGCTGAAATCTGCTTAGGCTTTTTATTGTTTAAAGACGCTTTTAACTCATCTAAATCAATGACATCATCTCCGTTTGCATCAATATCATCGAAATCTTCTGATATTTTACCGCGTTTATCCTTAGATGCTTCATCTCTATCGATGACCTCATCTTTATTAGTATCTAATAATGATAGGATTTCAGAAGCGTCGGGTTTTGAATTTCTTTGTTGCCCTCTTCCCTGACCTCGACCTCCTCCAGGAGGACCTTGAGCGTACACGCCAATAGTTAGCAGTGTTATAAATAGGCTAAGTTTTAATTGTAATGTGCTGGTTTTCATTTTATATTTTTTTTGCATAATGTTTTAGATGCGTTAGTAGTAAAAAACTTGTGTTCAAACTGAAAAAATTGATAATATATACTTCAACTATTTTTCAATCCTATATTTTACTTTTATATAGTTCTTAATCTTGGTTTTCATTATACTGAGAGTCATAATTTTAAAAGAAAAAAGCTCCATGAAGTTTATTTCATGAAGCCTTTAACTACTAACCAATCAAAATCAATAATTTTTGGACTAACTCAAATTCTTGTTTTTTTTAAGGTTTTTAATTACGTTCTCGTCTTTGAGGTTTAGGTGCTTTTTTAAATTCTTCTTCTGTGATAAATCCATCTTCATCAGTATCCACCTTAGCAAAATCTTCTTTTAAAGGTCCCTTAAGTTCGCTTTTTGAAAGTTTGCCATCTTCATTTTTATCCATTTCTTTAAGTAACTCGCTAAATGTTGGAGGTTCTTTTCGTTCTTTTCTATCTTGCGGTTGTCCGAAAGATATATTTGAAATCATCATAATTCCGAATACTACTACTGCTGTTTTAAACCCGTTGCTTTTCATGTTTTAAGTTTTAAGTTATATACCTTTAGATGTACTTATGCTTCTAAACTTGTGCCTGTCTTTGTTAAATAAATCACAAAAAAAAGACCTTCAAAATTTGAAAGTCTTAAAATACTTTTAGTGCTATTTTAATTATTGCGTGGTGGTCTATGTCCTCCAACTTCTCCTGGAGGAGGCGGTCCTTCTCCTCGCTCTCCTTGCCTTAGGGCATCCATTATAATCATCTTGAATTTTTCCTTTTGTTTGTCATCAGATAACTCCTGAATCATCTTAAAATGAGAAAAGACTTCTTTATCCTTTTCCTTTTCCTTGTCACAAATTAAAGAGGTTATAGAATCTATAACAGCATCACTTACTGCATCTTCAGACAGTTTACTAAACAGTTCATCCTTAAGATTTTTGACATCGTCATTTAAACGTACAATAGTTTCATGATGCCCTACACTATTTTCTCTAAATTGGGCAATTTGCTCTTCGTTAAACCCAAGTTCTTTTACAATAAAGTTTTTATCTTTTTGTTTGCTATGTCCTTTTTTACTCTTGCCTTTTCCAATATAATTAAATAGAAAAAAACCATTAACTATAATTAAAAAGAAAAGTAAAACGTACAGAATTGTATTTTTTTTCATAATCAATATAATATTGAGGATTCGCTACTTGTTGACAACCCATAAGATTCTGCAAAAGTATTTACAGTCTCATCATAAGTAGTTTCTTGTAAGTTATTAAAAGCCATTATATTTAAAACAACAACACAAACCAAAGTCGCCAGTTGCAACTTAGGCGTAAACCATGACCAGGTTTTATCTTGTATATCTTCAGAGGCATTACGAATGCGATGCATGACCTTTTCCTTTAAAAAAGGAGACACTTCAGCTTCTTCAATAAAGTCAACCGAATTCAATGTATTTTTAACTCTTTTATTCATTTCTACATTAAGTTTCATAAGTATGTCTTTAGATGTAATAATTAAAAAAAACTTGTGTTACATTTCATTTTTATAAAAATTTTCCAGAACACTTTGCAGGTTCTTTTTTGCTCTAAACATGATAGATTCTACTGAAGATAAGCTTCGTTGTGTAATTTCAGAAATTTCCTGATAACTTTTACCATCAATTTTATGAAGCGTAAAAACAACCGACTGATTTTCAGGCAGGTTATTTATAGCTTTAAACAACGTTTCATTCAATTCTTTATGTTCTAACAGTATTCCAGGGTGATTTATTTCAGTAAAATAATTTGTTTTATCCATCGGAATCGCATTTCCAGTTATAGATTGCAAAAAAGCAAATCGCTTTTTAGTATTTCGTTTTCTGATAAATTCTAAACATTTATTTGTTGTAATTCTGTAAATCCATGTCGATAATTTTGAATCACCTTTAAATTTTGAAATCGAATTAAAAACTTCAATAAATACATCTTGCGCTATATCTTCAGCATCCTCTTTATTAGGCACAAAAGAAATACACGTACTAAAAACTTTTTGTTGATAATCGTCCAAAAGCTGACTGTAAGCCATTGGGCTTTTCAATTTTAGTTCCTCTATAAATTTAGTTTCAGTCAAAAAAAAGGTGGTTAAATACTAATAGGTTTAGATGCGGTTCTAAATAAAAACTTGCGCTACATATTATTTTTTTTGAAAAGATAAGACTTTATGAGAAACCTATAAATATCTCAACTTTTAATGTACCTTTGCATGCTTAATTTTTTATAATGCGTTTACACAGAAACTTATGCTTTGCTGTTATTGATGGTTTAACACTCATTTTTAACGAAGGAAAGTACGCCGACAAAGTCATTCAACAACTTCTAAAACGGGATAAACGTTGGGGAAGTCGTGATCGTGCGTTTGTTGCTGAAACCACCTACGATATCGTACGTTGGAAACGGTTATATGCTGAAATCGCTGAAGTAAAAGCACCTTTCGATAGAGATAATTTATGGCGTATTTTTGCAGTTTGGGCTACATTAAGAGGTATTAAATTACCCGACTGGAAATATTTTGAACACACACCTCAACGTAAAATTAAAGGGCGTTTTGATGAATTAACTCAAACAAGAAAATTCAAAGAAGCCATTCCAGATTGGTTGGATGAACTCGGCGTTAAAGAGTTAGGAACAGCGATATGGTCTAAAGAAATTGCTGCTTTAAACGAACAGGCTGATGTTATCTTAAGAGTAAATACCTTAAAAACAACCAAAGATAATTTACAATCGCTTTTATTTGACGATGGTATTGAAACCGAAAGCATTAAAGGCTATCCTAATGCCCTTAAACTAAAAGAAAGAGCTAACGTATTTCAAACGGAAGCGTTTAAAAACGGCTTCTTTGAAGTGCAGGATGCTTCTTCACAATTAGTGGCAGAGTTTTTGGATGTAAAACCAGGAATGAGAGTTGTTGATACTTGTGCTGGAGCTGGTGGTAAAACACTACATATTGCTTCTTTAATGGAAAATAAAGGGCAAATTATCGCCTTAGATATTTATGCCAATAAATTGAACGAACTTAAACGTAGAGCAAAACGTAATGGAGCGTTTAATATTGAAACACGACCAATAGAATCTACTAAAGTTGTAAAAAAACTATACGATAAAGCCGATAGAGTATTAATTGATGCGCCATGTTCTGGATTAGGTGTTATTAGACGAAATCCGGATGCTAAATGGAAATTACAACCTGAATTTATTGAAACCATTAAAATAACTCAACAGGAAATACTACAACAATATTCGAGAATTGTAAAGCCTGGCGGACAGTTAGTATATGCGACGTGTTCTATTCTCCCTTCGGAAAACAAAAACCAAGTTGACACTTTCTTAACAACAGATTTAGGAAAAGAGTTTACCTTTGTAAAAGACAAAAGTATTTTGTCACATAAATCTGGTTATGACGGATTTTATATGGCGCTATTAGAAAAGAAAAAATAAGATTACTATGAAACACATCTACTTTATAATTACAGTATTAATTACTACTACATTAGCTGCTCAAGTTCCTACAGGATACTACAGCTCTGCTACCGGAACTGGCTTCACTCTAAAAACACAGCTAAAAGAGATTATTGATAATAGTGATGACGGACTTACAAATGAATATCTCGCTCTAGATTTAGGATATAGTGCACTTTACGATACATTTCAAAACTCTGATGTCGATTTGTATTATGAAAATAATGGAACCTTATTAGACATGTACTCTGAAAGAGTTATCCAAAACCCAGATAACACTAACACAAATCTTCCTGATGCCTATGAGTATACTTATGGTGTTAATCAAGATGATGGTACTTTAGGAACTGCCGAAGGTCAACGTTATAACAGAGAGCACACCATTCCTCAATCGTCTTTTAACAGTGGATCTCCAATGCGTAATGATGCTCACTTTGTAATTCCATCTGATAAATATGTAAATGCACAACGTGGAAATTTACCATATGGTATCGTTAATACATCATTACAACATGACGAATATTCTAACGGAAGTTTAAGAGGAGAAAACATTAATTCAGGTGTAGTTGCTGGTTATTCAGGAGATGTATTTGAGCCTATTGATGAATTTAAAGGAGACATTGCAAGACTATACTTTTTCTTTGTAACACGTTACGAAGATCAAATGACAGGTTTTAACTACGTCATGTTTGACGGCTCAGCAAGTCAGGCCATTGACCAACCTTTTTTAGATATGCTCTACGATTGGCACGTTAATGATCCTGTTTCTCAAAGAGAACTTGACAGAAATAATGCCATATTTGCGCAGCAAAATAACAGAAACCCTTTTATTGACAACCCGCAATTTGTTTTTGATATCTGGCAAAGTACGTTATCTGTAAATGAAATTGAAGCTTTAGAGGCGGTAAAAATGTATCCAAATCCAGCTAACGGGAATGAAGTTACTATCGAATCAAACTATGATTTAAATGTCGAAGTTTATGATGTTCTTGGTAAAAAGATTACCATTCAAAAGATTACCTCTAATCAAAAGAAATTAAATATCTCAACATTATCGAGAGGTGTTTATTTAGTAAAATTAAATTCGGAAAACGGAAGTATCATAAAAAAATTAATCAAACAGTAATACAACCTGTTTCATATCAACAAAAAAGCGACGTTATTGGGTCGCTTTTTTTGTTAGTTAATAAATCGTGAATAACTCATAATTTTCAATCTGATTATCTTAATAAATTACATTGAAAAAATGTAAATTTGTGCTTTCAAAAACACGACACATAATGATTCATTTCTTCGGAAACCAAAACAGCAAGGTATTTGCTGTTCAAGCAACAAAAGAATTAACTAATGAAACCATCTCAAAATTGGTTTGGTTATTTGGCAACCAACCCAAATTAGAACAAGCATCTGTAGATGCTTTTTTTGTTGGTCCACGTGCAGCAATGATAACTCCTTGGAGTACTAATGCTGTCGAAATCACACAAAATATGGGAATTGAAGGCATCATTCGTATAGAAGAATTTGAATCCTGCTCAGAAGATTTCAAAGGCTATGACCCGATGATTTCTGAAAAATATTCCAGTTTAAATCAAGACTCTTTTACCATTGATATTCAACCAGAAGAGATCCTCAATATTGAAGATATTTCAGCCTATAACCAACAGGAAGGTCTGGCATTAAATGATGAAGAAATAGCATACTTAGAAGGAGTTTCAAAAAAAATTGGTCGACCATTAACAGATTCGGAAGTTTTTGGGTTTTCGCAAGTTAATTCTGAACATTGCCGACATAAAATCTTTAATGGTACTTTTATCATCGACGGAAAAGAACAACCGACGTCCTTATTCAAAATGATTAAAGAAACGTCCAAACAACATCCTAATGATATCGTTTCAGCATATAAAGACAATGTCGCTTTTATCAAAGGTCCGAAAATTGAACAATTTGCTCCAAAGCGCGCTGATGTGCCAGACTTCTACGAGAAAAAAGCATTTGAATCTGTCATTTCTTTAAAAGCCGAAACCCATAATTTTCCAACTACTGTAGAGCCCTTTAATGGTGCCGCTACAGGTTCTGGAGGTGAAATTCGCGATAGATTAGCTGGAGGAAAAGGATCTTTACCATTAGCAGGAACTGCCGTGTATATGACCTCCTATTCGCGATTAGAAGAGAATCGCCCTTGGGAACAAAACCTTAAAGCGCGTCCATGGCTGTACCAAACACCAATGGACATCCTCATAAAAGCAAGTAATGGTGCATCAGATTTTGGTAATAAGTTTGGACAACCGCTAATTTGTGGTTCTGTTTTAACTTTTGAAAATAAAGAAGATGGTAGAACCCTTGGCTATGATAAAGTCATTATGCAAGCTGGCGGCATTGGCTATGGAAAACTAGATCAGGCTATCAAAGCAACTCCAGAATCTGGTGATCAAATTGTGGTACTTGGTGGCGAAAATTACCGCATAGGAATGGGTGGCGCTGCAGTATCAAGTGCTGATACCGGAGAGTTTTCAACAGGTATCGAATTAAACGCTGTACAACGTTCTAATCCTGAAATGCAAAAACGTGCAGCTAATGTGGTCCGTGGAATGGTTGAAAGTGATGACAATCACATCATTTCTATCCACGATCATGGTGCTGGTGGCCATCTTAACTGCCTTAGTGAATTAATTGAAGATACAGGTGGATGCATCGATTTAGACAAACTTCCTGTAGGCGACCCAACCCTTTCTGACAAAGAAATTATTGGTAACGAATCTCAGGAACGAATGGGATTATTAATTGCTAAAAAACATTTAGACCATATTAGTAAAATTGCACAACGTGAGCGCTCACCTCTCTATACCGTTGGACATGTCACTGACGATAAACATTTCTGTTTTAAATCTGAAACCAAAGGCAATACGCCTATGGATTTAGATTTGGAGGATATGTTTGGAAGTTCTCCAAAAACAATAATGTCTGATACGACTCTACATAGAACTTATAGCGATTTAAATTATGATTCTAATAAGTTCTATGATTATCTCGATCAGGTGTTACAGTTAGAAGCGGTTGCGTGTAAAGACTGGCTAACAAATAAAGTTGACCGCTGTGTTGGTGGTAAAGTCGCCAAACAACAATGTGCTGGAGCCTTACAACTTCCACTAAATAATCTAGGCGTCATGGCTTTAGATTTCAATGGAAAAGAAGGTATCGCAACATCAATTGGACATTCGCCAATATCTGGATTGGTTAATCCTGAAGCTGGAAGTAGAAATAGCATCACTGAAGCCTTAACCAATATAATCTGGGCGCCTTTAAAAGATGGCTTAAAAAGTGTTTCCCTTTCAGCCAACTGGATGTGGCCTTGTAAAAACAAAGGTGAAGATGCACGTTTATATACAGCAGTAAAAGCTATTTCTGAGTTTGCGATCGATTTAGGCATTAATGTTCCAACAGGTAAAGATTCGCTTTCAATGAAGCAGAAATATCCTAACGAAGAAGTTATTTCTCCTGGAACCGTTATCATTTCGGCAGCTGCAAATTGTAATGACATCAAAAAAGTTGTCGAGCCCGTTTTAAAACTAAACGCTGGAGATTTATATTATATCAATATATCTCAAGATGACTTTAAACTTGGCGGAAGTTCATTTGCTCAAATTTTAAACAAAGTCGGTAATGAGGTTCCTAATGTTCAACATCCAGCTTACGTTAAAACTGTTTTTAACACCATGCAACAACTCATCAAAGACGAACAAATTGTTGCTGGTCATGATGTTGCTTCTGGCGGATTAATTACGACTTTATTAGAATTGTGCTTTGCTGAAGTCAATTTAGGCGCTGAATTAGACCTTACTCAATTAGGCGAAAAAGATTCGCACAAACTCTTGTTTTCTGAAAATGCTGGTATTGTATTTCAGGCTAAAGACCATACCATTGAACGCATCCTTTCCGAAGCTAATATCGATTTTTTTAATATTGGTAAAGTCACTAACACTGATGTATTAAGTGTGATTAATAACAACGAAGTCTTTACCATGACGGTTTCGAGATTAAGAGACATGTGGTATAAAACCTCGTTTTTACTTGATGAAAAACAAACCGCAAATGGATTGGCTAAAACACGCTATGAAAATTTTGTTCAGCAGCCATTAGTTTTTAACTTTCCAAAACATTTCACAGGAAAACTCCCAGAAATTGATACGACCAAACCAAGACCCAAAGCTGCAATTTTGCGTGAAAAAGGAAGCAATTCAGAACGCGAGATGGCAAACGCTATGTACCATGCTGGTTTTGATGTAAAGGACGTTCATATGACCGATTTGATTTCTGGTCGTGAAACTCTAGAAGACATTCAGTTTTTAGGAGCTGTGGGTGGTTTTTCTAATTCTGATGTTTTAGGTTCTGCTAAAGGTTGGGCTGGTGCCATCAAATACAATGACAACGCGAATAAAGCCATCAAGAATTTTTTCAAAAGAGACGACACACTATCTGTTGGTATCTGCAATGGCTGTCAATTATTTATGGAACTCGAATTGATTAATCCTGAGCATGACCAACATGGTAAGATGCTCCATAATGATTCTAAAAAACATGAAAGTGCTTTTACTTCAGTGACAGTTCAAGAGAATAATTCGGTGATGTTATCCAGCTTAAAAGATGCTACATTAGGCGTTTGGATAAGTCATGGCGAAGGAAAGTTTAACCTTCCGAAGAACGAAAACGATTATAACATTGTTGCAAAATATGGTTATGACAGTTATCCTGCAAATCCTAACGGTTCAGATTATAATACAGCGATGCTATGTGACACAACAGGACGTCATTTGGTGATGATGCCACATATTGAACGTTCAACATTTCAATGGAATTGGGCTAATTATCCTGAAGGTAGAAAAGATGATGTTTCTCCATGGCTAGAAGCATTTGTAAATGCAAAAAATTGGATTGAACATCAAAATTTATAATAAAGTGACAACATAGTTTCTTTATTTTTAAATTATTGTGTTATTTTACCTACAATTAATCCATTTCTATGACACTGAGATATTTTGAAAATAATGTACCTGACCTCATAGAAGAATATTATCAATTATCATTTTCTGAAAATATCATTCCTTTTCAATCGGCTATCCTCCCTTTAGGTTTCACTCACATTACACATGTGTTCTACGGAGAACAAAAGGCTGTCTTGAATAAAAAGGAAATGCCATTAAAAGATACTATTTTAAGCGGACAGTTTTTTAGATCTTATCAGTTTCACTGCCTTTCAGAGTCTATGTCGTTTGGAATCAGTTTTCACCCAACGGCCTTATTCAAAATTTTAAATACTAATATCTCTAAACTGGATAATACCCACTTGTCATTATTAGAATTTCATCCAACATTTTACCATAAAATCAAATCCGTTTTTGATGAGTTCACTAATGCTGATCAATTTGTAAAAGAATTAAATAATTTTTTTTCAAACTTAAAGCTGACAACAAACAAATACACCGAGATTATTGATCTTGTGATAAATTTAATCATAAAAAATGACGGATTAATAAACATCCAAGACATCTTAAATCATATAAACATATCTCAAAAAACTTTGGAAACTCAATTCAAAATAATTGTAGGACTTACTCCAGGAAAATATATCAGACTCTATCGGTTTATCAAATTAATGCGTAAATATGAGAGTCAGGAAATAGCCATAAAAGATCTAATGTATATGTTTGATTATTATGACAGGTCACATTTTTCAAAAGATTTTAAACTGTTTATGAACGAAACACCTAAGTCCTATTTCAAAAAAGACTATCCGTTAATTAAAGCTGTATTTAAAAATTAACAACCCTTACGATTTTTTACACCATTTAAACAGCTATAAGTCTTAAATTTACAGATGTTAGAATGTTATTAGTCTTAAAATTAATTATTAAGGGTTTATTAGTTTTTAGTTATTTGTAGTAAAAATTAGACGATTCATTTTAGTTAAAATTCAAAAAATTAAGGAGTTGTGTCATTGCATCTCCTTTTTTTATGCACACATTTGATATTCTCTTAATATTTCATAATTTGCAATACTACAATCCTTACAAAGACGATGACAGAAATAACACGACTATTTGACTTCCCTTACCACCAATTAGAAGTTCATAATTTAGATGCCGCTTTAGTTACTAAATATGATGGCGAGTGGGTAAAAACTTCTACTAAAGATTATATAGAAAAGTCAAATGCCATGAGTAGAGCTCTGCTCAAACTAGGTATTCAAAAAAACGATAAGATTGCTGTCATTTCTTCAACAAATAGAACCGAATGGAATATAATGGACATCGGTATCTTACAAACTGGAGCTCAAAATATTCCCATTTACCCAACAATATGTGCTGAAGATTATGAATATGTCCTTAATCATAGTGAATCTATTTACTGTTTTGTTTCTGATATTGAGGTCTATGAAAAAGTAAAAAAGGTACAAGCCAACACCAAAGTTAAAGAGGTCTATTCGTTTGACCATATCGAAGGTTGTAAACATTACTCCGAATTATTAGAACTCGGTAAAGATGACAGCACACAAGCCGATGTTGAAGCTAGAAAAGCTCAAGTTTCTCCCGATGATTTAGCGACCATTATTTACACCTCAGGAACTACAGGTAGACCTAAAGGTGTGATGCTTACCCATTGGAATATCACAAGCAATGCTTTAGATGCCTCTGAGCGATTGCCAAAAATGGGTAAAGACACAAGAATTTTAAGCTTTTTACCTATCTGTCATATCTTTGAACGTGTACTCATATATATATATCAGTATTCTGGAACAACAATATATTTTGCTGAAGGCATTGATAAAATTGGAGACAATGCTAAAGAAATTAAACCAAACTTAATGAGCGTTGTGCCTCGTTTACTCGAAAAAGTATTCGATAAAATTATGCTCAAAGGTGAAGAACTTTCTGGAATAAAAAAAGGCTTATTTTTCTGGGCTGTGAAATTAGGTGAACAATGGGAACCTTATGGTGCTAATGGTGCATGGTATGAATTTAAACTTAAGATTGCCAATGCCTTAATTTTTAATAAATGGAGGGCTGCACTAGGAGGAGAATTAACGACAATGGTTTCTGGAAGCGCACCACTACAACCTAGGTTGTCCCGAATATTTTCTTCTGCTAAAATGAAAGTCATGCAAGGCTATGGTCTTACTGAAACCTCTCCCGTTGTTTCTGTAGAAATGTATGATAACAATCATTTTAGAATTGGTACCGTGGGAAAACCTATAAAAAATGTTGAAGTCAATATAGCTGAAGATGGTGAAATATTAATTAAAGGTCCTAACGTGATGAAAGGATATTATAAAGATCCTGAAAAAACAGCAAGCGTTATGACTGGTGATTATTTTCATACAGGAGATAAAGGCGAAATAGATAACGACGGATTTCTAAAAATAACCGGACGTAAAAAAGAAATGTTTAAAACCTCAGGTGGAAAATATGTCATTCCTCCACTTTTAGAAAACGACATGAAACAATCTCTGTTTATAGAGCAAATTATGGTTGTTGGAGAAAGTGAAAAAATGCCTGCAGCCATCATACAACCTAATTTTGAATTTATTCGAGACTGGATTGACCATAAAGGTTTAAACATTGGTACATCTAATGCTGAAATTGCAAATTCTGAAATTGTCATTAAACGGATTCAAAAAGAAATTGACAAATACAATAAACACTTCGGAAAATGGGAACAAATTAAACGCTTTGAACTCACTCCTGATGTTTGGTCAATTGATGGTGGTCACCTCACTCCTACCATGAAAATGAAACGAGATATCATTAAAGGTATATATCAAGAACTCTACGATAAAATATATCGAATTTAATACAACTGTTGTCTCACGCATATTAACTATTAATTACTCTTACATAAGTTAGAGCATATTTACTATGCGTGCATAATTTTTTCTTAAATACTATGCATGCATAGTATTTTTTAGTATATTTGGACTTCAAATTGAAAATATGAAGGATAAAACTATAGACTACGTTTTAAGAACTACTTGGTTAGCAGTTAATAAAATGTATAACGAGGAAGCTTCTCAATTTGGGACGACAATGGCTACAGGTTTTGCCTTACTTAGTATAGACCCAGAAGATGGAACACCTTCAACTTCATTAGGTCCCAAAATGGGAATGGAAGCTACCAGTCTTTCTCGTACATTAAAAACCATGGAAGAAAAAGGCCTTATCATCCGTAAGCCTAATCCTGAAGATGGTAGAGGTGTATTAATACACTTAACCAAATTTGGAAGAGAAAAACGAGCCTACTCAAGAGAAAAAGTTCTCACTTTTAATGAAACGATTAAAGATAACGTTTCCGAAGAAGAACTGAATAACTTTTACAAAGTCGCAGAAATCATTAACAATATGATTTCAAACAAACAGATATACAATAAAAAAGAACACACTTTAAAATAACATGGGTAAACGTAGAATCAAAAAAATCGCTATTATAGGATCTGGTATCATGGGAAGCGGTATCGCCTGCCATTTTGCCAATATTGGCGTGGATGTCCTACTATTGGATATCGTTCCAAGAGAACTCAACGATAAAGAAAAAGCAAAAGGCTTAACTTTAGAAGACAAAATAGTTAGAAATCGTTTAGTTAATGATGCTTTAACGGCTTCAATTAAATCGAAACCTGCACCACTCTATCACCCTTCTTTTGCAAATCGTATCACTACAGGAAATCTTGAAGATGATATAGCTAAAGTAAAAGATGTGGATTGGATTATGGAAGTTGTTGTTGAACGCCTAGACATTAAACAACAGGTATTTGAAAAACTAGAACAATATCGTACACCAGGAACGTTAATTACATCTAATACCTCAGGAATACCTATTAAATTTATGAGCGAAGGCCGAAGTGAAGATTTTCAGAAACATTTCTGCGGAACACACTTCTTCAATCCTGCACGTTATTTAAAATTATTTGAAATCATTCCTGGTCCAAAAACGGAGGCGTCTGTTTTAGAATTCTTAAACGAATATGGTGAAAAATTCCTCGGAAAAACATCTGTAGTTGCTAAAGATACACCTGCTTTCATTGGAAACCGAATCGGAATTTTTAGCATCATGAGTTTGTTCCATACAGTTAAAGATTTAGACTTAACGATTGAAGAAGTCGATAAGTTATCGGGTCCTGTTATTGGTCGCCCAAAATCGGCAACCTTCCGTACGGTTGATGTTGTTGGTTTAGATACGTTGGTACATGTCGCCAACGGTATCAAAGAAAACTGTCCGAACGATGAACGCAACGAATTATTCGTTTTACCAGACTTCATCAATACCATGATGGAGAACAAATGGTTGGGAAGTAAAACTGGTCAAGGGTTCTATAAAAAATCGGTTTCTGTTGAAGGTAAAAAGGAAATATTATCACTCGACTTAAATACATTAGAATACCGATCGGCTCAAAAAGCAAAATTTGCAACCTTAGAATTGACCAAAACGGTAGACAAAGTGGTTGACCGTTTTAAAATATTAGTCAAAGGAAAAGATAAAGCTGGAGAATTCTACAGAAAAAGTTTCTCAGCATTATTTGCTTATGTTTCTAACCGTATTCCTGAAATCACTGACGATTTATACAAAATTGACGACGCTATGAAAGCAGGTTTCGGATGGGAACACGGTCCTTTCCAGATCTGGGATGCGATTGGTGTTGAAAAAGGAATCGAAATGATGAAAGCCGAGGGTCTAGAACCTAACGCTTGGGTTAACGAGATGTTAGCTTCTGGAAGCACCTCATTCTACACTGTAAAAGATGGTGCAACTTATGCTTATGACATTCCAAAGAAATCGCAGGAGAAAATTCCTGGACAAGATAGTTTCATCATTCTGGACAATATCAGAAAATCAAATGAAGTCTTTAAAAACTCAGGTGTAGTTGTTGAAGATTTAGGTGACGGTATTTTAAATGTAGAATTCCAATCTAAAATGAATACTATTGGTGGTGACGTTCTAGCTGGTTTAAATAAAGCAATTGATTTAGCTGAAAAAGACTTTGCTGGTTTAGTCGTTGGTAACCAAGCGGCAAACTTCTCTGTTGGTGCAAATATCGGAATGATTTTCATGATGGCTGCCGAACAGGAATATGACGAACTTAATATGGCGATCAAATACTTCCAGGACACAATGATGCGTATGCGTTACTCAGCTATCCCAACCGTTTCTGCGCCTCATGGCATGGCACTTGGTGGTGGATGTGAATTATCGATGCATGCTGATAAAGTGGTTGCTGCTGCAGAAACCTATATCGGATTAGTAGAATTTGGTGTTGGTGTGATTCCTGGTGGAGGTGGTTCTAAAGAAATGGCCTTACGCGCACAGGATACTTTTAGAAAAGGTGATGTAGAATTGAATGTACTACAGGAATATTTCTTAACCATTGGTATGGCTAAAGTGGCAACTTCAGCTTATGAAGCATTCGATTTAGGGATTCTTCAAAAAGGAAAAGATATAGTTGTGGTCAATAAAGACCGTCAAATTGCTACGGCTAAAGCACATGCCAAATTAATGGCAGATGCTGGATATACACAACCTGTAAAGCGAACTGATGTTAAAGTTCTTGGTAAACAAGCTTTAGGAATGTTTTTAGTAGGAACCGATGCTATGGAAGCGAGTCACTACATCAGTGAACACGATCATAAAATTGCTAACAAACTAGCCTACGTAATGGCTGGTGGTGATTTATCTGAACCAACATTAGTAAGTGAACAATACTTATTAGATCTAGAACGTGAAGCATTCTTATCGCTTTGTACAGAGCGTAAAACCTTGGAACGCATTCAGCATATGTTAAAAACTGGAAAACCACTTCGCAACTAGTTGCGAAAAGTAAAAAGGGATTAGTCATTAGGAGCAAGTAGCTCACTAACTACTAATTACTAACAACTAAATACAAAAAAATGAAACAAGCATATATAGTAAAAGCATACAGAACAGCAGTTGGTAAAGCACCAAAAGGCGTGTTCCGTTTTAAAAGAGCCGATGAGTTAGGTGCTGAAACCATTCAGCATATGATGAAAGAATTACCACAACTTGACGTTAAACGTATTGACGATGTCATCGTTGGAAATGCTATGCCAGAAGGCTCTCAAGGCTTAAACATGGCTCGATTTATTTCACTTATCGGACTAAATAGTGTGGATGTTCCTGGTGTAACCGTTAACCGTTTTTGTTCTTCGGGAATTGAAACTATCGGAATTGCAACAGCTAAAATTCAGGCTGGAATGGCCGATTGTATTATCGCTGGTGGTTCAGAAAGTATGAGTTCGGTTCCAATGACCGGCTTCAAACCTGAACTTAATTATGACACGGTTAAAGCTGGACACGAAGAATATTATTGGGGCATGGGGAACACAGCAGAAGCGGTTGCCAATCAGTTTAATGTCTCTCGTGAAGATCAAGATGAGTTTGCATACAACTCACATATGAAAGCCTTAAAAGCACAAGCCGAAAATCGTTTTCAAGATCAAATTGTTCCTATTACTGTAGATCAAACTTATATTGATGAAAACGGAAAAAAAGTCACAAAATCTTATACTGTTACTAAAGATGAAGGTCCGCGTGCAGGTACAAATAAAGAAGCTTTAGCAAAACTTAGAGCGGTTTTTGCTGCTGGCGGAAGTGTCACAGCAGGTAACTCGTCTCAAATGAGTGATGGTGCCGCATTTGTTATGGTCATGAGTGAAGACATGGTAAAAGAGTTAAATATCGAACCTATAGCTCGCTTAGTGAATTATGCTGCTGCTGGCGTTGAACCTCGCATCATGGGAATCGGACCTGTAAAAGCGATTCCTAAAGCATTAAAACAAGCTGGATTACAACAATCTGATTTGAGTTTAATAGAACTTAATGAGGCTTTCGCGTCACAATCGTTAGCTGTCATTAGAGAGTTAGACTTAAATCCTGATATCATTAACGTTAATGGTGGTGCTATTGCATTAGGACATCCATTAGGTTGCACTGGAGCAAAATTATCGGTACAGTTATTTGATGAAATGCGTAAGCGTGATATGAAAGGAAAATATGGTGCTGTAACCATGTGTGTTGGTACTGGTCAAGGTGCTTGTGGGATATTTGAATTTTTAAACTAAAAGAATAAAGAAGCTAGTATTAAGTACAAAGACGAAAATCTTCAACTTTAGAACCTTAATACTTTGTACTAAATACTTAATACTATTTAAAAAAATGGAAACAACTGAAAAAGACATCCTACGTGGAGGTCAGTTCTTAGTAAAAGAAACTAAATGTGAAGACGTATTCACTCCTGAAGATTTTTCAGAAGAACAAAAAATGATGAAAGATGCCGTTATGGAATTTAACGAGCGTGAAATTATTGCCCACAAACCGCGTTTTGAAGCTAAAGATTATGCCTTAACTGAAGAGGTGATGCGTAAAGCTGGTGAATTAGGCTTTTTAGGCGTGGCTGTTCCTGAAGCGTATTCTGGATTAGGAATGGGATTTGTCTCTACCTGTTTAACATGTGACTATATTTCAAGTGGAACAGGATCTTTCAGCACTGCTTTTGGTGCACATACAGGCATTGGAACCATGCCAATAACACTTTATGGTACCGAAGAACAAAAACAAAAATATGTTCCTAAATTAGCGACTGGAGAATGGTTTGGTGCGTATTGCTTAACCGAACCTGGTGCTGGATCTGATGCCAATTCTGGGAAAACTACAGCTGAATTGTCTGCTGATGGGAAATCTTATAAAATTAACGGACAAAAAATGTGGATTTCAAATGCAGGATTCTGTAGTTTGATGATCGTTTTTGCGCGTATTGAAGATGATAAAAATATCACAGGTTTTATCGTAGAATATGACAAGGATAATCCTAACGGCATTACTTTAGGTGAAGAAGAACACAAACTTGGTATTCGAGCAAGTTCGACACGTCAGGTCTTCTTTAATGATACTGTTGTTCCTGTTGAAAACATGTTAGCTGGTCGTGGTGAAGGATTTAAAATTGCCATGAACGCCCTTAATGTTGGTCGTATAAAATTAGCGGCAGCTTGTTTAGATTCTCAACGTCGCATTTTAACTACAGCGGTCCAATATGCTAATGAGCGTAAACAATTTAAAACGCCTATTTCAGAATTTGGAGCTATCAAAGTGAAATTAGCTGAAATGGCTGCAAGTGCCTATGCTGGTGAATCGGCAACCTATAGAGCCGCAAAAAATATTGAAGATCGTATCGCTATTCGTGAAGCTTCAGGAAATACACATCAGGAAGCTGAGTTGAAAGGTGTTGAAGAATATGCTATTGAATGTTCGATACTAAAAGTAGCTGTTTCCGAAGATGTTCAAAACTGTGCAGATGAAGGTATCCAGATTTTTGGTGGAATGGGATTCTCTGAAGAAACACCGATGGAAGCTGCCTGGAGAGATGCGCGTATTGCTCGTATTTATGAAGGTACTAATGAAATCAACAGAATGCTATCTGTTGGAATGTTGGTTAAAAAAGCCATGAAAGGTCACGTTGATTTATTAGGTCCAGCTCAAGCTGTTCAAGAAGAGTTAATGGGGATTCCATCGTTCGACACGCCTGATTATTCGGAATTATTTTCCGAAGAAAAGGAAATGATTAAGAAGTTAAAAAAGACCTTCTTAATGGTTGCTGGTGGAGCTGTTCAAAAATATGGACCTCAATTAGAAGATCACCAACAGTTATTAATTGCTGCGGCCGATATTTTAATTGAAATCTATATGGCAGAATCGGCAATTTTAAGAACCGAAAAGAATGCAAAACGTTTTGGCGAAGAAGCGCAATCTGCTCAAATTGCCATGGCAAAATTATACCTATATCACGCTGTTGATATCGTTGAAGAAAAAGGAAAAGAAAGTATTATTTCTTTTGCTGAAGGTGACGAACAACGTATGATGCTTATGGGACTTAAGCGTTTTACAAAATATGCTAACTATCCAGATATCGTAGATTTACGCAAGGAAGTTGCTGAAAAAGTTAAAGCAGAAAATAAATATTGCTTTTAAAAAGTTTTAGTTGAGATGTCGATTAAGATGCCATCAAGAGCCATAACATATTGATAGTACTTAAACGACAAAAGATTGTTTTTAAAATTTAAGGCTAATTCAAATTTTCTAAACAACGAAAGCCAATTCATTAAGTTGAATTGGCTTTTTTATTTTTATTATCTTCGAGAACATTAAAATAATATATATGACATACCAAGCTTATCTAAAGTTTCTGTTTGTTTTTATGATGTCTGGGATTATATCAGCACAGGAAATTTCTATTGGCGAACGACATAGTTTTTCATCTGAAATATTAAACGAACAACGCTCGTATCAGGTATATTTACCACCTAGCTATCATGAAAACCCTGAAGCAAAATTCCCTGTAATTTATGTGCTTGATGGCGACTATAATTTTCATTATGACAGTGGTTTGATTGAATTTTTATCCAATTCGGCATTTACAATTCCTGAAGCGATTTTAATTGGTATTTCTGACAATGGAAGTACTAAACAACTGGAAAATAGCGATCCTAAAAAAAATGCAGATACCTTTATTCGGTATATTCAATCTGAATTGAAACCGAAAATAAATACATCGTACAGAACATCACATTTAGACATCCTTATCGGACATTCAAAATTTGGAATATTGGCCACCCATTACTGGATGACTAATCCAAAAGATTTTGATGTATTTTTGGCTATAGACCCTTCATACTGGTTTAATGATTATGAGATTGTTAAACGCTTAGAAAGTGAATTACAAAATGGATTCACAACCAACTCAAAACTTTATATCGCCCAAGCCAATACAAAAGGAATGGGTATTGATGAGCTCGTTTCAGTGTTACAAAAGGAAAGCCCTGAACAAACCAACTGGCATTTAAATTCTTATCCAGAAGACAACCATGGGTCCTTACATTTAAAAGCAATTACAGATGTTTTAAATACAGTATTTAAAGGCTGGGATTTAAACCGTGAGACCTTTTACTCGTTTAAAAATGGCAATGATGTTATTAATCACTATAAAGTCATAAGTGACAGATATGACTCTGAGTTTTTACTGCCTTGGTATAGTTTAGGAAATATTACCTATTACTACATTCGTCAAAATAAAACTGAGGATTTAGCACAAATGGAATCTGGTATAAAAACACATTTTCCAGCTAGTTTAGAACAATTTCATATTCAGTTAGCAAATAACTATTTAAGTTTTGAAAACTTGGAAGAGGCCGAAAAACGTTTTAAAGTTTGCTTATTTGCTAATCCAGATTCGTATAAAGCATTAGAAGGTTTGAGTAAAATAGCTGCTATAAACGAAGACACTAAAACTGCAATTAATTATCTAGAACAATCCATAGCTATTGCAAAAGACAAACAAGTAAGACAGTATTATCTCAACGAATTAAAAGCAAACTTAAACCAACTCAAACAATAGTTTCATTACCTTTAAAGGATTAAATATCTTCCTATGAAATACATCTTTAAATTATCATGCATCCTTTTATCAATAGCATCTTATGCGCAATCAGATACGGAAGTGTTCTTATTTGATTTGGAAACTACAAGCTCTAAAATAGAACTTAAAAATGCTAAGAATTTATCTAATAATGAAGGCTACGATAATCAACCCTCATTTTTGGATAATCGTTATATCTTATTTGCGTCTACAAGAAATGGTCAAACTGACATATCAAAATATGATATGAGATACGATTCAAGGTCTTGGTTAAATTTTTCGCCAGGAGGTGAATATACACCGCTAAAAATTCCTAATAAAAATGAAGTGTCTGCTGTTCGATTGGATACAGATGGTCTGCAGCGTTTGTATCGTTACAACATGAGTAATGGTGAAGCTATAGAACTTATAGAGGATTTAGTAGTTGCCTATTATACATGGTATGACGATCATACTATTGTTTCGGCTGTTATTGAAGGAGATGATTTAAATCTCTATGCCACAAATTTAGAGGACGGCAGTAGTAGAAAGTTTGCAACTAAAGTTGGTCGATCATTTCATAAAATTCCTAATTCAAATTTAGTAAGTTTTATTTCCAAAGACAATGAAAACCAGTGGCAGATAAAATCACTGAATCCTGAAACTGGAATAACAAAAGTTATTGCAAATACTCTTGAAGGCGTTGAGGATATCTGCTGGCTAAACAGTACAACGATACTTTCTGGAAAAGATAATATGCTATATAAATTGACCTTACAGCGTGACAACAACTGGAAACAGGTGACTGATGTTTCTGTTAACGGGATTACTAAAATTACACGTATAGCAGTGAATGATACATCTGACAAATTATTACTCGCCGGAGAAATTAGCGCAACAGCAACTACTGAAACTTCAGAATCATCTAGCGAATCTGAAGAATCTACATCTGAAAATACAGCGACTAATTCTGAAGTTGAAGCTATAGTTCAACAACAACTTGATGCCTACAACGCCAGAGATATTGACGCCTTTATGGCAACTTATGCCGAAGACATCAAACTATATAACTACCCAAATGAACTTCATACGGAAGGTCAAACTAAAATGCGGGAAAATTACATCGATTGGTTTAAACGTGTACCCGATTTAAGAGCCTACGTAAAACAACGTATTGTTATTGGAAACAAAGTCATCGATGAAGAGCAGGTCACTGCTAATGGCAAAATTTTTAATGCTGTTGCCATATATGAAGTCAGTGACGGAAAAATAACTAAAGTCACATTCATTCAGTAAGTACCATTAGTATTAAAAGAATCTAATTCAAAACCTCATATGAAACTTATAACCATAATTGCATTTATATGTAGTATTTCTCTAAATGCTCAAATAGAAAAAGAGCCTTTAGCTTCAGACACATTAGCACCAACACTCGAAAACATTAAATGGATTTCTGGCAACTGGAAAGGTGAGGCTTTTGGCGGACAAGTTGAAGAAAACTGGAGTGAACCTTCAGGAGGTTCTATGATGGCGACGTTTAAATTGATAAACGATGATAAGGTTTCGTTTTATGAAATAGAAATTATTAGAGAAATTGAAAATTCTTTGATTCTTCAGCTTAAGCATTTTGATAATGATTTAAAAGGCTGGGAGACCAAAAATGAAACTGTAGATTTTTCTCTGATAAAAATTACTCCCACTCAAGTCATTTTTGAAGGTATGAGTTTTGAAAAAGTGAGCGATAATGAAATGAATGTTTTTGTCGATATTGAAAATGCTGAAGGCCAAGTAGAAATCGTAAAATTTAATTATAAGAAATAATCCTATGAGGTGTATGTTACTGCTTTTAATTTTAGTACACCTATCGAGCTGTGGCATCAACTCAAACCACAAAAAAATAACGTCACTAAAACCTGAGAACCAACTTATAAAAGTTCGTCAATCAAAATCACCTATCGTCATTGATGCACTTATGAATGAAAATGTTTGGACCGATGCAATTTGGCATCCAATTGATCAATTATGGCTCGGTCAGCCTTATACAGACAAGGATTTTTATGGACGTTATAAACTCGCCTGGACAGAAGAAGCTCTTTATCTTCTAGCTGAAATAACTGATGACGTTCTTTTCGATAAAGAAGATAATCCTTTAGTAGCTTGGTGGGACGACGATTGTCTGGAAATTTTTGTAGATGAAGACAACAGCGGCGGAAATCATCAATACACTCATAATGCATTTGCATATCATGTTGCTCTAGACGGAAATGTCGTTGATATGTCTACTTCAAAAGAAGGTAAATTATATAATACTCACATCGATTCTGAACGAAAAACCAATGGACAAACGACGGTTTGGGAAGTAAAAATTTCCCTCTATGCAGATACGTATGAAGATGATGGTAATAATGTACCTGTCACCTTAAACAGAGCTAAAAAAATAGGATTTGCTTTGGCTTACTGTGATAATGACGGCAGTTCTAATCGTGAAAATTTTATAGGTTCAATTCCTGTAAATGGTGAGGACAAAAACAGAGGTTGGATAGATTCAAATATTTTTGGAACTTTATTACTTACTAAATAATAGAAAAAAATTAGGCCTATGAAACGATTGATGATATTAGCATTTATGGCACAAAGCATGTTTGTAATTGCTCAGTCCAATTTAGATATATATGATATTATTGACACAGTTTCTGAGGAACGTTTACGTCAAGATGTTAAAACGCTGGCGAATTTCGGAACACGTCATACCTTAAGTGACACGCTCTCCAATACAAGAGGAATAGGAGCTGCAAGGCGCTGGATTAAAACACAGTTTGAGGATATTTCAAAAGCTTGTGATGACTGTTTAGACGTGTTTTACCAAAAAGATTTAGTAAAAAAAGGCACCAACCAACGCATAGTAAAAGATGTCATGGTTGTTAATGTCGTTGCGATACAGCGCGGTGCAAAATACCCTAACCGATTTATCATAATGAGTGGTGATATAGATTCTAGAGTTTCAGACCCAAATGACTTTACTTCAGATTCACCTGGTGCTAATGATAATGCAACAGGAATGGCAGGTACTATAGAAGCAGCTCGTGTTTTATCTAAATATCAATTTGAAAACAGCATTATTTATGTTGGTCTTTCAGGTGAAGAGCAAGGTCTATTTGGAGGTCAGGGATTAGCAAAATATGCCATAGATAATGATTGGGATATTATAGGTGTCCTTAATAATGATATGATCGGAAATATCACAGGTGTTGATGGAGTCATTGATAATCGTACATTTCGAATATTCTCTGAACCTGTTCCTCCAACTGAAACAGAACAACAACGAAAAGCCAGACGTTTTTATGGAGGTGAAGTCGATGGGATCTCACGACAACTGGCAAGATATGTTCACAAAACGGTTAAATCCTATATGCCTGAAATGAATCCAATGATGGTATATCGATTAGACCGTTTTGGACGAGGTGGACACCATAGACCTTTTAATGACGTTGGTTTTCCTGGTATAAGAATCATGGAAGCACACGAAAATTACACGCAACAACATCAAGATATTCGTACTGAAAATGGTATGGATTATGGTGATACTTTTGAGCATGTTAATTTTGCCTATACAAAAAAATTGACCGCTGTTAATGTTATTACCATGGCAAGTTTAGCTTCGGCTCCTCCTGCTCCAACTACTGTTGAAATAGGTGGAATTGTAGAACCTTCTGCAAAGTTAAAATGGAATACAGTTGAAGGTGCTAAAGGTTATAAAATATACTGGAGAGATACAACTTCGCCTACTTGGGACAATAGCAGATATGTAGGCAATGTTACAGAATTTACATTAAAAGGTATCGTCATCGATAACTTCTACTTTGGAGTAGCTTCTGTTGGTGATGATGGATTTGAAAGTGTTATTGTATTTCCTAATAAAATTATGAGGTAGCTAGTCATTATAATTAAAACAGAAAGACCACCAATATGGTGGTCTTTCTCTTAAAAACTAATTCTAAAAAACTAACTAATTAACTAAAATCTTCTTTGAGTTGATGCCATTTTCAGCTGTCACAATCACGACATAAGCTCCAGTGCTCATATGACTAGCATTAATTTGTAACTCATTGTTGGTATGTGTTGCATTAGACGTGTGCACCGACTGACCTAAAATTGAATACACTTGAACACCTTCTATCTTTAAATTTGAATTGTTCATTATTTTAATTTGGTCTGTTTGCATATCAAAACGAATATCTAATGATTTATCTTCTGTATGAAATTCTGTAGTACTTAATGTATCAGGCTGCATAAACACAACTTCAAATCTGTTTAAATAAGCACCTGCATTTAAGCTTACTTGATAAGCACCATCTTTTATACTATGGTAAACTCCTAAAGCCTTATCGTGAACAAATATTTTCATGTCACTAGGAATGTTGTCTAATTTGTCAATAGCAATAGAGTTAATGCCATCTTCATTTGTATTAATTCCTAATTGAAGAACTGTCTCTTCATTGATTTCAGAAATACCCTGATCTATATATTTACCTGAATCAATCAACCAGTACATATCATCTTCCTGAACATTTTCTAAAGCTGAATCAAATTCAGAATCAAAACCATCAGTTGCACTTTCATCTGCAATAACAGATATCTTTCTAGTGAAGGTATTTACTGAGTTAAATACTAATCTGATCTTCATTCTTTGATCTCCAGATTCCTGGTTATCACTTGTTTCATCAGAATTTGAATTAAATGCACACACATTTGATAAACTAAGCATAATACATGCTAATAAAATCGATACTCTTTTAGTAGTTGTTTTCATAATAATAATTTTTAATGATGACTTACATCATTCAATTAGTTAAATTCTCTTGTTTAATAAAATTGGTGTTACTGTTTTAACTGCATTTAGCAGATAACACGTTGAGGGAGAATACTTTTTATTATGAAAAGTATTTTGGATTAATCTGATATTGAAAATATTATGAAAGTGTAAATAGGTATTTAAGTTTCATAGGCTTGGGGCCAAATATTTTTGTATGCTTCTGACATACAATTCAATAACACTTCAAATATAGAATGGATAAATCATGAGTGGACAAATATTCGTTCATGTGGAATATTTACTCGTTATGGAGTACTAAAATGCATAAATTATCGTTAAAACGATTGCTTGAAGCACCTCAAAAATACAAGCTAACCTACTGTATTTCAGTATTAAATTTCAAAAAACACACCTTACGAGTCTGAGATGTGCATTATTAATAAAGTTGTACATGGTATAAAAACGAAAAGACCGCTCGAAAGCAGTCTTTAAGTTGACATAAAATTAAAAAACTAACTAATTAACTAAAATTTTCTTAGTGTAACTTCCTGTTTCTGTTTCCACCTTTATGATGTATGTTCCTGTACTAAATGTTTTCGCATCAATTTTAAGTGTCTGTTCTGACACGTATTCATCTGACGCAAATACTGATTGCCCCAGAATGGTAAAAACCTCAACATTATCAATGATCAAATTTTTCGGATTATTTATAGTGATACTTTCGTCTTCATTATCATAAAATACTTGTAATGTATCGTCATCTACTTCAGCGGTCTCAACACTAAGTGATTCTGGAATACTAAATACAATCTCAAAGCGACTTAAGTATACACCTTGTCCTGAATTAAAACTATAGACTCCGCTTTTTAAATCATGGTATATTCCTAAATCAATATCATGTAAATAAATTTGCATTGGATCAACAACATTTTCAATTTTATCTAATGAAATTTTTTGTTCACCTGAGGAAGATAAATTTACTCCTAAAGGCAGTACGGTTTGACTGGTCAATGCATTGATACCTTGAATGACATATTTAGTATCATTGATTAACCAATACATATCATCAACTTGGTTATCATATAACTCAGCATCGTAACCCCAATCGTAACCAGCAGATGCATTCTCATCGACTGTAATCAATATTTTTCTTTTGTAAGTGGTTGCAGACTCAAAAACCAAACGCATTTTTAATCGCGTGTCTTCTTCTCCATTTACATCTTGATTAGTTTGAGCTGTATCAGATCCATCGGTACGCATAAAAACTGAAGAACTTCCAGCTTCTGTTACAAACACACGCTGATCATTATTAAACTTAATTGTACCTGTGTTTTCACCAACAACAAAGAATCCTTGTCCTACCGGTATATATCGACCAGGCAGTTTTGTTCCTATTAAACTTGTTTGATCTACATCAGGATCTGCAGTTCCAAAAGCTACAGCTGGCACTGCTCCTGCCAGGTTATAAGTTGCATATCCGCCTTGATATTCGGCTAACACATGAGAACCTCCTCCCCAATGTTCCCAGAAATAAAGTGTTCCGGTGGTATTTCCCGGCGCATCAATGGTAGGCGCATTATCGAGAATAAACTGGTGAGCATCTATTGCTGAAGCATAAGGGTTACCTATTAAGTAATCATTCCCAGCATTTAGTGGCAATGTAATATCACCATTATTAGGCTTTCCTTTTACGACATAATTTTGTTCTAAGGAGACATTTCCGGAGGTATTAGCAATACCTTTCATTGTAAATCCTTCTCCAGGTTTCATAACTCCAGTACTTCTAACATGTTGCCATGCCGAATAATCATCATCGGGTTGATTAGCGAATTTCCATATCCAGTAATCAGCGATGCCAATAGGTGAACCTGAAGTTCCATCATAACCATTGGTAATAAAATTAATACCAATAGGAGACGACGGGTTAGTACCATCTTTAAACGTATTTTTTATTGCATAATTTGTGTTATTAGCAGATGTACTTGGTGCTCCAACAGGTGACGACCAGTAATTATAGGTATACTTATCTCGCGTTCCCTGTTGATCTTTTTCTAACTGTCCGGCACTTGTTACATCTAAATCACTGTCTAGTGTTTGGATTAATTGAGATTCTCCATTTAAATCGATATCACCATCTAGTTTTAAATAATGCGTTACTGTTAAACCATTACCAGTATGCAAAGCATTATCTCCAGATACTGTAATGGTATTCGACTCAACAAATAGCCCGAGTAAGGATCTGTTTTTGTTATTAACACTCGTATTATCCATAGTAATATTGTGAGATGTCTCTACAATATTCCAATCTACATTAAGGCTGGTATTGACTATAGATTTAGCTCCAGGGATAGGCTGAATAGTACCATTTTCCCAAGAAGAACTTGAATCCCAACTTCCGTTTTGTGTCGATATATATGGTAATGGAGCTGTTTGAATGTCAATTGAACTGTTTGGTACATTATATAATCTTCCGTTTTTTGATACTTGAGAAGATTTATTAAACAGGCAATTTCCTCTCACATGCGAAAATGGCATATACAATTCTAAACTATTCCATGGGACTGTAGCCACTTCATTTTTAGTTGGTGAAACACCCATTTTCTCAAAATATGAACCTGTAACAGTATTAGACTTATTTTCTATCTCTTGATTCATTATAAATCGTAATTGATCTAAAGATAAATCTGTATTAAATATTCGCACTTCATCTATATCTCCATCAAAAAACCTTCCTGGAATATCACCTGAAGCACCAATCAATAATGGTTGACTAGATGAACCTGGCTGCGCTTTTACTCGTGATCTTGCCAGAATACCATCAATGTATAAGCTAATAGTTGTACCATCATAAATGGCAGCTACATGATGCCATTTTCCAATAGGTACGACAGCATTTGTACTAACAGTTTGATAGGTATTGGTAAGTGATCTCCACGACATTTCTAAACGTCCTGAAGCATCTAATTTAAAATCATAACCCTGACTATTAGTTGCATTTCGTTTTCCTAAAATGGATGTGTTATTTGAATTTGAGGTTCTGTTAATCCAAGCAGAAACAGTAAACCCTGTTGGGTTTAAATCAAAATTATCTCCTAAATCAACATAGTTCGAAGTTCCTGTAAAATTAAAATGATAAGAATCTTGTAATTCCTCTAATTTTGCTAAGGTAAAATAATCACCATCCTCTAAGTTTAGACCTGTAAAAGTAACTGTTTTTGTAGATGAATTATAAGTTCCTGTTATGTTCTTATAATTTGACAAATCACTGTTCTTAGATACAATCATTTCTAAATCTGAACTTCCAGAAATACTCCATTGGCTCAAATCAAAATCTAATTTGATGGTTCCGACATCATTAGAACTTTCTCGGGCTTTCCATATTCTACCAATTGTAGAAGTGATTCTTTCTGGCACAGAAGCAGATTGAAGACTTACTTGAACGCCATTATTTCCAACTAATAAATAATCTCTATCATTAGAAATACTGCCCGATTCATCTTCCATAGTTAAAACAGAAGTTTCTTTAGTAATCTCTGCTACGTGGACACTCTTTGATTTTAATTGTAATAGTCCTGAATTATCATCTCGTGCGATACCAAATACATTATAACCAAATCCAGCATTATCAGAACCCGTCCAGGCATACGCATTATTTGAAAGCACATAGTCGTTACTTGTTCCTGAATATCCAAATGTTGTCGTGTGATTTGGAGAGTTTTCCCATCGGTAATATTCGTCATTATAGCCAAGAGTAATACCATATTTGATAGCCATATAGGTTTCAACCTTTTGCCTTTCCATTGCTGACAAAGCTCTGTCATAAACTATAATTTCTGCAACTCTACCTTGAAGCAGGTTACCAACATCAGTATTGTTAGAGTTTCTTCGTCCACCAATTATAACATCCATATTTGTGGTTTCTCCAGTTCCAAAACCTGCATCACCATCAGTATATGTTGTTAAGGGATCTAAATAGCCATTAACGTATTTTTTAATTTTTCCGGTCGCTTCATTTGGGTCATTTGCTAATGAAGCACCATTAATATCAACAACCAAAGATGAAATTTTCGGATCGTTTCTCGCATGTGTTATTCCGTAGTTAATCCCACTATTTGGATCACCTTGACCCGTTCCTGAAGTTCTTGCCAAAGTATAATGAACCACTCGATCACGATCTCCCAACCACAATTGGTAACTTCTGCTACTACTTGTTGCTCGAGATAATATGGTTCCTGCTCCGCTTTGATCTGTTAAAAAGGCGGCAAAGATAGACATACTCGAAGGGTTAGTAATACCAGCATCTGGTGATGGTGTCACATCTAAACCAGTACCTGAAACCGATGCAGTTGCAATTTTCATATACTCACCTCCACTTCTTGTAAACCTTAAAGCTGGATTAAAATTAATAGCATTAGTAAGATATGTTGGACCATTAGTAGATCCTTTAACGACACTAAATGAGTTTCCAGAATTATCACCCCAACTAGTAACACGTTGATTGTTAGTAGTTGTACTGGTAGAGGCATCGGCTTTCATCCAAAGTTGTAATTGAGTACTTACACTACCTGGTGAGGCTGGAACAACGACTGAAGCTGATGGAAAAGTTTGAGATGCATCTTGTGCAAACGCAACAATAGCATTAAAGGTTAAAAACCAGATTAGAACTACAAACTTTGTAATCACTGACCTTCCAAAATTGTTAATCATTTTCATAATAATAGTTTTTTATTGATGTGTCGCATCAATTGTCAAGTAAAATCTCCCTTACTTTTATATTTTAAATATTAAATATCATTTTTATATTCTCAACTACAATAGCTAAAACATAATGAGGGAACTTACTTTCTATTATGAAAAGTAATTTGGATTAATTTCGATATTGAAAAATAATTATGAAAGTAGAATACCAGATTTATGGCATACGTTAAGATAAAATTTTCAGGAATTTCTGCATTATACAGACAAGAAAGTATTTAACATAACGTTACAGCAATTGCTGTTTTAAAATAGGTATTTTAGTTTCATAGGCTTGGGGCCAAATATTTCATTGTATGATTTAGGGTACAATGTCAATATCTTTGTAAAATTATACTTACACTAAACAAACATAGTTAAAATATCGATTAAACGCATAATAAATTCGACGAAATACACAAAAAAGTTATTTTTAACGTTGAAACACATTATCTTAAATGGTATAAATTATATCTTGAAAACTGAAAAACCTATATATTTACCCTTTAAATATTCTTGAGATACTAATTTTAAACTGAAATGGAACATTACTTTAAAACCGAAACAGAATGGAGAGTATGGCTTGATAAAAACCATGACAGTTCAAAAGGGATTTATTTAATTTTTTATAAAGTTGAAAACGAGGAAACATCTATGCGTTGGGAAGAAGCTGTAAAAGTAGCATTATGTTATGGATGGATCGATTCTACAGTTAAGAGCTTAGGTGGCGGCAAACGCAAACAATATTTTTGTCCGAGAAAACCCAAAAGTGTCTGGAGCGCTTTAAATAAAAAGCATTTAATTGATCTTAAAAATAATAACTTAATGCATGAAAGCGGACTCAAATCTATTGAAGTTGCTAAACAAAATGGCAGTTGGACCGCTCTTGATGCTGTTGAAAAAGGGATTATTCCTGAAGCGTTACAAGAAGCTTTTGATCACCATCCTGAGGCCTTTAAAAATTTTAACAACTTTGCACCTTCCTATAGAAAAGGTTATCTCTATTGGTTAAATCAAGCGAAACGAGAAACGACACGTGAAAAGAGAATTTCAGAAATTATCAAACTCTGTAAAGCCAATATTAAGAGTAGATCGACTTGGTAATCTTGATTTTTGTATTAACGTCTCCTTAAGAGATTATTAGTAGTAAATGTTTTAGATTCGTAGTTTGTATCGTACGATGAAAAATAAATCCTTAGCAAAATCTACACGTTGGTATCGCAAATCACATCGCTTGGTTGCTATTCCTTTATTACTTTTTATTATCGTGATGAGTATCACAGGTCTGCTCTTAACTTGGAAAGATCAATTAGGATTTAAACCCTCAGCAGCTTACATAGAATCTGAAAAAAGACCTTTAATTTCTTTAGCTGACATTGAACAGAATGCCATAGCTTATATAGACAGCTTAAAACTCTCCAACGATATCAACAGAATAGATTACAGACCAAAAAAAGGGATTGCAAAAGTTAGATTTGAAGACCATTTCACCGAACTGCAAATCGATTGCTATACAGGTGCTGTTATTTCTGAAAAAACAAGAACTGCAGATCTTATTGAAATGATACACGATGGTTCTATTGTTGATAATGTATTCAATTCTGAAGGCAACCCAACAAAGTTATTTTACTCTACACTTATTTCTCTAGGCTTGTTGTTTCTTGCGTTTAGCGGATTTTGGTTATGGTTAAAACCCAAACAAATAAGAAAAAACAAAGCCAAAACGACTTAAGCCATCCCATCGTTTAAATTACAAACCACTGATATAACTGCCGTAAGGATCCTTAAACTGAAGGCCTTCCGTGAAACGGTATTTGCTTAATTGCTTAAATTCTACTAAAGCCCAAAGCACAAATTCTTTTACAAAATAGCTTTCTTCAGGTTTTAAATTAGGCTGATATTCGCCTAGTAAATCATCTAAAGGTGACACTGCATCTAATAAAGATTTATATACTTTATCTCTCGAATCGTCTAAAAGCTCAAATCCATCTTGCTGATTAAAAAACCAAGACACAATCGCATCATAAGGCGTTTCTTCATCGTCTTTTTTCAGCTTTTCTATCTTCGGAAAAAATTCTGGAAACAAACTTTTTACGGCTTCTCCAATCAAGTTGTAAGCTACCATGGCAGCACCTTCTTGTTCGCCTTCGTAAACCAGTTCGACTTTTCCTGTAATAGAAGGAATAATCCCAACAAAATCACTCAATCGCACTGTCGTTTTAGCATCTCCAGATATTAAAGCTCGACGCTCGGCTGTACTTAATAAATTCTCCAAAGCCGTAATACTTAAGCGGGCACTGACGCCACTTTTTGCATCTATGTATTCGCTTTCACGGGCTTCAAAAACGATTTGTTCTAATAGATCTCTAGCTAAATCTGGAACCATAACCATGGTGTTCTGGCTCTCAACTAATTTTGCTTCTTGTGCTGTGATTAATTTGGCGGTTTCAATATCGATAGGATAATGGGTTAAAATCTGACTACCAATCCTATCTTTTAGAGGTGTAACGATGCTACCTCTATTGGTATAATCTTCAGGGTTTGCCGTAAATACAAATTGCACATCTAAAGGCAAACGTAACTTGAACCCACGAATTTGAATATCTCCTTCTTGTAAAATATTAAATAAAGCCACTTGAATTCTTGCCTGTAAATCGGGAAGTTCATTAATGACAAAAATGCAACGGTTAGCTCTCGGAATCATCCCATAATGAATCACACGATCATCGGCATAACTCAGTTTTAAATTGGCAGCTTTTATAGGGTCAACATCACCAATTAAATCGGCAACAGTCACATCTGGAGTTGCTAATTTTTCGGCAAAACGCTCGCTTCTGTGTAACCATGCTATAGGTGTATCATCTCCTTTTTCCGCAAGTAATTCGGTAGCAAAGCGTGATATAGGTTGAAACGGGTCGTCATTAATTTCGGAACCTGCGATATACGGAATATAATCATCCAAAAAATTCAGCATCAAACGTGCAAGACGTGTTTTTGCTTGTCCGCGAAGTCCTAACAAATTAATATTATGTCGCGACAAAATCGCACGTTCTAATTCTGGAATGACTGTGTTTTCATAACCATGAACACCCTCAAAAGCGGTTTCATTATTTTTTATTTTCGCTATTAAATTATCACGTAGCTCATCTTTTATAGATTTCGACTGATAACCTGATGCTTTTAGTTCTCCAAAGGTTTTTATTGTTTCTATATTCATGTTTTAATACCTATCTAGTTTATATTTCTCAATTGCTCTTCTCTTAAATTTAAGAGGAGAATGAATTTTGATGTTATCCTTTTATTCGTTTTTTTCTGTTGGTTTCATAATCTTCAAAAATCATTTCTCCCAAACCTTTTAGCCCTGTGTAAAACGCCTTTCCTTGATTAGCTCTGGTAAATTCCTGAACAAACTGCATCAAATAGTGATCTTGCGCAATCATAAACGTGGTAATCGGAATATGCAGTTTTCTGGCTTGCTGCGCCATAGCATAGCACTTGTTGGTGATGTAAGGATTGAGTCCGTTGCTATCTTTATAATATTGACCATCAGGTAAACGCAAGCAACTGGGTTTGCCATCGGTAATCATAAAAATTTGTTTATTGGTATTGCGTTTTCTTCGGAGTAAATCCATCGCCAATTGCAAACCAGCAACCGTATTCGTGTGATACGGACCAACTTTTAAATAAGGTAAATCCTTAATTTCAATTTGCCAGGAATCATTTCCGAAGACAATTATATCTAACGTATCTTTTGGATACCGCGTTGTGATGAGTTCGGCCAGAGCCATGGCTACACGTTTGGCTGGTGTGATACGATCTTCGCCATACAAAATCATACTATGGCTTATATCAATCATTAAAACGGTACTCATCTGAGATTTATGCAAGGTTTCTTCAACGACCAGATCATCTTCTGTTAGGCTAAAGTTTCCAATACCATGATTAATTTGTGCATTTCTTAAACTTTCGGTCATCGACACTTTATCTAAGGCGTCGCCAAATTGATACGCTCTAAAATCTCCTGTATGCTCGTCTCCTATTCCCGGACTCTTACTCTTGTGGTTTCCTTGTCCGCTACGCTTAATCTTTCCGAAAATATGTTCTAAAGCCTGTTGCCTGATAGCGCGTTCGGTTTTAGCAGTTATGGCCATTCCTCCATTACCATCGGGATCAATAGTTTCTTTGATATACCCTTTCTTTTTAAGGTCTTCGATAAAATCTTCTATGGTGTATTCTGCTGTAGTGAGCTTGTACTCTTTATCCAATTCACGAAGCCAAGAAATTGCTTCATCAAAATCACCTGAAGTATGGGTGATTAACTCCTTAAAAATTTCAAAAAGTGTCTCAAAAGGAGATAAATCAGGTGCTTTGTAAGCGGTAAAAGAAAAGCCTTTTCTAAAATTATTGTTTTGTGTCATAGCTCTATAAAAATACAACTATTACTATTCAATTTTAATAAAGTTTTTATAAAACTATTCGACGCGTTTTAATTTTTGAAGATTCTCAATTTTAATCTGTTTTCCTTGTGTAGAAATTAAGCCTTCTTTTTTAAACTGAGAGATAATGCGAATGGCTGATTCGGTTGCAGTTCCGACAATATTAGCGTAATCTTCTCGAGATAAGTTAATCGCTAAAAAACCTTGGTCATCAACACCAAAATGTTCACTGATATACACAAAAACATCAGCTAATCTGTTTTTAACCGATTTTTGGGCCATGTCTACAATCACATTATCAGACTCTTTTAAATCGTGAGCCATTTGTTGCAACATGTCTAAGGTAAACTTTGTGTTTTTTTGAAGGTCGCTCATAATTTCATGCTTCGGAATAAAGCAAACTTCCATATCGTTAAGTGCTACAGCACTCAAATTTGCCGACTCCTCTCCTACTAAAGACCGTTGTCCTAGCAAATCACCTTTGACAACGAGTTTTACTATTTGATCTCTTCCATTAGAACTCAACTTTGATAATTTACAAACTCCATCTTTAACACAAAACACGCCATTTATGGTATCACCTTCTTCAAAAATGACTTCGCCCTTTTTAATAATTCGCGAAGTTTTACAACCAGATATGCGAACCAACTCCTCTTTTGTTAACGCTTTTAGAGAATTAAATTGTCTAATTATACATTGTTCGCATTTACTCATAGTTGAATTTTAAATCCTAGGTAAAAATAATCAAAACATGACAAAAATCATATTTTAAGAGGCCTTCATTTTCAACCTTTGTAAAAGGTATAAATGAGCAAAAAATTATGGAAAAACTAACGTGTTTCCACTGTGGTGATCCTTGTGATTCTACCATAATCACATCTAATGACAAACACTTTTGTTGCAAAGGTTGTAAGACGGTTTATGAAATTTTTTCAGAACATGATTTAAGCTGTTACTACGATTTGCAAACATCGCCAGGTGCAGCTCCTAAAGAAATTCAGGGGAAATATGATTTCTTAACTCAGGCTAATATCATTGAAAAACTCACCGAATTTAATGACGGAAACTTACAAATCGTCACTTTATATATTCCGCATATCCACTGTAGTTCGTGTATCTGGATTTTAGAAAACCTCAATAAATTAAATCCGCACATTACCTCCTCTCAAGTAAACTTCGGAAAAAAGACGGTGAGGATTACTTATAATTCTGAACACCTATCGCTCAAAGAGGCTGTGTTGCTTTTAAGTACTATCGGTTATGAACCTTATATTTCATTAGATGATTATAAAACAGGTCAGCAAAATGTGAACAGGAGTCTGATTTACAAATTAGGAATTGCTGGTTTTGCCTTCGGAAATGTGATGTTTTTATCCTTTCCCGAATATTTTGAAGTTGGAGAATTCTGGTTAGAACAGTACAAGCATTTATTTCGCTGGCTTATGTTTGCCTTCTCAATTCCAGTAGTGTTTTATGCTGGTCGCGATTATTTTATTTCAGCTTATAAAGGTTTAGGTGCTAAACTTCTCAATATTGATGTTCCGATTGCTTTAGGCATCGCCGTATTGTTTATTAGAAGTACCGTTGAAATTAGTTTTGATTTAGGTTCAGGATTTTTTGATAGTCTTACTGGTCTGGTCTTCTTTTTATTACTCGGTAAGTTTTTTCAGCAAAAAACCTATTCATTTTTATCCTTTGAACGCGATTACAAATCCTATTTTCCTATTGCAGTTACTACAATGGATTCTAATAATGAAGAAACCTCAACTCAGGTCTATGACATAAAAAAAGGAGACCGATTGCTAATTCGAAATGAAGAATTGATTCCTGTAGATGGCATTTTAATTAAAGGAAAAGCGAGAATTGATTACAGCTTTGTAACTGGCGAATCTGAAACGATTAGCAAAACTTCTGGAGAAAAGCTCTTTGCTGGAGGAAAACAAACCTCTGGCGTGATTGAAATGGAAGCTCTAAAATCTGTGGAGCAAAGCTATCTCACGCAATTGTGGAGTAATGATGTATTCAGTAAAAATAAAGAAGATGGTTTTACAACATTAACAAATAAAATCAGTAAACGTTTTACCATTACTATTTTAAGCATCGCTGTAATTGCTACTTCTTATTGGTTATTTTCTAATGCTTCTAAAGCCATGAATGTATTTACAGCCGTTTTGATTATTGCCTGTCCTTGTGCCATCGCATTATCGGCACCTTTTACCTTCGGAAATTTGCTGCGCATCTTCGGAAAGTTAAAATTTTATGTCAAAAACGCTTCAGTCATCGAGCAATTAGCTAGTATAAACACTATAATTTTTGATAAAACCGGAACCATAACCTCCAACAAAAAAAGTAATGCAACTTATGAAGGTATTGCTTTAAATCCTTCCGAAGAAAGTCTGCTAAAAAATACGCTTCGAGGTTCAAATCATCCGCTGAGCAGAACCCTCTACGAGATTCTGGATGCCCACAACATTATTACTCTCAATCATTTTGAAGAACATCTTGGTAAAGGTATTGAAGCAACACACAATAACGATCATATTAAAATTGGTTCGGCAAGTTTTGTAGGCGCTACAGAAACGTCTGTATTAAATACGACTGTTCATGTGAGCACCAATAATCAATACAAAGGAAAATTCACCTTTTACAATAAGTATAGAAAAGGGCTTTCTAAACTATTTAACAGGCTCAAAAAAGAGTATGATCTGGTTATTCTTTCTGGAGATAATGAAGGTGAATTAGAAAATCTCAAAAAGCTATTACCCTCAAAAACAAAATTGATTTTTAATCAGAAACCAAACGACAAATTAGAGTACATCAAATATCATCAAACCGAAGGTGCCAAAGTACTTATGATTGGTGACGGACTTAATGATGCAGGTGCTTTAGCGCAAAGTAATGTTGGTATTGCACTTTCTGAAAATGTCAACGTGTTTTCACCTGCTTGCGATGCCATTCTGGACGCCTCAAAATTTAATCAATTACATGCATTTATAAAGGCTTCAAAAAGCGCTATAAAAATTATTAAATGGAGTTTTTTACTGTCTTTCATTTATAATAGCATTGGTCTTTATTTTGCCGTTACTGGGCAATTAGCACCTGTAATTGCCGCCATTTTAATGCCTTTAAGTTCTATTAGCATTGTTGTGTTTACGACCATTGCTACCAATCTTTTGGGTCGGAGAATGAATGTATAAAAAATAGTTTTTAAACATGACTTATATCATGTTTTAAGAATCTATTCAAACGTAATTTTGAACCATAACTTCTAATAGGTATGAGTGTTATATATGTTTTGTTAAGTATCAGCATTAGTGTTGCTATTGTTTTTTTTGTGGCGTTTATAACGGCAGTTAAAAAAGGACAATTTGATGACGGCTATACACCTTCTGTTAGAATGCTTTTTGAAGACGAGCTTGTTAAAGAGCAACAAAAACCATCTGTTAAAATAAAAAAGACTAATTAAATTATTATGGAAGTTCAACAATTTAAATACGATAACAAAATCGTAAAAAATTTCCTCTATGCAACCATGCTTTGGGGAGTAGTAGGAATGTTAGTAGGTTTATTACTGGCGTTCTTGTTTTTATTCCCTAACCTTACCGACGGTATCTCGTGGCTTAGTTTTGGGCGTTTAAGACCATTGCATACCAATGCTGTCATTTTTGCCTTTGTTGGAAATGCTATTTTTGCGGGTGTATATTACTCTTCACAACGGTTGCTAAAAGCCAGAATGTTTAGTGATACATTGAGCAAAATCAATTTTTGGGGCTGGCAGCTTATAATTGTAGGCGCAGCAATCACACTTCCTCTAGGGTATACAACATCTAAAGAATATGCCGAATTAGAATGGCCTTTTGATATTGCCATCGCAGTAATTTGGGTTGTTTTTGGCTGGAACCTTATCGGTACCATCTTAAAAAGAAGACAACGTCATTTATACGTAGCTATTTGGTTTTACCTAGCAACATTTGTTACTGTGGCTGTTCTTCACATTTTTAATAGTTTAGAATTACCCGTTAGCGGTATGAAAAGTTATTCAGTATATGCCGGTGTGCAAGATGCTTTGGTACAATGGTGGTATGGTCATAATGCCGTTGCATTCTTCTTAACAACTCCATTTTTAGGTTTGATGTATTATTTTGTTCCTAAAGCTGCGAACAGACCTGTTTATTCTTACAGACTATCTATAGTTCACTTCTGGTCTTTGATATTTATTTATATCTGGGCTGGACCACATCACCTATTATATACGGCTCTTCCTGGATGGGCACAAAATCTGGGTGTTGCTTTTTCAGTTATGCTTTTAATGCCGTCTTGGGGAGGAATGATTAACGGACTCCTTACACTACGTGGTGCTTGGGATAAAGTACGTACTGATCCTGTTTTAAAATTTATGGTCGTTGCCATTACTGGTTATGGGATGGCCACATTTGAAGGACCGATGTTATCTCTAAAAAGTATGAATGCCATGGCGCATTTTACAGACTGGATTATTGCTCATGTGCATGTTGGAGCCTTAGCATGGAATGGGTTCTTAACCTTTGGTATGATTTATTACTTAGTTCCTAAACTTTTCAAAACAAAATTACATTCTATAGCGTTGGCTAATGCTCACTTCTGGATTGGGACTTTAGGTATCATTTTTTATGCATTACCTATGTATGTTGCCGGATTTACACAATGGGCAATGTGGAAACAATTTAATCCAGATGGAACTTTAGTATATGGTAATTTTCTGGAAACTGTAACTGAAATCATACCAATGTACTGGATGCGTGCTATTGGTGGTACATTATTTCTTACTGGAATGATTATCATGATTGTTAACGTCATCATCACCATAAAAAATGGTAGTAAAGTACATGATGAACTAGCAGAAGCTGCAGCTTTAAAACGAGTATCAAAAAGACGTGTTGCTGGAGAAGGATGGCATACATGGTTAGAGCGTAAACCAATCAAATTAACGATTTATGCTACTATAGCTATTCTTATTGGTGGTATTGTTCAAATTGTTCCTACGCTATTAGTCAAATCTAATATCCCAACAATTACAAGTGTTAAACCATATACACCATTAGAACTTGAAGGAAGAGATATATACATTAGAGAAGGTTGTGTAGGCTGCCACTCTCAAATGGTGCGTCCTTTTAGAAATGAAGTAGAGCGCTATGGTGAATACTCTAAAGCTGGTGAGTTTGTTTATGATCATCCATTCCTTTGGGGAAGTAAACGTACCGGACCTGATTTACATCGTGTAGGTGGTAAATACTCCGACAACTGGCATCTAAACCATATGTATGATCCGCAAAGCACTTCATCGGGATCTATAATGCCTTCTTATAAATGGTTAATTAAAAATGAGCTTGATACATCTCAAATCGAAGCTAAAATGAGAGCTATGGTATCACTTGGTGTTCCTTATACCGAAGAAGAGATTTTAAATGCGCAACAATTAATGTTAGAACAAGGCACACAAATAGAACAGAATCTGTATACAGATCCAGATTTTGCAAAAACCTATGAAGCTGATAAAAAAGCTGGAGGTGATGCATTTATAGAAATGCGAAACAGAGAAATTGTAGCTATCATAGCTTATTTACAACGACTTGGAACAGACATCAAAGTTAAAGACCAAGACGTATCAACAACTCAAAACTAACACGTTATGCTAAAATTTGTAAAAAATCATATGGAAAGCATCACAGGTATAGAAATCTATCCTTTGATCTCCTTACTCATATTTTTCAGTTTTTTCGTCATCCTTTTCTGGTGGGTAATTACTGCAAAAAAAGACTATATCACAACGGTGAGTCAAATTCCTTTAGATAATCAAAACACTACAGATTTATGAGACAGATACCATCATGGATAAGAGTACCTCTTGTATTTTTTATCATTTTCGGACTTACAGAATATGTTATCGATTCGGGTGATGAACCCGCTTTTATAGCTGAACCTTTAATTGGACTATTCTTACTACTCGTATTTCTGATTCTTGTAGCTATAGAAGCGATTGTTGGTGCTCTCGATAATATCTTATATCAAAGCTTAGACGAAGCTGCCAAAGCCAGATATGAAGCAAGACGAAATGCGCCTTCTAAAATTTTGAATTGGATCAACAAAACATACACTAAACTTGTTGGAACGAAACCTATTGAAGAAGAACATGATCTTGTACTGGACCATAATTACGATGGCATAAAAGAATTAGACAATGATTTACCACCATGGTGGTTATATGGGTTTTATGCCTCTATCATTTTTGGAGCTGTGTATTTAGCAAGATTTCACATTTTTAGTGGTGAAAATCAATTTCAAGAATTAGAAGCCGAAATCGCTCAAGCTCAAATAGAAATAGAAGAATATAAAAAAACAGCTAAAGATCTTGTCGACTTTAATACTGTAACTGTTTTAACTGAAGCCTCAGATATTGCCAACGGAAAATCCATTTTTGAAACCAATTGTATCGCTTGTCATAAAGTTGATGGTGGTGGCGGAATTGGTCCTAACCTTACTGATAAACACTGGATTTTAGGAGGAGGCATAAAAAATGTATTTAAAACCATTTCTGAAGGTGGACGTGATGGAAAAGGTATGATTGCCTGGAAACAGAGTTTAAAACCTTCGGAAATCGCACAAGTTGCAACCTATGTATTACAATTTGAAGGCACGACTCCTGCAGAACCTAAGGCTCCAGAAGGTGAGATTTGGATTGACGAAGAAGCACCAGTTAAGGATATCCCTACTGAAGCTATTGAAGTTAAAACAGACTCTGTAATTACCATAGAAGAACATTAAAAATGGAAACACCCAATAACGAAAGTTTTAGAGACACCATCGGAACAGTTACCGATGAAGGAAAACGTGCTTGGGTGTATCCTAAAAAACCAAGCGGACGTTATTATGAAAAGCGCAAAATCGTTAGTTATGGTCTTCTTATATTTTTATTCGCCGCACCATTTATAAAAATTAATGGCAATCAGTTTTTACTGTTTAATGTATTAGAACGTCGTTTTAATATTTTCGGGTTTCCGTTCTGGCCACAAGACTTTCATTTGTTTGTCATTTCAATGCTAATTGGTGTCATTTTCGTCACCTTATTTACTGTTGGCTTTGGTCGTATTTTCTGTGGATGGATTTGTCCGCAAACCATATTTATGGAAATGGTATTTCGAAGAATTGAATATTGGATTGATGGTGATAGAAACAAGCAGAGAAAGCTGGATAAACAAAAATGGGACGCAGAAAAAATTAGAAAGCGACTACTAAAATGGTTTGTCTTTTTAGTGATTTCATTTCTTATTGCAAATATCTTTTTGGCCTACCTAATTGGAAGCGACAAACTCTTAAAGTACATCACAGATGGTCCTTTTGAGCATTTAGGCACTCTGTTTCCGCTTATTATTTTTACAGCTGTATTTTACTTTGTGTTTGCCTGGTTTAGAGAACAGGTTTGCATTATCGCTTGTCCGTACGGACGCTTACAAGGTGTATTACTCGACAATAAATCTATTGTAGTCGCCTACGATCATAAAAGAGGTGAAGGCGATAATGGACGTAAAAAGTTTAGAAAAAATGAAGACCGTCAGGCACTTGGTCATGGCGATTGTATTGATTGCTTACAATGCGTTCATGTATGTCCTACAGGCATAGATATTAGAAATGGAACACAACTAGAGTGTGTGAACTGTACAGCTTGTATTGACGAATGTGATCATATTATGGAAAGTATTAACCTTCCTAAAGGTTTGATTCGATATGCGAGTGAGGACAATATTGAGAAGAAAAAGAAATTTCAATTTACACCCAGACTTAAAGGTTATACTGCTGTTTTGGTGATTTTAATTGGCGTTTTATCTGGTATGCTTCTCCTTAGAAATGATGTAGAAGCAAGAATATTAAGACTTCCTGGACAATTATATGAACATAAAGGAGAGGACATTATCAGCAATGTCTTTACCTATAAATTGATTAACAAAACTACTGATACGATATCTGATGTTAGTTTCAAATTACGCCATTATAAAGGAGATATAAAACTGGTATCGACATCAGAAAAATTTATGGTGCCAGCACAAGGTTTAGCAGAAGGCACACTATTTATTGAAATTGATAAAAAGGAACTTAAAGGTGATAAAAACAAGCTTTTAATTGAAGTATATAACAACAATGAATTGATTGAAACAACAACGGTTAATTTTTTAGGACCGAGAAGTTATAATTGATACCTATTGAGCATAAAAAGACAATCGCATTAAGGATTGAAACGGCATCCTTTTTATTTGAGGACTGAGCGCAGTCGAAGACAGCAAATAAAAAGATACAGTAGAAAGCCTGACCCTTTTGATTGGAATGAGAAAGGGTAATGCACAACAAATAATTAATAATGAGATCCTGAAACAAGTTCAGGATGATCAAATAAATAAGGATATGAAACTAAATTGGGGAACAGGAATTGTACTGGCATTTATAGGCTTTATTAGCTTTATCATGTATTTCGTAATAAATATGAATACCGTTAAAAAATATGACACATCATTAGTAACTGAGAATTATTATAAAGCCGAATTAGAATATCAAAATGATATTAATAAGGAAACTAATGCTAAAGAATTAACCACAAATATCACTTGGAAAAGAACCGAACAAGGTTTAGAAATTTCGTTTCCTGAAACCATGGAGGCTAATCAGATTACAGGAAAAGTGTTCCTATATAGACCATCTAATGAACATGTAGACTTTGAAACTGCAATTTCATTGTCTCACCACAATTTGCTCATACCTGACAAGCGTTTGTTAGATGGTCGTTGGAACATTAAAGTGGACTGGCAATATAACGGAAAATCATATCTCTACAAAAAAGAAATCGTTTACTAAAATCATGCTTTGGTCTGCACTCATATTTGGTCTTTTAGGTAGCTTTCACTGCGTTGGCATGTGTGGCCCTATTGCTTTTATGCTTCCTGTAGACAGAACTAATTCGATAAATAAGTTGGTTCAAATTTTCTCTTATCACTTCGGAAGGCTCATGGCTTACGGACTTATCGGACTTGTTTTTGGCTTAGTAGGTAAAGGGTTATATCTCTTCGGAATACAGCAACAGTTATCTATAGTTATTGGGGTTTTAATGATTGCTGTCGTGTTGATTCCTGTGCAAACTTTTAACACATATAACTTTTCTAAACCCATACACAGAGTCATTTCAAAAGTTAAATCGGCGTTGGGACAAGCTTTAAAAAAGAAAACAGCTGACACCTTTTTAACCATTGGATTTTTAAACGGGTTTTTACCTTGCGGATTAGTATATATGGCTGTTTTTGCTTCTTTAGCCATGCAGAATGCTGCACAAGGAAGCTTGTACATGATGTTGTTTGGCTTGGGAACTATACCATTAATGACCACAGCGATTTACCTGGGTAAGTTTTTAAATTCTGGCATCAAACAACGCATTCAAAAAGCAATTCCTGTGTTTGTGATCATCATAGGAATCTTATTTATTATTCGCGGTATGGGATTAGGGATTCCTTACGTATCGCCTGCACCATTTACAGATATGGCTTCCAGTACGATTGAGTGTCATTAATGACATATATCATAGTTTTTATACATCATTCTTGGTAACTTAATGTTCAAAATTAGAAAACGATGAAAAACATTTTACTTCTTACAGATTTTTCTGACAATTCATTAAATGCGATACGTTATGCCTTGCGTTTTTTTAAATCAGACAGCTGTAATTTTTACCTGATGAATGTCTGTAAAGTCAAATCTTTTATTTCTGATGATTTGATGCTTTCGTCTCAAAACAGTATTTATGAATCTATAATTGCAGAGCCTAAAGATAAACTCAGTCAACTTATAAAAGAATTACGAGAAGAGTTTAATAATGTAGAGCTAAATTTTGAAACTATTATAGATTTTGATCTCTTTACTGATGCCATTAATCAAGCCGTCAACACAAAAGACATTGATTTTGTGGTAATGGGAAGTAATGGCATTACTGGAGCTAGCGAAATCATTTTTGGCTCTAATACAGCTAATGTCATCAGAAAAGTAAAATGTAAAACATTGATAATCCCTGAAGGCTATCGTTTTAAAAATGTAAAGGAGCTATTGTTTCCTATAACATCTGATGATGACCTAACGGAAAGCACATTAGAAGACATCGTTACCTTTATTAATTCGTATAAACTGCATACACATGTTTTACAACTTAACTCGCAAAATAATCAGGCAGAAACCATATTGTATAAACTACCCGATAGTAATTTCAAAACCATAGATGATGTGCCTGTCGAATATGCAATTTCTAGTTATCTCCAAACTAACACTATCGATTTGACCCTGTTTTTAGAACATTCGAAACCTTTTTTAGAACGGATTTTTAAGGCTTCACCTGCAAAAAACATCGCTAGTCCTTTATTAATTTTTCATACCAACTAATTCTAATCTTTAATACCTAAACCCATGATTATAAATTTAAAATCTAAAGACTGTGACTTTATTTTAAGTCATAATTATATAGGTTATTTATCTTATATCTATTTAAATAAACCTTATGTCGTTCCGATTACCTATTTTTTTAAAGATAACAGCATCATTTGTTATTCTTCTACAGGTCATAAAATAAATGCCATGCGAAAGCATCCGCATGTATCATTACAGGTGGCTTCAATTGATTCAGTATCAGAATGGAAATCTGTTTTAGTACATGGCGTTTACAACGAAATAGAAGGCAGTGAAGCCAAAGCATTACTCCATGAATTTTCTTTAGGCATTAAAGATATTATCATGAGGATTGAACAAAAAGACTTAGATTACATAAGTGAATTTTCAGCTAAAATCTATAAAGAAGACTTACCAATAGTTTTTAAAATTGAAATAGAAGGTATTACTGGAAAATTGAGAAAAAATAATTAAGTTCGTCCTATGAGTACACATATAGAAGCAAAAAAAGGTGACATTGCCGAAACCGTTTTATTACCTGGTGATCCTATGAGAGCCAAATGGATTGCAGAAACCTTTTTTGAAAATCCAAAACAATATAATGATGTACGAGGCATGTATGGATATACTGGTACTTATAAAGGGAAACGTGTTTCAGTGCAAGGAACAGGTATGGGGATTCCTTCATGTTTAATTTATTGCCATGAGCTCATCAATGATTATGGCGTTAAAAACTTAATTCGGGTTGGCTCTGCTGGCTCTTATCAAAAAGATATTCAACTCCGTGACATTGTATTGGCCATGTCTGCCTCTTCTAATTCTGGAATTAATAATTCTCGATTTATAAATGCAGATTATGCACCAACAGCAAATTTTGAACTATTTATAAAAGCTTGCGACTATGCCAAAGCGCATCATATTCCAATTAAAGCAGGCAATATTTTATCTTCTGATGAATTCTACCAAGATGACTTTGATGAATATAAAAAATGGGCCGAATTTGGTGTTTTATGTGTCGAAATGGAAACTGCAGGTTTGTATACCATAGCTGCAAAACACAATGTTAGCGCTTTATCCATACTGACCATTTCAGATTCTTTAGTTACTAATGAACACACCTCAGCAGATGAACGAGAATCAACTTTTAGTACAATGATTGAAATTGCATTAGGCACGCTAGACTACTAATAATTCTTTTTTATTCTGAAAATAATATCATACAATAACGCTCTGCAATTCTTTTAACTTTTTTGCTTCATTATCTCTTCATTTGTTTTAGTATCTTTAAAGCAACTAAACCAAAAAATAATGAAAAAATCTTTATTCCTGATGCTTTTCTTAGCATCTCTTTCCCTTATTGCACAAGACATTTCTCTGGATGTTTTAAAAAACATGAAGCCTCGTAATATTGGTCCTGGCGGTATGTCTGGTCGTGTTACAGCTATCGATGCTGTTCATGAAAATCCGGATATAATGTATGTTGGCACAGCTTCTGGAGGACTCTGGAAAAGTGAATCTGGAGGTATTACCTGGACCCCTATTTTTGACAACCAAGTTACCGCTTCTATTGGAGCCGTTGCTATTCAACAATCAAACCCGAGTGTCATTTGGGTTGGAACCGGAGAAGGTAATCCTAGAAATAGTTTAAATGGTGGTTATGGTATTTTCAAATCCTTAGATGGAGGAAAAAGCTGGAAAGCCATGGGTTTAGAAAACACAAGACATATTCATCGTGTCATTATCGATCCGACAAATCCAGATATAGTTTATGTTGGAGCTATTGGTTCTCCTTGGGGAGAACATCCTGAGCGTGGCGTATATAAAACGACAGATGGAGGAGTTACCTGGAAAAAAATATTATTTGCTAATAACAAAACCGGAGCTGCCGATTTAGTCATGGATCCTAAAAATCCTAATAAACTCATTGCTGCTATGTGGGAACACAAACGTGATCCTTGGTTTTTTAACTCAGGTGGTGAAGGCTCAGGATTACATATAACTCATGATGGCGGAACTACCTGGAAAAAGATTACAGATAAGGAAGGTTTTCCTGAAGGGAATCTCGGACGTATTGGTGTTGCCATAGCTCCAAACAAACCTAATATTATATATGCCTTGGTTGAAGCTAAAAAAAATGCACTGTATAAAAGTGAAGATGGTGGGTTCAACTGGAAAAAAATTAATGATAAAAGTGATATAGGAAATCGACCATTCTACTATTCTGAGATTTATGTCGATCCGCAAAATGAAAATAGGGTCTACTCTGTATTTACGTATGTAAATGTTTCAGAAGATGGTGGAAAAAACTTCACTCAACTAATGCCAGCTTATGGAGTGAGTAATGGTGTACATCCCGATCATCATGCGTGGTGGATTCATCCTGAAAATGGAAATTTCATGATTGATGGTAATGACGGAGGAATGAATATTACCAAAGATGGTGGAAAGTCATGGCGTTTTATAGGGAACTTACCAGTGGCTCAGTTTTACCATATAAACGTCGATAACGACATTCCATATAATGTCTATGGCGGAATGCAAGATAACGGTTCCTGGAGAGGTCCTGCTTACGTATGGAGAGATCAAGGCATTAGAAATAGCTATTGGCAAGAGATTAGTTTTGGAGATGGTTTTGACGTGGTTCCAGATCGTGACGATTCAAGATATGGTTGGTCTATGAGTCAGCAAGGTTATGTAAGTCGTTATGATTGGGAAACGGGAAACAACTATCTGGTAAGACCAACACATCCAGATCCAGAAGTTAAATTACGTTTTAACTGGAATTCGGCAATAAATATTGACCCCTTTAATAATAGTACGATTTACTTCGGAAGTCAGTTTGTCCATAAATCAACCGACAAAGGTGACACATGGAGCATTATTTCACCTGATTTAACTACAAATGACCCTGAAAAACAAAAGCAATCAGAAAGTGGAGGACTTACAATGGATGCGACAGGTGCTGAAAATCACACCACTATTTTAGTTATTGAACCTTCAGAACTTGAACAAAATATGCTTTGGGTTGGAACCGATGATGGAAAAGTACATTATACAACCAATGGAGGTAACTCCTGGACCGATGTTACAAAAAACATTAAAGGTTTACCTGCCGGAAGTTGGATTGCTCAAATTAAAGCGTCTAACAAAACTAAAGGAGAAGCTTTATTAATCGCTAATGATTACAGACGATTTAATTACACACCTTACGCTTATAGAACTAAAGACTATGGTAAAACCTGGACACGCATTGTAGATGCTAACGATGTTGAAAGCTATACCTTATCAATTGTCGAAGACCCTGTAGAATCAAACCTCTTGTTTTTAGGAACAGATGACGGACTCTATATATCGTTTGATGCAGGAAATAAATGGACGAAATGGACGAATGGTTTCCCTACCGTTTCCGTAAAAGATTTAGTTATTCATCCGCGTGAACACGACTTAATAATCGGAACATTTGGTCGTGCTGCCTGGATACTCGATGATATTCGCCCGCTAAGAGCTATTGCTAAAAACAAACAAGTTGTCAATCAAAAATTAGAGTTATTTGAACCTCCAACAGCCTACCAGGCCGCTTACCAACAACCAACCGGAAGTCGATTTGGAGCAGATGCCATGTATCATGGCGAAAACAGAGGTTATGGTGCAAGACTATCTTATTTTGTGAAAATTGATGATATGAAAAAAGCTACTGATGCTAAAATGGAAGACAAAGCAGAGGATGATGACACTGACGATTCAGAAAAAAAAGACGCCAAATTTAAATGGGATTCTATTCACCTTAAAGTATATGATGGTGATCGTTTGATACGCACTTTAAAACAAAAAGCTCCAGACTCGACTGGATTGTATAAATGGTCATGGTATATGGATGAAGCTGGAGTAGATTATCCTTCAAAACGTATCCGCAAACGTACTAATGAACGTGGTGGTATAAGTGTAAAACCAGGAACTTATAAGGCCGTTATGAGTTTTGGAGACCAGTCTTCTGAAACAATGATAACTGTAAAATTAGATCCGAGGTTAAACACATCTATAGCCAATGTGAATCAGGTTTACGATCATTATAAGAAACTAGAGACCATGCAGCAAACTGCTGCCGATGCTGTGCAGCAATTAGTTGAAAGTAAAACGATTGCCTTAGACTACCAATCATCACTTAAAAAACTAGATAAAGACAAGTACAAAGAAGATATCAAAGCTTCTAAAGCCATTGTTAAGCAAATGGATAGCATTATTGATAAATTCTTAGGAAAAGAAGACAAACGACAAGGGATTACCAGAAATCCTGAAGTCACTGTTATGCAACGTTTAAATCTAGCTAGAAACTATGTGGGAAGTCGCCAGAATGGAATTTCATCTACCGAAACCACTTTAATTAAAAATGCGAAAGCAGCTTTAGAAAGTGTTTTAAACGAAACAAATACATTCTTTAATACGACTTGGGCACCTTACCGCAACAAAATGGAACAGCTACAAACCAATCCTTTTAAGGATATTAAAACATTCAAATTAGATTAATAACATACAAAAGCAATAATTATGAAAACAAAAATCTTAGGATTATGCCTCACCATACTTATGTTTTCCTGCAAAGAGGAATCTAAAGAAAAAGCTATGGCAGAACGTGAAATACAAGAATACAGTATCGAACAATTTATGGATAATGAAGCCGTTGGAGGTGGAAGTTTTTCTGCTGACAACAGTAATCTTCTTGTCTCAAGTAACCGTTCAGGTATTTATAACGCTTACACCATTCCCGTTACAGGAGGTGATATGACAGCGATTACAACATCTGACAGTACTTCTGTATTTGCAGAGTCTTACTTTCCTAATGACAATAGAATGTTACTTAGTGCAGATGGAAATGGTGACGAAATTGATCATCTTTTTGTAAGAGAAACTGACGGAACTGTAAAAGACATTACTCCAGAAAAAGGTGCGAAATCTAGTTTCTACGGATGGTCTGAAGATGACAACTATTTATATTATGGATCTAATAAAAGAAATCCTAAGTATTTTGATGTCTACAAAATGTCTATTTCAGATTATACGTCTGAAATGATTTATCAAGATGATAGCGGACTTACCTTTTCAGGGATGTCTGATGATGAAAATTATTTTGCTTTAACACAGTCTTTAAACACGAATGATAGTGACCTCTTTCTTTATAACGTCGCGACCAAAGAGAAAATTAAGATTAATGATAATCAAAGTAAAAATTCTGCTCAGGACTTTTCCAAAGATAATAGCCTATTTTACTATTCAACCGATGATGGCTCAGAGTTTTCATACCTTATGTCATACAATTTAAAGACAAAAGAAAAAAAGAAAGTTTTAGAAAAAGCCTGGGATATTATGGGAAGTGGATTTACATCTAACGGAACATATATGGTTGTGTATGTTAATGAAGATGGAAAAAATGCAATTGATGTTTTAGATGCCGAGACAATGACACCTATTGAATTGCCTGATTTTGGTGAGAAAAGTATCACCAGTGTTAGTTTTAGCGATGATGAAACATGGATGCGTATGTATGTAGGAGGCTCAAACTCTCCATCTGATTTATACACCTATAATTTAGATACAAAAGCACAGCATAAACTTACAAGCGTACTAAATAAGGAAATCAATGGTGACGATTTGGTGACTGCAAAAGTAATTCGTTATAAATCATTTGATGGTACAATTATTCCAGCAATTTATTACCTACCACATCAGGCTTCAGAAGATAACAAAGTTCCTGCTATGGTTTGGGTTCATGGTGGTCCTGGAGGTCAAACACGTCAAGGCTTTAGCTCACTAATTCAGTATATGGTCAATCATGGTTATGCAGTTTTGGCTGTCAATAATCGCGGAAGTAGCGGCTATGGAAAAACGTTTTATCAAATGGATGATTTAAATCATGGAGAAAAAGATTTACAAGATTGTGTAGAGGGCAAAAACTGGCTCGCTACACAGTCAGAAATTGATGCAGATAAAATTGGAATTATTGGAGGCTCTTATGGAGGCTACATGACTATGGCAGCCCTTACCTACACTCCTGAAGAATTTGATGTTGGAGTTAATATATATGGTGTTACCAATTGGATAAGAACACTTAAAAGCATTCCACCATATTGGGAATCATTTAGAGAATCATTATATAAAGAACTAGGTGATCCTTATTCTGCAGATTCGGTTCGATTAAAGCGTATTTCACCATTATTCCACACAGATAAAGTCACAAAACCACTTATGGTATTACAAGGTGCACAAGATCCTAGAGTGTTACAAGTGGAGTCTGATGAAATTGTTGAAGGAGTAAGAAAAAATAACGTTCCTGTTGAATATGTATTATTTGAAGACGAAGGTCATGGTTTTATTAAAAAAGAAAATCAGATTGAATCCTACAGTAGGATTTTAAAGTTTTTAGACAAACACCTCAAAAAAGAAAATGCGCCTTTAGATGGAGAAACTGAAAGCACTGAAATTGAAGTCGAAACCACAAAATAATTCTTCTCAATTAACATCATTAAAAAGCTTGAGCATATAACTCAAGCTTTTTTTGTTTTAGATAAAAATCTAATACTTAAAACTAAATCTTAAATGTGATTACAGGCAGTGTCGCATGATTTGCAACATCTTCAGAAATGCTTCCTGTAAAGAAATGTGCCAGACCTTTTCTTCCATGAGTAGGCACTGCAATTAAATCGGCTCCCAAAAGGCTTGAAGCGTTCAATATTCCTTTTTCTACAGTATAATCTGATATGTAATGTACATCATTAAGTTTATCTAAATTCCCATCGGCTTTTTGAAGAAAATTAGCTACTGTTTGTTCCATTTCAGCTGAACTCTTAAAACCTTCACCAGGCACATTAACATAAATAAGTTTAATACTATCAAATAACTGACGTGCTTTTAGATAGGGTTCAACCATGCTTTCAGAGAAATCACTAGCAAAAGTTACGGTTTCAAAATCTAATTTAGTAGGCTTTTGTTTGACTACTAAAACTGGTATTTCAGAATATCTCACCACTTTTTCTGTATTTGAACCAACAAAAATTTCCGATAAACCACTTGTTCCGTGCGATCCCATAACAATCATATCAGCATTGTGTTCTTGAGCTACTTCAGCAACTTCGCTAAACACTTTAAAATGTTTAACTATTGGTGTGACCTTGATGCCTTCTAAATAATCTTTATCTAAGTATGTTTCAAACTTTTGCTCTGCAAGTTTTAAATAGAATACCATTTTTTCATTTTGATCATTACTGGAGTTAATTAAGCTTCCCTTTTCAAGTTCAAGCATATGTAAAACTATTAGATCTGCATGATTTCGTTTTGCTAAAATGGCAGCAGTTTCTAGTGCATATTCAGAGTATTCAGAAAAATCTATTGGTACTATTATCTTGTCCATAATTACTATATTTAGTGTTTGTTTTATAAAAGTCAGACCATCACTCAGACAGTCATTGAAAATAATTTTGTGCTAGGTTGTTTTCGCTGGAGTAATACATCAAAAGCCATACAGACATTCCTAACAAAAGGTTGCCCTTTGTGCGTTACTTTAATCTGTTTATCGTTAATAACCACTAAGCCATCGGCTTCCATTTCTCTAAGTGAAAAAACAATATCCTCTAACGCATCAATATAAAGTGTTTTAATTGTCCATGAGGTTTCAAAATGACACATCAAATTTAAAATATGCTGTCTCACAATTAAATCTTCCCTGTTTAAAATATGACCTCTAAATACAGGAATAATATCTTGCTCTACCAAATGATAATACGCTTCAATTCCTTTCACATTTTGAGCAAACCCATACCAACTATCACTTATAGATGATACGCCTAAACCTATCATTGTTTGGGTTTTAGATGCTGTATAACCCATAAAATTGCGATGTAGGCTATTGGTTGACATTGCTTTGAATAACGAATCGGTTTTTAAGGCAAAATGATCCATTCCAATCTCATGATATCCCACTTCACTTAAAAGTCTTTTGCCTAATTCATATTGTGCTCGCTTAGATTCGCCTGAAGGCAAATCGGTTTCCTGATATCCTCGTTGCCCATTCCCTTTTAGCCATGGCACATGCGCATAACTATAAAATGCAATTCGATCGGGTAACAACTCCTTAGTCATTTCAATGGTTTTTTTAACATGAGTTTCCGTTTGAAATGGGAGACCAAAAATAATATCATGTCCTACAGAAGTATAACCTATAGCTTTTGCCATTGAAGTTACAGCTTCGACATTTTCAAAAGGTTGGATACGATTGATCGCTTTTTGAACAGTTGCATTATAATCCTGAACTCCAAAACTCACTCTGGTAAATCCCAAATTGTACAATGTTTGAAGCTGGTTTTGAGTGGTATTATTAGGATGACCTTCAAAGCTAAATTCGTAATCTTCTGCAAGCGTTGCTTGTCTTAAAACCCCTTTAATTAAAAATTCTAAATTTTCAGAAGAAAAAAATGTAGGTGTTCCACCACCAATATGCAGCTCTTTAATTTTTGGTCGTTCATTTAACAACTCAAGATATAAACTCCATTCTTTTAATAGTGCCTTAATATAAGGGCGCTCAACATCATGACGCTTAGTGATACGTTTATTGCAACCACAGAAGGTGCACATGCTTTCACAAAACGGTAAATGAATATAAAGGCTTATACCTTCGGAAGCATTACTCTCATTAAATGATTGTTGTAATGATGCCTTCCACTTTTTGAGTGAAAATGACATATTGTCCCAATACGGAACAGTTGGATAACTTGTATAACGAGGACCAGCCACATTATACTTATTGACTAATGAATTGCACATACCTAAACAATTTGAGTCAAAATTATGCGCATTTGCGTTAATAGAACATGACATATGTCATATCTTGAAAATAATTTTATTACGATTCAAATAATAACTATCTTTCAACATATATTAACATTTAAAACTAAACCAATGAAACGTTCAATTTTATACATTACAATTTTAGCGTTAAGCTTACATATCTCATGTAAATCTGATAAAAAGGAAACTACTCCTGAGACCAATGACACTGAGGCTGTAAAAACAGAAACGACTAAAGAACGTCAAACGTCAAAAGATGAACCAGCTTATTATGCCGACAAGAAAAAAGTAACTATTAAGCTTGATGCAAAAAGCAATAGTGGCGTAACTGGTAATGTAGTTTTTACTCAAGATCAAGGTGTAGTTACTATGATTGCTGTATTAGACGGCTTAACAAAAGGGGAACATGCCATACATATCCACGAAAAAGCAGATTGCTCTTCTGATGATGGCTCGTCTACAGGAGGACATTGGAATCCTACAGGTCAACCACACGGTAAATGGGGAAATGATTCTGGATATCATAAAGGTGATATAGGAAACTTTAATGCCAATGACAATGGTCATGGTACGATTACAAAAATTACCGACGAGTGGTGTATTGGATGTGGAGATGACACGAAAGACATTCTTGGTAAAGCTATTATTGTTCACCAAGGTATAGATGATTACAAATCACAACCATCTGGAGCTGCTGGAAGCCGTGTTAGTTGTGGTGGTATTATTCAGTAATATCGCAACTTCACATTATATATACGCTTAGACACCTAAAAGCACAACCTTTTAAAACATTATGGAATTAGATCAATTAGTTACTGACTTTCAGAACAAAGACCAAAGAGCTTTCGACAAACTATATCATATGTACAGCGATAGCATGCATGGTATTATTTATAATATCGTTAGAGACCATGAAATTGCTGAAGAAGTGATGCAGGATGTCTTTATTAAAGCTTGGCATAAATCAGATTCTTATAATGCAAGTAAGGGACGATTCTTTACCTGGATTCTCAATATTGCGCGTAATGCTGCTATTGATAAAACCAGATCAAAGGCCTATAAAAATTCTGGCAAAAACCTTAATGCCGAATTTTTCGTAGATATTTTAGAAAGCTCTGATAATCTAAATAATAGAATGGACGCCATTGGCATAAAAAAATATGTCAAGGCTCTTGGTGAAAAATGTAAAAAAATCATAGAGTATTTATACTTTAAAGGTTATACCCAAAAAGAAACCTCTGAAGAATTAGATATCCCAATTGGTACAATTAAAACAAGAAACAGAAACTGTATCAAAGATTTAAGAGTATTAGTATTAGAATAACATGGATATAAAAGCTTACATAGAATCAGGAATTTTAGAACTTTTTGTTGCAGGTCAATTGACTGAAAATGAAAACAAAGATGTTCAGGAAATGATGCTGAAACATCCTGAGGTTTTACAAGAAGTTCTAGAAATAGAATCGGCTGTGATTAAATTGTCTTCCGCCATGTCGCCTAGTGACAACATGCATCTCTTACAGCTTATTAAGGATAAACTTCAGTTTGGCGGACAAGATGTAAAGGTGATTTCTATAGATAAACCACGATATAACTGGTTAACTTATACTGGATGGGCTGCAGCACTAATTGTTGGAGCAGGATTATTATGGTCTCTAAACCAAAATAAGCAATTAGAATCTCAGGTTTCTGAAATTGATATGCAAAACTTGTATTTGGAACAACAAATTGAGCAAGCTAAAACTGACTTAGCAGTCAAAGAAAACTTACTAAACATTTTAAGAGACAGAGATATTATCTCAGTACCTTTAGGAGGTCAAGGTGATTTTACTGATAGCTACGCGAAAGTTTATTGGAACAAAGAAGATAACAGCATTTATTTAGATGCTCAAGGCTTACCTGATGCTCCAGAAGGTAAAGTTTGGCAAGTTTGGTCGTTGACCTTAAATCCCCTTACACCAACAAGTTTAGGTACAATTGACAACTTTAATGATGACGACAACAAAATATTTACGATTACCAATGCTAATGAAAGTCAAGCCTTCGGAATCACTTTAGAACCTGCAGGCGGAAGTGAAACACCTACAATTGAGCAGCTTCATACTCTTGGTGTTGTATCACAACCTTAATAAAAAAATGCATTAATATTATATGAACGTCAGACGAAAGTTTGGCGTTTTTTTATACACAAAAATGTTGGAAATTTTATGCTATCATGTTCCTGAGAAGAACTAATAGCACCAATACCTTCAACCATCTTCAAGACTGTAATTCAGGTATTTATACGCATACAGACGTTGTGTTTATATTGTAATTTTATAATGAAACAAAATAACTTTCGTATGACTATTTCTAAAGAAGATGCTATTAAGCACACTCAATCTAAAGACAACCAAGACTTATTAGCAAAGTATCGTAAAGAAGCAGCAAATAAACAACCTGTTTTAGCCAATGCTTACGATTTGGTATACAAAGCTTACAAACGTCAGTATGCAAAAACAGGAAACGATATACTAATCATCATTGCTAATGGTTGGTATTTTCCAACACCTGAAGTCCATCTGTATTTTGAAGCTCATGCTGGCAACTATAAATTAATGCAAAATAATTCGAGCCAGTACTTTAACATGGTTACTTATCACACTGCACAATGGACTTCAGGTTTAGGCCTGGAAACTACTCCAGAGACAATTTCAATTCAAGATGCTTATGGTTTTCATACCATAAAAGTAGAATCATTTATCTAAGTCAGTCTTAATACACCTTTAACCAATTCATATTATGAAAACTGAAATCAAACATATTGTTTATTTGATGCTTGAAAACCGTTCTTTAGACCAACTCTTAGGCTGGCTTTATGATGAACATCCTCCATTGGTCAATATACCGTCACAAGTTTCACCCACTTACAACGGTCTAAAAGAAAACACTTACTTTAATCTAGACAGTAATGGGAATAAGCATTATGTAGTAAAAGGTGTTGATAATATGAATGTTCCTGTTCATGATCCACATGAAAAATACGGACATGTGAATATTCAGCTTTTTGATACAACTGAAAATCAATCTTGTAAAATACCACCTCCAATGAGCGGATTTTATAAAGATTTTGCCAGCTATCATGATCAAACACATCAAATCATGCAAAGCTATACACCTTTAGATTTACCAGTCATAAATGGGCTAGCTAAGCATTTTGCTGTTTCTGACCATTATTTTTGTTCTGTACCAACACAAACCAATTGCAATCGTGCTTTTGCGGCTGCAGGAAACTCTTTAGGTATTAACGATAATAATGAACTCGAAGCATTTGTAAACAACAGAGATTTTAGTCACGTTCCTCCGCATTTGAGTCAGCCTGTTGGTCACCAATTTAATCAAAAAACCATGTGGAATGTTTTAAGTGACCACGGTTTTGATCAACCTTCAGATTGGATGCATTATTACAGTAAAGGTACCTGGTGGGAAGATTTGCTTGGCGTTGAAGGTTATGCCTATACTCGTGATTTAATGACTCAGTTACAACCTGAACTCTTTGATCAGCATTTTGATAAAATAGACACGTTTTTCGAGCGTGCTAAAGCAGGCACCTTACCAAAGGTTTGCTTTCTCGAACCCGAATGGGGATTAGAAATGCCCATAGACGATAGAGATTATGGTATAAATGGTAATGATTATCATCCACCAACTAATTTGATTCCAGGAGAAGCATTTGTAAAAAAAATATACGATTATTTAACCTCAAATAAAGAAGCTTGGGCTAATACTTTGTTTATTATCAATTTTGATGAGCATGGCGGAACCTATGATCATGTTGGTCCATCGCCATGTGCTACTGAACCTTGGGCAAGTGATGGTACTCCAGCACCAAAAAAAGAAAACAGAGAAGAAGGTTTTGATTTTAAGCGCTTTGGTGTACGTGTGCCACTGTTATTAATATCGCCTCGAGTACCAGAGTCTACGGTATTTAGAGCCAAAGGCCCTACTCCTTTTGATCATACTTCTGTCATTGCTACAATCTTAAATATGTTTGGTATTCCAAAATCTTCATGGGGTCTGGGAGGAAGAACAGCCAATGCTCCAACTTTTGAATGTGTTTTTGAAGGCAACCCTATTCGTCAAGATATTCCAATTGTGGAAGTCAACAAACATCCAAAAACATTGGAAGGCATTGAAAATACAACACCTCCAAATGACATTCATTTACGAATGGCTCATAGCTTATTACATCGGGTACTAAAAAAAGAAGGTTTAAGTAAAGAAGAAGCCGATTCCTTACAACTACCAAAATTAATAGATGCTGAAACTGTAGTAGATTTATCCAAACGGTTAAAGGCAGCACTAAAAGCTGTAAAAAATCGATAGAACTTGTAATAATCTTAATTATAGTATAAAAAAGAAACACCTGCTAAAAGCAGGTGTTTCACTAACAAAAAAACTCTAAAAATACCATAACATAAGTTACGGTAACTCAAACAACTCTTAATCAATTTATTGTTAGCTTTAACCAAGTAATTCCCTCAAATTATTGGTAAATTTTTCTAAAACTTATAACTGATACTTCCTTTAATAAAAAAGGGAGTTCCTGGTGTAAAATGAATTTCCTCTACAGATTGCATTTCATTTTGTAAACGCGATTCTGTTGCAAATTGAGTTTCGTTCCATTCGACATCAAAAATATTTTCTACAATTACACCTAATGTGATATTATTAAAGGTATAATTAGCATTGAAATCGGTTATAAAATAACCTTCTGCAACAATACTATTATCTTCATTTGCTGGACGATCGTCTATATACCTATAGCGAATACCTCCTGAAAATCCATTGATATCATTAACAGAAAGTCCTCCTGAAAGCGTTAAATCTGGTGCCAAAGGAATATAATCTTCTCCATCTGGAGATTCTAAGCTTCTTGCTTTTGTAAGTGTTATATCATTATCAAAGTACAACCAGTCGTTAAATTGATAACGCAATCCTAAATCTAAGCCATATCGCTCAGTTTTTCCACTTGGTTCTACAATTCCGGCGTCACCAACATACACAAATTCCTGCTCTAAAAACAAATACCATAAAGCAGTATGTACCACCATATTTTTGGTTGGTTTCCATATATTTCCTATATCTAGACCGTATGCTCGTGGAAGGATATCTTCTCCTAAATTATTAACTACCACACGCGCATCATTAGAATGAAAACCAATACCAGATTTTAAGAATAATTGCAGATTTTCTTCAGCATCATAAAAGACATTTAATTTTGGACTAACAATGGCTTTTGTTTCTGATTGCAAGGTGTATTCGTTTTGTAATTTATCATTATATAAAAATTTAAAATAGTCTAGTCGTAAGGCTGGAGCTATACTTAATTTTCCGAATTCAAAATTTGCATTTATAAATGCATCAATATTAGTCTGATTAATATCTCCTAATTGTATCTGTTCTAAAGTGGTTTGACGATTTAAAGTTCTTGACAACTCAACATCATCAATAATATCATGTCTAAAACCTAAGCCTGAAGTTAAAGTTAGTTCGGTTTGCCCCAAAAAGGTATTATGGGTAATGGCAGTATTGACCCCAAATATTTGTCGGTCTTCCTTTTGTTTTATTTGATCTCCATTTATAGGATCTTCTAAAAAGAAGGTGAAATTAGAGTAGAGTTCAAATGCATAATGCGAATGAAAAGCATTAGACTTCAGTGTAGTAGCATTTGAAATGTGCTTACTATATTCGACGTTGACATTTGTACGTTCTGTCTCTCCACCTTCGGTATCATCAATAGCACCAAAACGCGTTATATTACCATTATCAACTTCACGTTGTGGAATTTGACCTGAAGCGTCCCAGCGGCTCGTGAAATGTGAGGCTGTAAGACTTAATTTATCATTCTCGGGAGAAAACATGACGTATTTTCCAAAAAGATTTAAACGGTTAAAATTTTGTGGTGATTCAAATGGTCCGTCAGTTGAAATATATTCAGCAGCGATATAAGCATTTTGTCGCTTTGTGTTTTCTAGTGCATTAAACAGTCCTAAAGTTCGGAAGGAATTAAAATCGCCAACAGACATTGATATCTGACTTTCTTTCAGATAATCTCTGGTTGAAAAATCCACATAACCTGCGGTGTTGAAATCGCCTTCCTGAGCATAATAAGGCCCTTTTCCGAAGTCAATTTTATTCACAGTTTCTGGAATTAAAAAATGTAAATCACTATAACCTTGACCATGAGCATGAGACACCATATTTACTGGCATACCATCTACTGAGATCGAAACATCTGTACCATGATCTACATCAAAACCTCTTAGAAATAACTGTTCAGCTTTTCCGCCTCCAGCATGTTGACCAATGATTAAACCTGGAACTTTACGCAATACTTCCTGCGACGAATTTACCGGACTAGTAGTTAAGTCTAATCTGGTAATTGTGCTTAGAGCATTGAGTTCTTCTGTTATAACCATCTCTTCTAATTGAAACGTTTTTCCTTCTAAAATAATGTTGAGAGTTGTTTGAAAACTTGATTCCTCTACTATCATTACTTTGTTTTCATATCCTAACAGCCCAATTTTAATTGAGTCGCCAGGTTTACTTTGTTCTAAGACAAACACACCATTTTCTGAAGTGTGTGCATGGCTTTTTGAATTTAAATTATAAACATATGCTGCTTCTAAAGGCTGATTAATTTCATTAAACACAAAGCCTTTTAGCTGTTGAGCATGCGTACTATTTGTCAACGCCACTAGTGAAAGCAACGCAAAATATCTAAGAAAGTTCATGAGTTAGGTGCTTTTAAAGTTGATTAATATCGTCTCTCATTGTTGGACCTAACTCATAAATACTTGCTAATAATTCTTCTTTAAGCGGTATGATGTCTTCTGTTTTTCCTGCTGCTTTATAAATTTCAGCAACATGGTATAAGGTTTCTGGTTCGTAAGTTTTATCTATGATGTGACTTTCGACAATTTCAAGTGCTTTATCTAAGTGTCCGTTTTTGAAATAAGACCAGGCTAATAAATCGTAAGATTGTGGTGTCGGTCTGTTTTCAACTTCAGTTTTAGCAATAGCTATCGCTTCTTCAAGCATATGATCATTACCAGTATAAAGTAATACATTGTATTTATTATACATGTCTCCGTAAGACTCATTCTCCATAGCTGTTTTATATAAGTCTAATTGAGCTCTACTAATGGCGTCAAACCCCATATATTGAGCAATCTCAGCTTTAAGCAAATAATAATCAGGAGCATTATAAGATGTGGTTACCGTATTTAAAATACGTAATGCCTCTGCAGGTTTTTTTTCATGTGAATATACAATCCAGGCTATTCCTTTTTTAGCATAAGCATCGTTAGGGTTAAGTTCAAGCGCTTTTAAGAAATAAGCATATGATTTTTCAATCTCACCTGCGTGTCCGTAAAAATCAGCAATATTCGTATATGACCATTGCTTTAGATGATTTAGGTTTGATGATTCAGCTACAGCCATAGCCTTTTCCATATATTTGATTGCTGCATCTAAATTACCCTTGTGATCACTCCATTTTGACAAGCGTATGAGGTAATCGAAATCACTAAAATTTTCAAAGGTTGACAAATAAGATTGTGCTTTGTCGTAATTACCTAATTCTAAGTGAACGTCAAATAACATTTTTCGTGTAGATTGAAGGTTTTCTCCTAAAGCTTCAGCCTTTTCAAGATGATTTAAAGCGGCTTTAAATTTATGTTGCGATATGTAATTAAGTGCTAAACTTCTAAGGTATGATGGGTTTTCATACTTAGTTATTTCGTTAACCTTGAGCAGTTGTTCTTCGGCTTTAATAAGATATTCTATTGTTCCGGTAGCTGAGAAATATTCAGCATAAGTAGATGCTAATTTTCCTCTATACGGAAATTGGTTTGGTGTTTGTTTTAGCTTATCAGACCAAAACACTTCATCTTGTTTTATGCGGTCTAGTGTAGCGTTTTCAGCAGTGGTAAGGTAGGCATCATAGTCGTTTGCATCTGTGATTTGTGAATTGGGTATGATATTACAATTCGTACAAAGCAATGTTACAAATACGAAAATTAGTATGTTGTATTTAGAGTTCATAATAGTGTCTTTTGGTTTTCTAGAGTGTTTATTGTTGAGATAATAAACTCTGAAATGGGATTGTTAGGTTCCCATTTCAGAGTTAGACTAATTCTACCAAGGTGAGGCTAGGTATGGGAATGATGTTGAAAATGGCTTATCATTACCATCAACATTATCATTTGTCAATCCAGGGTTATCTGTACCCATTGGACCACCAAAGATGAGTAATAATTCTACTGAAATTACATCATCAGCTAAAGTACGTCCTGTTAGTACATTTTCTCCATCAAAAAATGTTGTTGTTCCTGTTAAAGACACAGTCAATACATCTGTTGCTAAAGCGCCAGTAAATTGCTCTGCATTAAACCCTAAAGCATTGGTGTACGCTGGATCGGCGTGTGCTGGGTTTAAGGCTTCTAATTTTGCTTGAAACTTCGATTGAAATGCTGCATTTTGATTAGAAGGAATAGTTGTATTAAATGCATTTTTATCCATCATATCTACAAATACTGTATTTATTGCTGGTCTACCCATTTGATCTTCCTGAGCATAAATCCCAGTGAAATTTGGACCTGTTGGACCAGTTGGTCCGTTATCATCATCACTACTACAGTTATAAGCTGAGAATGATACGAGCAATGCGATTGCTGCTAATTTTATATTATTGAATTTCATATTCTTTAAATTTTGTTTGTTTATGATTCTATATAAGTAATAGATGTCTTATTGTTTTCTTTTAGATTCTACCCAAATATTAACAGAGTCTCCAGAACCTACCATTGATTTAGGTAATTCTACAACTACTGATAGCACATTGGTACCAGCAAAACTATCTGTTCCTGGGTCACTAAACATCGTTTCATTACCTGCAATGATTTCACCATATCTGGCAAAGTCCATAAAAAATGGATCATCACGAGGTCCTGCAAAAAAGCTCATTCCATTATTGTTTTCTACGATAGCTGCATCACCATAAGGCGTAATATCAACAGTATTAAATCCGTCAGAAGAAAAAATAGTACTATTTAATCCTGTTTGAGTTGGTGCAAATGGTCCAAAAAAGTACATTTTACCATCTCTTGGAGTTGCTTGAATCACCAAATCTTCCACAGCATCGCCATCATTGTCTATATTAAATTCTATTAATACATTTTCATCAAATGCAGCACTAGCTGTGCTTCCAGGTGATAATAGTCCCTGAACATTTGCTACAAATACTATATTATTAGTATTGGCGCCCTGAAACGCATAGATGTCAGTAATATCACTGGCACCACCAGCAACTGCAGGCGCATCAATATGATCTGCTGCAATTGCAAAAAAGCCAGCAATGGTTAAGACTGCAGCTCCAATTAAAATTCTTGATTTTTTCATAATAAATGAGATTTTTGTTAATTATTTATTTGTCTCTGCTAACATTTACGCAAATATCTCAATGTCGGTTTTGTTAATTTTATGTTAATACGATTAAAACGTAATTTATACTGATAAAAACTTAACTTTGTATTGACTTTAAATTTGGCATATGAACCCATCTACAAGCGGTTGGATTGAAAAATTTTGTTATCAGTTATCTAAAAACGGAGTTCCTTTTAAAACTAAAGACGAACTATATACTGGTTTAAAAGATTATGGCTTTATCTATGGTGTTAATGTTAAGCACACAGATAAAATAGGGTTTCTTCATACCTACTCTGAAGATGAACTTGCTAAAATCAATTTACTTACCGGACTTTATCATATGTACTATTTTTCTAAAGCTACATTTGCTACAGAGTTTTTTATAAAAGATTTGCTGGCATTTTATAAAGCTCTAGAAGTTTCAGATTTATCGCTTTGGGATAAATTAGTGATTGGTAAGAGTGAGAATTCTATGTTAGAACGTCTCATTCATGATAGAATTCAAATCGATGATAATTTATTAACCAGAAATTTCAATAAATCTATTACCAATTCACTGTTATATGTGGACGTTCTAACCTTTGACAGTTTTTTAAATCAGACTATTGAGCCAAAATCATACGCCGCGAATCTAGAAAGTATCATTATAGGCACCTTGTATCAATCGCTTAATTCTAAACGTAGAATTACCGATTACGATAAAGAGATTATTGATATTATGGAATTATCGACATCTTATATTGATGATGAAGATATAGATATGGTAGATTTAATATATGATATAGATTATAATATTAATTCAACTGAAAAAAAGTATTTATTAGATTTGATGTGTCTGGCTATTTGGGATGATGAAATCTTAGAAAAGACAGAATATAAATTTTTAAGAGCGCTTGCAAAAAAATTAGAGCTTGAAAATTCTGAAATTCAGGATTCATTAATTTGTGTTTCAAAATTTCATAACGTACATAAAAAAGAGGTTTTATTATTTCAGCAAACCAATCCTTTTTCTAATTTTTATGAAAATTCATCACAACTGGTTAATAAATTACTCAGACGAAATAGCAAACGCCTGGTTAAAGAAATTAATCAGAGTAAAGAGTTAATGCAATTGATTACTAAATCAACTCAAACCGATTTGAGTAAAGACGAACAAAAGCAGCTGCAAGCTCAGTTACTTGATATTCTTAAAACAATTCCTAGTTTAGCTATTTTCATGCTACCTGGAGGTGCTATTTTATTACCACTATTTGCTAAATTAATTCCTAATTTATTACCATCTGCCTTTGATGACAATAGAATTAATGACTAATTTTTTTAGTCAAAAACAGTAACATTTATTGATAAAGTGCGTCATATAAAGTAGTCTCATTAAAGCAGAAGAGATATGGATCAACCGTCGACTTTAAAACTAAATGCGTTAGCTTTTATCATTCCATTAGTACTAATATTATCGTTAGTCTTACTCTTAAATTCTGGTGTATTTTTAGCTAACCAGAAATCCTTATCAACTTTTATTACTATAGACTTTATTGTCACAATTCCAGTAATCTATTTTCTACTTATTAGAAAACGTAATATCTCAAACTTAACGGTTGTACCTTGTCTTTTTCTATGTATTTTAATTGCGTCTTATACCATTCCTTCAGCACATCAGGATGCATTACAAATAGCAAAAACATGGCTCATTCCACTCGTAGAACTCTCAGTAATATCATTAATTATATTAAAAGTTAGCAAGGCTGTTAAGATTTATAAAATGACAGCAAACGAGCATTCTGATTTTTATGATGCCTTAGTAGAGACCTGTAATTCATTGTTTCCTAAAACTGTAGCAAAATTGGTTACTAATGAAATCGCTCTCATATATTATGGCTTTTTTAATTTTAAAAGTATACCACTTAAGCCCAATGAATTTTCTAACTATAAAGGCTCTGGTATTTTATCTACTCTTGGCGCTATTATTTTTGTTGTAGCAATTGAAATGGTTACTGTTCATGTGCTCGTTTCAAAGTGGAGTCCGACACTAGCTTGGATATTAACAATATTGAGTATTTATTCGGCTTTTCAATTGATAGGCATTATTAGATCTGTTCCCAAACGGCCAATTATTTTAGCTAACGATCATTTACATTTGCGGTTTGGGATGCTAAGCGAAACTCATATTCTACATGAAGACATTAGCAGTATTGAATTAATAAATTCTTCAGATTATAATGAACAAAAAAGTACTAAGACGCTATCACTACTAGGAACACTAGAACAATGTAATATCAAAATACAACTAAAAACGCCTCAGCATCTCCATTTTATCTACGGAAAGCCTAAAACTTTCAAGACATTGCTTCTATTTGTAGATGACAATCAAAATTTCAAATCGCAACTAGAATCCTATATTTCAAACTAATTAATGATGGAACTACCAAACTATTACAGGCTTCTCAATATTGATAATACAGCAGATGTTAATGACATCAAAAAAGCATTCAGAACAGAAATTGCCTTGTATCACCCAGATAATAATTCTTCGGAAGATGCAAAAGTTAGATTTAATCAATTGGTTGAAGCTTTTGATATTCTTTCTAATCCAAAAAAACGCCACATCTATGATGACATGCTATTGAAGTCAAAAAATAGTACTCTAGTGGTTGTAGAACCTCAAGCTGAAACACAATATAACGAATGGAAAGAAGAATCTAAGAAAAATTCTGAACACTATTGGAGTAGTTCATTAACTGAATTACTTGCACTGGATCTTTTTTTAGACGTTGGCTTAAGCACATTATTTTCGGGTGACTTAATTGACGGAATTGAAGATGCTTTTGGAGATATTGGCGATTTGTTTGATATCTTCTAAACCCTGTTTAAGCGAGCCATTCTTTAAAATCTTTCACGCGTTCTCTGGCGACAATAACGTCCTGTTCATTAAATGTATGTAACTTAATCTGAAGTCTAGAATTGGTATAACTCACCATATCCTTGATGGCATTTACATTCACGTAAAACTTTCGGCTAATTCTGAAAAATTTATGAGGTTCTAACTCATCCTCTAATTGCTCTAAAGTGGTATCGAGCAGATAATTTCTTCCTTCAGAGGTATAAGCATAGGTACCTTTATTCTCACTATAAAAACATTCGATGTCATCAATATTTATCAACTTCAGGTGTTGGCCAACTTTCACTGAGAATCGTTTTTTGTATTCACGCTCAATAGGGTTTACCAGTAACTTTTTTATATCGTCAAAATCGAGTGTAACCGATTGCTGTTTTGGTAAGCGCTCCTGATACTTTGAAACAGCTCTAGCGAGATCATCGTCATCGATAGGTTTTAATAAATAATCAATACTATTTAATTTAAAAGCTTGTAAAGCATATTCATCATAAGCTGTTGTAAAAATGACTGCCGAATTGATGTCAATAGTCTCAAAAATTTCAAACGACAATCCGTCACTAAGCTGAATATCTAAAAATATCAAATCTGGATGTGCATTGTTTTGGAACCAGGCTATGGATTCTTCAACAGAATGCAACATGGTTTGAGCCTCAAGGTCTAATTCAGTTAGCATGCGTTGCAAGCGTCTTGCTGAAGGTTTTTCGTCTTCAATAATGATTATTTTCATCTGCTTTTAAAAATTTATGTCTTTACTTATAAATGTATGTAACTCTCTTATATATGTTTATTCCCAGATTTTAGTTTCTACTTCATCTTTGTTTTTCTCCTCTAAAATCTTTTCTATTTTTTTATCCTCCCAGCTCTTATTAAAAAGGAATCTACCTTTGTATACACTCCAGGCATGTATGACTATAAAAATAGTCCAAAATACAATTACAGAAATATTTAATCCAGTTATCACATCGGTATAAGGTCCTTCTAAAATGTAAAAATTATACGAAATAAGTGCGATTACAATTAGGTATAGCATGACATGCAAATAGAAAATTTTAATTTTCTGGACTTTTCGCTTTGCCTCTAAAAATCGTTTGTTTTCATCATTATTGAGTGCCATATTATGATTACTTTAAATTAATTACTCCCAAGATTGATGTTCCTTATCCATAAATTCTTTAACCTTTCTGTACTCCCAGTTTTTCCCAAAGATCAAATTTGGTAAAAACACAGAAGCCGCATGAGCTAATAAACCAATTCCCCAGAATGAAAATGTGATAAAATTTTGCCAATGAAAATAACTTTCACCTTCATCTAAATTTTGAATATTTATATAGCATATCACAAGATTTACGACAATATAAACTATAAGATGCGAATAAAACTTTTTGAGTTGTTTAACGCGTTTTGCTGCAAATTGATAACGCTCTTGATATAAAAAATCGTCTGTTTTCATTATTCCCAGTGCTTTTTATCTTTATCCATAAGTTCTTTTATTTTACGCTCTTCCCAATTCTTTCCGAATAAAAAATCAGGTCCGTAAACACCCATAAAGTGAAAAAAGACACCTATTCCCCAAAATATGGCTGTTGCAAATGTTCCAAAACTCCATAGTTCTCCACCATTAGTTACGATTAAGACAATGATAAAGATATTGACTATAACATATGAGGCAAAGTGCCAGTAAAAACCAATAAGTGCTTTTACCTTTTTTTGAGCTCTTAAGTAAGCTTCTTCTTTTTCAAAAGCTCTTTGACCTCTAATATTTACGTTATGATCTGTATTATGTTCCATTTTACTTAGTTATTTAATTCCAACGATCTTCTTCCTCACGCATAAATTTTTCAATTTTACGCTGTTCCCAGTTCTTTCCTAATACGCCATCATTGACATATACTTTATAGGCATGAAATGCTAATCCCATTCCCCATCCAAACATTGGAAACCAAAACCACTGTATAGTATTTGGTGTATACCGATACCAGATGAAAAATAAGAATGGAATGACAAGACAATAGGAGATTAGGCTATAATAAAATTCTTTCATGTCTTCAACACGCTTACGTGCTCTGACATATCTGTCGTCAAATTTTGATTTTGGTTCAATTGCTTTCATGATTGATACTTGTTTTGTAAGCATTGGTATTGCTACTGCAAAACGGTTTGCTTGTTGATTGATTGATACGGTTTTATTTGATAATAATTTATATCGCTGTTTGATATTCTCTAAGCCTACACCACTACTCTTTTTTACAATTTGTTTTGGTTGAAGGTTATTTTCAACAACGAGCATACCATTTAACTCATAAATTTTGATGTATAAAGGTTTGCTACTGGTTACCATATTATGTTTTACAGCATTTTCTAACAAAAGTTGTAAGGATAAAGGCACTACTTTACTTTCAGGGTTTGTGGCTTGATCAGGTATTTCAAAAATAATGCTGTCTTCAAATCGCATTTTTAAAAGCGACATATAAGTTCGTGCAAAATTTAATTCTTCATCAACAGTAATTAGATCCTTATTTTTCTGCTCAAGTACATAACGGTATACTTTTGACAATGAGGTTGTAAACTTTTGTGCATTCTTAGGATTTTCTTCAATTAAACTGGTTAGAACATTTAAGCTATTAAACAAAAAGTGTGGATCCAGCTGGTTTTTTAAAGCATCAAATTTTGCACTTGCTGTACCTGCAATTACCTTTTGCTCTTTAATTTTATTTTTTTGGTATCTGTTATAGAAAAATATAACATGAAATACCGATACGATACTCAAGGTAATCCAGAGCCCAAAACTATAGCCTTGCCAGGTTTCATTTTTGAGAAACGTTTCAAAGGTCAAACCATACAGCAATACTGAAACTAATGCTCGTAATAAAAACAAAGCAATTAAGGTGATTATTGTAGACCCAATGATACCAATGACGATACGTTTGATGGTATCACCTTTTTTCCATTGACGATGCTCCATATAATCAAAGAATGCCATATTAGTATATCCTAAAACGAAGGCATATAATTGATAGAATCCAAAATCAATTAAAAAATCATTAATAGTTTTAAAGTTAAACCCGTCAGATAATGCATTTCCAATAACGAAAACAATACAACCGATAATGAAGGTAATTATGATGTTTTTAATTGATTTAGTCATGATCTCTTATTCTTTACATGATTTAGTAACCTGTTCTGCTCGCTGTTTTCCCCAGTTAGGATGTAAGTCGCTTTCTGGTTTAAAGGTAGCAAAAAGTTCTATGGATTTTTCAATTTCAGCACAATAGGGCTTAGTGTCTTGTCCAAAATATTTAGCACTTCCCATACCCCATTCTGCTTTGCTAAAAACTACTCTAGGATTTTGAGGTGCTATTTTTTCGGCTTTGGCATACAGTTCTGTTATTTTTCCAGAGTACTTCATTCCATAAGTCATACCATCAAAGGCCACCCAATTGGTTAAAATATGAGCTTGCAATACTATAATTTCAGGATTATCCTTACTGATAGCCATAGCTGAGTTAATATGTTCTTGTGCTTTATCTAATTGCGCTTTCAATATGTTTTCATCTTTAACATTCCAGCTTTTTAGGCTATTGATTTGAGCAATATAATAATGTGGCAACCACTTGTCGGTTTCAGCATTTGAAATACGCTCAAACATATTTTCAGCTTCATCTAACTTATTTTCTTGCCAAAGGCCAAATGCTTTTTGCATTCCTTTTTCAAAATTAGTTTGTGCATAGATTGTTCCTGAGACGAGTACTAATGCGATAATTATTAATTTTTTCATGATATTAAAGTGTTATAGTTTGTGTTATTGATTCATTTTTTACTTCAAATTTTGCGTCGTCCCACTTTGGAGGTCCCATAAAACCTCTGGCATTATTTGAGCAGCCATAATCTTCTTTTGGAATGCCTAGAAAATTACTATCCATTTTATTATTCTCATTTTCATCGTGAAAAAAGGAAATAGCATATACGCCTGCTGGGATATTTTTAAAAGTTACTTCGCAACTATTATTTTCAATCAAACTCTTGGTTCCTTTATACCCTTTGCTTAAAAAAGAGGTTTCAGTGTTGTAAATTGATACAAATACTTTTCCTGTGTTACTACTCAAATTATTGATTTTAACGGTAACATCCTGTCCTTTGACATCTTGTGCATTAAGCATTTGGCTAAACACAAGGAAAATAAAAACTTTGACTAATACATTCATAATATTATTGGTTTTACTGAAAATAGTTCAGTTGAATTGATATGACAAATATCTAACGGAAGTCGGCTTTTAAAAAAAAGGAATGACCGAATTGTATTTTTTTAAAGATGAATTGTAAAAAATCTGAAGATTTGAGTAACTTATTGCGATACAACACTACTAACATTGTACTTATTCATACAAAAACAACCAATACAAATGAAAAAATTAGCTTTATTCTTATGTGCATTATTGATGACAATTTCAATTGATGCGCAAGACAAACGACTTAAAGGCGTCGAAAAAGAACTGAATAAAATTCTTGAAGCAACTAAAGCAGCAGGTTTTGCTGTAGCTGTTGTAGATGGCGATAAAATTGTATACGCTAAAGGGTTTGGTTATAGCGATTATGAAAATAAAATTCCAGTTGATGCCAATACACTTTTTGCTATAGGCTCCTCCACAAAGGCCTTTACTTCGGCTATTTTGGGTTTATTAAGAGCCGATGATAAATTATCTTTTGATGATAATCCTAGAAAACATATTCCTGAATTAGAGTTCTTTGACGACAATATGAATAACAACATGATTATCAAAGATCTGATGAGACATAGTACAGGATTACCACGCCATGACGGTTCGTGGTATTACTTCCCTACACATAGTAAAGACAGTCTTTTGATGCGTATCAAACATCATGAACCGTTTACCGGAATTAGACAACAATGGTATTATAATAACTTTGGGTTCCTGGCTCAAGGTGTGATTGCAGAGCGTATTACAGGTAAAAGCTGGGAAGATAATTTAAAGGATTACTTCTTTGCACCTTTAGAAATGACACGAACTAATGCTACAATTGCTGAAATGAAATCAAGTTCAAACGCAGCATTTGGGTATGAAGTAAAGGATGACAAGATTGAAAAAATGGACTATTACGACATTGCCGGAATGTCTCCTGCTGGAAGTATAAACAGTAGTGTTAATGATATGTCTAAGTGGTTAATCACATGGATAAATGATGGTAAATACAAGGATAAAGACATCATTCCTGAAAGCTATATCAACGAAGCAATGAGTTCTCAAATGGTTGTTGGTGGCAATACACCTGATGATAAATTTCCAGATATTCATTTTTCAAATTATGGATATGGATGGTTTTTACAATCTTATAAAGGGCATTATCGTGTTGATCATGGTGGAAACATTGATGGATTTTCAGCCAATGTAGCATTTTTCCCTAGTGATAATATTGGTATTGTAGTATTGGCAAATCAAAATGGGTCGCCTGTACCATCATTGGTAAGAAATACAATTGCCGATAGAATGATTGGTGAGGAACGTTCTGATTGGGTTGGACGCTATGAAGAGAATCTCGAAAAAGGCAAAAAAGCACAAAAAGAGGCTGAAGAAAATTCGGAAACCTCTAATGTGAAAAACACTAAACCATCTCATATTAGCTTAGACTATACAGGGAAATATACTCATGATGGATATGGAACATTTGAAATCGTATCACAACATGACTCCTTATTTAGCACCATCAATTCAGATAAAATCTATTTACGTCACTATCATTATGATGTATTTGAGATGATTGATGTTGTTGAAGGTAAAGTTGATACGGCTTCGTATGGAAAATCAATAAAAATCACTTTTGCGACCAATGATGCAGGTGATATTTCTGGAGCAAAACTTAAAATTGAACCAACACTAGATGCTCTTGAATTTAAACGCACTCCAAACAGCATTGATGTTGACACTAAAACTTTAGAACAATATACAGGCGAATACGACATTTCTGGAACAACAATAAAAGTATTTATTAAAAAAGAAGCGCTTCATCTTTTTATCAAAGGGCAACCTGAATATGAATTGATAGCAACAGCAGAGCACAAGTTTTCATTTAAAACTCTTGAAGGTTTTAAAGTTGAATTTATAGCTTCTGATGACGGCACCATAACTGAGTTAAAAGCCATTCAACCTAACGGTACATTTGTTGCTAAACGTAAATAAATTGATTGTGTTTTGTAGTACTAAATTTATAATGTTCACGTTTAATATATAAACCAACAGTATGAAAAGGCTTCTCATTGGTCTGGCAACCATCGCTCTTTTTATGGCGATGTTATATGGTGGATTTCATCTCTTCGGAAAAATCATTTACGATTCTCAGTCTTGTGAATTGTATAATATTGATAACATCGAATTAAGAACAGGTATAAACGTTCCTGAAATTTCATCGACAGATTGCGAATGCAAAGATAACAGGAAGGTCTCTAAATTTGTAATTGACACTAATACAGTAGATGTGAATGATTATATCTCCAGAAATGATTTCACTTTAGTTGACGACTTGTATGTTAAAGAAAATGATACGAAAAATTCGACTTATAAGGTCGTTTTCAATAAGAAGACTGCAGAACTTATTGTCGATTTAACCTATAAGAACAATTAACTTTAGAAGAAGATAAACTTAAAAAGCACCAAATACATTGGTGCTTTTTTTATTTTATAAAATCGGAATCTAAGATGCGTAACTTATTTGACATCCATTAACTCTACATCAAAAACCAGAGTTGCATTTGGTGGAATCACACCTCCAGCACCAGCTGCACCATAACCTAAATCACTAGGAATTACTAGTCGCGCTTTGTCACCAACATTTAGCAAACAAATCCCTTCATCCCAACCTGGAATAACCTGACCAACACCTACTTGAAAATCTAATGGTGCATTTCTTTTGTATGATGAATCAAATACGGTTCCATCTGCTAACTGACCTTTATAATGTACTGACACCATTTTACCAGCTTCAGCAGCTTTACCTGCTCCTTTTTGGATAATCTGGTAACGCAATCCGCTTTTAGTTTCTTCAAACCCTGAAGCCAATTTATCCAACTCAGCTCTTGCTGCTTCTCTTTCAGCCGCAACTCTTGCTTCTCTAGCACCTTCAAAAACTCTAAATGCTTCTACAGCATTAAAGTTTTCAGCGTCGCTTCCAACTCTAACAATTTCTAAAGTTTCAATTTCGTCACCTTGAGCTATTGCATCTACGACATCTTGTCCTTCTATCACTTTTCCGAAGACTGTATGATTATTATCCAACCAAGGTGTCTCAACGTGTGTAATAAAAAACTGGCTTCCGTTGGTACCTGGTCCTGCATTTGCCATAGACAATACGCCTGGTCCGTCGTGTTTTAAATCTGGGTGAAATTCATCATCAAATTTATAACCTGGATTTCCTGTTCCAGTCCCTTGAGGGCAACCACCTTGAATCATAAAATCAGGAATGACTCTGTGAAATTTTAACCCATCATAATAAGGTGTGCCTTGCGGCTTTACTTCATTTTCTAAATTTCCTTCAGCTAAAGCCACGAAATTACCTACTGTTCCTGGAGTTTTCTGAAATTCTAAAGCGACTAAAATAGCGCCTTTTGTGGTATTAAATTTTGCGTATAAACCGTCTTGCATTGTATTAAATTTAAATTGAGGTGCAAAGATATGAAACTCTATTAGAAGAGCGAAGTTAGAACTACAATTTGGATATTGATGCTCATAAGATTAGTTTTGCTGAAACTGAAAACCTTATGAGTTTTATTACAAAATTAAAAACTGCCTTCGGAAATTCTAAAACCAATTCCGCTACAGCAATTTCAGATACAACCGATGCTATTATTAACGATATAGAGCATCAACCATTTGCCATTTCTGAACATAATGTATTATATGCTGGCTTAAATGAGCTTGGTGGTTATTATTTTTTTCAGACAGTTATTGTCGGAACATTTAAAATTAAAACTAAAAAAGGAGCACAACTTAGTATACATGGTCAAACATCAACCTTTACACTAGAGTCAGATTCTTTTGAATTAGAATCAGATCCTACTGATATAAAAGGGAGAAGTATCACTAAAATTGATTTTCAAATAGAAGAACAGAATGTAGAAAAAATACACCCTAAAGCTATTGATCAATTTAGTTTAAGTTGCGATAAGCAAGACATTATATTTTCTGTCATTCATCTTAATGATGAAGAAGAATAAATCTAGTTTGCAACTTCACTTATAAACTTGATGCGATATAAACGCAGTTCTTCATCATCATAATCGCCATCAAATTCTTCGATAGCCAAATCGATTTTATCGGTTTCAGATTCCATAAAATACTCATGAATTTCTTCCTGCTGATCTTCATCTAATAAATCATCTAACCAGTAGTTGATATTTAATTTGGTTCCAGAATAGACAATGGCTTCCATTTCTTTGATGAATTCTGGCATAGACATTCCTTTAGATGAAGCAATATCTGTAAGTGGTAATTTACGATCTACATTTTGTATGATATACAATTTAATAGCCGAGTTTGAACCCGTACTTTTAACAACAAAATCATCTGGTCGCACTATATCATTATCTTCAACATATTGAGCGATTAAAGCCACAAAATCTTTACCGTATTTTTTTGCCTTACCTTCTCCAACACCATGAACATTACTCATCTCTTCTAAAGTGATAGGATATTTGAGTGCCATATCTTCTAATGAAGGATCTTGAAAAATAACAAATGGAGGTACGCCTAAGCTTTTAGCATTTCGTTTGCGAAGGTCTTTAAGCATTTTCATTAATGTTTCATCAGCAACACCACCTCCACCTTTGGCAGCAGTTACAATACCGTCATCACTCTCTTCATCAAACACATGATCTTCGGTCATCATAAATGATTCTGGAGATTTTATATAAGCCCGACCTTCATCAGACAACCTCAACACACCATAGGTTTCAATATCTTTTTTAAGATATCCAGCGACTAATACCTGACGTATTAAAGCCATCCAATACCTTTTATCTTTTGATTTTCCAATACCAAAAAATGGTTGTCCGTCAGTTTTATGAGAAGAAATTAACGCATTGGTTTTTCCTATCAATACTTGTACTAAATCCTTAGACTTATACTTCTCATTAGTTTTTTCAACAGTTTCTAATAAGGTCACAACTTCATCTTGAGCTTCATGTTGCTTCTTAGGATGCCTAACATTATCGTCCATATCACCACCTTCACCAGTAGCATTATCAAATTCTTCTCCAAAATAATGAAGAATAAACTTTCGTCTCGACACCGAAGTTTCAGCAAATGCGACTACTTCTTGTAATAAAGCATGTCCAATTTCTTGTTCGGCAACAGGTTTACCAGACATGAATTTTTCTAATTTTTCAATGTCTTTATAAGCGTAGTATGCCAAACAGTGACCTTCGCCTCCATCACGACCAGCACGACCAGTTTCCTGATAATAACTTTCTATACTTTTTGGTATATCATGATGAATAACAAAGCGAACATCAGGTTTATCAATTCCCATTCCGAAGGCAATAGTAGCCACAACAACATCGCAATCTTCCATTAAGAACATGTCTTGATGTTTGACTCTGGTTTTAGGATCTAAACCTGCGTGATATGGAACCGCTTTCACACCATTAACCTGCAAGACTTGAGCTAATTCTTCTACGCGCTTTCGACTAAGACAGTAAACAATACCTGATTTGCCTTCATTCTTTTTTACAAAACGAATGATATCAGCATCTACGTTTTTAGTTTTCGGACGTATTTCATAATACAAATTAGGTCTATTAAAAGAGGCCTTAAAAGTTGTTGCATTTTGAATATCTAAACTCTTTAAAATATCCTCTTGAACCTTAGGCGTGGCAGTAGCCGTCAAGCCTATAATTGGAATATTATCACCTATACGTTTAATGATATGACGAAGGTTTCGGTATTCTGGTCTAAAATCATGACCCCATTCACTAATACAATGGGCTTCATCGACAGCCATAAAAGATATCGTTACCGATCTTAGAAACTCTACATGTTCTTCTTTGGTTAATGATTCTGGAGCGACATATAATAGTTTAGTAACACCATTAGTAATATCTTCTTTAACACGCTTAACTTCAGTTTTATTTAAAGAAGAGTTCAAAACATGTGCTACACCTTCTTCATTAGAGACACCTCGAATAGCGTCAACCTGATTTTTCATTAAGGCAATTAAAGGTGAAACAATAATTGCAGTGCCGTCTTTTATAAGTGCTGGAAGTTGATAACACAACGATTTCCCTCCACCTGTTGGCATAATAACAAATACATCCTCACCTGCAACAACGCTTTTTATAACACTTTCCTGAAGTCCTTTGAATTGAGAAAAACCGAAGTATTGTTTAAGTGCAGAATGTATATCAATTTCTTTTATACTCATTAATCCCTATTAGTATTTTTGATACATTTGCATAAACCTAAAGATAACAATTTCTTTATACCCATCAAACTCAAAAAAAATTAATTTTGAACAGTATTGAATCTATTCTAAATACGGCTAAAAAAACCATTGATATAGAGCGTGATGCCATAGCTAATTTAAGTCATTTATTGACCGATGATTTCGCCAATGCTGTGTCTTTAATTTATAATTCTAAAGGTCGCGTTATCATTACAGGTATTGGAAAAAGCGCCATTATTGCTAATAAAATAGTTGCAACTCTAAACTCTACTGGCACACCTGCAGTATTTATGCATGCTGCAGATGCTATTCATGGTGATTTAGGTTTAATTCTAGAAGATGACGTTGTCATTTGTATTTCTAAAAGCGGAAATACGCCAGAAATTAAAGTCCTGGTTCCTTTAATTAAGAATGCTAAAAATAAAATGATTGCCATTACAGGAAATGACAGTTCATTTTTAGCACAACAAGCCGATTTCATCTTAAATGCTTACGTTGAACAAGAGGCTTGTCCTAATAATTTAGCACCAACGACAAGTACAACTGCACAATTAGTAATGGGAGATGCTTTAGCAATCTGTTTATTAGAACTACGTGGATTTTCTAGTAAAGACTTTGCCAAATACCATCCTGGAGGTGCATTAGGAAAACGTTTATACTTACGTGTTAGTGATTTATCGTCAATGAATGAAAAGCCTAAAGTAGAATTAACTACAAGTGCTAAAAATGTAATTGTTGAAATTTCTGAAAAAAGGCTAGGTGTTACAGCTGTAGTTGATAATAAAAAAATTGCTGGTATTATAACTGATGGTGATTTAAGGCGAATGCTGACTAAAAGTGATGAATTTATTCATTTAACAGCTAAAGATATTATGAGTAGCAATCCAAAACGTATTGACGAAGATGCTATGGCTATAGATGCTATGGAACTCATGGAAGCACATGGAATTTCTCAATTACTTGTTGAAAAGGATGGAAACTATGCTGGCGTTATTCATATTCATGATTTAATTAAAGAAGGTATTATATAATGACAAAAAAGAATACCGATGAGATGTCTTTTCTAGATCATCTCGAAGACTTAAGATGGCACTTAATACGAATCACACTCTCTATTTTAATATGTGCAACGGTAGCATTTATATTTAGTGGGTTTATTTTTGAGCATATCGTTTTTGCGCCAAAGCGTATGGACTTTCCAACGTATAAATGGTTGTGTAAAGCTTCAGAGTTTATTGGAATAAGTGATACGACGTTTTGTGCTGCTGAATTTCCGTTTAAAATTCAGAGTAGGCAAATGGCAGGGCAATTTTCAGCAGATATATGGACCTCAATTTACGCAGGATTTGTGATTGCGTTTCCTTATGTCATTTATCAGTTCTGGAGTTTTATAAGTCCGGGATTACATCAGAAAGAACGCAGACATTCCAGAGGGTTTATTTTTACAACATCATTTTTATTCTTTTTAGGCGTATTATTTGGCTATTACATAGTGACACCACTATCTATAAATTTCCTGGCTAACTATAGTATAAGTCCGGAAGTTGTTAATGAATTTGATATAAGTTCATACATCTCAACAGTTCGCTCAGCGTCCTTGGCTTCTGGTTTTGTTTTTGAGTTACCTATCGTTATCTATTTTTTAACTAAAATAGGATTGGTGACACCACAAATCATGAGAAAATACCGAAAATTTGCCTTGGTTATTGTATTGATTCTATCTGCAATCATTACGCCTCCAGATTTGGCCAGCCAGATTATTGTTGCCATACCAATATTAATATTATACCAAGTGAGTATTTATATATCTAAAGTGGTTGTTAAAAACCAAAATAAAAAACAAAAAGCACATGTCTGATATCGTTACTGATTTTAATGCATACCGTTCTAAAATGAACGATGCGATTCTAGCAGATAATAATAAAATTATTAAACGCATATTTAATCTCGATACTAATGCGTTTACCGAAGGTGCATTAGATAAGAAAACCAAAGAACTGTTAGGGCTGGTAGCTTCAATGGTGCTACGCTGTGATGATTGCGTTAAATACCATTTAGAGTCTAGTCATAAGGAAGGTTTAAACAAAGAAGAAGTTGTTGAAGCCTTAAGTATTGCGACACTGGTTGGCGGTACGATTGTTATTCCGCATTTACGCAAAGCCTACGAATACTGGGATGCTTTAGAATCTGACCGTTAAACTTATAATAAACTAAAATACAAGTCGTTTCGAATTTGTTATTTTAGCGCTTATTACTTCTGATATGAAAAAATTAAGAGCCGATAATTTAATGAAGTCCTATAACGGACGAAAAGTAGTAAAAGATGTATCTCTGGAAGTCAACCAGGGAGAAATCGTTGGTTTATTAGGTCCGAATGGTGCTGGTAAAACAACCTCTTTTTATATGATTGTTGGTTTAATTAAACCTAATGGTGGTAGTATACATCTTGATAGTACTGAGATTACATCATTCCCGATGTACAAACGTGCTCAAAATGGCATTGGCTACTTGGCTCAGGAGGCTTCAGTTTTTAGAAAGCTTAGCATTGAAGACAATATCTTGAGTGTTCTACAAATGACTAAACTCAGTAAAAAAGAACAGGAAGCAAAAATGGAATCCTTGATTGAAGAGTTTGGATTAGGTCATATTCGCACAAATAGAGGTGATTTATTATCAGGTGGTGAGCGACGACGTACAGAAATTGCTCGAGCCTTAGCAACCGATCCCGATTTCATTTTACTCGATGAACCCTTTGCAGGTGTAGATCCTGTTGCTGTTGAAGATATTCAAAGAATTGTAGCTCAGCTTAAAAAGAAAAATATTGGTATTCTTATTACCGACCACAACGTACAGGAAACTTTAGCTATTACTGACCGTACTTACCTCATGTTTGAAGGAAGCATTCTAAAAGCTGGTGAACCTGAAGAACTGGCAAATGACGAGATGGTACGTAAAGTGTATTTAGGTCAGAATTTTGAATTACGTAAGAAGAAACTAGAGTTCTAATTGCCTTTTTTATTTAGCGAATTAAGAGACGTCCGGTTGCAAACTTTGAAAATTTTCCTAAGTTTTTAGCGAGTGGAAAATTCTTAATCAAATTCTCATTATTAGATTTTAATTCAATAATATAGGCGCCCACTTCCTGAGGCAGCTTATGACTTAACTTATTTGCAGGAGACATAAATTTGAGTTCTCTGTCAACTGTTAACCTAAAAGTTTTGTCAAAATTAGAATAATAAGAACGTTTATAGGTGTTGATTAAGACGGGTTCTAACCTATTTAAAATGGTCATATTGTGAGTTTCAAACATATACTCTAGAATGTCTTGAGCATAGTTTTCCCAATCAAAAGCCTCGTTAAGTGTAATTTCAGGTAGCTTAAAAGTTTCTTTTTTATTCGAATGATTTTGCTTCAGTTTAAACTCTAAAACAGGTGCTACAGTACGCCATAATTCACCATACCAACGTACCCTGACTTTCATTTTTTCACTATAACCTTCAACAGATTCTGTATAAGCATTGTTAGTAATAGAATCAAAATAGCAGTTATTTATTTGTCTATCTGGATATAAAGTTCGCATATCGGAAAGCAGTAAAAGTTTTTCAAACTGCAGATATTCCTTTAGCGACAATTCATATTTACGTTCAAAACGCCAAGCACTATTATCGGCTTTTTTTCCCATATTCTATTCCGTATAAACTTTCTTTAACGCTATCTACCATTTTTAAATTCATAAGTTCTTCAGCGCCTTTATAAACTTTAGATCCTTTTTCAATTAGATACTTCGTTTGTAAGATATTTTTATCTGTATACAAGGATCCGTTATCAAACTCCTTTTTCTTATTAAACAAACAGTAATCTAAGGTATTATTTATCAACGTATTATTTTGTTCACTTAATGTTGAGTCATCTTTTGAAACAAAGGAAATTTCAGAATTTAATATGGTCGAATTCGCAATATGCATGGTCGAATTTTCACCTGCACTAATCACTTTATCTTCAACATTATTAAAACGACTGTTAGTAATAGTAATCTGACTTCCAGAACCATCAACAGCATCATTCCCTATATTTAAAAAATTACAATTATCTATGGTTCCGTTGGAAAAATCAGAATCGATAGCATCGGCATTTACATTTGTAAAACTTACATTGTTCAAGTTAAAATCGCTACATCTAAAAAAATTCACAAAATCGTCACCTGCTCTGTTAGATTCAAATGCAACATGATTCATAAGTACTTCAGACTCGTAAAAGGTTATTCCTGCAGGCAAATGCCAATATGAATCATCAAAATTTGAAAGCTTAGAAATATTCACATAGGCAAACTTGTTTGGGGTTTTAGATTGCTTGACTACGATAGATGAATGTGCTTCTGACGAATTTGTTATCGTAATTGCATTTGTAGCTTCTCCTACAGCACTTATATGTCCAGAAACAAGAATAATATGATGTCCATTGAGATCTAGAGTGATTCCAGGCGACAACGATAAATCGGTATCGTATAACACCATATCGTCTTCCAGCTTAGTATCAGTTTCTATTTGTTTGATGCGATTAGGGATAAGCTTCTTTTTTTGTTCGTCTAGGTTTAAACTCAGAACTGCATTGACATTGATTTCAATATTTTTGCATAAATATATGGCCTGAGGATATCGTGAATAAATAGCATCTTGAAAGGTTTGCCAATCTGGAGTTGAACGAATCGCTGTCAGATCTTTACTAATGGTATTAATGGTAGTTATAACCTGTTCTAATCGTTTTTCTTTATTTACAATTGAAGACAAGTAAGTATTTAGGTTTTTGTTATAATCTGAAACATACGTAATGAATTCTATGAGCTTGCCTTTTAAATCTTCCTTAGAGGATAACGTCAATACATCTTTAAACCACACCTCTCTAACAATCGGCTCAACCTTGTTGGTGACATTATTATAAAACATATGAAAATTATCAACCAAATAAGGATGCTTATTTTGAGCTAAAAAGAGAAGAGCCAAAACCTTATCAAACTTATCTTGATCCAGAATAATTTCAGGAGTATTAATGATATCATTTTTGATTTGATCAATATCTCGTAACTGGTTTTCGTTTAGTTTATCTAAACTAGGATGTTTAATACTACTAAATGTAAAGATGAAAGAATCTCGATAGCCATTTCGTTCAATTAGATACTTAGAAAAGAAATCTTCAATAAAATAAAGATCTGTTGGTCTATCATTAATTGTTAAGTTAACCGGCTTATATTCTAAGCTCAGTATATTATGTTGCTGAAGCACTCTATTGCAAATCACATCAGTGATATACAGACGCGTATTAGGTTGTAGAAGATTGAATTTTCCGTTTTTAAAATCCTTGATATAATCTTTAGCTTTCACTCTAAAACTCCACTTGTATGGATGCCTGAAATGGTCGTTGTTTTTTCCGAATAATTTTGCTTTAACATCAAACTTTTTCTGGTTATACTTTATCGTTGCTTTCGCGTAAGTACTTTCTCGTCGTAACCACTGTTTTCCTTCAAAAAAATGAGAATTACTATATACAAATCGCGAACGTTGATTACTCAGTTTAATATAATCTTTGAATTTAAAATCGATAGCGATATCATCAAAATTATTATCTGAACTAGACGTTAAATACTTAAAATATGTAGGAAAATCGTAATGAGCAGCCTGGAGATGATGTTTAACATCTACAACAATTCCGAACCGATAACAATACATACCAGAATACACTCCAAAAAGCAATACAAAAACATAGACTACTAAAAAAAAGCGTTTTTCATCTTTTTTATCGCTGGCTTTATGTCCTTGAAGTAACATCATATCATCAGCATAATTGCTACACCAAGGAGGAAACCAATGATATAAAATGAAATTATTTTAAGTAGCTTTTTTGTAAACATGTTAGAAAGTTAGTGATGATATAAAAGAAATACTCACGTTTTTAAGTCCGTCGTTTTGTTCAAGTTTTGATTTAATATCTAAAAAATCTGAATCTTGTATTGAAGACACAGACAATGTTAGATTAGCAGAATTACTATCGGTTACAATTTTCTCAAAACCATTAATTTGTTTTATTTTTTTCAATTCAGAAAATACAAACTCTAAATCCTGATTAGCATTGAAGTCTAATGAAATATTCATTAAATCTTTATTAATGTAGGAGTTACTTTGTTTAGACGTAAACTGCCATACTAGAAATAATAGAGTAATGATGATCGAAGGAATAACTTGTTGAGCAGCAAGCGAAATGGAAACTCCAATAATCATTAATAAATACACAAGCTGTTCAGGCTCTTTAATTGCTGTTCTAAACCTCACAATTGATAGTGCTCCAATCAATCCTAATGACAATGCCAAAGACACTTTTATTGAGGTTATAATTAAAAATATTGCTAGAGCAAAAGCATAAAAAGTATTTGCAAAAAGGACTCTGTTAGATACTGTATTAGAACGTTTTACATATACCCATTTGATAGCTGTTATAAGAATTAACAGTATTACTAAACTCACCATCCATTCACCTAAAGCAACTTCTGCATTGGTGGATAAATCTAATAATTGTGCTTTGATATCATCCATAGCATTTTCTTTAATTTACTTTATTTTTAGTTTCTGTTTGTTTGACTTGTTTAGCAAGTAATTTCTTTTGGTATCGCCCTTGAACAACATCGGTAACAACCAATACAGCAATCACAAAATAAAAGGTTGTTTTACTCATTGGAACAATCTCATTGCCAAATATCTTTAAATGAGCAAGATGTCCACCTTCGGTAACTAACATAATTCCTACAATAAATAAAATAAATAATCCCAGCACTTCATACATTCGATTTTTAGCTAAGAATACTGAAATTTTATCAGCCAGTAACAACATTAGCAATCCACTAACAACAATAGCTATAGCCATTACAATAAAGGCTGTTGTCGAATTTTCAATATCACTGGTAAGTCCGATAGCTGCTAAAATAGAGTCGAAAGAAAACACTAAATTCATCAACACAATACTTGCAACAACTGCATTTGACGACTTTGTTCCTTTATTTACATCATCTACACTCTCACTAAGATCATGTTTGGCAATCATATGCCAGATTTCTTTGATAGCAGTATAAATAATAAAACCTCCACCTGCTAAAACAATTAAACTATGTCCGTTAAAAGCGAAATCCAATACATCATCAATATGTCCTGTTAAAAACGAAAAAGGTTCCTGAAAAAGATCAATAATTGAAACCAACACAAATAGTAATACAATTCTAAGAACAATAGCAATTAAAATACCTACTTTTCTAACACGCTTTTGGTCAGATAATGGTGCTTTTTTAGATTCTAATGAAATGTAAAGAAGATTATCAAATCCTAGTACAGCCTGTAACAATACAAGCATTAATAATGTAAAAATGACTCCTAACATATGTAATTAATTATTTGGTTGTTAAATTATCAAGTAGTGAAAGTATAATATATAATATAATAAGTATTGGTATCGCTATAAAATGGAAAAGTACCAACAATAGCACTGTAGCAATAATGAGTATATACCGGAATTTATTATTAGAAAAACTATAATCTTTAAACTTTAATGCTAATAATTTGAGTTTTGAATTCAGCAAATAGCAACTTAAAAGTGTGAAAGCAATTAAAAACCATTGATTGAGAATAAGAGCTGTTGCAAAGTTATTATTTTGAAATTCAATAATTAATGGTAAAGACAAAACTAATAAAGCATTAGCAGGTGTTGGCAGTCCTTTAAAATACGTTTGCTGGTCTTCATCTACATTAAATTTAGCCAAACGATAAGCAGAAGCTAAGGTTATAAAAAGACCGATAAGAGCTATAGGTTCTAGCTCTATAGATGACAAGCTAAAGTTTGAACTCCAAGCTTTGGCAGATACTATTTCGGGAGCGTCAACACTAATTGATATTAGTTTAAACATCACGATACCTGGAACTAAACCGCTTGTGACCATATCGGCTAAAGAATCTAATTGTACTCCTAATGCACTTTGTACGTTTAGCTTTCTGGCCAATAAGCCATCAAAAAAATCGAAGAAAATTCCGAGAAACACAAATATAGCTGCAGCAACAAAATTGTTGTTAACAGCAAAGATTACGGCTATACTTCCGCAGAACAAATTAAGGAGTGTTACAAAATTTGGAATGTAGTTTTTTATAGACATACATTAAGATTTGTGTAAAAATAGCAAACTATTTACGACTATTGCAAAGGAAGTACAATATCTATAACTATTTACAGTTTATTAGGTAAATAAAATTGTGCATCTTTGTAAAAAAAATTTCTGCTATTGAAAAAGTATCTATTCATTGCCTCGACTTTGATTACGTTATTTTGTACTGCTCAGACTAAATATTCAAACGAATTTTTGAATATTGGTGTTGATGCTGCTGCACTTGGCATGAGTAATAGTGTAGTGTCTCATACTGCAGATGTAAATTCTGGTTACTGGAATCCTGCGGGTTTGGTTAATCTTGAAGACAACCAATTAGCGCTGTTACATTCAAGTTATTTTGCCAACATTGCAAATTATAATTACATCGCTTTTGCAAAACCTCTTGATGACAAAAGTGCTGTTGCATTATCCTTAATTCGATTTGGTGTTGATGACATTCTAGACACCACACAATTGATTGATGATCAAGGAAATATCAATTATGATCGTGTAAGTTTATTTTCAACATCAGATTATGCTTTAACATTTTCTTACGCCAGAAGGCTTCCACTCGACGGTTTAAGTTATGGTGTTAATGCCAAGGTTGTTCGTAGAATTATTGGTGATTTTGCCAATTCCTGGGGTTTTGGTCTGGATGCTGGAATTCAGTTTGAAACAAAAAATGACTGGAAATTTGGCATCATGGCCAGAGATATTACGACGACATTTAATGCCTGGTCCTTTGACGATGACAAACTTGCCGACATACAGAATGCTATTGAAGGTCAAAATCAAACTGTACCTGAGGACACTGAAATAACAATTCCGAAATTACAAATTGGAATGTCTAAGAAATTCATTTTTCATTATGATTATTCGCTATTAACCTCTTTTGATCTTAATGTTAGATTTGAAGAAAACAACGATATCATCTCGACTTCATTTGCTAGTGTAAATCCTGCTTTAGGGTTTGAATTTGGCTATACAGACTTAGTTTTTTTAAGAGCTGGTGTTGGTAATTTTCAAAACGAACTACAAATTGACAACTCTGAAGACTTAACATTTCAGCCTAGTTTAGGTTTGGGATTTAAATACAGAGGTATTCAAATTGATTACGCTTTTACTGATATTGGAGATCAAAGTGCTGCTTTGTATTCTAATGTATTTTCATTAAAAATCGATTTTAGTATCTTTAGATAGTGAACCGAACTTTACTCGCCATAATTTCAGGAATTATATTAGCTTTAGCTTGGCCAACCTATGGTTTTCCTTTATTGCTATTTGCCGCTTTTGTACCATTACTTTTAGCCGAACAACAGTTGCGATTATCTGATGTTAAACGCAAAGGACTTAAAATTTTCGGGCTTTCCTATCTCACATTTGTTATATGGAATCTTACAACAACAAGCTGGTTACGATTTGCTGATATTTTTGGTGCTAGTTTTGCAGTTTTTGTCAACTCGGCTCTAATGGCATTACTGTTTTTGATTTATCATAAATATGCCAAACGTCAGTCACAAAACAGGGCTTTGTTATTCTTAGTCGTACTTTGGATAAGTTTCGAAAAACTGCATTTGGGCTGGGAATTCTCCTGGCCTTGGCTCAACTTAGGAAATGCGTTTTCTGAATATATAACTTGGATACAATGGTATGAATACACTGGAACTTTTGGTGGAACGCTTTGGGTTTGGATTTTAAACGTTTTGGTATTTAAAAGTGTTTTTTCATATCAAAAAGAACCGTCACAATCTGTTATAAAATCGACACTTCTGAAATGTGCCGTATTGATTGGTTTCCCTATTGCAATTTCATTGGTTATTTACAATACTTATTCGCATGATGGTGATCCTGTGGATGTAATTGCACTACAACCCAATATTGACCCGTATTCAGAAAAGTATAATATGACCAATATTAAATTCACTGAATTACTGGTAGAGTTATCAAATACGAAAATCACTGATTCAACCGACTTTATTATTGCTCCTGAAACGTTTTTAGCAGAAAGCACACGACTTCCGCAGTTTAAAAATTCGTTGCTTAAAAACAGGTTAGATCGTTATGTGAGTCAGCATCCTAATGTCAATCTATTAACAGGTATTTCTTTTATAGATGTTTTCAAAGACAAATCAAAAATTAAAAAAGAAACAAATCAATCCAAACATAATTCTGGTATTTATTATGACGATTACAATTCGGCAATCCTCATAAATGCATCAGGCTCAGTACAGCAATACAACAAATCTAAATTGGTTGTTGGCATTGAAAATTTCCCATATCAGGATATTTTAAAACCTATAATTGGTGATGCTATGATCGACCTTGGTGGCACTGTTGCTATGAAAACCACGCAGGAAAACAGAGGGGTTTTTACATCATCTAATTTAAAATTTAAAGCTGCTCCAATTATATGTTACGAATCGGTTTATGGTGAATTTGTAGCTGGTTATGTAAGGAATGAGGCTAATTTTTTAGCTATTATTACTAATGATGCCTGGTGGAACGAAACTCAAGGCCATAAACAACACTTAAGCTATGCCAGATTACGTGCTATTGAAACAAGACGTGATATTGCAAGAAGTGCTAATACAGGAATCTCGGCTATCATTAATGCTAAAGGAGAAATCACCAAGCAGTTAGCCTATGGTGAAAAAGGAGCTTTATCAGGTCAGCTTACCACAAATGACAAGATTACATTTTATGTTATGGCTGGTGATTACATTGCCAGAATAAGCCTGTTTGTATTACTCTTTTTGTTTTTAATTGGTTTTTTCAGAAGACCTCGCCATTGAAAAATTACCTTTAAAATTTAACATCTACTGACCTCTGTAATATAAAATCGTACTTAAGGTTTTAACGACGATATTTATATCTAGAAATACGCTTCGGTGTTTGATATAAAATAAGTCGTATTGCAGTTTAGTTAGACTATCATCTACTGAAGACCCATATCTGGTATTAACTTGAGCCCAACCTGTTAAACCAGGTTTAACAATATGGCGTGTTTCATAAAAAGGAATAATTCTCGACAATTCATTTACAAAAAAGGGACGTTCAGGGCGAGGTCCGATAATACTCATATCACCTTTTAAGACATTAATAAACTGTGGAATTTCATCAATACGAGACCGTCGTAAAAACATTCCAAATTTTGTAATCCTCGAATCATTCTTCTGTGCCCATTTAGCACCTCCAGCTTCAGCATTTACTATCATGCTTCTCAATTTTACAATCTGAAATAATTTTCCGTTTTGACCAACACGTTCTTGAAAATAGAACAAGGGTCCTTTATTAGCAATCAAATTTCCGAGGACAATAATTGGCAAAATACACAAGCCAAAAAGGAGTCCTAAAATTGAAAATATAATATCAAAAGTCCTATGAAAAAAAAGATATAATGTATTTTGGTTGCTTCGGCTAAATGGAAAGTATTTATAAAAATCTTTGCCTACAAATTGAATAGGAACGCGATAGGTAATTTCTTCAAAAACCTGAGTATACTCTCGTATAGTAAATCCTTGATCAAGTAATGTGATGAGATCGTGATAAATCTCGGGAGTAATACTTTCTGAATTATAACTAGCGACTAATATTTCTGAAATTTTTTCTTCTCTAATTACCTGCATTAAATCGGAAGACTCAAACTCCTTTAAGCCTTTAAACTTTATAGGAGAATCTACTTCAGTTTCAGAATTTATAAATCCTACTATCTTGTAATTAGGATCAGACTGATTTAAGGGTTTGATGATGTTTTCAATATTAGAAATCTCACCTACTAATAGGACTTTTTTATAAAATCTCGGTGTAGAAATAAAAGCGATATATGCCCATCTCCAAAGAAAAATTACCGAAATAATACACAGATAAAAATATATGATTTGAAGTCTTTGCTCAGGAAGAAAAGGTGTCAATACTGGAGTTAGTAAATAAAAGAGAACAGTTGTAGATATGGTTAAAACAATATTTCTAAACGTTACATCTAACTTACTGGACTTTTGAAGATCATATATTTCGAAGATAGTCCCAAAAACGGTAATATAGATTGCTAATACCAGTATTGAGACAAAATTATCATTTTCTATAGTAAGGTAATCGTAGTTTATTGAGTTTTGTAAAACATATAATCCAAATATGGTTACACATATATCTACAATACGCAGTAATACCTTACGTTCAGAAATTTCAAAATGTATATTTTTTTTTCGACTCATAAGTTAGGTTAGGGTCTTGTGTAAATATAACAAGTTATGTTAAATTTTGCTTATTAACTCGTCAAGATATTAAACCATTTGTGTTTTATATGCTTCCAATCAAATTGTTTTACATGTGATCTGGCGTTATTTATAATCAACTCACTACGCTTTTGATTTTCAAAAACCTCCAGTATTGCTTGAGTCATGGCATCAGAATCATCAGGCTTAACTAATAACCCAGTAGATTTATCATCTATAAGATAAGGTATCCCTCCAACATTGGTTGACACGACTGGCAAACCTAATGCCATTGCTTCGATGACACTCACTGGCATATTATCAAAATTTGTAGTATTAATGAAAATGTTATAGTCTTTAGAGCGTTGTATCCAATCTTTTTTATTCAATTTTCCCGGGAATTTCACATTTAAATCCAGCTCATCATTTAATTTCTGCATTGTTTTAAGAGTCCCATCACTATCAGGACCTATCATACATAAATCAGCATCAGGAAACTTTGCTTTGATAGACTTAAACACCTTCAATGCCAGTTTAGGGTTATATATTTCCGAAAAGGACCTCACCCAAAGTAGTCGAATGCCATCATAATTTCGTTTAGTGAATGGGTAATTTTCAATTTCAAAAGAATTAGGGATGTATTCAATATTAGTATAACCAAGATTCTCAAAAGCAGCTTTTAGATATAAGGACGGCGAGACATTACATTTGGAATGATTAAAAATCATACGACTTATTTTAGGATGAACTGCTATCCGTTCAGGCAAGTTTCCACCATGCAAAATTGGAATATATGCTAGACCTAGCATTCGACAAAGCTGACTAATGACAAAGGCATAATAAAAATTATAAGTGCTATAAGTATCAATTAACACAAAGTCTATTTTTCTGAATAACACCAAGCAAGATTTCACCATATCAATCAGTCGAAACACCTTATTTTGTTTAGAAGACGCATAATACATGATGTACCCTTCTTTTTCAAGCAAAGCTCCTAAGGTTTGAATACCAGACGGATTAGACTTCTTGTTCCTTAAGTTGTTTCCTATGTATAAGATTTTTTTCATTAACTACATTTAGAAGCGTAAGTGAATAAATAAAGGCTGGTGCTGCTATTCGCATTGAAGAATGATTAATTGTAGCAAACCAAAAACACAAAAACGCATAAAAATAATAATTACCCTTACTTGTAGATCTATAACCAATAGGCTTTACAATTAGAATGACTAAAATAATAACACCTAATATACCATGCTCTGCTAAAATTCGGCTCACCTCACTATGTGAAGTAACCCCTTGACCTTCTACTTCAATACGTTGATCTTTTGCTCTACTAGAACCAATACCAAAAAACGGATTTGATATAAAACCAATCATTTCTTTCCTAAATAGTTCTCCTCGTCCAGTGGTTACATCCTTTTTTTCTCGACCTAAATGATCTTTATTAGTATATCTCAAATCAATATACCCATCAGTTTGATTAGAACTTATAGCCCAAGTTGCAGTCATAGCAAGGCAAAAAACAACAAAAATAACCACAATATTATTTTTACGCTTTTTTGATAGCGTGAAATAATAGATAAATAGAAAAGCTAATATGGTTAAAATAGCCGTAATTACTCCACCTCTACTAAACGTTACGATAGCCCTAAATGCTATAGCACAAAATATTGTAGTGTTTAATATTTTGAGACGCATTGTAGGTGATTTTGTAAACAATCGCGCCGCAAAAATAAACATACCTAAACCTAAAACTGTAGCCACTTGATTAGCACCCCAACCACCAGATGCAGCTCTGTTAGATGTTGTTCCTGAAAGCACATCTCTAACTGTTGGATTATAAAAATAAATATACACAGTGTTAGCTACAATGGGCAAAGCCATTAGAAAGAGCATTTTTGTAACCTGCTTAATTGTGACACGTTTATCATAAAAAAACAATGCACAAAACCCCAAACAAACGGGACCACTTAATACAAAAGCAATATTAGTTCTGAAGTTGGCATCAAAACTTAAGGTTGTTGAGGCAACAAATATTGAAGGAATCAAAAGCATTAAATACAAAAAGTAGGGATACCCTCTACCTGACAAGCCTTTATAGAACATTCCTATTGACGCAAATAGAATGACAAGGTATTTTACTGCTTCATAAGCAACGGCACCTCTGGTCATTCTAAATAAAACTTCGGCTCCTACAAAGTAACCACAGGCATAAAGCACTTCAACAGTTTTTCTGCTGTTAGGTGCCATGATAATTCGGCTAAGAAAATAAAATAATGCCGCAAAAAAATAGATTTTTGATAGTGATTCATTGAAATATATGAGCATTCCAATAAATACATGGAGTATTATAACACTTATGTAAGTTAAATTTGTTTTCAAATTTGATTAAATAATACTTATCCTTTTGCAACTATAACTAAACTTATAAAAAGAAGGTCTATCGCTCTACGAAAATATCTTTTTATAATCATCTAAAGGAAACTTATAGTAATAACTTTTAGAAATTGTAAATAAAACAAAATGAATCATAAAGATAGGCACTAACGGTCTTGAATATTTCAAGAATGAATCATATGTTTTATTTGAGTAATTACAAATAAGAAAAGGTATGGTGTCTGGATTTAAATAATTTTTATCAACACTCTCTTTATCAGGAGTTTTAGCTTCATTAAACGACTTATAATGCACATTTTTATGCTCTCGTAGCAGCTGATACAATTCAATCACGGACAGTGGTGTTGTTTCATCTTCATAATAAAATAAAGTGCAATATGATACATCAATAAGTACCCACTTATTTAATTCTTCACAAAACACTTCATTAAATGAATGACCTCCATATTCTTTATTAAAAGGCGCTCGTGTTACTCCCCATTCTCTAACTTTTATACCATTAATGACGCAAAAATTATTGAAAACCTGAACAATATCACTACATACACCTCCCTTGCCTTCAAGCATTATTTTAAGAGCTTCATCTGAAGGCACACTTAAACCCGGTCCTCCTTTGATATTATTGGCCAGCCAATTGCTTAATTTTTTAACTACTTCTAAATCAGTATCAGGTTTACCATCACTAAAAACAGAAGTGTTTACTTGATGAAAGTACTCAGGAATATCCGCCTTATCATTAACATAATTATAAGTAAAATCTTCTATTTCACTCACATTAGAATTCTTAGATAATAATCTGAATCTTGTTAAATACAAGAAGGGATGACGTTTGAATGTCCAAAGTATTTTTTTAAAACTCATCAACAGAAATTAGATCAATAACAAAGGCTAAAAATAGAATTTTTTTTTAGTTACACCTAATAAATCAGGACTTTACAAATTTATATATAGGTTAATTTTATAAGATTCTAACAGCAACATGCGCATAATAATTTTTTGCTGTCTTTGTACCTGCTAAAACTTCAAAATCTACGTTATAGGATTTACAATAATCTTCAAAAGCTCTAAACTCATGGAGCATACTTGAAAATTCATCAAAAATTACAATAGACCCTTTTTTGAGTATGCTATGTGACATCGTTAACACAAAAAGTGTTGACGAATATAAATCGGCATCTATATTAATAATTAAGGTACTATCCGATTCGTAAGCATCCATAAATGACGGATAAGTATCTTGAAACAGTCCTTTATAAAATGCCACTCGTTTATCATCTATTTGTGGCACTTGTCCTTGAGTATCAAAGGTTCCTTTTTCTAATCCTCCTGTAAAATTATCCCAACTTTCTGGTAACCCACTAAAGGTATCAAAACCATGAAAAAGCGAAGCTTCATTTGTATTTAACTGCGTCCAATACCTAATACTTTTTCCTTTAAACACTCCAAATTCCAGATAAGAAATAGGGCCATTATCTATACTTTGATTTACAAAATCATACAATTGAGTTCTGCTTTCTAAAAATTTGCTTTTAGCGCCATAGGTTTTATGAAACGCATGCAATTTTGGCAACCAAAATAAATATCTGAACTTTTCAGAATCAGGAATAATCTTAGATAAGATAATTTTAAACTTTGTTGTTAACTTAGAATTCATTAATTAATATTTAATCATTTAAGTAGACTATATCTTTTTTTAAATAAAACCACAACCAGCGTTTAGCGACAACAGATGCTAATTTTGAAAATCCGGCTTTTTCTATACCCTTAATAGAACTTAGATTATTTTTATCTACTACAATATATACTGGTTGCCCTTCTGTTTCAATGACCTCTTTAGCAATTTTATTAATTACATATGGGTAAATTGACTGACCTCTATGGCTTTTTACTGTCATACAATCTCCTATGACTGGTCCGCTTTTTTTTACTGACTTAAGTAAAAATACATTTGAAAACAAAAAACTCTTATGCACGATTTTTCCTGAATCCTTTATGTAATAACAAGTTTTCTTGTTTGTTTTAGGCAATTTATCTATCTGATAATTGGGTACAGCTGTGTTAAATGGTTTATAATTTAACATTTGGTAAATATAAACATCTATGAAAATAACTTTGAATCTTCTGAGTATTTTTTTCATTATTTAAACTTTGCCAGCACGACAGATATTTTTGATTTATAAGGTTTTAAGTACGTATCAAAGAAACGAAACAATTTAAAATAAAATGGTTTTAAAATAAAATGATAGTGAGGTGATTCAAAATTGATAGTCTCGGCTCCAAATTTTGATTTAAAATCTTGCACTCCACGTGAACCTCCCATAGAAATATTATAACCTTTAGAGCCTAATTTAAATGACTCCTTTATAATTTCCCATTGAAGCATATAACCCAATTTTATATCGGGTTTATGTCTTAATACACCTCCAGTAATATTAGTTATAAAACCTCCTGATCGTACAAAAATACCTGAAGCTTTCACCTCACCATCAACTTTACAATTGACAACATAGGCTAATTGTTTTTCAATTAAACGCAATATGGTTGGCTTAAAATCTTTAAAACTTCTTACGCTATAATTGGCTTGTCTGGCATTCTCAACAATAACCTCATAGCCTTTTTTAATTTCTGAAAGCTCTGTAACGAAATTTGCTTTAGCATTTTTATTATAAGGCATTCTTACGTTTCGTCTCACTTTGGGTGTAAGCTGCTCTAGCAAGTTTTCTGGTTCTGAAAATCCCTTAAAATCTACCCAATTAATACCATATGAACTATAGACATAACCAAACAATTTTCCTTCATTGAATATTGTTTTTAGAAACTTTACTTCGTTAGGATGATACACATGAGATTTAATTATCGGTTGAGATGAAATAGGCACACTAAGCTGGAGGTAACAACAACCTCGTTTCATTGCTCGATTTTTTATGGATTTACAATGCCCTTCAAAATGGGTTTCATATCCTGACTGATATATTAAACCGTGAGGAATAATATAAAATTTAAAAAATAAAACCTTCGGAATAACAGCAGCAAAACCACCAATAATTTTATCATCTTTTAGAAAAAGACCTACTTCAAAATCAAAGCCATAAGACGTGTAAGATTGTATCCAATCGGATAATATCAAATGACTTCCTTTAGGGTTTTCAACGATAAACGCATCCCATTTTTCCAGCCATTTTTCATCTTTAGTAAATATCAATTCCATCACCTTACTGCTCTAAATATAAAGTCGTCTTCATTTTCAATAGTTATAGTCCCATCAGCATCACTATCAAACCTAACATTTTCAAGTTTACCCATATAATTAACCAATTCATTAAATGTAGGATTCCATAGGCGTTTGGATGCTATCATTTCAGATATATATTTAAAACAAGCAGACACCTCTTTATCAATACTAATGCCGTCTTGAAACAATTTCCCCTGATGATAATTCATTGGTGCTGAAAAATAAGTATGTGCGATAAACACACCGCTTTCAGCAATCAACATATCAATATTGGCTTTGCCAAGCGCCATTTTGAAATCAATCATTTCAATGGTTTGAAACACTTTAAAGGGCATTCCGTCTATTGAATGATTAAAAAATAAAGGCGTGTATTTGGCTAAAGGGTAAGTTTTCTTTTTGTTTCTATTCCAAAATAGAAAAACTGGTGCCAGCAAAGCGATTAACTTCACCAGATTGAAAACAAATTTAAAATGTCTATCGAAACTTACTCTTTTTTTACTTGTTTTGACATACTTTGCTATTTTCCGATATAAAATTAATCCTTGATTATCAGTATAATAATGAAAGCAAATTGCTTTTATTAATTTCGACATTACCGATTTGAAGCCCAAGTGTTTAATCCCGTTATAATAGGTTCCTAAAGTAAAGTGCTTAGGATTCACCTGGTTTATAACACCAATTGCTGCAGTTCCAGAATCTAAATAATTCCAGAAGTGTCGAACACCTTTCTCTTGCATTTGTCGTGTATATTGCGGCTCGATATCGTCATGATTTTTATAAGCTGTAAAATTATATGGTTGAAAGCCATGATCTATCCAGGTTGGTATATCCTCTATTGGTGGCTCAAAGTTTTTAACATCTTCACAGGCATCTTCTATGGGTTTTATAGATTGTGACAACGAATGATATGCGAGTTCATGATTATCGTTTACCCATGCGTTGAACTCATCAGCATTGTGTTCCCAGGATGCAATCTCTTGTCTTTTTGAATAATGATATAAAAAAAAGCCCTTGGTCAATTTTATATCATGTGTCCTAAAAAAAACACGCTGTTCTTTTAGGTTTTCAAGCGTATCAAAATCACAATGATCAGTAAAACATGCTATTGCTGAAAATGGAATTTTGGATCGACTAACTTCCAGCGCTGATTCCTTTGGTAATAAAAACCCAAGCGAAGTCAGCACATTATCTGAATTGCTCTGTACGATGTGTTTCGTATTATCAGCATCGTAATTAACTATTGGCCCAGAATTATACGGATTAAAATGCCACAACAATACTGAAGTTTGTTTCTTTTGATATTCCCAAATTCCGACTTGTTGATTGGCCTGAATTAATTGACCACTATCTAACTTTAAAATTTTAGGCGAATACCAGTTAGAAAATCCGCCATGATTTATCTCTTTCCACTTATAATCATGATTCCTGAAAAAAGTGATATTGCAGTTAAATTCAACTTTCAGTGTAAAGGAAGCTTCTTGGACTGCAAAATCATCAATAATGATCTTGTGCTCATGAACATGAGTAAAACTCAAACTCTTACTCGTATCTGCATATAAAAGCTGTATGGATTTGATCATGAATTCAGACTGTGAACTTCTTTAATTGGTTAGGAATTAATAGACTAATGCTTTAGTTGAAATACAAAACTAACACTTCTAACATACTCAAAAGCAAATTACGAGAAAATCTCAGAAACTTATATTCGAATTTGAATAAATAACATGCTTAAACTAATTAATAAGCTCATTTTGTATTCTATTATTATAATGCGAAAAGGTAAATTTCTTAATGGTGTCCCGATGACTAGTGAGCATAGCAATATGATCTTCTGGTGACAAACTAATAATGCTTTTCAGTGCTGATACAACACTTTCGACTGAAATTGTATCCAATAAAAATCCGTTTTGTTGATGTTTTACATAATGTGAAATACCTGACACATTCGACACCACTGGAATACAACCAAAATTCAGGGCTTCGGCTATGACTTTGGGGAACCCTTCAGAAGCCGAAGGCAATACAATGGCATGCGTAGTCTTATAAATACAATGAACATCTTCTCGTGATACAAACCCATGAAAAACAACATCAACCTCTAAATTATCAGTCATTTTTTTATAAATGTCTTTGCGCTTGCCATCTCCTACAACATCTACTTGCTGTATCATCGCTTTTTCTTCAGCAGTTAAGTGTTTTAAAGCTTTAATGAACAAATCAAGTCCTTTTTCAGGTTCAAGGCGTCCTACAAAACATAAACTAATAGTTCCTTTTGTAATGGTCTTATTTTGAGCAATCAAATTTCCGTTATGAACTTCTTCTATTGTTAAACACGGATTTTCAAAAGTCAGGCAATGCTTAGGTTGATCTGGCCATTGTCCATTAATAGTCACAGTCCTACTTTGTTGCTTCAATACCCATTTCTGAAATCGATAGGCTAAAGGCGCGTGTTTCTGATTCCAGTTTCCAGCATACTTAAACCAACCTGGTTTAGAACTAAACACAGTTAGATACGGAATAACAAACACACCAATTCCTGTAGGTGCTCTAAACTGAAAATAATCACTGTCTTTTAAATGATATTTAATCGTTTTAATGACTTTGGGTGCTTGTTTTACTATTGCAAATTTGTCAGTAAAAGACGATCCTCCTACAGCTTCAATAGGAATAAATTTTATCTTATCTGAAGTGTATGGCAATGCACTTGGCGGAACTTCTACATCATGCAACATGGCGATATGTCTAATCTCATCAAATACCGATACCAAGTGATTGATTTCGGTCACAGTTGAGCCTAAACCAACAATAGTACCATTGGCATTTTTATAATGTTCGGTATGTGAAATAATGGTTAATACCTTCATTCCAATAAGTCTATATAGCGTTTAACAATTGTACTCCAGTCATGAGACTTTGCCCAGGATGAGGCTTCAGACTTAAATTTAGAAGTATTATTTAAAATTTCAGTTATTCCATCTATGAATTGTGCTGAATCATCTACATCTATCAACATACCTGAATGATGTGATTTTATAGCATCTTCAATACCACAACCTTTAGAGCCAATTGCAGGAACTCCCATAGCGTTGGCTTCTAAAATAGCAATCCCAAAACCTTCTACATCTCCTGTAGCACTTTCGGTACTTAACATGACGAATATATCTGTGGCTGCCAGGTATTGCCGTAAAGTCTGGTCATCTACGCTCCCATGAAACGTAATATGGCTTTCAACATGACGTTGTTTTGCCGCTTCTAAAAACACATCTGCCTCAGTAGGAATTCCGATACAGTGATAATGCAAATCAGGATACTGCTCTATTAATCTGGGTAAATGCCTAATCACATTTAATTGCCCTTTTCTAGAACTCACACGACCAACAGTTGTCAATACTGGCTCGCCTTTTAAACTTGATTTCGAAATCGGTTGATTCCATTTTGAAATCTCAATACCGTTGGGAATTACAATAACATCTTTATTAAGGTGACGAACTAAAGATTTTGTATAGTTTGAAACCGCGACGATACAATCAAATCGCTTAAGTGACGTGTCAATGGATTTTTTCAGTATTGAAGATTTAAAATTCACTTCAGTACCATGAATAACGGCTAATGTGTTTCGGTTGAAAAAAAGGCTAAAGAACGCTACATTCCACAAAGAAAACTTACCTGTAGCAATAACATGTGACGCGTTATTTGCAAACTTAAATGTGAGCCAAACACGTTTCAAATACATGAAAATTCTGAAGTCGTATTTTTTTATACGCACTACAGTAAAGCTTAAAGCAGTATCAAATTGATGCTCGGCCTTACCATCATCAGAGCGCTGATCGGCAATAACCGTAACATCACAATCTTGTTGTTGTAAATGCACTGCTAAATTGTAGGCATGATTTCCTATCCCACCAGGTTGTGGTGGAAATTCGGAAGTTACAATAACAATATGTCGCTTAGTCTTACTCATTATAACGTTTGTATTAATGCGCCTTCTTTGAGCTTCTTAGAAGACAAGTTCCACGACGTTATAACCTGATAACACACTATCGGTAAAATCAAAATGCTTAGTATTAAGCCAAGTAATAATAAGGGCTTATTTTTTTTAAACTGATATGGGAAAATTGAAATAGGCACCATTCGCAGCAAAGCTAATTTTGCGGCTTTATTGCCGTAGTATTTCCTAAAATAATACAACACGCTTGGTATTGGTCTTGGTGCAAAAAACTTAGAAGGTCTGAAAGAATCCCAACTTCCCATTTCCCGCAATCCACCTGTACCCGCTTTGACATCTATACATGATGCTAAAGGGTTCGAAATGCTTTTAATGCCTTCCAGATACAAGCGCATACCGAATTCACCATCTCCCATCCGTTGCTTTTCAAATTGTCTATCAAATAACCCAACAGTATTAAAAACCGATTTGTAGAGCATCGCATTTCCTGTCGCAAACTGAGATCCTACAGCAAAAAATGAACGCGATTCTGGAATCTGCTGACCTTCGGGATAAAAAACACCTGCTGATACTTGAGCATTAAAAAAATCTAAACACTTCAAATGCATTCGTATCCAGTCTGGTTGTATCCTCACATCATCTTCAGATAAAGCAATAAACTGTCCTTTGGAAGTTTTTATAGCGGTATTCCTTGCCAGCCATAATGCCTTTTCTTTTTGTTGTATGACTTGAAAATTTAAATTGAAGTCTTTATAGAATGCTGCATTAAAGTTGTCTGACTGATCTACAACAATAACTTCGAAATTTGGATAATCCTGTTGCTCTAAATCTTTTAAAACATCGGTTAAATAGTCATATCTGTTTAAGGTCGGAATAATAACACTAACCAAAGGAGCCTCTTCAATGAGCTTTGATGTATAAGCTTCCCAATCTTGATAAGATATTGGAGATTTACTATTTTTAATTTGATTGATATTTCTAGTGCGATACCATGCTGAAATTTCTTTAAAAGGATTATGAAATGACATCAAGCGTACTAATAACACAAATAAGACCCAAGCCGAATGGAAATACTTTCTGATAAAACGATAATTATCTCTTAAAGGTACAGCGCTAAAGCTATCATAAGTTGACGCATTACCAATATATCCTTGCTGAATGGCTTGCCATGAGACATCATAGGCTTTAGCTTCTTCAGAGTCAAATCGGTCATCAGGTTGCAATTGTTTTAATACGTTTTCTGGTAATTCGTCAGGCTTCGGAAATATTGATGTACCTGCTTTTGTATAGCGTTGAAAATAATGAGTGGGCTGTAAATATTTTAAAAAACTAAATAACATCAGAATGATTTTGGAAGTGCGCTATTTTGGCTAACCCCTTTTAAATACTCTGGATACGCTTGTCCTTTAGGTATTAAAAGTAAATGACACTTTCCTCGATCGGCAATCATCTTTCCTGTTGTAAGTTGTTCTCCTGTTTTAAGATACCACGCCTGATAATTTTGAGCATTACACCAATCTATCATAAAGTCTCCTGAAGCTTCCATGCCTAAATGTTCAACATCGTGCATTTCTATAAAGAATGTACATTGGGTTTGAGTCGCCAGTTTCTTAGCAGCTTTCATAACCAAAGTTTCGGCGCCTTCGACATCAATTTTCACCAAATCGGGTTGTAAACCATAATGGTCAAAAATAGAGTCTAAGGTTACTGTTTTTACATCCATAGAGGAATTCATAGATGAAGCTGTTTCAGCATGAGAAGCATACATACTGCCTGCTGCGCCTGCTCCAATGGTATAAAATTTTACAGTATCGTCAAGTGTATCTCCTACAAACGCTGTCAAATATTGTGCTCTGCTACCTAAGCTATTTTGTATGATGTTCATCGCTGCTTTTTGTAAAGCTTGTGGATTAGGATCTACAAGAATAATTTGTCGATTAGGATCTTGTATTAAGGCTAGCAACGCTGTGTATCCTATATTAGCTCCGACATCGTATATAGCAGAATGGTGTTTTGTGAGATAAAACCACCAGGCATCATCTTGATCTGCTTTTGCTCTTAAGGTTCCTTGTAGTAGTTCTAATGACACACCACAAAGTTCTCCTCTTTTATATTTTTCCTCCTTGGGTTTTAAAAAATAATACAGTCGTTTAAGTATTTTTTTTACACGCATTGAATAGGATTTAAAAAACTATTGGTCTCAGCAGTTGAAGATATAAATTATTTATAACCAACAGCAACTAAATGAGCTGTTTTTATCGGTCTGTTTTCAACACCTTTAGATTGAAATCTATTTATGATATTTCCTGCTACCGATTTAAATAAGGTTAAGGGGTTACTTTTCTTAAAACTTTTTAATCCCCATACTCTATACTTACCAGTTGACACGGCATACCTTACCTCGACTTTATCAAAATATTTTTCTAAAACAGATTGCAATTCCTGTTTGGTATAATGTCGTACGTGATCTGGGTTTTTATCCGGACCTTCATTTTTAATATAATCGCCGTTAGGTGTTGTAAAATAAGCCCAACCGTTTTTCCTAATGACTTTAGCTATGTTTTTCACAAAAACATCGTCTTCTACAACATGCTCTATAACCTCAACACAAACTACAGCATCATAAGATTCATCTTCTAAAGTAGACTTTGTCATATCCTGAATTACCAACTCAGTAATGTTACTACGCTTTTTTTGAATTGACGATAATATATTATCAGTAAATCCCAGATTTAAATCCTCTTTTGTACCACTTTCCTGAGGTACATCTAATAAAGTAATATCAGCTGGTAAGTTTATGGTATATGGCGATTTGCGTCCGCCAACATCCAGTACAGATAACTTTGAAGTATTTTGCTGCGACTTCAATAGGCGCTTAATATCATTTCTAACGGTCAATAAATGCGTTGGCATTATTGGGAAAGTAGCCCATCGCATAAATTCATACTTTGTCATGCTTACTTGTTTAAAGGTCAATATTAGAGTTTATTACTGAGGAAACATCAACCATTACCCAAAATTACATTTTCAAAGCACAAATCATAGAATTAGTTGCTATAAAATTCTAAAAATAATGCAGTTTGCTTTTCTACATTAAACTCATTTCGCACACGTTGAATAGCGAAATCTGCCATATGTTGCTTTTTTTCTGAATCAAGATTATGCAATTCTAGAATAGCTCTGGCCAACGCTTTAGGGTTTCGTTTTGGAACGACTAAGCCTGTTTTTTCATGTAATACGTTTTGTTGTAATCCATCGGCATCAGATACCACACAAGGTAATCCTAAAGCCTGAGCCTCTAAAGCAGCATTACCAAAGCCTTCCTGAATACTGTATTGAATATATAAATTGGATTGCTTAAGAGCCTTTAAAACTTCTGTCTGTGACAATTTGCCAGCAAAGGTAACATGATCTAAAATTCCCAGTTGATAGGCTGCAAAAACTAACCGTTCCCGCTCTTCTCCATCACCTATAATTGTAAATTTAAAATCTATATTATCCGATTTCAGTAACGCTAAAGCTTCTAACACATAGTTTAAACCTTTAACCCAGTGCAAACGCGAAATGCATAATATCTCTAGATTTTCTTTGGCTTTAGTTGTGTGATCACCAGATGCAAAGAGATTGATATCTATAGCTGGAGTTATAACATGAATACGTTCTTCAGAAATGTGATTAGCTATAAGCGTGTGCTTCATTTTTTCTGAAAGCACATGATATTTGACCTTTTTAGAGAATAAAACCTTGTAGCAATTTTTGTGTTTCAATGGTGATAAATATAAATCAAAGCCTCTGAAGCTAACAGCCATTTTACAGCCAATAGCTTCTGCCACATTTTCTCTGCTATTAGCAAGCATACCATAACCAAAATGAAGCCAATCCAGATTTTGATTTAATAAATACTGATTGAGTAGTAAGTTTTTTATCCGATGTTTAAAAGGCAAACCATCTGCTTTATCTAAATTATAATGTTTCAAACTACGTTTAGGATGCAAACAAATACACTTCAAAGCAGCAACACAACTCACAATAGTTTTAGATATAAAACCGTTACCTAAACTGGGAGCGGAGACGATTTTACATGATAAGTTTTGAGGTACTTCTGAAAACGTATCCACATATAAAGTCACATCAAGTCCGTTACTTTGCAACCCTTTGATTTTGTTTCTAAAAAAGGTTTCAGAGTAACCTGGTATTGAAGATAACACAATACCAATTTTTAAAGAGGATTGTGTGTGTTTCATTTGTATTGATATAGGTCAAACATCCCTTCAACCATTAGATTTTCAGTATGTTGTTTTTTGATTGTTGCTAAAGCATTATCTGTTAGGTTCTTGATTTGGGTTTCAGACATCAGGCTAATCTCTTGTATTTTTTTAGCCATTTGCTGGACATTACGAATAGGTACAACAAATCCATTCTCACCATCGATTACTGCTTCTTCCATACCTCCACAATTTGTTGTTAAAACTAACTTTTGAGCAGCCATTGCTTCTAAAACGACATTAGCGACACCTTCTTCAGTACTTGGTAATAACAGCAAATCGGATGATTTAATAAGTTGCTGCACTTTATGAAATGGTACGTGATTGATGCTAATCACATCATTTTCTAAACCTAACTCTACAAGCTGATATTCCAACTCCAAATTTAAGCCTCCAACTATGGTATATGTAAATTTAAAATTTTGATCTTTAAGTAATTTAAATGCATCAAGTGCATAACCATATCCTTTTTTCCAATGTGGTCTACCTACAGATATTACATTAAATGTATCGTCGTTTTGCGAAGAGGGTTCCATTTCAGTTGTATTAAAAACATCTAAATCTAATCCGCTATAAACCACTTTAATTTTATCTTTCTGTGCGCCGTATTTCTGAGCTTCTTTTGCAATAGCTTCGGATACCGCATGAAACGCATCAACATTTGGGAAATGCGTTCTATAGACCTCAGCCAGTTGAACATCTGCAATTGGTGAATAATTAATATGTGCGCCTCTTAAACTAACAATCAGTTTCATGCCGAATGCTTTAACCCAGTCCCATTCATGAATCCCTTTAGCCCATTGCACATGAAATATATCTGGCTGGTGCCAAAGTACTGGATAGCACTTTACCTTATCGTACATACCTGTTCTGTTATTGGTCTTTAATATCGCATCAAGTTTTTGTTTGTCTTTAGATCTAAATAATGTGAGTAGTACACTGTAATACACTAAATAAATTCCTTTTTGGATACGACCAGACTTATAGCCTTTTATCAAAATATTGCTGCGATAATTGGGTTTCTTTTTTACTCTTCCGAATAATAAAATTTCACAATTTTTATGTGAAAGTCCTTGGATTAGACGTTCAATAAAAGTCGTACTTGGAATTTCACCTGAATATATTGCTATTTTTAGTTTGTTATTCACGAAATTCTATTCTGAAGGTTTAATGTACGCCTCAAAGTCATTGGCAAAATTAAGACTTGATGCCTCTCTTCCTAATGTATTGACATGAATTTCATCATGAAAATATTTCATATTGTTAAGTCCATTACTATGATTAATCACATTGAAAGGTACCGAATTAATAGTAGCGTATTTAGTTTTGATTGGTGAGATATAACAAATGAGAGTAATACCATTAGCGTCGCATAAGCCTTTAATCTTTTTTACATATGCATTAGAAAATGCTATTGGCATTTCTTCAATATCTGTAATTAACTCATCTTCAATTTGAAACACAGGATACGTATAATTACCTTTTTCATCAAAACGATTTCGTTTATTTGGGCGTACTAAACTCATCATAGATGGAAAAAACAGTTCAGCATTATAATAGGAAACACCGAGAGTAGGCATCCATTTTGAGTGGTATAGAAGACTGGCTCGTTTACCAGAAAACTGCTTGTAGTAATCTGACACATAAGATCGGTTAGCATACATTAGAAACCGATAATCATTATCATTTATAGCATTTCTTTTGAAATCAAAACTCGACGGACTTGACGCTAAGATGCAATATTTCGTTTGCTTTCCTTCGGCTAAAAAATGTTGAAGCATTAGATATTGACTAGAAACAGCAGTATCATCCATAGATAAATTAATTCCGTCAATAGCTAATACAGAGTCTATAACTTTGGTATTAAGTGTTGTTAACCCGTTGCTCGCTCCTAAAATGACATAATCAAATTTAGATTCATCAACGGCATTAGCCAAAAATGAAGGCTTATAGAAGCTAGATTGTCTTAAAGCCCATAAACTTCCAAAAGACAAAGCGGTGGCAAGACATATAAAGCCAAGGAATAAGATACCGAATTTCTTCAAAAATAATGTCATAGCTAAAATTGGAAGTATATAAAATCTGAAGGATTTTTAAATACTCCCATAAAAGTAATAAGGATTGTAATAAAAACAGCCATAATTGGTGATAATATCACTTCTTTCTTATGCTTTTGAATTGATAAAAACTCAAAAACAAGCATCGTTATTACGCTAAATAAAATTATCAAACTGAATAAAACAGACTTACTGGTTTTATAAAACAATGCTACTGAATGTCCTTTAAAACTGAAAACATCTACGATATAGTTTACAGCAATTGTTGCCGTGTCGGCTCTAAAGAAAACCCAGGCAAATGTGACCAGTAAAAAAGTAAATACAATTTTAGGGAGTTGTTGAAATGATATCTTAGTATCATTTACGTAGGTTCTGTTTTTGTTAACCAGCAATAGTGGTAGAAATAGTAAGGCATGAATGCCGCCCCAAATTATGAAGGTCCAGTTAGCACCATGCCAAAATCCGCTTACTAAGAAAACAATGAGCACGTTTCGAATCTGTTTCATTGAGGTGCCTCTTGATCCTCCCAAAGGTATGTAGACATAATCTCTAAACCATGTAGACAATGAAATGTGCCAGCGTCTCCAGAATTCGGCAATATTCCTCGAAAAATAAGGAAATGAAAAGTTAACCATTAATGAAAATCCAAACAATCTGGCAACACCTATTGCAATATCAGAATACCCAGAAAAATCTCCATAAATTTGAAACCCGAATAAAATTGCTCCAATAAATAATTCTAAAGAGGAATAATTAGAACTTCCATCAAATATCTGATTGACAAAAAACGCACAATTATCGGCTACAACTACTTTTTTAAATAATCCCCAAATAATAAGATAGATACCGCTCATCGCAAAATTGGCATTAAATTTCCGCTTAGTGATAAACTGAGGTAACAGATGCTTTGCTCTCTCAATTGGACCAGCAACTAACTGAGGGAAAAAGGATACAAAAGCAGCAAACTGAATAAAATTTTGAGTAGGCTTCAATTTCTTATTATAAACATCAATAGTATAACTCAAGGTCTGAAACGTATAAAAACTAATCCCTACAGGCAATATAATATCAAGGTTATTGGGCTGTATGCTGTTTCCAAAGAAGCTAAATGCCGTCACAAAACTATCTACAAAGAAATTATAGTATTTAAAAAACATTAAAAGTCCGATATTGACTCCAATACTCGTCCAGAGTAAGTATTTCCGTTTTTTGGCATGTGATGTTTTTTTGAGATATATGCCAATACTAAAATCGACAATTGTACTGAACAAAATCAATGATAAAAAGCGCCAGTCCCACCATCCGTAGAATACATAACTCGCTATGACTAACAATGTATTTTGCAGTCGTAAATGCTGTTTCACAACAAACCAATATAGCACAAAAACTATAGGTAAGAATATTGCAAAATCAATAGAGTTAAAAAGCATAACTTATAGTTAATATTGTCTTGGGTACAGTGTTGTTTTAAATGTATCTAAAATAGTGTTCATCTTATTTAAATCGTCTTGAGACCAGTTTGAAACTTCCTTTTTTCCGGAGTGAACACGACTTTCAGGATGGGTTTTGGAAGACGGTTTTTTATAATAATCTTCCAAATTACTTACAGGTTCTATTTGAAACTCATCACACAAATTATAAAACTCTTTGATATCTGAAACCAAGGTCTCATATGTAACAACTTTGACGTGACTTGTATAGGATTCGAAAATATCTAAAGGCAGTACATTTTCTATACACCATCGCAATGCTAATATTTCAATATCTGATAGTGTTTCATAAGTTGAAATATCAAATCCAAAATGATGTTTTATGAGCTTAAGCAATGCCTCTTGTTTTACAAAATGCGATAAATCATAAAGCCATGGAAACTTTACTTTTTGTTGTGATCTAATGACATCATAAGGATTTCGGAGCAAGTGAATAACAGGAATACCATAGCTTTCATTCATATATTGAGCCATTAAATTTGCTCTCACAAATTTGATGATAAACTTCTTGGGTATAAATGGCCACAAATGCCTTTTAAACTTACGGTTACTATTTTGAGCAATCCAATCGCTATCGACCCGATTACTGAATATTTGAGTTAAATAGCTATGCACATCTTTAGATACTGTTTGAGATGTTATCCATTTATCACATAATAAATGCCCTTTAAGCGTTTGTGTTTCATGCTCTGGTTCAAACAACATACGATAGCGATGTTGGGACGCCATAGTTTCCGACAGCCAGCTTGTGCCGCTTCTTGCGGTACCAACAATAATAATATGCTTGTTAAATTTAGGCATGTTAAGGTTTCACAAGTTTAGTGTATAGGTCTTCATGTGCTGAAATAAAGGCTTCCATCGAAAAATGGTCTATACAATGTTGCCTTAATTTTTCACCTATTTGATGACGGCTTTCCAGATCTAAGCCTTTTATATATTTTATTTTTTCACTTAAAGCTTCGGCATTTTCTGCAGGAAATAATAGTTCAGGAAATTCTTTAAGCACAAAATTAATTCCAGTGATATTGGATCCTAAAATAGGAATTGCCATACACATCGCTTCGACCAAAGCCATCGGCATTCCTTCTTTACGCCCTTGATCTAAAGTAGGAATGACATACATGTCAGATTGTACAATATAAGGGCGAACATCGGCCTGTTTTCCGTGAAAAACCACTTGACCAGATAACCCTAAACGCCCACACAACTGCATTAATTCTTGTCCGTAATCATTCGTATTATCACCTAGAATATCCAATGTTATATCCGAATCATTAAGTCTGTGAATCGCATGTATTAAAACCTCAATTCCTTTTACAGGTACGAGATTAGCGACGGTAATGATTCGAAAAGAATTTGATTGTGTTTTACTGAAATGTTCCGGACTATAATATGTTGTATCTATACCTAACGGAATAAGTTTCTGAGCATTCTTATTAGGAAAATACTGCTGCATTTCATCATTGATCGTAACAATAAAATTAGCCAAAAAGCTCTTGATTTTCCAATGTTTATTGAAGCCCATCGCTTTTTTGGTGTACATCCATTTGATGCCTATCAATCGTGCAGCAAGCGCTTCGGTCCAATCATTACTCCATTGCCAGGAATGAACTATGTCAAAATTGTGTGTTTTATAAAATTTAGAAATACGACGCACTCGAAACAGTAAGCTATAATAAGGACGATAGTGTGTTTTGGTTTCGAAAATATGAATAGGAACGCCTAAGGCTTCAACCGTTTTAAAAAAAGCTCCTTTGTTATCACCACAAGCAATATGAACATCAAATTTGGACTTATCTAAACCATGTACTAAATCATAAACCACCTTTCCGCTTCCTGCAGTATTAAAATTAGAAATTGTAAAAAGAATCCTAATGCGTTTATTCATTATGTAAAGATCGTATTATTTTCGCTGGATTACCTGCCACCACTGAATTTGAAGGCACATCTTTAACAATTACCGAACCTGCTCCAATAATCACATTATCGCCAATTGTAATATCGCCTATAATAGCCACATTAGCCCCTACCACAACATTATCACCAATAACAGGTACAAGTGTATTGTCATTAAATTTATTACCAATGGTTAGGCTGTTTCTGAATTGAAAGTTTTTACCAATAGATTTGGCATTGATAACTGTAGCAAAAGGATGATAACACATTAATCCTCCAGCTATTTTCGTACTTCCAAAAATTTTGCAGTTAAAATCTCTTACAAAATAAGGCTTCCAAGGATGGTATCTGGCATTAATTCTCCAGAAAAAAATATGAGCAAACTCAGGGTAATACAACATCAAATGATGAAATTTCTTTTTTGTGGTATTTGGATTAACACGACATCCTCTCACAAGCACAGTTTGTTCAACATCTTGTTGAATTGTAGTATTATCACTAACATATTTTGAATACAATTTAGTGATAAGTAATTTTCTATGTGCATGTTTTAAAAAATGTATCATAAACCGTAGCGCATCAGATTATTTTTTCACAATATAAGGTACTATATAATAACCATAAAATTTCAGCAGAGAAGAAAATGGAAATACAACCAAAAGTGACAGAAAAAAACGAATCAAAAATGGCACTTCAATCGCAGAGACTTGTTGTAATAAATCATTTTTTAGAGTCTTTCTTTGTGCAAAGCCTTCAGTAAAAAACACCTGTTTACCCATAACTTTATACAGTTGTTCAAAGAGTAACTTATTAAATTCTTCTGGTGTGTCATGTTCTAAATAAAATGGCAAATGCTCTTTCACCAATCTTGGCCATTGCATAAAAGCACGTGGTGTTTTCTTTTTATTTTTTTCTATGGTAGAATCGGTATGCTTATAATACATATAGACGTACATATCGATAAAAGCAATATCACACATCATACCCAACTTAATATCTAATGCGGTGTCTTGTCCGATTCTTAAATCCTCATTATAAATTCCGATGGTATCGAAAACAGTTCTACGATACATGAATGCAGGAGGCCCAACAACTTTACTCAAATCTGAAAACCAGATTAAACCAAAATAAGGTTTTGGATGAATCGTCACTTCTAAGGTTTCGTCGTCTGGTTTTGTAGTCTTTTCAATACTTTGCGATGATTTTACCATTTTTCCAACAACAGCATCTACTTGAGTATGCGCATCAAGTACATCTATCATTTTTAGCAATGCGTTGGGATAAATACCATCATCAACATCAAAAAAATACACATATTCACCTTTAGCATTAACAAGCCCTTTATTTCGAGTAGGCGCAGCACCTTGTTTCGGTTGAAAATAAGATGACACCCTAGAATCTCTTTTTTGAATTTTCTTAATTTCTTCGGCAGTTCCATCTGTAGAATTATTATCAACATAAATGATCTCTATATCTTCAACACCTTGATTTATGATAGATTGATAAGACGACTCAATAAATTGAGCTGCATTATATGAAGGAATAACTACAGATAACTTCATTTATTGGTTTTATAAAATAATTTATGCCACAGTGACAAGGTCAATAACATACTCACCGAATGCGAGTAACGCACCACATCTTCATTTTTAAATTTGTCATAAAATGACTGTACAATAGATTCTGGAATAAATTCTAAATACGGCTTCGAAAACAGATAACTCCTTAACTTTTGATCATTCGCATCACCCAAAAACTGTAACTCAAAATTACGTTGAATATAAGGATTACCAATGATACCATTAAATTCCCGTTTTAATTTATCGATAACACGATAAGGAAGATTATAAGGCATTTTATTATACCTGTAATTTTTTATACTAAATGGTTTTTGATCCTGCCAAGTAATTTCTGAGAGTGCATCGTTGGTTTTTAAGTGTGCTAATTGCATCCTACGATCGGCAAGATATGCTTCGGGAATGGTGCAAATAAACTCACACATACGATTGTCATAATACGGTAAATGAATGTTATGTGCTTCCTCAAAAATCGACAAGTTCGTTGATGTCCATCTGTGAGCCCACTGAGAGGTTTTAAAAGCTCTGACTTTAGCACTCACATTATCAATTTTTATGTTTGAAAGTAATTGCTCTAACCGTTGAGATAAATAAGACTCAAATTCACCGTCGAGACCCCAAGTTTCCCAAAGTGATTTTGCAAGCGCTAACCCATCCTTTTTTACCATTTTTTTGTACAATAACGGAATGATATCTGATTCTTGAGTGCCTTCAGGAACACCTCTATCAAATAGCACATCTCCCCAATGTCCGAGTGACATTTCGCCTTCCATAGCTTTCAGGTCTTTAAGAATGGCCATTTGTCTCGGATGAGTAAATTCTGAAAAACAACCGTTAATTTGAGCAAGTTCTTCAATATCATTCCATAAATATCCTTTTGGAATTTCAAATTTCTGAAACTTGAATCCGCAAGCTTTGGCTACTTTTTCACTTATTTTATGTTCAGGGAATCCACCTTTAAATGAATAACTATACGCCTGAACATCGTTATTAAGCTCTTTGAAAATTAGTGCTTGACTCCTGCTATCCAAACCACCAGATAACGGTAAAATCACTTTTGAATCACCAAATTGCTCTTTGGTGATTGTTTTTAAAAGCGTGACATATTCATTTACTGCATCATCAAAACTCAGCTGTCTTGGCTCATAATACCATTCAAACCAGGGTTTACTTTCAATAAGATAGCCCTCTTCATCCAGCGTATGATCATGCGCTGGCAACAAACAAACCTCATCTTTATAAAACGTATCGGAGTCTAAGAAAAAACCAGTCGCTACATATATAGCTATAGCTTTTAAATTAAGTTCATTTGGAGCTTTTATCTTGGCAAAACGCTGTTTAGAAGGTAATATTTGAGTTCGAATGTGCTTCATAAATATGCTCTACGAATATAGCAATTTTATTTCCACATAACCTATGAAACATTCAGTAATACATCATAAAAATAAATGAAGTATTATCTAAAATCTAGGCATGTACACTCGCCCATTTCTGCCAGGCATAAATATGCCAAACTCCCCAGGAATTATCGTGTTTCCTATTAAAAAAATCATCTACATATTGTCGTAGCACATCTACATTCATGATGTCAGCACCATAAAAAGGCGTATCAAACACATGAATCTTGACATCTGTTTTCAATTCGTTGTGAAGCCATTGATATAGAGGTACAGAAAATCCCATTTTTTTCTGATTGATTAGCGATTCTGAAACTTCCTTTTTAAGCAGATTTTTTAATGGCTTTTTTAAATCTGTTTTATGCTTTAAATCGCTGGTAAGTTCCCAGGATTTTAAAATAGTTTCCTTATCTAAAAACGGCACGCGAACCTCCAGACTGTGTTTCATACTAGCGCGATCCACCTTAATCAAGACGCGTTGTAAATGCGCATAAAACTCATTTTTACGCAATTGCTGCACTAATTCTTTTCTCGATGCATTTTTAAACTGATATAAGGTTTTCATTTCTATCGAAAAACTCGTCTCATGAAAAATGTCATCTAATATTACCTGAGGCAAATACAAATGCTTATTGGTTATAAAATCATCTAAAGTTTTAAAATAAGGCGCCCAGGTTTTGGTAATTCCTAAGGTATTTGTCACTTTAGCCAAGAACTTACGCAAATGAAACGGAATTTTAAACCATAGTTGTTTGTTTAAAACATCTCGCATTCTGGGATAACCAAAAAACAATTCATCGCCTCCATCACCTGACAACATTACGGTATGTCTCTTTTTAGCTTCTCGAGTGATTACAAACGTTGGAATACTTGAATAATCTCCAAAAGGTTCGGGATAGGCATGAAAATGGGAATTTATACTTTTTAAAATCTCTGAATTATCTACAGAAACCACAAACTGTTTTAGCTCTAAGGCTTTGGCGTAATTTTTAGCAACTTCACTTTCATTAAGCTTTGGGTCGTCAACTTTAAGAGTAAACGCTTCAATGTCTGGCTTAGCTTGTTTAGCATAAGCACTAATTAACGGACTATCAACACCTCCACTTAAAAACGTCGCTACAGATACATCACTAACTAATTGACGTTTCACAGCATCTTTAATAGTGTACTCTAAATCATCATCCGTTTTTGAAATTGGCTTTTCCTGATTGTTTTCAAATGCAACCAATTGCTTTTTACTTAGTGATCCTGAAACATCAACTTGAAGTAGCTCGCCAGGATTAACCTGAAAGATATTTTCATAAATGGTGTTTGGTGCTTGCATGTAGCCAAAACCGAAATATTCTTTAACGATATCTGCTCTAAGTTGTCGCTTATTTTTAAACCAAGGGTGTTTATAAACTTGATCAAACTGAGATGCCGACACAATTCCTTCCTGAGTTAAACCATAGAACAATGGCTTAATTCCTGCAAAATCCCGTGCTAAAAAACACCTATTTGTATGTGTATCAACTATAGTTATGGCAAACATACCATTAAGAGTTCGGATAGTGTCTTCAACACCTAACAGATCTAACAAATGAATAATAACTTCGGTATCTGATGTAGATTTTAAATTTTCAAGTTTATAGGTTTCTGCTAAATGGCTATAGTTATAAATCTCACCATTAAAGACCATGGCGTATCTTTTGCTCGGACTCAATTTTGGCTGATTTCCGTTTTTAGAAACATCTAAAATAGCCAGGCGATTAAATCCTAATCTAAAGGTATTTGAATTGTATATTCCAGTATCGTCTGGACCTCTGTGTTTTGAAAGAGCTAATACAGACTTAAAATCATCCAATGCTATTAATGGCTGGTCTTCAAATGAAAATTCTGCTAGAAATCCGCACATAGTTATTTTTTTTCAAAAATTGCAATGATTGATGAGGAGAAAAATCGCGATGGATGCTTCATTAAATAGGGGTTTACTACAAATTTAAATAACAAGCGGTGTACTTTGAATATCAATTTTTGAGCGATATTAAGTTTTTGATGAACTCCAATAGGAAAGCCTCCATAATGACTCAAATAATTGATGTTTAAATCGTGACGTTTGGCAAAATCTTTAAACACCTGTAAATGCATACATTTAAGATTATGAATTTTCAAGTTTTTATAATCGACGAGGTATTTATAAAACCTCACATATCCTCGCATATTCGGTATCATAACCAATAATTTCGATTGAGGTTTCATATAATCGACATGCAAATCTAATATGGTGTTGAAATCTTCAAAATGTTCAATAAAGCCATTAGAAATCACATAATCATATTGGATAGGTGTTTTATATAAAGTGAAATCCTGTTGCATGATTTCATAGTTTTCAACTCCCATAACTTTGAAAACACCTTCAATTTCTTTAGTGTCAGAATTATAATCTAAACAGGTCGGTTTTATATTGTATTTGGCTCCTAAATAGGCAAGATATCGGCCAGGAAAACCTCCAATTTCTATGAGAGACTGTTCTTCGGTTGAGTCTTTTATAAACATTTCCCAAAACTCATCATAGTACGAACAAACACTTGTAATACGCTCTTTATTAATATGATTACTAGCGTAATAAGCCTCCCAATATTGTTGTGTGGTTAATTTATCTGACATTATAAATCTTTATAGCCTTAGCCGTTAAAATTAGTCAATTTAGATTGGTTTTTCAGAAATATAAAAACTTAAAAACTATGTGTTGGTTTCAAGAGTCATATGATACATATCTATTAACTGTTTCGCTAATATGGCATTATCGAAATGTTCTCTTACAAACTCTGCACCTTTCTTCCCCATTTGCAACCTTAGATTATCATCTACAATTAATTGTTCTAATGCTTCAACAAAAGCATCAATTGCATTGGCTTTAACAACAAAAGCAGATTCATTGGGTAACACCCCATACTTCATACCTCCAGCATCAGAAACAACAACAGGTAATTCCATTGCCTGTGCCTCCTGTATCACCAAGCCCTGAGCTTCCATCTGACCAGTTTCTGGGTCTGCAATTCCAGGCATAATCAACACATCTGCATTATCCATTTCATTTTTTATGCTATCCTGTGTCAGTTCACCTTTAAGTTTAACGTATGTCTCTAACTTTTTATCTTTAATATTCTGCTTTATATCATCATACAATACGCCATCTCCAATAATATTAAGCCGAACATTAGTATGTCCTTTTTGTACTAAACGCTCTAAAACAAGAATAGCAATTTCTGGACCTTTGAGTTTTATAAGTCTGCCACAAAACAATATGTTAAAAAATTTGTTGTCTACTGCTTGCTCTGTTTTAGTGAAATAAGCTGTATCTAGTCCAACTGGTAAAACAGCGACATGCTTTAATTGAGGTTGAACACTAAGCAGTTGTTCTTTTAAATAGACAGAATTAACTGTAAACACATTAGTTTGTTCAAAAATGGTGTGGTAATTTTCTTTGTAAAACTGTGATTTACTAGGAATTAAATCATATCCATGAAGTGTCGTCATCAGTTTTGTGTGTTCAGGAAATAATCCTAGTGATTTTAAATAAGAGATCAGTTTCGCATTATGAGCAAAATGGACATGAATGATATCAAATTCATCCTCTATCAGGCTCCATTCCATAGCAAAGAAAATACTTAGCAAAAATGCTTCTTTTCCGTATTTAAAAATATTAAGTGTCTTAAAATAACGCTTCCACCTTATTTTAAAAAAGTGTTTTAAAGTCCAAGTTAAAAACTCTAAAAAGCGAATACCATGATTTGGATTATTCTTTTTAAGATAGGTAACCTTATTTAATAAGTTGTGTTTATGAAGTGATGTATGAAGCGTATTAAGCTCACCTTTTTTATAGGCATATAAGTTAACATCGTGCCCTTCATCAATGAGAGCATTAATTTGATTCACGATAAAAGTTTGTGATACCACTGGAAATGTGCCGACGACAAAAGCTATTTTAAGTGGTTGCTTCATTTTATATGGTCTCTACAGTTTTCTAAATTGCAGCATTATTTGATTATTTGACAATTCATCATTAGAATGATGACCTAGGCTTTTAATTGTCCCCATTTGTGTAACTGACAATCCAGCTTTTTGTGCTAATTCTTCATAAAATTCAATAGGCTTGAACATTACAGGAAACTCCAACCAACTTCCTTTAGGACGCTCACCAATATTGACATTTGCCATAAACTTACCTGAAGAATTTAAATGTCTACTTACAAAATGCAAACAATTTTCTAATATGGAATCCTCTAGGTGTATCAACACTGAAAAAGCAAAAATCACATCGAACGTTTCATTGAGTTCTAATTCACTAAAGTTATCAAAGCTAATCAGTTTAGGGTTTTTATGAGCCAAACCCTCTTGCTTTAATTCTTTTTTGCCTTCAACCAGAACATCTTTTCTAACATCAATTCCGTAATAGTGTCCTTCATTTAGGTAATTTATTATAGGAATACCACCTCTTAAGGTGCCGCAACCCAAATCTAAAAACTTATCATCGACTTTCAAGCCCTGATTAAGTAAGAACGCTATTTGAAAATCTTGTTTTAATTTCCAGGACTTTGCAGAACCTACAAGCTTGTGGCGCTGTTCCTTTTTGGTAAGCTTATTCTTTTTGAAAAGCTTGTTTTTAATGCGTTTTAAAATCGTTTTCATAGTAATGGTGTTACAAATGTGGGAATTATAATTCGTCCTTAAAATTATACGAACTTAAAACAGAAGCTATATAAGCCTTGTCTTTTTCGTTTATTATATCTCTCCAACTATCCTTTTTACCCTTGTTAGGCAAAAGTCCTAAAGGCTTTTCGATTATACTTATCTCTTGAGCTGATAATTGTTTAGTATTGCTAAAAAAAGCATCATGGATTTTTTTATACTGCGTATAAGGCGAATCGATTAAATCCTCATAATTTATTAGCAATACGTTATCATTTGCTTTTTCTAAAGCCTTCCAGCTTTCAACATGTGCGTACCAGTGCTCTAGTATGGTTTGATTAGGTTCGACTCGTTTAGAAGGCGTTCCATACCAATCTATTTTAGTTCGTAAAAACTCTGAAAATGATAATGATTCTAAATCTGGATGCACAAAATTAGGTGTTTTCCATACGGAATAAGCCACAGACCGACCATCGCGCATCATATAAATTTTTGGTAATGAGTTCTCATTTCTATCTGCAAAATAGTGATTCCCAAATAATTTCCCATAAGGGTTTCCTTCGTGTTTTACTTTTCTATTAGACCAATGTCCCCAAGTTATTGGAGTCATATCTAAATTTTGGTTTGGGTAAAAATTTTGAGCGAGAAATGCTTCCATAAAATGTGTTCCAGAGCGTGGATGCGAATACACTTTTACAAGATTATCACTAGCTTTAGGTAAAAATAAGCGCTTAAAAAAGTTCATGCTATTTTGATATATTAAAGCTTCCCGGCAAAACAGCGATACTGCTTTTACGGTTGAGTTTACCTGAATTCCATATATCTCCTGCCAGAATACTTAGTAAGGCAGCATTTTCAATAAGGTCTATAAAGTTATGTGCATTGGTATCATTTTCGGTAATCAACACCCTTAAGCTATAATCTCGGGCTCTTAAATACAAGTTAGGAATTTCTAATTCGAAGGTATCGGTATGCTCTAAATCATCAAATGTGAAACCCATCTCATCGTTTACATAAGACAGCGCAAAATTCATATTTTGATCTATAAAATTTATCCCTATAAATAATTTAGGATAGTTAACCGGCTTTTGCTTGAGCAGTTTAATACGGATTTTGAGATAATCACCTGAGATAACTTCAAACACCTGTTCCCCTTTTTTATTAAAAAACGAAACGTCAATAACCTTTAACTTCTGATTACCCTTACGGTCTGTTCTATTAGCTAAAGCAATTTGGTGTTTTTGCTTTTCGGCAGATAAATAAAAATTCACGGCGTCGTTTTGAGTGCCTTCAAATACAATTTGACCATGTTCTAAAACAACAGCTCTGGTACAGAGGTTTTTTACCGCTGCCATGTTATGGCTAACAAATAATACCGTTCGACCTTCACTATTAGATATGTCTTGCATTTTCCCAATAGCTTTCTTTTGAAATTCGGCATCGCCAACCGCTAAAACCTCGTCAATGACAAGGATATCAGGTTCAAGATGCGCAGCTACAGCAAAAGCGAGTCGTACACGCATTCCGCTACTGTAACGTTTTACAGGTGTGTCAATATAGCGTTCACAACCACTAAACTCAATAATTTCACTTTCTTTGACCTTTATTTCAGATTTGGTCATACCAAGAATGGCACCATTTAAATAAATATTCTCTCGTCCCGTTAATTCAGGATGGAATCCTGTACCTACTTCTAACAAGGAGGCAATACGACCTCTTGTTTTAATTTCGCCTGTTGTAGGATTGGTAACACGCGATAAAATTTTAAGTAGTGTAGACTTTCCTGCTCCGTTTTTACCAATAATACCAAGCACTTCGCCTTGTTTCACTTCAAAATTAATATCCTTTAAAGCCCAAACATAATTACTATCGGCTTTGGTACTTCGGTCATTTGCTTCACCAACTTTAAGATACGGGTCTTGCTTTCCGCGTATGCGATACCACCAACGATTTAAATCATGACTAATCGTACCAGTACCAACAAGACCTAAACGGTATTGTTTACTAATATTTTCAGCTACTAAAATGGTTTTAGAATTTGTCATTGATTACACAGTATCTATAAATGTTTTTTCGGTTCGGTTAAAAACTAATAATCCCAATAAAAATAAGACGACACTTACCACCAGTGTATAAAAGAATCCTATCCATGTAAATGTTCCTGTATTGAGTAACATGAACCGAAATCCTTCTATAATTTGCGTTAGAGGATTAAACTCTACAATTAAGGCAATAGGTCTTGAAAATTTTGCATGGGCTTCAGACACAGGATAAGGCACAGCAGACAGAAACATTAATAACTGAACTGCAAAGCCCACAAGTATGGTTAAATCTCGATATTTTGTTGTCATTGAGGAAATAATCATCCCTAAGCCTAAACCTAGCATTCCCATCATTATGACATAAACAGGAAACAGCCAGATATGAGTCATATTAAGGCTCAGTTCCATCCCTTGGAAATAGTAATACAACCAAAAACCGAAGAAAATAAAGAGCTGAATTCCAAACTTAAGTAAATTTGAGATGGTGATCGACAAGGGCAAAATAACTCTGGGAAAGTAGACTTTTCCAAAAATATTCTGATTAGCTGTAAACGTATTAGAAGTTCCTGTTAGGCACTCTTTAAAATAATTCCAAGCTGTGATTCCTGCTAAATTAAACACAAAAGGGTCAATACCATCCGTTTGGATTTGTCCCAGTCTATTAAAAATAAGTGTAAATATGACCGATGTAAATAAAGGCTGAATGATATACCAAAGTGGTCCTAAAATTGTTTGCTTATAAACCGTTACAATATCACGTTTTACAAAAAGGATAAGTAAATCACGATACCTCCATATTTCTTCAAAATTAAAATTAATTAATTTACGCTTGGAGGAAATTACATATAGCCACGACTCTTCAGGTTCGGTGTTCAATAGTATAGTCTTTTGTTTCGGCTAATATAATAAATCGAGAATAGAAATAGGCGCAATGGAGATTCAGAAAACGGCCTCGGTAAAACTTTTATTTACTTTTCCATTTTATAAACAGAAGCACCTTCATATTCCTGCGTATGAATTAGTTGATAGCCGTTAGATTTCATTGTTTTAAGAATATAATCTTTTTCGTTTAATTTCGAATCCGCATTAGAGCTTATGTGTGAAAACACTAACCATACCGAATCCTTTAGTTGTTCTAATTCCTGATGATGTTTTGACCAGTCATTCCGACTGACATTTGAGTAAAAAATTGCATCAGTATCTTGAATCACATCAAATTTGTCTTTATAGAAATCGAATGACACTTTAGAAACGCTATACACATAAATTTCATCACCTACTTTCAGGTTAGAATTAAGGTAAGACATTCCTTTTTTTATCTCTTCTTTTTCAAATGGCACTAAATTGAATACAGCAATAAGGTTTATAAGCACAGGAATTAATAAGATGAAAACCGATAATTTTAGTCCTTTGTCATATAAAAATCTCCAGCTGATGTAAATTCCATAGGACAATAATGTGATAAGCAAAGGTATTGCGTATAGCACGAGGCGTCTGTCAAACGGATATAATTTGAAATACGACAAACCCAAGTGGATACAAAGTGGAGATAATAATATAAATAACGCTGTTTTACGTTTAAAATTAGATAGAATACCAATACCTACAAAAGCAAACGTTACAATCCAGAAACCACCTATCTCGAGTAATACTTGGATAATCGCCTCTATTCGCGTACGAATAAAGTATCTAAACTCCCATGAAAACACATCCTGATATAGAAAGCCAAAATTCTCTGTCCAGTAAACTAACATGACTTCTTTTGCAGGATGGTTGTGAATAAACAGTCCGTAATATATCACGAATGATATCAGTGCAATCAGGCTAGGCCATAGCACTTCGAAAGATTTCAATCTACTAGTAATTACGAATTTGTACAAGCTTATTAAACCGACTACAAATAAAATTATCACTGCAATATTTGAAAACCAAACTGAAGCAAAAGATACAGAAGTATAAATAAGAAGTGACCGTTTTGTTTTAGCATTAAAATAAGATAAGGCACTTACTAAAATTAAGAGGCAGACAAAAACATCTGACATGTATTGCTTCACTTCAATGGAATAATACAATAAGAAGGTATTTAAACAAAATAATGAGGCTGATAATAAGGCAACTAATGTAGACTTAAACAGTTGTTTATTTAATCTGTAAATGAGAGGAATAGAGCCCAAAAAACAGAAAAAAGGGTAGATTCGTAGTGACCAATCTCTATTTCCGAATAGAGATGAAAATAAGTTCTCTATAAACAAGAAGCCAATTGGAGCGACCTGATCATATTCTAAAGGTTGAAGCAAGTCTATATAGTCTCGATTAACAATACTAACCGACAATAATACTTCGTCTAACCATAAACTTCGGAAATTGAAAAAATTGACAAATGAAGCTATGACACCTAATCCTATACTTGCGATTAGTAGTCGTTTGACCCAAATATCAAATGTTTCCGTAGACATTATGTTTTAATTTCAAGAGTAATTTATTGCTAAACCTAATCACTACTCCTTTTTGCCAACAACGATAGTGGAAAGTCCTGCACTATTAAAAATAACTTTATCGATGATTTTAAATATAGGAACCAGTGTATTATACAATTTCATTTGTCCGCCAGGAATGGTTTCCTTTTTCATAAGACTACCAGTAACGTACCATCCAAAAATGCCAATAAAATTGAAATATTGTTTGTGGATTATTTGAAAAGCATTCTTTGAAAACACCTCACTTAAAAGTGATTTGGTATAACGTCTATAATGGCCTAATTCTTTATCAAATCCGTTGTATAATTTTTGGTATGATGGGACTAAGATGATAAGCTGACCTCCAGTTTTCAAAAGCTTTTTACAGTTGTTAAGTGCTAGTTCATCATCGTATATATGTTCTACAACATTGAGTGCAAAAACTGTATCGTATGTACCTAAATGAGCTGCGAATTTGTGATCAAACTCAGCATCGGTCAAATCCATAATTTCAGTACCTAAAAAGTAAGGGTTTTGTTGAAATGTAGCCTCTAATTTTTCACAGTAGCCTTTTCGAATATCGGTAAGCATGATTTCAAACTGATCATCCATAAAGAAAGTTGAAATATTACCTATTCCACTTCCTATTTCGAGAACTTTTCCTTTACAAAACGGCTTAATGGTTTGATACATCCAGCGATTAAACTTATCGGCTTTAGCGATAACCTCTAAAGTAGATTCGCCTACTACATCTTGTTCTTCAAACTTTATTTCTGTGGCCACACGTATTATTTTTAGGTCTTATCTGGAAAAAATATTATACTTCAAAATGCAGTAAATTGCTCTTACGCCATCTTTCCATCCAATTTTTTTACCGTCTTCATAGGTTCTTCCGTAATAGGAAATACCAACTTCATATATTCTAATATTTTTTATTCTTGAAATTTTAGCAGTGACTTCAGGTTCAAAACCAAAACGTTGTTCTTTAAGTTGAATACTTTGAATAATATCGGTTTTAAACAACTTATAGCAGGTTTCCATATCTGTGATATTGATTCCTGTAAACATATTAGAAAGTAGAGTCAAAAACTTATTACCAATGGTATGAAAAAAGAAAAGTACACGATGAGGTTGTCCGCCAATGAAACGCGAACCATAAACAACATCTGCAGCACCATTTAAAATAGGTTTTAACAATAAGTTGTATTCGCTTGGATCATATTCTAAATCGGCATCCTGAATAATTAAGTAATCTCCTGTAGCTTCTTTAATTCCTGTATGTAGTGCAGCTCCTTTTCCTTTATTTTTTTCATGAGCAAACAGTTTTATAGGAAACTCCGGATGTGCTGCCTGATATTTTACAATAGAATTTTTTGTGTCGTCACTAGAAAAATCATCAATAATTAAGACCTCTTTCTCGAGATCACCAATCAGTTTTACATCTTTTACCAGATTCAAAATCAAATGAATGGTATCTTGTTCATTGTAGACAGGTATAACTATTGAAAGTTTTTTCTTCATTTTGTGATCTTGCTCTCGGTAAATTTAAGGATAATATACATACTACTTTATAAAATAATCCCAGGTAATTTTCAATCCTTCACGAACTGTATACATGGGTTTATATTCTAATAATGAATTGGCTTTATCGATATTTGCTAAAGAATCCCTAACATCACCTTGACGTGGTGGTCCATAAACAGCCTCTAACTTTGAGTCTGCAGATTCTTTCAGTGAATTCCATAGATAATTGATACTAATACGCTCACCACAAGCGACATTAAACACTTCATTCTTAGCTTTTTCCGAAGCAAAAAAACCACGAATATTCGCTTGAACAGCATTATCAACAAACGTAAAATCTCTAGTTTGTTCGCCATCGCCGTTTATTTTTGGTGATTCATTATCACTTAAAGCTTTCATAAACAATGGAATAACAGCTGCATAAGCACCATCTGGACTTTGTTTTGGTCCAAACACATTAAAATACCTTAGTCCGATAACATCAGTATCATAAGTTTTTCCAAAAACATCTGCATATAATTCATTTACGTATTTTGTAACCGCATAAGGTGATAAAGGTTTTCCTATGGTATCTTCAATTTTTGGAAGACTTTTACTATCACCATAAGTTGAACTTGATGCTGCATATACCATGCGTTTTACGGTTGAAGACTCTTTTAGAGCAATCATCATGTTTAAAAAGCCAGAAATATTAACGGCATTAGTTGTAGCAGGATCATTAATAGATCGAGGCACCGAACCCAAGGCAGCTTGATGAGATACATAATCTATACCTTCCATAGCCTCTTTACACGTTTGCAAATCTCTGATATCGCCTTCAACAAGTTCAAACGCAGGATTAGCGTGAAACTCGGTTAAATTTTCTCGGTGTCCATTAGAAAAGTTATCTAACACACGTACTTTTTTAGCATTGTATTTTAAAAGATACTCAACAATATTTGAGCCTATAAAACCGCCTCCACCTGTTATTAGGAAAGACAATTTACTTAAATCTTGATTGTGATATTTGTTATCGTACATTATAATCTAGCGTCTACTGTATGAATAGGAAGTAAAGATTTTACATCGAAAATTACTCCTATATCTGATTTTAATTTTTGAATATCAAATTCTAAAAACTCATTATGAGATACTGCTAAAACGATAGCATCATAATTGGTTTTTAATTGAGACATCTGGTCTAATAATTCAAACCCATATTCATGAACAACCTCTTCTTTAGAAGCCCATGGATCGTAAACATCTACATTTACGCCGTAAGTTTCAAATTCTTCGATGATATCAATTACTCTTGAGTTTCTAATATCTGGGCAGTTTTCTTTAAAAGTTATCCCTAAGACCAGCGCATTAGAATCTTTAATTCGGGCTCCTTTCTTAATCATCATTTTTACGGTTTCCTGAGCCACATAGCCTCCCATACTATCGTTCATTTTACGACCAGCTAGGATAATTTCAGGATTATAACCAGACTCGATAGCTTTTTGAGCAAGGTAATAAGGATCAACTCCAATACAATGTCCACCAACTAAACCAGGTGAAAATTTGATAAAATTCCATTTTGTACCTGCAGCTTCTAAAACAGCTTTAGTATCGATATCTAATAATCTGAAAATTTTCGATAATTCGTTTACAAACGCAATATTGATATCACGTTGCGAATTTTCTATCACTTTAGCCGCCTCAGCTACTTTAATTGATGGTGCGGAGTGTGTTCCTGCTACAATAATAGATTTATATAAATCGTCTACTTCTTTGGCAACCTCAGGAGTAGATCCTGATGTTACTTTCAAAATTTTGGTAACAGTATGCTTTTTATCTCCCGGATTGATACGTTCTGGAGAATAGCCAGCATAAAAATCTTTATTGAATTTCAAACCCGATTGAGTTTCTAAAATAGGAACACAAATATCTTCTGTTACTCCAGGATATACTGTTGATTCATAAATTACAATATCTCCTTGCTTCAGCACTTTTCCAACACTTTCACTTGCCTTTATCAATGGCGTGAATACAGGTCTTTTAAGTTCGTCTGTCGGCGTAGGAACTGTAACTATATAAATAGTAGAATCTGCAGTATCGCTAGGATTGTTAGATATGAATAATCCTGTTTCGGCATTAGAATCTGATGTTAAAACAGATTTTAAATGATCATCTTCAACCTCTAAAGTTTTGTCAACACCATTACGAAGTTCATGGATGCGTTTTTCATTGATATCAAATCCAACGACCATAAATTTCTTTGCGAATTCCACTGCAAGCGGTAATCCTACATAGCCAAGTCCTAAGATGGTTATTTTTTTATTCGTATTCATTTTCAGTTAAGTATAGATTTCATAATAGTGTTCAAATCTAAATAAAAACTCCAATTCTGAACGTATTTTTTGTTCATTTCCACTTTATCTACCCAAATAATCGTTCTATTGTAAGTTTCGGGATCACTTTGTTGGGATAAGATGCTTTCTTCTTCTTTATATTTTAAAGTTGCAGGTCCGGTAATTCCTGGTTTGACTTTTAATATAATTCTGTCATCCCCTTCTAATTTATCAGCAAAACCTGGCACATCTGGACGCGGACCAACAAAACTCATATCACCTATCAAGACATTAAACAGTTGAGGTAATTCATCTATTTTAGTCGTTCTAAAAAACTTACCTATGGTTGTGGCACTTTTATTAAGATTTCCTAGTTCATGGTATTCTTCCCTTAGTGTTCTCAATTTATATATTTTGAAAAGTTTACCATGCTGACCGACTCGTAGTTGTGAAAATATTCCAAATTGTTTAGAATCAATCGTAGCTATCAAAATCAGCACTATTAACGGAACTATAAAAAAAGGAAACAATAGGACGGCTAATAGTAAATCAAAAAGCCGTTTTATAAAAAGTTGTTTCCTGTTAATCACTTTATATGCGTCTTAAAAAACGTTTTATGCGCTTTAAAAATGTATCATTATCCCTTTCATGATAAGCATTACCATAAACACCGTAACCATAGCCATAACCATAACCGTAGCCATAACCATAGCCATAATTATGATTCGTTTTATGCTTGTAGAAATTAAGTACAAAACTGATGTTTTTAACTTCTCCTGTTCTATACTTAGCGTTAATAAGAGCTAACATTCCCTTTTTTGTATAATCTAATCGAACCATAAATATGGTCGCATCGGCATATTGTGTTAATTCGAGCGCATCGGTTACTAACCCTAAAGGTGGTGTATCTAAAACGATCATGTCATAATCTTGTCGCAACTGACTAATCATAACACTCATTTGACTACTCATTAATAATTCGGAAGGATTTGGAGGTACAGGTCCAGAAGGAATCACATCTAGATTTTCGATATGAGTTGTGTATTTTACTTCCTCAAACTCACTTTCTCCAATAAGGTAATTAACAATACCTTTATCGTTATTGATATTAAAATCTCCAAATATTTTTGGCTTACGTAAATCCAATCCTAATAAAATGGTTTTTTTACCTGACAAAGCATAAACCGTAGCCATATTGATAGAACAGAACGTTTTTCCTTCTCCACTTACAGAAGAGGTAATCATTAGAGTTTTCCCTTCAACCTTTCCTTGCTTTTTGTATAAAAACTGGAGGCTGGAACGAATAGATCTAAAAGATTCTGCCACTGCTGATTTAGGCTTTTCAAATACAATTAAATTGTTTTTGTAATTGTATTTACCAATCAAACCTAAAATTGGAATTTTAGACAGTTGTTCTATTTCATCAGAACCGTGAATGGTATTATCTAATAGGAATAATATAAAAATCAAAAACATTGGAATAAAAAAGCCCATCATCAATGCCATCATATAGTTGAGCGATTTATTAGGGCCAATAAGTCCGCCTCCAATATCCTTAGCTTCATCAATAACAGTAATATCAGAAATATTCGCAGCTTTAACAATGGCAGCTTCACTTCGTTTAGCCATATAAATATCATAAGCTTCCTGACTGATATCAAGCTTTCGCTGAATCTTTAAAAATTGCTGTTGATCTTCAGGTAAGTCACTTAGCTTTGCTTCCAAATTGGCTATACTTCTATTAACTGTAGACAGTTGAACACCAATCGTTTTTTTGGTAGCATCGATAGTTTCTAAAAGGACATTCTTCTCAGAATCAATCTTACTATCCAGATCTTTAAACAATACAGAACCTTCCTTTGTGGTGTATTCTAAATTTTGACGTTCAGCAGCTAATGCAATTATTTTTGAGACACTATTTAAAATGTTATTTTCCTGAATTCCAACAGTAGTAGGAGCTGCAATGTTAGTATAGTCTGTTTTAGTATTTAAATAATTTTCGAGATTGTTTAGGTAATTAAGCTTAGACTGTTCACTTTCTTTGCTCAAATCGTACTCTCGCAACTGACTCGATATTTGTGCAATTTCATCGGAAACATCAAAAACTTTATTCTTTTTTCTAAAATCATTCATCTCATCTGTTACGTCCTGAAGTTTTAAATTCACAGCAGCAAGACTACTATCGATAAATTTAATCGTATTAGTGGCATACAGATTTTTTCTTTCCAACTCCGAACGACTTAAAATAGCCGAAGTTGCATTTAGATAATCGACAATTTTAGCTTTATTATTACCTGCTAATTGCAATCGTAACACAGAAGATGCATCAGCAAAAGGACCAATAATGATTCTGGTTTTATATCGATCTACCACACCATCGAAGTTTTTAAAACCAATAAAATATTCTGACCCAGATTTGATTCTTAAAGATGGTTTAATAACTATTTTACCATTTAAAAATGGTAAATCTATGGTTTGCCCACTTGCAAATGTTTTAGAAAATTCACCTGTCGGAACAGTAACTCTAAAAGTCGATTTATCGCTATAACGTTGTGCTCTTACGCTAGCCCCTTCATAATTGGTAAATACTTCAAATTCGTTGTTACCTAAAAACCTGATACCAACTGGATTATTTAATACTTGAGGCTTTGTTTTATCGATAATAAACTCAAAAGGCGCTCGCTTATAGATATCTTCTTTTCGGTACTTTCCTTCTACCAGATACTCCATATAAAACTGTAAGGAGTCTACAACTTTCTCATTATGACTACGCGTTTTAATAGCCGTAATAATTTTACTTACTTTTCCTGAAACACCTCCCCAATTAAAGGAAATACTTGTATTTGCTGTAAAAAAAGGATTCTGATCATTCTCAACAGATATCAAAGAGTCTAACTTGTAGACATTTTGCTTTCTAACATTTATAAAATACGCTATGAGTAATGCTGAACCGATACAAAGCATTACAAATTTCCATAGGTTTAATGATTTAAAAAGGTAGCCTTTAAAATCAAAACTGACTCTACCAGACTCTACATTATCTATATCATAATCTTCATTATAAGCCATCTATCACCTATTTATTAATAAGATTGTTGTTGTTATAATTCCTAGTAAAGACAAAATCGTTTGTAAACTCTCCCGACCAGTAGTTCCTAGTCCCCAGGTTTTTTGCTTTACAGGTTTTACATAAATAATATCATTGGGTTGGATGTAATAATATGAAGAATTTAAAACATCCTTATCGGTTAAATCAATCATATGAATTTGCTGCCCTTGCGGATATTGTCTAATAATTTGAACCTCTCGTTTATTTCCTGTAATGGGAATTTCACCAGCATTTGCAATGGCTTCAAATATATTAACACGGTCTTTAAATATGATTTGCGATCCCGGAGAACCAACTTCGCCACTAGCTGTGTAAGTCAATCCAGCCAGTTTTACAGTTACAAAAATATTGGCTGTTTCTTTAAACTGTTCGTCTAACAGTTTCTTTTCAATAATCTGTTCAATTTCTTCTGTTGTATATCCCAATACGTTAATCTTTCCTAGGGTTGGAATTCTAATATTTCCGTGAACATCTACTGTAAACCCATCAAAATAAGCACGTTCAGCACTATCGGCATTTAAATTTTCTTCTCCAGCCGGATTGAGAATAGTTACTGTTTCTTGATCTAATGCCTTCACCCGAATATTCAAAATGTCATTAATTTGAATGCGATAAGGTTTTTGTTGTTCTAACATGACTTGTGTAGAATCAGTAGCCGTAGTTTTATTTTGTAGATATACTATATCTTTATGTGGAATACAGGATGTTGATAGCATACACAATACCAATCCCGTAAGCAATAATAGTCTATTCATTGTTAAATTGCTTGTTGCTTCACAAATATAGCCTATCACCATTAATATCAAAACTATTCATCGTTTTTTTGAGTAATATCACTTTCTTTGTAAAAAAATTAGTTTGAACTATTTAACAGTCGAAAATATATCAAAATCTTATGGTGAGTTAGAACTCTTTTCTGACCTCTCATTTAGTATCCATAAAGATGATAAAATAGCCTTTGTCGCTAAAAACGGAAGTGGTAAAACCTCTATACTTAATATCCTTTCTGGAGCAGACACTCCTGATTCTGGACAAATTGTTATGCGAAATGGTTTACGCATTTCTTTTTTATCACAATCACCTCAATTTGATCAAAACTTAACTATTAACGATACCATTTTCAATTCAGATTCTCCACAATTAAAGATTATTGAAAATTACGAAAAGGCCTTACGACATCCTGAAAACACAGAAGCTTACCAAAAAGCTTTTGAACAAATGGATATTCATAATGCCTGGGAATTTGAGTTGCAGTTCAAACAAATTTTGTCACAATTAAAGCTCGACAATCTCAATCAAAAAATCAGTACCATGTCTGGCGGACAAATTAAACGCTTGGCATTAGCTCAGGCTTTAATCAGTAATCCAGATTTATTAGTACTTGACGAACCAACCAATCATCTCGACTTAGAAATGATTGAATGGTTAGAACACTATTTTGCCAAAGCACAATTCACACTTTTTATGGTCACTCACGATCGCTACTTTTTAGAACGTGTGTGCAACGAAATTATAGAATTAGATCACGGAAAGTTATATACCTACAAAGGCAATTACAGCTACTATTTAGAAAATAAAGAAGCGCGTATTGCTCAGGAGCAAGTTGAAACAGGCAAAGCCAAACAACTCTTTAAAAAAGAATTAGAATGGATGCGTCGTCAGCCAAAAGCAAGAACGACCAAATCAAAATCGCGTATTGATGATTTCTCAGACATTAAAAAAAGAGCACACCAGCGTAGAAATGACCACAAAGTAGAGTTAGAAATTAATATGGAACGCCTAGGCAGCAAAATTGTAGAGTTCCATAAGGTTTCAAAATCCTTTAAAGACAAAGTGATTCTCGATGGTTTTGAATATGTATTTAAAAAGGGAGAACGCATTGGTATTATTGGAAAAAACGGAACAGGAAAATCGACTTTCCTAAACATGTTAACCGACAATTTAAAACCCGATTCGGGTAAAATTGTTATAGGTGACACTGTAAAATTTGGGTACTACACACAAGGTGGCATTACCATTAAACCTCAACAAAAAGTTATTGAGGTGATTAAAGAATTTGGAGAATTCATTCCTTTAACTAAAGGACGACAAATTAGTGCCAAACAACTTTTAGAACGTTTTCTTTTCGACGGAAAAAAGCAACACGACTATGTAGAAAAGCTTAGTGGTGGTGAGCAAAAACGATTGTATTTATGTACGGTTTTAATTCAGAACCCTAATTTTCTTATTCTTGATGAACCAACCAACGACCTTGATATTGTCACACTAAACATCCTTGAAGAGTTTTTACTCGATTTCCCTGGTTGCCTGCTCGTTGTATCACACGACCGTTATTTTATGGACAAGATTGTAGATCATTTGTTTGTATTTAAAGGCGAAGGTGAAGTTCAAGATTTCCCTGGTAATTACTCAGATTATCGTACTTACGAGGCATCAACACCAACCGAACCTAAAGTTGCTGAAGACACTTCTAAAGTTTCAGAAGAAAAAGCGAAAGACTATAAAGCTGAAAAGTTATCTTACAACGAACAGAAAGAATACAAGAACCTGGAAAGTAAAATACGTGCCTTAGAATTAGACAAAAAGGCTTTAGAGGAAAAGTTTAATGATACTACTTTATCTCAGGAAAAAATCAACGAACTATCACTTCAGTTACAAGGTATAATTGATGATATTGAAGAAAAAGAAATGCGTTGGTTTGAACTATCTGAAAAATTTGAATCCTAATCATGTTTCAAATTATTGAGTACATTCGATTTGTATTAAAATCCACCAACCAGCATGGTGTACACTCTCCTTTTGTTTACGATTTAGTTACCAAATGCTTTTATGATAAGCATAAGTATGCAAACTACTTACAACTTAAAAACTACAGAAAAGCATTATATAATACTACAAATCGAATCGAAGTTACCGATTTTGGCTCAGGCTCCAGAGTTTTTAAATCGAATATTAGAGCCATTAATGCCATTGCCAAAACATCTGGAACATCTGTAAAAAGAGCTGAGCTATTATTCAGAATTGTCAAGTATTTTAAGCCTAACCAGACACTCGAATTAGGTACATCTCTAGGTATTGCTACTCATGCTATGGCATTAGGACATTCAGAAAACACGATTACATCAATTGAGGGTTGTTCTAATATTTCAGACATTGCACAACAACAACTTAAAGAATTCAACATTAGCAATGTGAAAATAAAAACCGGTTCATTTGAAGCCGTTCTTCCGAAGTTAAACACACCCAATTACGACCTTATCTTCTTTGATGGCAACCACAATAAAGACGCTACACTAGACTACTTCAACACTCTAGTCGTGTCAGCACACAACGACAGCGTATTTATTTTTGATGACATACATTGGTCAAAACCAATGCTTGAAGCCTGGGAAACTATTAAGGCACATCCTAAAGTTACAGTGAGTATTGACACTTTTTTTTGGGGATTTATATTTTTCAGAAAAGAGCAGGCCAAAGAAAATTTCACCATTAGATTGTAACATCAATCCGTAAATAGCGTCATATTAAGTATATTGCAATACGCATCCAATAAAAACCAATTCTATAATGAGTAACGTCATTGAAATTAGAGATATCATTCGTGATTTCCAACTCGGTCAAGAAACTGTTCATGTATTAAAAGGCATCGATTTAGACATCGAACTTGGCGACTATGTAGCGATTATGGGACCTTCAGGTTCTGGAAAATCAACACTTATGAATTTATTAGGGTGTTTAGACACTCCAACTTCAGGAAGCTATGTTCTAAATGGTAATGATGTAAGTCAAATGACCGATGATGAATTAGCAGATATTAGAAATACTGAAATTGGTTTCGTATTCCAAACTTTCAACCTTTTACCTAGAACTACAGCATTAGACAATGTTGCGTTACCCATGGTGTATGCAGGAATATCAAAAGCCGATCGTAACAAGCGTGCTGAAGAAGTTCTTACCGATGTAGGTCTTGCCGACCGTATGGACCACAAACCTAATCAGCTCTCTGGCGGACAAAGACAGCGTGTGGCAGTTGGTCGGGCTTTAGTTAATAAACCATCTATAATTTTAGCTGATGAACCTACTGGGAATCTGGATTCAAAAACCGGATATGAAATCATGAACCTCTTTGACGAAATTCATAAAGCAGGTAACACCGTAATTATGGTTACACACGAGGAAGATATTGCAGCACACGCCAAACGTGTTATTAGACTTCGTGATGGCATAATTGAGAGTGATACAAGAAATTAACAATGGGTATTGGTTGGCTTTTAACTGCATTAGCTATTGGTTTTATATTTGTTATTCTTCAAAATAAAAGACAACTTCAGCAATCATTTTACAAAGACTTAAACCTTACTCAAATAGAGAATGAGCTTTTTAAGATATTAGATGACATTTTATATCATGTCAGCTCAACTTCCGATTTTTCTAATACAGATTTTGAAAATTTTGAAGCTTTCGATGAAGAAATAGCCAAATATAAAGCTGGCATTATAGACAACAACCCAATGAGGATGGAGTTTTTAAATGATGAATTTTCGGCATCAGGGAGATTTAAAATTATATCAGATACTAATGGCTGGACAAAAGAGTTTGCTGTCATAAATAAAAGATTCACCGCTTTGTATCATGCTTACATCAATTATTGATTTAATTTGCATTGCCAAACTGAATGCGTCAACCGTAAAAATGACCTACAATACTAAAAGCTCAAAGGAATAATCATGGTCTATATTATTGCAATACTTGCATCACTATACATGGTTCTACGGCTACTTTTCAAAAGGAATCAGCGTAAAAGAGACAATAGTCGGAAACGCTCTATGTTTGATAAAGGTGGCTTTCGCAGGTAATTAAATTTCTATAAACCTTTTCAGATTACATAGCTATCGATTAACTTGCATATATGAAAATATATACAAAAACAGGAGATAAAGGCACTACTGCTTTGTTTGGTGGTACACGTGTTCCTAAACATCATATTCGTATTGACAGCTATGGTACTGTAGATGAACTCAATTCGCATTTAGGATTGATTAGAGATCAAGATATTGACCCTCATTATAAACATGTATTGATCAATATCCAAGACAAACTATTCACTGTTGGTGCCATTTTAGCTACAGATCCAGAGAAAGCTACACTTAAAAACGGAAAAGAACGTCTTAACATTCCGAAAATTTCTGAAGATGATATTGTCCAATTAGAACAGGAAATGGACGCTATGAACGAGGCATTACCACCAATGACACACTTTGTATTACCAGGCGGACATCAAACGGTGTCATTCTGTCACATTGCACGCTGTGTATGCAGAAGAAGTGAACGTTTAGCAAGTGCTTTAAATGATTTAGAGCCTTTTCAACCCGAAAGTTTAACGTACTTAAACCGACTTTCTGACTACCTCTTTGTATTGGCACGAAAGTTGTCTTATGACTTACAAGCCGAAGAAGTAAAATGGATTCCTAAAAAAGAATCCTAGAGTACCACTTTGCAGAATAAGTTATCAGTTCTACTAGGCTTAAAATCAGTAAAAAGTATACGTTCTTTAAATTATTATTTAATTAATTCATTTTTTTCTTGACTTTATGAACTATAATTTTATTTTTGCAAAAAAATAAATACCATAAGAAATGTATTGGACATTAGAATTAGCATCGTATTTAAGTGATGCGCCTTGGCCAGCAACAAAAGACGAATTAATTGACTACGCTATTAGAACAGGAGCCCCTTTAGAGGTTGTTGAAAATCTACAAGCGATAGAAGACGAAGGTGACTCTTACGATTCCATCGAAGAAATCTGGTCAGATTATCCAACTGATGAAGATTATCTGTGGAACGAGGACGAATATTAAAGTAATTTGAAGTTCAAGTTACATTAAACGTAAAATAAAAGTTAAAAAGTCTCATACAGAGGCTTTTTTTGTGCCTGAAATTTTCAGTATAACTAACACAAATCATATCTTTGAAGTCTAACAATTTTGAAGATACGACCTTATCTAAAAGCATATAATTGCGGTCAGCCTGAATGTTTTTCAGGTTCTCTATAAAAGGGTTACCTTAATTATGAGATTCTGAAACAAGTTCAGAATGACGGATTCAAATGTTTGAAGATAATTTCATTAAATAAAATAAACACTAATGAGTTTTTTAAATTCAGTACTTAAAGTATTTGTCGGAGACAAATCTAAACAAGATGTCAAGGCATTAACACCTATTGTTGAAAAAGTTAAATCTTTTGAAAGCGCCTTAGAACAATTATCACATGACGAATTAAGAGCTAAAACAGCCGAATTCAAAGCAAAAATTGCCGAAGCGAGGCAACCACTCCAAAAAAATATCGATCAATTATTATTAGACGCAGAAGCTACTGATGATATCGACAAAAGAGAAGATATCTACTTAGAAATCGATAAAATCAAAGACGATATTTACAATGTTACCGAAACTGTATTAAACGACATCATGCCAGAAGCCTTTGCTGTGGTTAAAGAAACGGCTAAACGTTTTGTACATAACACTGAAATACCTGTTCAAGCTAATGAGTTTGACCGTTTAATTTCTGGAGAAAAAGACTATGTAACGCTTCAAGATGATAAAGCCGTTTGGGCAAATTCATGGGATGCCGCAGGAAAACCAATCACCTGGGATATGATTCATTACGATGTTCAACTTATTGGTGGTGCAGCCATGCATCAAGGTAAAATTGCTGAGATGCAAACGGGTGAAGGTAAAACCTTAGTAGCCACACTTCCTGTATATTTAAATGCATTAGCAGGAAAAGGGGTTCATCTGGTAACGGTTAACGATTATCTTGCTAAACGTGATAGCGCGTGGATGGCACCTATTTTCGAATTTCATGGTTTGAGTGTGGATTGTATTGATTATCACACACCAAATTCTGAAGCACGCCGAAAAGCCTACAGAGCAGATATTACTTACGGAACGAATAACGAATTTGGTTTTGATTACCTAAGAGATAACATGGCGCATTCGCCTGATGACTTGGTACAGCGTCCGCATCACTACGCCATTGTAGATGAGGTCGATTCGGTATTGGTCGATGATGCACGTACGCCTTTAATTATTTCCGGACCTATTCCTCAAGGGGATCGCCACGAATTTACAGAGTTAAAGCCTAAGGTCGAAGACCTTGCTAATATCCAAAGAAAAGAACTCGTTGGTGTTTTAGCAGAAGCCAAAAAGTTAATTGCTGAAGGTGATACTAAAGAAGGAGGTTTCCTTTTATTAAGAGCTTACAGAGGTATTCCGAAGAACAAAGCATTGATAAAATTTTTAAGTGAAGAAGGTATCAAGCAATTGCTTCAGAAAACTGAAAACTTTTATATGCAGGATAACAACAGAGAAATGCCAAAAGTGGATGCAGAACTCTACTATGTTATCGAAGAAAAAAATAATCAGGTAGAGTTAACCGATAAAGGTGTAGAACACTTATCTGGTAAAGACAATCCTGACTTTTTTGTGATGCCTGAAATTGGAATGGAAATTTCAAAAATTGAGGCTAAGGGTTTATCTAAAGAAGAAGAAGCTGCCGAAAAAGAAGAATTATTCAGAGATTTTGGTGTCAAATCTGAACGTATTCATACACTCAACCAATTGTTAAAAGCTTATGCTTTATTTGAAAAAGACATCCAATATGTTGTCATGGATAATAAAGTAATGATTGTCGATGAGCAAACGGGTCGTATTATGGATGGTCGTCGATATAGCGATGGTTTACACCAGGCGATTGAGGCAAAAGAAAATGTAAAAATTGAAGATGCCACTCAAACTTTTGCTACTGTAACCCTTCAGAATTACTTTAGAATGTATCGCAAATTATCTGGTATGACAGGTACAGCTGTTACTGAAGCTGGAGAATTCTGGGAAATCTATAAACTGGATGTGGTTGAAATTCCGACCAACAGACCAATTGCACGTGATGATCGAGAGGATTTAGTATATAAGACAAAGCGTGAAAAATACAATGCTGTTATTGATGAAGTGACCAAATTATCACAAGCAGGACGACCTGTACTAATTGGTACGACTAACGTTGAGATTTCAGAGCTCTTAGGTAAAATGCTATCGATTAGAAAAGTGCCTCATAATGTATTAAACGCAAAACTCCATAAAAAAGAAGCTGATATTGTTGCCGAAGCTGGACAACCCGGACAAGTAACTATTGCTACCAATATGGCAGGTCGTGGTACCGATATTAAGTTAACTGAAGCTGTAAAAGAAGCTGGAGGATTAGCCATTGTTGGTACAGAGCGTCATGATTCGCGTCGTGTCGACAGACAATTACGTGGTCGTGCAGGACGTCAGGGAGATCCAGGAAGTTCACAATTTTATGTATCGCTAGAAGATAATTTAATGCGTCTGTTTGGTAGTGAGCGTATTGCCAAAATGATGGATAAAATGGGATTAAAAGAAGGCGAAGTGATTCAGCATTCTATGATTTCAAAATCAATTGAGCGTGCTCAGAAAAAAGTTGAAGAAAATCAATTTGGTGTTCGTAAGCGTTTATTAGAATATGATGATGTGATGAATGCACAACGTGAAGTGGTTTACAAACGTCGTCGTCATGCCCTTCAAGGTGAACGTCTACGTGTTGACTTAGCAAACATGATTTATGATACTTCGGAAGGTATTACAACCACGAATAAAGATGCTGAAGATTTTAAAAACTTCGAATTTGAACTGATTAGATATTTCTCTATGAGTTCTCCTATTTCCGAAGCTGAATTTAGCAAAGGCTCTGTTCAGGATATTGCTGGAAAAGTATATAAAGCCGCTTTTGAACATTACAGAGAGAAAATGAAGCGTAATGCTGAATTAGCATTCCCTGTGATTGAAAATGTTTATCTAAATCAGCGTGACAAATACAAACGTATTGTTGTACCATTTACTGATGGCGTGAAGAATTTACAGGTTGTTACCGATTTAGAAAAAGCTTACGAAACAAAAGGGACACAGTTAATTAACGACTTTGAAAAGAACATTACATTAGCGATTGTTGATGATGCCTGGAAAACGCATTTACGTAAAATGGATGAGCTTAAACAATCGGTACAATTAGCAGTTCACGAACAAAAAGATCCGTTATTGATTTACAAGTTTGAAGCTTTTGAGTTATTCAAAGAAATGATTGATCAGGTTAATAAAGATGTTATTTCATTCTTATTTAAAGGGGAATTACCTACAGAAACGCAGAATACAATTCAAGAAGCTAAAGCGCGTAAGCAAGAAAAGTTACAAACACAAAAGGACGAAATTCCTAATATGGATGAACGTGCAGCGCAAAGCAGAGCTGCTGGTGGAAACACCCAGCGACAGCCAGAAGTTGTTGAAACCATTGTACGTGACAAACCTAAAATTGGTCGTAATGATCGTGTGACAATTAAACACGTGATGAGCGGAGAAAACAAAACGGTAAAGTATAAACAAGCTGAACCATTAATCGCTAAAGGTGAATGGGTACTTGTTGAAGAATAAATAAGACCTAACAATGTATTTAAGCCTGATGATTTTAATTGTCAGGCTTTTTCTTTAACTACATCTGAGCATATCATTGGCTTTTCAACTAAAACTGTTATTTTCGTTTAATGTCAACTTACACTATTCTAAAACTATGACTAAAGGTCTCACATTTATATGTTGTCTTTTATTATTAGCAAGTCTCATGAGATGTGATTCGGGGAAATCTGATAAAACGTCAACTACAAATGCTCAAAACCAAAGTGCTGACACGATCAATCTACTAACCGATATTAAACCGCTTTCAGAAAACGGAGATGTAAATGCTGTGATTGAAATTCCTGCTGGCACAACAGATAAATGGGAATTAGACAAATCAACTGGTCAATTACAATGGGAAATGGTTGATAATGCACCTAGAATTGTAAACTATTTAGGGTATCCAGGTAATTACGGAATGATTCCAATGACCTTACTTTCTAAAGAAAATGGTGGTGATGGCGACCCTTTAGACATTCTCGTTCTTGGACCTCCAATTGACAGAGGTCTGATACAAAAATGTAAAATTATAGGTGTATTATACCTTAAAGACAGAGGCGAACAAGATGATAAGTTAATAGCTGTTTCTAACGACTCTCCGCTCTACAATGTAGATAGCATTGATGAATTGAACAATGATTTCAAGGGGATTTCTGAAATAATAGAAACATGGTTTACAAACTACAAAGGTCCTGAGAACATTGAATCTATGGGCTTTGGTAATAAGCAAGCAGCAACTGATATCTTGATGCAAGCGATACAGTCTTATCAGCAAAGTGTACTTTCAAAATAGAAGCAATTATAATTTTAAAATTATATTAGGATCAGGGCAGTTCTCTTTATAAAATTCCAAATCCTGTTTTGAACATACTCCAGGATAATCGCCATGATAATCTTGCATATCTTTAATAACCTGAAAGTGCAAATGTGGTGCATAATCGCCATTGACAGTTGCCTCGCCTAAAGTGCCTATTTGCTGACCTTGCTGAAAGTGCTGTCCTATTTTTAAATCTGCTATAGAAGCCAAACTCAAATGACCATAAAGCGTGTAGAATTCGATAGTATCAATACGATGTTTTAGGATAATAGTTGGTCCGTAATCTCCAAAATTAATATTGTTATTAAAGCTATGTACCTCTGCATCTAAAGGAGAAAACACTGGTGTTTCTGCTGCAACCCAAAGGTCGAGACCCAAATGAATATTTCGCTCGTTTTCTGTGTTAGCGTTTTTGAAGTATGTGCTTCTATTGTAGATATTACGAGTTTCGATATAACCACCAAATGCTACTTTTTTTTGATGGGATTTTACATAATGATCGATATAATGACCTAGAGCCACAGAAGAAGATGTGTCTATAGTTTCTAATGCTTTATTACTTACTGATAGATCTATTGGAATATAGTCGCTTTTCGAGAATTCAGGATGCAAAACTGAAGTTCTGGGCAGCGCTAACAAACGTGTTTCTAAAGTATTATTCATACAGCAAACTTAGGCTTAAAAACTAAAATTTCCGAAGTAAAAAATAAATTTAAGATTTAGAAAGTGCTTTCTCTAAGGCGTCTGCTTTTTCTTTAGCATACATTAAAGTATTGTCCATCTCATAGCATTTTTCAAAGTTTTTGAGTGCGTTTATAGAATCCCCTTGAATTAAAAGCGCATCAGCATAACTATCATAAACATTTGCCGATTTTGGAAACTCCACAGTATTTAATTTAAAGACCGCTAAGGCGTCATCAACTTTATTTTCATTTAATAACAAATAGCCCAACCTATTGTTGTCCCCTTCGCTAACATCATAAGCAATGGTATCTGTTTTTACCTCGTGATAAAAACGAATCGCATCCTTAACATCGTTATCATATATTCGTTTTGCCATTTCTTTGTAAACACTTTTTCTTGGCGCTTGATAGTTTTCACCTGCTGTTATTCGTTTAACATTATCATAAATGGTCCCAAAATTTTCTCCAGAGTCATTTGTTAGAATAACAAATCCGTTTTTGGCATCGACTTCATTGTGTAAAAAAGTAGCAAAACCTACCCAGCCACCAGAATGACTTATGACTTTGGGTTCACCAGGATTATAATCTAGAAACCACCCAAATCCGTAGCCTGTATTCTCACCATCATTGGTTTTACCTGAAGTCCAGGCTTCATCTAAATAGGCTTTTGAAATGATGGTTTGATTGGCCAGAGCCATATTCCATTTGTATAAATCCTCTAAAGTAGAATAGATACCTCCATCACCTCTTACATCATTAACAATATTATAATCATTGAGTATGAAGTCTTTTTGATTAAGAGCCAGACCATAACCAAAAACACGATGAGGCATCTTTTCATCTGCAGCTATTTGATACTGATACAATACTGTATTGTACATCCCAATCGGGTCTGTAATCTGTTCTTTTAAAAACGTTCTAAAATGTTGACCAGAAATCTTTTCTACTATTGAGGCCAACACTAAATAACCAGTGTTACTATATTCCCATTTGTCTCCTGGTTGAAAATCTAACTCAGGATTAACATGATAAAACACGTCTAAAATTTCGTCATTACCCAGAATATATTGTTTGGTTGTATCTTCTTTTACAAAATTGTTTGCAATCACCCGTTCGTAATCGGTAAGTCCGGAAGTATGATGCAATAATTGGCGTATGGTAATATGGTCATAAGGAAAATCGGTTAAAATGGTATTCACCTTTTGATCATAATCGAGTTGACCAGCTTCTTTTAATTTCATAATTGCCATTCCTGTAAATTGTTTACTTACAGAAGCTAATCGAAATTGGGAGTTTATATCTAAGGAATCTACAGGAGAAATAGAGCGCAATCCGTTAGAGCTTTTGAAAACAACTTCACCGTTTTCATACACGAGAATATTTCCGGTAGACAGACCTTCGGCCTTCATAGCATCAATAAATATATTGAAACTGGCAGTTTGATTGATTGATGTTTCAGTATCCGTTTTACATGAAAAAAAGCATGCCGAAACGAGACATACTAATACCAATTGCTTTAAAAAAGTCATAAGATGAAGATTAATGTATTTCTATATCATAAAAGTAAGGTTTTATTTAGTCTTTAAGAACCACATCGCTAAACTTTGCATTGATGACAATTGATTTGCCTGATGCATTAGAGTTTGGATAATTGTTAATGGTTTGTTGTGTTGTCATTTCATTATTTAAACGCGAACGATTTCCCTTAAAATACATACTGTAATCTGTAGTAGTACTAGGCAGCTTTATGACGGCTTCGCTGTTTTCTAAAATTATATTAAGACTCGAAAATGCATCGCTAATGTTCGCAATAGACAAATCTCCAAAACTGCCATCGATAATTGCATTGCCTATTAAAGTAGTGATAAACATATCGGAAGAATTACTATTTAACCGTAAACGATTAACAGTACTGAGATGAGCATCTTCAACATACTTTAAATTAAGTTCACCATTACTCCAGGTCGTTATATTGACTGGAGAATAAGACACATTGATGGAAGTCTCGCTTCCATCAATGTGATTTGCTACAAGTGTAGCGTGTGATATATCTGCTTTTAAATTTTGAATAACAGAAGCCATTTTAAGTTCGCCATGTCTGACATTCAAATTCAATTTTGCACCTTTTGGCATCTTAATTTTAATGGTTCTTCTAACATCATGCTCTCGCTTTTCTAAACGTAAAGCTCTAGACTCGTGGCGTTTTTCATTTGCTTTATGGCGTTCTTCCATTCGTTCTGCTAAACGTTCATGACGTTTTTCCATTTCTTTCTCTCTTTTAGCCATGTGCTTTTCTAATTCTTTACTACGCTTTTCCATCTCCTTACCATACTTTTCTCCCCAAGCTTCCATTTTACTTGCCCATTCTTCATCAAATTGCTTAGAAAATTTTTCACCCCATTCTTCCATTTTAGCTTCGTAGTCTTTCCCGAATTTCTCTCCAAACTTTTCTCCAAAGCGTTCGCCCCAATTTGACATTTTTCGTTCATAAGAAGTAAAATCTATCGTTCCCATTTCTCGTGCCCAGGCTTTCATACGTTCACGATCTTTAGCAGGATAATCTTTACTCCAAGACTCGAGGTACTTTTCACCATCTTTTTTATACGCTTCAGAATCAAAACTTACACTAGTAATCCCATTTGGCAATTCTGGCAACTCAGGGAGTTCTGGCATTTCAGGGATTTCTGGCATTTCTGGCATTTCTGGAAGCTCTGGTAACTCTGGTATTTCAGGAAGCTCTGGCAATTCAGCCAAATGTAAATCACCCAAAACTTCTAAGGCTTTTAAAGATTCGAGATTGATATTAATATCTCCTAAATCTGACCAAGAGCCGTGTAAACCGCCTTGAGATGAAATCTTGACATTACTACCTGAACCTTCAACTTTAAGGTTCCAGTCATTTAAAGCCTTTTGAAGGTCTTCTTTTGATAATTTTTCACCTTCAATATAGGCTTCAACTTCAACTGTATTTTTGTTCCAAGTATCGATTTCAATTTGCACATAACTCGTGTTCAAATCAATAGACACATCTTTGGTAACATCAATACGCTTCGATATTTTTTCTAACTTTTCCTGTGCTGAAACATTTAATATGCAACAGACAAATAACAGAAAGAATATTTGATATATGTTTTTCATGGTTTTTATTTTTTTCTGAAACATGACCTTAGTATTAAGGGTTCCAGTTTATATGTTATCCTTGTAATTTTACTTCTTCAGAAGCATTTAAATCATTTAATTGTTCTTTTAAGCGATACAATAGGTTGAGACGTAATTTAAGGTTGTCAATTAATGCGCTTACAGTTAATTCATTTGGACCGCCTTCGGTTAGCTCTACCGAAAGACGCTTGTATTCTTGATTTAACTCTGCAAGTCGCACAACATAGCCGTCAAACAACTCTTTGTTTTCGGGTGTTTGCTTTACTTTAGACAATTCTAAATTAATATTCGCTAAGTAATAATCTTCAACCTTTTTAAAATCTGGAGAAATATCTCCCAGGGATTTTAATTGCTTGTCTTTATTATCATTAGTATTGACTATTTCTACACCATCATCATCGAGCTTAGGCTCGTATAAAAACTGACTAGCTCCATAACCCAATCCAATAAGAACAACTATACTTGCTGCAATTTGCAACATACTGAACCGTTTTTTGACTGATGTGTTTACTGGCAAGGCCTCATCTAATTTATCAAGAAAGCGTGCTTCATGACCTTGAGGCATTTTTTCTTTAGATACCTTGTTTTCGTTTTCAAATAATGTTCTAAGATCTTGTGCCATTTCGCATTGGTATTAAGAGTTCTTTTAATTTTGATTTTCCTCTAGAGAGCTGTGTTCGGGATGCTATTTCAGAAATATGTAAAATCTCTGAAATTTCCTGATGATCATAGCCTTCCATTAAATACAACATCACAACGTAACGGTATTTATCTGGTAGTTTTTGGATAGCATCTTTAATTGTGTCTAAAGTTATTGTATCATCTACTAACCATTCGTTTTCATAATTGACATCTACGACTTTCAGGTGCACCTCTTCCAATTCCTGCAAATGCTGTTTCTTGGATTTTAAGCAGTCTATGCTTTTATTAATCACGATACGTTTTAACCAAGCTCCAAAAGTAACTTCAGCTTTATACTGATTGAGTTTTGCAAACGCTTTGATAAAGGCTTCCTGGACGATATCTTCAGCTTCCAAAGAATCCTTAACAAACCGCATAGCAACTGCATACATACCATCACAATACTGATTGTATAATTTTAATTGCGCAGTTCGATTATTCTGCTTGCATTGTTCAATGATGTCAATTTGAAGTGTATTCAAATCTCTTTTGGTTTGGTTACATACCAAGTAAATTAATTACATTTATTTGGTATTGGTTCACTATAAAGACGACACAAAAAAAGGAGTGTTGCAAAATTTTATAATTTTTTATTAATTTAATAAGATTTTTATACAAAATAGCGTTAAGTCTTTACTTAACATTTCAATTTCAATTATCTTTACATACAAAATTAGTACTTTACTATGAACACGTTTTTAAAACGCCTACTTATTGCTTTATCCCTCGTTGCTGTGGGACTGGTTGCATATTCTCATTTTGTTGAAGATATTTTTTCTAAACGTTTGAGCCCTAAAGACACTGTCGAATTTAAACTCAACGATCTCAAGTTAGAAGTTTTTTACAACAGACCTTCAAAAAAGAATCGTGAAATTTTTGGAGCTTTGGTACCTTATGATAAAGTTTGGAGAACTGGAGCTAATGAAGCAACTACCTTTGAAAGTAATAAAGACTTAATGATTCAAGGTATTTATTTACCTAAAGGAAAGTACACCTTATGGACAGTACCAAGAGATTCTAGCTGGAACGTCATGTTTAACACCAAGCAATATGCCTGGGGAGTTGACGAAGAGATGCAGGTGATGTGGGATCCTAATTATGATCGTCTTGAAATTGATGTTCCTGTTGAAAAACTTGACACTACTGTAGAGCAATTTACCATTGCTTTCGATAATTCTACCGACAACCTCCAACTCACCATGGCTTGGGATAATACAAAAATTGCAGTACCTTTAAAAGTAATAAAAGACCAAAACTAAAGGTAAGGTGTCTAAATCATCTAAATCATCTGCATTACATGAGCAAGATGGTGTATCGCAATCTGATATCACCAACGCTGCATCTATTAAATCGATTAAGCGAAAGCGTAAAATACAACCTACAGTAGAAGACTTGGTTTCTGAAATTTTAAACGGAAACATTACAGCCCTTAGTAGAGCGATAACCCTTGTTGAAAGTTCAAATCCAAAACATGTAGAAAAAGCCAATGCCATCATCAAACAGTGTTTGCCTTATGCTAACGCATCTGTTCGTATCGGAATAACTGGTGTTCCTGGTGTTGGAAAAAGCACCTTTATTGAAGCCTTTGGGCTCTATCTAACTTCCATTGAAAAAAAAGTAGCTGTACTTGCAGTTGACCCAAGTAGTAGCCTAAGCAAAGGAAGTATTTTGGGCGACAAAACCCGAATGGAAGATTTGGTAAAAACCAATAATGCCTATATCAGACCTTCGCCTTCTGGCACTTCTCTTGGTGGTGTAGCCCGAAAAACCCGTGAAACTATTATTTTATGCGAAGCTGCTGGTTATGACACAGTTATTATCGAAACAGTAGGTGTTGGACAAAGTGAGACTGCAGTTCACAGTATGGTTGATTTCTTTTTACTATTGAAAATTGCAGGCGCAGGTGACGAATTACAAGGGATCAAACGTGGTATTATCGAGATGGCTGATGCTATAGCGATTAACAAAGCCGATGGTGACAACCTAAAAGCTGCTAAACTAGCTAAAGTTGAATTTAACAGAGCGTTGCATTTATATCCGCAAAAAGCATCAAACTGGCAACCCAAAGTTTCCTTGTGCAGTGCTTTAGAACGGCAAGGCATTGACGACTTATGGGTACTAATATCTAAGTACATCAAACACGTTAAAGACAATAATTATTTTGAGCAGAATCGAACTGAGCAAAACAAATTCTGGTTGCTCCAAACTATAGAAGAACGCCTGAAGTCTGATTTTTACAATCAAAAAAATATAAAAGAAGCGCTTCACACACAATTAGAACTTATTGAAAACGGAAAGACAACCCCTTTTGTAGCTGCTGAATATTTACTAAAATTAAACAGTCTATAGAAAATTAGCTTTATACCATTCGACTTGCTGTCTCACAGCTTCTACCAATGTTGTTTGCGGGTTATAGTTTAGTAATCGTCGGGCTTTATCAATATTGGCTTTGGTACGAGATTGATCGCCAGGACGTTTTGGTATCACATTAAGTTTTATAGGCATGCTTAAGACCTGTTCAACAGCCTGAATACCCTCTTTTGTGGTATGCTCTACCTCAGTACCAAGATTTATAATTTCTCCTTCAATTTTTGTTTCATTGCCAATAACACTCACCACACCATCTACAATATCATCCACATAAGTAAAGCTTCTCAAATGTTTATCACTTCCTTCAAACAAAGGAAACGTTTCACCTTTTAAACCTAAGGCGATTAACTTAGCATACATTTTTTCCGGACGTTCACGTGGCCCAATCACCGAATACAGACGCAATGAACACGCAGGCATTTTCTTCTCTCTGCTTTTTTGGAGTACTAACTGTTCGGCAGCTAATTTAGTAACACCATAATGCGAAGCTGGTTGAGGCGGGAAGTCTTCAGAAAATGTCGCTTCCAAACCATAAATAGACGAGGTACCAATATTGACAAATAATTTCAAATTTTCAGACCTTTCGGCATAATCAACTAAATGCTTTGTCGCAATAATATTATTACTAAAATAATCTTCAAAAGTAGAGGTTTGAGAAATTCCGGGTTGAGCTGCAAAATGAAAAATATAATCGATATCATTTGGCAAACTTTCAGCTAAATCATCGTCACGCAAATCTTTATTTACAATAGTCACGCCTTTTTCGGTAAGCGCTTTAGCATTAAGATGTTTAAGCTCTAAACTATAATAATCACTAAAGTTATCTAAGCCAATCACGTTGTGACCAAGATCTTGCAAACGTTCAGCAGTATGAGAACCAATAAAACCAACTGCTCCTGTGACGAGTATCTTCATGAATTTAATTTGATGTCACAAATTAACAATTTTTATGTCAAACCAAATCAACCACATGCAGATTAAAAAGAATATTTTTGTAGAACTAACACTTTATAAATGGATTATAGTTTCACCATTATTGTGCCTATATACAATGAAAAAGATAATCTTGAACGTTTAGAAAAAGCACTTATAAGCTATCTGAAAAAAGCAGCTGTTTCGACTAAGGTTCTTTTTATCAATGATGGCTCTAATGATGGTAGTCAGACGCTTATAGAAGCAATGTGTAGCTCTTGCGAGGAATTTGAATTCATTACCTTTTCAGAAAACAAAGGCTTGAGCACTGCATTAAAAGCAGGATTTGACCATGTGAGCACATCGTTAGTTGGATATATTGATGCCGATTTACAAACAAATCCAGAAGATTTTAATTTACTATTAGAACATGTCGAAACTTATGATTTAGTTACTGGTGTACGCTCAGACAGAAAAGATAGTTTCCTGAAAAAATTATCATCTAAGCTTGCCAACTCGGTTCGCAGGTTATTTACGAAAGATGGAGTAGACGACACAGGATGCCCTTTAAAAATTATCAAAACAGAAGCTGCAAAACGCATCCCAATGTTTAGAGGGTTACATCGGTTTTTACCTGCTATGATTCTTTTACAACAAGGTACTGTAAAACAGGTTCACGTCAGGCATTATCCCAGAGTTGCTGGACAAGCAAAGTTTGGGTTTTGGAATCGTTCTATCGGGCCTTTGGTTGATTGCTTTGTGTTTTTATGGATGAAAAAAAAGTACATTAATTATAGTATTTCTAAAACAAGTAAATGAGCAGTTGGCTGATATATGGTATTGGCTTTTTGGCGCAATTGATATTTTCTTCCAGATTAGTTATACAATGGCTCATTTCAGAACAACAGCAACGCGTAGTAACACCTATACTTTTTTGGATTCTTAGCTTAATAGCATCTGCCCTATTGTTTATTTATGGCGCATTAAGAACTGATTTTGCTATAATGCTCGGTCAAACACTCACCTACTTTATCTATATTAGAAACCTACAACTTCAAAAGCAATGGGTTAAATTTCCGATGGTGATACGATGGCTATCAATAAGCTTCCCAGGATGTATTCTCTTTTATTGTATTATCAATAATTCTATACATATCGATTCGCTTTTCTATAATAAAAATATACCCTTATGGGTATTAATATTAGGAAGTATAGCTCAAATTATATTTGTATTTAGATTTATCTATCAATGGCTAATTTCCGAAGCTAAACAAATATCATCTTTGCCATTTGGCTTTTGGATACTCAGCCTCATTGGATCTGTTTTAATTTTAATTTACGCTGTAATACGCAGCGATTGGGTACTCATTGTAGGTCATAGTTTTGGTATCCTCATTTATACCAGAAACATTTATATAGCGAAGCTTGGTAAAGTATAATAGTAGGCGTTATTTTAACTGAAATCGAGATTGCAGGTATTTATCTAGTTTATAGAATAAGAATCCTGATAAACCTCCAAATAGGAGTCCGCTTAAAACATCCAACGGATAATGTGCGCCGACATAGATTCTACTATATCCCATTAAAATAGACCAGATAATAAGCAAAGGCAGAATGTACTTATAGGTATGTCTCATCATTAAGCCCACAAATATGGCTAGAGCCATCGAATTACTAGAATGTCCAGAAAAATAGCCATATCGTCCACCACATCTTTCTCTAACTAAACGCATAACTTCTGCAACACCATCTTCATGACACGGTCGTAAGCGCTCAAAACCATGCTTAAATAAATTAGTTACCTGATCTGTAAAGGTGATCATCAAAGCAATCACGACTAAAGTAAGGACAAACATTTTAGAATTAAGTCGTCGGTACATCAAGTAGCCTAAGAGTGCGTAAAATGGAATCCAATGTATTTTTGCGGTGTAAATTAGCCAGAAGGCATCCCAATAGGTATTTCCTAAACCGTTTAGATATATAAATAATTCTTGATCGTATGCTATTAATTCTTCCATTTTTATTCGTCGTATCTAGAAATTTCTCTATCGTAGAAATCGGTAGCGGCCTGGATAAGGTTTTCGGCCTCAGCTTCAATTTCTCTCTGGTCATGATCATCAAACTCTTCAAACCATTCTACGTCATCATCTTCGAGGTTAATAATAAATCTAGGAAATTCGGTATGAATTACATAAATGGCATTGGGTTGATCTGTATTGTCTCCTAAGATGAATTTTGGTAATTCCATATGTTGAAATCTAAATGTTGTTGTTTGTGTTTGACAAAATTAACTTTTTCGTAAGATAATTAAATCTTATAAATAATAATACTGCTGCAGTAGTTAAGCCAGCCAGTAAACCTAGCCAGATACCAAAACTACCATAAGCGTCCTCTTTTCCAAAGAAAAAACTAATAGGAAATCCTACTACCCAATATGAAATAAATGTAATTATAGTTGGGATTTTCACATCTTGAAGTCCGCGTAATGCCCCTAAAACCACAACCTGAATACTATCGCTAATTTGAAATATTGCTGCAGCAATCATCAACTTAGCTGCGATAGCTACCACTTCGGTATTATCGATTAAGTTTTTGCTATCATCAAAATCGACGTATAATTTTGGTAAATCATCATGAAATATAAAAAAGAACGCTCCAAAACAAACAGCGAGTAAAATGGCGAGTAAAAATATTGAAAATGCTATTCTCCTAAGTTCAAAATATTGGTGTAATCCCTTTTGATTTCCAACTCTAATCATAGAAGCAACACTTAAACCCATAGCAACCATAAAGGTCATTGATGATAAATTTAAGGCGATTTGGTTAGCTGCCTGAGGGTTTTTACCCAAAAGGCCACTTAACCAGATTGCAGCAGTAAAAATAGCTACTTCAAAAAACATTTGCATAGCACTCGGTAGACCGAGATTAATGAGTTTTCTAAGCATCAATTTATCAAGAATAAATATTTTGATATTGGTGACAAACGCCTTTGATTTTTCTTTTTTCGTGAGTAACCACCATAGATGAGCAACCATTATAAATCTTGAAATTAATGTCCCATATGCAGCTCCTACAATTCCCATTTCAGGAAAACCAAACTTTCCAAAAATCAAAACATAGTTTAAAACAACATTCACAATATTAGCTAGAATGGTAGCATACATAGGATATCTTGTCATCGACAAACCATCACTAAACTGTTTAAATGCCTGAAAGACAATTAATGGTATTAATGAAAATGCTACCAAATTTAAATATGGTAAAGCCAATTCGACAACCTCAACTGGCTGCTTCATAAAGTACAAAAGCGGCTTGGCAAAAAATACTGTTAGAAATAATGCGATTCCTAATACAGTACAAAGAAATAAGCCATGTTTGAAGGCTGATTTTCCTTCTAAAAAATTATCAGCAGCATCAGCTTCAGCGACCAATGGTGTAATTGCTGTAGAAAACCCTATACCTACAGACATAGCAATAAACATAAAGCTATTACCGAGAGACACTGCAGCGAGTTCGGCAGTACCCAATTGACCAACCATAATATTGTCTACAAAGCTCACAAAAGTATGTCCGAGCATCCCTAAAATAACTGGTGCAGCTAATTTAAAATTATAATTAAACTCTTTAGTGTACTGTGATAAAATCAAAAAAATGTGTTTTTAAAGGCCAAAGTTAAGGCATTTGATTTGGCTAAACTGCAGCCCATACTAGTTTTGCTTAAAAAAAATTCAAATGTTTGATTTCTAAAAAGTTATAAACTTAATTTGTTAATAAGTTGAAATATTAATCCCATTAATACAGATTCAAAACCATTATTTTTACCCTAACAAATATCTTATTGTAGTAGGTTAGGTATTTGGGGTAGAAACTTTTTTAGCTATTATTTTAGAGGGATTTAAAAATTTTATTGTTAAAAACGTTTCATGCAAAAAGAGGTCTAGGCCTCTTTTTGTCATTTATAGCTTTACTTGAATTAACAAAATTTTAATTTTTTGGAGAATCTAGTTTTGTAAATTGCTGTATAAATCAATCTTATGATACGCTCAGCTTTACTTTTATTTTTTATCACTATCTGTTCTTTTTCCCAATCTCACAAAACTAATTGTGTTCCTTTTTTAGAATCTGCAGTGACTCAATTTCCAAATGTTAGAGATCTGGCCATATCTCAAAATGGCACTCAAGCCGTTTACTCTGCACAAAGTGTTATGGGAGACGTTTCGGCTCTAGTGAGTTCAGAATACAACAATACGACGTGGAGTGCTCCTGAAGTACTTCCATTTTCTGGACAATATTTCGATATCGAACCTTTTTTCTCAAGTGATGGGCTAACACTTTACTTTGCCTCCAACAGACCACTTGATAATACATCTGTAGAAACCAAAGATTTTGACATATGGTATGTTACAAGACCTCATTTAACTGGAAACTGGTCTGAACCACAAAATATGGGAGCTCCTATAAATACTGAAATGAATGAATTTTACCCCATCATAACCGATTCTAAAAACTTTTATTTCACTTTAGATAATACGACCTTAAAACGAAAAGATGATATTTACATCAGTGTTTACAATAATGGTACATATGAAACTCCGAAGCCTTTGAGCGATGCCATAAATTCTGATGGCTATGAGTTTAACGCTTATATATCTCCAGATGAATCGCTTCTCATTTATTCTTGCTACAACAGGGACGATGGATTAGGAAGCGGCGATTTATATATAAGTTTCAAACAAGATAACCAGCAATGGAGTCCTGCTCAAAATATGGGACCTGTAGTAAATTCTGATAAAATGGATTACTGCCCTTTTGTAGATATGAAAACTCAAACCTTATATTTTACAAGTAAACGAAATTCTACAAAAACCTCTTTTGTAAAAAAACTTAACATTACAGGCTTGAAAGAAGTGTTTAGCATTTATGAAAATGGATTGAGTAGATTATATAAAGTGTCAATTTCTGATATTTTAGCTAAAAACAAAGATTAAAACTGACGTCCTAGCCATTCTCTAAACTTATAAATTGTTGGTAAAGGATCGCTCAAAAAAGTTTTAGCTTCCGTATTATTCATTAAATAATTTCTCTTAAAAATGAATAATGGATTACGTTTAATTGATTTTACGACACCCTTTAAACGCATATAGCTTATGTGCTTATAAATGTTATCTTCTAGAGTTTTACCAAGAGTAAAACGAACACATAAGTCGGGAAAATTGATTCCTGCTACTTTTGAAGCCTCTACACTTCCCCAAAAACGTGCATTTATTTCTATAAGTTTATAATTCTTTTCTTTTTCATCATATCGTAAATCTAAGTGTGCTACACCAGACCAGTTAAGTTTTGACATGACTTCAGTAGTCACTTTCAAAACACCTTCGTTATCAATAAAATCAAAACCCAATTGAGGCGCATATATCGTATCACCTTTCAGGTTTCCTTTTTGAATAGTATGAGCCAAGATAGTTCCGTTATGGCACAAAACACTACAATCGATATCATAACCTTCAATATATTCCTGTATAAATAAAGGGGCTTCAATGGTTGTTGGAAATTGAGCCGCTGTTTCTATTTTCTTAATTCCGTCACCACCTTTTAAGCCTAAAGGTTTTATTAGCAAAGGAAATTGGGCATGTGACAGCATTGGCTCTCGATCATCCTGAGAAAGTAAGTAAAACGACTTAGGATGCGGAATTGCATGTTGTTTTGCAAAAACACTGAGCTTCTTTTTATCAACAGCAATACTAAATTCATCAAGCGCTGGTAAAGCAATCACTTTTGCAGCTTGGGATATACGGTTACTATTTCGAATAAAAAAGGCAAACGCTTTTTCAGCAATTGGCACTATGACATCAATATTATGTGCTTCTATTTCAGAATTAATGACCTCCAGCCATTTGGCTTCTTCAGGCCTTTCATAGTACTTGTAATAAAAGGTGTATTTTGAGAATTTACTAGGTGATCGCTTCTTATTAGAAAGCACAAAAAGTTTGTAATCCTTAACTTGCGACAAGCATTGTATAACTGATAAAGCCCAAGTACTATCGCCATCTGGGATTAAAACATTAATTCTAGAATTCATTAATTAAAAGAGGGTAATATTCTTAATAGCAATCAAATATACAGTTTTAGAGTGAGATTTCCTTTACAAGTTTTTGAGCATCTCTAAACTCTTGTACCATATCTTCAATAATCTGTGTTGCTGGTTTGATATCATGAATCAATCCGGCTATTTGTCCGATTTCTAGTTCTCCATCATCTAAATCACCTTCAAACATTCCTCTTTTAGCTCTTGCTCGGCCAAGAAGTTGTTTCAATTCTTCAACGGTAGGTCCTTTTTTGTACAATTCCTGCACCTCATTAAAGAATTTATTTTTGATCAATCGTACAGGCGCTAATTCTTTAAGAGTCAATTGCGTATCTCCTTCTTTTGCATCTACAACTACATTTTTGAAGGCTATATGTGCTGATGATTCCTCACTGGCCACAAATCTACTTCCCACTTGAACAGCATCAGCTCCTAAGACCATACATGCCAGCATGGCTTGTCCGGTTGCTATGCCTCCAGCTGCAATAAGTGGAATATGTAATTGCTCTTTCACCATTGGGATTAAGGTCAATGTTGTGGTTTCATCTCTTCCATTGTGACCTCCGGCTTCAAAACCTTCAGCCACGACAGCATCTACACCAGCATCTTGCGCCTTTAGAGCAAATTTTAAACTGCTTACAACATGAACCACAACAATACCTCTGTCCTGCAACCAGGATGTCCATGTTTTAGGATTTCCAGCGGAAGTAAATACAATTTTCACATCTTCATCGACAATGATATCCATGATCTCTTCAATGTTAGGATATAACATTGGGACATTGACACCAAAAGGTTGATTCGTTGCTGCTTTGCATTTTTGAATATGCTCACGTAATACATCGGGATACATTGATCCAGCTCCAATTAAACCTAGAGCTCCAGCATTACTTGCAGCAGAAGCAAGTCTCCATCCACTATTCCAAATCATTCCTGCCTGAATAATTGGGTACTTAATGTTGAAAAGTTCAGTAATTTTATTTGTCATTTATGATTTTATAAGTTTGATTATTTTAGATGATTCACCTGACTGAAATGACATCACATAAAAACCAGAAGCCATAGAAGACACATCAATTTGGTTAGAAGATGTTGTCATAATTTGCTCTAAAATTAGTTTTCCGAGCGTATCATACACCCGAAGTGTAGTCAATTCATTAGTTAAAGGAATTTGAATATTTAGTATATCATCTACTGGATTTGGAAAGGCCTTAAATTCAAAAAAAACGTCTTCCTGAAGTGATAGTCCAATATTCAATGCTAATTGAAGGTCAGGAATACCAAAACCTAAAAAATAGTCTGGAGAATCGTATTGCGATGCCGACATTCTAACAAATTGTTTAACCTCCTCATTTGTAGCTTCTGGAAAAGCTTGCCAGAGCGAGGCAATACCACCAGCTGTAATTGGTGAACTAAATGACGTACCATCATTATTGACAATTACATTATCATCATCGATAACAAATGCAGCTTCACCTCGAGCGACAACATCTGGTTTTTGAGTTGGTTGAAATGTACTCCCTTGAGAACTAAATGCAGCATAATTTCCGTCGATATCAACAGCTCCTATACTTAAGACTCCAGTAGCATCAGCTGGAGCTCCAACTCCATTAGCACCAGAATTACCTGATGAAGTTACTACTAAAATCCCTTTAGCATTAGCCATGTTTGCGCCTCTAGTCACAAAAGTTGAATTCCCATCTAAAGTTTCATTGGTATGCGTGTAATTTGGGTTTTCATAGGTTCTATACCCTAAAGAAGAATTTATAATATGTACTCCTAAACTATCCGAACGTTCGGCTGCTTCAACCCAATAGGCTTCTTCAACTGGTGTTTCACTTGAAACATCTTCGGTTCTAAACAAATAATAAGACGCATCTGGAGCAGAACCTACATATTGATTTTCAATAAAACCTGCCATAGTACTTAATACTTTTGTTCCATGATTGCTTCCTGTAAATGCATAGACGTTGTCATTTCTATCAACAAAATCATAACCATCCAACAAATCGCCATTGTCCCGCAAACGCTGAAATGCCTGCATTGTATCAACATTAGAAAATCCCGAATCTAAAACAGCAACAATGATACCTTCACCAGTTAGATCATCTAAATGCAATGTATTTGCATTGATTTGTTCTATCTGATCTTGAGAACTTCCATAGATGAATACTACATTGGCGTTTTCAACTGAAAATTTATCATAAGATATATCAACCCTAGAATTAGCATTAAGGCTTTTATCAGCAAATTCAACGGAATCTACAAAATCAAAATCATCGACCAAAGCATTAATAGCTGCTTCACTGCCACGAACAAACACTGCATTGAACCATTTCGATTTAGCAAAAACTGTAACTCCTGTTTCGGGCGCTTTCAGCATTGTAATGTATGCTTCATTTACAGGAACATCACGCTCATCGATAGCAATATTGTGCTCATTTTTTCTATCAATGGCTTGTTGTGTTAAAATGGAAATCGGATTATCTAAAGCGGCTTGTACATTCGCTTTCGCATTAAAATATACCCAGGCGTCTTGTTGGGCTATCATATGATTAGACAAAAACATAACACAAATGAGTAGGATTTTTTTCATAGCATCTGATATTACATTTAAAAACATAGTCGTTTTTAAATCGTTACCATTAAGATTTCTTTACTGCAATTTAAGAAATAACTCCCGAACCTACTAATTCGTCGTCTAAGTACCATGCGACAAACTGCCCTTCAGTAATGGCAGATTGAGGATTTTCAAACTCAACGTAAAGTCCGTTTTCTACTCGGTAAAGCGTTGCATTTTCTAGTGCCTGGCGGTATCTAATTCGTGCTTTTACATGTAAGGTTTCATTCACATTTAATTCTAAATCTTCACGAACCCAATGCAATTCATCATGAGTTACAAATAATGCTTTTTTAAACAAGCCTGGATGTTGTTTTCCCTGCCCTGTATAAATCACATTGTCTTCAACATCTGTATCAATAACAAATAGAGGCTCTACGGTTCCTCCAACCGCTAACCCTTTACGCTGTCCTTTTGTAAAATAATGTGCACCTTGGTGTTTTCCTACAATTGTACCATCTTCGACAGAATAATTTATCTTTTTTGTTAAATACTGAAGTTCTTCTTCTTTGGTGGTAAATATTGGTGCTTTAGAATTATAAGCATTGTTCTCTGCTGAAACTTCAACGATAACACCAGCTTTAGGCTTTAATTTTTGTTGAAGAAACTCTGGAAGTCTTACTTTTCCAATAAAACAAAGACCTTGAGAATCTTTTTTATCTGCCGTTACTAAATCTAATTTTGTAGCAATATCTCGCACTTGAGGTTTGGTTAACTCTCCAATTGGGAATAATGCTTTTGATAACTGATCTTGAGACAACTGACATAAAAAATAGGACTGATCTTTATTAGTATCTACTCCAGCTAACAATTGGTATACTGTTTCTCCATCTTTTTCAATGGTTCCTTTTCTGCAATAATGACCAGTGGCGACATAATCTGCTCCTAAATCTAGTGCGATTTTCATAAAAACATCAAATTTAATTTCCCGGTTACATAAAACGTCAGGATTAGGTGTGCGACCTTTTTGATATTCATCGAACATATAATCAACAATACGCTCTTTGTATTGCTCACTTAAATCTATAGTTTGAAACGGGATTCCGAGTTTATCAGCTACCAACATAGCATCATTGCTATCATCCAGCCAAGGGCATTCATCAGAAATAGTTACAGAGTCATCGTGCCAGTTTTTCATAAATAAACCTATAACTTCATAACCTTGCTCCTTTAGTAAATAGGCAGCAACACTAGAATCTACACCTCCTGATAGTCCAACAATTACTCTTTTCATCTGATAGTTACTCTTAGATATTTCGCTGCAAAATTAAGAAATAAAAATAGCAACAGAAGTGCTGTTGCTATTATAATTAACTATATAATGTATTCGTTTTACCTATTGCTTTTTAGGGTTTTTACTACGTTTGGTATGATCTTTTGTTTTTACAAGTTTTCCACCCTCATAATAATTCCAGATGCCATGTTTTAGTCCGTCTCTATAAGTTCCTTCTGCTTTAAGATTTCCGTCTGCATCAAAATATTTGGATACACCATTCAACTCATCATCTTTATATTGAAACTCTTTTAAAATATTTCCATTTTCAGCATACCAGATAGACTCGCCATGTAATTTTCCGTTGCTATAATTGGATTTTTCTGCTGTTTTTCCATTAGGATAATACACAAATTTTTCGCCGTCTAGCTCTCCTGATTCATTATAATATTCTGTTGACATGACAGCTTCACTTTTATTATGGTAATACACCCATTTACCGATATAGAGTTTGCCTTTCATTTGACCTTCACTAATAAGCTTCCCTTTTGAAGACAAGAATTTAACCGAAGCGGTATCATCATTTAGATTAAAGACTTTAGTTGCACTCAACACACTTTTTCCTCTACTAAGCGTATAAAATTTAAAAGTGTCTATTTCTTTACCATGATCAAACTGACCTTCATAACGCAACTGTTTGGTCTTATCGAAATACTTTCGCCAAATGCCATGGCGTTTTCCGTTTTCATCAAACTGGTTTACAGTATTTTGAGCTACTGAATTTAAAGATAGAAGTGTTAAAATAAATATAAAAAAATAAGACTTCATAACATTTTGTTTAATCATTTTATAAATTTGTTAAACAGATTGATTTTTTATTACTAATGTTGAACTATAAAAAAACTCAAAAAAATGAAAATTATTTCAAAAACTTTAAGATTATTACCTTTATTTTTTATGGCCCTGGCTTTACAGGGCTGTAGTGACGACGACGACAGTGGAACAATCATACAAAACCCTTTGAATATTGTCGAGATTGCCAGTGCAAATCCTAATTTAAGTAGTTTAGTTGCTGCGCTTCAAGCGGCAGATGGCGACTTAGTAACTGTATTAAGTGGCAATGGTCCATTTACAGTACTTGCTCCAACAAATGATGCTTTCGATGCATTTTTGGGAGATAATGAGCTTGCAGACATTTCGACAGACGTACTACAACAAGTGTTATTGAACCATGTGATATCAGCAGACTTAACTTCTACAGATTTAGTAGCTTTAGGTTCTGGATACAGATCAACAAATGCCGATGGTGCAGGTGGCGAAAATTTAAGCATCTATTTTAATACAGCAAATGGTGTCACTTTTAATGGTGTTTCATCTGTTGTATCTGGTGGAGCAGACATTGATGCGACTAATGGTACAATTCATATTGTTGACGCTGTGATTGGCTTACCAAATATCGTAGATCACGCAGTTGCTAATTCAGATTTATCTGACTTAGTAGGTGCATTAACCGCTGGCGGAAATACAACTTTTACAGATTTGCTATCTACTCCAGGTGATTTTACAGTGTTTGCACCTGATAACAATGCTTTCAGTAATTTCACCAATCCAAATGGTAACGATATTCCGAATATATTATCAAACCATGTTATTGCTGGAACTACAGCAATTTCATCAAGTTTAATGTCTGGTTACGTCAGTACTGCAGCTGTGAATTCAGACGGCGACAATTTAAGCATGTACATCAGTATAGATGGTGGCGTTATGTTAAACGGATCTTCATTAGTATTACAATCTGATATTGTTGCGACTAACGGCGTTATCCATGTTGTTAGTGAAGTTATAGACTTACCGACTATTGTTACACATGCCATTGCTAACACAAACTTATCAAGTTTAGTGGTATCCTTACAAGAGGCCGATGGTTCAGCAGCTAATCCAATGTTAATTTCTACCTTATCTGGAGATGGTCCTTTCACAGTATTTGCACCATTAGATAGTGCCTTTACTGCTTTATTAGACAGTAATCCTGCTTGGAATTCTCCAGCCGACATTGATGATGATTTACTCAATAGTGTACTTACTCACCACGTTATTGCTGGTGCTAATGTAAGAGCTGAGGATTTAACAGATGGTATTATGCCAACAACATTTGAAGGCGATATGATTACCATTAATCTACCTGGAAATGATGGTAATGCAGCAAAAATTACAGATGGAGCAGGGAATTCTGATATAGACATTGTACTTACAAATGTTCAAGCCATTAATGGTGTCGTTCATGCTATTGAGTCTGTATTAATTCCAGATACAATGAATTAATATAGAATTAAATTCATTATTCAATATAAAAAGCGCCTTTAGTTATCATCTAAAGGCGCTTTCATTTTATAATATGCTAAAGAAAAAACTAAATTATTTCTTTCGTCGCTGTTGTGCTTGCTTTTGTTGTTCAGCCTGCTCCATCATATCTGCCATTTTCTTCTGAAACTTGTTTTGTTTCTTAGGCTTCTTTTTATTTTCCTGAATCTGAGCATGAATTTTATCTTCATCTAGAATGTAATTTTTAATTACCAACATAATTCCGATACTAATTAAGTTAGAAATAAAATAGTACAAACTTAATCCGGACGCGTATTGATTAAAGAACACAAGCATCAATATTGGAGAGAAATAAATCATATATTTCATCATCTTTCCCATATCAGGCATACCTTCTTGAGTAGGCTGAGATGCCATTTGCTGACCCGTTGTCATTTTCATATAGAAGAAAATTGCAATAGCCGCCAAAATAGGAAATAAACTCACATGATCTCCATAGAGAGGAATACTTACACCTGGAGGAAAATCATAAATAGAATCAAAAGACGATAAATCATCGGCCCAAAGGAAACTCTTCTGACGTAAGGCAAAAGCCGTTGGAAAAAACATGAATAGAGCATAGAATACCGGCAATTGAATTAGACCAGGTAAACATCCAGCCAAAGGACTAGCTCCAGCTTTATTTTGAAGCGCCATTGTTTCTTGCTGCGCTTTCATTTTATTGTCTTTATACTTTTCTCTTATGGCATCTAACTCAGGTTTTAAAACTCTCATCTTAGCTTGTGACAGAAACTGCTTGTATTGTACGAATGACATTAATAATTTAATTAAAATTGTCATCACAATAATTGCAATACCATAAGGTAAAAAGCCACTTAAGAAGCTAAATAACGGGATAAATAAGTGCTTGTTTATCCAGCCAAAAATTCCCCAGCCAAACGGGATACTTTCTTCAAGATCGTAATCATATTGTTTAAGAACTTTACTATCGGTTGGACCAAAATAAAGTTGAAAATTATTATCTGCTTCACCATTAGAAAATGCCAATGGTAGTTTTGATGCAAATGATTTTGTAAAGATGGTATCAACATCTTCGTCTTCTACTAAATCCGTAGAGGTAATCGTCGCTTTTTTAAAGGGTGTTTCAGCAACTAAAATAGAGCTAAAAAAGTGTTGTCTATAGGATAACCAACGTGCATCTTCAATAAGTTCTTCATCATCACTCATTTGAGCGAGTTTATCAATTTTTTCACCATCGTGCATGTACGTCAATCGCGTATAACGATTTTCGTAAGTAATACTTTGGTCATGGCGATAGGTTTTTAGCATCCAATCGAGGTTAATCTCTTGAGAGCTATTTACTATAGAGTTTAAGCCTTCAGAACGAATTGAAAAATCAATCATATATTCATCAGGTTTAAGCTCATAACGATATTCTAAAAACTTAGATTCTGAAACTTTAAGTTTCATAGAAACCACAGTATTAGACCCGTTTTTGGTAACCGATGGCTGAAAATATAAATCTTTAGTGTTTAGAATTCTATTATCAGACGTTGGAAAAGTAATGTTAAAGTATTCGTTTCCATCCTGAATTAAAGCAATAGGAACAGAATCGTAATCAACAAATTTTTTCAGTATCACTTCTGAAACGAAACCACCTTTATTACTGAATTTTAAGTCTAAAACATCCGTATTTACAGCTGTATATGAATCACTAGCTGAAGGTAATGTAGACGCATAAGCAAAAGCACCTAGTTTGCTTTTTAAAGCTTCTATTTTTAGTGAGTCATTAGCATTTCCCAAAGCATAGTCTTCTGCTGTAGTTACTTTGGTATCGTTAGCTTTAGCTGTTTTATCTGCTTTCGCTTTTTTATCAGCCTCTATCTGAGCTTGCTTTTCTTGCTCTGCAATTTCTTCAGGTGACGGTTGATTTTGCCACATCATGAAGAGTAGTATTCCGAAGATAAGAACGAATCCTATAATCGAATTTAAATCGAATTTTTTTTCTTCCATCTGTATAATTTAGTTTCTCCGATTGGTTAGGAGAGGATAACTCACTTCATCAAAAAGCTATCCAATATTAGTTTTGTGCCATACTGACACTATTGCTATTTTTTTTGAAATTTAATGCTGCTTTTACAAAAGCGACAAAAAGCGGATGCGGATTAGACACCGTACTTTTATATTCTGGGTGATATTGCACACCAACAAACCAATTGTGTTCTGGAATTTCAATAATTTCTACTAAACCTGTTTCAGGATTTAAACCTGTAGCTTTCATTCCAGCATCTTCAATTTGCGTTTTAAAATCATTATTGAACTCGTAACGATGTCTGTGACGTTCTTTGATACTGTTGGTTTGATATACTTGTTTTGCAATACTACCATCAAGTAATTCACAATCCCAAGCTCCTAAACGCATCGTACCTCCTTTATTCACGATATCTTTTTGCGATTCCATTAAATCAATAACCGGATTTGAAGTTGCCTCATCCATTTCGGTAGAATTAGCATCTTTTAATCCGAGTACATTTCTTGAGTATTCAATAACTGCCATTTGCATACCCAAACAAATCCCTAAAAAAGGAACATTGTGCTCACGTACATATTTAACAGCTTCAATTTTTCCTTCGATACCACGCTCTCCAAATCCTGGAGCCACCAAAACACCATGCAGATGCTTTAACTTTTTAGCTGCATTTTTTTCTGTTAGATATTCTGAATGTATAGATTCAATTACGACCTTAACTTCGTTCTCAGCTCCAGCGTGAATAAAAGCTTCAAGTATAGATTTATATGAATCCTGTAGCTCTACATACTTTCCGATAAGTCCGATAGTCACCTGACCCATTGGGTTTTTATGACGTGACAAAAACTGATTCCATTGGGTTAAATCTGGTTTAGTACTTTGCAGTGCCAGTTTACTCAAAACGACTCTATCTAAACCTTCATCTAACATCAGGTTAGGCACATCATAAATCGTAGACGCATCAATAGATTGTATTACAGCTTCTGGACGCACGTTACAAAATTTAGCCAGCTTATCTCTTAAATCCTGAGGTAATTCGTGTTCTGTACGACACACTAGAATATCGGCCATCACACCACTTTCCATCAATGTTTTAACACTGTGTTGTGTAGGTTTTGTTTTTAATTCTCCTGCAGCAGACAAGAAAGGAATTAACGTAAGGTGAATAACAATCGCATTATTTTCTCCCAGCTCCCATTTTAATTGACGAACGGCTTCTACATATGGTAACGATTCTATATCTCCAACAGTTCCACCTATTTCGGTAATGACAATATCATAATCTCCAGATTTTCCTAAGATTTGAACACGATGTTTGATTTCATCTGTAATATGAGGAATCACCTGAACTGTTTTTCCCAAAAACTCACCACGACGCTCCTTTTCAATAACGCTTTGGTAAATACGTCCAGTAGTAACGTTGTTTGACTGGCTTGTCGGCACATTTAAAAAGCGCTCATAATGGCCTAAATCTAAATCGGTTTCTGCTCCATCATCGGTAACATAGCATTCGCCATGTTCATATGGATTTAAAGTTCCGGGATCAACATTAATATAAGGGTCTAATTTTTGAATTGTTGTTCTGTAACCTTGTGCTTGAAGGAGTTTGGCCAGAGATGCCGCGATGATACCTTTTCCGAGGGAAGAGGTAACGCCTCCAGTTACAAATATGTATTTAGTAGTCGTTGTCATGTTGCGCTGTTAAACGCAGGCAAATTTACAAAATTTAAATAGTTATTGAGGCATTGTTTTTGGGTTTATTATACAACTTAAGAAAACACCTACTTCTCATCAAATTTGCCGCATTAGGAGTAGCGTTTTAAGAGATAAATCTCTAAGACAAACCAATTCAAAATTTTAATTGTAAAATTCTAACGCGGATAGCGCTCTTTGATATCACGAATCAAATACTCCAAACCATTCATTTTTAATTCATAAACCTGAGTTAGCATATCTCCTAACTTACCTTTAGGAAAACCTTTGTTATGATACCAAACAATATAGTACTCTGGCAAATCGATAAGGTATCGACCTTCATATTTACCATAAGGCATCTTTGTATGAGCAAGTTTGATGAGAAATGTACTGTCAGGTTGCAACATCTATTGAGAACGGTATGCTTTATACTTTAGAAGCTCTGCTTTTACAAATGCAGACCATATAGCTTGTTGCTCTTTATTCATTGAGTTTTCACTTTGAGTGTCGTAAGCATTTTGCATTTTAGCAAGCTGTATATTTGCTTGTTCATGTGCATGTCGCAATTCAGTTTTGATATTTTGAGAAATCCTAAGCTTTGAGATTTCGTACCGCAATTTGCGCACATGCAATTCGGTAATATCAAAATGTAATTGTTCATGAGCTAAAATATGATCATCGCCTTTATCTTTAAGATACCATGATTTTTCAGGATAAAAATGAGCATCAGCATGAGCTTCAAAACTCACAAATGTATCGTTGGATTGTTGTACAGAAAATGAAAATGTAATTCCTGAAGCAGTAACGGCAACAGCATCTGAGCCTCTCTCAACAGGGCCTTTAAAGTCAGACCAAGTGAGTTTTTTACTTTCATTCCATTGAATAGTCACCTCATTACTGGGAGTGGTATTTATGGCTATTAAAAAAACAATTAAAAAGCGAGTTAACATTTAAGTATTATTTCCAGTTAAACGTAATATCTTTTTCAATATCTGGATGTAAACTATAATGTACAGGACAGGTATTAGCTATACGCTCTAAAATGGTTTTCGTTTTCTGACTTGCTTCAAACGGAAAATCTAAAACCACTTCAATTTTTGAAATTCGTCTTGGGTTACTCGCCATAGTTTTAGTGACATGCGCTGTAGTTCCAGTCATATCCACATCCAGATCTCTGGCTTTAATTCCCATTACGGTTATCATACAACTTGCTAATCCTGTAGCAATAGTATCTGTAGGTGAAAACGCTTCTCCTTTACCATTATTGTCTAATGGTGCATCGGTTAAGAAGGAATTATTAGATTTTACATGAACACTTTCGGTTCTTAAATCACCCAAATAGGTCACTTTTGAAGTTATCATTTTGCTTCTACTATCGTTAAGTTATCATATTTAACCACATAAACGGCTTCGTTGTAATAGCCTCCAAACAACTTTTTAGAATAGCGAAACTTATTTTCTACATACTCTGTTTCTATGTCACTAGATGACACTTCATATAAATCGTCACCACCAGCCAATCGTAATAACAAATCGAGAGTTACATCAAATCCGCGAACTGCATATTTGTTTGGACTCACGTTATAAGTTCTACGATATGCTCTAACGAACGGGTTATTAGCTGTAGAAATATCTGTCGTTTTATTAGGTGACGGATAGTGAAATTTTAAATTTGACAGGTGATAATTAGAGATTTCCCGACCTTCAAAGGCTTTATTTTTATTAGTGGTCATTAAAATAATTTCAACATCTTTGATAGCCATTCCGTTGATTACACTAATGACATTAGAAGCAAAGCCTTCATTATCGGTTTCTAGAAATACGATATTCTTACCAGGCTTAAATACATTTTCTAAATCGGTTTGATAAATAAAATAAGCCTCCTCACCTTTTTTGTTTTTTCTTGAAAACAGTTGTTTAGCTGAAGGAAATTCGGTCATCAGTCGATTACTAACAGCTTTATGTTTAGAATCTGCAATAATCACCATATGTTTTGGCAATGAGTCTGACTTTACAAAACTGACAATAGTTTTTTCTAATAGCTCGTCAGAAGGTATCGTTTGAAATACATTACTATATAAGTTTGTAGGCATTGTTAAAGGTGATATCACCGGAATATTATCTTTTTTCAATTCTGAAGCGACACGATCTAAATTATTTGGCAATAAAGGCCCAATAACTGCATCATATTCTGAAAAATCATTATCGTTTAAAATTTTAGAAATTTCAGAAGGCTGGTTCCTTGTATCAAATACTTTTAAATACGTTGAAATTCCCAAACGCTTTGCAGAATCTATCGCTATTAAAGCTCCAGCATGAAAGTCTAATGATACCGACAACAACCCGTCTTTTTTAATAGCCTTTTTTGCTTCACCAACAGAATCTACATCAATTCGATGTGTTCGGTAAGGTAACATTAAAGCTATTTTCTTTTGACTTAGGTTAATGATTTTATTAGATAAATTAGTGTTCTCAAGATCTTCAATAGTAGTAATTGTTTTAACATCTGAAGGCACTTTTAGTACCATACCCAATTTGAGCCCACCTTCTTTTAATTCAGGATTTAAAGCCTCTAATTGCTCTTGAGTAACTCCTAATTTTCGGTTAAGTGCCATATAACCTTCACTTTTGAGAACGGTATAATAGTTAAATTCTTCTTCAACTGTTTTTTCCTCATTATTGCTAATGTTAGGCACATTTACTTCTTGACCTGGTTGTAAAACCTCACTTAAATTGGGATTTAAAGCTTCTAGTTCAGGAACAGTAATTCCAAATTTATAAGCGACTCGCCATTTGCCTTCTTTAGGTAATACTTTATACTTTTTAACCGTATTATTTAAAGACACCTTACTCACTATGGTTTTAAACTTTGGGATTTGGATACGATCGCCTTTCCGAAGGTTTTCAGCATATAAGGACGTATTATGCTTTTTGATATCTTCTATCTCTACATTATATTTTTTAGAAATACTATAGAGAGTTTCCTTGCGCTTAACTTTATGTTTTCTGTATCCAATAAGCTCTTTCGTTGTTTCAGGAATGGGTTCATTTTTGACCTTAGAATTAGGAATAATCAAAACCGTATTAGAATCGATAGACTTCTTAGCATCAGGATTTAATGCATAAATATCAAAAGGAGTTACCAAATATTGCTTAGCAATACTTTCAATAGTTTCACCTTCTTTAACCTTATGAGTTTTATACTCTTGTGCAAATACAGACCAGCTGCACAGCACTACAACTAGTATTAAGATGTAGTTTTTCATTTAAACCATTTTATATTCTAAATTTCCTTGACTTTGGAAATTTTATGTTTATTATCAATTCATTGAAGGCGATAAACTTACTCCCACTCAATTGTTGCTGGCGGCTTAGAGCTAATGTCATATACAACTCTATTCACACCTTTCACCTTGTTGATGATCTCGTTGGAGGTCTTCTGCAAAAATTCATACGGAAGATTCACCCAATCGGCAGTCATTCCATCGGTACTTTCAACAGCTCTTAACGCCACACATTTTTCATAAGTACGCTCATCACCCATAACACCAACGCTATTAACTGGCAATAAAATTGCTCCAGCCTGCCACACGCTATCGTACAAATTCCAAGATTTCAGGTTATCGATAAAAACCGCATCTACCTCTTGTAATATACGTACTTTTTCCCGAGTTAGATCACCTAAAATTCTAATGGCTAATCCTGGTCCCGGAAAAGGGTGTCGTCCTAAAATTGATGCGTCCATTCCCATTGAAGCGCCTACACGACGAACCTCATCTTTAAATAAAGCTTTTAATGGCTCTACGATTTTCAATTTCATAAAATCAGGCAAACCTCCAACATTATGATGGCTTTTAATCGTTGCACTCGGACCACCTGTCGCCGAAACACTTTCGATGACATCAGGATAAATAGTCCCTTGAGCCAACCATTTCACATCTTCAATGAGATGAGCTTCATCATCAAAAACTTCAATAAACACGCGACCTATAGCTTTTCGTTTCTTTTCAGGATCGCTAACACCTTCTAAGGCATCCAAAAAGCGTGCCGAAGCATCTACACCTTTTACATTAAGTCCCATGCCCTCATATTGCTTGAGAACACTTTCGTATTCGTTTTTCCGAAGCAAACCATTATTAACAAAAATACAATACAAGTTTTTACCAATCGCTTTGTGTAATAATATGGCTGCAACAGAAGAATCAACACCTCCCGACAAACCTAAAACGACTTTATCGTTTCCTAATTGTGCTTTAAGATCTGAAACGGTTTCTTCAACAAATGAATCTGGTGTCCAATCTTGCTCAACCTGAGCAATATGGATTAAGAAATTCTCCAGTAGTTGTTTCCCATCGGTCGAATGATAGACTTCTGGATGAAATTGAATAGCGTAGGTTGTTTCGCCTTCAATTCTAAAAGCGGCATGTTCAACATCATGAGTGCTTGCCAATAAAACACCATTGGTTGGCAATTGTTTGATGGTATCACTGTGGCTCATCCAAACCTGGCTTCCTTTAGAGATTCCTGTGAAAAAGTCTTCGTCTTGCTTGACAAAACTTAAATTGGCTCTTCCGTATTCTCGTGTATTGGATTCGGCAACTTCTCCTCCAGAAAAATGCGCCAAATATTGAGCGCCATAACAGACGGCCAACATTGGTTTTTTTCCTCGGATTTGTGATAAATCTGGATGCAGTACATCTTCACCTCTCACCGAGTTTGGACTACCAGATAAGATAACCGCTTTGAAGCTTTCAGAATCAACAGGAATTTTATTAAAAGGATGAATTTCGCAGTAGATATTTAACTCTCTAACGCGACGCGCAATAAGCTGTGTGTATTGCGAACCGAAATCTAAAATTAGGACTTTGTTGTGTTGCATGTGCAAAAGTAATAATTGATTTTAGATTGGCGATTTTCAGTTTGTGATTTTTTTGGCTTTTTTTTTAACAATTGAAAACATCAATTAAAATAAGCACTCTGGAAGATGTACCCCTTTTGTCTTACTCTAAAAATACAACTGACATATAATAATATTATATTTAGGTGATTAGAATTCAATCCTATGAAATTTTCAACACTACTCAATATTTTAGCTTTGGTTTCATCAATGCTATTAAGTGCCCAAGAGCAACAGAAAATTGATAGCCTTACTCAGGTTATTAAAACCACAACAGCTGACAGCATTAAAGCTTTAAATCATTTAAAGATTGCCCAGCTTTTAATGTATAAAGATTCTGAGGAAACGAAAACAAATATTTCTGCAGCAGAACACCTCTACAAAAAGTCAACTAACTTAAAACAATTAGCCAATCTAAATAATGTCAAAGCCGAGTATATGTTTACGCAAAACAAATATGACTCTGCGATGGTATTTGTTGAAAAGTCTGCAAATCAATTCTTAAAGAACGGTGATAGCATAAAAGGAGCAACCTTAAAATCTAACTTGGCAAATTTAGTTAAAGTACTCACTAGTGATTATGATCGCATACAATCTATATATGATGAAATTGAGCCAATTGCGTTATCACATAAGGATACCGCGTTAATAGCCATTGTTCTCTCTGGCAAAGCTGATATAGCCTTACATAAAGGCCATAGAAATATCGCCATAGAGCTCACTAAAAATACTATTAACCTTAGAGAAGCTCAAAATGATTCTTTAAGAATTCCACAGGAGTATTTCAAAATTGGCAAAATTTATCAAGAGTTATTCGACTTTAAAGAATCTATTACAAATTTTGATGAAGGTATTGCCATTGCCGACGCCTCAAATAATTTCAGAATTAAAGCAGAGCTTTTAAGAATCAAAGGAACTTCTCTAATTAAACTGAAGCAATTTGACAATGCAGAAAAAAGTCTTCTTGAAGCTTTAGACCTTTCTAAAACGACTAATTTAAAGACGAGTGAATTACAAACCTTAATCATATTAGGATTACTCGAAGTTGATCGTGATGATCTTGAAAAAGCCGAACATTATGTGAATTTAGCCAAATCTATGATGAATCCTGTAAATGCCTATAGTGTAGATTATAATTATAATTTAATTCGTGGTCAAATTGAATTAGGGAACAAACAATATCAAAAGGCACTCACACATTTTGAAAACTGCGTTGAACTAGCAGAAAAAAAAGGAGCTTTAGTCAACTTAAGCTTTTCTAAAAAATTCAAATCGCTGGCTTTAGAAAAGCAAGGTGATTATAAGCGGGCCTTAGCATTGTATAAAGAAAGTAGCGATGCTAAAGACACTTTAACTTCTCAAATGAGGACTTCTTTATCTATAGAACAAAAGATAATTTATGAAACCGAAAAGAAAGAAAAAGAAATTTTATTACAGAAAAAAGATTTAGAAATTTTACAACAAAAAGAAGCGACAAGTAAACTTCGAAATAATGCGTTAACTATTATTATAATTGGGTTACTTATCATATTTGGGTTATTGTTTTATGCGATAAAACAAAAAATGAAGAAAAATAAAATCTTAAGAGAAAACTTAGATAAAGATTTAGAATACAAAACTAAAGAGTTAACCACACATGCACTGCATTTAGCCAAAAAGAACGAAGTTTTAAACGATTTAAAACAAAAAGCTAAAGTTTTAAAAGCCGATGCCGATGCCGACCCTGGTTACCAAATGCTCATACAAACTATTAATTTTGACTTACAAGACGATAATAACTGGGAAAATTTTTCGCAATATTTTGAACAAGTTCATAAAGATTTTAATGCCAAAGCCCAGGAACAATTTCCTAATATTACCAAAAATGATTTACGTTTAATGGCGCTTTTAAAAATGAATTTATCTTCTAAAGAAATTGCGAATATTTTAAATATTTCTAGTGATGGTATAAAAAAAGCAAGACAACGTCTTCGTAGAAAAATGGGAATTGATTCTAATCAATCATTAGAAGCAATTGTCATTGCAATTTAAATGAAATAGCACCCAACACAACCTCTCAAACGCCTGTAAATACAGGCGTTTTTCTATGTACCCCTTTTGTACCCAAGCCTTTTTTTGATACTGATATTCTGACGTATATGTTTGTCTTGTCATTAGTTTGACAATACCGTTTTTGTGGTGTACTTGTTCAAAAAGACTGCAGACAACTTTGGGCAAGTCACACAAAACGATTTACTAAACCACAAAAAATTAGTGTATTATGAATGATGTTTTAAAATTTCAGAAGCTTCTATTAATAAGCTTACTAAGTGTCTTTTTATTTAATTGTAGTAAAGACGAAACGCAACAGCGACCAGCAGGAGAGCTTATTGAATCTCCAGGAGCAATTACAGAAGAGGATTTTGTAGCTTTTGAAGGTGAAATAGGTCTAGTTTTAGATGCTCGGCCAATTGCTAGAAAAGGGTATAAACCAACTCAAGTTACTATTGAAATTGGAGGAAGTCAAAGTAATTTCTCTCAAACAATTCCTCTAAACCAAGACTCATTTATGGGCCAGCTTAAGATTCCTTTAGAAGGATTAAGTGAATCAGCAAGAACTGAATTGGCAAATGGAGTGCCAATAACACCAGTTTATAAGGATGAAACAGGCAATGTAATCCATCAAGAGCAAGCATTTATGGCATCATTTCAATCCAATCCTAATGCGCGTTCTGCAAATACGGCAACTTTGGTTGAAACTGAAGCTAATCAAACGTTAGATTTCAGACCAGGAACCTCCTACTACATTCAACGTATGAATGCTGATGGCAGTCCAGATAACTACGCTTGGAGGCATCTAACTGGTAGTGACTATGATAATGTAATTACAGCAAACCCTTCAGAATTTAATGGTAACGAACCCGACAGAGCATTCACGTTTATTCCAATACCTGGAGAGTTTAACACTTTTGCCATAAGACATGTCGAATCTTTAAAGTATGTGCAATTATCAGCCATTACTCAATTTGGAACTGTAATTAACACAGCACCCAATTTGAGTAATCGAACATCATTGTCACAAATTCAGGCGTCAACAGACTATAATAATTTCAAGTTTACATTTGACAGACAGAACGACGGTAGTTACATCATAAGAACTCACGAAGGTCTGGCAATAAAACAAGCTGATGGCTATGGATTAACAGTTCAAGATACGATTATCAACATTTCAGGCAACCCAATTATAACCACATCTGAGGATCGCATTTGGCGAATCGTTTCAACAAATATCGAATGGACTGTTAGTAATATTGGCACTTCTTTTTTAGATCCTATTTTACCACCAGCTCAAACTGCATTCAGTTTCAACAGTACATTAACAAATTGTGGTAATGGCACCTTAAGTCAAACTGTTGGTGCTAATATTACTGAAACACGCACTAGAACCATCGGTCAGGAAGAAACTATTTCATTGAGTTCGTCTAATACGTTTTCAGTATCCATGAGTTTGGATGTGGAATTTTCTGCGACGCTTTTTGAAATTGGAACTACTGTAAATGCTGGGTTTGAAACAAGTTACAGCCACCAATGGTCGTCAACAGAAACCACAAGTGAATGGGTAGAAACTAATGACTCAGAAGCACAGACTTTGTTTACTGAACGAACTGTTACTGTGCCTTCAGGAAGCGCTTCACTCGTTTATGATGTCTATCAGTTTTATCCTGAAACACGCGTCAATTTTGTACAAGTCATGCGCGTAGAAGGTATAGATACCGATTCAGGGTTACCCTTATCAGGCGATCAAATAAGAACCATGTTTTACATAAGTAATTTCAATGGTGTGATTACTGATGTTGAAGATACTTCTGTGTTGATTACACTCAAAAACACACTAACATTAGACAAGATTATTGAATCTGAAAGCAATGTACAAGACGTACCAACTAATTGTAATTAATACCACTAAAAAGGAAGTGTGTATCTAAATCACACTTCCTTTTCTAAACCACAAAACATTATGAAGACTATTTCTACATATATCCTTTTCCTTCTATTAGGTCTAGGTTTACAAGCACAAAACACTATTCTGAATGAAGATTTTGAAACTGACACTTTTCCACCCCAAGGCTGGATAAGCTATAGAGGTATAGATGATATTGGACCTGCAAATGATTGGATACCAACGACTCAGAGTCATACTGGAAATTCGGCAGCCTTTAGTCGTTTTTCAGATAATGCTATTGGTGTTGCTGAAGATTGGCTGGTCACACCTTTAATAGACCTATCGAGCGTTACAGAATCAGAATTACGTTTTTTCTCAAAAGAAACCTACGGTACTTTCTATGCATCTCAATACGATGTAAGGGTATCTACGAGTTCTCAAACAGATCATTCTAGTTTTACCACTGTAGCTAGCTATAACGATTTTAACGACTCAACTTACGAAGAATTTGTCATTGATCTTTCTACTTATGATGGTCAACAAATATATATTGCTTTTGTACATATCGATGAATTTGAGGATAATTGGTTTTTAGATGATATCACGCTACTAGGAATAAATCCTGACTGTAACATTAGTAATACGCCTATGTCTCCTTCACCCAATGGCATTGCAAACCCAACCAACAATTTAATGGTTGGCCAAAGTTTTACGCCTCTATGTAGTGGAACTCTCAACTATATTGAAATTAGTTTAAGTTCTGGAAATATACCGGCTGGAAATTTAGATTTTTATGCAGGAAACACAATTTCTGGTACGCCTGTCTATTCGCAAAGCCTTCCGTCAATTGAAAATTGGCCAGGTGGATTACTTAGAATTAATCTTACAAACGACTTTGAGGTAGATGCAAATTCGACATACACATTTCATACTGGAGTTGGCAACTTGGTTATCGCTGTATATCTGCAAGACACTTATAGCGGAGGCAATGCTTATGTATCAAACATATCTTATCAAGAAAGAGACTTATTTTTTAACGTAAACATTACCGAAAACTTATTGCATTCGAGTGAAATAGAAAATCTTGATAGCCTTTTCATATTTCCAAATCCTGTGCTGTCCAACCTCTCTATTCCAAATTTAAATACTTCGGAAATATATAAAATTTACAACCTGTTAGGAAAAGAAGTAGGCTCAGGAATTATCACACAACGGTCACAAATTTCTGTAAGTTATCTTGAAAAAGGCATTTATTTCTTAAAGATAAATAGTTATGATACTTTAAAGTTTATTAAAAATTAAACGTTTTAAATTTGAAGAAAAGCAAATCGAAAGATTTGCTTTCTTTTTATAACGTCACAATACAAAATTCTCCCTTTAAGGGCTCTAGTTCTTCTATTAACTTCGGAATAATAGAGTTTCCATATTCTAAGTAAAACTCAGAAAAATTCATGTTGCGTTCTTGTAAACTTTGCCCAGGAAACAATACATCCTGAAGTAAAATAACACGTTCTAAATAATCGCTTAATTTTCTTTTTTGAGCTTTTAGCAAACGCTTTTCAAGATGTTCTAAGCCTTTAATTTGTTTTCGTTCTTGCGCTGCAACAGCACCTTTAAAAGAGTTATCGGTTTGCGCTGCAAGCTGATATAGGTCTTCAAATTGTGTTTTAAGATGTGCTTTCTGTTTTGAAAAATCTATTTTGATGTCCGAAATTTGCTGCGTCACTTTAGTCTTTAAATCTTCCTGATTTAAAAATAAGTCTTTAACTGCAACCCCTAAATTTTCTAGTTTTTCTTTTTGCTTATCCGTAATCAGTAATACCGAATTACGAAGCAATAACATTGGAAACACCACCTTTTGCGTTTCAAAATTTGATTTCAATTGTAACCAATACGCCAGTTCTCCTCCTCCACCAATATAACAGAGGTTAGGAAGAATCACTTCTTGAAATAAAGGTCGCATAATCACATTGGGTGAGAAATTTTCGGGTGCTTCGTTAAGATGCCTGAGCAATTCATCTTTGGTCCATGTCATCTCTGTATTTAAAACACTATAGACCCCATCAATTTCGACTATACGCTCTCTGATATTTTCGGTGATATAAAACAAATTAATAGCTCTCGGGTTGACCTGAATTTTATAATTCCCATCTAGAGCATTCAATTGTTCATTAGATTGTGAGACCTTTTCAAATGAGGTTTGATCGATCAGTTCATCCTTCATAAAAGGAATAAACACACGTTTTAATTCTTTATCATTTCCATCAACAATTACTAAACCATAATCCTTAAATAAAGTATTCACCAAATAGCGCATAGCTTCAGTCAAATTTTGATGTTCCAAGTATGCACTTCGGAATAAGGACTTTAATTCTTCGGCATTAGTTGTCGAATTCAACTGACTCGAAAAAACTTCATATACATGTTCTAATCCATCGAGTTGCAATTCGCCCACTGCTCCAGAAGCAGCTCTATCCCATTGAATTTTCGCTCCTCTAAAATTAAAATAATTGATTTCATCAAAATCATGATCTTCAGTAGCCATCCAATATACTGGTACAAAATTTTGTTTTGGATATGCTGCTTTTAATTGTTTGCATAGATTTATCGTTGAAATAATCTTATAGAAAAAATAAAGCGGCCCTGTAAATAAATTGAGTTGATGCCCTGTTGTAATTGTAAACGTATTGTCTTCAGCTAATAGGTCAATATGTTTTTGCGTAGCATTAGAAATAGCAACCGATTCATATTGCTTTTTAAGAGACTGCACAAGAACAGTTCTCGTTTCCGAAGTGAAAGCGTTTTGTTTTTCACTAATTTGAGATTCAAAATTTTCAAGTTTTGGAAAGTGATTATAAAACGGCTTTAACGCATTATTTTCATCTAAATAGTCACAAATTAATGAAGAAAAATAATTGGTTTCTCTAAACGGAATACAGTCTGTTGGCATAGTTACAATTCAATTCAGGTATAAAGATAATGCTCTTAACTTTTTTTAAGTCCTAAATTTTAGTTAATTCAATAGCACTTCCTATCTTTACTGTTCAACTCTAATATTTTTCAGCTAATATGTATAAATCATTCGCTATTGTTATCGCATTATTGATTTCACTTTCATCAGTTGCGCAAAACCTTCAATCACCATCGCAGTTTTTGGGTTATGATTTGGGAACTAAATTCTCAAGACACCATCAGGTCATAGATTACTTTAAACATGTTGCCGAAGCAAAGTCGCAACAAGTGAAGTTAGAATCCTATGGAGAAACCAATGAAAGACGACCTCTAATGTTGGCTTATGTGTCTTCAGAAGAGAACTTAAAAAACCTCGAAACCATTAGAGAAAACAATCTAAAAAATGCAGGTGTTTTAAACGGAAAACCTACTGCTAACACTATTGCAATTGTTTGGTTAAGCTACAATGTTCATGGAAATGAAGCCTCAAGTACCGAAGCTTCGATGCGTACGATTTATAAATTGCTTACTGAAAAACAAGCATGGTTAAAAAATACAGTTGTTATTATTGATCCTTGTATCAATCCTGATGGTCGTGACAGATATGTTAACTGGTATAACGAAACAGCGAGCGTACCTTACGACATCGACCAGCAAGCTAGTGAACATAACGAGCCTTGGCCTGGAGGGCGACCTAATCATTATTTATTTGATTTAAATAGAGATTGGGCCTGGGCAACTCAAGTTGAATCGTCATCACGACTAAAAGCATACAACAAATGGTTACCGCATATTCATGTTGATTTTCATGAACAAGGTATTAACGAACCATATTATTTTGCTCCTGCTGCCGAACCTTTTCATGAAATTATTAGTGATTGGCAACGTGATTTTCAAACTCAAATTGGCAAAAATCATGCGACTTACTTTGACAAAGAAGGCTGGCTCTATTTTACAAGAGAGCGCTTTGACTTATTATATCCAAGCTACGGAGACACGTATCCAACTTATATGGGAGCTATTGGAATGACCTACGAGCAAGCTGGACATGGTCGCGCTGGATTAGGAATTCTCAATGACGAAGGAGACGTTTTAACTCTAGTTGATCGCTTAACTCATCATACCACAACAGGCTTATCAACTGTTGAAATTTCTTCTAAAAATGCTGAAAAACTCAATACCGAATTCGCAAAATTCTTTAACAACTCGGGTTTAAAATACAAAAGTTATGTATTAAAAGGAGATACTGATAAAATCAATAGTTTAATGACTTTATTAGATAAACATGAGATTTCTTATGGTTACGCTCAAGGCGGAAAAGTGAGCGGCTATAATTATGCTACGTCTAAAGACGGACAACTTAATGCTTCTTCAAATGACTTAGTTGTTAGCACTAATCAACCGAAAGGAAAAATGGTAAAAGTATTATTTGAGCCAAATGCTAAGTTGAGTGACTCTCTCACCTATGATATTACGGCCTGGAGCATACCTTATGCCTACGGATTAGATGCTATAGCTTCAAAAACTTTAATACCTACTAATACAAATAAACTTAAAAGCATTCCGAGATCTATTTCTAATTCTGGTGCAGCCGGTTATGTGGTATCCTGGAACAGCATGAAGGATGCTCAGTTTTTAGCTGATGTATTAAAAGGAGGATTTAAAGTTAGATTTACTGAAAAGCCATTTACCACTCAAGGTAAAACTTATGAAAGAGGTTCGCTTATTATTACAAGAGGTGACAACAAAATGGTTGAAGACTTTGATGATAAATTAGTCGATATTGCTTTTTCACATCAAAGAACTCTTAATGCTGTTTCTTCTGGGTTTTCAACATCTGGACCTGATTTCGGATCACCTGACATCAAATTAGTCAATCCTCCAAAAATAGCCTTACTCTCTGGCGACTATACGTCATCGTATAGTTATGGTGAGTTATGGCACTTTTTTGAACAACAATTAGGATATCCTGTAACCTCTATCAACACCAATAATCTAAGCAATACCAACTTATCAAAATACAATGTTTTAATTATGCCTAATGGGTATTATGGTAGTTTTCTTAACGATGCTATCAGTGAAAAACTTAAAAACTGGGTTAGTGCAGGTGGCAAATTAATCGCCATTGATGGTGCTTTAAATAGTTTTGCTGATAAGGAAGGTTTTGGATTAAAACGAAATACACCTGAAGAATCAACTCAGGATAAAGAAGATAACAGACGTATTAAATATGCTGATAGAGAACGTGATTACACCAAAAATTTAATTACTGGAGCCATCTTTAAAAGCGATGTCGATAATACACACCCAATGGCTTTTGGTTATAGTGACAACTATTTTACACTCAAACTCGGAAGTTCTTCTTACAGCTTGTTAGACAATGGTTACAACGTTGCTTATTTGGGCGACAATCCTAAAAATGTATCTGGCTATGCTGGACGTGATGCCTTAAAAAAATTAGATAACTCCCTTATTTTTGGCGAGCAACGTTTAGGAAGCGGAAGTTTAATTTATATGGTTGACAACATCATGTTTAGAAGCTTCTGGGAAAACGGAAAACTCTTTTTAGTGAACTCTATTTTCTTTGTAAATAACAACTTACATGAGCTATAAAGCAAATAAAAAAGCGAAGTAGACACAATAGTCTTCTTCGCTTTTTTTCAAACTAATTAAATGGGTTATTTCCGCTCAGAGGTAATAGCTTTTAGCTTTTTCAATACTTTAGTATAATGATTATTAAATGCTTCAACGTTGTCTTTAGTTGGGTTATTAAGTACATCTTCTAAGTATGGAAAATTCTCCAATTTCATGATGTCATTTTTAGAATTTTCAAATAACGATTTAATCAGTTCAATTCCATTTTTATTAGCATCGCTCTGAGATGACACCATAGCTTGTAAGGTTGGAGATTGGGATTGATTGATTTTTGGTGCATCAACCTTATCTTTTCCTGTTTCAAACAACACAGGCTTATAATTTGGATTGACATCAGCCAACGCATTTTGCATTTGGTTCATGACTTGTTGCATATCATTAATAACATTAGACATATCATTCGAATTGATACCGACAGCAGTATTGATGTAAGAAAACAGCGCATCACCAGTTGAAGCTTCCCAAGCTACACCAACAATTCTTTTATAATCCAATGCTTTCATATCATTTGGACTTACTGCCATAGCTAAACCATCGTTATTTCCTGATGGTAAAATATAATCGCCTTTACTCACTTTCCCAATCACCTTAACAGGAATTTGACCTAAAAAGGCAATCTCTTTATAGTTACGCTCATCTTCTTGACTTGGCATTGCACCGATTACCATTGGGTTTTGAGATACCACCATAAATTGTTCAGCATTAGCAAACGACTTAGACACCTCTCCTCCTTTTACACCTACGACATCTCCAAAAGTTAACACTTCATTCACATCATACTTTTTTAACCACTCGGCATAATCGGCACCACCAGATTCAAAAGCTGCACCTTTATTAATCTCATTATAAGCGATATATGCTGATAGTTGAATCCCTTGTGTAAATGATTGAACTGTTGCCCATACCACATCATCACAATCGCCTGCAAGACCAATACCAAGAATACACGCAGTAAGATTAATTCCAAAGTTAATTAGTGCTTCAACAAAATCTATGGTTTCAAATAATAATCCAAGCGTATAGTCATTATTAAAATATTGCAATAAAACTCCTGGCACTCCTGGAGGCGGAGCATTATCATCGTCTTCAATTTCTTCGGCTTCATCTTCGTCTGGCTCATCAATAATAGACAAAATAATATCTCTACTTACTCCTGATAAGGTTTGAAAACCTTCAATACGACCAACTACAGTTCCGTTATCATCCCAAAAAGACACAAAATTATGGCTTCGACCTGGACTTACTTCTGTAACTTTTATAGCAATGCCATTCTTACTACCTTCGACTTTTAAAGGATAAGAATCGTAAGTAAAATCTGTTTCTAATGGCATTTCTGCTCTAATCAAAACTGGTCCTAAAAGAGAACTACTATCATCAACCTGAAGGGTTCCTGTTAAATGTGTTGGTGCTCCATTTTCAACATTTAAATTATCATTCAACACGGTTAAACCATCGACCTCTAAATCATCATTTAAATCGGTTCTTCCATCAACATTAAGGTTACCTGTTAAATTCGCTAGATTAGCATTATTGACATTAAATGCATTATTGATGTTGGTTACACCATCGGCAGTTAAGGTATTTAAACTCGAATGTTGGTTGACCGTTAAATTATCAAAAACACCATCTGTAAAAAAGGCCGTTCCAAACACATACAAATCACCAGACAATGTGGTTGTACTTTGATTATTGACAAAGAAATCACTTTCAATATTGGTTTCTCCATCTACGGTCAAGGTTCCTGATAAGCTTGTCGGACTTTGATTATTGACCGACAAGCTATTGTTTAGGTTGGTTTCACCATCGACATCTAAGGTAGATGTTGCAATGATTTCGCGATGTTTAACATAGGGTATATAAGTCAAATTTTGATTACTGAACAGAACTAGTCCGTTGCCATCAAATAAATCAATTTCAACTTTGAGTTGCTTAGGATTATCCCAATAAATCTGATCAAATACTGAAGGGCTCTGACCAGTAATTTCGCCTTGACCAATCATAAGATTAATCATTCCAAACAGATCGGTTTCTGTTAGATGTGTTTCTTGATACACTAGTGTACCAGCTCCATCTTCGATCGTAAATCGAACTTCTAAAGGCTTATTTGGTAAATTATTATCTGGAATATCAACTCCTGGGATTTCTTGCGGATTATTATCGATAATCACTGCTTGATAGTTTATGCCATCTGTTTGCGCAAATGCGATGACATTAAGCATAAAAAATGCAATTAAAAATGTAATCTTATTCATTGGTTTTGGTTTTAAAATGGGCAATTACAATTGGGTAGATTAATAATAATCCCAAACCCAAATTGATGTGCCGATAATTTTAATGTTTCCTTATCTGTAGCATTCCCTTTATCTAGCAATGCTGTTTTTCCTATCGTATAATTTGCTGTTATTGATGTATTTCTTGTTATAGGATACGTCATCATCAATCCTCCTCTTAAAAAAAAAATATTATTATTGAATTCCTCTTCACCAACAAGGTTAAACACCTGGTTATTTATCGTTTGATTGCCTTGTATTAAAAATTCTGCAGATACAGAACCTTTCAGAAAAAAAGAAAAATCACGAACTCTAAACAACCTATAATCCAATCCAGCCTCTACACCTAAATACGTGACATCCCATTCAAAAAAATTGTCTAATGTTCTGTCACTTCCTATAGCGCCATATCCTGAATAAATTGCTCCTAATGAGACAAAGAAAGTGTCATCATTATTTATGACATCTCTGTATCCTATTTTTAAATAGGTATTCGATTTGGATTGCAGGTTTTCTAACTCATTTCCTTGAGAGTTTTTATAATCAAACGCTGAACTGGTTTTACCTAATTCTAAATACAATTGCTGACTATAACTATTACACGCTAATGCCATACATATAAAAAAGACAATACGTTTCATAGGTTATCGTCTTACGAGTTTAGCAACCAAAATTTCTGTCCGCATTTGCAACCTAAAAATGTAACTTCCAGAACTCAAATCCCCAAAGTTGATTACTAAAGTTTGCATGGGATTAAAAACCTTATCGTAAACCAATCGCCCTAAAATATCGTGCATGGTCACTGTAACCACATCAAAAATGGGTTCCTGAAATTGAACGTTAACATGATCTGTAAATGGATTGGGGTAGAAAAACCCCAAAAGCTTATTATCTAAGTTTTCAGAAATTAATGAAGCATCTAAAGGCTGTAAAAACCCTTGACGTAAGCTATGGTTATTAGCATTGTAAGTACGAATAACACTTTGTTGTCCTATACTCTCTTGTATATAATAACTTTTGGCGTTAGCATATACCATATGAGTTGATCCTTGAATCCCTAACGATTCGCGTTTTAAAGTTTGTGCAGATCCTAATGAAAAGATGAGCATTAAACTTGTAATAATCCAGTTTTGATGTGACATAATTAACTCGTTTAATTTTATCGAAGGTAGGACAGGGAAATGCTAAAAAAAAGAGAAAATGTCCATGTCCACCCTTTGTCCACCATCAAAAAAACAAGTCATTTGAAAATTTAAAGATATTTATAACACGTAAATAAAACACAAATTACAATATTCAATAAACTGATTATCAATAACTTATTAAATAACAATAAATGTTATTATCTTAGATAATCTAACCACCGCAAAACATGGAATCAAAATTGAACCTCAAAATTGTCCCATTTTTAAAATTTCGGAAGAATGTCTACTTAAAGGTGGACATTAGTATTTTTTTAATTCTACTCTTTCTATTTTCATTTTCTTTTAGTTTAAGAGCTCAGAACATGCAAAACGTGGATAGTCTAGAAACCGTTTTAAAAGGTGAAATAGACACCAAAGAGCGTTACGATACTTTGGCTAGATTATGGAATATTGTAATTAATGCTGATATAGATAAATCTATGAGCGTAGCAAAATCAATAATTGATTTAGGTAAATCCAGTAAAACAGACTCTATTACTTACTATGGCTATGAGCGAAAAGCAGTAACACACTCCTATAAAAGTGAATTTGACTCGTCTAGTGTCTATTTCAGAAAAGCATTAGGTTATTATTCTGCACAAAAGGCCTATTCCAAAGTGGCAAGCATACAGCGTAACATTGGTCAAGATCATAATTTATTGGAAAGTTTAGATAGCGCCTATTACTACTATGATTTAGCAGAAAAGAATTTTGCATTAGGAAAAGATACTGTAGGAATTGGAGATGCTTATATTTCTAAGTCTGTGGTAAACTTACAAAGAGGCTATTATAATTTAGGCTTAGATTATGGTATTAAAAGTGCAAGAATAGCCGAGAAATATGACAATCAGTTAGAACTTCACCAAACCTATTTGACACTAGCATCTATTTACCAATCAATGAACGATACGATTAATGCAATTGATTATTATGACAAAACAGCACAGTTTTTCAAAGCAAATAATTACAAAAGGCAATATATAAGCATGCTCATATTGAAGTCTGAATTATACAACACAACCAATACCTTAGAAAAAGCAGTTGCACTCGTTGATGAAGGGATTGAGCTTTCAAAAGCTCTAGAAGATTATAGTCGTTTGGGGAATTGCTATGGCGTAAAAAGTAAGCTATATCTTACAAAAGGAGACACAGAAAAAGCCATGAAATACAATGATAAGTCATTAGAAATAAATATAAAAATTGATGATAAATACAGCATTTGTAGTGACTACAAAGATAAGGCAACAATATATTTAAAGCGCAAAGACTATAACAATGCCATCCGTTATGGGACCATAGCACTAGATGCTGCCAGAGATATGAATCTGGTTGAAATTGAAATGAATACACAACTTAATCTTTCAAAAAGCTATGAAGGAATGAATAATCACAACGCAGCTTTAACAGCATACAAAGGATATCAAGAAAGAAACAAAGAATTTTATGACTCTAAAAAATCCAAACAGATGGAAGAGTTAAAGATTGTTTATGAGACTGAGAAGAAAGAAAAAGAGTTAGCCTTGCAAGACGCAGAAATTGAAGTCTTAAGACAACAAGAAGTCATTTCTAAAAATCGTCAACGCTTATTAGGCATTGGAAGTTTACTGTTAGTAATGTTCGGAGGAGCTTTAATATATGGTCTTCGTCAAAAAATGAAACGCAATAAAGTAGAACGGGAAAAGCTAGATGTTGCTCTAGAATTTAAGGAAAAAGAACTTACGACTCACGCCTTGCATCTCGCTCATAAAAATGAAGTCTTACTGGATTTAAAATCACAGCTTAAAGATTTAAAATCTAATTCTGATAATTCTAAAAGCTATCAAAAAGTCATAAACACTATTAATTTAGACATCAATAACGATCAAAACTGGGAACAGTTTAGAGCCTACTTTGAAGATGTACATAAAGACTTTAATGCCAAGGTTATGAAAAATTATCCTGAAGTTTCGGCAAACGACTTAAGATTAATGTCACTTTTAAAGATGAATTTATCCTCTAAGGAAATTGCCAATATTTTAAACATTTCTGCTGAAGGTGTTAAAAAAGCACGATATCGTCTACGTAAAAAACTCAACCTGTCAACAGAAGATTCATTACAAGAATTAGTCATCGAACTGTAACATCCATTTAAAAATTAGAATTATGAAACTTCAAAACTGGTGCCTATTACTATTATTATTGGTTGTTTCAGCATTAAAAGCTCAAACTAAAGACCATGATAGTTTATTGCAAATTTTAAAATCCCAAGAAGGTTTAGAAAAATTAAAAACCTTAGAGCAATTATATACGAGTATTCGTTTTAAAGACATGAACAAAGCTAAAGACTACGCCATTGAAGCCTTACAATTGTCGGAGTCTCTCAATGACGATTTAGGCATTGCTACAGCGAGTTACAGAATGGGATCTCTTATGAAAAGGGTCAATTTAGATTCGGCTCTGTATCATTATGACAAAGCTCAAAAGTTTGCTGTAAAAGCTAATAACAGAGAACTAGAAGGTTTTATTTATGGAGGCATGAGCGATGCTAAACGACTAAAAGGTGAGTATGACAAAGCACTTGAACTTACAAACAAATCAATGGATATAAGTCGAGAATTACATGATTGGCTAAATGTTAGTATTTCATTGCAAAATAAAAGCAGTATTTATCGAAATAAAGGCAACTACACTTTAGCCTACCAAAACTCTATAGCTGCTCAAAAAATTATGGATACTATCTCTGGGCAAGCTTTAAGAAAAGCCGATCTCTTAAAAGATATTGGAGAAATAGAATACCATAGAGCCAATTACGATGATGCCATAACAAATTACAAAAATGCCCTAAGTGTCTATGAAGCTGAGGAAGATTTTGAATTTGGAGCTATGACCTTAAATAGAATCGCAAATTCTTATATCGCATTGAAGTCTTTTGATAATGCTAAGCAATTTGCAGAAAAAGCAGGAAAAATATCTAAGGAAAAAGGCATGACCAATAATTATAATATATCGCAAATTAATTTAGGAATTGTACTGAATGAAACTGGTAATTATGAGCAAGCTAAATCCATTATAGAACAGACATTAAAATCGTTTAGAGAAGAACAAAATATTAACGCCATTTATTCTACCTTATTGGTGTTAGGCCAAATCTACGATAATATGAAATCATATGATCAAGCAGAAGCATACTATAACGAAGGGTTATTAATCGCAGATACCATCAATGCACCCAGAGAATCACAAGAGTTCTATTTGTACAAATCTAAACTCAACTTTAACAGAGGTCAATTCAAACAAGCTTATTTGGATCAAGAGCAGTTTATCAAATTAAAAGACAGCCTTTCGGAAGTCAATAATGAACGTAATATTGAAGAGCTCATCACGATATATGAAACTGAAAAGAAAGAGAAAGAACTTGCGCTTCAAAAAACTGAAATTGAAGTCTTAAGACAACAAGAAGTCATTTCTAAAAATCGTCAACGCTTATTAGGCATTGGAAGTTTACTTTTAGTAATGTTTGGAGGAGCTTTAATATATGGTCTTCGTCAAAAAATGAAACGCAATAAAGTAGAACGGGAAACATTAGATGCATCGTTAGAATTCAAAGAAAAAGAACTCACGACTCACGCCTTGCATCTCGCACATAAAAATGAAATATTACTGGATTTAAAATCACAGCTTAAAGATTTAAAATCTAATTCTGATAATTCTAAAAACTATCAAAAAGTCATCAACACTATTAATTTAGATATCAATAACGATCAAAACTGGGAACAGTTTAGAACCTACTTTGAAGATGTACATAAAGACTTTAATTCTAAAGTGATGAGAGCGTATCCAGAGGTCTCGGCTAACGATTTGAGACTCATGTCGCTTTTAAAGATGAATTTATCGTCAAAGGAAATCGCCAATATCCTGAACATCTCTACTGAAGGCGTTAAAAAAGCACGATATCGTCTACGTAAAAAGCTCAACCTGTCTACAGAAGACTCTTTACAAGAGTTAGTTATAGAACTATAAATCAATTGATTAAGTAATTTAGTCCACTTATTGTCCAATAAAAATTATTGGAGTGTCCACGAGTTGTCCACTATTAAAATTTCAATTCAAAATACACACCTTCTATGTTTGTACTGTCATTAATTTGACAACCAGTTTTGTGGTGCCTTGCTCTGGTTATGGCTGCAGACTAACCAGTTGCAAGACGCTACGAAAACTCTTAACAAACCACAAAACAATAGTATTATGAATGTCTTAAACACAAACCCATTTAAAATTAGTCTCATCCTATTATCCGTGATATTCATTACTGTATCGTGCAGTAGTGAAGATGACTCTTCAGATGGTTCACCTACTAATAACAATATAGAGGTTTCTATCGATGAATATCCTAGCACTGGTGAATTAATTACTACGATTACATCAAATTTATCTGGAAATTTAACATTTAATATCACCTCTCAATCAATTTCGCAAGCTGTTGACATCAACGGAAGCTCGGGAGAATTACGCGTATTAGCTTGGCAGGTTTATGACTTTGAAACCAACCCTGTAATTACCGTGACCATCGATGTGAGTAATGGAACAGAAATTGAAAACAAAGTCATTATTATTTCAATTAACAACACTGATGATATTTCGTCATTTTTGGGTAATTCGAGAACCGCTTATATCAATGCTTCAAACGGTGAATGGATATTGATAACACAAAGTGAGTACAATGATCTCGCCAATTATTTATCTAATGTGTCTAAAAGTGGACAATCAGATAATACTTTCCAAAGTACATCAGGAATAAATACTGGAGGAGCTAACTTTACTGTTTCTAACAACAATGCACCAACAATTCCAGAAGGCAGCTATTTATTTGCATTTAGGTATTATTGTAATCAGAACAATATCGTAGATACCAATGTAAAGGTTTCCGAAACCTCATATCAAAATAATTTTGAAACCATCGGCTCCAATCTCCCAGAGCACAATGCAGGATTCAATTACTTCGTACTTAAAGGCAATAATGCACAAACCTCAACTACAGCATATTTAGGTATTTATGAATCTAATTCTATTGGTTATAAAAATTTTAATGGAACCTCTTACTTTTATGAATCTGGTGATGCTGAAGATTTAACAAACGATAGTACCAATCGCTCCTATTTATATCAAGGTTTAAGTACAACATTAAAACAATGGGATTAGCCAAAATCACGTTAGTTTGTTCAAAAAGAGTAAGTATTATGCTTGCTCTTTTTTTTGTTGTATTTAAAATTTAAAAAACTTGTTTTATCTTTAAAATTCCAATACAACAATTATGGATGCTGCACTACAAACGATGATTAACAACATGCCAGAAAAAACTGGTAAATCTTTAGATGAATGGAAAACCATTTTAAAAGCTAAGGCTTTTACGAAACACTCTGAAGGTCTTAACTTTCTAAAAAAAGAACATGGCGTCACACATGGGTATGCTAATACTATTATTTTATTATCTAAAGAGGAAACTCCTTCTGAAGATGACTTGGTAAGCAATCAATACAAAGGGAAAGAAAGCCTACGCCCTATTTATAAAGCACTTATTACTACCATCAAACCCTTCGGAAATGACATCACTATAACACCTAAAAAAACTAGTGTTAGCGTGATTAGAAAACGACAATTTGTGCTTATCAAACCTGCGACTAAAACCCGAATTGATCTCGGATTAAAATTACCAGGCGTACCAACCACAGAACGTTTAGGTAATTCTGGACCTTTTGGAACCATGTGCACACATCGTGTACAACTTACTTCGGAAAATGACATCGATGCAGAGTTAATTGGCTGGATGAAAGAAGCCTATAACCACGCAAACTAAATCAAAATTCACTTCGCAAGTTAAACTCATGTTAATAGCAGACTCAAAAACATACCGACTAGTATTTTTTATTACATTTGCACATGAAACAAGAGCAAAAATCTGAACTCACCAGACAATTGATTCTCAACGAGTCCTTCAATTTGTTTTATAAACATGGATTTAAAGCTACGAGTGTTGATAAAATCATGAATGCAACTAACCTCACTAAAGGCGCTTTTTATCATCATTATAATAGCAAAAAAGAATTAGGACTTGCTGTGATAAGTTCAAATTTGCAAAAGCGTGTTGTTGACGGTATGATCACACCACTACATCAAAAGGGAGACGCCTTAAAATTATTGGAAGATATATTTTCAACGCGTTTAAAATCCTTTTCCTTAGAAGAAAAACAACATGGCTGCCCAATGAATAACCTTATCAACGAAATCGCAGATACAGAAGTCGCTTATCAAGTAGCCTTAAAGGCTATTATTGACAAATGGACTACAGCTTTGATTGAACTTATTGAAAGAGGAAAAACCGAAAACACCATAAAGAAAGATATTTCGAGTAAGGCAGTTGCAATATATCTAATTAGTGCTTTTGAAGGTGTTAGAGGTATTCGAAAGCTTTATGATGATGATCTTATTTTAAATCAATACATTTCTGGGCTTTCATTTTATCTTAAACAACTAAGGGCTTAACTCTTAGATGTTGTTCAATTATTAAAAACTAAAAATCACATCTTTAAACCAATAAAATTATCCTATGAAAATTAAAATGTTAATCCCAATCTTAAGTTGTTTAATATTATCATGTAACAATGGTAAATCTACTTCGCCTAAAGAAACGATTGAGGAGAAAAATGAAACCGTACAAAAATTTGATAATAAAGGGCATGAACTCGTTTTTGGAATCACTCAAAAAACAGGAAATTACCAAACGCTTTTAGACAAAAAAGATGTCGTATATACCTACACATATAAAACACCAGATGGCAAGATGGATGTATCTACCGAAAAATACATTTTTAACGGTGAGTTATCTTATGGTGCTTACAAGCAACATGAGAGAACACTTCCAAATCTTGAAGGTCTTATCGAGCAAGGTTATGATGGTAAAAACTACTGGCTTAAACACAATGGAACGGTCTTAAATGATGACACCTATTTAAAGCGTGTTAAGTTTAACAGACCAACTAATTTTTATTGGTTTGCCATGATGCAAAAACTACTAGATCCAGGATTAAATTATGAGTATTTAGGTGAAAAAACTATAAACTCTAAAGTTTACGATATAGTAAAAGTTTCATTCGAATCTAAAGATGGTACACCTAAGGATATTTATCAGCTCTACATCAATAAAGATACCCATTTAGTGGACCAGTTTTTATTTACAGTAGCCGATTTCGGTGTTATGGAGACGCCATATTTAATGACATTAGACTATGAAACCGTAGATGGCATTCTGATTCCTACAAAACGTCGATATAAAAAATCGAATTGGGATGCCGAGGTTACCAATGACCCATGGATTCAAGTCACTTGGTCTGATATTAATTTTAATAATCAATTATCGAAAGAAACGTTTAACAAGTAATTTCTAAATAAAACCAGAAACAACGGTCATACATAAAAACAACATATGAAAAAGATTATTCAAATTGCATTAATTACCCTAACTGTAAGCGGAGTATTTGCTCAAGACAAACACTCCCTATGGTTAGACCTAGAATTATCAAATTATGAATATCCTTATCCTGTTGCTACACTCAATTTAAACATTCAAGGTCAAGATTTAAACATGGCTTACATGGATGTTAAGCCAGAGCACCATAACGGTAAAAACATAATTCTTTTTCACGGAAAAAATTTCAATGGCGCCTATTGGAAAACCACCATTAAAGCTTTGACAAATGAAGGGTTTCGCGTCATAGTACCTGACCAAATTGGTTTTGGAAAATCGTCTAAACCTCAACATTTTCATTATACATTTCAACAATTAGCACTAAATACCAAAACACTTTTAGACACTTTAGAAGTAGAAAAAACAGCTGTTTTGGGACATTCTATGGGTGGTATGTTAGCAACCAGATTTACCTTAATGTATCCTGAAGTGACTGAAAAGCTAATTTTAGAAAACCCAATCGGACTTGAAGACTGGAAATTAAAAGTCCCTTACAAACCTGTCGAGTGGTGGTATTCTAATGAGCTTAAAAAAAATTACAAAGGCATAAAAAAGTATCAACTAACAAATTATTATGACAATACATGGAAATCTGAATATGATGAATGGGTGAATTTACTTGCAGGCTGGACCCTAAATTCGGATTATAAAACGATTGCCTGGAATAATGCCTTAACTTATGATATGATTTTTACTCAGCCAGTTCTCTATGAGTTTAAGAATATTACCACTCCAACATTACTTATTATTGGTACCAGAGACCGAACTGCTCTAGGAAAACCACTGGTTTCTGAAGAAGTAAAACAGACCATGGGATTATATAGTGAATTAGGTAAGAAAACACAAAAAGAAATACCCAATTCGGAACTAGTCGAAATAGAAAACGTTGGGCATTTACCTCATATCGAGAGGTTCGAACGCTTTATTAAGCCCTTACTAAAGTTTCTAAAAAAGTAATGGTACAAACTGTGTATATTAACAAGAACTGATAGACAAGACTCAACCATCAAGACTGCTTAAAACAAAGCCTTGATGCATTATATGACTTTAGCGTACAAATCAAAATCTTCAGCTTCTATGACTTTGACTGTAGTAAATTCTCCTGTTTTTAAATAGGTCTCTGATGCATCAATTAAGACTTCATTATCGACGTCTGGCGAATCATATTCGGTACGACCAACAAAATAATTTCCTTCTTTACGATCGATAACCACTTTAAATTCTTGTCCGATTTTAGCCTGATTCAATTCCCAGGAAATCTGTGACTGAATTTCCATAATCTGGTTGGCTCTGTCAATTTTCACTTCTTCAGGCACATCATCTTCCAAATTGTAAGCGTGAGTATTTTCTTCGTGCGAATAGGTAAAACAGCCCAAACGTTCAAAACGCATTTCTTTAACCCAGTCTCTTAAGGTTTCAAAATCTTCTTGGGTTTCTCCAGGATAACCTACGATAAGTGTAGTTCTAATAGTCATTTCAGGAACTTTCGCTCTAAATTCCTTAAGAAGCTTTGTCGTCTTTTCCTTTGTTGTTCCGCGGCGCATGCTTTTTAAAATCGAATCTGAAATATGCTGCAACGGAATATCTATATAATTACACACTTTTGGCTCTCGGTTCATCACATCTAATACATCCATCGGAAAACCTGTTGGAAAAGCATAATGCAAACGAATCCACTCTATCCCATCCACTTTAACTAAATGTTCAAGTAATTCGGCAAGATTACGTTTTTTGTATAAATCTAATCCGTAGTAAGTTAAATCCTGAGCAATCAAAATCAATTCTTTAACACCATTAGCGGCTAATTTTTCAGCCTCGACAACAATCTCTTCAATAGGTGTACTTTTGTGTTTACCACGCATCAACGGAATTGCACAAAAACTACAAGGGCGATCACAACCTTCAGCAATCTTCAAATACGCATAATTTTTCGGTGTCGTAGTTAAACGTTCTCCAATCAACTCATGCTTATAATCGGCGCCTAAAGCTTTTAGTAATTGAGGTAATTCGGTCGTTCCAAAATATTGGTCGACATTAGGAATCTCCTTTTGTAAATCTGGTTTATAACGCTCACTTAAGCAGCCTGTCACAAAAACTTTATCAACTTCACCTGCTTCCTTTTTCTGCATAAATTCTAAAATCGTATTAACGCTTTCTTCCTTTGCATTATTGATAAAACCACAAGTATTAATGACAACGACATTCCCTTCCTCTTCATGAACAACGTCCTTTCCGCTGGCTTTTAATTGTCCCATTAACACTTCGCTATCGTACACATTTTTGCTACAGCCTAGTGTGACGACATTGATTCTATTTTTCTTAAGTGATTTAGTTCTCATACTCAAATTTCAGTGCGCAAAGATACACAATGATTATTGATATATTTGTGTTGAAGTGATTAAACCTTTTCAATGAGACATAGTCTAAAACCGAAACCATTAAGATGAAACCAATCTACTTTATCAGTTTTTTTGTGTGCTGTATGTTCTTTTTTACATGTTCATCAGATGACACACAAACTCCTGAAGAACAGCAAGAAGAAGAGGAACAAGAGCAACAACCTGAGACTATTTACTTTCCGTCATTAGATACTACAGTCTTATGGGAAACTGAATCTATCGCAGATTTAGAATGGAACACATCAGAATTACAACCGCTTTTAGATTTCCTAGAGGAAAAAAACACTAAAAGCTTTATCGTGCTTCACCATGGAAAAATTGTTATTGAAACCTATATGAATGGTCACAACGACACCACGCCTTGGTATTGGGCCAGCGCCGGAAAAGCCTTAACAGCAACAATTACTGGTATCGCTCAAGATGAAGGTTATTTAGATATTAATGCTAAGGTATCTGATTATTTAGGAACTGGTTGGACTAGTGCAACATTAAATCAGGAGAATTTAATTACCTCTAAGCATTTATTATCAATGACATCGGGTTTAGATGATACTACTGGTGATGGTGTGTCGTCAGATAATTTACAATATATTGCAGATGCAGGAACGCGCTGGGCTTATCATAATGTGTATGTAAAACTACAAGATATAGTAGCTCAATCTACCAACAATACATGGGATGCTTATTTTGACACCAAATTGAAATCTAAAATTGGGATGAGCGGTTCGTGGATACCTTTAAATGATTTAAATGTATATTGGAGTAATACACGAAGTATGGCACGTTTCGGACTCTTAATTTACGCCAACGGAAAATGGGAAGACCAGCAAATTGTCTCAGAAAGTTATATAACTGCAGCGACCAACACATCTCAAGACATCAATTTAGCTTATGGATATTTATGGTGGCTCAATGGAAAATCAAGCTATCACTTGCCACAAAGTCAGTTTGAATTTCAAGGTGAACTCACACCTAATGCGCCAGCCGACATGTTTGCTGCACTAGGGAAAAATGATCAAAAAATTTATGTGGTACCTAGTAAAAAACTGGTCGTGATAAGAATGGGCGAAGCTGCTGACGATTCAAATTTTGCACTGTCTAATTTTGACAATGAGCTTTGGGAAAAAATATCAGCTTTAACCAATTAATTATAAGATTCAGGTGCTTTTCGCATTTTAGAAGCTTGTTCGTAAACATAAGCCCATTCTAGAAGTTGTTTTTCTCTCAAACGTGAGCTTATAAATGTCAGACCTTTTGGTACACCTTCTTCGGTATAACCCATTGGAACTGTTAAGGCAGGATATTCGGCAACTGCAGCAAAACCTGCATGATAATTATTAACAGAAAGTATCCCATCCAAATTATGAGCAGTCATTGGCTCATCAAAAAAGCGCTGTCCGTTTGTTTTCAAAACTGTTTTAAGTGCTTCAAATTCGTTATCTGTGCTTGCATCTTCAGATATACCATGAAATAGTTTTTGTCCGTAAGGCATCACATTTAAACTATCTGTTTGGTTGAAAGCCATTATATCTTCAATAGATGCATAACCAAGTTTAGAATTTCCGTAGTCAGCTAAGTAAGCTGCTAAATCCTTTTTCATATCCAGATTGAGCAACCTAATAAATTCAGGAAGTTTAACATCCAAAGCTTCAACTTCAATAACCTCTGCGCCTTCTTGCTTCAAAACTTCAACAGCCTGAGCGTAGAGTTCATCTTCCATAAGCTTTTTAAATGCTCCAAAACGTTTTCCTTTTAGTGATACATCTTCAAGAGACCTATAATAAAACGGACTTTCCCATAAATTATAAATTGCTTTCGGGTCTGCTTTATCTTCTCCGAAAAGCGCATCCAGAACAATAGAATTATCGGTCACATTTTTGGTAATAGGTCCAGCTGTGTCAAGGGTGGAAGAAATAGGTACAATGCCACTACGACTTAATAACCCAACTGTAGGTTTTAAACCAACGACAGAATTTTGACTTGCAGGCGATAAGATAGAACCTGCTGTTTCACTTCCTATTGCAGCCACACAAAAATTAGCTGCAGTAGCAACTCCACTACCCGAACTAGAACCACCTGTATCAATAACTCTTCTCCCGTAAGGGTTTAACGTTTGACCACCTATAGCACTATATCCGCTCGGACAATCTCCACAAAAGAAATAAGCCCACTCACTCAAATTTGCTTTTCCTAATATCAATGCGCCTTTGGCTTTCAGCTGTCTTACAATAAAGGCATCTTTAGTGGTATTATTTTGCAAAGCCACAGCTCCAGCTGTTGTTGGCATATGTGCCGTATTGATATTATCTTTTAATAAAATTGGCATTCCAAAAATGGGATGCTTTAGTTTTTTATTTAAAAGCTCCATATCTTTTTGCCTGGCTTCTGCTATAACATTAGGGTTGATACTTATGACCGAATTTAATGACAGTGGATTGCCTCGATCAAATTTCTGGATGCGATACAAATAAAACTTTGTTAAGTTCTCATAGCTTAACTTACCACTAACCATATGCTTCTGAAGCGTTGGAATGTCTTGCTCTAAAATAAGAGGTTTCAACGCTTGGTATTGCTGTTCTGAAAAATCATTTAAATCGGCATTGATGGCATCCCAAAGCTCATTCGTATTGATGTATTTAGAATCTAAAACTTTAAATTCTCTAAAGTCCTTAGTAGAAATCGCACTGATATCATTTTTATCTTTTTGATGTTGAGACACTGTAGTAGCATCACTTTCTTTAGACATATCTTTCCCTTTTTCTTCGGAAGGCTTACAGCTATAGGCTAAAAAAATAAAGCTGATTATAAATAAATATCGCATGGTTTGTGTTTTTTAATAAAAATAAGGAAAAAACGAATGAATACGTAGTGAAAATAAAAACGCATCAAAATTAGTTGTTTTGATGCGCGTTTATATAAACTAGTATTGAGATTTCTTCTTAAATCGTACTCATATAATTAGTCAACTTAATTAAATCATCTTCTTCTTTTAAATTGATACGTTCTTTCTTTATGTAATCTTTTAAAGCATCAGCTTTAGCTGGAAATGTCTTAAGCAATTTTCGTTGTTTAGGCTCTATTTTACGAGGATATTGCTCATTCTTATCAAGCATATAATAATCGTCATAGATGGTAAATCTAGCAGCTCTATCAGCCTGATTTGGTGTTGCTGCTTTTTCGGCTGGAGTTAATACACATCGCTTTCTAACCAACAAAGTATACTTATCTGTTGTATTGACCTCAATGAAGTAGCTGTTAGTTGTGTTCCCATTATCATCATTATAGTAATACGACTTAATTGTTTTACCGTCTAAAATAATTTTGCTATTGTTAGACTTTAAAAAAGCATCATATTTAGGTGTTTTACTATTAAAATTCTCAGGACTAACATCTGTTAAAATCTCAATTTGATCATTATAAACATTATATCTTATGTAAAAATGTCCTTGAGATTTCCCATTTAAAAAATACTGACCATCTTTAAATGATTCATTGAGATAAGGTGATCCCTTTATATCTGAAAATTCTATAGGATTTGAGCGTTCCTGTACATTCAATTTATCTCTGATAACTTGTTTCAAACGCCATGAAGCTTCATACTGATTTGGGTCTCCAACAACAGCCTGAGCAACAACAAAGTTTGAACTTAACATCAAGGCTATTAAGACTATAGCAACTAAATTTTTCATATATTATATTTCGATTTTCTTTAAAAATAATTAAAATTAATTATTTAAAAAAGGAGTCAACAAACTCATACTTGTTAAATACTTGTAAATCTTCAATTCCTTCACCAACACCAATATATTTAACTGGTATTTTAAATTGGTCACTAATGCCAATCACAACACCACCTTTGGCAGTTCCGTCAAGTTTTGTAACTGCTAAAGATGTAACTTCTGTAGCGGCAGTAAATTGCTTTGCTTGTTCAAAAGCATTTTGACCTGTAGAACCGTCTAATACAAGTAATACATCATGAGGAGCATCACCTACTACTTTTTGCATCACACGTTTTACTTTAGTCAGCTCATTCATTAAGTTAACTTTGTTGTGTAATCGTCCGGCAGTATCAATTATAATCACATCGGCGTCTTGATTTACACCAGACTGTAAGGCATCAAAGGCAACACTAGCAGGATCAGATCCCATTTCTTGGCGAATCATTGGAACATCTACACGATCAGCCCAAACCTGAAGTTGATCTATGGCTGCTGCCCTAAAGGTATCTGCAGCACCAAGAACGACTTTTAAACCTTTCTTTTTAAACTGATAGGCTAGTTTACCAATAGTTGTCGTTTTACCAACGCCATTCACTCCAACGACCATAAGCACGTAAGGCGTTTTGGTGCCATTATCTTGTTTTGGCAGTTCGGGAATCACATAATCGGTCTCTTCACCAGAATTGGTCTCCGATAATAGGCCAGCAATTTCTTCACGTAAGATTTTGTTTAACTCTGAAGTTCCCAGGTATTTATCCTTAGCAACACGTTCTTCAATACGCTCAATCACTTTTAAAGTCGTATTAACACCAACATCACTACTTACTAAAATCTCTTCCAGATTATCTAAAACATCGTCATCGACTTTAGATTTTCCAGCAACAGCTTTGTTTAATTTTGAGAAAAACGAAGTTTTCGATTTCTCTAACCCTTTGTCTAGGGTTTCTTTTTTTTCCGAAGAAAATATTTTTTTAAAAAAACTCATTCGTCATACATATTTATAAGTTCTTGTCAAATGTCGAGCCGAAATTCACAACTGCTATTTTGTCAGAAAACCGTTCAAATATAGCCATAAAAAAACTGCTTTCAAATCTGAAAGCAGTCTGTTATTAAACGAAATATGTTTAATTTATTTTTTGTTTAAAAAATCATTGACAAACTCTGGTGCCATTACTGACTCAACGAACATGTAAGCGCCAGTTTTAGGTGATTTTACCATTTTGATTGCTTTTGTAAGTCTTTTAGATCCTGTTTGTAATGATGCTACTGATTTCTTTGCCATGACTCTATATAAGTATTACTTGAGTTTATTACTAAAAACTCTAATTATTATTTAATCTCTTTGTGAACAGTCATACGCTTTAAGATTGGATTAAATTTCTTAATCTCCATTCTATCTGGCGTATTCTTTTTGTTTTTTGTAGTAATGTAACGAGACGTTCCTGGTTGTCCAGACTCTTTGTGCTCTGTACATTCTAATATCACCTGTATTCTATTTCCTTTTTTTGCCATTGTACGTGCCTTTAACGCGTTATGCTATTATTTTAAAAATCCTTTGGATTTAGCTTCTTTAATTGCAGCAGAAATACCAACCTTATTGATCGTTTTTAATGCTGAAGTTGATACTTTTAAAGTTACCCACTTATCTTCTTCAGGAATATAGAAACGCTTTTTGATTAAGTTAGCGTTAAATTTACGCTTCGTTTTATTCATCGCGTGAGATACGTTGTTCCCAACCATCGCTTTCTTTCCAGTAAGTTCACAAACTCTTGACATTTCTTTCTAACTTTATATGATGTTATACTGCCTATCCTCCAATATCTTCCATAGATATTTTTAAACAGGGTGCAAATTTAAGAAAACTTTGTATTACAGGCAAACTAAAAGTGCTACTTTTTTAAAATTTCTTTTTGTAGCATTTCGAAGGCTTTATTTGCCGCTTTATTTATCACTTTCACACGATGATTTCCAAGGCTAAATTTCTCAGAATAGACACTACTTTTAGTAGCTATGGCAATATATACTATTCCTAAATCTTCTGCCGTATCATCTTTAGTTGGACCAGCATTTCCTGTGGTTGCGATAGCATAATCGGTGTTTAGTAACGTTCGAGCATTATGTGCCATCGCTTCTGCAACTTCGGCACTGACGACAGAATGGGTATTGATTAGATCTTCGGAAACCTTAAGTACATTAATTTTTGTTTCTTTAGTATAACTGACGATGCTTCCTTTAAAATATTTTGAAGCACCTGCATTTGCTGTAAAACGTTCGGCTATTAATCCTCCTGTACAACTTTCGGCAGTGGCTATTGTTTTTCCGAGTTGGGTTAATTGTTTTCCAATGACAGCTTCAATAGACAAATCCTCTTCATAACCAACAAAAATATCATGAATTAATGGAAGTAATAATTGCGTTTGTTTATCCATTTCAGCTTCAACCATCGCTTTATCATTTGCTTTTGCAGATAATCTTAAACGTACGCGACCTAAACTTGGCAAATATGCCAGTTTAATAAAGTCTGGCAATTCATCTTCAAAAGTTTCAATACGGCTAGCGAGAGTACTTTCTCCTAAGCCATAGGTTAAAAACGTTTTATGTAAAATGTATGGAAACTGAAATTGACGTCTTAGTTTCGGTATCACCTCATCATCAATCAGCGCTTTCATTTCGTAAGGCACACCTGGTAGCACAATAAAAACAGTCTTATTTTTTTCAATCCACATTCCAGGAGCACTACCATATTTATTCATCAATACCTCAGCTTTTGAAGGTACCAAAGCCTGATCCAGATTCACCTGAGTGATTGGTTTTTTAATGTAGACTTCCCAGAGATGCTCAATATTTTTTCGAACAGTAACATCTTCAATTAAGGTGTCATTAAAATATTTGGCAATTGTTGTTTTGGTAATATCATCTTTAGTGGGTCCGAGACCTCCTGTGAGAATGACAATATCAGCATTTGTTTCGGCTTCGTATAAGGCTTTTAAGATATGTTTTTTTTCGTCTTGTACCGAAGTGATTTGATACACCGAAACACCTATCTTATTAAGTTGCTTTGCTATAAAAGCTGAATTTGTATCTACTATTTGTCCGATAAGAATCTCATCACCAATAGTAATAATTTCTGCTTGCATTAGATGTTAAAGTCTTCTTTGAGTTCTGCTGAAGCTTTTTCAACGGCAGTGAGTACGATTTCTAATTCGTTAGAGCAGTCTTCACCTACTTTTTCAAATTTACCCCAATCTTGAACAACTATAAGGTCTTGAAGAACTCCTAATTCGAACAAATCGACTGTTGGTTTCATTTTATGAGCCGCTTGATAGGTATTGTAGTAATCCTCTTCAGCTACTGCTTTTTTGAGTCGTTCAGCATCTACTGGTACTTCTTCTAAAAAAGCTTCAGCTAATGTTTGGATAAAATCCATATCATTATCTGCCAATTCACGAACTCTTGATAATTTGTAATGTTGTTCCATTATTTTACTGTAATTGAAAACAATTGTTTGTCTTCTATATATCCTTTTAATTTATCATTAGCAATAACTTTGCCAACTCCTGACGGAGTTCCCGTAAAGATAATATCTCCAATCTTTAAAGTAAAATATTTTGAGACATATTCTATGAGTTCATCAATTTTCCATAGCATCAAACGTGTATTTCCGCTTTGAACGACGGTATCATTTTTATGCAAACTAAAATGGATGTCATCCACATTTTCAAAATCACTTTTAGGCAACCAGTCTCCAATCACAGCAGCTCCATCAAAGGCTTTTGCTTTTTCCCAAGGCAAACCTTTTGCTTTGAGTTTGGATTGCAAATCACGTGCTGTAAAATCGATACCTAAACCAATTTGATCGTAATATTTGTGGGCAAATTTTTTGGCGATATGCTTACCGACTTTATTTATTTTGACTAACACTTCTACTTCATAATGGACGTCATCAGAGAAATCTGGAATAAAAAACGGTTGCTTTTTTAATAATATAGACGTGTCAGGTTTTAAGAACACGACAGGATCTGAAGGTTTTTCATTATCGAGTTCTTTGATGTGTTCGGTATAATTGCGACCTATACAAATGAGTTTCATTGTCTAGATGTATTAGTTAGTTAGATTGAAGTTTAGAATAATTTATTATTAAAAGCTCTCAATTTGATGGCAGTTAGCACCTTTTTAGTGTACAAAGGAAAATCGGCATTGAGTAACCAACCAAAATAACCAGGTTCTTTTTCTAAAACTTCGGTGACAAGTTTTCCTTTATGTTTTCCGAATGAGAAACATTCGTCACCTTCTTTATTATAAGCAATAAATCCTGCGAAGTCGGCAAATTTCTTACGTGAACTAAATTCGGCTAAAAACTTCGTATCATTTTCCAATTCTTCATATTTGTCTAATTGTGCTTTTAAAACTTCATAGGTCGCTAAGGTATCCGCTTCGGCACTATGCGCATCATCTAGATTTTTTCCGCAGTAAAACTTATACGCCGCACTTAAGGTACGTTGTTCCATTTTATGAAAAATAGTTTGCACATCAATAGATTGTGTGTTTTTCATATCAAAATCAACCTCAGCACGTAGCATTTCTTCTGCAAGCAACGGGATATCAAAGCGATTGGAATTAAAACCACCCAAATCTGAATCCTTAATCATATGATATACGTCTTTCGAAATCTCTTTAAAGGTAGGTTTGTCGGCAACATCAGCATCAGAAATCCCATGAACCAATGTCACTTGAGGTGGAATAGGAATTGTTGGATTGACACGCTGAGTGTAGGTTTCCTCTTTTCCGTTAGGATGTACTTTTAAGATGGAAATTTCAACAATTCTATCACTAGTAATATTAATTCCTGTAGTTTCTAAATCGAAAAAACAGATGGGCTTTGTAAGATTGAGTTGCATGCGTTTTAATTTTTCACAAAGGTAATTAGATTAATGAATTATAGAGGTCGAAGCCAAAAATAAACTTTCGTCCTTGAAACTTATTTAAAACTAATTCGTCATGTAATTGAATAAAAATGCAATAGAAATAAATTATTACGTCTTTATAGTTGAGAGCTGTATTAAAGCACAATGAACCAATCAGAAAATAATAAAAAATTAAACACATTTTTTAACGAAGAATACTCTTCTCTTAAATCTTATGTAAGCTCCAATTTAAAAGCGAGTGTCAATAAGGATGCAGAAGACATTATTCAGGATGTGGCTTTAAAACTGTTTACTAGTGCTGACAGATATTCACCAATTAACAACGTTGCAGGCTTCGTATATCGTGCAATTCGAAACAAAATAATAGACGTTATGAGGTCTTCAAAAAAGCCTCATGTGAGTTATGACACACAAAATGAAGCAAAGCTGACAGAGCTTACACACTTGATTTATGATACAGCATCAGATATATATCCTGAACAAATGAAGCAAGAATTAAAAAATGCCATTATCAATCTGAAGCCAAACTATAAACATATCATTATCGCTATTGACTTTGAAGGCTACACGTATAAAGAAATAGAAAAAGAAACAGGTGTTCCGATTGGGACATTAATGTCTCGTCGTCATAGAGCCATTTCACTATTATATAAAACGTTAAAATCAAAACAAGAAATTATTAATAAATAAAAAATTATGTCAAATTATTTTAAACACAAAATGAGAGGCAAATCTCCAGGAGAAATTGCCGGAATGATCATCTTCGGAATCATATTTATTACTGGCTTAGCTATACTGTTTGGCTTTGTTATTATGTGGTTATGGAATTGGTTGATGCCAATGATTTTTGGACTAACAACATTAACGTACTGGCAGGCTGTTGGCGTTTTTATATTAGCTAAAATACTCTTAGGAGGTTGTGGCGGTTTTGGAGGTAAGGACAAATCTTCTTCAAAAAAATCCAGCTGCACAAAGGAGTCTAAAGGAGAATTTTCAAAATGGAAGCACTATGATGATTTTTGGAAAGAGGAAGGCAATAAAGCCTATGATGATTATGTAAATCGATTAACCAGTAATAACGACACCAATGATTAGCCAATACTACATAAAACAGAAACAAAACATTCAAATTCATGTTTTTAAAACAAATATCAATAGCGATACTGATGTAAAAACTATTGGTACATTATTGAATTCTAACCCATACATAAAAAACTGGAGTGTTGATTTGGAAGATATTGATAAGGTGTTAAGAATAGAAGCCAGAAAACAATTACATGAAAATGATATTGTCAAGCATTTAAACACAAAAGGTTTTTATTGCGCTACATTAGAATAATAGATGTACTACAAGCGCCCTTGAACTTAAAAAAGCACAATCAAATGATTGTGCTTTTTTTATGATTTGATTCCTGAATTAGGAATGTTATTTAAATCTCCCTGTTAGAATCCCAGGCTTCTAGATAGTCTTTTACGGCCTTTACAAATTGTCCGCCTAAAGCACCATTAACCACTCTATGGTCATAAGAGTGCGATAAGAACATTCGGTAGCGAATACCGATGAAATCACCTTCAGGAGTTTCTACAACAGCAGGTACTTTTCTAATGGCACCAAGTGCTAAAATCCCAACTTGTGGCTGGTTGATAATTGGTGTCCCCATAATACTTCCGAAGGTACCAACATTAGTTACCGTATAAGTTCCGCCCTGAATATCATCAGGCTTTAATTTGTTATCTCGAGCGCGTGTTGCTAAGTCATTAACTTTTTTAGTCATACCTACCAGGTTAAGCTGATCGGCATCTTTAATAACAGGAACAATTAAATTACCATCAGGTAAGGCAGCGGCCATTCCTAAATTGACATGTTTTTTCTTAACAATAGTATCACCTTGAAGTGATATATTCATCATTGGAAAATCACGTAAGGCTTTAGCTACGGCTTCCATAAATATAGGTGTAAAGGTTAAATTTTCACCTTCACGCTTAAAGAACTCGTCTTTAACTTTCTTTCTCCAATTCCATATTTTAGTCACATCGGCTTCAATAAAACTCTGTACATGAGCTGATGTTTGCACAGATTCTACCATATGATGCGCAATAAGTTTACCCATCCTGGTCATTTCTATAATCTCATCATCACCACTAGCGATTACAGGAGCTGACTCTTGTTTTTTATCAGCAACAACGGGTTGTGCTGGAGTTACTTTTGGTGCTTCTGGTGTTGCTACTTTAGCAGGAGTTGGTTGTGTCCCTCTATGTTCAACATAAGAAAGAATATCATGTTTAGTGACGCGACCGTCCTTACCAGAACCTGAAATCGTATCTAATTCAGATTGTGAAATCCCTTCTTGTTTGGCTATATTTCTAACTAAAGGAGAATAAAAGCGATCCCCTGAACTTACAATAGGAGCTACTGTATCTTGAGCTGCCACAACAGTTTTTTCAACTTCGGCAACAGCTACAGGTTCTGAAACTGTATCCTGAGCTATAGGTTCAGAACTAGATGTTTCACCATCATCATCACCATCAATTTCAATTACGGCTATAGTTTGTCCGACCTGAACAACATCATCAACTTCAAATAGTTTTTCTACCAAAACACCATCCACTTCACTAGGCACTTCACTATCTACTTTATCTGTAGCTATTTCAAAAACAGCTTCATCAGCTTCAATAGTATCACCAACTTCTTTTAACCAAGATGTTATCGTTGCTTCAGCAACACTCTCTCCCATTTTTGGAAGCTTTAGCTCAAATTTTGCCATATCTTTAATCTAGGGTCTATAAATTGTTATTCGGTTGCAAAATTAATGAAAAATCAGTACAATCACTGAGATTATTTCAATTAATTGTTTTTGAAAGTAATCACCTCTCCTCTACTTTTAGAGTCATTACTTCCGAGGATAAAGTTAGAGTTTTTTGGTAGAATTTTAAATGTTGCAGAACAATTTTTAGGTCTATCAGATAAGATTTGGATGATGGACTTAAAACTAAACTGATTATTATCTAAAATATATTCGGTGTTATTTTCGTAACTATTAAAATGAGATTGCAGTGTTATATCTTGTGCTAAAACCTTTTTTAAAGGCATGATCATTTCTGAAGACACTAGCTTATAAGCGTCAATGCGCTGCTTTTTATTTTTTGTATCGCCTTTAATCAATGGCATAATCTTAATCCCTAACCAAACTAATATATCAAAAATGATGTTGGATTTAAAATGCTTATTGTAAAATATCTGCATCGCACCATAAAATCGTTTGGCGTATGTTTTATCTTTTAAAGTACTTTCACCTTTGTAATGAATGGCAGTTATCTCACCATTATACAAGTTGGTATAACCAGCCTGGGTCACTTTATAAGACAGATCAATATCTTCGCCATACATAAAATAGTCTTCATCAAATCCGTTTACTTGATCATACACTGCTTTTGGGAGCAACATAAAAGCACCAACGAGTACAGAGACTTGTCCAATTGACTTGTCATCAAGATGAGACACATAGTATGGTTTGGATATACCAAGCATTTTTTTGACAGCGACTAAGGGTTTAGGAATATGCCGTTTACTTTCGGGGAGAAATCGACCTTGACCGTCAATTAAGCGACAACCAACAATACCACTATTTTTTTTCGCTTCGGAAAATTTTAAAAGCCTTTCAAATGTATCTTCAGCAACAACTGTATCAGGATTTAAAATGCAAATATAATTGCCTTTAGCCTGAGCCACACCGATATTATTTCCTTTGGAAAACCCATAGTTTTCAGAATTCTCGATAAGTTTAACTTTTGGAAACTGGCGTTTGACCATAATACAGCTATCGTCTTGTGACAAATTATCAACTACAATTATTTCGGCATCCAAATGAACCAAAGCCGCTTCTACACTTCTCAAACAGAGTTCCAGAAAATGACAAACGTTGTAATTTAATATGACGACAGAAAGTTGCAAATAAAGGCTATTAAGATTTTAATGAGGCTTCGAACGGAATCCTGTTGATAATACTTCGGCCAAGAGTTACCTCATCGGTATATTCTAATTCGTTACCTACAGAAATTCCTCTTGCTATGGTAGACGTTTTTACATCGTAATCTTGAATTTGTTTATAAATATAGAAGTTAGTTGTATCGCCTTCCATAGTTGATCCCAGAGCAAAAATGAGTTCTTTTACGACACCTTGCTTTACTTTTTCAACTAGAGACTGAATGTTTAATTCGTTGGGACCAATACCATCCATTGGTGATATCTTTCCTCCTAAAACGTGGTAAAGGCCTTTAAATGAACTTGTATTTTCAATCGCCATTACATCTCTAATATCTTCAACAACACATACCACATCTTCAATTCGATTAGGATTTGCACAAATCTCACACGTATCAGTATCACTAATATTATGGCAACTTTTACAGAATTTAATTTCTGTACGCATTGTACTTAATGCATTAGCAAAATCAAGTGTTTGCGTTGTAGGTTGACGCAATAAATGCAATACTAGACGTAATGCTGTTCGCTTACCAACACCAGGTAATTGAGACATTTCATTTACCGCATTTTCTAATAATTTTGAAGAAAATTCCATAAGTGCGAATTTACAATTTGTGAGCCATTTCAAGAAGTATTACATAAAAAAACCACTATTACAAACGCAATAGTGGCCTTTCGCTTGATTATTGGATAGTTATTTAACTGTTAATTTTTTAGTGACAACGCCGTTGATATTATTGATTTTAACAAAATATAACCCAGAAGTATAATTTGAAATATCTATACGTTTTGGTTCTGCTAAACTTTCGTTTTTAGAAAAATACATCAGTTTTCCTAAAGCATCATATATTCTAATGGAAACCTGATTCCCTCTATCCCATTCTAGAGTAATTTCTTTAGTTGCTGGGTTAGGATACATTGCAATCGTATTGAGTTCTAAATCACTCACACTTAAGCTAGCATCAAAGATATTAGAACGCCACAAACCACGACCATATGTTGCAGCATATATTTTATTTTCTGCTGTATTAATTTCTAATTCGGAAATTTCTACGTTTGGTAAATTGTTACTAAACGGTTGCCATTCTGAATAGGTATTATCTATATAGTACACACCATAGTTCATTCCGAGATACAGACCATCTTCACCGTTATCGTGCCACACTAATGCCTGAGCATTAAAATTAGGAAGATTTAATTTATAAGATGTCCAGCTAGTACCTCCATTAGTAGAAACATATACTTTTTCGTTTCCTGTTGTTGCAATAGCGACTTTATTAGGATCTGATGGATGTATGGCAATAGAGTTTATAGAACCAAAGAAACCTGATAATTGATTCCAGTCTGTAACAATACCCACTAAATTATTTTTATATAAACTAGATCCTCTTGCTGCATATTGAATGTTACCATTAGTTTGAGCCACTTTCAAGTGATTTAAAGGTCCGCCAAAATTTTGTGAAACCGTTGCCCAAGAACTTCCACCATTAGTAGATTTATGAACACGGCTATATCCTACATAGATTGTATTTGCGTTTAAAGGATCTTGTTCAAAAGGCGTAATCCAATTTCCAGAGCCTGGTGTAGCTATGAATGCCTGAGATGCACCACCATTAAAAGATTTATACAAGGTACCAAATTGAGATGTTCCGTATACTGTACTAGTATTATTATTATCAATAAAACCTTCCATACCATCAGCACCAAGCCAGTCTGTCCAGCTTCCATCACTTCCCATAATAGAGCTTCCGTTATCCTGTGATCCTCCAGTTACAATGACTGGATTGGTTTGGCTAATTCCTATTTTGTAGAATTGTCTTATTCCTAAACCACTTGTTAAGTCTTTATAATATCCAGAAGAGACCACTGTTGGAGTTTCTGCTACAAAAATACCGCCATCGGTTCCTACATACAATTCATCATTAACAAACATCATTAAATCAACATCTGCGTGGCAGTACCCAATATTTTGTGCATTTGCATTTCCTGGAGTCCATTGCGATGTGATTGAAAATGTAAGTCCGCCATCAGTTGATCTCCAAGTATTCACACCTGCGATATGCACATCATTAATATCTGTTGGGCTGATAGCTATATCCATATCTCTTGGAGCTTGACCTACACCTGCATCATTAGGATCTTCAGGATTAGAACTATATCCAAAATAGTTCTTTCCTGCGTGATCTATTGTTGTAAACGTTGCTCCCGAATCTAAAGATTTATATAAATTACCAAACGAACCATTTGAAGCCTCTAAAACATAAACTACAGATGCATCCTGAGGAGACACACCAATCATTTTTGGGCCACCAGAGAAACCAGAAAGTGTTGTAAAGTTAGCTCCAGAATCTGTAGACATATACACCTCATTTCCAGATGCGTATATGGTACTATAAAGACCATCTGGTTTAAACTCCACATCATACCCATTAAATACTGATGGTAAAATTCTATCCCATGTAACTCCAGCATCGGTAGATTTAAAAATACCACCACCTTGAACAGAACAATACATATTATTGGTATTGTTAGGATCTATGAGAATTTTATTTACCGCTCCTGATCCAACATCGGCTAATACATTCCAAGTTGATCCACTATCGGTAGATTTAAAAATGATACCACTTGTAGATCCCCAAAAGTAAGTTGTATTAATAACCGGATCTATTGTTAATGCGTACACATATAAATTTGAAAGGTCATCGGTTAAAACAGTCCAGGTTAAACCACCATCAGTAGATCTCCACACGCCTCCAGACTCTCCTCCAACAACAATATGCATTGGGTTAGCTTCTTCAACTGCAATTGAAGTAATTCGACCAACTCCAGGATTCCAACCACTAGTTGCATTCCATGATGTAGGTCCCATGTCTTCCCATGCTCCAACTGTAGTTCTTGCTAGTGGAAAGTTTTCATTTACATAATCGTTCCACTCTTCAAGAGCATTATAATAAAACTCTGGTGATCTAAGCATTCCGTTTTCATCTACATTACGTAGTGCCTGATATTCCCATCGCTTGTATGGTTTATAACCTTTTCCACGTTCTGTTCCTACCTGAGCAAAATGCGCTTCAGCGACAGCTTGAATTTCGGCAACTGTGTAAGTCCCTTGGGCAATCATTTGTCTGTAATCTTGAGCCAAAGCAGCACAAACAGACATAAGAAATGTGAGTAATAGATAGTAATTTTTCATTTTAATTCATTAGGGTTAGTAATAATAACTTATACATCAACTGTGTATAAAAACACAATTTTTAATTATAAATTACTTAATATTGTTTTCAATTTTTTAACGAAAATAATCTTTTTCAAATTAAATTGTGTTAAAACACGTATTATGTCGACAACTGCCATTATTTCACTCATATTAGCTTATTTTGGTATCCTTATCTTAATCTCTTATGTAACAGGAAAAGAAGACTCTAATGAAGTTTTCTTCAAAGCTAAAAAACAATCCCCTTGGTATGTCGTTGCTTTTGGTATGATTGGCGCCTCCTTATCAGGAGTTACTTTTATTTCTGTACCAGGTTTGGTAGACGGTCAACAGTTTGCTTACATGCAAGGTGTATTTGGTTTTTTTGTCGGGTATTTAATAGTGCTTTTTGTATTACTCCCTTTGTATTATAAGTTAAATGTCACTTCAATATACCAATACTTAGAACACCGTTTTGGAAAGGTAAGCTATAAAACAGGAGCTTTTTTCTTTTTACTGTCTCGGGTTACAGGTGCATCATTCAGACTTTATTTAGTTGCACTAGCTATGCAATACATTGTTTTTAAACAATTAGGTGTTCCCTTTTGGATTACTGTGGTTATTTCAATTTTGCTCATTTGGCTTTATACCAATAAAGGAGGCATAAAAACTATTGTATGGACCGATACTTTACAAACGCTAGCGATGTTAACATGTGTTGGTGTTGCCATATTTTTAATTGCTAATAAACTAGAATGGTCAGTAACTGAGATTTTCGATAAAGACATTTTCAAATCCAAAAGTCAACTATTGTTTTTTGATGATGTTAATTCTAAGACCTATTTCTGGAAATATTTTATAGGAGGCATCTTTATAACAATTGCGATGACGGGCTTGGACCAAGATATGATGCAGAAAAATTTAACGTGTAAAAACAAAGAAGATGCTCAAAAGAATATGTTTTCAATGTCTGTTTTATTGGTAATTGTCAACTTTATATTTTTAAGTTTAGGAGCTCTACTCTTTATTTATGCTGAACAATTTAATGTGTCTATTCCTGTTGTTGATGGTAAAACCAGAAACGATCTTTTATTCCCAGAAATAGCAATGAACCAAGGTTTAGGAACAGGCTTAGCAGTTACCTTTATCATTGGATTGATTGCTGCTGCATATTCGAGTGCCGATTCTGCTCTAACATCATTGACAACATCGTTTTCTGTCGACTTTTTAAATATTGAGAAAAAAGAAGTATCTCAACAAAAACCATTGCGTAAAAAAGTCCATATAGGAGTTTCTTTACTACTTATAATAGTTGTTATTGTTTTTAATAGTTTAGATGGCAGTGTTGTAAGCAATTTGTTTAAGTTCGCAACTTTTACTTACGGACCACTATTAGGTCTATTCGCATTTGGAGTTTTAACAAAAAGAGCCATCAAAGATGATTATGCCTGGATTGTAGGTCTATCTGCCATCCTAATAACCTATGGTATTACATCACTTCCTGAAAGTATAATTGGCCAATACCAATTTCACTGGGAAGTATTACCTATAAATGGTTTAGTTACAATGTTTGGGTTGTTTTTAATTTCAAAAAAGCAAACTACTCATATTGGTTAGTTGATAATAAAACCAGTGTACAAGACTCCTCAAAGTAGATTTTGTTTTGCTGAAGTATATTTTGAAATTCAGAGTTTTCAGTTCCTGGATTAAAAATCACACGTTTTGGCTTTAAAGACACAATATAATCATAAAACGATTTTTGTCGTTCTTTATTCAGATACAAAGTTACAGTATCTATATTTTTATAAGGCATTAAATTCGTATCGATAGTTACACCTGACACATCTCCACTTCTCAAACCAAAAGCAACCACTTCATGTTGATGTCTTACTAATTCTTTTATAGCCATATTAGAATAACGTTCTGGTTTAAGCGATGCTCCAAATACTAGTGTCTTTTTACTCATATTCTTTTTTATGTAAAGATAAGGTTCATGTGCCAATACAGGCTATTTATGTTAAAAACATGTTAAGTAGTGTTAAAAAAAGTAACACTACTTGAAAGTGGTCGTCTATGCTATAACAATCAATTTGTTTTAAATAAACTAATCAATCAAAAAATCAATGAAAACAATTACACAATTGTGCATTTTTCTATTTACTATAATAGTCGTTGCACAGCCATCAAAATCAGACTTTAGAGATGGATCAGTATCAGGTCGTGTGATCGATGCTAAGCTCAATGAACCCTTACCGTATGTAAACGTAGTTATCACAGATACTTCTAATAAAACCATTACTGGAGGAATAACTAATGATGATGGTACATTTGAAATCAACAAAATCCCAGAAGGACAAATCATTGTCTCAATTCAATATATTGGATATAAGACTATTTCTAAACCAATTAATTTAGGTGAAGAGAGCTACAAAATTGACTTAGGAGATATACGACTTGAGGAAGACATAGCAAGTTTAGATGAAGTTACAGTAGTTGCCGAAATCACAACTATTCAACAAAAAGTAGACAGAAAAGTAATTAATGTAGGTAAAGATTTGACAACATCTGGACCAACGGCAAGTGATATTATGAATAACCTTCCGTCAGTAAATGTCGATCAACAAACAGGAAACATTAGCTTACGTGGTAATGAAAATGTACGTGTCATGGTAGATGGGAAGCTTTCTAATGTGCCAATTGCTCAATTATTAAGACAAATACCTTCAACATCTATCAAGCAAATTGAACTCATCACAAATCCTTCGGCAAAATATAATCCTGAAGGTATGAGTGGTATCATCAATATTATTTTACATAAAAATACCACGATTGGTTTTAATGGAAATATCAACTTAGGACTTACCAAAGAAATTAATGCACGTTTTAACAGTTCAATAGATATGAATTATCGTAACGGAAAGTTCAATTTCTACGGAAACTACGGAAACAACATTGGTAATAGCGCTAATTACGGATTTATCAATCGTATTGACGATGGCTCTGTTCAATTATTTGACTTTGGAAATAACAACAAATCACATCTATATAAGCTAGGATTAGACTTTTATATGAATGATAATAATACGATTTCATTCTTCACCAATCAAAACATATATGATGGTTTAGGTGAAGGTATAACTGGCATTCAATACATTGACGAGCCGTTTCAATCACAAACCTTCAATAACGATATTCAAAACAACGTATCTCAGTATAACGGTGTTTTTAATCACAAGTTTAAAAAAGAAGGCGAAAAGCTGGACTTAGAAGTTGACTATAGTGTTTTCGGACAGGATGAAGTTGCGAACTTCAGATTTGAAAATATTCCATTTCCTCCAAACTACTCCGATTTTGTTGATACAGACAGAGACCAAACTGTTGTAAATTTAGATTACACCAATCCGTTATCTGAAAAAGCAAAACTTGAAGTTGGTGCCGAAGCCAGATTATTCGAGACTAATATAGACTACAAATCAACGGGTTTATCAGTAAATGAAAACCAGGATGACATCCCAAATAATGGTGATGAATTTATTCCAACACCACAAACAGATTTCACATACAAAAGAGATATTTATTCGGTATACGTTACTTACGGAAAAACATTTGAAAAGTGGAGTTATCAATTTGGTGCCAGAGCCGAAAGCGTTAAAGAAGAAGCTTCAGCCATACGTCAGTTAGAAACAAGTTCTGAAACCATTCCTTTTGAAAATGATTACATTCAAGTCTATCCTTCGGCATTCTTTACGTATAGTCCGAGTGAAAAGAATTCTTATCAAATGAGTTTTAGTCGTCGTGTAGATCGACCTGGATTACAACAGGTAAATCCTATCAGAGAATGGAGTACTCCTTTAGTATCTTCCTTTGGAAACACCAACTTGCAACCGCAGTTTACAAATTCCGCAGAACTAAATTACACGAGAAAATTAGAAAAAGGAAGCATTACTGGTGGAGTATTTTTCAGATTAGTAGAAGACGAAATTAACAGAGCTGTTTTTATTGACCGATTAGATATTAATAAAAATATCCTCACATACGATAATTTTGAAAACACCACAGCCTATGGTATTGAAATAAGCAGTAACTACAGACCGACGACATGGTGGAGTTTAAATGGTAGTTTCGATTTATTTGCAAGACAGCAAAAAGGTATTGCAGAAATTTTAACGGCTCCAACCGATGTTGCAACAGCTGATGACATAATGCGTTCAACAATATCTGTAGATAATATTGTATACAACTTTAGATTGTTTAATAATTTTAAAGTGACTAAAAAGCTAAATCTATCTTTATTCTCAATGTATCGAGGTGAAGAAAAAGGATTGCAATTTACCAGAAAACCAATGTTTTTAGTTAATACTGGTTTACGCTATACATTTCTTGAAGATGGTAGAGGTTCTTTCAGCTTTAACTACAGTGATATTTTTAACACGATGAAATTTGAGTTTGAAGGTGACAGACCTTATCCGCAAGTTGGCGAATTTAACTGGGAAAGTAATACATGGAACATCGGATTTTCATACCGTTTCGGTGGTGGAAAATATAGAGCGCTACAACGTAAACAACGTGATAACAATGAAAAATCTGGAAGCGGAGGATTCATATAATATATTTAATAGCCTACATATAATAGTTGATGGTTAGTGTTAATGTTTGGTTATTAAATAAGAAAACCCAAAACGTTTAGTTTTGGGTTTTTGTTTTAAAAATCTTATCTGAAATGTAAGACTACACTTATTTTTACGACTATATATTTGAATTAGTTTTAAAAGTTAGTATTACTAGATTAATAGTAAGAAAAAATCCGAAGTCTTTTAGCTTCGGATTTTTTTATAAGATTAACTCATCTGTTAATTGATAGTTAAAAATGTTAAGAGATGAAATAAAACAGACTTTTAAGCGTCTTATGATTGTGATAAGTTTTTTAAAGCTAATCAATTTAAAAAAATCACTCTTTTATAGTTTTAGTGTTTTTAGTAAAATTGGTTAATAGCAGAAAAATCCCAAAGTATATACTTTGGGATTTTTTGTTTCTATTAATAAATACTAAGAACGATTTACCACTTCATAATCACACTTCCCCAAGTAAATCCACTACCAAAAGCAGCCAGTACAACAGTATCACCTTCTTTAATTTTACCTTCTTCCCAGGCTTCGGTTAAAGCAATAGGAATCGACGCAGCAGTCGTATTACCATATTTTTGAATGTTATTAAATACCTGATCATCTTCTAATTTAAACTTACGCTGAATAAACTGAGCTATACGCAAATTAGCTTGATGCGGAATGAGCATATCGATATCATCAACCTGTAGATTATTTTTCATCAACCCTTCCATAATGACTTCACTAAAACGAACCACAGCATTTTTAAACACAAACTGACCATTCATATAAGGAAAATAGCTTTCATCATTAGGATCGTTTTCTGCCAGAATATCATTCACCCAACGTTTTCCCATTCCAGGAGCGATTAATACCAATTCTTCAGCATGTTCACCTTGTGAATGCAGGTGCGTTGACAAAATTCCTTTACTAGTATCTTCTTCTCTGGTTAACACTGCAGCTCCTGCTCCATCACCAAATATTACAGATACGCCTCGTCCTCGTGTAGTTTTATCTAATCCATGAGAATGCAATTCACTTCCAATAACTAAGACATTTTTATACATTCCTGTTTTAATAAAATTATCAGCAACAGAAATGGCATACACAAACCCAGAGCATTGATTTCGAACATCCAATGCACCAACCGTTTTAATATCTAAAGCGTGCTGAACCTGAACTCCAGGACCAGGAAAATACATATCCGGACTCAAAGTCGCGAAGATGATAAAATCTATATCATCTTTATCTATACCTGCACGTTCAATTGCTATTTTAGCAGCTTTCACTCCCATTGTAGCAGTAGTATCGCCAGTACCTTTAACAACCCAGCGTCGCTCTTTAATTCCGGTGCGTTCTTGTATCCATTCGTCATTTGTATCCATCATTTTAGACAAATCATCATTTGTCACTACATTATCAGGAACATAATGCCCTAAACCTATTATTTTGGAATTGTACATAGTCGTTTATTATTATATAAGTGGTGCAATTTAAGTATTTACGCCTAAGTTTTTTTTAAACTGAAACCTAATCGTTATGCATGCATAACATCCAAATAAATGTCAGTTTGTCACCTTATAGGTCTTGGTACTTTTTTTGTCTAGTTATGTTGAATACATAAAATAATCATTAACATGATTCCTGCCTCTGCGGGAATGACAAATAAATTATAACATGACAAAAGGAAATATTAATGTATCGGTAGAAAATATTTTTCCGCTCATTAAAAAATTCTTGTACAGCGATCACGAAATCTTTTTACGTGAGTTAATTAGTAATGCAACAGATGCTACACTAAAACTTAAACACTTAACAAGTATTGGTGAATCTAAAAGTGAGTACGGAAATCCGATAATTGAAGTTAAAATCGATAAAGAAGGCAAAAAACTTCACATTATCGATCAAGGATTAGGAATGACTGCTGAAGAAGTAGAAAAGTACATCAATCAAGTAGCGTTTTCAGGAGCTGAAGAGTTTTTAGACAAATACAAAGATTCAGCAAAAGATTCAGGTATCATTGGTCATTTCGGTTTAGGATTCTACTCAGCATTTATGGTTGCTGAAAAGGTAGAAATCATTACAAAATCACATACAGATGCACCTGCGGCACATTGGACTTGTGATGGTTCTCCAGAATTTACATTAGAATCATCAGATAAAACTGATAGAGGAACAGAAATTATTCTTCATATCGCTGAAGATTCTACTGAGTTTTTAGAAGAAGCAAGAATCAGAGAACTACTTCTCAAGTACAACAAGTTTATGCCTGTTCCAATTAAATTTGGAACTAAAGAGATCAACGACCCAAACTTTACGCCTGAAACGACAACGGATAAAGATGGAAAAGAAACGACCGAGCCTCATAAGCAGATTACAGTTGACAACATCATAAATAATCCTAATCCGGCCTGGACAAAACAGCCAACCGAATTAGAGGATGATGACTATAAAAACTTCTACAGAGAACTGTATCCAATGCAGTTTGAGGAGCCTCTTTTCAATATTCATTTAAATGTAGACTATCCATTTAATCTTACTGGAATTTTATATTTCCCTAAGATGACAAATGATTTAAACATTCAAAAGGATAAAATTCAACTGTATCAAAATCAAGTATTCGTAACAGACAATGTCGAAGGTATTGTCCCAGAATTCTTAACCATGTTAAGAGGTGTTATTGATTCACCAGACATTCCTCTAAATGTATCTCGTAGCTATTTGCAAGCCGATGGTGCAGTAAAGAAAATTTCATCATACATTACACGTAAAGTAGCTGATAAATTGAAATCGTTATTCAATTCTAATCGTGAAGACTTTGAGAAGAAATGGGACGATATTAAAATCGTGATTGAGTATGGTATGCTTTCTGAAGAAAAATTCTTTGAAAAAGCTGATGCGTTTGCTTTATACCCAACAGTAGATGGTGAATTTTACACTTATGAAGAATTATTCAATAAAATTAAAGCAAAACAAACAGACAAAGATGACAAGCTAGTCATTTTATATGCTTCAGATAAAGATGCGCAACACGCTTATATTGAAACTGCAAAATCTAAAGGATATGAAGTTCTGTTGCTTGATTCTCCAATTGTTTCGCACCTCATTCAGAAATTAGAAACGACTAAAGAAAATATCTCTTTTGCTCGTGTAGATGGTGATCATATCGATAACTTAATTAAAAAAGACGACACGACGATTTCTAAACTTTCCGAAGAAGAAAAAACAACGTTAGACACCTTGTTAAAGGAAACTATTCCTTCTGAGAAATTCATGGTACAACTTGAAGCTATGGACAGTGATGCTTCTCCTTTTATTATTACGCAACCAGAATTTATGCGTCGTATGAAAGAGATGCAACAGACTGGCGGCGGAGGCGGAATGTTTGGCATGGGACATATGCCTGAAATGTACAATCTTATCGTCAACACAAACTCTGAATTGGTTGGTGAAATTCTAAACACAAAAACGAAGAAAAAGCAAGAGCGTTTAATAAATCAAAGTCTAGACCTGGCACGTTTGTCTCAAGGCTTACTTAAGGGTGAAGAACTTACAAACTTTATCAAGCGAAGCTATGATATGATTAAATAATCGTAGCATATATACTAAAAAAAGCCAAAACATATGTTTTGGCTTTTTTCTTGCAAAATACTCCAACTGCTATTAACCAACTTTCGATTTAACATAATCGTCTACTTTGTCTGACGGTACTTCCTTAACATCGATCACAAAATCACCATTAGATCCAGAGACAACGATTTTAGGAGTAAATTGCCCTGGAAATGAACCTTTTACTTTATATGGAGTAGTCCCTTCTCCTCGCGGACCCGTCCATCCCATTGCGTCTATTTTAAGTCCACCCACAAAATGTGGATCTCTTGTGAGGTTAAACCCATAAGAAAAATTAGGAGCGTCACCTTCTACTTCAATAATAAATATGCCCGGTGTTCGCAAACCAGTCCATAAATATGTTGCTGTTGTTTTTCCTGCATCAACAGGTTGTTTCATATAAAATCCCATAATATTAGTTTTATGCTACCTACTCTATTTATATTGGTTTTTCGGTTTTCACCAATATCAGATGAACTAATTATCAAATAATACAATTCAAATTTCTGAAACATTTCTAAAAATTTTAAGAGCGTAATCACCTCTTTTTCAAATAAGTAATAATACCTAATCCTAAAAAATATACTTGGTTATAATACATAACGAATGTCATTTATCACATTAAAGTCTCTAAAAACAACTCATCAATTTGTCGCTAAAAAGATTTTTCTTGCTAATAATAGCAGATTAACTAATTTATAAAGAGAATACCGACCATTATCTGTTTTATTGAAGTCTATTTACTACTTTAATAGAAGCAATCAAACTCTAATGCGAAGCGATAATTCAAAAATCAGTGTGATTTTTAAAGATCTTAAATTTTCTAAAAAAGAAATTGAACTTATAGAATCCGTTTTTCATAAAGCCACCTATAAAAAAGGAACGGTACTTTTAAAAGCTGGTGACATCGTTAATAATCAATATTATATTTATGATGGCTGTTTAAGGTCTTATCACATTGACACACACGGAAAAGAGCACACAGTACAATTTGGAGTCAATGATTGGTGGATTAGTGATTATACTGCCTTTTTTTCTTCGTCAAAGTCTATAATGAATATTGAAGTACTTAGTGACGCAATTCTATACCGATTATCAAAAAAAGATAAAGAGTACTTATATGCTCAAATACCTCAAATTGAATCCTTTTTCAGAAGAAAACTAGAACGTGCATTTGCTGCATTTCAAAAGCGTATTTTATCAAATTTATCACAAACAGCTACTGAGCAATATATGAACTTCATTCAAAAATACCCTAATATAGAACGTAGTGTAAAAAACTATCACATTGCGTCTTATCTTGGCATTACAACAGAAAGTTTAAGCAGAATTAGAAAAGATTTGTCAAGCCAATAAATTTATTAACATACATCAATTTTTTTAACGATTAAACCATATACATTTGCAGCATTAGGAACTTGACATAAGTATGACCTATAAAAAAATCCCTAATGATTAATAGCTAACAAAGCGCAAGTCTAAAACTTGCGCTTTTTTTTTATAAATATACGTAGGACTACGTATTGACTTACCATAAAAAATAGGCGATATTCGTAACATACCATCTTATTTAAAGCTTATTGAAGCCTTAATCATTTTATACAACTGATTTTATAATCACTTGTGTACATAATTAGCTGTTACAATGATACATATTGACCGTAATCGCATCGAAAAACCTTCTGATTTAAATCCAAATAAAAATTCGAGATTAGAAAAAGAGATGCTCGAGGCAGAACAGTTTTTTAAAAGTGCCGAGCAAACTCGAGGGCAAAGACGGTTTCGCTTTAAAGCCATCACCTCAAGCCGAACCATAAAAAACTCACTAATCGATTTATTTCATGGAAAATGTGCCTACTGTGAAACTAAAATTCAAAATAATAACCATTTAGATTTAGAACATTATCGTCCTAAAAGTTCTGTACTAGAGTCTCAGGATCATCCTGGATATTGGTGGCTTGCTCACGACTGGGATAATTTATTAGTAGCTTGTAATGTATGCAATAGAAGCTATTATTCTAAAAGCGGAAAAAGAGGAAAAGCAAATCGGTTTCCTCTTCTCGATGAATCTAAAAGAGCCTTTTCTCCAAAAAACCCTATATCTAAAGAAACTCCACTAATTTTAAATCCTTGTGTTGACGAACCAGAAAATCACCTCACTTATACCGACGATGGTAAAGTGTCTTCTCGCACAAAGCAAGGGCAGACATCAATAATGGTTTTAGGACTTAACAGACCCGAACTGGTTGAAGCCAGGAAGAAAACTATTGTCCAAATAAATAATCATATCAATCGCTTATTTCGATTAACAAAATCAAAACGAGACAACAAAGCCAGTCAACAAAGAGTGCTTGATTATTTAAATGAACAGACTAAAGAACATCAAGAATTTGCCGGACTAAAACGGCAATACATCAAAGCTGCCTTAGAAGAATTCAACTTTAAAATTGTTGATGCAAAAAGTTTAGAGTCAACTCTGTTTGTTACAAATCAATTCAAACAAGAAACCAAACACATCTACGAAGATTTTTCTAAAAATGTAGAGAGTCTTTCTGTGAATGCCAATGTAGAACAGAATATGAACTATTTGTTACTCGAGCATTTTGTAGAAAAAATAGAACTCACAAATATTAAAACATTTAAAAAACAGTGCTTTGATTTTACAGCATCTGAAGGTGCGATGGCATCTTGGCTGATGCTATTAGGTGAAAATGGCACTGGTAAGAGTACAGTACTTAAATCATTATGCATGAATTTATGCGATGGTGCCTATTTTCAAAATATGGTTAATGAAGGATTCTTAAATCCGGCTAAGTTTATTCGTTATAAAACCAAAAAAGGCATTATTAAAGTCTGGATGACAAGTAAAACGCAGCCTCGCGTATTAGAATTCACCAAAAATCTGGTTAAATTCACTAATACAGATGGTGAAAGCGTTGAGCTTAAACTTCCTTTACAACCAAATAAAATTAACACAAGCGCATGGCAATCTCCAACTTACCTACTAGCTTATGGCGCTACCAGGTTACTTCCTCGTGGCTCTAAACACGAAGCAAAACATATCAATAGTCAGTTTAGTAGGTTAGATAATTTATTTAATCCTTTTGTTCCTTTAGTAGATGCTGAAAACTGGCTACTTGGTCTTGATAGCATTTTGTTTAGACGTGCAGCTATTGTTTTAAAAGACCTGCTCAATATGAAAGACGATGAAAAAATTACCAGAAGAGGCGGCGTTATTAAAATTATTGTCAATAATAGTGTTGAATCGTTTCAGGAACTCAGTGATGGATATCAATCTGTAATCGCTTTAACTGCTGATATTTTACAACTCGTAATGGACCGCTGGAAAAACCCAGATGAAGCAAGAGGTATTGTTTTAGTTGATGAAATTGGAGCTCATTTGCATCCGCGATGGAAAATGCGAATTGTATCAAGCTTAAGAACAGCCTTACCAAACATGCAATTTATCGTATCGAGTCACCAACCGCTTTGTTTGCGTGGATTAGACAAAAATGAAGTTATTCTCATGAGAAGAGATGCAGAAAATAATGTTGAAGTCATTACCGATTTACCAAACCCAAAAGAACTGCGTATTAGTCAAATTTTGACATCAGTTTTTGGTTTAAGTTCAACAATGGATCCTGAACTAGAAGCCGAATTTAATCGCTATTACGATTTGCGTGCTATGAATAAACGTACCGAAGAAGAAGAGCAAGAAATGATAACACTGCGCAATGAACTTAATCCAGATTTACTCCTCGGAGAAACTGTATTAGATACTCAGGTTTATAACGTTATAAAAGAGAAATACAAAGACTATAAAAACGACACCAATCTATCTGACCTGGATAAATTGAGTAAAGAGACTATATCTGCTGCTCAAGAACTATGGAACTCAGACCTATAGTACTATTTTATTAACTGATACATAGTAAAAGATGATAAAAATAAAACGCACAAAACAGCCAGATATAGCCATTTATAATCTTAAAAACCAAAAGCTAACCAAAGCTTTTCGAGATGAAGTCCTGGCATTAATCGATACCAACTCTATTCATTTTTCGTCTTTTATTCCAAGGTTGAAAGACGCAAATGAAAAATTCACTAAAGCAGAAAAAGAAACTTTACAAGCTATTGCATATTATGGCAATCCGGCTCATTTCGCAAATGATGAAAAGCTAACAAAAAAGAAAGCGCCTACTTTCAAAGTGTATAAAGACTCAGAATTAAAGGAGTTTCTAAAAACATTATTCAATAAAAAATGTGCGTATTGCGATAGCCGCTTCTTGTCAACAAGCACAGCAGATATTGAGCATTTCAGACCAAAAGCAGCCTTCAACCCGTTTAAGGATAACGTAGATGAAAAGCTTCTTGTTCCTGGCTACTACTGGCTTGCAGCAGATTGGAACAACCTTCTCTGGTCATGTGTGTTTTGCAATCGTAAAAATAACTTAGATCAACCCAATGTTCCTGGTGTAAACCCTTTAGGGAAAAAAAACAGATTTCCGCTTTCTCAAGAACCCAGACGTATTCGAAGCCATGATAAAGATGTTAAAACTGAAAAAAGACTATTACTCATAATGGATCCTTGTGTTGATGATCCCATGAAACATTTTAGTTATCCTGTAAAAAATGACGAAGATTTAGGCATTGTAAAAGCACTTATCAAATCTAATGGAAAACCCAGTAAAAAAGCTGTGGCTTCAATTCCTATCTACGGTTTAAACCGAACAGAATTGGTTATTGCTCGTAAAGAAGCTGCCTTAGATTTTAAATCTATATTTATGGCTGTACTTGATAGTATTGATGCATTCACAAGAAAAAAACAAGCTGGCGAAGACACCACTGAAGAAAAAGAAAGATTTAAATTCCAAAAAGATCGCTTCAACGCAAAATTATCTAAGTCTGCCGAATATTTAAGCATGAAACAATTTCTGCTGGAAGACTTTAAAGATTTCCCTTTACTAAACAAATTAGGGCTTAAAATTGAAAACCTCATAGATTAGATTTTTGAAGCGCCAAATTCACTAACCTTTTTAAATTTTGACACATCGAAAAAATGTGTAAACACCCTTGACATAATCTGTCACAAGCTCAAATATCTTTGCATTACGTTTAACAATTAAATCAATTAAAAATGAGAAATGCAGTAAACTGGTTTGAAATTCCAGTAAAAGATTACAACAGAGCCAAACAATTTTACAGTACAGTTATGGGCTCTAAAATTACAGATCATCCAATGCCAGAGCAAAACATTAAATATGGCATATTTGAGTATGATGAAGATAATAATTGTGTGGGAGGTGCTATAATTGAAGGGGAAGGTCAAAATCCAACAACCGATGGTGCTACGATTTATTTAAATGGTGGTGATAACTTAAATGATGCTTTAGAAAAAGTTGAAGTTAATGGCGGAAAAATTATGATGCCTAAAACCGACATTGGGACATTTGGTTTTATTGCTCAGTTTATAGACACCGAAGGTAATCTTGTTGCTTTACATTCAATAATGTAATACACATTAGAGATAGTGAATTGCAGTGCGGTTCACTATCTTTGCTATCATGTCTCAACTTTCCAGACTCATATCCATACTAACCCTATTGCGTTCTAAACGCTTACTAACAGCTGGTGAACTATCCCGAAAATTTGATGTAAGTGTACGAACCATTTATAGAGACATCAGAAAATTAGAAGACGCAGGAATACCTGTAACAACAATTGAAGGTAAAGGTTACTCATTGATGGAAGGTTACACTGTTGCTCCTGTTCAGTTTACCGAAAAGCAAGCCAATGCCTTAATTACGGCACAGCACCTTGTTAACCAAACTAATGATGCATCATTTGCGACCGATTTTAAAGAGGCAATGACAAAAATTAAATCGGTGTTTAGAACTTCTGTACAGGAAAAAAGCGAATTGCTAAGCAGCAAAATTTTTGTTTTTAATTCTAATTATGAGAATATTTCCAGTAATGCCCTGTCGGAAATTCAAATAGCTATTACCAATTTCAACTATGTAGAAATAAGCTACAAAAAAGCTAATGACGAACAGGTAACATTCAGAAAAATAGAACCTTACGCCTTTTACTCAACACAACATAAATGGATTTTAATCGCTTGGTGCTATCTGCGTAACGATTATCGCGCTTTTAGAATTGATCGCGTTCAGAATTTTAAAATACTAAACGAAACTTTTGAAGATCGAAAATTCAACCTTCAAGACTATTTTCAAACTTGTCCTTACGACGAAAAATAACCACTCCACCCTACTTTAAAAGTATAGTGAAGTGGTTTTGGGTTAACAAATTTTAATTTGAAGCGAGATTTAACCCATTAACAGCATCAGCAACCTCGTAACCTAAGCGATAACCTTCGGTACAATCCATTCGAATATGGACACCTAACGGAATTCTAGAAAAAGCATTTTCTTCAGCCATATCACTAAACGAGCTAAACTGTCGCGGAGCACCTCTAAATTCTGTTCGCCCTTCATGTGTCCTATCAGTAAAATCAACACTATCACCAAAAGTATCTATAAAGATTCCTGCTGCTGCAGAAGCAAATGTTGAATGTCCAGATGGATATCCCGGAAATGACGGATTTGGCCAAAACACCAAGCGGTATAAATTAGTTTGAAAATCTGGATCAATAAATTCGTTGATATATACATTAGGTCGCATAACCATATACTCATACTTATCAGCCCAGCTTGATACTGCTGCATCGTTAAGTGAAAATCCTAACTTTAGAAATAAGGTCAAAGTCGATTCATAATCTAAATCAAACTGATTTACTAATTGCCCTGCTATTGAAAACTGGCGACCAGGTGGACTTAACATTAAACCTTCTACATCATCTGACCAAAACTCAGCAATCCATAACTCTTCATTATCGTCTTCTTTAGCTGTATCATTAGCAACATAAACTTCATTCATTTGATTATAGTAAGCACTATTTACTGTTTCACTATAATTTATAGGAGGAGGAATGCTGGACGTTTCCGAAGAAGAAATCGCAAAAGTCCTCACAGATTCCCAGTATGGAAACCAGGCACGTTCTTCAGGAGCACTATAGGTCCAAAACCCATCTCCAACCGGAGGCTCATAAGATAAAGGTTGTGGATCTAATATTTGCTGTTCAGCTTCAGTATCGGTTTGACTATAAGCTATGACACGCTGTGCTACGTAATTTCCCCATTGACGAGAGTTTTGAACCAATTGATCGGATAATCCTTCAGATAATTCATCCTCTTTTTCATCTTCAAGTTCACCAATAGAAGCTTCAAGACCATTCGATACATTGTACATAAAATGGTCCATCACTCTGGTATAGCATCTATTTAATGCAATTCTCATATCCATCTCATCTGGTCGCTGATTTTCATCTATATTAAATCCTTGTAATCGTCCATTATTAGATGTAAAACTTGCCATATCATCTACAGCAGTTTCATAGGCAGCCAAATGAATATACGCTAAAGCTCTAGAAGTAGACGTTGGCCGCATTCCAAAGGCATATCTATCAATTTCAAGCCATAAATCATTCCAGTCGATTATAAGTTGAGTCGTAGAATCTGATGTTTCTAACACCTGTTCGGTATCAGTAATTAGATTTATATCATCATCGTTTGCGCAGGATTCTAAAAGAGAAAAGACTAATACAGCTAATAACATCCATTTTAAAGTTGGGTTTTTCATAATATCGAATTTTAAGTTAGACATAAACTCATGCAACTTTATTTTAAAGCACATGCCTTTTCGCTTTTTACTCGTACGCCACAAAAAGTTGAAAAGTGTAAAATTCAATCATATATTAATTCGTTTTAGTGCTTTTGAGATGCTATAATAACCTCCTTAACTATTTAGTTGCTAAAACTTTTCAAAACTTGTGGGAGATTGAAAAATAAATTACAAATAATTGATAATCATAATTTTACAAGTATTTGATTTTACTGAATTGTACTAAGACAATAGCAATCTACATCTTATTTTGATTTAAAAATTAGGTAAAACCACCTATAAATACAGAGCAGCAAACCACTAAATTTGAAACTACAACTAAAGCTATAAATCAATAAACTTTCATATTATGAGTGCACCAAAATTTAAAGCAACGATGACCATTCCAAAAAACGGCATGGAAGAATGGAATGACATTATGCAAAATCCACCAAAAACCCTTCCGCAAGGCATCAATGAAGACAATTATATTGTGGCTTCCTGTGCAAAATTTTCGGATGGCGTTACCGTTTTTGGAGGAGTAGCAGTTGGAGCAAAATCACAAGACTTTAATTACCCGCTATTCATGGTTTTTGACAAAAACATGCATCAAGTTGGTGGTTGGCCAATCGACACAAGCGATTGGGATAGCTGGAGTGCGAGGTCCATTCAATTTGCTGTTGATCCTAATGATGAGGATGGAAATTATCTGCTAGATATTGTTGAAGCTACTTCTTAAACATCCATTTATTTACTCTAAAGCATGATGCAAACGACTTACGATGAAGCCATCCTAAACCGTATTGTCAACTTTATCAAAAGTATTCAAATTGATGTTATTCCAACACGTTTAAATGACGACACCTTTTTACCTGGACTTCACTTAAAAGGACAGGCCATTTTAATCGACAAATCAAAGTTGAAATACCCTGGAGATTTATTACATGAAGCTGGTCATATTGCAGTAACAGTAGCACAGGAAAGATCAAAAATTGGCACTTCCGAAATGGAAAAGAGTTGGCCTTGTATGGGAGATGAAATCGCTGCCATACTCTGGTCCTATGCTGCGCTTCATCATTTAAACCTAAATCCAGATGTCGTATTTCATCCAAATGGATATAAGGATGCTTCCAACTGGTTTATAGAACAATTTACAAGTGAGGTTTATATGGGATTACCGCTCTTAGTATGGATGGAGTTTTGTGACACTGAAACATTTCCAAAAATGAAAAAATGGCTGAGATAATAATCTTCATTTAAAAAGCTATAAAAGTTTCTGAAGCTATTGAGATGGTTTTTGTAATTTTATAACATGCGAATCATTTCTACCAACATCGGAAAACCAACAACCTTCTCCTGGAATGGTAAAAATGTAACAACTGGAATTTTTAAAATGCCTGTTACTGAAGCAATACATCTTGGAAAAGAAGAGGTAAAAGGTGATGAAATTTCTGATAGAAAAGTTCATGGTGGTGAGTTTAAAGCTTGTTATTTGTTTTCAGCAGACCATTATCCGTATTGGAAAAACCTATATCCTGAGTTAGAATGGACTTACGGCATGCTAGGTGAAAATCTTACTGTTGAAGGTTTAAATGAAAAAAAACTCATTATCGGCGATATCTATAACATTGGAAATGCTTTAATACAAATCACTCAACCAAGAGAACCATGCTTTAAGTTTGCAGCTAAGTTTAAATCTCCAGATGTTTTAAAACAGTTTATAGAACATGGATATCCAGGAACTTATGTTCGTGTTTTAGAAGAAGGAACTGTTAAAAACGGTGATCAATTTATACTTCATAAAAAAGCAGCGAATAGTATTTCTATATGGGATTTTTTTCAGTTATTATTTACTGAAAATAAAAACAAAGACCACATTAGATTAATTGAAAACAATACTGCTCTACCCAAGCAAAAAAGGGACAAACTAAAATCTTACTTAAATACTTAACCATGGCAGTATCACCTTTAACGGAGTCTTCAATAGTATCTTTCTACATTATTTCAAATGGCGTAGAAATACAAAATACCATTGAAATTTCTGCAATTGAAATTGAGCAAAACACAAACGCTCAGCATAAAGCTTTCATTACAGTAAATGATGGCCATCAAAACCATGATAAATTTGAGGTAACAGATTCTAAAACCTTTAAACTTGATAACCTAATTGAAATTAAGTTAGGCTATGATAGCAAAGTAACGCGTGTATTTAAAGGTCTTATTACAAGTCGTTTTATTTCTGGTGACACCACAGGAAACTTACATCTTAATGTCATTTGCAACACACGTACATCAACCAATGTCCTAAAAAAACCAATTGAACAAGATTGGAATAAAGCTCCTGTTCTTAAGCTCTCCTTTGGAAAGGATGTAATGAATTATGAATTACTAATCCACGAAGATAATTCTAATCAGATTGAAGGTTTTGTCTCTTTTGTCGGATTCGCAAACACCAACGTTAATGACACGCTCCAGCTTGAAGGCTTTGGAAAGACGTTTAGTTCAATCTATATCATTTCAAAAGTTATTCATCATATAGCAGACGGCGACTGGATAACTACTGCTTTTATTACTGGAAAAATTCAATGAATATACCTTTAAGAGATAAGATCCATTTCACCAGAGTATCACTAAAGAAAAATGCTGGACCATTACTTATTGGTCTAATTTTTATCATACTAGGACTTGTTCTTGCATACATTGGCTATTTTATAGCTGAAAACAACTTTTTAACGGGCTTCGGAATAACATTTATAAGTTTTAGTGGCTTCTTTTTAATATACACAATGCCATCGAGTTACATGCATTATTACGAGCAAGAACTCACAAAAAAATATGGCAGCTACACCACAGCAAGAGTTGTTCATAAACGTATTGATGATTATTCGCATACCTCATCTTCTTTTGAAGGTGGAAAAGCTATACAGCATGAAGAATATCTCTATGTGATTGAATTTGAATTTAACTATAAAAACAAGTCTTATGAAAGCGAATGCTTTTTTGAGCAAAAAACGACTTATGAGCAGATTCCTGTTGGATATGAACTTCCCGTTAAATTCCTAAGAAACAACCCAGAAAGAGTAACACTTAGACGTCGAAAACTGGCAAACGAATTAGGTATTTCAGAAAAAATGTGTCAGTAAAATAGCCTACCTTTGCCTTAAAACATAATGCATGTCATTTAAAGACTTAAAACTTAACAGACCTATTTTACGCGCTATTGCAGAAGCAGGTTACGATAATCCAACATTAGTTCAAGAGAAAACCATTCCTGTAGTGCTTGAAGGTAAAGACAGTATCACCTCAGCTCAAACCGGAACTGGTAAAACTGCTGCTTTTGCATTACCTATTTTACAACTCTTATTTGACAAGCAAGATGCACCAAAAAAAGGAAAAAAAGTCAGAGCACTAATTGTAAGTCCGACACGAGAATTAGCCATTCAGATTTCAAAAAACTTTACAACATACGCTACTTATACCAACTTAAGAACTGCGGTTATTTATGGAGGCACCTCTATTGAGCCTCAAAAAGACATCCTTAACAAAGGGGTCGATATTTTGGTCGCCACGCCTGGCCGTTTATTAGACCTTCACAAACAAGATGCTGTCAATTTAGATTATGTAGAAACTTTTGTTTTAGATGAAGCCGATTTAATGCTAGACATGGGGTTTATTGATGATGTTAAAAAAATTGAACGTTTATGTCCAGAAACCAAACAAACACTCTTGTTTTCAGCAACAATGCCTTTCAAGGTTGAACAACTGGCCAATTCTATATTAAAAGACCCTGAACGTATTGAAGTTACTCCAACATCGTCTGCAGCTAAAAATGTGAGTCAGATATTGTATTACGTACCAAAACGAAATAAAATTGAACTCTGTTTACACTTACTGCGGAATACCATAAAAGGCAGTATTCTCATTTTTAGACGTACAAAATTTGGTGTCGATAAACTTGAACAAACCTTATCCAAAAACGGTTATAAAGTCGAACGTATACATGGTGACCGTACGCAAAATGAACGTCAGAATGCGTTGGCCGATTTCAAACGTGGAAAAGTAAACATTCTTATTGCAACAGATGTTGCTGCACGTGGTATCGACATTAACGAGCTAGATGCAGTGATAAATTTTGATTTACCAAATATTCCCGAAACCTATGTGCATCGTATTGGTAGAACAGGTCGTGCTGGAGAATTTGGTCACTCATATTCTTTTTGTTCTGCCGACGAAAAAACGTATATAAAAAATATTCAGCAGTTGATTAATGTTCAAATCCCTATTGATCATAATCATCCTTATCCATTAGACCCAAAAGCTAAACCTATAGTTCATAAGAAAAAAGGTAGCAAGTATAAAAAAGGTCGTAAAGGGGAAGGTTCAAAAAAGAAAAAAAAGCGTTGGTACTGATTATTAGTGTTTTGAGTTTCCATAAAACTAATTATCTTTAAACTTAAAACCCAACCAAATGAGTTCCGATTATAACAATCCAGCATTTAAAAAGTTATTACAACGACTCCAAGAAGAAAGCTGGCAATTAGAATTAATCATATCTGGTTTTGCCATCTTTGGTTTGTTTACTGCTTTCGGACCGATTTCTGAAGCTGCCCAAACTGCAAAGGATAAGCAACAATTAGTTTGGGCTATCATACTTATTATAGCTTTAATCTCATGTTCGATTTTAATTTTTAATTTATTACTTCATGTCGTACTCAGAGGACTTTGGATAGGTGCCTTAGGACTTCGTTATGTATCGGGAGATATTGATTATGACTCCTTAAATTACAGTGAAAAGTTCACTAAATACCTTAAAAAGAAAGTAGGATCTTTTGATAAATACGTTGCCACTTTAGAGAATTATTGCAGCATCATATTTGCGGTATCGTTTTTACTAATCTTTTATGTATTAGCACTAACATTTACCATTCTATCTATCGCTCTTATTGCCACTCAAATTCTTGACAACGACAATATACCAGAGACTTTAAGGACCATTCTGGGTGTTATTTTAATTCTGTTTATCGTTTTCGGAATGATATTTACATTTATAGATTTTATTACTCAAGGGTGGCTTAAAAAGAAAAAATGGACCTCTAAAATCTATTTTCCAATTTATTGGGTGTTTAGCTTTATCACACTATCGTTTTTATACAGACCCTTAATTTATAATTTCTTAGATAATAAGTTCGGAAAACGTCTAAGTTTCATATTACTTCCGGTCTATCTCCTTATTTTAATTTTAACTTCATTTAATTACAAATTTTCAAACTATTTTGATGGGCCAGATTATTCATCAGAACAGATTGCCAGCAGCGAAAACTATCTTGATTTGATTGAAGAAAACAACAGTTTTATTGATGGTGTTGCCATTTCTTCTAAAGTAATTTCGGAGCCTTATGTAAATGTGTTTATCCTCTTTACTGATAATCTTGAAAATAATGTATTTAATTACAACCCAGACTTAAAGCCTGAAAAAGAAAAAAGAGGATTGAGAAGCGATATCATCGTCAATGATACCAATTGGAAACATATTAATCAGATTAGAAAAGATTACATTAAAACTGTAAATGAAATGTATTCGGTTAGAATTGACTCTTTAGATTTTGATTCTGAATTTGTCTTATCCGAAAGCAAACAAAAACATCTTGGTTTCGAAACCTATATTAAAATCAGCAATCTACAGGAAGGCAAACACCTTTTAAAAGTGATGCGAAAACGCATCAAAAAAGGAGATACCATACAACAACACATCAGAAAGATTCCATTTTGGTATTTCAAGAATTAGGCATCAAGGCGTTTATCAAAATAACGCTTTAACAGCGGAACTTGAACACACAGCATTACAGCAAATAATAATATTGCATAAGTCATGGTTTGAGACAAACTGAAGTCTGACAAAGGGTTAAATGACACTTTGTCTAAACTTAAATCTTGAATCCATTCATAATTTAATGTCAATTTTCCGAAAATAACATATCCAAAAACTGCAATTACACCTAGCAAGATTACTGCCCAAACCGGCTTTGAAATTAATGGTCTATAGGTAGTAACTGAAGTATTAAGACTTTCGATTTTTGACATTACACGTTGTGTAAAATCAAACGAAGGACTCTCAACTGAAGGTTTTCCAATCACTTTTCGTGACAAACCGTCTAAATATTTATCTGCATTCTCGTTCATAATATTCTATTACTTCTGGTTCTAACTGCGCCTTTAATATACTGGCCAGTTTTTTTCGACATCTAAAAAGTTTTACTTTTATTGAATTAGCAGTAATACCAACAATCTTTGAAATTTCATCTAAAGATAAGTCGTCAAAATAATACAACGTCAACAAAAAACTATCTTCACTTGGTAACTTTTCAATACAACGTTGTATCGCTTCTTTTTTTTCTTGAGCCTCTATGTGATCAAGAGCATTATCAATAGATTTAATTTGATGTGCAGTATATTCATTAATTTCTACATCATTCAAAAACTTTTTATTTTTTTTTATTCGGTCTAAACACGTGTTATATGTTACTCTATAAATCCATGTCGAAAATTTAGAATCACCTTTAAATTTATCGAGTGATTTATAGGTTTTAACAAACGTATCCTGAGCAACCTCTTCTGCTTCTTCTCTGTTTTTCAACATTCTCAAAGCTAACGTAAACACCAAATCCTTATACATATCAACCAATATCGAAAAGGCATTCGTATTGCCATCGATGATTTGATTGATGAGTATTTGATCGTTGTTGGTGGTCATTTTATATTAAGACGACACAACTCATACAATGGTTACAGGTAAATCGTGTTTATTTAAAATATCAACAAGAAAATAAACAGAATAGAAAAAAATCAATAAAACTTGTAACCATAATTCAAAACGTATCGTCATAAGCTCTGAACACTTAAAATTAATCAATTAAAAACGAAACATTATGGAAGAATTATTAATACCATTAAGTTTTTTTCTAGCCATCTTCGGAATGGTATATCTATACCTTTCAACTAGAAATAAAGAACGATTAGCACTTATCGAAAAAGGTGCAGATGCCAGTATATTTATGAGAGGCAAATCGCATACAGCTCCTATTTGGAAGGTCATTATCCTTAACCTCGCTCTGTTATTAATGGGTATAGGAATAGGCACATTTATCGCTTCTATTTTAGACAATTACACCACTTTAGATGAAGACGCAGTATATCCAGCAACCATATTTTTCATGGCTGGTGTTGGGCTCTTTATTGGATTTAATATGACTAAAAATTTAGATAAAGAATAAATAACTCCCAACCAACTAATCATAAAACCACTGTTAATCAACAGTGGTTTTTTTATTTACAACCAGTTAATGTGTATATTTAAAGCTATAATTACAGCCCTAAAATGAAACATTATTTATACATAGTAATCTTCTTTAGCATCTTTTTTGTTGGTTTTTTACCTGCTCAAACCAAAATATTAGATAAAGACACCCAATATCCAGTGTCTTATGCCACCATATCATTTGGTGACGGACAAGGTTTATTTGCCGATGATGATGGCATGTTTATATTTACAAAAAAGCTGTATCCAGATGTTGATTCACTATATATTACAGCTTTAGGTTATAAAGATTTAGCAATATCTACGATAGAGCTTCCGAAGCGTATAGAAATGCAAACTGAAGCGAATAAGTTAGATGAAATTTTAATCACTGCCAGAATAGACAGAAAATTTAAAAAAGAATCTATTAAACCTTATCTGGATGATGATTATTACAAATGTTGGTTACCAACTATAGAGAGTGAAATTGCTGTTTTTTTTCCCAACGGAAATGAGAAGCTTAAGAAATTGACGTCTGTTGTATTTCCTATTACTTTAGAGTCTAGAGATTGGAAAAAACGAAAGCGTGCTAATGCTGATAAACGAAAGTTTTCAACGCTTTTTAAAGTCAAATTTTATAAAAATGATGATGGCTCTCCAGGCGATCCTATGACTTATACTAATATAGTATTTAGAGTCACAGAACAAAATGGTGATGAATTTGAACTTGATGTTTCTGAGCACGATTTATTTATTCCAGACGATGGCTTTTTTGTGTCGATTCAAGTGTTAGGCTATACTAATCAAAACGGAAAGCTATTACCTAACAAAAAATACAAAGAAATTAAAGGCAGAAATGGAACCGTTAAAATACCAACTAACTTCAGGCCTTTACTTCCGTTTACTGATGAAATAGAAACTCACAACACCTTTATTAAGCGTGTATTTATTAGCGGTAATGATTGGGTACAATTTAAAAAAGGAAATGGTATAGAATCGAGTTTATTAAAAACAAACCTCAATAATTATGGGGTTGGCATTAATTTTAATGTGTATAAAGATGAGTTCTAGAACAATTTACCTTTAAACTTACGGCGTCGAATTTGACACCTGAAGCACCTTTCCGTTGTAATATGTATTGCCATTAAGTGCAAAATCCTGAATATAAGCAGCCATTGCTTTAGCTGTTGTTGGTGCTTGATACTCAGGAAAGGCTTCTTTAAGCATTTCAGTTTGCACAGCTCCTAATGCCAACACATTAAATTGCGGACCTGTTGCTTTGTATTCTTCAGCCAATAATTCTGTTAATGTAATCACAGCGCCTTTACTTGAGCTGTAAGCTGCCAATCCTGGAAATTTCATACTGCCTTGAATCCCTCCCATTGAACTAATCGTTACAACATGACCATTGCTCTTCATATATGGCAACACGATTCGCGTTAGTTCAGAAACACCAAACACATTCGTTTCATAAACTTTTGTAAAGTCTTTAAAGGTTGTTTCAGAAAACGGTTTATTGATTAACATTCCGGCATTATTGATTAAAATATCAACATGCTTAAACTCATTATCAATAAACTGAGTTACTTTTTTATAATCATCTTCTTCACATAAATCGAATGCAAAAGACGAGATATTATTAAAGTGAAGGTTATTAACTGGCTGGGCATTTCTAGATAAAGCTAACACATTATGACCTTGACTGGCAAATAAATGAACAAGTTCAAAACCAATACCACGACTGGTACCAGTAATAATTATATTCTTACTGTGCTTCGGTGGCATACATTTTAATGTCTTTAGTTTCGGTATTGCTCATTTCCTCAATTGCAGGAATTGTTTTATTAATCAAACTCGCCATAAAATCAAAATCCAGTTGGCTTATTTCATCATCAACATGATGGTAATAATCAAAGTTCGACAAATCGCAAGAGGAAATTGTCTGACATGGCAAACCAAACTCTTCATAAAACGGATAGTTATCTGAGCGCTTAAATAACTGGTATTTTTTTGCAACATCTGAAGCCCCAATAAGATTACTCCCCACATATTCATTGATTTTATCTGCCATATTTGACAGATCATATCCTGTTACAAAAGCCTCATAATCACGATCTTTAAAAGGCACACCTATCATTTCAAAGTTTAGCATTGTGTATAGATTAAGGTTTTCCGATTTTAAACGTTTAGCTAAATGCTTAGACCCTAACAATCCCATTTCTTCTGCTGAAAACAAAGCAAACATGATACTACGCTTATTATTTTTTCTCTTAGCAAAATACCTGGCCATAGCCATTACTCCTACTGTACCAGCTGCATTATCATTAGCGCCATTTGCTAAAGAATCACCATCTACTGTTTTACCTTTTCCTATATGATCATAATGAGCTCCTAAAATGATAACCTCATCCTTTAGCTTTGCATCTGTTCCTTCAATAAATCCAATCACATTAAAAGCATCTAAACTATCAATTTTAAAATGATCTCTATAGGTTTCATAATACGGTTTTACACCATAAGATTTAAACTCACTTTCTATATAACTGGCCGCTTTTTCAATACCTTCACTTCCTGCTCGTCTTCCGTTTAACTCATCAGACGCTAAATACGTCACAGCGGTTTTAACTTCATCACTCGTTATTGTGATGGTTTCTAATTTGGGTTCAGATTTACAACTTACAATAAGCAATAAGGCAATAAAAGAGAATATCTGTTTCATGTTTTTTTTATTTGAGTTTAAAGATAAAAAAAACCTGTTGCAATAAAATTGAAACAGGCTTAAATATCTTTTTGATTTGGCTTTTATAAACTATTCAGTGTCGCTAACTTCTCTAAAAGTAAGCTTCTGTAGTTTGCAAAATATTCGGGATACTGAGCATTTCTAATACGCCAAGTATGACTGACTTCATCGTCCTGATATTCCAAATAAATACCTCCTAGAGCATCAGTACAATCGACACAATCTAAATAACCGTTGGGTTCATTAAATATTTCCGAAGGCAATTCGTCCAACAATACAACGAAATCTTGATAGTTGATATTAGGTATTTCCTGAAAGTTGCCTAGAAACACATCTCCCTCAGGAGAATTAGAATCTATATCTCGATAAACACTGCTGCTGTCAATTTTATAAATTGTAGCACAATCACCATTACAATTATCATCTGCAAACCAACCAAAAATGAGTTTCGCATTTTGGTTTTCTCCTTCATCTGTATTCGCATCATCATCACTTGAACATGAGATGGTCAACATAAGAAGTAAAACAATACCAAAATAGTGTCTAAGATGTGGCATGTAATTAAACTAACATTGTTACAGGGTTTTCAATATAACCTTTAAGAGTTTGAAGGAATTGAGCACCAGTTGCACCATCTACTGTTCTATGGTCACAAGCCATTGTTAACTTCATGGTATGTCCAGGAACCACTTGTCCGTTTTTAACCACAGGTTTAGATATAATAGCACCTACAGATAAAATAGCCGAATTTGGCTGATTGATAATAGATGTAAAACTTTCTATACCAAACATTCCTAAGTTGGAAATTGTAAAAGTACTGCCTTCCATTTCATCTAAGGATAGTTTTTTATTTCTGGCTTTTCCAGCATATTCTTTAACTGCAGCACCAATTTGTGTTAAGCTTTGTTCATTTGCAAAACGCACAACAGGAACAACCAAACCATCAGGCACAGCTACAGCTACACCAATATGTACGTGGTTATTTAGTCTCATTTTATCATCAAACCACTGTGAATTTACTTGAGGATGTGCTTTTAAAGCTAAAGCACACGCCTTGACAATCATGTCGTTGTATGAGATTTTTGTGTCTGGAAGCGAGTTGTATTGTGCTCTAAAAGCCATCGCGTTTTCCATATCAAACTCTACATTTAAGTAGTAGTGTGGCGCTGAAAATTTAGATTTGGCTAAATTCTTCGCAATCGCTTTACGCATGTTAGAATTTGCAACCTCATCAAAATCTTCCTGACCAGTTGGCACAAATTTACCTACTGAAGCAGCTTGACTTGCAGGAGTAAAGTTTTCAATATCACGTTTGACGATTCTTCCATTTTCACCAGAACCGTTAACCTGAGATAGATTTATACCTTTCTCTTCTGCCATTTTCTTAGCTACAGGTGACACAAAAACTCGTCCGTTACTAGTCGTATTAGTTGTTGTGGTTGTTTTAACCGAAGTTTCTTTTTTAACTTCTTGCTTAGGAGCTTCCGTTTTTTGTTCTGCTTGTTTAGGGGCTTCAGTTTTAGCCGAAGAAGAAGCACCTTCAATTTTAAAGTTTTTAGCCACATCAGAAACATCTGTTCCTGCAGGACCAATAATCGCTAGTAACGCATCTACTTTTGCAGATTCACCTTCATTTAATCCTATATGTAATAAGGTTCCTGATTGAAATGATTCAAATTCCATCGTCGCCTTATCAGTTTCTATTTCAGCTAAAATATCACCTTCTTCTACTTCATCTCCAACTTGTTTTAACCATGACGCCACAGTACCTTCTTCCATAGTATCACTAAGGCGTGGCATCGTTACGACAATAACACCTTCTGGTAATTCCTGGTCACCTGAAGATTGAGATGCAGAATCATCACTGCTGTCTGTTGCTTGCTCTTCAGCCTTAGTTTCTGAGGCTTCTGGCTTAGCATCTTCAGTTTCAGATTCAGACGCTCCTCCATTTAACAAGTCTGAAATATCCTCACCTTCATCACCGATAATAGCTAAAAGTGTGTCAACTTTTGCTGTTTCACCTTCCTGTATTCCTATATGAAGCAAGGTTCCTTCGTTAAAAGATTCAAACTCCATCGTGGCCTTATCGGTTTCGATTTCAGCTAAAATATCACCTTCTTCAACCTTATCGCCTACCTTTTTTAACCAGGCAGCGACAGTACCTTCTTCCATAGTATCGCTCAAACGAGGCATGTTAATTACTTCAGCCATAGCTTATATTTTGTGTTGTATAAATGGATAATCTTCTTGCTCATAAACAGCGTCATACATGACATTCTTATCTGGATATGGTGATTCTTCTGCAAACTTCTCACATTCAGATACCAATGCTTTAACACGCTTATCTATAACTGCGATTTCATCTTCAGTAGCATATTTCTTATCTAAAATAACCTCTTTAACCTGAGTTATTGGGTCTATTTTTTTGTATTCTTCAACCTCATCTTTAGTTCTATAGTGTTGCGCATCAGACATTGAATGTCCTCTGTAACGGTAAGTTTTTAATTCTAAAAATGTTGGTCCGTCACCTCGCCTAGCACGTGCAATTGCCTCATCAAATGCTTCAGCCACTTTAATTGGGTTCATCCCATCAACTGGCCCAGAAGGCATTTCATAACCGAGACCTAATTTCCAGATATCAGTATGGTTGGCAGTACGTTCTACTGAAGTTCCCATGGCATATCCGTTATTTTCACATACAAATACCACAGGTAATTTCCATAGCATGGCTAAGTTAAAAGTTTCATGAAGCGACCCTTGACGAGCGGCACCATCACCAAAACAACAAAGTGTTACGGCATCACTTCCATGATATTTATCTCCAAAAGCAATTCCTGCACCTAATGGAATTTGACCACCAACAATACCATGACCACCATAAAAACGATGTTCTTTTGAAAAAATATGCATCGAACCTCCAAGACCTTGAGAGGTTCCTGTGGCTTTTCCATATAATTCTGCCATAACACGCTTAGGATCTACTCCCATTCCAATGGGTTGAACGTGGTTTCTGTACGCAGTAATCATTTTGTCTTTTGTCAAATCCATAGCGTGTAGCGCTCCTGCCAACACCGCTTCTTGACCGTTATATAAATGAAGAAATCCTCTTACTTTTTGTTGAATATAAACTGCAGCAAGCTTGTCTTCAAACTTTCTCCAGAACAACATGTCCTCATACCATTTTAGGTAAACTTCTTTTGTGATTTTTTGCATTAGTGACGTTAATTATTTAAACGAATAACAAAAGTAACACTTTAGTTAGTAATGAAAAAACCGATAAACGTAAAATTTGTTACGAAATCGTTATAGAAAACTTTTATCGAAGCCCAGAGGTAATAAATTGGCTAAAGAATCAGATTTTACGACCTTACCTGTTTCTCCCATGAAGTAGATTTCAATTGGATCATCCTGCTTAAACTCATACTCTGCGATAGCTTGTCTGCAAGCACCACATGGCGGAATTGGCGTCTTAGTTGTTTGTATTTGCGAACCAGCTGTTAAAGCCATTTTTAAAATTTTAGCATTTGGAAATTTAGCGCCTGCATAATAGATGGCTGTACGCTCGGCACATAATCCAGATGGATACGATGCATTTTCCTGATTATTACCCGTCACAACTTCACCATTATCTAATAAAATTGCAGCGCCGACTAAAAACTTTGAATATGGCGCATAAGCGTTGCGTCGTGCTTCTATGGCGTTCTCCATTAGTTTAGCAACATCTGGAGGTAATTCGTTGAAATCATCAAAAACGCTTAACTTAGATTCTATTTTAACTTCCTTCATTAGAAACTGTTTTAGACAAAAAAACTATTGCTTAGAGAAACAATAGTTTTAAGTTTGAATTATGTGAACGACTAATATTCGTCATATTCTCCATCTCCAAAATTAAACGTCAGAGAGAAGCGTAAAGTATTCTCTAACGGACTTTGAACTTTTGATGCTGAAAACAGATACGATAAGTCGATATTAATTGTTGTGTATTTAAATCCTGCTCCTAGAGCGAAAAATTTTCTTGCTCCTTTTTCATCACTTTCATTAAAATAACCTGCTCTAAATGCAAATGATTCCTGATAAAGATACTCGGCACCTAAAGCCCAAGTAAATTCTTTTAACTCTTCACTAAACCCTCCTGGTGCATCTCCAAAAGATTGAAATACGCCTGATAAGAAACTTACATCATTGGATTGACCGCTCGTAATGATTGTTGGTTCGCTCTCATCAACATCTGCGGTTGCAGGATCGTCTGAAGTTTGTTCTCCATCACCATTGGTATCAACAAATCCAAATAAAGGTGGTGTTGGCACTAATAGTTTAGTAACCTCTGCGGTTACGGCTAATTTGTTATACTCATCAAATATAAAATCAAAACCACCTCCAAGTCTTAAGTTGGTTGGTAAGAAATTCTCTCTTCCGCCATCATCATACTTAATTTTTGGACCTAAGTTTTGAATAGCAAATCCAAAACGCGTTCTTCCATTAAAACTATTATAAGCTTCCTCCTCACTTTGATAAAAACCAGAAATATCGACTCCAAAAGAACCTGCTGCGCTTGCATTAGCATCGACAGCTTGAATTCTTAAATCTGAACGTAAATATCTTAAGGCTACAGACATTGCAAATTGGTCTGCTAAACGCAATGAGTAAGACGCATCAACAGTAAATTCATTTGGCTTTTCAATTAATGGCTCTGAAAATTCATCTGGGCGAATTTCAATTTCACCTAAACCAAAATATTTGAAGCTAAATCCGAAAGAACTTCTTTCATCAATTCTATTGAAGTATGTTAAATATGCGATAGAAATATCATTAACTAATTTACTTAAATAAGGTGTATAACTTACGGCAATACCAGATTTTGCTTCAGAGAACGTATATTTGGCTGCATTCCATTGTTGTGAATAAGCATCAACTGAAGTCGCAACTCCCATATCTCCCATACCTGCAGAACGTGCATCTGGAGCAATAAGCATAAATGGCACACCTGTAGTAATTACAGTAGATTGATTAGGAAATGTCACGGTCTCTTGAGCATTCGAAAAATTAAATAGGCTGAGTGCAATAAGGGCTAAAATGTATCTTTTCATATGTAAATTCATGTTTATATCAATGTATTACTACACCATATAGATTAAGCAAATATAAATCTTTATTAGAGTATCACAAGTTTTTCAATTTTTTCGACTTGTTTATTTAAACGACTAGATCGGACTTTTAGTTTGTAAATATAGACACCTTTACCGATTTTATCACCAAAATCATCTCTACCATCCCAAACGATATCTTTTGAAAGTGAACTCGTCACTTTACTTCCTCCAGAAGTTTGACCATTTAAAGTTCTGACTAATTTTCCAGACACTGTAAAGATCTGTACTGAAACGTCTAAAACATCAGAACTATTGTGATTGAACCAAAATTCGGTATAATCAATGAAAGGATTTGGGTAGTTTAGAACATTATCAATAACCAGTTCTTCGTCTTTATCTCTCACCAAAAATTCTATTTCAGCTGTTGAAGAATTATTATATACGTCCCAAGCTTTAAGTGTTAGAGTGTGTAATCCTGTTTCTAAATCTCTAAAAAGGTAACTCAGTTTTCCACTTTGGTAATCGTCTACATTTGCTTCGTAGTAGTCATTAAGAACAAAAGGATTCGTTTCATCACCATCTAATATGGCTACAATATCGTGACCGATACCACTTGCAGTGTTGATGCCATTTTCATCTTGAAGTTTAGCAAGCAATGTTGGCTGCTCGTTGGTTATACCTCCTGAAACAAAATTTTCGTCATTCATAAAAAGACTAATCACTGGTCCGACATTATCTTCTTCAGCATTTTCGTTTATACCTCCAACTTGAATATCAAAATTAAATCCAGATTTATCGTCTAGTATATTATCTTGTTTCGCATAAAAACTCACTTTCCCTGGTCCGACTGGGATTCCGATATCTCTAGGTACCACAAATTCGAAATCAAATTTCCCATTGGTTACTGTAGCTTGGCCTTTAAACATGGTTTCGCCAAGTGTTTTAAAATCAAGTATAATCAGACCATTACTACCCGTAGTACCATCATTTCCTAAAGTTTGTCTGTCAATCTCTTTATCAAAAACTGTAGCAGTTAAAATACCATTATAGTTTGACAAGAAATTCCCTGCAGTGTCATAAACTTCACCAGACATTTTAACCCGATCTAATGCTTTAAGAACTTCAGTTTGTTCACCAATTGGCACATCATTTACGGCTGTTAATCTAATTTCAGGTCTTGGAAATGCCAGCTTCATTGCTGGATCTCCAATATAAAATACGAGGGAGCGTTGTGGGTTTCCAGAAATCGCCGGGTCATTTTTGGTTAATCTCAATGCTTCAGCAACACTAGGATACTCGTTTGAGCCGTAACTAAAGAGAAACTGCTCTAAAACCACATTATATGAGATTCCTGCAGTTACAAAGATTTGTCTTGTAGTAGTGATTAAAGCAATAGAACCTCCATCTTTATTCCAATAGGTAAATTCACCTGCGGTTTGACGTTGTGGATTATCAAACTTGGTGTACTCACAAGTTATGGTAATAAATAGATTAAACTTACAGACATTTCGAATTTCCTGAGCATCAAACTTGGTAAATACACGCTCTGCTGCCAATCCGTCCTCTCCACCATGTCCAAAATAATTGACAACCAAAGCTCCAACTTCTATGGCATCTTTAATAGCTTTATTGACTTGTGGATATCGTTCGCCACTGGCACTGGATTCTTGTTGAAAAGCATCGGAATGAATCTTAACGGCATTTATAAATGGTTTTTCAGTGGAGATTTCATTAGAAATTTCATCAGTTGTTCCTTGTAAAATCTCTTCCCATGACTCATTAACATCATCGGAAATAGCAATGATATTATTTCTCCAGCTACCAAATGCTTCCTCAGCATAATAGCCTTCAATTTTATCTACCAATTCTACTGCTCTTTGAGGTGTATCAGCCAGAATTCGCCCTACAGCTATATCTAAGCGATCACCTGCATTCATCAAACCTTCGTTGTCATCCATCATGCCGTAGAAATCATCGGAAATAAAAGACGATGTTAAACTAAAGCTCTCTTTAGAGTTCCATATAGGGACGATATTGGTATTGTTAGAAACTCGGTCTTTATAATCGTAAGATGCATCCCCAAAAAGACATACATACTTGAGTCTGCGTGATGGACTACTTGCATTATTATAAACATACCTTACCATGTTTCGGATAGCTGCAATATCTTGATTCCCCGAACTAAATTCATTATAAATCTCATTAAGAGTTACAACTTTTACATTTAGGTTATATTTATCCCTATTAATTTGAGCTAACCTTTCAGCTTGAGAAGTGTAAGAATTACGTGCAACGATGATATAATCTACATCCTGAAATTCTCCCTGACTATTGAGAAAAATTGTACCTTTTATATTTTGATTGGCAACAGTAGTATTAGCATCTCTTGACGGGTCAAAATAATCTAAACTTGACACTGTGATGTATGTCTTACTTTCACCAGCAACATCAAGAAATTGCATACTAGCGCTTTGATCTGAATTCACTATAGTTTTAACATTATACTTATCAGAAATATCCCAAATTTCTTGAACATTAGACGTATTTCCAATAGTATACTGAGCAACACCCGGATTTAGAGCAACATCATTATTTTTAAACTTGAATTGAGTACCTTCAAAAATCAAACTTCGAGTCGCTTCAATGGATATAAAATCTAAGTAAGCCGAAGACGAAGGGTTTCCATTATTATTATAGATTAAATTAACTGACACTTCAGGTGAAGATAAATTTACATCATCCTGATAAGAGTTTCCAGAGGCTAATATTGGGTCATTTATTCCAGTAAAGCCCATAGTATTAACTAAAGTCCCATTTAAAACCACTTGCATATTAGTTGAAGGACTTTCGCTTACTGCTCCAGCAAGAACTCTAATTTTTGCAGGTACTTCGGAAACTAAATTAGGAAAGCTAAATGTATAATTTCTTTCGTTTTCAATATCAAAACGTTCACCCAGCCATCGTCTCCCGATTTTTGCCAAATTATTTTCATCAACTTCATGAAACTGATAATCCTGAAAGGTATTGACTTCAATAGATATGTCTCCTTCAGGTTGATTTAGAGTGGTAACTCGTTTCCCAAAACCACCATCAGTATTTATAAAATAGTAGGATTTATCAGTAAATAAGTTAATATTAGTATCACTTTCACTATTATATTCTTTTGGTCCTTCTGCATAAAACAAGATATAATCTTGATCATCAAACACGCCATCTTCTTCTCCAACAAATCGAATGGCATTTTCAGTTAAATCAGAAGGATAAAATTCACTGTTAGCTAAAGGCAGCATAGCTCCTCCATTACCGAATACTTTAATTGTTCTTGGGTCAACATTGGTATTAACACCCAAAGCATTTAAAAAACTTTTACTTAATCTAAAAACCCCAGACTTATCTACATAAAACTTATACCAGTTACCAGTGTTTAAAACTGAATTAGTAATTTCATTATTATTAAGTGATGTTCTGTTGAGTGCGCCTCCATATTGATAATCAATCGTAAATGCAGTTATCTTTTTATAAATACCTCTATCGTTGATTATTGGTGTGATTTCTAAATAGGCATTTATTTTATCTCTATCAATGGCATTTCTAAGAGTTACTTTAGGTGTGTTAGGTATGGTTGATAGTGGTAGATCCTTTAAATCGGAAACACTTATATTTTGATATGCAACCTGACTTAACTGAATAGAATTTTCATTAAGATATGAAGATTCTTCCCATTCTGCATAAAACTTAAGTCCCTGACTTCTCAAAAAACTAAAATGCTTTGTACTAAAACTAGGGATTTCAATTTTAGACGTTTCAGTTTCTAAAACTTTAATGCCTTCCCAAACAATATTAAATTGTTTTTGTTGCGAAAAGCTAAAAAATGAAATTAATAGTAAAGAAAATAGTAAATGTTTTTTCATAGTAAATTAACGTCTATATACTCATGATATTATAGAGTCACAATTTTTTATTCAAAATTACAACAATAATTGATTTATTCAATCGTTATTAAAGACAAAATACATCGATAAACTGATTAAAAATCCGTTATTGTGTACAAAAAAGAGGATGAAATGCAACTTTTTTTGCATGATTTTAGCAAAAAATGTTGTTAGTTTACCTTTAATTACTATATTGCGTCTCTAAAATTAAACTAGCTTACTTAAAAAGTATGGATATGAAAAACGTCTTAAATCTAAGGATTCTATTAGCCCTAGTAGTGTCTTTAACAATTGTTAGTTGTAGTAGAAATTCTACAGATAAAAATACATCTAGAGCTACAGGATGGAAAATCAATGATAAAAATGGTGGTTTTCAATACAATGACAAATTCCAAGAACAAGAAACAGGCCCAGGTTTAGTATTCATAGAAGGTGGTACTTTTACGATGGGAAAAGTTCAGGATGATGTGATGCATGATTGGAATAATTCACCTAACCAACAGCACATTCAATCATTTTACATGGATGAAAGTGAAGTTACCAATAAAATGTACACTGAATATCTGGATTGGATTAAAAGAACTTATCCGCCAGAAGAAGAAAATTATAGATTAATTTATGAAGGTGCTCTTCCTGATACATTAGTATGGAGAAACCGTTTAGGTTATGCTGAAATGATGACAGAAAACTATTTACGTCATCCAGGTTATGGAGAATACCCTGTTGTTGGTGTTAGCTGGATTCAAGCAGTTGAGTTTGCGAACTGGAGAACAGATAGAGTTGCTGAAATGGATTTACAAGAAGCTGGATATCTTGCCAGAGACTCTCAATATAGCTCTAGTGCCGAAAGTAACTTTAACGTAGACACATATATCAATGCTCCAACTCAAACTTATGGCGGTAATGATTCTATCATAAATCCTGAAAAATCAAGACGTAGAGTTCAGGTTACAGCTGCTGGAGATACCATTAATAAATACGCTAGAAGAGAATCTGGTATCATTTCTCCAGATTACAGACTTCCAACGGAAGCTGAGTGGGAATATGCTGCTTTAGGTTTAAGTGAATTAAGAAGTTTTAATGTATATAGAGGTCGTAAAAAATATCCATGGGATGGACAATATACTCGTTCAGGAAAACGTAAAACCAGAGGTGATCAGTTAGCCAACTTTAAGCAAGGTAAAGGTGATTACGGTGGAATCGCTGGATGGTCTGACGATGGTGCTGATATTACTGCTCAAGTGATGTCTTATGAGCCTAACGATTACGGTTTATATGATATGGCAGGAAATGTAGCTGAATGGGTTGCCGATGTTTACAGACCTATTGTTGATGATGAATTTAATGATTTCAACTACTACAGAGGAAACGTTTATACAAAAAATGCCATTAACGAAGATGGTACTGTAAAAATTGTAACGCCTGATGAAATTGTATATGATACATTAAGTAACGGACAAATTGTTGCAAGAAATTTACCTGGTGAAATTTTACAAGTTGGTGTAGATGAAAATGAAACCTACTTGAGAACGAATTTCGATAAGAGTGATAACAGAAACTTTAGAGATGGTGACGTAAGATCGTCGCGCCAATATGCTGATAGTTTTGATGAAGATGAATCACTTATGGATGACAACAACACTCGTAAAATGTATAACTCTCCAAAACATAATGTAGAGAGAGATTCTACAGGTGCTTTATTAAAAGAGTATGACACATCTAATGACAGAACCTCATTGATTAACGATGAAGTTAGAGTTTACAAAGGTGGTTCATGGAGAGATAGAGCCTACTGGATTGATCCAGCTCAACGTAGATACTTCCCACAAGATATGGCTACCGATTATATCGGATTCAGATGTGCAATGTCTAGAGTTGGTTCTAAATCACAAGGAAGCAAGAAAAGAAACTAATATAGTTTATACTTATATTTTAAAGTCCTAGTCGTTTGATTAGGACTTTTTTATTACATTTATTTTATGACAATAGAAATCATCTACAATACCTTTTTAACTTGTAGTGCTGTGTGCACTGACACTAGAAAAATCACTAAAAACTGCATGTTCTTTGCCTTAAAAGGAGATAACTTTAATGGCAATACTTTTGCTGAAGCTGCTTTAGACAAAGGCGCTTCATTTGTTATAATAGATGAAAAACAATATCAAAAAAGTGAACAATATATTTTGGTTGATGATGTTCTAAAAACATTACAAGCCCTAGCCACTATACATCGTAAATCTTTAAATATTCCAATTATTGCTCTCACAGGTAGTAATGGAAAAACCACAACGAAAGAGCTTATTAACGCTGTTTTGTCAAAATCTTATATAACAACAGCCACAATTGGCAATTTAAACAACCATATTGGTGTACCATTAACACTTTTAAGTATGACAAAGGCTACTGAAATTGGCATTGTTGAAATGGGAGCTAATCATCAAAAAGAAATTGAATTTTTGACTCATATTGCCTTACCCGATTTTGGTTTAATTACCAATTTTGGAAAAGCGCATCTGGAAGGTTTTGGAAGTATAGAAGGTGTCATCAAAGGAAAGTCTGAAATGTATGACTTTTTAAAAGCTCATCATAAAACTATTTTCATTAATGAAAATGATGCTCTTCAAGTTAAGCAAGTTGGTAATTATAAAAATACTGTAGTATTTGGGTCACAGACCCAGCTTTTAAAAGCTCAGCCATATATTTCAATAGCATACAAAAATGAAATCATAACAACACACCTTACAGGTACTTACAATTACAATAATGTTTCTGTTGCAATAGCTATTGGAGAACATTTTAATGTCTCTACTAAAGCCATTATAGAAGCTATTGAAAGCTATATCCCAAATAATAATCGTTCTCAAATTGTTAAAAAAAATGGGCATCACATAATTTTAGACGCCTATAATGCCAATCCGACGAGTATGCATGCTGCGCTATCAAATTTTGAACAATTAAACAATACTAACAAAGTGGCTATTTTGGGTGACATGTTCGAGTTGGGTAATGAAGCTAAATCTGAGCATCAAGCCATAGCTAATTTTGCAAATGAATTACAAATTGAACAGGTTATTTTGGTAGGTGAAAATTTTAATACCACCACTAAGCATGATAGAATCTCTTACTTCAAGTCCTTTGAAGATTTAAAAAGTAAATTCGATACCTTTTCGTTTAAAGACCAAATGATATTGATAAAAGGATCAAGAGGTATGGCATTGGAGCGTATTATGGAATTGCTGTAGGCAATATATTGATATTCCTCTTCAGATTAACTCCGTTGATCCAGTTAAATCAACTCCTGCAAATACAATCCTGGATGCTATCGCATCTTCTGTATTTTTATTTTCAAAAAACCTTGAGTTTGCAACTCGGTTTATTGAAAATAAAAACCCTGACTTGCAAAACAAATCAGGATAGTGCTTGATGTGGGTCATACTGGATTCGAACCAGTGACTTCTACCCTGTCAAGGTAACACTCTAAACCAACTGAGTTAATGACCCTTACTCATAAAAACCAAAAAAGTCCACATTTCTGTGAACTTTAGTGGGCGCGAAGGGATTCGAACCCCTGACCCCTTGGGTGTAAACCAAGTGCTCTGAACCAACTGAGCTACGCGCCCTAAATATTGGACTGCAAATATAGTCTAGATTTTTAATTACCAAAAGCTTTTTTGAAAAAAAATAAAATAAATTTTACATCTCAGAAAACTTCAAAAAAACAAGCTCAATTTTAGCGTTCTAATTTATTTTGATATTTTTAAGTTTTATAAAATCGCGCATTGAAATACATCTCATTTATTGACCAATTAGGCTTAGATATAGAATCACTTTCTAACATTGATTCTAACGGCATTATAAAGCTCCAAAAACAACTCAAAGCTAAAGCTATGCTTGGTGATGCTAATAATTTGGGAGAAGTCGCACACCTAATTGAAAAGTTAAAAGATGATACCACCAGACAGTCTTATGTTTTTATTGAAAAACACGACTGGCTTAAACAGTTGATATCCGGAAATCATAAGGCCATTAAACAGGCAGAAATTGAAGTCGATACATCTTTAATCACAAATGAAGAAGATTTAAAATACTTCTTAGCTCCTTTCTTAAAAGACAATTTAAAAGTATTTCTTTCGGATACTTTAAACAAAGGAAAATACGTCCTATTACTAAAAGTACTCGACCATAACTATCTTTTTTCAGAAGAAAACAATCAACTCGTCATTAATTTTTTAAAAGCACGTCTCAATTATGCAGCAGTATACTTGAGAGAGAAACGATTAAATGATAAAGAACATCCTGTAGCGTTTATTACGAATAAAGTTTTTATCAATTGTTTAAATCAATATCCCGACAATTTCAATCAAGAGATACAAGAACTTAACTCAGAAGTGATTGACATTTATAATTCTAAACGCAGAAATGTAGACAATCAGCAATTTCGATTTGCTGCAAAAGCCATGGTGGCATTCTCGGTTTTAGAAACTTCTAATTTCTTTCTTGCTGAAACTTTAAAATCCAATGCAAATATTGCCAGAGAATATACGTATCCATCCCGCTCAAGTAGAAAGACAGGCTCGGGATTTGGAGGCTGGAGTGCTTTTGTGATTATAATGATAGTTATCAGAATTATTTTCTGGGTAAGTAAAGACTCTAAGAAAAGTAATTACGATTACATCAACGGTAGTAATTATAGTTCTCAACCAATTTATAATGACGCCTTTCAAAGAAAACTTGATAGCTTAAGAACATTGCATTCAGTTGATGATATTTTAAATGTAGAAGAAACTGTCATAGAATCGACTGAAAGTACTGAAACAGAACCTAATTATGATAGGTTTAAACTTGCCGATCACACAAAGTTCATCTATACCTTGAAACGGAAAGTTGAACGTAAAAATGTAGATAAAGATGGTTACATTAAGCATCTAGACCCCTTTTCTAACCCTTATCCTAAAACATTTACAGTTATTCCTCACAAAACTGAAGACATCGACAATTCTTTGGTTAAAATAACGAATCGAACTAAAGAGGATCTTATTGTATTTAGGTTAACAAACGGAATTGATCAGTCCTTATATATTCCTAAAAATCAATCAACATTCGCTAAAATCTCTGATCAGGATTCACTTGTGTTTTATACAGGCCGCCATTTTGTTTCTACAAAATTCTCTCATTTTATTGAAGATACTGACCTATCAAATATGCTCGTTGTAAACAAGGAAAATGACATACCCAACTCTGAAATTTCCATATACCCGTTTAAAGACAAAATCTCTAAAATAAACAGTAGTTCATCAAATAAGATTTTGATTGATACCACCAGAGTTGAACAGATTAAAGCAAAAAACCTCAACCTAAAACCATTAAGCATTAACAAATTATACACCGATTATTACAATAGAAAATACAGACGTTAGCTTAGTCCTGTTCTACTATCATCTTTAAAGTTTTTCTGTTTTTCTTTTTCATGGTCTGGTAACAAGGCTGTTAAACCATAAACAATGTGTCGTAATGATTTGTAATCTTGTTTATCTAGTGCTTTCTCTCCTTCCTTGAACAGCTTATCGGCTCTACGCTGATTAGAAAAATCGGTACAAAACTTAAGATTGAGAAAATAAGAAATGAAGTTTTCATCGCTAGACTTGATTATAGCATAGTACAATTCGTCTAGTTCTTTAATCTTTGCACGAATTAGATATTTGTTTCCTGAGTTAATAACTTCACGCTCATTTTTAATAATTCGGGAGTATTTATCTCTAAAGTGCTCATTCTTTTCATAGCTCAATTGGTATTCTAAACTCTCCTTCGATTCGTTATACTCTTCAATTTCTTTAGCAATAACTTTGTTTCTCGTTAAGTCATCAAAATCTTGTATGAGTTTTCGCTTTTTATCATCCAGCTGAAATTTAGCATCAGAGACATCATCATCGGTTATTAAAGATGCAGCTATTTGTGTTTCAATTAATCCTACTCTTATGGTTTCCAATTGCTGAGAATACTCAAAATTTTCTTCAGAATTATGCTCTCGGATTAAGGCTTCAACATCACCCAAAACCGTATTGATTTCCATATTTATCTTATTGACACTTATAGCGCGTTCAGATTCACTAAATACATTTTTAAATTCCTGATCACAAGCTTGTAAAAAGACGTTAATCTTTAAATCTCTAGATTCAGTGACTTCGAGCTCGATTTCAATATCTGTACCTTTGATTAAATCTTCTTCAAGGTCTTTTCCAAATATTTCGATATAACCAATACTTAATCCAGAACTCGGTAAGCCTCTCGAATTTCCTTCGATAATATTAATAATCAGATTAGATTGCGATTGTTGCAAAATTGTTTTAGAAGCCGTTTTATAAATCTTCTTTTTTAATGGTAAAATACTTCCTTTAGCGAACACTTTTTCCAATCGTGTAGTTGAAGCATCTAAATCATCAATTTCCATACAAATGTCATTTGGTAAAGGTTGCCCCTGAACATTGTAACTTCCTTGATTTATTGCTACGGTTTCAATAGTTTTTAAAACATCTAACTCTGAGTTTAATAACTGAATTTTAAACTGGTTTAAACGACCTTCAAGTAAAGGCACAAATTCTGAAAAACTACCATCATCCAGAATTTTCACTCCAGAATCATAACCACCATCTCGTCTCATTATCCTATAACTACCAACCTCTTTAGAGTTGACTTTTGCTGTAATGAGTTCTTCTAAATCTCTGGTATTTTGTTCGTAGAACAATTTAAAATCGACAGAATCCTCTACAACTTTCTCCTTAGTAATTTCATCATCTGAAACAGTAGCCGGTTTTGAACCTGCATAATAAGCTGCTCCAAGAGCCACTGCCGAAGTTGGATCAATACTCGAATTGACCTCAACACCTATAGCTTCAGAAATACGTTTTTTTATTAATGGCACATAGGTGCTTCCTCCAATCAAAATTACACGCTCAATTTGAGTTTTAAGTAACTGATTGTTTTTTATAACATCTTGAATAAAAGTAATTGTCTGCTCTACTTTAGGACGAATTAATTCTTCAAATGCTTCGCGTTTTATGGTAAAGGATTCATAAAAATTTTCAGTATTGATATCGATATCCAATTCGACTTCTGTGTCCTCATAATGTGATAATTCCTTTTTTGCTTCTTCGGCAATTTTAAGGAGTTCAAAATAGAGACCATTAAAGTTAGTAGTCTTAGATTTTAGGTCTTTCCAAAGATTGGTAAGTGATAACTTTTCTTCTATAAACGGAACAATTAATTTTTCTACAATAAGATTGTCAAAGTCAGCTCCACCCAAATAATTATCACCTAAATTATCAGTAACTTTTAATTCTCTATCATTGACTTCGACTAGTGCTACATCAAAAGTTCCTCCTCCAAAATCATAAACAATCCAATTTTGCTTTTCGTTGACTTCGGTATTGGACGTATTGGCAAATGCCAAACATGCAGCAATAGGTTCCTGTAGCAAAACAACCTCTTTAAAACCAGCCATATAACCAGCTTTTTTAGTTGCATTTGATTGTATGGTATCAAAAGAAGCAGGAATTGTAATTACGACTGAGTTTAAGACTTCTTCATCATTGACAAAGTTTTTAAGTTCTTTTAGAATTAATGAAGACAGCTCAATAGGTGACATTTCTTTATCAATTGACGGCACATAATAGGTGTCCTGAGTTCCCATTTTACGCTTGAATAACATGCAGATATTTTCAGCATCTTTCTCCAAATAGTCAAGTGCTTTATCTCCGATAACCGTTCTATTTCCGCGAAAAGCGATACAAGAAGGCAGGGTTTGTTTCAGTCCAATCGGATTATTATAAATTTTAATAGTTCCGTCGTCATATTTAGCAATAAGACTATTAGTCGTTCCTAAATCTATAGCAAAGTTTATGGTTTTCATCTGAGGCTATTCTACAATTACAATTCCTTTTTGAAGGAGTCTGGTTTCATTATTTTCAACTTGATAAATGACTGGCTTTAGGACCTTGGTAATTTTCGATTTCCTGCTTAAATCACCAATAATATTTGCTTCCACATCTGTCATTTCATTGCGATAGGCCTGACCAATCGGGTTGACAATTTGAAAACCCATAGCTTCAAACTCGTGATAAATGCGATCTACATAGCGATTCAAACTATCGTTATTATCCTTTTTCATTTTTAAATCCAATGCAAACACCTGATTAATTATCTCTGTCATTATATAAAATTAAATTGAAGATTAAATATACAAATATTTATAAGCTATACGATTTCAGCTACAACAAAAGTGCTGCCACCAACATAAATTAAATCGTCAATTGATGCATTTGCTTTTGCATTGGCTAAAGCATTATTGACCGATGAATATACTTCTCCCTGAAATCCATTAGAGATAAAATGAGTTTGTAATACCGTAGCATCGAGCCCTCTAGGCACATTAGGTTTACAAAAGTAATACGTTGCTTCTTTAGGTAATAAGGTCATAATAGCATCGACATCTTTGTCATTAACAACGCCAAAAACCATATGGAGTTTTTGAAAGGACTCATTTTTTAATTGCTCAACAATATACGTCAACCCTTCTTTATTATGAGCCGTATCACAAACCACTTTTGGATGCTCTTGCAATAGTTGCCAACGTCCTTTGAGATCTGTGTTTTTCACGACATTTTGTAATCCTTCTATAATGTGAGCTTCGGAAACAGGATAGGTTTTAGCACTAAGAATTTTCAATGCCTGAACAGCTGTTTTGGTATTGTGTTTTTGATAACTTCCCTTGAGATCGGTTTTGTATGATGTTTTTACAAGCTGATCTGCAAAATAAATTTCTGACAAATTCACCTGTGCTACAGTAGTAAATGTATCCGTTGTTTCTTTTTGTGTTTCGCCTATAACGACAGGAATTTTCGGTTTAATAATTCCTGCTTTTTCCTTAGCTATAGCTTCATAAGTATTTCCTAAAAATTGAACATGATCAAAACCAATGTTGGTAATTACTGCAACTTCGGGTGTAATAATATTTGTTGAATCCAAACGACCTCCAAGACCAACTTCAATAACAGCTATATCAACATTTTGCTTTGCAAAATAATCGAAAGCCATACCAACTGTCATTTCAAAAAAAGACAATTTATGGGTGTTGAAAAATGGTTTATTTCGCTTTATGAATCCCATAACGAACTGTTTGCTCACAAGCTTACCATTGATTTTTATACGTTCTCTAAAATCTTTTAAATGTGGCGATGTATACAATCCAACCTTATATCCTGCTTCTTGAAGAACTGAAGCCAGCATATGACTCGTAGAACCTTTGCCATTAGTACCTGCGACATGAACACTTTTAAATTTGAGTTGAGGATTGTTTAAGTGTTGAGCTAAAAGAATCGTATTTGAAAGGTCTTTTTTAAAAGCAACCTTACCTTGATTTTGATACATCGGTAACTGCTTAAACATCCAGTTTACGGTATCAATATAATTCATTAATTAGTGGGTGTAAAGTTCACACTTACTTTACCATATTGTCTTGCTGGCGCTTTCGAATCGGCTGGCCATTTGTAAGACAAGGCTATTTTTTTGGCTTGGGTTTTAAGACAAGAAGTTGCATTATTACTTCCTCTTACACCTGGTGTCGCTTCTATTACGCGACCACTGCGATCGACAACAATATCGACAACAATTAAACCGTATTCATTTTCACAACCATCTTGCATTGTAAAACTAGGCTTACCTCTACCATTTAAACCGTAACCGACGCCTCCATTTCCTGAACCAGGTGTTCCTTTATAAGGTGCATATGGGCTTCCATCTAAATCACCACTATCTCCAGGACCATCACCTGGACCTTCGCCTTCTTTAACAGGTCCTTCAGAATTTTTCACACCATCAATAAGTGCTTTAAGCTTGTCTTTTTTATCCTGTTCTTCTTTAGCTTTACGCTCTGCTTCGGCTTTTTTGATTTTTTCTAACCGTTCTGCTTCAGCCTTTGCTTTAGCTTCTGCTTCTTTTGCCTTTTTAATCGCTAATGCTTCGGCTGATTCATTTGTTAGAACATTTTCAGATGGGCTACTAGGCTCTGATGTTTCTTCAGGTTGAGCTTCATCAGCTTGAGTATTTTCATTGACAACCTCTTCATTAGGCCGTGATTTTATAGGCTCAGTAGGTTGAACTGTACCAGATCCAACAGGGGAATCTCCAAAATTTATAGCAACGCCATATTCTTCAGGAGGATCAATATATGGAGGTCCAACCACAAACAATAACAGTAATAAGATAGCCACAATGAGTGCGGTTATCTTAGCTGAATTTCGTTCGTGTTTGGTTTCTAGGTATTTCATATATCAATTAAGGCAAAAGTTGTTCCAAAAAAAAAGAAAGGGTTATCTAATTGTTAGGCTTAACCGCTAAAATGACCTTAAATTTGTTTCTATTGGCGATATCCATCACTTTTACAACATGTTCAACAGGTACAGATTTTTCAGCACGTAAAACAACTGTTGGTTGATCCTGATTTGATAAAGCTGAAATTAATTCAGTTTCCAAAACACTTTCGCCAACGCGTTTTTGATCAATATAATAGGTCAGATCTTTCTTTATACTTACAGCCACAGATTTTTTGTTTTCAGTTTTACCACTAGCTTTAGGCAATAAAATGTCTATGGCATTAGTGGTCACTAAAGTAGAAGCAAGCATAAAAAAGATTAATAACAAGAATACAATATCTGTCATAGAAGACATATTGAATTCTGGTGTTACTTTATTTCTTCCTCTTAAATTCATTAAATAGGCTCGTTTAAGTGATCTAAAAATTCTAATGAATTAGCTTCCATTTGGTAGACAACCTTATCTGTTTTCACCACTAAATGATTGTAAGCCATGTAGGCTACAATACCAACAATAAGTCCGGCAACAGTTGTTGTCATCGCTGTATATAAACCATCAGATAATTGTTTAATATCTATTTGTCCGCCAGAATTAGCAATTTCAAAAATTGATAAAATCATTCCGATTACAGTTCCTAGAAACCCAATCATAGGCGCAACTCCTGAAATTGTAGCTAATACACTTACATTTTTTTCGAGGCTGTAAATTTCTAAACGACCAGCATTTTCAATTGCAGTATTGATATCTTCTAAAGGTTTGCCTATTCGGGTGATTCCTTTATTAATTAACCGTGATACTGGAGAGTTCACCTGAGCACAAAGCATCTGTGCTGAATCGATTTTACCATTACTCACATGATCCTTAATTTGGTTCATAAAATTAGAATCTATTTGAGATGCTGCTTTAATTGCAAAAAGGCGCTCAAAATATATATAAATAGCAACAATTAACAGTACAAACAGCATTGCTATGATAATTTGACCTGCAGTACCACCACTACTTATAAGTTCTATAATGGATAGTGTTTTTTCGGTGGAATCTGCATCTGTTACCAACTCAGCTCCATCTTGAATATCACTTTGTAATATCATATTATAGGTATTGAAATTAAATTTAACTATTGTAATAACGAATGTTTTCTTACTAAAGTATATATTAGAATATAGTTCTGGTAAACATGAATGCTACAGCTCCAGCAAGGAAACCAATTAAAGCCAGCCATGAGATTTTTTTAAGATACCAGAAAAAGTCTATTTTTTCCATTCCCATTGCAACTACTCCTGCAGCAGAACCAATAATTAACATACTACCACCTGTTCCAGCAGAGTAAGCAATAAAATGCCAAAGTTCATTATCTATTGGTTCAGAAAACATTCCTAAACTCGCAGCTACCAAAGGTACATTATCAATCACAGCAGAGCCAACGCCTAGTAATAATACAACTAGATCTGACACACCTTCATGGTGTAACTCGGTTCCTAACATAGGCATCGTGTCTTGTAAGGTTCCTGCAAAGCCAAATAATATTCCCAGAGACTCTAATGCTGCAACAGCCATTAAAATTCCGAGGAAAAATAGAATACTTGGTAACTCAATTTTAGATAAAGAGTGGTGAACAGGACTATGATGTGCATGTGCATCACTTTCAGCAGAATCATGACTAGAAATACTAAACTTAGAATTACTATAAATTTCAGCAAAAATAGCAACAACTCCCAATGCGAGCATCATACCTACATATGGTGGTAAATGCGTCACAGTTTTAAAAATTGGAACCGAAACTATTCCTCCTAAACCTAAGTAAAGCATTGTAGAACTAAATCTGCTTTTAGGCTTTTCAACATCATCAATATTTTGCTCTAAATTTCCCTGGAAAGGCTTCATAAATGATGCTATAAGGAAAGGGATAAGCATACAGATAAGTGATGGTAAAAACAAATAAACAAATAAGTGTCCTGTAGTTACTTTTTTACCAATCCATAACATGGTTGTAGTAACATCACCAATTGGTGACCAGGCTCCTCCAGCATTGGCAGCTATAATAATTAATCCTGCATACCAGATACGTACACTTCTATCTGACACTAATTTTTGTAAAATTGAGATTAATACGATTGTTGCTGTTAGGTTATCTATAATTGCAGAAAGGAAAAACGCTAAAAACCCAAAAATCCAAAGAATTTTCTTTTTACTTTTCGTTTTAATAAAACTTTTAATCGTAGAGAAACCATCGAAATAATCAATAATTTCGACTATAGTCATTGCGCCTAACAGAAACACTAGAATTTCGGCAGTCTTACCTAAATGGTGCAACAGCGTTTCTTCCATCCAATGCATTTTGCTCTCATGACCTAGACTTTCAAAGCCTTCAACTAATCCGTGACTTGAAGAATCAAACCACTGGGGAAATGAGTCAATACCCAAAGAAATTAATGCCCAACTGATAGCCATCATAACTAAAGCCGGAATGAGCTTATCAATTTTTATACTGTGCTCTACAGTGATGGCTAAGTAGCCTAAAACAAATACTATTATAATTATACTTTCCATAGTAATTAGGGTTATATTAATTGGGTTAAGGCAATTTCAAATGCAGTAGCACTTATGCCCGTTTTTGTGTTATTTTTTTCGTAAACTTTTTTAATTGCCTTTCTTATAATTTCAGAAGTATCATTAAAAATAGCTTCATCTGTCATTTGCACTTTACGCTCCATAAAGTAGGCAAAAACTCTGGCCATACCACAATTAGAGATAAAATCTGGAATTAAGCTGACTTTATTATCGGTATGTTCCATAATACTTCCAAAGAAAATTTCCTTATCAGCAAATGGCACATTAGCTCCGCAAGAAATAACCTCCAAACCAGTATCAATCATTTGATCAATTTGATTTTGAGTAATAAGTCTTGAAGCTGCACATGGTGCAAAAATTTCGGTTTCTAACGACCATATTTTTTCATTCATTTCAGAAAATGGAATGAGATGATCACTCACTAAAGTATTTCCTGATTTGTTCAAATAGAGATCTGTAATCTCTTCAAACGAAAATCCGTCTTCTTTTATTAAACCACCAACAATATCGATGATACCAACAACTTTTGCTCCCATTTGAGCTAAATAAAATGCAGCAGCAGCACCAACGTTTCCAAAACCTTGCACTATAGCTCGTTTTCCAATTATTGAATCTCCATGAACATCATAAAAATGTTTAGCAGCTTCGGCAACTCCAAAACCAGTAATCATATCTGCTACGGTATACTTTCTATTAACGCTTGGTGAATATTTTGGATTTTCAATCACTTTTATAACACCATGTCTAAGTTGTCCGATACGGTTAATTTTATCAGCTTGAGTGGGTTTAAAATGACCTTCAAAGACACCCTCTTGAGGATGCCACACACCGCTCTCTTCAGTAATTGGGATAACTTCGTGAATCTCATCGACATTAAGATCTCCACCAGTACCATAATAACTTTTTAGCAAAGGGGAAACTGCGTTGTACCAACGCTCTAAAACCCCTTTTTTTCTTGGGTCTTTAGGGTCAAAATTAATTCCGGACTTGGCGCCACCAATGGCTGGACCCGATACGGTAAACTTCACTTCCATTGTTTTAGCAAGTGATAATACCTCGTTCATATCAAGACCTTTTCTCATCCTTGTTCCGCCTCCCGCAGCTCCTCCACGAAGTGAATTGATGACAGTCCACCCTTCAGCCTCTGTTTCAGGGTCTTTCCAATTAAAGATGATTTCTGGCTCCTTGTCTTCGTATGTTTGTAGTAACTCTTTCATTTATATATATTGAATCTTTTATAACTTATTTAAAATCTCATAATACTATTGAAGAGCAGCTAAAGTTGATTCATTTGGTAAAAAGTTTATTAGTTTATTTAACAAATATAAAAAACTAAAAATCGCTGTATATTAATTTTTCAATAATTTTAAGGATAATATATTTCTCCCGAAGAATGGTCATTTCTGGCACCAGTTACACTCGACAGACAATTGATTTCTCCTCGTAATTTGAGTACACCTAGTAAGCCAAAAATTAAAGCTTCCTTAAATTCAATGATGGATTTGGAAGGCACTATCAATTCGAAGTTTTTATGAGCTTTTATACGCTCTAACAAAAATGTATTGTAAGTTCCACCTCCTGTAAACAGTACTTTTGAATTCGACTTAATATTATTAGTAATCTGAATAGCAATATGTTCAACACAAGTTCTTAATATGTCTTTTACTGATAATTTTGAAGTTTCCAGCAATGGTGAAATTTGTTTTTCAACCCATTCGACACCTAAAGATTTTGGAGGTGATGCCGCATAAAAGTCTATAGCATTCAAAACGGTTAGCAAGTCGTTGTTTAGACGTCCTGATTTTGCTATCTGCCCACCTTCATCATAATCAAAACCTAATTGCCTTGTATAATGATTCATTATAATATTAACCGGACAAATATCATAAGCAATCCTTTGATTGTTTTTTTCGGAAGACACATTAGCAAATCCACCAAGATTGATACAATAGTCATATTCTGAAAACAATAACTGATCACCAATAGGCACTAAAGGAGCTCCTTGTCCACCTAATAACACATCTTGAGTCCTAAAGTCGCAAACAATTTTAGTGTTGGTTAGTTTAGCAAGCTTAGGTTGATTTCCTATTTGATATGTGAGATGTTCTTCAGGTTGATGCAAAGCTGTATGCCCATGAGAGCAAATGGCATCCAAATTTTTAAGCTGATGTTTTAGAATGAAACTATGAATAGTTTGTGCTAAATATGTAGTATAATCGTCATCAATTTTTGTGATAGCTTTTTTATCTAAACTGACAAGATTTGACAAGGTTTGTTGCCATAAGTCAGTATAAGGAATGGTTTCAGCGCTATGAATTTTAAACGTCCATTTACTATCAAAATCAAAACTAATATGTGCTAAATCAATACCATCTAAAGATGTTCCTGACATTACACCGACAATATTATAGCTAGATTTTATCATATTCAGTAAAAATAACAATACTCATTGAAAATATGCTATTAAAAAGTTATCTTTGACATCATTTTTTATCAATTCAATAATTTAAATATACAATGGATTTTAGCTTAACTGAAGAACATATTATGATTCGCGATGCGGCTCGCGATTTTGCTCAAACAGAATTACTGCCTGGCGTAATAGAACGTGATAATGCTCAAACGTTCCCTGACGAGATAGTTCGCAAAATGGGAGACTTAGGCTTTATGGGTATTATGGTCGATCCTAAATACGGTGGAAGTGGTATGGATGCAATATCCTATGTATTGATTATGGAAGAGCTATCAAAAATTGACGCTTCTGCTTCTGTAATGGTTTCAGTAAACAACTCATTAGTTTGTTATGGACTCGAAGCTTATGGTAGCGAAGATCAAAAACAAAAATACTTAACCAGATTAGCTACAGGAAAAGCAATAGGCGCTTTTTGTTTGAGTGAACCTGAAGCTGGTAGTGATGCTACATCTCAAGCTACAACTGCAATTGACAAAGGCGATCATTATGTCATCAATGGAACAAAAAATTGGATAACTAATGGTGGTAGGGCTGAAGTTTATTTGGTAATTGCTCAAACTGATAAGGAAAAAGGACATCGAGGTATTAATGCTTTTATTGTTGAAAAAGGCATGGAAGGATTTGATATTGGTCCTAAAGAAGATAAATTAGGAATTAGAGGAAGTGACACTCACACCTTACAGTTTAATGATGTTAAGGTTCCTAAGGAAAATAGAATTGGTGAAGACGGATTTGGTTTTAAGTTTGCCATGAAAACATTATCAGGAGGTCGAATTGGTATTGCTGCTCAAGCTTTAGGAATTGCCTCAGGAGCCTATGAATTAGCTTTAAAATATTCTAAAGAACGTAAAGCTTTTGGTACTGAAATATCAAATCACCAGGCAATTGCATTCAAATTGGCAGATATGCATACTGAAATTGAAGCTGCTCGTATGTTGGTCATGAAAGCTGCATGGGATAAAGATCAAGGAAACAATTATGACATGTCTAGTGCTATGGCAAAATTATATGCCAGCCAAGTTGCAATGACGCATACTGTTGAAGCTGTTCAAATTCATGGTGGAAACGGATTTGTAAAAGAGTATCATGTGGAACGCTTAATGCGTGATGCTAAAATTACTCAGATTTATGAAGGGACTTCTGAAATTCAAAAAATTGTAATTTCCAGAGGCGTATTAAGAAATTAAAAACGTTTTTATTTTAAATGATTATAACAGATTAAAATATTAAAATTCAACACATTACACAAGACTCAACTTTAGTTGGGTCTTTTTTTTACCATTTCTTCTCTTATACTTACTAAAAATGACAAATTCCTTACCATTCATACATATTCTTATAAAATAAAACTCAAATACAACTAACTTGTACTCAATTAAATTATTGTATATCAATAATTTAGTTCATTGTAATTGCTTTGAAACATATGTTTCATACTTTGTTACATGTTAGATATCAAGCCCCACAATCTATAAATACATTTGATGAAAATTATTTAAAAACCATAAACATGAAAACAAAAATTACGCTATTGGCAACTTTACTTTGCTTAGTTATGAATGCAAATAATATTACAGTAAGTAATATTTCGTTAGAGAACTTAAATGAACCTGACTGGGTTCAGGTAGAATTTGATTTAAGCTGGGAAAATTCCTGGCGATTAAGTGCAGGACCATCTAATTGGGATGCAGCATGGGTATTTATCAAATATCGAGTAAACAGTGGTGATTGGGCACATGCGCAAATAAATTCTTCTAATTTCCAAGCAGCAACTGGCAGTACTATTGACGTCTCTGCAGATGGTATTGGTGCTTTCGTTTACAGAGATAGTGATGGAAGTGGAGATATCAATTTACAAAACATGCGTTTGAGATGGGACTATGGCTCCATAGATCCAAATGACATTATTGATATTCAGGTATTTGCTATTGAAATGGTATATGTACCAGAAGGATCTTATTTTTTAGGAGGCACAAATGGTGATGAAAATGGCGATTTCTTCTCAGGCAGCACTAATATTCCTTATGAGGTTACCTCTGAGAATACAATAAACGTATCTCCTACAGCAGGAAACCTTTATTATGATAATACCGAAGGGTTTTCAGAAATTGATGTCGGTGATCAAATGGGACCAATTCCTTCAGCATTTCCTAAAGGCTTTAGTGCCTATTATATTATGAAGTATGAGGTAAGTCAAGCACAATGGGTTGACTTTTTTAACACCTTAACTGAAGCTCAAAGGGAAGCAAATGATGTGACTGGTGTTACAGGTAAAAACACTGATGATGAGTTTGCACGTAATGCAATTTCATGGACTGAAGGTGCAAGTAATGCGACAACAACACTTCCAGATGTAGCACTTAATTATGTATCAGCTGAAATGACAAGCAATTATCTAGATTGGGCTGGATTACGACATATGACAGAACTGGAATATGAAAAGTCATGTCGTGGCCCTATTGCTCCGAAACCAAATGAGTTAGCTTGGGGAAATGCTAATTTGCCTTCAACCGCTTACACGTACATTAATTTAGGTGAGCCAAATGAACAGGTTACTAATCCAGAAGAAGGTGTTGGTAACATTATTTTTTCTATTACAAATGGTACCCCTTCTGGACCTAAGAGAGTTGGTATTCTTGCTGCCAGTGCTATTACAAAAAATCGTGAAGAGACTGGAGGAAGCTATTATGGGATTATGGAACTTAGCGGAAATTTATATGAACGTGTAATCACTGTTGGTATACCAGAAGGTAGAATTTTTCAGGGTGATCATGGTGATGGTATACTATCGGTTGCTGGTGAAGCAAATGTACCAAACTGGCCTGATGGTGCTACAGGAATTGGGTATCGTGGCGGGTCACACGCAAATACAGCGCCATTTATTCTTGTATCAGACCGAACAGATGCAGCTAATATAATAGTTAATGGGAACACTAGATTAGGGTTTCGTGGTGTGCGTTCATCAGATTAAAACCACCCACTATGAGTTATAAACTATACATATTATTTACATTCCTAACGGTTAACACTTTAAATGCTCAGTATTTTGGTGGATCTGATGATGGAAGCGATCAATCTGTACTTAATGGAAGTCGATTAAATGGAAACATTGCATCATTTTCAGTACTGTATCAAGGTAGCTCGGGAGATGGACATGATGCAGCTAAAAATCAAGTATTACTATCTCAGAATACCTTTGAAATATACAACGGTAGTTCTGGTGATGGCTTTTCAAAAATGAGTACTGTTTATACGATTTCCGGTAGTGATTTAAGTCGTTTGTATTTTGGGAATTCTGGTGATGGCCATTCTCAAAACAAGTATCAAACTATACTTAACGGATCTGACTTAACTATGATATATACTGGAAGTTCTGGTGATGGTGCCGACAAAGATTTTGCTTTTGGACAATTACTTAATGGGGTCATTGATATTATTTTCAGAGGAGGAAGCGGTGACGGATTTGCGAGTCGACTCAGTAATGATAATTTTCTTTCCGGAGTTATGCTATTACTTTATCAGGGAGGAAGCGGAGATGGATTTGCAACCAATAGCTACACAACTAATCTAAGCTTAGATGTTGCTGAATATTTGATTAAGATGGACGTATTACTCTATCCAAATCCAGCAAGCCAAATAGTAACAATTAAACCAAATGATGGTATCCTAATTACTTCTGTAGATGTTTATGATATATCAGGAAAAAAAATAGGCATAAAGTTATCATCTGAAAATTCTTTAGATGTTTCTAATTTAGCTGACGGGGTTTACCTTGTAAATATCTTTTCAGAATCTGATGAAATTACTAAACGATTAATTGTCAAAAAATAATTAAAAGTAATTAAAAGTCAGTAAGCTTTCATGTCATACATCAAGGTTTGCTGACTTATTACGTCATTGAATTAAGTACCAAACGGATATCACTATAGCTATATTTTTCATCAAGTTGATGTTTTAAATCAGATAAGTTATCAAAAGTACACTTTGGAATGAGTTCTTTCAATTCATTATAGTGATCTTCAGAAATTAAATCGGTAATTTTCACTTCTCCAGATGTTATAAAACTTGCTAAATGTCCAACAATGGTATTCATATTAAGTTCACGTTCACTAGCAATATCTTCAATAGATTTTCCAGATTGAAATAGTGCTAAAGATACTTTTTTTGTATCTCCTTTTTTACGCTTAGGTTTTTGAGTCTTAAAAATGTCATCGTTTAATGAAGTTTCTATATCATTGTCTTCACAATAGCCTCGAATGGTTTCTAAAATTTCGGAGCCATACTTTTCAATTCTTGTTTTACCCATTCCGTGTATTTGCTTTAATTCGGCTTTACTTATAGGAAGTAGTTCACACATAGCATATAATGCTTTTTGAGTAAAAATTTGATAATGAATAAGGTCTTCACGCAAAGCAATAGTATTACGCAACTCACGAAGCAATTCAAAAAGTTCAACATTTGTTGTTCCGTCAATAACAGATTTTCTAGCCTTTTTAGGCTTATCTTTTACTAGAAAAACAGATTTACTTCTTAGTTCTAAGAATTTCGTCGGATTAAAACTTTCTGCTAAACCGTCAAAATACAGTTGTTTAGTCGCTAGTAATTCATCTAACACATCTAGTTGCTTCACAATATCTTTTTCTATAGCATTGTTGTCTGTGGTAAAACTTAATGTTTTATATGGCTCTTGAATATTTGTCTTAGTAATATCAGTAAAATATGCTATAGCTTTTTTAAAACGTTTTTGCAATAAATGATTTTGTTCAGGCAATAGTTGATTACTTGAAAGTTCTTTAAGCTGAGTATTAAAACCATTAGCTATTTTAAGTAAACCTGTAATAGTATTTTTAATCGAAATTAAAGGTACTTCTACAAGTCCTTCAATACTCCCTCTATTCTTGTAAAAAATATCTAAAATACGGTTTATAGGATTTAAGAATGTGAAGAAATCAAAGACTTCTGAGATTAAATTCAATTGAAATGTAACCTTAGATTCTAGTAAAACAGATTCGTCAGGCTGATTTTCTTCAGCTTCTTTATTAAAATTATTGACATTTGAATCGCTAATAATCTGACTAGAATCAATTTTGCTTTTAAGGACTAAACCATCCAAATTTTTACATCTACTTAAAGCGACATAAGTTTGACCGTGAGCAAAGGCACCTTGCGCATCAATAACAGCTTTTTCAAAAGTTAAGCCTTGACTCTTATGAATTGTTATAGACCAAGCCAACCGAAGAGGCATTTGTGTATACGAACCTATTTTGTTTTCAGTAATTTCTTTTGTTTCAGCATTGATATTATAATTTATGTGTTCCCATATTTCTGGAGTCACAATAATATTAAAATCGTCGTCAGGACATTTCACAATAACTTCGTCATCATCTAAAAAAATAACCTTACCTATTTTACCGTTGAAATATCTCTTTTCTATTGAGCTATCATTTTTTATAAACATCACTTGAGCACCGACTTTTAGAGCAAGTTCTTCTTTATTTGGATATGAAAATTCGGGAAACTTACCTTCAATTACAGCTGAATAAGTTTGTATGCTACTTGTTAATTTTTCAAGTTCGGAACTGTTTACTTGTTCTGCTTTACTATTATGAGTTGTTAAATAAATGTAGCCTTCATTATCAAGAGGTGCAAAATCAGGTTGATATCTTTTATTCAATTCGTCAGCTGAAGATTGAGATAAAGTATTGGTCCTTATTTCATTGAGAATACTGATAAACTTAGGGTTATCTTGTCTATAAATATGTTTTAATTCAACTGTAACAGCTTGGCACTTTTGATAAGCAAGACTGCTAAAAAAAAATGCATTTTTATAAAACGGATTTAATAATTGCCATTCATTATTTTTAATAACTGGGGATAGCTGTTGTAAATCACCTATCATTAATAACTGTAAGCCTCCAAAAACAAGATTTTTATTTCTAAAACGTCTTAGAGTTTTATCTATTCCGTCTAACAAATCGGCTCTAACCATGCTAATCTCATCAATGACTAATAAGTCTATAGATTTTATAATATTTATCTTTGTTTTACTGAATTTTCTAGAAAAACCAGAAGATGATTGTAGGTTGTCATTTGGAAGAATAGGACCAAAAGGCAATTGAAAAAAAGAATGTATTGTAACACCTTTCGCATTAATAGCAGCAACTCCTGTAGGAGCAACTACTACCATTCGCTTTAAGGAATTCATTTTCAATTTATGGAGAAAAGTTGTCTTACCTGTTCCTGCTTTTCCTGTCAAAAACACATTACGATCAGTGTTATTCACAAAATCCCAAGCTAATTCTATTTCTTTATTTAACTCCATAAACTAATACATACCTCTAACAGATGAAGATAAAAAAAGGATTATAAATATCCTCTTATAAACAAAAAAAACCCTTATCATAAAAATATATGATAAGGGTTTCAAAAAAGGCGACGACCTACTCTCCCACAAATGCAGTACCATCGGCGCAAATGGGCTTAACTTCTCTGTTCGGAATGGTAAGAGGTGA
>NZ_JACNMJ010000006.1 GCF_014526325.1 Psychroserpens algicola
TATCTTCTACGATATTATTATATGGACTCGTTAAGGCATTTACATTATTATCTGCATCTGCCATAGTCTCATGGTAACTCACCGATAAACTAGGATCGCCTCCTGTTATCTCTATGTCTTTACTTGTCAAATCAAAAACGCCAAAACCGTCACTATCCGGATCGCAATACTCTAATGGCGTTGGTGTGTTCGCTATTGGTGCCTGCTCAACTATAAGCTCTAATGTCGTGGTATCATAACAGCCTGTATTGATATCTTGTACCCGTACAAATACAATTTGACCGTTGACCGTATTGGTATAAGGGATCGTTAGCGGATTTGAATTCATATCTGCATCTAACTGCGTGAAATGATAACTCACCGAATAATTAGAATTGTTTCCCGTTATCTCTACATTCTTTAAACTTAAATCTATACTCGTGATACCATCTGGCGTGCCATCATCACAAACCTCTAATGGGGTTGGATCGACAACTATTGGCTGAGAGAATACTGTAAATGTTTGAGTGCTGGTTGTAGGGCAAGTACCATTCGTTGTATACTCTATCGTATACGTTGCGTCAAAAGGCGCATTAGTTACCGTTCCTGTATTAGCATCTATTACTGCTCCATCAGTAGGAACAGGATCAAATGCAAAAGTTCCACCCGTTAACCCTGTAATCGTTGCAATTGCACCATCACATGTAGGAGACATTGTAAAACTTGAATCATCTAAAGAAAAGATAGTAACAGCAACACTACTAGAAGCTGGACAGTTTCCTGATGTTGTGTACTCTATTGTATATGTAGTTCCAGGAACGCCATTTAAAATTTCTCCAGTCGCAGGGTCAATTGTGGCTCCATCTGTAGGCTGCGGATCAACAAAAGCAAATACACCTCCTGTATCTCCCGTAATAGTAGCTGTCGCTCCTTCGCAACCAGGTGCATAAGTAAATGATGCATCTTCTAGTGGAAAAACAGTAACACTTTGATTGGTTGTTTCAGGACATGGTCCTGATGTTGTATATTCTACGGTATAAGTAGTTCCTGAAACACCTGTAATCAATCCCGTATTTTCATCTATTGTTGCTCCATCAGTTGGCACAGGGTTGAAAGCAAAACTTCCGCCTGTATCTCCTAAAATAACTGCAGTAGCACCTTCACAAGTTGGAGTTAAAGTAAAACTTGCATCTTCAAATGCCAATACAGTTACTGATTCAGTAGATGTTGCAGGACAAGCTCCAGCGACACTGTACTCTACAGTATATGTAGCGCCTTGAGTTCCGTTAGTAATGGTACCTGTCAAAAGATCAATCATCGCACCATCTGTAGGTATAGGATTAAATGTAAATACACCTCCCATATCTCCTGTAATAGTTGCAGTAGCACCATCACATGTAGGGGTTAAGGTAAAACCAGCATCCTGAGACGGTAAAACTGTTACTGTTTCAGTATCGCCTGGGCTACATGAACTTGCAAATTCATAGACAACAATATAAGTTGTTCCAGAAACTCCATTTGTAATAGTTCCGGTTGCAGAATCAATCATAGCACCATCTGTAGGTTGAGGATCAGCAAAAGCAAACACACCACCAACATCACCAGTTACAATTGCCGTTGCACCATCACATGTTGGCGTCATAAAAAAGGATGTGTCAAAAACCTGACCTACAATTATCGTTTCAGTATCATTGAGAGTGACTGTACAGGCGCCGACTGTGACATCTATAAGATTAAACACCTGATCTACTGTTGGACCAGTGATGGTGACTGTAGCAGAACCTGCTGCATCTAATGTCATGGTCTGGACAGCGCCAGCATTTATCGTATAATTTATAGTTGCGTTTGGCGTACCTGTTATTAAAAATTCAGCATCATCGCCTTCACAAATAGGATTTACAACTGCTGTAACATCAGCTGTAATTTCTTCTTCCATCGTAATACAAACCTCTTCAGTATACTCACATCCAAAATCATCCATTACTCTATATGTATAGCAATATGTCCCAGCTGCTGGTGGCGCAACTGTTATCGTATTTCCTGTAACATCTGTAATTGTAGGATCTGTATCCCAAGCTTCAGAAGTAATAACTGGTGTGAACGATAATTCAGGTGGTTGAATGTTAGGATCAAAATTTAATCCCCATGAAAATATATAACCATTGTCGATAGAAAGATTATCAACAATTTCTATACACCAATCACCATTGAGCGGACTTCCAACTAATTCGTTAAAAGATTCTACAGGAAGGTAAGTTCCTGGTTCCCAAGAATTGTTTGGAGGGTTAGAACCTGCAGTAATTGTATTCGCATTTGCTAATAAAACAGACGCAGACATAGAGAAACAATAATCGGCACCTACTCCAGGCGTATTAGAATTATCGTCATTTGCTCCACCGAAATAGGTTCCTCCACCTGCTTGAACAAATAAGTCTGCCTCTTGTCCGTTAGGCGAAATAATTTTTATATCTAAATCTCCAGAATAGGAATGCTCCATATTAACACAAATCTCAATAAGTTGATTTGGATCTGTTAACAATTGGTCTGATTCAAAACAATCAACAGTAATACAAGTTGTATATACAGCTCCAGAACCATCTGGTAAAAAAGTAGTTCCACTCACAGGAGGTGTACAATCATTAACAAAAGGCACTGCATTAACAACACCTTCAATTGTTGTAGTTTCTCCAAAACACAATGTATCATCTGCTGCTTGAGTACCTATAAAACTAGGCTCAGTAGCTACTTGAATAACTTGATTAATTAAATTTGTATTTGGGCATCCCAAAGGATCAGAATCAGTATTAGCATCACGAATATTCAAATTCACGATATATACACCTGGTAATGGGTAAGAAAATGTTGCTGTTTGACCAGTAACGAAGTTGCCATTATCTAAATCCCATTCATATGTTGCTCCTGTACCATCAACTTCAAAATTCCCACTACCTGTTAATGTGATTTCCTGATTAGGACACACTCTTATATAGCCATCTCCATTTGGTGCAGGTGAAGCCGTATCTATTTGAGATGTTATCACCTGACATGGTGTGAAACAAGAAATTTCTGCAGCCCAACCTGTTGTTGTTCCAGCTCCATCAGAAACAAACTCAATAGTTAAACATCCAGAACCATTATCATCTGTAGCAGTTACAAAACCTGGATTATTAGCACCGTCAAATGTTCCAAATGCTGGACTTGCCGTACTATCTCCATTATAAATGGTCATCACATCAGCACCTAATTGTGTATTGAAAGCTGTAAAATTTAATTGTACCAATTGACCTGCATTTTCAGGACATATGGTTAAGACTAAGTTTTCATCACTTCCATATGCTCCTCCAGGTCCTCCTGAATCATAAAATGTTCCTGAACAGGCATTAACTGTACCATTTTGCATAAGAACGTCTTGTGCATAGGTATGTACTGAAATTAGTGTGAAAATTATGAGTAGTGCTTTTTTCATAGCGAATAATTATAAATGGCTAATTAATATTTTATTTATGTTGAGATTTGATAATGATAAAGTAATTGGTATTATCAACTCTATACATATGTGATCCGTAAGAATAAAAATTGAATAAATATTTTAACGGATTAAAATTTTGAGGATTAAAATTGGTATCACGCTGTAAATTATCAACGTAATAGTCCATCAAAGGAACTTCCGATAACAAAGTACATGGTTTTTGATCACTTTGATTTGGAATGTTTTTAATTTCAATTCGATTACGAAGAATATTTTTAATGTCTTTTAAACGTTGTGGTTTATTTAAAACATTAGAGGTTGTTTTGTTTCCATAAACCTCATTTATCAACGCTAATTCATTGCTCGTTAGAGGTTTATTTACATTATTATTGTAGTTAACTGTTTGTTGCTTTCTGGAAGAATTTGAAGATTGAGAAAACATTGCAGGCGATGCTAACATAGCACAGAACAACAATAGAGGGAACAGTAATTTTGAGTTCATGATTTTTCTATTTTATGGATGCGGAATTTAAGAAAATTTTAATAAATAAACTGTTAAATCAGATATCATGTTCAGACATGCCGATTATAGGCATATAACATGCTAAATTAAAAAATCCCTACCCTACTTTCGTTTTTTTTTATTGCTTATCTTTGCAACCTGTTTAAAAACAGATAAAATGTATTTTTAATTAAAAAGAAATTTCCGTTTCTGCGGAATATAAAGAATGAAATTAGATAAAGATATAGATGCAATTGGTGATGACCACGTTGGGACGTCTTCTGAAACACCTCTGCGTAAAGATGCTTTTAAATTAACATCTTCTGAAAAAATCGACATCATAAAAGACGATGTAAGACACATAATGGAAACCCTTGGTCTTGATTTAACTGATGATAGCCTTAAAGGCACTCCAAATCGTGTTGCAAAAATGTTTGTAAAGGAAATATTTGGTGGATTAGATCCTGAGACCAAGCCTAGTGCTTCTACATTCGAAAATAAGTATAAGTATGGTGAAATGCTCGTTGAAAAAAACATTACAGTGTACTCAACCTGTGAACACCACTTACTTCCTATCGTAGGAAAAGCTCATGTCGCTTATATTTCTAATGGAACCGTTGTTGGACTTTCTAAAATGAATCGTATTGTAGATTATTTTGCAAAACGTCCTCAAGTACAAGAACGTTTAACCATTCAAATAGTAAAAGAACTTCAGCAAGTTTTAAATACCGAAGATGTGGCTTGCGTTATTGATGCCAAACATTTGTGTGTTAATTCTAGAGGCATCAGAGATGTGGATAGCAGTACTGTTACTTCTGAATTTGGCGGACAATTTAAAAACAAAGCGACCAAACGCGAGTTCTTAGATTATATAAAATTAGACACCACTTTTTAAACAAGCGTTCTTCCGAAGAAAAAATAAAATGTTAGATTTGACCATTATATAGTATGTCAAAGTCATAAACGCGTTTTTAACACCTAACACCATGCATTTGTACGAACAGCAAAAGATTCAAATTTATAACACCCTTAGCGGAACAAAAGAAACTTTTAATCCTATTGAAGAAGGTTATGTTGGAATGTACGTTTGCGGACCTACAGTTTACAGTAATGTACACTTAGGAAATGTGAGAACCTTTATGTCTTTTGATATGGTATTTCGTTACCTTAAACATTTAGGGTATAAAGTGCGCTATGTTAGAAATATCACAGATGCAGGACATTTAGAAAATGATGCGGATGCTGGTGAAGATAAAATCACTAAAAAAGCACGTTTAGAACAAATTGAACCTATGGAAGTCGTACAACGCTACACCGTTGATTTTCATAACATTTTAAACACCTTTAACTTTCTTCCACCAAGTATTGAACCAACAGCTACTGGTCATATCATCGAACAAATAGAACTCATTAAAAAAATAATAGATAATGGTTTTGCTTATGTAGTCAATGGATCGGTCTATTTTGATGTACACAAATTTAATGAGACTAACGATTATGGTATTTTAAGTAAACGCAAGCTTGAAGACCTCATTCACAATACAAGAGCTCTTGATGGACAAAGTGATAAAAAAAATCCGCAAGATTTTGCACTTTGGAAACGTGCCGAACCGCAACACATTATGCGTTGGCCGTCTCCATGGAGCGATGGTTTTCCTGGCTGGCATCTAGAATGTACAGCTATGAGCACCAAGTATTTGGGTGATAATTTTGACATTCATGGTGGTGGAATGGATTTAAAATTTCCGCATCACGAATGTGAAATCGCTCAAAGCGAAGCTGCCAAAGGTCAAGCTCCAGTCAACTATTGGATGCATGCAAACATGCTTCACCTTAACGGACAACGTATGTCTAAGTCAACTGGCAATACTGTTAATCCAGGAGAATTATTATCTGGTGACAATAATTTTTTCAGTAAAGCTTATGCGCCAAGTGTGATACGTTTTTTTAATGCACAATCGTCTTACAGAAGTGTATTAGATTTAACCGATGACGGCTTATTAGCTAGTGAAAAAGGCTTTTTTAGATTGATGGATGCAATTAACCTGCTAGACGATTTAAAAGCAGACGCTAATTCTACTTTTGATGTATCGCAATGGCGTCAATCTTGCTATGATGCTATGAATGATGATTTTAATTCGCCCATACTAATAGCCCATCTTTTTGAAGCTGCTAAACTGGTTAATCAAATTAAATCTGGTGATGCTTCTTTAACGTCTGATGACCTGGAATTACTTAAAAAAACCATGCGTGAATTTACGTTTGATGTTTTAGGTTTAGTTAATATCACAAAGGCTGATACAGGAACCGACAAACTTTCTGGAGCAGTAGAATTACTCATTCAATTGAGGCAAGATGCCAGAGTGAATAAAGATTTTGCTTTGTCTGATAAAATTAGAGATGAACTTGCTGCAAAAGGCATTCAACTAAATGATGGCAAGGACGGAACGACTTTTACGACCAACTAATCATGAAACGGATTTTAGTTGCTCCCTTTTTGTTTTTAATTAAAGTATATCAAACTTTAATCTCGCCTTTAACACCTGCAACTTGTCGATTTCAACCAACCTGCTCACATTATGCTAAAGAAGCCCTACAAAAACATGGACTTTGGAAAGGTGGCAAACTTGCCTTGATTCGTATTTTTAGTTGCCATCCCTGGGGCAGATCGGGTTATGATCCAGTTCCTGAAAAAGAAGATTAAAACTATCTTAACAGTAATAGTATTTTAGTGATAAATACTATCTTTATCCCATAAAATTAAATAGTATGTTTGCTCTCGATATGGTTTGGGATCCTTCAAAAGGATTAGACTTAAGTTTTTTTACACTACACTATTATAGTGTGATGTGGATTGTTGCGTTTATTCTTGGACTTCAAATCATGAAACGTATCTGGTACAAAGAGAAACAAAGTAATCAATCTTTAGATTCCTTATTTATTTATGCCGTTATCGGTATCATGCTTGGTGCTCGTTTAGGGCATGTGATCTTTTACCAACCAGAATTGATCAAAGAAGATTTCTGGAGTATTTTCTTACCATTTAGTTTTCAAAATGGCATAAAATTCACTGGTTTTCAAGGACTCGCTAGTCATGGTGCTGCGATTGCTATGATCATCTCCATGTACCTCTATAATAAAAAAGTATTGAAAAAAACAGTGCTTTGGATTTTAGATCGTGTGGTTATTCCTGTGGCGTCTGGTGCTGTTTTTGTCCGAATCGGAAATTTTATCAATTCGGAAATCATCGGTAAACCAACCGGAAGTGATTATGGTGTTACTTTTAAGCAATTGGGTGAAGACTTTCCAAGGCATCCTGCACAGTTATACGAAGCTGGCAGTTATATTGTTGTATTCTTTATTTTATGGTATTTCTACTGGAAAACGAAAAAGAGTGAACAAGAAGGCTTCTTATTTGGTCTATTTTTAGTCTTGTTATGGAGTATTCGCTTTTGTGTCGAATTTGTTAAAGAGCCTCAGGGCGAAGAATACTTCACCTTATTTGGATTAAATACTGGTCAGATGCTTAGTATCCCATTTATTTTAATCGGATTATACTTCATGTTTGTTTATAAGCCTAAGACCAAACTAAGTTAAACATGAATTCAGACGCTTTCAAAATCTGCATTTTAGTATGCTTCGGAATGCTTACATTACAATTTGTTTCATGTAAAGATGATCAGAAACCTTCCGAAGTTAAGTCTGTTGAAATTTCATTTAAAAAAGAAGGTGAATTGCAATTGAAAAAGGCAGCTACAGATTCTATTCTAGCCACTATTGACATTGAAATTGCTGATGATGAGTACACCACTCAAACTGGTTTAATGTATCGAAATAGCATGGCACATAATCAAGGAATGTTATTCATTTTTCCGAATACAGATTATAGGTCGTTTTACATGAAGAACACTAAAATACCTTTAGATATCATTTATATTTCCGAAGATAAAACCATTGTAAGCATTCAAAAAAACGCCAAACCTATGGATGAAAGTTCGCTCCCTTCTGAAGGACCTGCAAAATACGTCCTCGAAGTCAATGCTGGTTTAAGTGAGACTTGGACTTTAGAAAAAGGTGATATAATTGAATTTTCCAGACATTAAAATTAGCTTTCTAATTAAATAAAGCATTCTTTAAACGCTTATCCAGATTAAAACTTAAAGCCACGCGGTGAGAGCTCACATTATTTAAATTTCCGTCGTTAAACGGAATGCCGTAGCCATAAGTTAGATTAGCCCAACCATACAGACTAATTCCTAACTCAGGTAAAACTCTAAATTCTGAATGTCCATTTTGAAAATAGTTCACCGCTGAAAGTCGCAGTGCAAATACAGTTGCAGAAATCTCATACCCAATTTTAGGTGCTATCGTATGATGACGACCATCTCTTAGATTAGTCTCAACACCTATTCTAAATCCGTCAACACCAATAACGGGAATTTTACCGTTATCTATAGCAGTAACGTCACCAAACATAATATTAAATTCGAGAAAGGTTTCGTGTTGAACAATTAGCCCTGGAGAAAATAGAATATCGTCAAATTGTTTTCGTTCTATTCTAGAATCTTGCTCACCACTTTGAGCATATAAAGGCCCAGTAATGAGCACTAGCAATAAAAACAGTAAATTTTTAAACATATAATGAGTCTAATCTAAACCATTGCACTCTTCACGCACAACAGATTCTATTGATTGAAATGTTCGTTGAAAGATACTGAAATTAGCTAATAATTGTGTTAAGGCATTTCAAATCGTACTAAAAAAAAGCCATTTCAATTGAAACGGCTTTTTTTATTAGTATTTAGCATACTTATTTTTTATCCTCATCCTCTTTTGGAGGTGCGATTCCTTTATTCTTTAAAGTATCGTACATCAATGGTGTAGCGATAAATACCGAAGAGTATGTACCAACAACAACACCAACGATTAAGGCAAATAGTAAACCTCTAAGCGACTCAGCACCAAAAATGAACATTGCCAATAATACAACTAATGTTGTTAACGATGTATTTAATGTTCTACTTAATGTACTGTTAATTGCCGAGTTAATATTAACACCGCCTTTAAAGCCAGCACGTTCGGCAAGTACTTCTCTAATTCTATCAAATACAACCACGGTATCATTCAGAGAGTAACCAATAACGGTCAAGATCGCTGCGATGAATGCCTGGTCAATTTCCATACTAAATGGCATAAACTTGTATAATAATGAGAAAATACCTAATACAATTATCACATCATGGAATACTGCAGCTACAGCACCTAATGAGAATTGCCATTTCTTAAAACGGAATAAGATATATAAGAATACTACTAATAGAGATCCTAAGACCGCTAAAAATGATTCTCTTTTAATATCATCGGCAATGGTTGGACTCACCTTACTAGACAAGACAATACCGACATCATCCTTACCTTCAGAGAAATCTTTAAATGATTCTCCTTGTGGTAAATATGACTTAAGTCCGTTAAATAGCATCGTTTTCACTTCTTCATCAACTTCTACTGAATTTTCATCAACTTTGTATTTAGTAGAAATCTTTAATTGGTTTGCGCTACCAATAGTTTTAACCTCAACACTATTAAATACAGCTGATAAATCATCTGCTACTTGTTCAGAACTAACGGCTGCAGGAAAACGCACCTGATATGTTCTACCTCCAACAAAATCGATACCTTGATCTAATTTGTTTGTAAATAGAGAACCTAAGCATATTAATATTAAAATTCCAGAAACTACATAAGCAACTTTACGTTTACCGATAAAGTTAATGTTGTTTTTCTTAAATAGGTTTTTCGTAATTGACGTCGAGAAATCTAAAGATTTTCCACTATTAACATACCAATCTACTAATAAACGCGTAATGAATATTGCAGTAAATAAAGACGTTACAATACCTATTAATAATGTTGTAGCAAAACCTTTAATTGGTCCTGTACCAAATACAAATAAGATTATTGCTGTTAAACCCGTAGTAATATTGGCATCTAAGATAGAAGATAATGCATTAGCAAAACCATCTTTAACTGCCTCTTTTTGAGATTTGCCCTTACCTAATTCTTCACGAATACGTTCAAAAATAAGTACGTTGGCATCAACCGACATACCGATAGTTAATACGATACCTGCTAAACCAGGCAATGTTAACACAGCTCCTAATCCTGATAAAACACCAAAAATTAATAAGATGTTTAATAATAACGCAATATCAGCAAAAATACCAGCTTTTCCGTAGTAAAGAATCATCCAGATTAATACTAAAGCTAATGCAATTAAAAATGATTTTGTTCCACTTTCAATAGCTTCTTTACCTAAAGAAGGTCCGACCTGGTCTGCTTGAATAATTTCAGCTCTTGCAGGTAATTTACCAGCTCTTAATACATTGGCTAAATCTTCCGCATCTTTAACTGTAAAGTTACCTGAGATTTCAGTATTACCTCCTGGGATAGCTCCATTAGACGCTGTTGGCGCAGAATATACGATATCATCTAATACGATGGCAATCTGACTTTTTTGAGCAAATGCTCTTCCTGTCATTTCTTCCCAGATTTTAGCTCCTTTAGCGTTCATCTGCATTGAAACAGTAGGCTTGTTGGTTTGGCTATACGACTGTCTAGCATCTGTCACCACTCCACCACTTAATTCTGGTTCATCATCTCTATTACCTTTTAAAGCATAAAAATCAACATACTCTACTCCGGTTTCTTCATCTACTTCTGGAAGACCAAAGGCAAATTTAATATAACGAGCTGCTGGAGGAAGTTGAGATTTAACTTCTGGCATTTCAAGGTAAGATTGAAGTTTTTCTTTGTCTTCAGCTTTTAAAGCTAGCATTCCACCTGTTCTTGGTGGGCTGAATAAATCAAATAACGGATTTACTTGAGTTGTTGCTGTAGAATCGGTTGTAGTTTCACCTAATAATTCATCAATAGCGCTATCGCCTTCTGTATCTGTAGAATCTTGTACTTCGACTGCTGCTTCTTTTTCATTGACACCTAATTTTGCAATTAAAGCATTATTAGCTAGTGTTAAGAAATTACCCAAAGCCTGACCATTATCAACATCCCAGAACTGTAATTGTGCCGTTGTTGTAATTAAATCTGTAGCACGCTTCACATCTTTTACACCTGGTAATTCTACCAATACTCTTCCTGAGTTACCAAGACGTTGAATGTTTGGTGAAGTTACACCAAACTGGTCAATACGCTTACGTAATACCTCAAAGGCAGATACAATAGATTCGTCTACTTTTTCTTCAAGTTTCTTTCTTACATCAGAATCTGTCATATTTAATTCGATAACACCTTCTAAATCTTTGTTAGCAAAGATATCTGGCGATGCTAAGTTCTGGTCACCTTTTACAGCGTCCCAAGCATCGAAAAACGAATCTAAATATGGTTCCTGAGCATCTTTTTGAATTTCTTCAGCATCAACTAAAGCTTTATTAAAAGCAGGATCTTTACTGTTGTTTGATAGTCCGTAAAGAATATCTCTAACAGAAATCTGAAGAATTACGTTTAATCCTCCTTTAAGGTCAAGACCAAGGTTCATGGCTTTTTCCTTAACTTCTTTTCCTGTGAAACTCGCAACACCGATGTTGTATGCTTCTACATTAGACAATGAGTCTAAATAGTGAATTTCGGCTTCATTAATTTCATCAGGTGTTTGGAATTTACTTTCTGCAAATGTTTTTGCATCAGCATCAATTTGGTTGTTTTTGAATGTAAATGATAACTGGTAAATACTTACCAATCCAAATAACACTGCAAAAAGCTTTACTAGTCCTTTGTTTTGCATTATTCTATTGTTTAGGTCAATTTTTCAACGCGCAAATATAGAATTTACGGATGATTTGACAATTATTTTTTATAATTATATGTGTTGTTTGTGTAGCTTGTTTTCTATTAAAAGCTATACCTTAGTAGAGATATACATCCATTTTGACGTATATCTTTGGAAGTTTAGGGATCTAAAATGATTGATTAGCTAAAATCAAAAATCCCATAAGTTGAAGGACCTGCTCTCACTTCAGGTATTTTGTATGAGGTATTATCGATTCCGATAGCAATAGTTCTACGGAATTTATAAGCAGACTTTTCGATGCTTTCTTTAGCATCAATAGTTATCTCTTTTGACGTTATATCAACATTAGGATTTGAAAAGCGGTCATGCTCTGCTTTGGTCTCTAAAGCCAATTTTCCGTCTAAATCAAAACTATCATTTGCTTGTTGTATTTCGTAAACATCAACATTATAGTCAATTTTACGATCTTTGGAAGGCAATGGATTTTCAGAATTGCTCTGAGACAAATATCCTAACTCTATTGAAGTTTCCTCAGAAAGTAAAGCTTTGATGCTAGCAACATCTGTACCACTGTAGTAGGTGATTTTTAAACGGTTATCCTGTAATTCCTGAACTTGGATATGCTTAACTCCTGCTGCATACAACTGTTGTTTAACAGTGTCGATTGTATTTTGAGTATCATCTGTAGTTACAGCTGTTGAAGTAAACTGAAGTACGATTTCCTGATTAGGTACATTAGCTTGTTGCTGACTAGCTATGCTACCTAAAAGGGTTAATGTTATAATGAGAATACTAATGTACCATCTCGACTTCATGCGCCAAATATATAAAAAATAAAGAATTTAGGTTTACTCTTTATCGTTTATAGCAGATGAGTTGACGAACTTTAGCTTAGGAATACGTCGATGAGAACTCAATATGAGTGCTAAATCCTGAGCTTGCTCAAGTGTAAAACTACCAGCAATTTCAGTATTTCCACCTGTAATAGCACCACTTGACACTGTTGGTGCCGAATACACCATATCATTTAAGGTGATAGCGATTTGTGATTGCTGCTGATATGCGATTCCTGTCATACGTTCCCAACGGTTTGAACCCAGTTCGTTCATTTTTATACTTACCGTCGGACGGTTTGTATATGTATACGACTGACGAGCATCTACAATATGTGTTTCATTGATGAGTGCTATACCATCAGGTGGTGTTTTAACCAGATAGAGCGGCATATTATTTAATTCATCAGGAATTCCATACAAAAATTTAGAATGCTTAACATGCGCTGGCAGAAGTTGCTTCACTTCTGTTTTATTGAGATATTTGCTGAGCTGAGTAGTATCATTTTTTGAAACAGAGAACAATCCATAGACATAATCATTAGAATTAATCAAATCAAAAATAGGCTCAATTTCTTCTTGATCTTTTTTAAGTAGCGCATTTGCTTCAAGAAAAAACACACCTAAATCGTCTGCTCTAACAACCTCCCAAAATTCTAACTTTCCTGAGTTTGTAATTATGGTATTCAATCGGTTCACATTAAAATCTGTACTCAATTTGAGCTCAATTTGTTGTTTGTTATTGAGTTTGACATCGTAGTTAGATGCTAATTGAGCTAAGCGCTTATTTAAAGTTTCAACCGTTCCTTGCTTCTCATTATCTGATACTGTCTCAGAGTTTTCAAATTCATAAATAATAGAAAATTTATGTTTTGGTGTTACATTTCCGCAGGACAATAAAGCCACAACTACAAATAAGTACATGTATTTCATAAGAGACGTTAATTAAAAAAGGCTATCATTAGATATGATAGCCTCAAATATATTTAAAAAATGATAGAATTATAATTCTAATAATCCGTTGGTTTTTTGAACACCTTCTGCACTTTCTTTTAAATGCGCCTCCTCAGCATCACTTAATTTGATAGTAACTATCTCTTCAATACCATTACGTCCTAAAATTACAGGCACACCAATACAAAGGTCGTTTAATCCGTATTCACCTTCTAAAAGTGTTGAACAAGGAAACATTTTCTTTTGGTCACATGCAATGGCCTGAACAAGTCCACTTACTGCTGCACCTGGTGCATACCAAGCAGACGTTCCTAATAATTTTGTTAAAGTAGCACCACCTACTTTAGTATCTTCTTTAACCTGATCTAAACGATCTGCTGATAAAAATTCAGAAACTTTCACACTATTTCTGGTTGCATGCGCAGTTAATGGCACCATTCCTTTATCGCTATGTCCACCAATTACCATACCGTCAACATCACTGATAGGTGCTTCTAAAGCTTCAGCTAACCTATATTTAAAACGAGCAGAGTCTAAAGCGCCTCCCATTCCAATGATTCGGTTTTTAGGCAAGTTCGTTGTTTTATGCACTAGATACGTCATCGTATCCATTGGGTTACTTACTACAATAATAATTGTATTAGGAGACTGCTCTATTAAGCTAGATGATACGGATTTTACAATTCCTGCATTAATACCGATTAACTCTTCACGTGTCATTCCTGGTTTACGAGGAATACCAGAAGTAATCACACAGATATCACTACCTGCTGTTTTAGAATAATCGTTAGTAACACCTGTAATTTTAGTATCAAAACCATTTAAAGAAGCCGTTTGCATTAAATCCATCGCTTTACCTTCTGCGAAACCTTCTTTAATGTCTAATAATACCACTTCACTAGCAAAATCTTTAATAGCAATATATTCTGCGCAACTTGCACCTACTGCTCCTGCTCCAACTACTGTAACCTTCATATGTTTTTATGTTTTTAAATTGTGTTGTTAAATGAGAGTGCAAAATTACAAATTTTTAGAGTGTTAATGAAAAAAGCGTAAGAGAAAATCTTACTCTTTTTAAATAAATTATAATATCGAATATCTTTATATTGAAAAGTTTATACCAATGGTTGCACTATCAAATTCGGCGAAGGTATAATCTGCATTTAAACCAAAAAATCCTAGTTTAAGATGTGCTCCTAGTGTTCCTCTAATTCCTGAAATATCATGTTCCACAGAAAAAGGATCATTTATTTCTTCTGAAAATAAGAATCCATCTGTAACTCTGTAAGATCCGAGCAAGTCGGTTGTTGATTTTCCTGTGATGTAACCTAAACCTCCATAAAAATTTATAATTTTTAATTTAGTTCCGACGATAATTTCGAATAATAACGTGTTGACATTAGTTTCAACCTGTTGGTTATCTCCATCAACATATTCGGCATCAGTAAAATCATAATTAGCATTTAAATGTGTATAAGCTACAAGTCCGGAAACCGCTACAGGAAGTACTTTATCTGCAGGCAACCAACTGGTGAATTCTTGTTGCAGTCCGATTCCATACAGTGAGACTTTAGCATCTTCAGTTTCTACCTCTGGAAAGAAACGTCCTTTTATTTGTGTACCATTGAAAGGAGAAAAACTCGCTTGTAAAAACCCTGTCGGAAGTATATTTACATTTTCAGAACCGATTCCTGTCGGCAAAATTAATTCAGTTTCCTGATTCCCGAAGATTGGGTCATCATAAGTAATAATGACTCTAACCTCAGGATCATTATGTCCTAAAACTGTTGCCACCATTTTTGATGAACTACCATCTTCAAATCTGATATTTTCATAGTCAGCAACATTCATCTGGAATGCCGTTTTTTCATCTTTGATAAATCCGATGTTCCCGATAACAGATAATTCGAAACCAAAACGTTTTGGTGCTTTAGCATTGTTAAACCATCCGTTGTTTATACCATAGGCTAAGCCTTCAGAAGCTGGTGCCATATAATCCTGAGTGAATCGCTGGGCATCAGCAATACCAGCTGCAAGTAAATCGTTTACATTTTCCTGAGCTTTAGCAAACGCAATTGAAAGTAATGTTATACATACTAAAATTAATTGTCTCATATTTTGTAGGTTTTGTGGATTTCAAAATTAAAAAAACTTATTGAAATAACGCTTTTTATCGGTTAAAATTGCTTTTTAACGAGAATTTATTTGTTCTAAATGCTATCAATTCACGTTTTTAGACATAAAAAAAGCAACTACATATAAGTACGTAATTGCTTTTAATATGGTTTTAAGAGTTGCTTAAAATTTAAGCATCAATATTAGCATAGATGGCATTTTTTTCAATGAACTCTCTACGTGGTGGTACTTCGTCACCCATTAACATTGAGAAAATGCGATCGGCTTCACCTCCATTATCAATTTGAACTAAACGCATGGTTCTAAACTCTGGATTCATGGTTGTATCCCAAAGTTGCTCAGCGTTCATTTCTCCAAGACCTTTATAACGTTGGATTTTTGAATTTTCACCAAAGCTTTCAACAATTTCATCACGTTCTTTATCACTCCAAGCATATTGCTTTTTAGCACCTTTTTTCACAAGGTATAATGGTGGCGTGGCTATATAAATATGTCCGTTTTCGATTAATTCTTTCATATATCTAAAAAAGAATGTCAAAATTAAAGTAGAAATATGGCTACCATCAATATCGGCATCACACATGATGACTACTTTATGATATCTTAGTTTAGACAAGTTAAGCGCCTTACTATCTTCTTCAGTTCCAATAGTAACACCAAGTGCAGTAAAAATATTCTTGATTTCTTCGTTTTCAAAAACCTTGTGCGTCATGGCTTTTTCAACGTTTAAGATTTTACCACGTAAAGGAAGAATTGCCTGAAAGGCTCTATCACGACCTTGCTTTGCCGTTCCACCTGCCGAATCTCCCTCAACAAGGAATACTTCACATTTTGCAGGATCTTGCTCAGAACAATCACTTAATTTACCAGGTAAACCACCAATACTCATCACTGTTTTACGCTGCACCATATCACGTGCTTTTTGAGCGGCATGACGTGCTTGAGCGGCAAGGATTACTTTTTGAACGATGGTCTTGGCATCATCTGGATGCTCTTCAAGGTAATCGGTTAACATTTCAGAAACTGCCTGACTAACTGATGCAGAGACTTCTCTGTTTCCTAATTTAGTTTTGGTTTGCCCTTCAAACTGAGGTTCCTGAACCTTAACAGAAATGATAGCGGTTAAGCCTTCACGGAAATCATCACCAGCAATATCAAATTTCAATTTATCTAACATTCCTGAAGCATCTGCATACTTTTTAAGAGTATGCGTCAAACCACGTCTAAAACCAGATAAGTGCGTTCCACCTTCATGGGTATTGATATTGTTTACATACGAATGCAAATTTTCAGCGTAAGAGGTATTATAAATCATAGCCACCTCAACAGGCACGCCATTTTTTTCACCTTCAAACGAAATAACATCATTCATTAATGGTTCTCTATTTCCGTCTAAGAATTTTATAAATTCTTTTAGACCTTCTTCAGAATGGAATGTTTCACCTTCAAATTCGCCATCTTCTTTTTTAGAACGTTTGTCAACTAAGTGAATTGTGATGCCTTTATTTAAATAGGCTAATTCACGTAAACGGCTTGCTAAAGTATCGTAGCTATATTCTAATGTTTGAGTAAAGATAGTAGCATCAGGCTTGAAGGTAACTGTAGTTCCGCGTTTATCGGTATCACCAACTTGTTTTACAGGATACATAGCCTTACCACGTTCGTATTCTTGTTCGTAGATTTTTCCTCCTCTGTAAACAGTAGCTTTAAGATGTTCTGATAATGCATTAACACAACTCACACCAACACCGTGTAACCCACCAGAAACTTTGTAAGAATCTTTATCGAACTTACCTCCTGCACCAATTTTAGTCATTACAACCTCAAGTGCAGACACGCCTTCTTTTTTATGAAGATCAACAGGAATACCACGACCATCATCTTCAGTGGTAATCGAATTATCTTCGTTTATAGTAACCGTAATATTATCACAATGACCAGCAAGTGCTTCGTCAATAGAGTTATCCACAACCTCATATACCAAATGGTGTAAACCACGTACACCTACATCTCCAATATACATGGATGGACGCATACGTACGTGCTCCATGCCTTCTAAGGCCTGAATACTATCAGCCGAATAATTGTGCTTGTTAAATTCTTCTTTTTTCTCGCTCATAAATTAATATGTATTTACTTTATTTAGATTAAATGCAGAGGCTCCATTTAGAATAAAACAGATTAAAGAATCATATTCCATAGCTAAAAATTTAGAGCTTCAATCGCACAAAAAAATCCCGTACATTTCGGGACTCTCGAGTACAAACAAATATACGAAATTAAGAGGGTTTTTAAAAGCTTTTTATTGAATGAAAGCAATAATTATCAACATTTGTTAATTACTTAAAACACTCTTAAATCGTCTAAAAAACACCTTAAAATGGATTTTATAGGTTTTTAACATCTTTGGAAAAGTGCTGAAAACATAAAAGTGTTTAGAGGTGATGTTTCGAATATTCAAATACGCTAAAAAGCCTAAAAATTAGATCGTATTATTTAGATTCTTGATGATAGAGGATAAAACATTTAAATGACCGCGTTTTCATTAGTGTTGGTGTGATTGAGACTAAACATTTTATATTTTGACTTTATTATGTACTTCACAAATAGTAATGTGACCATAGACGGAAAAAGTCCTTTAACTAAAAGATAAAAAAGCAAATTCCAATCAATAAGTGTTGTTTTAGATAATTCCTGAAATACTAATTGACCATAAGGATTAGATTCATAAAACATCGTCATTAAAAAATTATATCCAATATGAAAGCCTAATCCCAACATGATTGATTTTGTTTTATGAAAAGTATACGCCCAAACATATCCAGTAAAACCGGTTATGAAAATAACATATGCAATAGCAATGAAGCTCTCGCTAGTCATTCCATAGGAGAACACATGATATACTCCAAAAATTATCGCCGAAATCAATATTGCCCATTTGGCTCCTATTCTGTTTATGAGAATATATAGTATTGCACCTCTAAACACTAAATCTTCAGTTAATGCTGACCTTACGTGATAGACAAAAGCATCAAAAATCAATGCATAGTTGATATCCTTATTTAGTTGCCAATCCACATTTAGAACAAAAGTTTCAATTACAATCCAAAGCAAGCAAAGCAACATCATAAACAATATGCCAATTAGTAATTGACCTATTCTTTTTGGGTAAGGAATGATACCTAAAACCTCTATGTTTTTTTTCTCGATGACACGTAATAGCACCCACGAGACTACTATTATGACTAATAATCCTAACATTTTTTATATTATTTAGAAAAAAATTACGCCTTTTTAGGCTTAAAAAAAGGAATGGAAAGCGGATAATAACATGTTCCTGAACCAATGGCTGTAAAGACATTCTTAAGACTTATGATAATTCCAAAAAGAAATACAGCAGCAGTGACAAAATAATTATAGCCTGGAAAAACAAAAAACAGCAACAAAGATAAAATCAGTAGTAAATTAATCGTACAATGAAAATTAATCACTGCACGACCATGCGTGTCATAAGTTTTGTTGTCTTCGGCTTTACTCATCCAAATAAATAATGGGAATAACACATTAGCGAAGGGAATAATTAATCCGAAAAACGGTGACGCATGCAATAATAGCATCCATTTACGTTGTATTGTTTCTTCTTTAGGATTGTCAATTACAATTAAATCTTCTACCTCGATATCCAATCCTACAGCCAACAATTTTATTGTTTGTAAATGTGGTTGCACTTCACCCTTTTCTATGCGCTGAATTGTCCGCACACCAACGGTTGTTTTTTCAGAAAGCTCATCTTGTGTATAGCCTTTTAGCTTTCGTTGGTATAATAAATTTTCTTTTAGTGATGACTGTTTCATTTTACATTATTTCATTGGCACAAATGTAAAGCACTATACTCGTTTTTAACACGTCATTTAGGTGTCACCTATCTGTCAGTTACTGTATTTACGAGGGTTTTAGCAAATATATTATTTTCAAGTATAACATACAGATAAAAAAAAGACCAATCGTAGGATTGGTCTTCGTATCATTCATAATGAGCTGTTTTTCTTTTATATTTTAATATAGGCTTTATCATGCACGTTAGCAATAGCTCTACCAGAAGGGTCATTCATATTTTTAAAGGCTTCATCCCATTCTAATGCTGTTGCTGTGCTACAGGCTACACTAGCTTCTTGCGGTACACTTAACGCTGCTGCATCACTTGGAAAATGTCCTTCGAAAATCGTTCTGTAATAGTACTCTTCCTTATTTAGAGGTGTATTAATCGGAAAACGGAATTTGGCATTTTCAATTTGCTCATCTGTGACTTCTGCTTCTACTAATTCTTTTAGCGTATCAATCCAGCTGTAACCTACACCATCACTAAATTGCTCTTTTTGCCTCCAGGCTACGCTTTCAGGAATCATATCTTCAAAGGCTTTACGTACTACCCATTTTTCCATACGCTCGCCATTAATCATTTTATCTTTAGGGTTAATACGCATAGCCACATCCATAAATTCTTTATCTAAAAACGGCACACGACCTTCAATTCCCCAAGCGGCTAAACTTTTGTTTGCTCTGAGACAATCATACATGTGTAATTTATCTAGTTTACGAACGGTCTCATCATGAAATTCTTTAGCATCTGGTGCTTTATGGAAGTATAAATAGCCGCCAAAAATCTCATCGGCTCCTTCTCCTGATAATACCATTTTTATTCCCATAGATTTGATGACTCTTGCCATTAAATACATTGGTGTTGACGAACGGATAGTTGTGATATCGTAAGTTTCTATATTATAAATCACATCTCTAATCGCATCAAGACCTTCTTGAATTGTAAATTTTATTTCGTGATGAACAGTTCCAATGTGATCTGCAACTTTCTTTGCAGCAGCTAAATCTGGCGACCCTTCCAAGCCTACAGAAAATGAATGCAATTGTGGCCACCATGCTTGCTCTTTATCATCAGCCTCTATTCGTCTTTCTGAATATTTTTTTGCAATGGCCGATGTTACTGAAGAATCTAATCCGCCAGACAATAAAACACCATAGGGTACATCACTCATTAATTGTCTGTGTACTGCATCTTCTAAAGCTTGCTTTACTTCGGCTATACTGGTTTCGTTGTCTTTTACAGCCTCGTAATCTGTCCAATCGCGTTTGTACCATTTTACAAACTCGCCGTCTTTACTAGACATATAATGTCCAGGAGGAAATAGCTCTATCTTTGTACAGATTCCTTCTAATGCTTTCAATTCTGAAGCTACATAAAATGTTCCATTTTTGTCCCAGCCAATATACAATGGAATAATTCCCATGTGATCTCTCGCTATAAAATACTCGTCTTTTTCAGAGTCATAAATTGCGAAACCAAAAATACCATTCATATCATCTACAAAGTCAGCACCTTTTTCCTGGTATAATGCTAAAATGACTTCACAGTCACTCTCTGTCTGAAAGTCATAATCAGGGAATTGTTTGCGTAATTCTCTGTGGTTATAGATTTCACCATTTGCAGCCAGGATTAATTTTTGATCTGAACTAAACAAAGGTTGTTTTCCAGAAGCTGGATCTACAATTGCTAATCGTTCGTGAGCTAAAATTGCTTTATCATCACTATAAATCCCACTCCAGTCTGGACCTCTATGTCGAATGGATTTCGCCATTTCTAATATTTGAGGTCTTAAATCTTCTGATTTTTCCTTGAGGTCGAACGCACATACTATTCCGCACATAACTTTAATCTTTATATTATTATATTTTATTCAAATTGATAAGGCAAATATGACACCAGCATTACAATTATAAAACATCAAAACATTAATTGATTACAAATTATAACAAAATATATTAATTTTAAGCACATATGAAACTTAAAATAATTAATTATTCATTTTTTATTCTGAAACTGTAAACTTTAACATCAGTTTTCGACTTTTAGTATAATATTAAGACCATTAGGTTTTACCTTTATCATATTCACATTAAAACTAAAAACACACCATGAAAACAAAATCAATTATTTCTACAATTGCTATGGCATTTTTAATGCTCTTTTCAATTAACACTCAGGCTCAGGATTTTCCGAAGATGGATAAAAGTCCGATGGATGCTGCCGCCTTCCCAACAAGTTATAAGGATTCAAACAAGTTGATCAAGATTGTTTACAGCAGACCTCAGCTTAAAGATCGTTCATTAGATAAATTAGCTCCAAATGGAGAAGTTTGGAGAACTGGAGCTAACGAAGCTGCTGAACTTACACTTTACACACCAATGATGTTAGGAAAAACAAAAGTTGCAGCTGGCACTTATACATTTTATGTAATTCCTGGTGAAAAAGAATGGACTGCTATCATTAGTAAAGACCTTAATGTATGGGGAAGTTATTTTTACAAAGAAGGTAATGATGTTGCACGACTAAAAGTTCCGGTAACTAAAGGAAAAGAATCACTAGAAGCTTTTTCTATTGCATTTGAAGAAGCTAAAGATGGTGTTCACATGCATTTAGGATGGGATCACGTTAGAGTAGCTGTTCCATTCACAAAATAATTACAGTTACAAATAAAAAAAAGCTCTGACATTTTCAGAGCTTTTTTTATTATGGTATGTTTAAATATTTATGAGTTTGTAATGAGACTTTCCATTTTGGGTTAGCCATAACATAATCGACTATTTGCGGAACAACCTTATCACGCTTACTCCATTCAGGTTGCAAATAAAGGATACACTCTTTATTTACTTTTGCTGCCTGCTCCTCGGCAAAACGGAAATCGTCCTTATTATATATAATACATTTCAACTCATTAGCCTTTTCATAAACTTCATCAGTTGGCAACTTCATTTTTTTGGTGACAAACAAATCCAATCCCAAGTTCCAGATAATTTATAAGCCCCTGAAGTTTCTATATGAGTTTGTACTTGTTTTGCTTTAAGCTGTTCTGTTAATGGACCCATATCCCACATCAATGGTTCTCCTCCTGTAACCACAATCGTTTTACTGTAAGCTACAGCATTGGCTACAATCTTTTCGGTTTCGGTAGGTGGATGTAATTCGGCCAGCCAGCTTTCTTTAACATCACACCAATGGCAACCAACATCACAACCTCCAATTCTTACAAAATATGCTGCAGTGCCTTTATGATAACCTTCACCTTGAATGGTATAAAATTCCTCCATTAAGGGTAATAGTAAACCTTTATCTATATGTTCTTGTCGTTCTCTTCTAGTCATAGCTTGCAAATGTATTAAATAGTCGTCAGTATTTAGCAGGTAGTAAACAGTAAATTTAACAATTAGAGTTAATGGTAGATATAACTTCTATTTTGCTGCAATAACATCAATTTCTATTTGGGCACCAACAGCCAAACCCGATGCAGCAAAAGTTGTACGCGCAGGTTTGTTAGGAAAGTATGTTTGATACACTTTATTAAAGGCACTAAAATCATTGATATCTCTAAGAATTACAGTGCATTTCACCACACGATCAAGTGAAGAATTATGCTGTAGCAATACCGCTTTAATATTTTCAATACATTGCCTGGTTTCATTTTCTATTCCACCTTTCACCAATGTTCTTGTAGAATGATCCATCCCAACCTGACCTGCAAGAAATAGAAAACCATTAGCTTCAACAACATCACTAAATGGCATCTCAGCTTTTTGAGGTTCATGAGATTTGTGAAAACTAATGTCCTGAGAATTTTGTTGACAAGAGATCATTCCGAAGAAAAATAAAATAATTATAAAGCAAGATGAATTTTTCATTTTAGTTGATTTTAAACTTGACTAAAATTACACTATTTTTATGCAAATTTTGAACTATGAGTAGAACGGACGATTTTTTAAAAGAAATCACAGACGGAAATACCAACAAAGGCGAATACATTACTTTAGGCTCTGCCATGTTAGATGGGGAAACCTTAACCAACTCCTTTATAAATGTACCACTCAAAACCATGAATAGACATGGCTTAATTGCTGGTGCTACAGGTACAGGAAAAACAAAAACATTACAGGTTTTAGCTGAAAATTTAAGCGAAAAAGGTGTTCCTGTATTATTAATGGACATTAAAGGCGATTTAAGTGGCTTAGCAAAACCGAGTCCAGGTCATCCAAAAATTGATGAACGTCATGAAAAAATAGGACTTCCTTTTGAAGCCAAATCATTTCCTGTAGAGGTTATGACATTATCTGAGCAAGATGGTGTAAGACTGAGAGCAACAGTAAGTGAATTTGGACCTGTGTTATTGTCTCGTATTCTTGATTTAACTGAAACACAATCTGGTGTTGTTGCAGTGATATTTAAGTACTGTGATGACAACAAACTACCTTTGCTAGATTTAAAAGATTTCAAAAAAATATTACAATACGCTACTCAAGAGGGTAAAGAAGAATTTACGGAAGCCTACGGACGAATTTCAACAGCATCAACAGGTGCTATTCTTAGAAAAGTTGTAGAATTAGAACAACAAGGTGGCGAGTTATTCTTTGGTGAAACTTCATTTGAAGTTGATGATTTATTACGTGTGGATAATGACGGAAGAGGTTATATTAATATTATTCGCTTAACCGATATTCAGGATAGACCTAAATTATTTTCAACATTTATGTTAAGCCTTTTAGCAGAGATATACTCTACATTTCCTGAACAAGGTGATAGCGGCAGACCAGAATTAATCATGTTTATTGATGAAGCCCATTTAATTTTTAATGAAGCTTCAAAAGCGCTACTCAATCAAATTGAAAGTATTGTTAAACTTATTCGTAGTAAAGGTGTCGGTTTATATTTTGTAACTCAAAACCCTACTGATGTTCCTGAAGCGGTATTAGGACAATTAGGTTTAAAGGTACAACATGCATTAAGAGCATTTACTGCAAAAGACCGAAAAGCCATTAAATTGACTGCGCAAAATTATCCAGATAGCAAATATTATGATACTGCAGATGTACTCACGTCGTTGGGTATTGGTGAAGCGTTAGTTTCAGCATTAAACGAAAAAGGAAAACCAACACCTTTAGCAGCCACAATGATGCGAGCTCCAATGAGCAGAATGGATGTACTTACCGAAACAGAACTAGGAAGTTTACTTGGGAAATCTAAACTAGCAAAAAAATACAACGAAGACATTGACCGAGAAAGTGCTTACGAAATGCTCAATAAAAAAATTGAGGTTGCCGAAGCCGAAGAAGCCAAAGAAAAAGCCCGTCAGGAACAAGAAGCACTTAAAAAAGCTGAAAGTAAAAAACGAGCTTCCCAATCCAGAAGCAGAAGTACCAGACAAAACCCTATTGTTAAAGTTTTGACAAGTCCAACTGTGATTCGAAGCGTTCTTGGTATTTTAACCAAAATGTTGAAATAAATAACACCATTAACTAATATATATTTAATCCATTTTTTGTGAATACACATTTAAAAAATTTTGCACTACTAATAATCATAACTGTAGTAATAGTAAGTTGTTTACCTGAAAAACAACAGGATCCATTTCAAATAAGCAAACAAAATATAGGTCTACTTACCGACTCTACACAGGTTAAAGATTTAAAATTAGCATTCCCTAACGACTCTATTGTAACTTCAATAAAAGGCGACGAGTTTACTGGTCAGGATAATGATATTGTTATCTATTCAAAAACAGGAAATAAATTATTAAACTTAACACCTGGTCAGGCGTTAGACTCTACTGCTACGATAAAAAGCATCCATGTTTTAAGTGAAAAATTTAAAACAGATCAAAACATTTCGACACTAAGCACATTTAAAGATATTAATGATAATTATAAAATTTCCAGTATTAATAATCTTATTAATTCGGTAGTTATTTCAGTTAATGACATCAATGCTTCTTTTACTATAGACAAGAAAGAGTTGCCTGCAAATTTGAGGTTTGATATGACGCTGAACATAGAGGCTATTCAAATTCCGGATAATGCTAAGATTAAATATTTCATGATACACTGGTAGAACAAACACTATAGCCTTATACAAGGTTATATTGCATATTTATAATAGACGCAAACAATAATTAAGGGAGAATTAATAAAATAGTTTATGAAATCGTATAAAATTCAAGACGCTCCTTTTGTTGTTCCTACTACTGACGGAAAGCTCATCGAAGAGCATTTCGGCAATGCAACTAATAGAGATTCAAAAATAAGTATAGCGCATATGGTTGCTCCAGCTGGTTGGAGTGAGCCATTTCAAACCCCTTTATTTGACGAGTATACTTATATAATCAAAGGAAAAAAACAATTCATTATTGAAGATGAAACTGTTGTTTTAGAAGCTGGACAATCCATTAAGATTGAAAAAAACACACGAGTACAATACTCAAACCCTTTTACAGTAGCTTGCGAATACATCTCAATTTGCACACCTGCTTTTTCTATGGACTTAGTAAATAGAGAAGATTAATGAAACAGTTTCTTACAAAATTCATAGGTGGGTTTATCAATTTCATTAGTTTATTCTCTCCAAGTGCAGCAGGCAAAATGGCCATTTCACTATTTTCTCGTCCGCGTAGAATTAAATTAAAAGAACTTGAAAAAGACTTCTTAATGACAGCTTTTATTGAAGACGTTCAATATGAGCATCTTAATATCATGACCTATCGATGGTTAGGAAAAAAAGAGACTGTTCTTTTGGCACATGGCTGGGAAAGCAACTCCTATCGATGGAAACCTTTAATTGAAAAATTAAATGCTCTTGACTATAATGTGATTGCTCTTGATGCTCCTGCTCATGGGAGATCCAGCGGAAAAGTGTTTAATGCAATCATCTATTCTGAATGCATTAATGTTGTCGCTAAAAAGTTCAATGCTAATATTATTGTCGGACATTCTGTTGGTGGAATGGCGGCTGCTTTTTTTCAGCAAAAGCATCAATTACCTTCAATACATAAATTGATATTACTAGGAGCTCCTTCTAATTTTGTTGGGGTTTTTGGACGATATATTGAAATGATGAGTTATAATAAACGTGTAGCCGAAGCCATGAATGCTATCGTTTTAGAGCGTTTTAATCAAGAGCCAGATTACTTTAATGCCGCTCGTCTTTCTGAACATATAGAAGCTCACGGACTCATAATTCACGATGAACTGGATAAAATAATTCCTTATGGAGATGCTGAAGATTTTGACAACTTTTACAAAAACGCAAAACTGGTTACGACCAAAGGTTATGGACACGGTTTAAAATCTGATGAAGTCCACGATCACATTCTCGATTTTATTAAAGCTTAGTTTTGTATTTTTGAACTATGTCTGAAACTCTAAAACGTATTAACAAATATCTAAGTGAAGTAGGTTATTGTTCACGTCGTGAAGCTGATAAACTTATTGATGCTGGACGCGTGACCATAAATGGCGTAGTTCCTGAAATGGGTACAAAAATTGGTCCGAATGACGACGTGCACGTCGATGGAAAGTTGATTAAGAATACTAAAGATGATTTTGTGTATCTCGCTTTTAACAAACCAGTAGGTATCGTTTGTACAACCGACACTCGTGTAGAAAAAGATAATATTATTGATTTTATTAAGTATCCTAAGCGTATTTTTCCAATTGGGCGTTTAGATAAACCTAGTGAAGGACTTATTTTACTGACAGATGATGGTGATATTGTAAACAAGATTTTGAGAGCCAGTAATAATCATGAAAAAGAATATATTGTTACTGTTGACAAGCCAATTTCTCAAACGTTTATCAAACGAATGTCTGGTGGAATATATCTAAAAGAGCTGGATCGAACCACTAAAAAGTGTGACGTCAATCGTATTGACTCAAACACCTTCAGTATTATTTTAACACAAGGCTTAAACCGACAAATTCGTCGGATGTGTGAGTATTTAACTTATGAAGTTCAAACCTTAAAGCGTGTGCGCATTATGAACATAAGCTTAGATATTCCAGTTGGTGAGTACCGCGAATTAACTTCAGAAGAGTTTAAAGAATTAAGCAAACTTCTTGAAGACTCTACAAAGGTATATCAATCAAAGTTATCATCTCAAAAGCAAAAAAAGTAAACTTAGATGTTTCCGCAGTTAAAACACATATCTAATACAAAACGAAGTATTCTAATCATAGGAATAGTCGTGTTATTGGCGATTACATTTGAGACCTTTCAACAATTGTATTACATCAGGCGTTATGAGCTCGGAGACGGTGTTACCTTTTTTGCCCTTTTAAAAACACAAGCCTATCGCTGGATCATTTGGTTAATGTTATCTTTTATATTAATCGGATATATTAGAGTAAGAGTTTCAAGAAAAAAAACGACTCAAAGTATTCTAAAACTTATTGGTTTAATTATCAGTTTAGTGATTATAAATATCTTTATTATCGCTTTGAGTAGTGCGCTATTTTCTAATCATACGTTTTCTATAACCGATTTATTTTCTGAATATATTCCGTTTTTCACTTACCAAAAAGCGCCCATATACACACTAGGTTATATAGCGATAAGTATGATTTTATATTTGTATTTTGAAAATGAAAAGCTACAAATTGAAGTCCAAGAACTTTCTGAATTGAAATCAACAAACTCAAAGCTTTATAAACAACTAAGTGCCCAAGTTGATGAAAAATCAACCATATTAAATATTAAAATTGGTAATAAACGTAAAATAATTCCTGTTGCTCACATTTCATGGATTGAAGCCGACGACTACTGTGTAAAAGTACATACCACCAACAGTAAAACCTATACCATGCGTAGTTCATTAAAAGCGCTCGAAGAAAAATTAAGTGCTAACTTTTTACGCGTTCACAGAAAAGCGATAGTTAATATGGATTTGGCCAAAGAACTACATTTGGCAAATGCTTCAAATGTCATTCTTCATGATGACACTAAAATTCCTGTATCTAAAAGTAATTTGAAAACAGTAAAAGACTTTTTAGATCAATATTAGGGTTTTCTTAACTTGCTTTACTGCAAATAAATTGCAACTCTCTGCAATAACTCAACAAACTACATTCTTTTTACTTTGCTTTGAAACAGTTGATTTGATTTAGCTATTGGTCTCAATCAAATTATGCCTTTTCTGGGTTTATATCTTTGGCTAACAATCAACTTCATGATTAAGGATACCTTAGACTCAGAAAGGCATAATTACTTTAAAATTATATCTATATGAAATTTTTAATTTACTTAAGTCTTATGTTTTTATGCAGCACTATACATGCTCAAGAACACTACAAATACAAAGCATCAGAAGCATTTCCTTTTGGACAGCCAAATCCGAATGCTCCAGAACAAATAAGCGATTATGCTAAAATGATAGGCACCTGTCAATGTAAATCTACAACCAGAAAGCAAGATGGTACATGGAATGACCCTGAAGACATGACTTGGACCTGGAAATACATCATGAATGGTACTGCCGTTCAAGATGAAACTCTCAAAGCAGATGGGTCGCACTCAGGCAGCATACGACAATTTGTTAAAGATAGTAGCCGTTGGTATGTGCATTGGTTTTCATCAAAAACACCTTCAACAACATTTCCTGTTTGGGAAGGCAATAAAAAAGACGACAAAATTGTGCTCTACAGAGAACAACAAGCTCCAAATGGTACTGATGGTTATTTTCGCCTAACGTTTTATGACATGAGCAAAACGGGTTATAAATGGATTGGTGAATGGGTTGACAAAACGGAGTCTGTTGTATTTCCAACTTGGAAAATCGACTGCATCAGAAAAAACTAATACTTATGAACCTAGGAAGTGTAATTACCATTGGCATCGCCATATTAATTCCGTTAGCATTCGTTACTTATTTGATTATAAAATCAACAAGGGATAAAAATTAGTGGTACATTAGATGTATTAATTTTTTAAATGATGCAAAACATATCACCTTTCCACATTGCTATTCCTGTACATAACCTCAATGAATGCCGTATATTTTACAAGGACGTTCTCAATTGTGAAGAAGGTCGTAGTAGTGAGCATTGGGTTGATTTTAATTTCTTCGGACACCAACTCGTCATACATTATAAAGCTAAATCTGATATGGAAACACATACCAATGCTGTAGACGGAAAATCGGTTCCTGTTCCTCATTATGGCGTCGTTTTACCTTGGGATACGTTTCAAGAATTCTCTAAAATGCTAACTCAAAAAGGGGTAAAATTTATCATTGAACCTTACATACGTTTTGAAGGTCTAATTGGCGAGCAGGCCACAATGTTCTTTTTAGATCCCGCTGGAAATGCTCTAGAATTCAAAGCATTTAAAGATATAACTCAATTATTTGCGAAGTGATTGTTTGTGGACATAAAAAGGCAAATAAATAATCATAAACAGTGGAATAATTAGCAATTGACAAACGATAATATAATTAGGCCAATCTCCAAAATAATCCAAAACTGAAGCCGATTTTGGTTTTTCATTTAGGTAAAAATAATTGGCATCTAAAATAAAGTTTAAAGCTATCATCAATAGCACATATAGTTGTAATGCAAAGAAGGACTTAAATATACTTTTGAATTTTGGTTTGAGCTTAAAAACAAAAATGCTGTAAAAGATAACGAGAAGCAATCCTAAATGTACAATCCAATATCTAAAATAATCAAAGCTAGGTGCTCCTTCTGCAATATCAGGTGTAATTACACCTTGTAAGGTTCCTGCGATGATCCAAAATATTAAAATTTCAAACATCCAGTATTTTTTATAATAGGTATATATCGGGATTAAAATTCCGAGTAGGCTACATAAATATAAAGGTAAATCAACTCTAAAATTATAATCACTATAGATACTATTGTATATGTGAAATACGATAACTGTAACTGAAATAAAAACAGCTATAAAATGGATAAGCCTATACTGAGCCTTAGAAGATAAGGTTCTGGCGTATCTGATTAAAAAAACAGAAACGATGAGAGCAAAAACTATTGGAAGCAAATGCTCCCAACTACCTATAAGAACACGACCAGAAACAGCAGCATAAAAATTAATCATACTGCAATATAGTTAAATGTACTCACTACATACGCTGCTCTCTTGCCAACAATGTGTTTTTAAGAAGCATCGCAATAGTCATAGGTCCTACTCCACCAGGAACAGGTGTGATATAACTCGCTTTTTTACTTACATTTTCAAAATCCACATCACCAGTAATGATATAACCTTTGGTTGAATTTTCATCAGGAACTCTTGTAATCCCAACATCTATAATAACCACATCGTCTTTTACCATTTCGGCTTTTAAGAAGTTAGGCACACCTAAGGCAGAAATAATAATATCTGCTTGAGATGTAATTTGATTGATATTTTTGGTGTGGCTATGTGTCAGAGTTACTGTAGAATTCCCTGGAAACCCTTTTCGTCCCATTAAAATACTCATTGGGCGTCCAACAATATGACTTCTACCGATAACTACTGTGTGTTTTCCTTTAGTTTCCACACCATAGCGATCTAATAACTCTAAAATTCCAAAAGGTGTTGCGGGAATAAATGTACTCATATCGAGTGCCATCTTTCCGAAATTTTCTGGATGAAAACCGTCAACATCTTTACTTGGATCGACTGCCATTAATACCTTTTGAGTATTAATTTGTGGTGGTAGCGGTAACTGAATAATAAAACCGTCAATATTATCATCCTGATTTAACTCTTCAATTTTATCTAACAATTCTATCTCACTAGTCGTATTTGACATTCTCACCATCGTTGACTCAAATCCAACGCGTTCACAGGCACGAACTTTACTTCCTACATAGGTTAAACTTGCACCATCATTTCCAACAATAACGGCAGCTAAATGAGGAACTTTCTCATTTTTAGCTTTCATTTTATCAACCTGTTGTTTGATTTCGTCTTTAATGTCGTTACTTACTTTTTTTCCGTCTAGAATTGTCATTGTTGATTTTGTGTTGTGTTGTTTTTATTTTGACTAGTCACAAAAAAAGCATGAGAATTATCTCATGCCTTTCATAGCTTGCATCATTGCTTTTCCTTTTCCTCCTTGCATCATCTTCATCATTTTACTCATTTGGTTAAATTGTTTGAGAAGCTGATTTACTTCTTGTACTGAAGTTCCTGAGCCTTTGCCTATTCGTTTTTTTCTGCTTGCATTAATAACAGAAGGGTTAGAGCGCTCTTCTGGTGTCATCGAATGGATAATCGCTTCAATGCCCTTGAAAGCATCATCATCAATATCGACATCTTTCATCATTTTTCCTGCTCCGGGAATCATTCCGATAAGGTCTTTCATATTACCCATTTTCTTGATTTGCTGAATCTGTTTTAAGAAATCATCAAATCCAAATTGGTTCTTGGCAATTTTCTTCTGAATCTTACGTGCTTCTTCCTCATCATATTGCTCCTGAGCTCTTTCAACTAAAGAGACAACATCTCCCATTCCTAAGATACGATCTGCCATACGTGATGGATAAAAGACATCAATTGCCTCCATCTTTTCACCTGTACCTATAAATTTGATTGGCTTATTTACAACAGATTTAATAGAAATCGCAGCTCCACCTCGTGTATCACCATCTAATTTGGTAAGAATTACACCATCAAAGTTTAAGATATCATTAAAGGCTTTTGCTGTATTTACAGCATCCTGACCTGTCATCGAATCAACAACAAAAAGTGTTTCTTGCGGTTGAATCGCTTTATGAATATTAGATATTTCGGTCATCATCGCTTCATCAACTGCTAATCGACCTGCGGTATCAATTATAACTACATTATGACCATTAGCTTTTGCATGTGCTATACCAGCTTGAGCAATCGCTACAGGATCACTATTGCCTTTATCACTAAATACCTCAACATTGATTTGACCACCTACAACATGTAATTGATCAATTGCCGCTGGACGATAAACGTCACAAGCAACCAATAGAGGTTTTTTAGTTTTTTTGTTTTTTAAGTAATTAGCCAGTTTACCTGAAAAGGTTGTTTTACCAGAACCTTGTAAACCTGACATCAAAATCACACTAGGATTACCAGAAAGATTAATGCCTTCTGCATCGCCTCCCATAAGCTCAGTCAACTCATCTTTAACAAGCTTAACCATTAATTGACCTGGCTGTAAGCTTGTTAATACATTTTGACCTAAAGCTTTCTCCTTAACTTTGTTGGTAAATTCTTTAGCAATTTTAAAGTTAACATCGGCATCTAAAAGCGCTCTACGTACTTCTTTTAATGTTTCAGCGACATTAACTTCGGTAATACTACCATGTCCTTTTAAGACGTGTAATGCTTTATCTAACTTTTCACTTAAATTATTAAACATGTTTTTCTAGAATTTTAAAGATGCAAATTTAGCGATTTGTGATGTATTTATGAAGTTCAAAAGGAGAAATTAAACGATAAGAATGCTGAATTACCAAAAAATCGTGATTCATAAAAAAAGGATCGCTATGACCAGCAATCCTTTTAACCAACTAAAAACTAAAACTAACGGTTAAGCAGACTTAACAATTACTTGTATTTTTTAATAGAACATGTAAAAAGCTAAAATTCCTACCATATAATTTTCATAACTTAGCCACAACCAAAAAACAAATGTCAAAACCGCTTAAAGACCATATTTGTGAAGAGCAGTTATTCTCTTCTATATTTAAAAAATACTCTAAAGATTTACATGACTTTCTCTATTATAAATTCGGAAGTCAGTTAAATCCGCAAGATAAAATGCAGGAGGCTTTTGTTAAACTATGGGAAAACTGCTCGAAAATACCACAAGATAAAGCCAAGAGTTTTTTATTCACCACAGCCAATAATCTGATGTTGAATGAATTTGCACATCAAAAAGTGGTTTTACGTCACCGACAAACAAAACCAAAGCACAGTACCAATATCAATCCAGAGTTTTTACTTCAAGAAAAAGAATACAAGGCAAAATTAGAAAAGGCTATCTCTAATTTAACCGAAGCACAACGTGTTGCTTTTTTAATGAACAGAGTTGAAGGCAAACGCTTTAAAGAGATTGCTGAGTTGTTGGATATATCGACAAAAGCAGTAGAAAAACGCATTTATGGTGCTTTAAAAAAATTAAGAAAAGACATCGATGAATTATAAGGGTAGGAATTTTTGCTCAGCAACTGTTATATGTGTGAATCGAATATTATGAACCGAGAAGACCTCATACAAAAATGGTTAGATCACAATCTAAACCCTCAGGAACTTGAAGCATTCAAGCAACTTGATGATTATGATGATTTAACGCGTTTAGACAAGCATTTAAAAGGCTTTAAAGCAGATACTATGTCTACAGATAATGCTTTGGATGACGTTTGGAACACGATTAATTCAACACAACAAAAAAAGCGCAAACTGTTACCTGTTCTGTCAAAAGTCGCAGCAATTTTGGTGATATGCTTTGGTATATATTTCTATATAACAACTTTAGATACCGAAATGAACACTCTGGTTTCTCAACAAAAATCTGTTACTTTACCTGATGCCTCTGAAGTTAAACTCAATGCCATGTCTACCATAACTTTTAATGAGTCGCGTTGGGATAACAACCGAACGGTTAACCTTGATGGTGAAGCCTTTTTCAAAGTGGCCAAAGGTCAAAAGTTTGATGTAAAAACCAATATAGGAACAGTTACTGTTCTTGGCACACAGTTTAATGTCAAGCATCGTGAAAACTTTTTTGAAGTTACCTGTTATGAAGGTCAAGTTAAAGTTGATACAAATCTTAAACAACATACTCTCCTTCCTGGAGACTCTTTTTTAATTATTGATGGGAATTATATTGCTACCGAAAAAGAAAATCTATCTAGTCCGTCATGGTTAAACCACAATAGCTCCTTTAAAAGTATCCCTTTTAAAGAAGTTATTTCAGAATTTGAACGCCAGTACGATGTCACTGTTAGCTATGACCAACGAGATGCTAACCAAAAATTTACTGGAAGTTTTACGCACAATGATATTGAAATTGCCTTAAAATCCATTACTTTACCATTACAATTAAAGTATAGTAAAACGGATCATATCATTAGTCTTAAGCGTGAGTAAAAAAGGTGCACACTATCTTTTTATAATCTTATTTTTTTTGAATATCTGGAGCATTTCTGCACAGACCGATTTAAAAAATAAACTCCCGCTTGCAAAAATTCTCACACATTTAGAAGCTAAGTTCAGTATCAATTTTACATACCTGGACTTAACCATTGATGGTAAAACAGCTTTTTTTCCCAGTGACAATCTTACATTAGATGAGGCTTTAGCATTTTTAAAATCTGAAACCAATCTCGACTTTATCCTATTGGATAGTTCTAGAGTTGTCATTTCAAAACGGACCAACCCATTTAGTAATTTTATCACTCAAAAGCTTGAAGAAGTTGTCATTACTAATTTTCTTACCAAAGGAATTTCAAAAAAGAGTGATGGTAAAGTCAATATCAAAACTGAAGATTTTGGGATACTTCCCGGACTTATAGAACCAGATATACTGCAAAGTATTCAAGCACTTCCAGGTATCATCAGTGTAGATGAACGCGTCTCTAATATTAATGTCAGAGGCGGAACTCATGACCAAAACCTTATTTTATGGGATGGCATTAAAATGTATCAATCTGGGCACTTTTTTGGTTTAGTATCAGCCTTCAATCCGAATTTAACCAAAGAAGTTAACGTTTCAAAAAACGGGACTAGTGTTAAGTTTGGCGATGGTGTATCTAGTGTTATTGATATGCAACAGTCTAACAGCTTGGATCAAGATTTTAAAGCTGGTGCTGGCTTTAATCTCATTCATGCCGATGGTTTTGCTAAAGTCCCTCTAGATGAAAATGCCGAAATACAAGTTGCAGCAAGACGCTCTGTAACCGATTTTATTTTTACACCAACATACGATCAATATTTACAACGCGTATTTCAGGATAGTGATTTTTCTAATCCGCAACAAGGAAACTCAGAAATCACTTCAAATAACGAACGTTTCTATTTCTATGATATTTCAACTAAATTTTTATACGATATTACCGACCAGGATCAGTTTCGATTTAATTTTCTGACGATTAATAATAGTTTAACCTATGATCAGCAATCTAGCGATGCCACAAGTGTTCCATTAAAAAATAGTTTGGAACAAAACAACTTTGCTGCAGGTTTTGAATATTTAAAATACTGGAGTAGCAAACTTACTACTACAGCTCAAGTTTATTACACCAATTATGATTTAAAAGCGACAAATTTTGACATTGTCAATACTCAAGAACTCATCCAAGATAACCAGGTTAATGATGTAAGTGTAAAAATTAACGCTACCAATCACATTGATGAGCATTTAAAATTGCATGGTGGTTATCAGTTTAGTGAAGTTATCATTAGTAATTCGGAAGAATTAGACAATCCCAGTTTTGTGAGTTTTATAAAAGAAGTCGTGAGAACACATTCGATTTATGGTGAAGCCGAATTTACCTCAGCAAATAAAAACACCTATGCCCGAATTGGAATTAGAACCAACTACATTGAAAAGTTTTCTGATTTTTTTACTGAACCGAGACTTTCGGTAAGCCACAAACTCAACAACGATTTTAGAATCGAATTTTTAGCCGAATTAAAGAGTCAGACGACATCTCAAATTATTGACTTACAAAATGACTTTTTGGGCATTGAAAAGCGACGTTGGATTTTATCAAATAACGAAGATATTCCTATAATAAAAAGCACACAAGGTGCTGTTGGAATTCACTACAATAAAAACAAACTGCTGATTAGTGCAGAAGCTTTTATAAAAAATGTAGAAGGCATTACTGCTCGGAGTCAAGGGTTTCAAAACCAATTTCAATTCACAAACGATATCGGCAAATATCAAGTTAGAGGTATTGACTTTTTAATTAATAAACAATATGATTCCTTTAGTACCTGGCTAAGTTATTCCTTTAGCAAAAATGATTATACGTTTGACAATTTATACAATGGTAGCACATTTCCAAATAATATAGATGTACGACATACAGCTACGTTTGCTGGCACTTACACAATTAATGATTTAAAGCTGGCACTTGGTGTGAACTGGCACTCTGGAAAACCGCTAACTTTACCACTTCAGAATCAAAACACCTCCAATGCTCAAATTGAATATGATATTCCAAATAACGAACGGTTAGATGATTATTTTAGAACAGATATTTCAGCAACCTATCAATTAAAATTAACCAACAAAATGGACGCATCTATTGGAGCGTCTATCTGGAACCTTTTAGACAAAAAAAATGTGATTAATACTTATTATGTCGAAAACAGCGAGGGTGATCTTATCACTATAGAGAACGTTTCGCTAGGTATTACACCAAATATAAGTTTCAGAGTACGATTTTAACACTATATAATTATGACTGAAGAAGCACTTTATAAACTTCGTTTTCCTATCGGAGAATTTCAAAAACCTGAAATAATTACTCCAGAAACAATTAAACTCTGGATTCAGGATATAGAACAATTTCCTCAGGCCGTTGAAGCCGTAACTAAAGGTCTAACTACTGAAGAATTAAACTGGCAGTATCGACCTGATGGCTGGACTATAAAGCAAGTGGTTCATCATTGTGCAGACAGTCACATGAATAGCATCATACGTTTTAAGCTGGCCTTAACCGAAGAGTCGCCAACTATAAGACCCTATTATGAAGAGCGCTGGGCAACATTAATTGATAGTATCGATGATAATATAAATGACACACTTAACTTGCTTAATGGCCTTCATGCTAAACTAGGAAAATTACTAAGTCATATATCTACAAAAGAGCTATCACGAGTATTTGTACATCCTGAACACGGAAGACGATTTCAATTAGATGAAACGATTGGCATGTATGCATGGCATAGCAATCATCATTTGGCGCATATCAAACAAGCTATAGCTTATAAAGGTAGGTTTTCGTCGTAAAGCTAAAATGTAAAACCGATTCTGACACCTCCCCATTTGGCTGATGTACCCGTTTGAAATTCTTTAGAAATCACCGAACGTGTATATTCAAAAAACAGTGTTCGCGTTTGAATTACAAATCCGTAATTATATTGTGATGTAAAGCGCTTAATTGCATTAGAAGATATTGTATAAGGACTCTCTCTGTTAAACAGACCTCCTTGAAGCGTAGCATCATAGGCAATGGCACTAAAAACAGGTTGTATATAAGTATAGATTTGAAATTTTGTATGACGTTTTTCCGAAGTAAAGAAATCTTGAAACTTTCCAATAATAACATTTGTTCCTACTGAAACATTAGTAAATAGAGTCCCTATATTTAAATGAGATTGTACTTGCAAAGACATCACATCACTAACATTTACTAATTGCTTTTCTATACCTAAATTATAATTAATGATTATATCATTTTTTATCTGATGCTTCCATCCTCTGGGCGTTTTATTTCCTGTAAGATTGTGAATACCAACCTGCATTTCTTTTCCGAAAGCACCAGGACCGATAAGTCCGAAATTTAAAGAACTGTGCATGCGTATTTTCTTAGTATTATGAATGCCTAGTACTGAACTTTCTATCATAATAGCAGCTGCAAAAGGCCGATCTCCAAATTGGATGTCTGGAAGATGGTAATCATTTGGTGTATACCCAATATGCTCTAATGCCAGACCATATTTAAATTGAAACGCTTTGGGCTGAACCAATAGCGATAGGATTGGGTTTTTAGCTAATACTGGTGATACAAATTCTAAATTATAACCTTGAGTATAATTCTCGTCAAGAGCTGCGAAATAATCATTATCATAATTAAACCTAAAATAATTATCACTTTCAATAGTTCTAAAAGAAGCAAAGTGATTTAATTTTTGAGCAAAAACTGTATTGCAAAAAAAGAGCATTATACTAAAGCATATAAGGGATTTCATCATACAATACCTACGCGTTTTTTTAAGGTTTGGTTTTAATAAATACTAAGAAAGCCACCTAATGGTGGCCTTCTAAGCAAATTTAATTTAGCAATAGGACTAAATCACTAATTCAAAATTAATTTATGTGTCACGGTGTTACTTCCTGAAGTAATATTTAAAATATATAATCCAGAAGCCATTCCGTCAATATCAATCGTATTTAATCCAGTATTTAGTGGCATTTCTTTTATTAATTTACCTGTAACTGAAATTACCTTTAAATTGATAGCATCAGAAATTGAAGTTCCAATTTCGATATTAAAAATACCATTACTAGGGTTTGGATAAACTCCCATTATAGCATCTGAATCAAAGTCTTCAACCGATAATGTGATTTGAGATTCGTAAGCTCCAATATCTCTTGATCCACCAAATACCGCCTGACCAATTTGATCTGTAAATACATCAGCAGCATCACCAGCATCAAAAGCAGGTGAACCACCAAGTAATTGATGCGTAAATGTTGTTCCTCCATTATTTTGCAATGGTCCAATAACTGGATCTACGCCTTCTAAATCATTGGCTTGAGCAGCAAAAACTGCTAGATCATCCATTCCTATTAAGTTATAATCGTTAGATGTTAAGATTCCAGAAACATCTGTTCCTGAAGCAGCTGTATTTAATGCCACGATAGTATTCTTTAAAGACACATTATTCACTGCATCAATACCACCACCAGTTCCAGCAGTTGTATTCATAACTATAGTTACAGCATTAAAATCTAAAGTCGCACCATTATTAGAAGCTCCACCACCAGATACAGATGCAGAATTCCCTGAAATAGTACTCGTCATCACAGTTGTAATAGATCCTGTATTATTAAATATCCCTCCACCTTCAGCTGCAACATTAGCATCAATTGTAGAGTTTGAAACATCCATTGTTGTTCCGTTCTGATTCCATAATCCTCCACCTTCGTTGGCTGCTGTATTTCCAGTAATTGTACTGGTAGAAATCAATACAGAACCTGAAGTTCCTGTAACATGCAAACCACCTCCATTTCCTGGAGCAGGGCTTCCTGCTAAGCCGTTTACATCGTTAGCAGACATTAAAGAATTAGTAAATGTTAATGTCCCATCAATAATTTCAATAGCACCACCAGCTCTATTTGCAGCATTGGCTTCAAATATTGAATTTGTAACTGTAATATCTCCATCTGTGCTTAGTAATCCACCACCAGATGCCGAAGCTCCTGTTGCCAAGTTATTAGAAACCACACTACCATTGGTAATATTTAATGTTCCTCCGTTATTAAAGATTCCAGCACCTCCATCATCTGCTGCACTACCTAAAGCCGTATTACCATTAACACTAACATTATCAAGAGTCATTATTCCAGACCCATTCCATAATCCACCACCTTCTCGAGCAGCAGAGTTACTGTTTACTGTACCTCCAGTAATATTTGAATCTCCTGGTCCAGTAATATGCAGTCCGCCACCATTTCCTGGTGTTGCACCAGTACTATTGTTTACTAAGTTGGTATTCATAATTGTTAAAAGGCTTCCTGATTCAGAATTTTCTTCAACACCACCACCAGCTCTCATTGATGAATTATTCATGATTTCAGAATCTGTAATGGTTAGTGTACCTAGGTCGTTTAGAATTCCTCCACCAGAACCTGATGCGCCATTAGCTGTATTATTTATAATTATGGTTCCATTTTGAACTATGAGGGTTCCTCCTGCGTTAAAAATTCCACCACCACCTTCGTTGGCCATGGCTCCACTTGCCGTATTATTATCTAAGGTAACGCCATCAACATTCATTGTTCCAGAACCATTCCATAATCCTCCTCCTTCAAGAGTTGCAGTGTTCATATTAACTGTTCCTCCAGTAATTGTTGAATTTCCTGGACCAGTCATATGAAGTCCGCCACCATTTCCTGGTGCACTCCCTGTGGTATTATTATTATTAAGTGTTACATTTAAAAGTGTAATAGTTCCAACTCCATTGGTTGAATTATCTTCTATTCCTCCTCCAGCTCTGTTTGAAGTGTTGCTTGATATTTCAGAATCTGAAACTGAAACTGAACCACCATCTACATTTTGAATTCCACCACCAGAACCTGATGTTCCAGTAGCCGTATTATTGGTGATTAATGTTCCGTTTTGAACAATCAATGTTCCGCCATTATTAAATAAAGCTCCTCCACCGTTATCAGCTGAAGCGCCTTGCGCCTCATTACTATCTAAAGTGGTACCATCAACAGTCATTGTTCCTGAACCATTCCATAATCCTCCTCCTTCAGAAGCAGCAATATTCATATTAACTGTACCACCAGTAATTGTTGAATTTCCTGGCCCAGTCATATGAAGTCCGCCACCATTTCCTGGTGCACTTGCTGTAGTATTATTATTAAGCGTTACGTTTGAGAGTGTAATGGTTCCAACGCCATTGGTTGAATTATCCTCTATGCCTCCTCCGGCTCTGTTTGAAGTGTTGCTTGATATTTCAGAATCTGAAACTGAAACTGAACCACCATCTACATTTTGAATTCCACCACCAGAACCTGATGCTCCAGTAGCCGTATTATTGGTGATTAATGTTCCGTTTTGAACAATTAATATTCCACCGTTGTTAAATAAAGCTCCACCTCCATTATCAGCTGAAGCGCCTTGTGCATCATTACTATCTAAAGTGGTACCATCAACAGTCATTGTTCCAGAACCATTCCATAATCCTCCTCCTTCAGAAGCAGCAATGTTCATATTAACTGTACCTCCAGTAACCATAACATTACCATTACCACTTACGTGAAGAGCTCCACCATTTCCTGGTGCTCCCGCTCCTGTCACAACGCCTGTTTCATTAGAGTTCAAACTTACGTCTGTTAAGCTTATTGCTCCTCCTCCATTAGTTTCAATACCTCCACCTGCGCGATTAGACTGATTATTCATAATATTAATTCCGTTGGCACTTAATGTACCACCAGCATTTAGGATTCCTCCACCAGTTGATTGCGCTCCATCTGCTACATTATTAGTAATAAATGTAGAACCTGAAATATCAAGTGTTCCGCCTTCATTGTAGATTCCACCACCTCCAGCAGCTCCTGGAGTCATTGCATCATTTCCTGATGCCGTATTAGCATCAACAGTATGATCTACTATTGTCATAACTCCAGAACCATTCCATAGACCACCACCTTCATTGGCTGCAATATTATCATTTGTGGTTCCTCCAGTAATATTAGTTGTTGCTGAACCACTAACATGTAATCCTCCACCAGAACCTGGCGCAGCAATTGCAGGAGAAACTCCAGCATTATTTGAATCTAGAGTAGTATTGATAAGGTTTAATGTTCCTCCAGCGTGTTCAATACCACCACCAGCTCTATTTGCTTGATTCGTGATAATTGAAGATGAATCAACAGTAACATCTCCTCCAATAGTTAAAATACCTCCACCAGAACCTGAAGTACCGTCTGCTATGTTATTACTTACAACTGTTCCATTTTGTACGATAAGTGTACCTCCATTATTGAAGATTCCACCTCCACCATCATCAGCAGCTGGACCATTAGCCGTATTTCCGTTTACTGTAAGTGCATCTAGAGTCATTGTACCAACTCCGTTCCATAATCCACCTCCTTCACGGGCAGCATTATTATCATTAAACGTACCACCAATAATATTAGAATTTGCCGTTCCAGTAATATGAAGTCCACCTCCATTTCCTGGAGCAGCACCTGTTGTATTAGAATTTATTATTGAATTGGTGATATTTAACATCCCTTCAATTAATTCAATTCCGCCACCTGCGCGACTAGCTGTATTTGAAGAAATTTCCGAAGCATCAATTGTTACAGTTCCATCTGTAGATAATACTCCTCCACCAGAGCCTGAAGCTCCAGTAGCCGTATTATTTGTGATTCTGGCTCCTCCAATTATATTTAAAGTTCCGCCATTATTAAAAATTCCAGCACCACCATCATCGGCAGCTGGACCTATGGCAGTATTTCCTGATATTGTAGTTCCGTCAACGGTCATTATTCCTGAGCCATTCCATAATCCACCACCTTCTCGTATTGCAGTGTTGGTATTGAATGTTCCTCCAGTAATATTTGAATTAGCAGCTCCAGTGATATGAAGTCCACCACCATTTCCTGGTGCAGAACCTGTTACATTTGAATTGACTGTAGTATTTGTAATGTTTAAAGTTCCTTCTATAAGTTCGATACCACCACCAGCACGATTAGAAGTATTATTTCTAATTGATGACGCTTCAATAGTAACGACACCATCGGTTGAGAAAACTCCTCCACCAGAACCTAAAGTTCCTGTAGCATCATTATTAGTTATTGTTGTACCGCCTTGAACATTTAAAGTTCCTCCATTATTAAAGATTCCAGCACCTCCATCATCAGCTGCAGATCCTTGAGCTTCATTGCTATCTATTGTCACATTACTGACTGTCATAGTTCCAGAACCATTCCAAAGTCCTCCACCTTCACGTGCAGCCACATTACTATTAACTGTACCATCTAATATATTAGCATCTGCAGAACCTGTAATATGTAATCCGCCACCATTTCCTGGTGCTGCGCCAGTAGTATTAAAATCTAAAGTTGAATTAATAAGATTTAAATTACCTTCTATGAGTTCAATTCCTCCACCTGCTCGGTTAGAAGAGTTGTAAGCGACCCATGATGTATTGACTGTTACATTTCCGTCAGTACTAAAAATTCCACCTCCAGAACCCGAAGTTCCAGAAGCACTATTATTTGTTATGGTCGCCAAATTTTGCACAATCAGTGTACCTCCATTATTGAAGATTCCTCCACCTCCAGTATCGGCATCTGCTCCCTGAGCATCATTTCCATCAACTAAAGTATTATCAACTGTCATTGTCCCTAAGTTATTCCATAATCCTCCACCTTCAGAAGCTGATAAATTTAGTGTAATAGTACTGTTGTTAATTACAGCATTTGTTGTTCCTGATAAGTGAATTGCTCCACCATTTCCAGGATTAGGCGCAATAGCATTACCCAAACTGAGGTCTACACCTGCAGAGTTTCCAGTTAATGTTACACCATCTAACGTTAATGTACCGCCAGAATTATCTTCTATAGCTCCACCTGCTCTACTTGCATAATTTCCTGATATAGTTAGACCAGTAGCTAGATTTAACACACCTCCAACATTATTGAAGATTGCTCCACCACGACCACCAACATCAGTTGCATCCGCAATATTACCTGTTAAAGTCGTTGCTGAGTCAACATTAAGAATTCCGCCATTATTAAAAAGTCCGCCACCACCAGTAGCATTTCCGTTAGCGATGTTTCCTGTAATAGTAGTTCCATTTATTGACATAGATCCAACACTATTCCATAATCCACCTCCTTCGAAAGCTGTATTATTCGAAACTGTACCATTGTTATACACAACATCTCCTGCTCCTGATATATGAAGTCCACCACCATTTCCTGGTGCAGGTCCATTCACAATATTTCCAAATAAGGACACATCATTAAAAGTATAAACTTCACCAGATGCAGAATTAATTTCTATTCCTCCACCTGCTCTATTAGCCGTATTATTTTCTATAGTTAGTCCGTCAATATTTAAAGTTCCGGGAGTTAATGTAAAAATTCCTCCTCCAGAACCTAAAGTTCCTGAAGCCGTATTATTTGTTATTGTTGTTCCGTTTTGCACGATAAGTGCTCCTCCATTATTGAAGATTCCTCCTCCACCGTTATCTCCGTTGTTTCCCTGAGCATCGTTTCCGTCAATAGTCATTCCGTCAACAGTCATTGTACCAAAGCCATTCCATAAAGCACCTCCTTCTAGAGCAGCTATATTTCCGCTAGCTATTCCACCAACAATTATTACAGAACCTGTACTAGACACGTGTAACGCACCTCCATTACCTGGAGCTGCTGTTGCTGGTGCCACACCTGCATTGTTATTAAAAAAACTTACATTATTAAGCGTTGTAGCAAGTCCAGCTCCAGTTTTGTCTTCAATTCCACCACCAGCTCTATTGGCTGTATTGGAAGATATTTCAGTATTATTTACAATAAGCACTCCGCCAACATCATTAAAAATTCCACCACCAGATCCAGCTGGTGACCCAGTGGAATTAGCAACATTATTTGTAATAACGCAATCGTTGATAGTAACAGAAGTATTAGTCATATAAATACCTCCACCATCAGGAGCGACTCCGTTGGTAATTAATAAATTATTCAACACGACGTTACCCGTTGTAATATTAAATGCTCGTCCATTGAAATTAGCATCAATTGTTACTAATGGTGATACTGAGCCTGTAATAGTAAGATCTTTATCAATTAAAAGTTCGCTGTTTAAGGTTACAGTAGTAACTCCAGCCATAAAAGTAATTGTACCGCCTGAAGGCGTATCTGCGATTTCATTTCGCAAGGTTCCGTCTGATCCATCATCTGCTCCACTAGTAACTAGCTGAGCATATGAATAATCTGAAATAAAAAAAGCTATCGCGAATGCAATAACAAGAGTAATTTTGTTTTTCATTTGATTAGTGTTAATTATACGTTTGTTTTAACGCCTCTTGGGGTAAGACAAGAACACTTACGAGAAAAACTAAGAGAGGGTTTTGTAATACTGTAATTTTAACATTTTATTAAGAATTAAAAATGCAATCAACTTAAAATTACTAGCTAAAACCTGATAATTTCACACAAAAACGAATGAATTATTGAAATTAAATCAATTACATACGTTCAGGCACATTAATACCTAAAAGGTTGAATGCGTTTTTAATGACATGTGCAACACTTTTTGACAACCCAATTCTAAATGCAATTGAAGTTGGATTATCATTTCCGATAACGATAGGCACATTCTGGAAAAACGTATTGTAAGCTTTAACCAGGTCGTATGTATAATTTGCAATAAGAGCAGGACTATAGTGCTGCGCTGCATTTTGCACAACTTCGGGAAATCCCTCTAATTGCTTAAGAAGCTCTTTTTCTTTGAGATGCAATTCTAAGTTTGAGAAGTTAGAAACATCATATTCTGAATCTGCTTTTCTTAAAACCGATTGGATTCTGGCATAAGTATATTGAATAAAAGGACCTGTATTTCCTTGAAAATCTATAGATTCTTTAGGATCAAATAAAATTCGTTTTTTAGGATCTACTTTCAGTATATAATATTTTAAAGCGCCTAAGCCAATCGTTTTGTAAAGTTCTTGTTTCTCTTCGTTAGAATAACCGTCAAGTTTCCCTAGTTCTTCGGAAATCTCTTCAGCGGTTTGTGCCATTTCTACAATTAAATCATCGGCATCGACTACAGTACCTTCTCTACTCTTCATTTTTCCTGAAGGCAGATCGACCATACCGTAACTTAAATGGTATAAATTTTTGGCCCATTTAAATCCTAACTTCTTAATGATTAAAAACAATACCTGAAAATGATATTCTTGTTCATTTCCAACAGTGTAAACCATACCATCAACATCAGGAAAATCTTTAACACGCTGTATTGCTGTTCCGATATCCTGAGTCATATAAACAGCAGTTCCATCGCTACGCAATACAATTTTTTCATCTAGACCTTCATCAGTTAAATCGCACCAAACCGAACCGTCTTCTTTTTTAAAGAATACTCCTGTTTTTAGACCTTCAGCAACGAAATCTTTACCTAAAAGATAAGTCTGACTTTCATAATATAATGTATCAAAATCAACACCTAAATTTTTGTACGTTTCATCAAAACCATCATATACCCAACCATTCATAGTTTCCCATAGGTACACCACTTCAGGATCTCCTGACTCCCATTTCTGGAGCATGTTTTGAGCTTCAATTAAAATTGGCGCTTGCTTTTTTGCATCCTCTTCTGTTTGTCCTTCAGAAACGAGCTGTTGTATTTCTTTTTTATATTCCTGATCAAATTTGACGTAATAATTTCCAACGAGCTTATCGCCTTTTAAACCTGACGAACTTGGAGTTTCACCATTTCCGAAGCGCTTCCAGGCAAGCATACTTTTACAAATATGAATACCTCTATCATTAATAATTTGTGTTTTATATACCTTTTTACCAGAAGCTTTTAATATTTCAGAAACACTATATCCTAAAAGGTTATTTCTAATATGTCCTAAGTGCAAAGGCTTATTAGTATTTGGTGAAGAATACTCTACCAAAACAGCTTTATCCTCTGGTTTAGGTTCAACAAATCCGAAATTGGTCTGATCCTTAATAGTATTAAAAAAATCAATGTAGTATGTGTCACTAATTTCTACATTTAGAAAACCTTTAACCACATTAAATGCTTTAACCTGCTCAACATGTTCAACAAGATACTCTCCAATTTGTTGACCAATTTGCACTGGATTACCTTTTACAACCCTCAACATTGGAAAAACAACTACAGTGATATCTCCTGCAAACTCCTTACGAGTAGCTTGAAATTCTACCGATTCTAATTGCGCATCAAAAACAGATTTCACAGCCTGCTTTACGTTGAGTGATAGTGTATCCTGAAGATTCATTTCGCTTATAATTTTAAGTCTGCAAAGATAGGCTTTTTATTAAAATTTTAAGATAATACAACTGCTTTATTGCTTATTTTACGCACAAATTTTAGTATTCTATTTTTATGGAAAGACAAAAACATTTGCTGAGAGGTATTCCTGTTTTAGCCTCGCTAGATATTCATAAGACAGTCGAATTCTACAAGACAAAACTAGGCTTTAATCGCATTGGTTATCTCGATACTAATTATGCTATCATTGCTCGTGATCAATTTGTGGTACATTTCTGGAAATGCGATAACAAGATTCATCCTGAAAACACGAGTTGCTACGTTGATGTCGAAAATATTGATGTACTCTATGAAGAATTAAAACAATTTGATGTCATTCATCCTAATGGTTCTTTAGAAAACAAACCTTATGGCATGCGCGAATTTTCTATTCTGGACAATGATGGCAATTTAATTAAATTTGGACAAGAACTTTAATTATGAAATATCTTTACGTTCTCATTGGCTTAATACTTATTGTTAGTTGCAATTCTAGTGACCTTAAAAACAATGAAGAAGAGCAAGATGACATCACACCTCCAGATCCTATTGCTACTTTTTACAAAGGCATGGATTTATCATTTCAGTCAGAACTTGAAGCTTACAATATTAATTATAGAGATGAAACCGGTACCGTTGTAGACCTTTTAGATTTTGTAAAAGATAATGGGACAAATCTTGTCAGGCTTAAATTATGGCATACACCACAAAATGGGCAAAATAGCTTGACTGATGTAAAAGCTTACGCTCAACGTGTAAAGTCTAAAAACATGGCTTTTTTATTAGACATACATTATAGTGATTTTTGGGCTGATCCAGGTACACAAACTCCACCTTCTGCATGGCAAAACTTAACTGATATTGAAATTAGAACTGCTGTCTACACCTATACAAAAGATGTCATCACACAACTAAAAAACCAAAACACGTTACCGGAAATCATTCAAATTGGAAATGAAACAGACAGTGGATTTTTATGGAATTACGGTAAAGTATGGGATGCGTTTTCTGATAACTGGAGCAATTATGCAGCGCTAGTTGGAGAAGCTATAAGAGCTATAAAAGACGTTGACACTCAAGATGAAGTACAAATCATGTTACACCACTCAAATGTCGAAAATGCAATTTATTTTTTCACTGAACTAGAGCCTTTTAGCTTAGATTTTGATATGATTGGATTATCTTACTATCCGCAGTTTCAAACCAAAAATCTCAACCTTGTAGCTTCAAAGGTCAGTGAGCTAGCGACTACATTTGAGAAAGATATATTCATGGTTGAAGTCGCATATCCATTTACATTAGACTGGAATGATAATCAAAATAATTTTATAGGAAACATCAATCAAACCATACCAGAGTTTACGCCATCTCCAGAAGGGCAAAAAGCCTATCTGGAATGGCTGATTAACATGATAAAAACAATTCCTGAAGATAGAGGAAAAGGATTTTGTTACTGGGCTCCAGACTGGATTGCTTTTTCTGGAAATGAATCGACCTCAACCAATGGCAGTGCATGGGAAAACCAGTGCTTATTTGATTTTAATAACAAAGCATTACCAGCATTTGACGCTTTTAGAAGTAACTAATTAAAAATCAACAACTTAACATTAACATGCATTTCGTCGACAAAAGTGCTGTTTTTCTATGATTTTTGCCGTTAATCTATTCGTCGATGTTTTTATAAATTTCAATCTTCACTTTAACTAATTTATAGGTATTAAAACCCGAAAATTAGGGTTTCAGAACGTTTTTATTGATTTTTGATATTGCTATTAATCAAAGTCCCAAACGTTGATGACTCTTAATAATCAATCTTTATTGAGATTGACATTATTATTTAAGCACTCTAACTATCCAACCCTAAAGGAAGTAACGTGTAAAAATAATTTTGCAATTATTGATACCCTAACCAAACGATGAAGCAGTTAATAACATTGGCTGTTTTGTGTACGTCGTTCATTTGTTTATCACAAACAAATGAAATCGATAGTCTTACTGTGGAATTAGCTTATCAAAAACAAGATTCTGCTAAAGTAGATACTTCCTTACGTTTGGTTAAAGCACTTTATGATGCCAAGAGTTATAAAAAAGCACTCACTTATATTGATAATACTGAACGTTTATCAAAATACCTAAATCACGCTAAAGGTATTGCTGATGTTAATTATTATAAAGCATTAATTTATGCTCAAAAAGATGATTATTACAATGCCATTGATGGGTATAACAGATCTAAGCGCTATTATAATCAGCTGGGAGACACTTTAGGTATTGCAAAAGTTAACAACAGCATAGGATTAATTGAGATTAAAAGAGGAAATTACAGTGTTGGACTTGAAAACTCATTGTCAGCAATTCATACATTTGAATCACGAAATCTCAATGACGAATTAAGTTTAGCCTATAATAATTTGGCTGAAGCTTATTACAACACCAATCAAATCGACAAAGCTCTAGAGTTTAATATCAAAGCATTAAATGTAAGAAAACAGCTAAGGGATAGTATTGGTATTAAAACCTCAACCAAAAATATTGCACTCTTATATTCTGAAAGAAAAGAGCACAGAAAAGCCATTGAATATTATGAAGATGTGCTCAACCTTATCAATCCGAATACAGATCAAAAACTGAAAGGTGAAATTTTACCTCGAATTGGTGCAGAATACCTTCGATTTAAAGATTATGATAAAGCAGCTGAATATTTAGTTGAAGGATTAAAATTTAACCGACAAACAAAAAACGAAGATGGTGTTCTTAGAGCTTTAAATGCGATTGGAGAACTAAATATGCAACAAAACAAGTTGAAATTAGCTGAAAATCAAATTAGTGAAGCATATAACATCGCAACAAAAATTAATAATAGAACTGAACTTCTTAAAAATTACAGGTTACATAAAGAAATTGACTCAATCAACGGAAGATTTCAAAATGCTTTCTTCTGGCAAGGAAAATACTTTAATCTAAAAAGTGAATTAGATAAAGAAAGTCTGCCTATAATTCCGGTAATTACCAATCCGATAAAAGTCGAACCTTTAGACAACGATACCAATTTCAATGCGATAGCTATAAAACAAAAGGAGGCAGAAAATGAAGTAATGTTCAAAAAGCTTAAGGCCATTTCCTATGTTTTAGGATCTGCCTTTTTAATTGTTTCTACCATATTACTATTAATTTATTTAAAGCGTAAAAACACCTTAAAGTTTAATAGAGAACTTCAAGAAAAGAATAAAGAAATAAAACTCAGAAACGAAGAATTTGCTAGGCAAACGCAGCACCTTGAGGAAGTAAACAGTGTAAAGGATCGCTTGTTTTCAATTGTATCTCATGATTTAAAAGATTCAATTTCATCTATCAAAGGTTTTATTGACCTTCTCAAAGAAGATGGAATTTCTCGTGAAGAATTTTATGATCTCGTACCAGAATTAAGTGAAAATGCAGATAGTGCATCTCAACTATTATTTAATCTGCTCAATTGGTCTAAATCTCAAATGCAAAACTTAGAGCCAAAACCCGAATTATTTAACATTCAGGATGTGTTTCGAAACAAGATGAGTTTAGTTGAACAAAAAGTAGAACAAAAGCGTATTGTACTTATTGATGAGTCACGAAGAGACTTTATTTATGCTGACAAAAGTATGATTGAAATTGTTATTCAGAATTTAATTACAAATGCTGTTAAATTTACTCGTGTTGGAGATGTTATTACAGTTTCTAATAGTGATCATGACGGCAATAGCTTAATTTGTATTGAAGATACAGGCGTTGGTATTTCTAGAGAAAATATTGATAAATTGTTCCAAAACGGCACCTTCACAACCAGAGGAACCAGTAATGAAAAAGGGACTGGATTAGGTCTTACGATATGTAAAGAATTAGTCGAGCTCAATAAAGGTAGAATTTGGGTAGAAAGCACACAAGGTGTTGGTACAAAATTCTATGTAGAACTTCCTAAAGCTAATCCAGAAAACTAAAAAAATTGGTATCTTCGAAAAAAAGAAACCAATCATGCTCAGACCATTTGTAATGCTAACTATAGTATTAATGTTAGTAAGTTGTAAAAACGACAAACAAAATACTCCCAACACTACTCCGACCAATCACTTACCCGAATTATTCTCATTAATGCAAGGTTCGTTTAATTCTGAAGTACAATCTCAGGTCGATAGCACCTATTTTAATATTGCGCTTCATATGTATCCTATTTGGGAGGATAAAGGTAATTTTTTGTATGTCGAGCAAGCACTTAACGCCAGACAAAATAAACCTTACCGACAACGTATTTACGAAATTACGCTAGTAAATGACAGCATGTATAGTTCTGCTATTTATACTATTGAACATGATTCGTTATGGATAGGTAAATGGAAAACACCAAAAGCTTTTGATTCGCTAGCCATGGATAAAGTCACAAAAAAAGAAGGCTGTGAGGTGATATTAAAACGTATAGAACCTAATTATTTTAAAGGAAAAACTGGAGATAAAACATGTGCGAGTTCGCTCTATGGTGCTTCGTATGCCACTAGTGAAGTTGAAATTTTAGAAGACAAAATCATCTCTTGGGACAGAGGTTTTGATGATAAAGGCGAACATATTTGGGGCGCCGAAAAAGGAGGTTATATTTTTAACAAACTAGATTAAGCCTTTGGTAAAAATACTTCAGCCATCATACAACGGGCACTTCCTCCACCGCAAGTTTCAATAGTTTCGAGTGAACTAGATAAGATTGGACAATGTTTTTCAATATCTGCCACTTGTTTTGGTGTCAAACTTTCATGAGCAGCCTGACTCATGACTAAATAACGCTGACCTCCATGACCTTGGACTTGTAGCATGTTTCCAGCAAATTGATGCATTTGACTTTCTGATATTTCTATAATGGCTTTACCATCAGCTTTGAGGTTTTTAATCACCAGTTTCCGCTCTTTTTTATCATCTATAGAATCCAAGCATATCACCGAAAATTTTTCTGCTAAGCACATCATCACATTCGTATGATAAATCGGTAATCGCTTACCATCTACTGTCTGATTAGCTGTAAAGACAATTGGCGTGTATTCAAAATCTTCACAAAACTCTATAAATAAATCTTCATCTGCTCTTGGTGATAAAGCACAATAGGCTTTTGAGTTTATTCTGTCTAAAAGCAAACTACCAGTGCCTTCTAAAAATAAGCCTTCGTCTTCAGCACTTGTGTAATCAATGATATTATTGATTTTAAAACCTTCAGATTCCAATCTTATAAATACTTCATCACGACGTTCTTTTCTACGGTTTTCAGCAAACATAGGATATAAGCCTACATCTCCATTTTCATGAAAACTCACCCAGTTGTTAGGAAATATAGAATCTGGCGTATCCATTAGTTTATCATCTTCCTCAACAATAACCTGAACACCAACAGCCCTGAGTTTGTCAACAAAAGCATCAAATTCTTTCTGAGCTTTAATATTAATTTCAGTATTTTTTAGATTCAAATCTTCCTGAAAATAATTGTTTACAGATGTTTGCTCATTCATCCTAAAACTTACTGGACGAATCATTAAAATAGTATTTGTAGTTTGTGACATTCTCTTAAAATAAAGTGCTGCTAAATTAATTAATAAAAGTGTAGAATTTATATCTCATATTTAATATTTTGATAAATATGAGATAAATTAAATAGTATCAATTGTTTACTATTTAAACAATAGCTTAATTAAATTATTGCTCGATTTTTTCTCATTCGAACTAACCAATTCAGTGCTTCATCTCGATCTTTGAAAAGTTTAATGTTCCAGTTATTTCCTTTGTTGAGATCGATAAGGATTTTGGTCGCCATTTCTGCATTATAATTGTAAAGAACAACAGCCATGCATTGAATTTCCTCTAGGCCAGCGATTTTTATTTGTGCATCGAAGGTATAGGTATATGAATTTTCTTTATTTACTAACAATGAAAATGGAGCTTCCAAATTGGATAATAAAAAATCATGATATGCATCGACGTCCTCAGAGTTCATGACGACACCTTCATTAATAATGACTTCTGCAATGTGAGGGTTTAAAATCTTAATTTTCCCAAAGGGCAAAATAAAAACTTTCATTTAGCTATTAGTTTAAAGGGATAAATCAAATTTAGATTAACTTTGAATTATTATTACTTAGATAACATAAAGTAATAAACAACGATATTAACAATTGGTAAACCAATAGAAATTCCTCTATGAAAAAAATAGCACTTTTTTTACTTGTTTTAATGTCATGCTCTTCGGAAAAAGAAAAGATAGCATACGACTTTACGACCCAGTTTGAAAAATCAAATGGTGAGCAAACCGCTACCTACGAAGAAACGATTTCGTTTTATCAAAACTTGGCTAAACACTACAAACAAATAGCCATCGAACCTATTGGTGAGACAGACTCTGGAAGACCATTGCATATGGTTACACTCAATCCTGATGCAAACTTCAACATTTCTGAAGTCAAAAAAAACAAACGGATTATACTCATCAACAATGGTATTCATCCTGGAGAATCTGACGGTATCGATGCGACAATGCTATTGTTTCGCGATATGGTACAAGGTCATATAGAAATGCCTAAATCTACAGTTTTAGTCACTATTCCTATTTACAATGTAGGTGGAAGTTTGAATCGAAATTCGACAACCAGAACCAATCAAAACGGTCCAGAAGCTTACGGATTTAGAGGCAATGCACGCAACTTTGACTTGAATCGTGATTTTATAAAGTCTGACACAAAAAATGCCAGAACATTTGCCCAAATATTCCATTTGGTACAACCAGATGTTTTTATCGATAATCATGTAAGTAATGGTGCCGATTACCAATACACTTTAACACATTTATTTACACAACATAATAAACTAGGTGGTGCTCTCGGAAATTTTTTACACACTAAAATGATGCCGCAACTAGAGCAAAAACTTTCAGAAAAAAATTGGGATATTACACCTTATGTCAATGTTTTTAACAGAACTCCAGATCAAGGTTTTAGTCAGTTTATGGATTCACCTCGATATTCTACGGGCTACACTACACTCTGGAACACTTTAGGTATGATGGTCGAAACACATATGCTTAAACCTTATAAACAACGTGTTGAAGGCACATATGAACTCATGAAAAGTATGATTGAAATTACCGAAACCGAAGGCGAGCACATTTCAGAATTACGTCAACATGCAGTCACCGAATTACAAAAGAAAACAACCTACCCTTTGCAATGGACAATTGATACAACCAAAACCTCTACAATACAATTTAAAGGGTATGAAGGTCAAATGTTGGAAAGTGAACTTACTGGAGCCAAGCGCCTTAAATACGATAAAACACAAGCATTTACTAAACCTGTGACTTACAAAAATCATATGATTTCAACGTTAGACATTTCCATTCCAAAGGCATACGTCATTCCACAAGGATGGTGGAACGTTATCGAACTTTTAAAGTTGAACAACATCAAAATGACTCCTTTTGAAAAGGATACTACCTTAACGGTTCAATCCTATAAAATAAAATCTTACGACACCAGACAACAAGCTTATGAAGGTCATTATCCGCACTATAATATTGAGTTAGACACCTTTAATTCACAAATAACGTTCTCTAAAGGTGATTATCTGATACCTACAGATCAAGACGGCATACGCTATTTACTAGAAACTTTAGAGCCTCAAGCAGTAGATTCATTTTTTAGCTGGAACTTTTTCGATACTATTTTACAGCAAAAAGAAGGGTTTTCACCATATGTTTGGGAAGACAAGGCACAAGAATTGTTACGTCGCTATCCAAAATTGCAAATTGATTTTAATCTTAAAAAAACATTTGATACCGATTTTGCCAATAACTGGTATGCACAATTAGATTGGTTACATAAACAAAGTGAGCATTATGAAAAAGCCCACTTACAATATCCTGTTTATCGCATTAAATAAGTTATTTCATCAACTTTTTTAGATACTTTTTTATCATATTTCCTGAAGAGGGATGATAATACACGGTATTTGTGCTTCTATCTACAAGCTGAAATGAATATTCGGTATTACCAGAAAAACTCTTCGAACTTAGTATAAAGATCATGTATTTATAAGTGTCTATAGGATAGTTATCATCTCCTAATCCTGAAGGAACTTCGGAAACATCTGCTACATGAAAAGGCTTCATATAATTTTTATCAAATTGTTTGGTCAGCCACTTTTTGGTACCTCTAGCTTTAAAGGCTGGTACAACTAAAAGTTTACCTTCATAGCTTTTAAAATCTTTAGGAGCAATTTCTCTTACCATAGTTCCATCTGCCATAGGCAACGTGCTTTGAGCAGAAGCAAAATGAATTGAAACAAATAAGCATAACACCATTAAAATTGAAAATTTTTTCATAAGTATTGATTTACAAGTCATTAACTAAATTAACATTAATAATCGATACTCACAACTTACTTATTAATTTTATAATACGTGTAGATTATGAATATATGGTCTTAGGATACGCTCGCTATTGGGCTAAACCAAAATTTTAATGTTTGCATAACTATTTTCAAGTGCTTCAGCTTGCTCAGCTTTATTTAGCCAAGCAACTTTAGTAATGCCTTCTTTTTCTTGAGGATAAAGTTTTCCGTCGAAATCTGTAGTCATTTCAAACCAATACGTGACTTTGATTTTATGCTTTCCATTACGTTTAAATATATGGTAAGTTGTATCAAGCGCTTTAGTAATTTTAAGTCCGGTAACACCTGTCTCCTCTTCTACTTCGCGAATAGCCGTCTCTTCAATAGACTCCTTACCTTCGGTTTTCCCTTTAGGTAAATCCCATTTTTCATTTCGGTAAATAAAAAGGACATCACCATGTTGATTGTACACCTTTCCGCCTCCAGCAACTACGTTTGGTAGTAATTTTAAAAACTTCTTCAACAACTTTTCATCTTTATTACCAATAAGACGAACTGATTTTAAAGCTGTAGTATTAAGTTCTTTTATGACTTTGCCAATATGTGCTTTGGAGAGCAAATAGTTTTTAAACCCATGTTCTCGCTCAACCTTTGTAGTTAAAACAATTGGTTTATCATTTACAAAAATGTGATACATGATTTTAAATGGTAGATTTTTTTAAAAAAGTAAAAATATCATTTTTATACAGATGTAGCCTATTTTTAAAATTAATTTTATTTTAATTTCTGAAAATCTATTTATCAAAAAAGCGTAGTTTTGCAACATGATTTTTGACAAAGAAACCGCTAAACAAACTGCCGAAGTTTTATTGCAAATAAATGCTATAAAACTTCAGCCTAATGACCCTTTTACTTGGGCATCTGGATGGAAATCACCAATTTATTGCGATAACAGAATTGTTCTGTCGTTTCCGCCTATAAGAAATTATATTCGTGAAACTATGGCTAAACACATCGAAGCTTACTATGGTAAAGTTGATGTTATTGCTGGTGTTGCAACAGGTGCTATTGGTATCGGAATGCTCGTTGCTGAATATTTAGGTCTTCCGTTTATTTATGTAAGACCTGAAGCCAAATCACACGGACGACAAAATCAAATTGAAGGCTTTATAGAATCTGGACAAAATGTTGTTGTTGTAGAAGACTTAATAAGTACCGGAAAAAGTAGCCTCAATGCTGTTAAAGCTTTAGAAAAGGCTAATGTTAATGTTAAAGGTATGGTAGCTATTTTCTCTTATGGATTTGAAGTGGCCAACCAAAACTTTAAAACTGCTAATGTAGAACTTCATACACTTAGCAATTATGAAAACCTATTAGAACAAGCCTTAGATACAAAATACATCAACCTTAAAGAACAAGAAGTTTTGGCACTTTGGAACGCTAATCCTAGTGAATGGAATGCTATTTGATTAAAGCTTGTTAATTATAAATACAAACACATGAAATTAGAATCACCAAAAACAACCATACCAAAATCGGCACAAGAGACTTTTGACTTTTTATCTGATGTTAAAAACTTTGAAAAGTTAATGCCTGAAAACATCAGCAAATTTGAAGTCTTAGAAGATGATAAATTTTTATTTGCCCTTAAAGGCATGCCAGAAATTGTTTTGAAAAAGAAAGAAGCTGTTGCGCCACATAAAATTGTTTTAGGTGCTGCTGGCGGAAAATTAGATTTTTCTCTCACAGGACATATAACAGAGATTGCGGCAGACAAAAGTGAAGTTGAACTCGTTTTTGAAGGCGAATTTAATGCCATGATGGCTATGATGATTAAAGGACCTATCAATAAGTTTATAGAGACTTTAGCTACAAATATGCCGGCACAAGTTTAATAGAGAAGTTTCACTTCTTTTAAATCAAATTCTTTGAGTATCTCATCTTCAATTAATACCTGAAGGTATCCAGAATTTGAAACTCCTTTAATTATACCAGTAAATAATACGCCTTTAACATCTTTAAATGTTGAAGGTTTATTGTTTCTGAATAATTCTGATTCGTATAAATCTTTTACTTTCTGAAAATCTCCCGTTTTTAAAATATCAATGTAATACCGCAATTGCTCTATAACAGACAATAACACTTCATCTAAGTGATAAACTTTTCCTGAAACCATGTGCATTGATGTTGCTGAGGGTAACTGCTCAAAATACGTTTGATTGACATTGAGGCCAAAACCAATAATTGAAGCCTGAAGCTGATTGTTTTTTATGACATTTTCAATCAAAACTCCAGAAATCTTTTTCTGGTCTGCCAAAATGTCGTTAGGCCATTTCACTTTTACAGGCTTAATTTGAAATGCTTTTAAAGCATTTGAAATAGCTAATGAAGTCGCCATACTGATATAAAAGCTGTTTTCAATTTTTAAAAAGGAAACATCTATAAACACACTGACCATAAGGTTTTTATTAGGTTGAGAGTCCCAAACCGTTCCCATTTGCCCACGTCCTTTAGTCTGTGAATTTGCTACCACAACCGTATAATCTTCTACTGTTTTTTCACTACTCAAATGCCTTAAAAATGTATTGGTGGAGTCGATGGCATCAAGTTTGATTATATGCATAGTAATGTGTTAAAAAAAATTATAAATTTCTTATGAAGAATAACTCTTTATAAGACGTAAAAAAATAATAACTTTGCACAAAATTAAATCAATTTAATGGCGAAAAAAAATACGAGTCCAGATCAACTCATAAGTACAGTTATTGCTGGAATTGAAGATGTAAAAGGAAAAGAAATTACAATTTTAGATTTAAGAGAAATTGAAAATACAGTATGCGACTACTTCGTTATTTGTGAAGGAACTTCTAATACACAAGTAAACGCCATTGTAAACTCTATTCAGAAAAAAGTCAGTAAAGAACATAAAGATAATCCTTGGCATGTCGAAGGAAGTGATAACGCTGAATGGGTTTTAATCGATTATGTAAATGTAGTTGTTCATGTTTTTCAAAAACATATCAGAGAATATTACGATATCGAAAGTCTTTGGGGTGACGCCAAAACGACTATCATTGAAACCAGTTATTAAACTATTAAATAAAAAACCACATTTGTGGTAACTATAGATGGCAAAAGACAATAAAAATTTAAATAAAAAACCAAAATTTAGTCCCTATTGGATTTACGGATTTGTTATTGCAGCATTTCTTGCAATTCAATTATTATCTGGAGGATTTGGTGGTTCTAATGCAAAGAAAATAAACCCTTCCGAATTTTTTGTTTTTATGGAAGCTGGCGATGTTGAAAAAATTGACATAGTCAACGGACGTGAAGCTAGAGTATACCTCACAAAAGATGCTTTATCAAAAGAGGCGCATAAAAATGCAAAGCCCAACAATATTATTCCAAGTGTAACCGCACAACCTAATTACACTTTCGAATTTGGTGAGCAAGAGCTTTTTCAGAAAAAAATTGAAAGCATTAATGATGCTGATAATGATATTTTCGTACCTACAAATTTTACTACTGAAGAAAATTACTTCGGAAGTTTATTATTCTCATTACTCCCTTTTATCCTAATTATAGGTGTTTGGATTTTTATCATGAGACGTATGTCTGGAGGTTCTGGAGGTGGCGCTGGCGGACAAATTTTCAATATTGGAAAGTCTAAAGCTAAGCTGTTTGATGAAAAAACAGATGTAAAAACCTCGTTTAAAGATGTTGCTGGATTAGAAGGTGCTAAAGAGGAAGTTCAAGAAATTGTAGACTTCTTAAAAAACCCAGAAAAATACACATCTCTTGGTGGAAAAATCCCAAAAGGAGCTCTTCTTGTTGGACAACCAGGAACTGGTAAAACATTACTTGCAAAAGCGGTTGCAGGAGAAGCTAAAGTACCGTTTTTCTCGCTTTCAGGATCTGATTTCGTAGAAATGTTTGTTGGTGTTGGAGCCTCGCGTGTGCGTGACCTGTTTAAACAAGCTAAAGAAAAATCGCCTGCGATCATTTTTATAGATGAAATAGATGCTATTGGTAGAGCTCGTGGAAAAAGTAATTTCTCTGGTTCAAATGATGAGCGTGAAAATACTCTTAACCAGTTACTCACAGAAATGGATGGTTTCGGAACCAATACAAATGTGATTGTTTTAGCGGCAACAAACAGAGCCGATGTTCTTGATAAAGCCTTAATGCGTGCTGGACGTTTTGACAGACAAATATTTGTTGACCTTCCTGACGTTAGAGAGCGTAAAGAAATTTTTGAAGTGCACCTAAGACCAATCAAACAATCTGAAAAATTAGATGTCGATTTCTTAGCAAAACAAACACCAGGATTCTCTGGAGCAGATATAGCAAATGTATGTAACGAAGCTGCTTTAATCGCTGCGCGTAACGGGAAAAAAGCTGTTGACAAACAAGACTTTTTAGATGCTGTTGACCGAATTGTTGGTGGTTTAGAAAAGAAAAATAAAATCATTACTAAAGACGAGAAAAAAGCTATCGCGTTCCATGAAGCTGGACATGCCACTGTAAGTTGGATGCTTGAACATGCTGCGCCATTAGTAAAAGTAACTATTGTTCCTCGTGGACAATCTTTAGGTGCTGCATGGTATTTACCTGAAGAACGCCTGATTGTTAGACCCGAACAAATGCTCGACGAAATGTGTGCTGCTCTTGGAGGTCGTGCTGCCGAAAAAGTCATTTTTAATAAAATTTCTACTGGTGCCTTAAGTGACCTTGAAAAAGTAACAAAGCAAGCCAGAGCCATGGTGACGATTTATGGATTAAGTGATAAAGTCGGAAATCTAACGTATTATGATTCTTCAGGGCAATCTGAATATGGTTTTACCAAGCCTTACAGTGAACAAACTGCTGAATTGATTGATAAAGAGATTTCAGACATCATAGAAAAACAATACTTAAGAGCAGTTGCTTTATTAGAAAAAAATAAAGATAAACTCACAGAACTTGCAGAAGTTCTCCTTGAAAAAGAAGTTATTTTCAAGGATAATTTAGAGAAAATTTTTGGAGAGCGTCCGTTCAAAAAAGAAATTGAAGAACGATTAATAGAATCTCCAAAAAACGAGGAAGAAGAATAAACATTCCCTCAACGAATAATCATATAAAAAACTTAAATTAATATAGCATTAGTTTAAGTTTTTTTATATTTGAGAAATACATTAATTCAATTAGGTTAATAGCAATCCCTATACATGAGTCTATTTCGTAAAATCTTCGGTTTAAAAAACACACCAGAAGACAACATAAAAAGCGAAGAGAGAGGCAAATACATGCCTGAAATAAAGCTGCCAGTAGATGAACAATTTACTATAAATTTCAAAGCTAATGGTGGTAAATTTCTCTATTGTGAAAATATGCAAGAAATTCATGACAGCCTAAATTCTATTTTAGAAGAAAATAAATGGCAAAATGATAAAGTATTGCTATTTGACGAACGCTTGAGTGATGTATTTAAAGATTTTAACTTCAACACCACTAAACGAATTTCTGAAAGCACATATTTCTTTTCTACCTGTGAGTATTTAATATCTGATGATGGTTCGCTATTAATCTCATCTAACCAAATTGCTGAAAAAAAATTAAAAGAGCTTCCTGATAATTTTATCATCTACGCTACCACAAGTCAGTTTGTACAAAATATTGGAGAAGGCTTGAGAGGTATTAAAGGTAAAAACAGAGATAAAATACCAACAAACATTACAACGATAAAGCATTTTAAAACTGTTGAAGACAAAGACTTTCTTACCTACGGAAGCAGCTCAAAAAACCTATATTTGTTGCTACTAGAAGATTTATAAATGAAAGAATACATTACAAGAGCATTATCTGGCCTATTATACGTATCTCTTCTTATTGCTTCTTTATATTGGCAAAATGCTTTAATTGCCCTCTTTTTTATTTTTGGTTTAATCTGTATGACTGAATTCAAAAAACTCATTCAATTAAAAAGCTATTCACCTTACATTGTATTTATCCTATTATACTTAGGTTTTGCCTATTGGAAAATTATAGCTAATTCTGACAAAGGATTTGATGAAGCTTCTCAAATATTATTAGCAGTTTCAATTTTTGTATTGCTCATTTTAATAAAAGATCTATTTTCAGAAAAAACAATACCGCTATTTAGCTCTAAACGGTTTATCATTACCACTTTTTATCTATCTAGTGGCTTCGTATTTTTAATTTGTATCGCTAATTTTAATCAAAACTTTACACCACTACTCCTACTAGGCTCATTTATATTAGTTTGGATTAATGATACCTTTGCCTTTATCGTCGGAAAAAACTTTGGCAAACAGAAGTTATTTCCTAGTGTTTCACCAAAAAAAACGGTTGAAGGCTTTTTAGGCGGTCTCTTTTTTGCTTGTATTGCCAGTTATTTTATTTGGTATTTTACCGAGACTTTAACGTTTACAAGCTGGCTTATTTTGAGTATCATTGTTAGTGTTTTTGGAACTCTTGGTGATTTAATTGAATCTAAGTTTAAGCGACAAGCTAATGTCAAAGACAGCGGCGTCATTATGCCAGGCCATGGCGGTTTATTAGATCGCTTAGATAGTATTATCTTTGCTGCACCATTTATATTTTTATTTTTAAGACTCGTTACTTATGTTTCATAAAGAAGGTTATAAAATCATACTCATTACCCTTGTTGTCGTTATAGCATCAATTTTTGCAATCGATCGCTTTATTGACATTCCTTGGTTACGACTTGCACTCATGATCGGAATGCTGATCTTTTTAGTGCTCATCCTTCAGTTTTTTAGAAATCCTAAACGACTAACTCAACTCGAAGACCATACTGTAGTATCGCCTGTAGATGGTAAAGTTGTAGTTATCGAAGAGGTCTTTGAAAAAGAAGTTTTTAATGATAAACGCATTCAGGTTTCGGTATTTATGTCACCAATAAATGTTCATGTAACGCGTTATCCTATCAGCGGAAATGTAACCTATAGCAAGTATCATCCAGGAAAGTATCTTGTGGCATGGCATCCAAAAGCTAGTGAAGAAAACGAACGTACTACTGTCGTTGTTGAAAATGAATTCTTCGGAAAAGTGCTTTACCGACAAATTGCTGGAGCGCTGGCAAAACGAATCGTGAACTACGCAAAAGCTGAAGATAAAGCCATTCAGGGAAAAGATTCAGGATTTATTAAGTTTGGATCACGAGTAGATTTGTTTCTACCACTTGATGCTGATATCAAAGTAGCACTCAATCAAAAAGTGAGAGGTGGTGAAAGTATTATTGCTGAAAAGTTATGACTTCAGAAGAATTAGACATATTATTCCAAGAAGCAGTAGAACGCATCAACGCTCACACTGAGCCATTTCCTGCCGATTTCCTATTGCGTCTCTACGCCTATTACAAAAAAGCGACTAACAACTATGGTCGACCAAGCAGCAGTAAACCTATCATAAATGCATTTAAAACTAATGCCTTATTTCAGGTTCAAGATGTTTCTGAAGATGAAGCTAAACGTATTTACATCGACCTCGTTGATAATTACTTTTTATACCGAAAGTAATAGAACTCTTCTTTAAATGACACATTCTCCCAAAACACCTATTCAATTCCAATGCGGAATCTTAATGCCTAACCGTTTTATGCTGGCACCAATGACAAACACTCAAAGTCATAACGATGGTACATTGAGTGACGATGAGTACCATTGGCTCACTATGCGTGCTAAAGGTGGTTTCGGACTTACCATGACTTGTGCCTCTCATGTACAACAAGTTGGCAAAGGATTTCCTGGTCAGTTAGGCATATATGCAGATATGCATATTGAAGGTCATCAACGCCTTGCTAGCCAAATTAAAGCTTACGGAAGTTTGGCTGTAATTCAATTGCATCATGCAGGTATGCGCTCTCCGTATGAAGTCATTCAACAAAAAGCCGTATGCCCATCTGATAGTGAAAAACACAATGCAAGAGCCTTAACCTTAGACGAAGTTCATGAATTACGCAACGATTTTATTGCAGCTGCGGTACGCGCTAAACAAGCGGGTTATGATGGTGTTGAAGTTCATGGTGCTCATGGGTATATCCTCACTCAGTTTTTGAGTTCTAAAATTAACCTCCGCAAAGATGACTATGGTGGTAGTTTACAAAATAGAGCACGATTACTGTTTGAAATTGTTGATGGTATTAGAACCGCTTGCGGACCAGAATTTCTATTAGGTGTTCGTCTTTCACCTGAACGCTTCGGAATGCAATTAGAAGAAGTCAAAACCATATCACAACAATTAATTGACGACCACAATATCGACTTTTTAGATATCTCGCTTTGGGATGTGTTTAAACTGCCTGAAGAAGAGAAACATCAACATCAATCCTTACTAGAACATTTCGCAGAACTCAATTACAAGCATGTGAAATGGACCGTAGCCGGAAACATTAGAAGTGGAAATGATGTTCAACACGTACTTGATGCTGGTGTAGATTTTGTTTCTATTGGTCGATCAGCGATTTTGCATTATGATTTTCCTTTACAGGTACTCAACAATCTGAATTTCTCTCCGACACAATTACCAGTCTCGGAAGCCTATCTTAAAAACCAAGGCTTAGGCCCCAACTTTATAGCTTATATGAAACGTTGGGATGGATTTGTACTAGAATAATGGTTTTAAAATACACGTAATTCTACGCGGAAGTGGGTAATCCTTTTACTTTATTTTTATTGTAGAAAACTTGGGACTCCCTAAGTTGTTTTACATAATAAACCATAAAGATGAAGCATTCCAATCCAAAGTGGCCAAAAACCACAACGTCGTATAAAGCATTAAAAAGTCAGATTAAGAATGATAAAAATTTTCGAATCGCACTTCAAACATCTTTGATGATTGCAAAAAAAAGAGCTTGGAATGAATTGCATCCAGACCTTTATCATGCGTTAGATAATGTATTTGATGGCAACGGATGGCCAACAACGCCAGACGCTTATTTAGATTATGTAGAACATTACTTGGTTTTAATACCTAACGAAATTGATGATCCAATCTATCCAGATGCCTGGAGTAGCGATGATACGCAAAATGGACATAATCAAAAAGTTTATGATTTGTTATGCCAATTCTATTTTCTGGTCGATCAGCAATTGCCTTCAATGAACATCATTTTACAGAGTTATAAAAAAGGGGACTTTATTTTTGCCGACTGGTTAAGAGATTTTGCTGTAGATTGGGGTCTATTCCTAGATACAAAAGAATCGCTTCCTTTGTCTGCTATGACCTCGTTTATCATTGATCCAATGTACAATATCCCGCTTTATAGTGAAAACTCTAAGAAATGGAACACCTTTAATGAGTTTTTCTATCGTGAGTTTAATGGAGCGAATAAAAAAGGGCACACACCGTTAAGACCAATTGCAGAGCCTGATAATAATAATGTTATTACTTCTCCTGCAGACTGCACTTATAAAATGATGTATCCAATTGATGATCATGGTAATGTACTTGGATTAAATGGCCAACCAACTAGTATGACTTTAAAGGGCACACATACTGTGAATTCAATTAATGAACTGCTACAAGATGACGAACTGGCCGAAGCTTTTAAAGGAGGTACATTTGTACATTATTTCTTGAGTCCATTTGATTATCATAGATTTCATTCACCTGTTAATGGAAAAGTAAAAGAATGCAAAGCTGTTCGTGGTAAAGTGTTTTTAGATGTGACTCTTAATTCTGATGGTGAGTTTCATGCACCAGACAGTTCGGAAGGCGGTTATGAATTTCAACAAGCCAGAGGTGTTTTTGTTATCGATGCTGGAGAGACAGTTGGTCTAATTGCGGCAGTACCAATTGGTATGGCACAAGTTTCAGGAGTTGATATGTACACTAAACTCAAAGGAAAACAGATTAAAAAAGGAGATGAATTTGGAAAATTTATGTTTGGAGGATCAGACACCATATTATTGTTTCAGAAAAATCCTGATCTCTATTTATGGAAAAATGATCCTGCTCACAATCCTATTCACTTTCAGTTTGGGCAAGTTTGCGCCTATTGGAACGTGAAAAACTAATATTTAATATAATAATCTAATCTCTAATCAAAGGTAAGGTACTACAGCGTAACAAGCCCTCTTGTTTGGCTATTTCGGCGTAAGGGACTTCTTCGACTGTAAAACCCTGTTCGCGTAACCACGTATTTAATCGCGTAAAGTTTCGTTCAGATATAATGACATCTTCAGAAATTGAAAACACATTACTATTCATATGGTACATTTCCTCTTTGCTAATTTCAAAGACGTTTTCTTTTCCGAAGAACTCTACAAGCCAATTGTATTCGCTTTCTACAAGAAATCCGTTTTTATGTAGAATAGCTTTATTTTTTCCAACAGGTTGAAAACAGCAATCGAGGTGTAATGCATTATCCTTAGCATTCGTATTTGATTTTCTTAGCTCAAACGATTTTACTGTTTTTTCAGGAAACAATTCCTGAATAGCAATAACAGCATCCATATTGGTTCGTGCCGTAATATAATCTGAATAATCTTCACCAGAATAGGTTCCAATAAAGATATGATCATTCCAAGGCATGACATCGCCACCTTCAACATGACATTCCTCCGGAAGTTTGATTCGTAATTCTTTAGGGATCTGACTCCACACATGTTCAATCGCTTCAATTTCACGATCGCGATCTGGTAAAATATTAGCCTTTATAAATTTATTCTCAATCACAAAAGCAATATCCCTTGCAAAAATCTGATTGTAATCTTCAATAACTTTTGGTCGATATACTTTCACATTATAGCGTTCAAATACTTTGGCAACAGCATCCATTTCTTTAACCATATCAGCTTCTTTAGGATAGGTTCCTGCTTTGATATGTTCGGCAGATTTTGGATCATAAGCCTCTTCAAGAGTTGGTATTGGACCTATGCTTTCTGCTGTTCCTAAAACTACTGCTCTCAAGCGCGCAGTTTCATTTTGTATGTGAGGTGTTATCATAATTACAAATATAAAAAAAGCTCCACAGTAATATGAAGCTTTAATTTGATTGTATAAAACAGTGTTTATCTTTTATCTATAGATTTAAAAGGTCTGTAAGTTTCACCAATATATAATTGACGTGGACGTCCGATTGGTTCTTTACGTGTACGCATTTCTTTCCATTGCGCAATCCAGCCTGGTAAACGTCCTAAGGCGAACATAACGGTAAACATTTCAACAGGAATACCCATCGCTCTGTATATGATTCCTGAGTAGAAATCGACGTTAGGATATAATTTTCTATCAACAAAATATGGATCTTCTAAAGCTTCTTTTTCAAGACCTTTAGCAATGTCTAAAATTGGATCATCAACACCTAAGTCGCTCAATACTTCATCGGCAGCAACTTTAATAATCTTTGCTCTTGGATCGAAATTTTTATAAACACGATGTCCAAATCCCATCAAACGGAACGGATCACTTTTGTCTTTGGCTTTAGCCATATATTTTTTAGTATCACCACCATCTTCCTTAATGGCCTCTAACATTTCTAAAACCGCTTGGTTTGCTCCGCCATGTAACGGTCCCCAAAGTGCTGAAATACCTGCAGAAAGCGATACGAATAATCCAGCATGTGATGATCCTGTAATTCTTACTGTTGATGTTGAACAGTTTTGTTCGTGATCGGCATGAAGAATTAATAATTTATCTAAAGCATTTACTAAAATCTTGCTTTGCGTATAATCTTCATCAGGACGCTTAAACATCATCTGTAAGATATTCTCCACGTAGCCTAAAGAAGAACTACCATAATCTAATGGCATCCCTTGTTTTTTACGCATTGTCCAAGCAACTAGAATTGGAAATTTACCTAAAATTCTAACAATAGCATTGTACATTTCCTCTTCAGAATCAACATTCACAGATGTTGGATTAAAAGCCGTTAAAGCACTCGTTAATGATGCTAACACTCCCATTGGATGTGCTGACTTTGGAAAAGCATCTAAAATTTTCTTGATGTCATCATCAACTACAGCATGCTTTTTGATATCAGAGTGAAATTTATCTAATTCTTCCTGATTTGGTAATTCACCAAAAATTAAAAGGTATGCGACTTCCAGGAAATCTGCTTTCTCAGCTAGTTCTTCAATAGAATAGCCTCTATATCTTAAAATTCCTTTTTCTCCATCTAAGAACGTGATAGCGCTTTCACAAGAACCTGTATTCTTATAACCAGGATCAACAGTAGTAACACCACCTGTAACACCTCTAAGTGTTTTGATATCAATTGCAACTTCGTTTTCTGTACCTGTAACTAATGGAAATTCGTATTTCTTACCATTAATTTCTAGTGTAGCTTTGTCTGACATATATATTGAGAATTTATTTTGTTTTTGCGGATTGCTAAATTACGAAATATCTTAGGATTTACGAAGTGATATTATAATGGTTTTAACAATTATACTATTCATAAAATAGATATTATTAATGACTTAAGGTTTGTTATAATAATACTAGTACCAAATTTAAATTTCTCTTGAATTAGTAGCCTTAATTATTAATTTTGCCACATTAATTATTAGCTATGCGATATTTTACTTATTTACTGTTTTTTGTTTCAATGACTTCGTTGTCTCAGGTGATTAATGTTGAAACCTTACGTAAAGCTACAGACTCTGCTAAATGGACAGGATCTGTCAGTTTGGATTTATCTCTGATAAAAAACACCAATGATATTTTTAGAGTAGCTAACAAGGCTCATGTTCAGTATAATGACCATACCAATTTATGGCTTTTAGTCAATGATTTAAATTTTCAGAAAATAGAAGGCAACTCACTAGTTAATAGAGGTACTCAGCATTTAAGGTATAACAGAAGACTATCGCCTCGCATTAAATGGGAAGCTTTTGCTCAAGCGCAATACGATGCGATTTCAGAAATTGATTTTAGAGGTTTGCTAGGAACTGGTCCGCGATTTAAATTATCAGAACATGAGAATTACCGGTTTTATTTAGGTACGTTACTCATGTATGAATATGAAAAAGCCTCTAATGTTATTGAAAACCGAAAACAAAATGATGTTAGAGGAAGTGCTTACCTATCCTTTAGTATGTATCCTACGGAAAATATCAGTGTAATAGGTACGACTTATTATCAACCAAAAATTGACGCCTTTAGTGATTATCGTTTTTCAAGCAATACATCTCTCCTGTTTGAAATATTTAAAGATTTGGCTTTTAAGACTAATTTTAATTATTTCTATGATGCCTTCCCTGTAAGTGCCGCAATTCCGAAGACTCAATTTGAATTGACCAATGGGTTATTGTATACGTTTTAAAAAAAAACCTATTTGAATCAACAAATAGGTTTTAATAGCAATATTTAGAATATCTTATTTTACTTTAAAAGCATTTAAGCCAGGAAAATAAGCCGTCGAATCTAATTCTTCTTCAATACGTAATAACTGGTTGTATTTGGCCATACGATCACTACGCGATGCAGATCCAGTTTTAATTTGCCCTGTATTTAAAGCAACCGCTAAATCGGCAATTGTATTGTCTTCAGTTTCACCTGAACGATGAGACATTACAGAAGTATATCCTGCATTATGAGCCATATTAACTGCGGAAATCGTCTCAGTTAAGGTTCCGATTTGATTCACTTTAATCAAGATAGAATTAGCGATACCATTTTCAATACCACGTGATAAACGCTCTACATTAGTCACAAATAAATCATCACCAACGAGTTGTACTTTATCTCCGATTTTTTCAGTTAAGTATTTCCAGCCATCCCAATCGTTTTCATCCATCCCATCTTCTATGGAAATGATTGGATATTTCTCTGAGAGTTGCGCTAAATAATCAGCTTGCTCCTGACTAGTTCGCACCTGACCTGTTTCGCCTTCAAAAATGGTATAATCGTATTTGCCATCTTTATAAAATTCGGCAGCTGCACAATCTAAAGCAATCATGACATCGTCACCTAACTTGTAACCAGCATTTGCTACAGCTTTAGCAATAGTTTCTAGAGCGTCTTCTGTCCCACCTTCTAAGTTTGGAGCAAATCCTCCTTCATCACCTACAGCTGTACTTAAGCCTCTGTCGTGTAACACTTTTTTAAGGTTATGGAAAATCTCTGTACCCATTTGCATCGCATGCGTAAAGTTTTTTGCTTTTACTGGCATGACCATAAACTCTTGAAATGCGATTGGCGCATCACTATGAGATCCACCGTTGATGATATTCATCATTGGTACTGGCAATGTATTTGCTGATACACCACCAACATATCTATATAAAGGCATCCCTAACTCACCTGCAGCAGCCTTAGCAGCAGCTAAAGACACACCTAAGATAGCATTAGCACCTAGATTCGATTTGTTTGGTGTACCATCTAAATCAATCATTAACTGATCAATTCTGTTCTGGTCAAACACCGATTCGCCTAATAGCTCTTGAGCGATTACTGAATTCACATTGTCGACAGCTTTAGTTACACCTTTTCCCATATAAGCTTTTCCTCCATCTCTCAACTCTACTGCTTCATGTTCGCCTGTTGATGCTCCAGAAGGCACTGCTGCTCTTCCCATAACACCATTTTCGGTTACCACATCGACTTCTACTGTTGGATTTCCTCTTGAATCTAAAATTTGTCTTGCATGAATATTAATTATAATGCTCATTATGTTTGGTTTAAGTTATTAAAATTTGAAGTTCAAATTTACAAAATAGTGGTCTATAAAGTAAGATGATAAAGTAGAATTACATTAAATCTCTACTATAATGTTTTCGTAAAACAGAAATGTCAAAAAAACTTAAGTTTCCTTGACATTTCATCATTATTTATTTTTGATATTCTGGATAAACTCATCAAATAAATAGGTTGAGTCGTTTGGTCCAGGGCTTGCTTCAGGATGATATTGTACCGAAAAACAATTTTTATGTTTCATTTTTATTCCTGCAACCGTATGATCATTAAGATGCACATGCGTAATCTCAATTTCAGGATGCGCTTCTGTTTCTTCTCTATTGATAGCAAAGCCATGGTTTTGAGAGGTAATCTCACCTTTAGTCGTTACAAGGTTTTTCACCGGATGGTTTATGCCTCGATGTCCGTTATGCATTTTATATGTTGAAATTCCGTTTGCTAATGCAATGACCTGATGACCTAGACAAATTCCAAATAATGGCAAATCTCTTTTGATAATTTCTTTAGCTACAGCTTGAGCTTCAACTAAAGGTTCAGGATCACCTGGACCATTAGATAAGAAATAACCATCAGGTTGAAATGCCTCTAAATCTTCAAATTTAGAATTATAAGGAAACACTTTAATATAGGCATCACGTTTGGCTAAGTTGCGCAGAATGTTCTTTTTTATTCCGATATCAAGCGCAGCGATTTTATAAGTTGCACTTTCATCACCAAAATAATACGGTTCTTTAGTTGATACCTGAGAGGCTAACTCTAAGCCTTCCATACTTGGAACCTCGGCTAGTTGTTTTTTTAGTCCTTCGATATTATCTACTTCAGTTGAAATAACGGCATTCATAGCGCCATGATCTCTAATATGGCTTACCAGTGCACGAGTATCGACATCAGAAATAGCGAGCAGATTATTGTCTTTTAAAAATTCTTCCAGTGACTTATCACCAGATGGACGCGAGTAATTGAAACTAAAATTTTTACAAATTAATCCAGAAATTTTAATTGAGTCAGATTCAACTTCATCTTCTTTTGTTCCGTAGTTTCCAATATGAGCATTAGTGGTAACCATTAACTGACCATAATAGGAAGGGTCTGTGAAAATTTCCTGATAGCCTGTTGTTCCAGTATTAAAACAAACTTCACCGAAGGCTGAACCTTCTGTACCTATAGATTTTCCGTGAAAAATTGTTCCATCAGCTAGTAAAATTATAGCTCTTTTACGTTTTTGATATATCATTTTATTTGAAAAGTTTTACAAAATTGCATAAAAAAAAGGATAATCTAAAATAGATTATCCTTTATATATTAAATGCTTATTAACACTCGTTAATCGAGATTTAAATAATATAAAAGCCAGTTTAATTTTACTATCTGTAATGATTTCAAATTTGACTCGCTTTTGTATTAGCATTTTACTCTTCTTCGTTAGTTGCTTTAGTTTCAACTGGAGCAACAGCTGCTGGTTTAGAGCCTCCTCTACGACTTCTTCTCGTCGTTTTCTTCTCTTTTTTACCTGCATTGTAGATCTCGTTGTAATCAACTAATTCTATCATTGCCATATCGGCATTATCACCAAGTCTGTTTCCTAATTTGATAATTCGTGTATAACCACCTGGACGGTCTGCAACTTTTACAGCAACATCTCTGAATAATTCAGTAACTGCATCTTTTTGTCTTAATCTAGACATAACGATACGTCTGTTGTGTGTTGTATCTTCCTTAGATTTAGTAATCATAGGCTCTACAAATTGTTTTAAAGCTTTTGCTTTAGCAACTGTAGTATTGATACGTTTGTGCTCTATTAATGAACATGCCATGTTAGCTAACATTGCTTTTCTGTGAGCAGTCTGTCTTCCTAAATGGTTAAATTTCTTTCCGTGTCTCATGACGTTTGTTTTATCATCTTGCTACCAAACTCGTAAAATCGAGGAGCAAAATATGATTGTTAAAAATTAATCTTTGTCTAATTTATATTTTGCTAAATCCATTCCGAAGTTAAGACCTTTAACATTTACAAGCTCTTCAAGCTCAGTTAACGATTTCTTACCAAAGTTACGGAACTTCATTAAGTCATTTTTATTGAATGATACTAAGTCTCCAAGTGTATCTACTTCTGCTGCTTTTAAACAGTTTAATGCACGTACAGAAAGATCCATGTCAACTAATTTAGTTTTCAATAGTTGTCTCATGTGAAGTGATTCTTCATCATAAGTTTCAGTTTGTGCAATTTCATCAGCTTCAAGAGTGATACGCTCATCAGAGAATAACATGAAGTGGTGAATTAATATTTTAGCAGCTTCGGTTAAAGCATCTTTAGGTGCGATTGAACCATCTGTTTGAATTTCGAAAATTAATTTTTCAAAATCTGTTTTTTGTTCAACACGAAAGTTTTCAATACTATACTTTACATTTTTAATTGGTGTATAAATTGAATCGGTAAAGATAGTTCCGATAGGTGCAGAAGCTTTTTTGTTTTCTTCAGCAGGAACATAACCTCTACCCTTTTCGATAGTAATTTCCATGTTAATGCTCACTTTAGGATCTAAGTTACAAATGACTAAGTCTTTGTTTAATACTTGGAATCCAGAAATGAATTTTTGGAAATCACCAGCAGTGATTTGATTTTGTCCAGAAATAGAAATTGAAACTGATTCGTTATCAACTTCATCGATTTGACGCTTAAAGTTAACTTGCTTTAAGTTTAAGATCATTTCTGTAACATCTTCAACAACACCTGATATAGTTGAGAATTCGTGATCTACGCCTTCTATTCTAATGGATGTAATTGCGAAACCTTCTAAAGAAGATAATAACACTCGTCTGAGAGCGTTTCCTACTGTTAATCCGTAACCAGGTTCTAAAGGTCTAAACTCAAATTTACCTTCGAACTCAGTTGAATCAATCATGATTACTTTGTCGGGCTTCTGAAAATTTAATATTGCCATTTTTCTTCGTTTTAATTGTTATTTAGTTGCGCGGTTTAAAAGTTTGAAGAAGACTAATAAACCCTTTGGCTAAATCCCAATATGATTAATTATTATTTAGAGTAAAGTTCAACGATGTATTGTTCGTTGATATTTTCTGGAATTTGGATTCTTTCAGGAATAGAAACATAAGTTCCTTCCTTAGTATCGTTATTCCATGTGATCCATTCGTATACATTGCTAGAATTAGCTAATGAATTCTGGATAGCTTCTAAAGATTTTGATTTTTCTCTTACAGCAACAACATCCCCAGCTTTTAATTGGTAAGAAGGAATGTTTACGATTTCACCATTTACAGTGATATGTCTGTGAGAAACTAATTGTCTTGCACCACTACGAGATGGAGACAATCCCATTCTAAATGCAACATTATCTAAACGAGACTCACAAAGTTGAAGTAAAACTTCACCTGTAATACCTTGAGCAGCTGTTGCTTTTTTGAACATGTTTCTGAATTGCTTTTCTAATATACCATACGTATATTTAGCTTTTTGCTTTTCCATTAACTGGATAGCGTATTCAGATTTTTTTCCACGACGCTTGTTTGCACCATGTTGACCTGGAGGATAATTTCTTTTTTCGAATGCTTTATCATCTCCGAAAATAGCTTCACCGAATTTTCGGGCTATTTTAGTTTTAGGACCAGTATATCTTGCCATTTTAAAATTTGTTTTGAGAGTGTTTGTGAATTAAGGTCTTAATCTTATCCTTCGACGAACGTTGATCTCTCGTTGATACTTGTTTATTATTTTTCAGTTTGCAAATTTACACATAAAAAATTAATATCAACTATTAAAAACAGTTGATATTAATTCTTATTTGAGATAAATTATACTCTTCTTCTTTTTGGAGGTCTACATCCATTATGTGGTAATGGAGTAACATCGATAATTTCTGTTACTTCGATACCTGCATTATGAATTGATCTAATTGCAGATTCTCTACCGTTACCAGGACCTTTAACGTAAACTTTCACTTTTTTAAGTCCAGCTTCTTTTGCAACTCCAGCAGCATCTTCAGCAGCTAATTGAGCAGCATAAGGGGTGTTCTTTTTAGAACCTCTAAATCCCATTTTACCAGCTGATGACCATGAAATAACGTCACCTTTTTTGTTTGTTAAAGAGATAATGATATTGTTGAAAGAGGCTGCTACGTGAGCTTCTCCTACAGCATCTACAATAACTTTACGTTTTTTTGTACTTGACTTTGCCATATTTTTTTAGCTTTTAGTTTTAGTAATAGTCGCTAGAATCCTAAACCGTTAAATTTCAAACAGATTCTTTCCAACGTCTAAAGACTAAAGACTATTATTATTTAGTTGCTTTTTTCTTGTTAGCAACAGTTTTTCTTCTACCTTTTCTAGTTCTAGAGTTGTTTTTAGTTCTTTGACCTCTTAAAGGAAGTCCAGCTCTATGACGGATACCTCTGTAACATCCAATATCCATTAATCGCTTAATGTTTAATTGTGTTTCAGAACGTAATTCACCTTCAATTGTATAAGTTCCAACAGCGTCACGGATTGCTCCAATTTGCTCATCTGTCCAATCTTGTACTTTGATGCTTTCGTCTACTTTAGCTGCTGCTAAAATTTCTTGTGCTCTACTTCTACCTACACCGTAGATATAAGTTAATGAGATCACTCCTCTTTTCTGTTTTGGTATGTCTACACCTGCAATTCTTGCCATAATTACCCTTGTCTTTGTTTGAATCTAGGATTCTTTTTGTTAATGACGTAAAGTCTACCTTTTCTGCGGACTAATTTACAGTCTGCACTTCTTTTTTTAATTGATGCTCTAACCTTCATCGTATTAGTATCTATAAGTTATGCGAGCCTTAGTTAAATCGTAAGGACTCATTTCTAATTTTACTTTATCTCCAGGTAACAACTTAATGTAATGCATACGCATTTTACCCGAAATGTGTGCTGTCACTATGTGACCATTTTCTAGTTCAACACGGAACATTGCATTTGATAATGCTTCTATAATTGATCCGTCTTGTTCTATTGCTGCTTGTTTTGCCATATTATATATTTTAGTGTTTCATCTTGGAAGAGCAAATACCTTGCCTAATTTTTTTTCCGAAGATTTCCCTCTAAATTAGTATTACATTTAAGCTACTGCTTTTCTGTTTTTACCTGTTTTCATCAAACCATCATAGTGCTTATTGAGCAAGTATGAATTGATTTGCTGCATTGTATCTATTGCAACTCCAACCATAATTAGTAGCGATGTGCCACCAAAGAATAATGCCCATCCACCTTGAACATTCATCAATTGTACAATAATTGCTGGGAACACAGCGATTAGTGCTAAAAAGATAGAACCTGGTAATGTTATTTGCGACATTATTTTATCTAAATATTCTGATGTTTCTGTTCCTGGTCTAATTCCTGGAATAAAACCTCCACTTCGTTTTAAATCGTCTGCCATTTTGTTCGTAGGAACAGTAATAGCTGTATAGAAATAAGTAAATATGATAATGAGCAATGCGAACACTACGTTATACCATAACCCAAATGGGTTACCGAATTCTGCTTGCATCCACTGACCGATTTCACTAGAAGACCCAAAAGATTTACCTATTAAACTTGGTACAAACATAATCGCTTGTGCAAAGATAATTGGCATTACTCCTGATGCATTTAACTTTAGTGGTAAAAACTGTCGAGATCCAAATACATTTTTCTCATATCCTCCAGAAGCTGTTCGTCTAGCATACTGTACTGCAACTTTACGTACAGCCATGACAAGCATTACAGAAGCTAGGATAATCAAGAACCATACGACAAGTTCGATTAAGATCATCATCAATCCACCATTTCCTCCACCATCTAAACGAGATGCTGCATTTTGTATAAATGATGCTGGTAAGGTTGCAATAATACCAACCATAATTAATAATGAAATACCATTACCAATACCTTTATCTGTGATCTTTTCACCTAACCACATCGCGAAGATACATCCTGTTATTAATATAATTACAGATGATATCATAAACGTAGTTGTAGAGAATCCTGGAACTAATAATGTACTCAATGATCCTGCTCCAGATAATGTTGGCAAACTTGCTACATAACCTGGTGCTTGGAATAAACAAATCACGATGGTTAACCAACGTGTAATCTGAGTAATTTTCTTTTGACCACTAGCACCTTCTTTTTGAAGTTTTTGTAAATACGGAATAGCAATTCCCATTAACTGTACAACAATAGATGCTGAAATGTATGGCATAATTCCCAATGCAAAAACAGAAGCATTCGCAAAAGCTCCACCAGTAAACATATTAAGAATTCCTAATATACCATCGTTAGCGCCTTGAGATAAACCTCCCAGTTGATTTGCATCAATACCTGGTAAAACAACCTGAGCACCAAAACGGTATACTAAAAGCAGACCAAGCGTAAGCATGATTCTGTCTTTCAACTCAGTTATTTTCCAAACATTTTTTAATGTATCTATAAATTTCATACTAAAGTGTTCTTATAAAGTTACAGCTTCTCCACCTGCAGCTTCGATTGCAGCTTTTGCTGAAGCAGTAAATTTATGAGCAGTTACTGTTAATTTTGATTTTAATTCACCACGACCAAGAATTTTTACTAATTCATTCTTTCCCGCCAAACCTAGATCAACTAGTGTTTGAAAATCAACTGCATCCTTTATTTTCTTGTTGTCTACTAACTCTTGAAGTTTATCTAAGTTGACACCTTGATATTCTACACGGTTAATATTTGTAAATCCAAATTTAGGAACTCGTCTTTGAAGTGGCATTTGACCACCTTCGAAACCTAATTTCTTAGAGTATCCTGAACGAGATTTAGCTCCTTTGTGACCACGTGTTGCAGTACCACCTTTTCCAGAACCTTGTCCACGACCTACTCTTTTACCTTGATTCTTTGTAGAACCTTCTGCTGGTTTTAAATTACTTAAGTTCATTGTATCTTATTATTTTGTTTCTTCAACAGAAACTAAATGTGAAACTTTACTTACCATCCCAAGAATACTTGGAGACGCATCGTGTACTTTGGTTTGACCAATTTTATTTAAACCTAAAGATTCTAAAATTCTCTTTTGGTTTTGCGTACGATTGATTGCGCTTTTTACTTTTGTTACTTTAATCTTTGCCATCGTCCTATTGATTAACCGTTAAATACTTTTTCAAGAGAAATTCCTCTATCCTTTGCAATTGAATTTGCATCTCTTAATTGTAATAATGCATCAAAAGTTGCTTTTACTACGTTATGAGGGTTAGAAGATCCTTGAGATTTAGATAATACATCATGTACACCAACTGCTTCTAAAACTGTTCTAACAGCTCCACCAGCAATAACACCTGTACCAGGAGCAGCAGGAATGATATTTACTCTTGCTCCACCAAATTTTCCTTTTTGTTCATGAGGTAAGGTTCCTTTGATAATAGGAATTCTCACTAAGTTTTTCTTAGCATCTTCAACTGCTTTAGCAATTGCTGTAGCTACATCCTTAGATTTTCCTAAACCGTGACCTACAACTCCGGCTTCATCACCAACCACTACGATCGCTGAAAAACCAAAGGCTCTACCACCTTTTGTTACTTTAGTAACTCTTTGTACACCAACTAAACGATCTTTAAGATCAATTCCACTTGGTTTTACTAATTCTGCGTTTTTATATTTTTGATACATAGTGTCTTAGAATTTAAGTCCGCCTTCGCGTGCGCCTTCAGCTAATGATTTTACTCTTCCGTGATATTGGTATCCACCTCTATCAAAAGAAATAGTATTGATACCTGCTTTAATTGCTCTTTCAGCTACAGCTTTACCTACTAAGGCAGCTTTTTCTGATTTAGTTCCTTTTGCAGAAGCTACATCTTTATCTCTTGAAGATGCTGCAGCTAAAGTTTTACCTGTTACATCATCTACTACTTGAGCATAGATTTCTTTATTACTTCTGTAAACAGCTAAACGAGGTCTTGCTTCTGTTCCAGAGACAACCTTACGTATTCTGCTTTTTATTCTTAGTCTTTTTTCGTTCTTTGTTAATGCCATAACTAATTTTTTAAGCTGATTTACCTGCTTTTCTTCTTAATTCTTCACCAACAAACTTGATTCCTTTTCCTTTGTAAGGTTCTGGCTTTCTAAATCCGCGAATTTTCGCAGCTACTTGACCAACTAATTGTTTATCGTGAGATGTTAATTTAACTATTGGGTTTTTACCTTTTTCTGAAATGGTTTCAATTTTAACTTCTGGTGCAACATCTAAAATAATGTTGTGAGAGAATCCTAAAGCCAAGTCTAATTTCTGACCTTGGTTAGAAGCTCTATAACCTACACCAACAAGTTCTAATTCTTTAGTCCATCCTTTAGATACACCTTCAATCATGTTGTGCATTAAAGATCTGTATAAACCGTGTTTAGCTTTTTGTTCTTTATTGTCTGCTGATCTTGTTACAAGCACGTTTCCGTCTTCAACTTTAATTTCAACAGTATCATATGGTTGTGTTAATTCACCTAATTTACCTTTTACTGTAACTACGCTATCTTTAACATCAACAGTAACTCCTTCTGGAATTGCAACTGGATTATTTCCTATTCTTGACATGTTCTTTCTGCTTTAAATTAGTAAACGTAACACAATAATTCACCGCCTACATTTTCGCGTTGCGCCTGCTTTCCTGTAATTACACCTTTAGATGTAGAAACAATAGCAATACCTAATCCGTTAAGGATTCTTGGCATTTCATTAGCGCCAGCATACTTACGTAAACCTGGTGTACTGATTCTTTGAATTTTTTTGATAACCGACTCTTTAGTTTCCTTGTTGTACTTTAAAGCAATCTTGATTGTTCCTTGTACAGTAGAGTCGTCAAATTTATAACTTAAAATATATCCTTGATCGAATAATATTTTAGTCATCTCTTTCTTTAAATTAGATGCAGGAATCTCAACAACTCTATGGTTGGCTTTTACTGCATTTCTGATTCTTGTTAAAAAATCAGCAATTGGATCTGTATTCATTTATATTAATTTGCGGTAGTGGTTTTCGATATACATATCGAACCTAAAACCAATTTATAATTCTTTTTTTGAATCGTTTTTAAACGATTTGGTCTACCAAGATGCTTTTTTAACACCTGGAATCAAACCTTGGTTAGCCATCTCACGGAATGTCACACGTGAAATACCAAAAGTTCTCATATACCCTTTAGGTCTTCCTGTTAACTTACAACGGTTATGTTGACGTACAGGAGAAGCGTTTTTTGGTAACTTTTGTAATGCTTCATAATCTCCAGCTTCTTTTAAAGCTTTACGTTTTTCAGCATATTTAGCTACTGTTTTTGCTCTTTTTACCTCACGGGCTTTCATTGATTCTTTAGCCATATCTTAGTTCTTTTGAAAAGGTAATCCCAATTCAGTTAATAACGATTTTGCTTCTTTATCTGTATCTGCAGATGTTACAAAAGTAATATCCATACCAGAAATTTTGTTGATTTTATCAATGTTTATTTCTGGAAAGATGATTTGTTCAACAACACCTAAGTTATAATTTCCTCTACCATCAAAACCTGTTGCTTTGATACCATTAAAATCTCTAACACGTGGTAATGCAGAAGTAACTAAACGATCTAAAAACTCATACATTTGCTCTCCTCTTAACGTAACTCGTGCACCGATTGGCATACCTTTACGTAATTTAAAAGAGGCAACATCTTTTTTAGATAATGTAGCAACAGCTTTTTGACCAGATATCATTGTTAATTCATCAATAGCATGATCAATTAATTTTTTATCTGCAACAGCAGCTCCAACACCTTTAGATATTACTATCTTTTTAAGTTTAGGAACTTGCATTACGTTTTTATATCCGAATTCTTCTGTAAGAGCAGTAACTACTTTGTCCTTGTACTCTTGTTTTAATCTTGGAATATAAGCCATAACTATATTACTTCATTTGATTTTGTTGAAAATCTTACTTTCTTATCACCTTCCATTTTGTAACCTACTCTTGTTGTTTCTCCTTTAGAAGTTAACAATGATAAGTTAGACACATGTATTGGTGCTTCTTTTTCTACAATGCCTCCTTGAGGGTTTTGTGCACTTGGTTTTGTATGTTTCTTAACCATGTTCACGCCTTCTACGATGGCTTTGTTTTTATCCTTTAATACTTTAAGTACATTACCTTCGGTACCTTTATGGTCTCCAGCTATTACTCTTACAGTATCTCCTGATTTAATTTTAAACTTTGTCATTTTATTAGTCATTAAAGCACTTCAGGTGCTAATGAAACGATTTTCATGAATTGTCTATCACGAAGTTCTCTAGCTACTGGTCCAAATACACGTGTTCCTCTCATTTCTCCTGTTGGATTTAAAAGTACACATGCGTTATCATCAAATCTAATATAAGATCCGTCTGGACGTCTCACTTCTTTTTTAGTACGAACAACTACTGCTGTTGATACTGCTCCTTTTTTAATGTTTCCATTAGGAGTAGCATCTTTAACTGAGACAACAATTTTATCTCCAATAGAAGCGTATCTTCTTTTTGTACCACCTAGAACACGGATAGTTAATACTTCCTTAGCTCCAGTGTTATCAGCTACTTTTAATCTTGATTCTTGTTGTACCATAATTACTTCGCTCTTTCAATTATTTCTACTAATCTCCAACATTTAGATTTACTTAAAGGTCGTGTTTCCATGATCTTTACAGTGTCACCAATGTTACAGTCATTTGTTTCGTCGTGAGCAACATATTTCTTTGTTTTCAAAACGAACTTTCCGTACATAGGGTGTTTTACTTTTTTAACTTCAGCAACCACAATTGATTTCTGCATTTTGTTACTAGTAACTACACCAATACGCTCTTTTCTTAAGTTTCTTTTTTCCATCTTTCAGCCAGAATACAATTATTGTATTTCTCTTTTAGTTAATTCTGTTGCAATTCTTGCTACTGAACGTCTAACGTTACGTAACTGAATTGGGTTATCTAATGGAGAGATAGCATGTGCCATTTTCAGGTCTGCATAACTCTTTTTAGTTTCACCAAGTTTCTCTTGTAACTCAGCTACTGATAATTCTTTAATTTCTGATTGTTTCATAATATCAAATAAATTAAGCTTCGTAATCTCTAGCCATTAAAAACTTAGTTTTCACAGGTAATTTTTGTGCAGCTAATCTTAAGGCTTCTTTAGCAACTTCCATTGGTACTCCACCAACTTCGAAGATAATTCTTCCTGGTTTCACTACAGCTACCCAATACTCTACAGCACCTTTACCTTTACCCATACGTACTTCTAATGGTTTTTTAGTAATTGGTTTGTCTGGAAATACTTTAATCCACAATTGACCTTCTCTCTTCATGTAACGAGTTGCAGCAATACGTGCAGCTTCGATTTGACGAGAAGTCAAAAAATTAGCATCTAAAGATTTTATTCCAAACATACCATTAGAAAGTGTATGACCTCTTCCGGTATTTCCTTTCATACGTCCTTTTTGGACTTTACGAAATTTTGTTCTTTTCGGTTGTAACATTATTACTTTTCTTTAAAAATTACTTTCTACGACGAGACTTGTTATTATTCCCACCGCGTCCTCCAGACTTGCCACCTTGTTTCTTAGACAAGCCAACTAATGGAGAAAGTTCTCTTTTTCCGTACACTTCACCTTTCATGATCCATACTTTAACACCTAATCTACCATAAGTAGTATGTGCTTCAACTAAAGCATAATCAATATCGGCTCTAAATGTAGATAAAGGAATACGTCCTTCTTTATAGTGCTCGCTACGTGCCATTTCAGCTCCGTTTAAACGACCACTAATTTGAATTTTTATTCCTTCAGCATTCATACGCATAGCAGCAGCAATTGCCATTTTGATTGCACGTCTGTAAGAGATACGATTCTCAATTTGACGAGCAACACTTGATCCTACTAAAAACGCATCAAGTTCAGGTCTTTTAATTTCAAAGATGTTTAACTGAACTTCTTTTCCAGTAATTTTCTTAAGCTCTTCTTTTAACTTGTCTACCTCTTGACCACCTTTTCCGATAATGATACCAGGTCTAGCAGTAGTGATAGTAACGGTTACAAGTTTAAGCGTACGCTCAATAATAACTCTAGATACACTAGCTTTTGATAAACGAGCATGGATATACTTTCTGATTTTATCGTCTTCAGCAAGTTTATCTCCATAATCATTTCCACCATACCAGTTAGATTCCCATCCTCTGATAATTCCTAAACGATTTCCGATTGGATTTGTCTTTTGTCCCATATCTCTATTTAAGCTTGTGTGTTATTTTTAGCTCCAATCACAACAGTTACGTGATTAGATCTTTTTCTAATTCTGTGAGCACGACCTTGAGGTGCTGGACGTAATCTTTTTAACATAGATCCGCCATCAACTCTAATCTCTTGAACAAATAAATCTGCCTCTTCCATATCAGCATCTTCATTTTTAGCTTGCCAGTTTGCAATTGCTGATAACAACAACTTTTCTAAACGTCTAGACGCTTCCTTTTGGCTAAATCTTAAGATTTGTAATGCTTTTTCTGCTTCTTTTCCTCTTACCAAGTCTGCAACTAAACGCATTTTTCTTGGTGAGGTAGGACAGTTATTAAGTTTTGCAAATGCAACTTTTTTTCTGTCTTCCTTAATAGCGTCTGCCATTTGTTTTTTACGACTTCCCATAGCTTACTATTTTTTTCCTTTATTTTTTGCACCTGCGTGACCTCTAAACGATCGTGTTGGTGAAAATTCTCCTAACTTATGACCTACCATGTTTTCAGTTACGTAAACTGGAACAAACTGGCGTCCGTTGTGTACTGCAATTGTTTGTCCAACAAAATCTGGAGAAATCATAGAGGCTCTAGACCACGTTTTGATTACTGTCTTTTTGTTAGAAGCTACATTTGCTTCAACTTTTTTACTCAATTTATAATGGATGTAAGGTCCTTTTTTTAATGAACGTGCCATATTATCTCAATTATTTCTTTCTACGTTCTACAATATACTTATTACTCGCTTTAGACTTAGAACGTGTTCTATAACCTTTAGCTGGAATACCATTTCTTGATCTTGGGTGTCCTCCTGAAGACTTACCTTCACCACCTCCCATTGGGTGATCAACTGGATTCATTACTACTGGTCTTACTCTTGGTCTTCTACCTAACCAACGACTTCTACCTGCTTTACCAGATACTGTCAATTGATGATCAGAGTTAGAAACTACTCCAATAGTAGCCAAACATTCTGAAAGAATCATTCTTGTCTCTCCAGATGGTAATTTAACAGTAGCAAATTTTCCATCTCTTGCCATTAATTGAGCAAATGCTCCAGCACTTCTTGCCATAACGGCTCCTTGTCCAGGACGTAATTCTATACAAGAAATGATTGTACCTAATGGAATTTCACTTAATGGCATAGCATTACCAATTTCTGGTGCTATTCCTTCTGTTCCAGAAACTACATTTTGCCCAACTTGTAAACCATTTTGTGCAATGATGTAACGCTTTTCTCCATCTTGATAATTCAATAATGCGATAAATGCTGTTCTGTTTGGATCGTACTCGATAGACTTAACTTCACCAGGAATTCCTGTTTTGTTACGTTTAAAATCGATAATACGATACTTTCTCTTATGACCTCCACCAATTTGGCGCATGGTCATTTTTCCTCGATTGTTTCTACCACCAGATCTTTTATTCGGAACGAGCAAACTCTTTTCCGGCTTATCAGTAGTTATGGCATCGAATCCATTGACTACTCTAAAACGCTGAGCTGATGTGATTGGTTTTAATTTTCTTACTGACATTCTAGTCTAATTACATGTTAGTGTATAAATCAATTACTTCACCTTCCGCCAGTTGTACAATTGCTTTTTTAACAGCATTTGTTTTACCATGTTGAATACCTGTTTTTGTGTAACGGGTACTACGATCTGGACGGACATTTATAGTACGAACTTTTTCAACAGAGACACCATAAGCAGCTTCAACTGCTTTTTTGATTTCTACCTTGTTCGCCTTGGTGTTCACTTGAAATGTAAAGCAGTTATTCAACTCACTATTTGTTGTCGCTTTTTCAGTGATGATAGGTTTAATTAAGATACTCATTGTCTTCTTATTTACTTAAATTCGATTCAATTCCTTCTAAAGAACTCTCTAAAAGAACTAATTTATTTGCGTTTAAAATTTTATAAGTACTTAATTCCGAGTTAGTTACAACTTCAGAGCCTTTAAAATTTCGTGATGACAAATATACATTATTATTTGACGCACCCAACACAAACAATGATTTTTTGTCTTGAATATCAAGTGCTTTCAATACTGCTGTAAAGTTTTTCGTTTTTGGAGCATCAAAATTGAAGTCTTCCAATACAACGATATCTTTATCATTAGCTTTCATAGTTAACGCTGATTTACGTGCTAAACGCTTCAGGTTTTTATTCAATTTAAAGCTATAGTTTCTAGGTCTTGGTCCGAACATACGTCCACCACCTTTAAATACACCAGATTTGATACTACCTGCTCTTGCAGTACCAGTACCTTTTTGTTTTTTAATCTTACGTGTACTTCCTGCAATTTCTGCTCTTTCTTTAGCCTTATGCGTTCCTTGACGTTGGTTAGCAAGATATTGCTTAACATCTAAGTATACCGCATGATTATTAGGCTCAATAGCAAACACATCTTTAGAAAGGTCTACCTGTCTACCTGTGTCTTTTCCGTTTATATCTAAAACTGCTACTTTCATTACTTCTGAATAATTACATAAGAGTTTTTGTGTCCTGGAACACATCCTTTAACCACAAGTAAGTTCTTTTCAGGAACTACTTTGTAGACTCTTAAATTTTCAACATTCACTCTTTCGCCACCCATTCTTCCGGCCATTTTCATTCCTTTGAATACTCTCGCAGGATATGAAGCAGCACCAATAGAACCTGGAGCTCTTAAACGGTTGTGTTGACCATGCGTTGCTTGTCCAACTCCACCAAATCCATGACGTTTTACAACACCTTGGAAACCTTTACCTTTAGAAGTTCCTGCAATATCAACAAACTCACCTTCGATAAAGTGCTCTACTGTTATAGCATCTCCTAATTTGTAATCTCCTTCAAATCCTTGAAATTCCGCGACTTTTGCTTTAACAGAAGTACCAGCTTTTTTGGCGTGACCAATTTCGGCTTTTGTAGCACTTTTCTCTGTCTTGTCATCGAAACCAAGTTGAAGGGCATTGTACCCGTCGACCTCTTCGGTTCTGACTTGGGTAACGATACATGGTCCAGCTTCGATTACTGTACATGGAATGTTTTTTCCATTTTCATCGAAAATGCTGGTCATACCGATTTTTCTTCCTATTAACCCAGACATAATTATTAATTTATTTATTATTACTATTTATTAAAATTCAAGGCCGAAAATACATTCGACCTTGAATTGTATTTTTACCGTTTTTCCCTCGACCGCATCGGTGGGACATTTCTACTTCCTACGTAAGCAGGAGTTTCATTACACTTTAATCTCTACTTCAACTCCACTTGGTAATTCAAGTTTCATTAAGGCATCAATTGTTTTAGAAGATGAAGAGTAAATATCTAATAAACGCTTGTAAGAGCTTAATTGAAATTGTTCTCTTGACTTCTTATTTACGTGTGGTGAACGTAATACAGTGAAAATCTTTTTGTGTGTTGGTAATGGAATTGGTCCAGTTACAACAGCACCAGTACTTTTTACTGTTTTTACAATCTTATCAGCAGACTTGTCAACTAAATTATGATCGTAAGACTTTAATTTTATTCTAATTTTCTGACTCATTTTCTTTTAGTTTTAAGCTTCTACGCCTTTAGCTGCTTTGATAACCTCTTCTGAAATGTTAGAAGGAGTTTCAGCATAATGTGAAAATTCCATTGTTGATGTTGCACGACCTGATGATAATGTTCTTAATGTTGTCACATAACCGAACATTTCAGATAATGGTACAGTAGCTTTTACAGTTTTTGCTCCAGCTCTATCACCCATATCACTTACTTGACCACGACGACGGTTTAAGTCACCTACAATATCACCCATGTTTTCTTCAGGTGTAATAACTTCAAGTTTCATGATTGGCTCCATGATTACCGCTTTAGCTGCTTTTGCCGAATTTTTAAATCCGAGCTTCGCTGCTAATTCGAACGATAATTGATCAGAATCTACATCATGGTAAGATCCATCAGTTAATGTTACTTTCATAGCATCAACTTCATATCCTGCTAATGGTCCGTTAACCATTGCCATTTTGAATCCTTTTTCAATTGAAGGGATAAATTCTTTAGGAACGTTACCACCTTTAATTTCAGAAACGAATTCTAAACCAACTTTTCCTTCTTCTGCTGGCTCTAATGTAAATACGATATCAGCAAATTTACCACGTCCACCAGATTGTTTCTTATAAACTTCTCTGTGTTCAGCACGTTGAGTAATCGCTTCTTTGTACTCTACTTGAGGTTGACCTTGATTAACTTCAACTTTAAACTCACGCTTCAAACGGTCAACAATAATATCTAAGTGAAGCTCACCCATTCCAGAAATAATCGTCTGTCCTGAAGCCTCATCAGTTCTTGCTGTAAATGTTGGATCTTCTTCAGCTAATTTCGCTAAAGCCATACCTAACTTATCAACATCTGCTTTAGTTTTAGGCTCAACCGCAATACCAATTACTGGATCTGGGAAGTCCATAGATTCTAAAACAATAGGATGTTTTTCATCAGACATTGTATCTCCTGTCTTAATATCTTTAAATCCAACTGCTGCTCCAATATCTCCTGCTTCGATAAAATCGATAGCATTTTGTTTGTTAGAGTGCATTTGGTAGATACGTGAAATACGTTCTTTTTTACCTGAACGATTGTTCAAGATGTAAGAACCTGCATCTAAACGACCAGAATAAGCACGGAAAAATGCTAAACGACCTACGAAAGGATCTGTAGCAATTTTAAATGCTAAAGCAGCAAATGGCTCCTTTACATCTGGCTTACGTAATTCTTCTTTTTCTGTATCTGGATTGATTCCTCTAATTCCTTCTTTATCTGTTGGAGAAGGTAAGTAACGACATACAGCATCTAATAAAAACTGTACACCTTTATTTTTAAATGCAGAACCACAAATCATTGGAATGATAGCCATATCCATTACAGCAGCTCTAAGTGCAGCATGCACTTCTTCTTCTGTAATTGAATCTTCATCTTCCATGAATTTTTCTAAAAGATCTTCATCATAAGTTGCAACCTCTTCAATTAAAAGGGCACGATACTTACGCGCTTCAGCTTTCATTTCTTCTGGAATATCGATAACATCAAAAGTTGCCCCTTGAGTTTCGTCATGCCATACGATAGCTCTGTTTTTTACTAAATCAATGATACCTTTAAAATCTGCTTCATCACCAATATTTAATACAATTGGCACTGCGTTAGACTTTAACATATCTTTTACTTGCTGACAAACACCTAAAAAGTTAGATCCCTGACGGTCCATTTTGTTAACAAAACCAATTCTAGGTACTTTATAGTTATCAGCTAATCTCCAGTTAGTTTCAGATTGTGGCTCAACACCATCAACTGCACTAAATAAAAATACTAAACCATCTAGTACACGTAAAGAACGGTTTACCTCAACCGTAAAATCAACGTGACCTGGAGTATCAATAATATTAAAGTGGTATCCTTTAGTATCTGGAGTTGGCTGACCATTCTCCATTGGGAAGTTCCATGTACAAGTTGTTGCAGCAGAAGTAATTGTAATACCTCTTTCCTGCTCTTGTTCCATCCAGTCCATTGTTGCAGCACCATCATGTACTTCACCAATTTTGTGAGAAACTCCTGTATAATAAAGAATACGCTCAGTAGTTGTCGTTTTTCCTGCATCAATATGTGCAGCAATTCCTATGTTTCTTGTGAATTTTAAATCTCTTGCCATCTTAAATTAAAATCTAAAGTGTGAGAATGCCTTATTTGCTTCTGCCATTTTGTGAGTATCAACTCTCTTTTTAACAGCTGCTCCTTCTTCTTTAGCTGCAGCTAAAATTTCAGCAGCTAATTTTTGAGGCATAGATTTTTCGTTTCTTTTTCTTGAGTAACTAATCAACCATTTCATAGCTGTAGATACTTTACGGTCTGGACGAATTTGCATTGGAATTTGGAATGTCGCTCCACCAACTCTACGGCTACGTACTTCTACGTGAGGCATAACGTTAGATAAGGCATCTTTCCAGATTTCTAAAGCTGTTTTTTCGTCATCAGTCTTTTTTGACTCTACGATATCAATTGCATCATAGAATACTTTAAAAGCGACAGACTTCTTTCCATCCCACATCATCATATTAACGAAACGAGTTACTAACTGATCGTTAAATCTTGGATCTGGTAAAAGCGGTCTCTTTTTTGCTGCTCTTTTTCTCATGTCTTCTTCTTAAAGTTTTAAATTACTTCTTAGGGCGTTTTGCACCATACTTAGATCTACGTTGTGTTCTACCTGCAACACCTGCTGTGTCTAAAGCACCACGAACGATGTGATATCTAACTCCTGGTAAATCTTTTACCCTTCCACCTCTAACCAATACTATCGAGTGCTCTTGTAGATTATGTCCTTCCCCACCGATGTATGCATTAACCTCGTTTCCGTTTGTTAAACGAACCCTTGCTACCTTACGCATTGCTGAGTTAGGTTTTTTAGGAGTCGTCGTGTAAACACGAGTACACACACCACGTCTTTGTGGACACGAATCTAAAGCAGCCGATTTACTCTTCTTGGTTATTTTGGCTCTTCCTTTTCGTACTAATTGTGAAATTGTTGGCATATATTACTATATAATTTTTATTAAACCCTCTCTTTAGAGGGCTGCAAAGGTAGAAATAAATATCAATTATTCAAACCCATAACGATTAATTTTTCAAAGTTTTACAATTTATTTTTAGTGTCAGATATTTTTACTGATTAATTTCCGTTAGATTTGAATAATATTTCTATTAATGTCAAGAAAAATTAGTCCTTTTTTACTACTCCTATATATATTATGGTCTACGGAATTGTTTGCCCAAAATTTATCTTTAACTGCTATTGGTGCTTCAGAAAAAGAAACTAAAACAATTGACTCTCTAGGATATCAAAGTGTGTTTCAAAACTTCACCTCACTTGACCTTGAAGTTAAAAACCTTCATAAAAGATTAACTTCTATAGGCTATATTGAAAACGAGTTGATAGATTTAAAAAAAAATAACGATTCTTCCTATGTAGCAAATTTCAGTTTAAAACAAAAATACAGATCTATCATTGTCGAACATCGTGGATTAGTCGATTTGTCAATCTTAAAATTAACGGGCTATTTAAACAAAAAACAACAGTTAATTATTCCTATTGAAAATGTAGAAAGCACATTACAATCTATCAATTCTGAAATAGCAAATCGCGGCAACCCCTTTAGTTCACTAACACTAAATAATATTACAAAAATCAGCAAGGACACACTGAGTGGCTCATTGTCGATTTCAGACCCAAAATCGAGAACTATAGACCAACTCATATTGAAAGGCTATGAAAAATTTCCAAAGTCATTCGTAAAACGCTATCTAAAAATCAAAACGGGACAAACTTTCAGCTTAGAAAAGATAAAAGAAAAAACAGCTGCTCTAAATGATTTAGTTTTTGCCAATCAAATTAAAGATCCCGAAGTGCTTTTTACTCAAGATTCTACCATATTATATATGTATATTGAAAAAGCCAGAAGTAATACTTTTGATGGCTTTTTAGGTTTTGGAACAAATGAAACGACAAATAAAATTGAGTTTGATGGTTATTTAGACCTGAATCTAACAAATAACCTTAATTATGGCGAGTCGTTAAAACTCTTGTACAAGAGTGATGAAAACGAACAACAAACATTTGATTTAAAATTAAATGCACCATATATATTTAACTCTCCAGTAGGAGTGGATTTAAACCTAAATATTTTCAAAAGAGATTCGTCATTTATCACCGTGAGCCAGGCTGCAAAAATCAACTACCAAATTAACAGCAAACATGTTGTTTCTGCAGGAATAAACACTGTAACCTCTACAGATTTACTAGACTTAAGTACCGCTACAATTACCGATTATAAATCCAATCAATACCTCATAAATTACACTTTCACTAGAAGACAAAATTATGATTTCTTATTTCCTTTAAACTTTGTGTTTGATATTAGCACTGGATTTGGAAATAGAAGTTACGAAAACACAGATGAGCGTCAAGCTAATTTCTCTCTGAATACATTTAAAATTTTTAATTTAAATGATAAAAACAGCATTTACACAAGGGTAAGTTCTCAATATTTAGTTTCAGATAGTTATTTGGAGAACGAACTACCTCGGTTTGGCGGGATAAATTCCATCAGAGGTTTTGAAGAAAATAGTCTTGTTGCTAATCTATATGCTGTACTCAATACAGAGTATAGATACAAACTAAACAACACCATATATATACACTCAGTAATTGATGCGGCCTATTTTGAAAATCAAATCGCAAATCAAAAGGAAAAACTCTTTGGGTTTGGGTTCGGATTTGGCCTGCTCACAAAGGCAGGATTATTTCGGTTTAATTATACAAGTGGAAAAACTGAAAATCAAAAATTCAGGTTATCTGATTCTAAAATACACTTGAGTCTAACTACAAGGTTTTGATATAATTAAGCCTCTTTATTTTCTATTAATCAAGTTTTTATAAAAAAACCATAAAAACCATTACTAAGAATGATTAAAAATATCTTAAATTTTTAACACATAATATTGTTTTCTTAACATTTAATTAAGATATTTGGTTGAGACTAATTCAAATTAATTAAAGTATGAAAACAAAGTTTAATGGAATTTTGACACTAATTCTAGTGTTCGCTGTGCAAATATGCTTTGCGCAAGAAAAATCGATTTCAGGGATCGTGTCTGACGTATCAGGCCTACCCCTTCCTGGAGTTAACATTGTGGTGCAAGGAACCACAAATGGTACTCAAACTGACTTTGATGGGAAATACACCATCAATGCTAACCAAGGAGATGTATTAGTATTCTCCTACGTAGGTTTGAAAAACCAATCTGTAACCGTCGGTGCTAACAACACCATAAATGTTACAATGCAGGAGGATGCCTCTGTGCTTGACGAGGTTATTGTAACTGCACAAGGTATTAGAAAAGAGAAAAAAGCATTAGGTTATGCTGTTTCTACTGTTTCTAGTGAAGATATAGAACAAAAAGCAGATACCGATATTGGTAAAATTCTCCGTGGTAAAGCTGCAGGTGTTAGAATCACAGGAACTGGAGGTGTTTCAGGAAGTGGATCTAACATTATTATTAGAGGTTTCTCTTCTATTACTGGTGGAAACCAACCGTTATTTATTGTTGACGGTGTTCCTTTTGATGGTTCTACAGGTGGAGCAAACCAATCTTCAAGTTCATCTGCCTTTCAATCTGGAAACGTTAGAAGTGGATTTGCAGATATAGACCCAAACAACATTGAGAGTGTTAGTATCTTAAAAGGTTTAAGTGCTACAGCATTATATGGTGGAGAAGGACGAAATGGTGTAATCTTAATTACAACAAAATCAGGTAATGAAGCATCAAAAAAGACTGAAGTTACAGTTAGTCAATCTGTATTTTTTAATGAAATTAACTTGCCAGATTACCAAGACACTTATGGTGGTGGTTTCCAAAATGTGTATGGTCCTTTCTTTAGTAATTGGGGAGCACCATTTAGTAGTCAAGAAACAATTGACAATGCATTTAGAACTATGCTCTTAAATAATTTTGGAGTTGAACCTTCAGTATTATTTCCTAACAGACCTGAGCTAGATTCACCTACTGTTCCATACAGACCTATTGATAGCCAGGAAGATTTTTTCAGAACTGGAGTTATTTCTAATACATCTGTAACTGTTGCTGGTGGACTTGGAGATAAAGGAACGATTAGTTTAGCGTACAGTCATGTTGATGATGAATCTTTTATACCTGGAAACAGCTTAAATAGAAATAACTTTTCACTTGGTGGATCTTATAAAATGGATAACAAATTTACAGTAAGTGGTAAACTTAGTTTTGCTGTTACCGATTTAGTATCACCTTTTACTGATGCTTCTACTGGTAGTGATGTATCAATTTCTACTGCAGGTACAGGTGGTATTGCATCTGTATGGAATGTACTATACGTACCACGTAGTGTTACCTTAGATACACCTTACCAACACCCTACAACAGGTGAAAGTTTATGGTACAGAGGTGGAAACGATCGTATGAACCCACTTTGGGTAGTTGATAATACTAAAGATGAAAACAATACAAATAGAGTATTTGGTAACTTCATTACCTCTTATGATTTTACCGACTGGCTAAAGCTTAGTTACAGACTTGGTATTGATAACACTAATGACAGAACCATGAGAGTTATCAATAAAGGTGCTAATGATGGTATTCATCCAAATGGTTATTTACAAACGACATCGTCTAGATTTACTATTTGGGATCATTCATTATTAGCAAACATTGATGCTCAATTATCTGAGGACTTTAATTTACAAGCTACTGTAGGTGCAACAACTCAAAGAAGAGAATTCACAAGAGATGGATCTGAAAGTAGAGACCAAATTATATTCGGTCTTCAAAATCACTTAAATTTTGTCAACTCAAGTACAATCATTGAAGGTACACTATTCGCTAGTAACAATACTGCATACCAACAATTTAGTGAAGAAAATAATGCCGCATTATACGCTTCTGCAACTGTTGGGTACAAAAGTTTCTTATATCTTAATGCATCATTAAGAAATGAATGGACTTCTACCCTAGAAACAGAGAATAGATCTCAGTTCTCACCAGGAATAAGTGCTTCATTTATTCCAACAAGTGCATTTGAAGGTATCCGATCTACTAATGGGTTAAACTATTTAAAGTTAAGAGCTGGTTACGGAACCTCTCCTGGTTTCCCTGGTCCTTATAATACAAGAGGTGTAACATCTTTAGTACCTAACGTTTTCCAAAATGCTGCTGGAAATGGAACAACAACAACTAGTGTTCCTAACTTCTTACCAAACCCTGCATTAAAACCAGAATTATCAAAAGAATTCGAATTTGGTGTTGATGCAAGATTATTAGACAATCGTGTTGGATTTGAATTTACATATTACAACAGAGATACTGAAGATCAAATTATCTTAAGACCTCTAGCACCTGAAACAGGATACACTAGTCAATTCACAAACATTGGTAATGTTATCAACAAAGGTTTTGAAATCACAGCTGATATCACACCTGTTAGAACTGATGACATCAACTGGAAAATCTCTGGTAGCTTCTCACAAAACAAAAGTGAAGTGCAAGGTTTAGATGATGGTGAGCAAATTCTTTATGGTGGTATCTTTTCAACACCAGCTAACGCAGCAATCAATGGTGAGCAATTAGGTGTCATCTTCGGAACTCGTATATTAAGAGATGACGAAGGAAATCGTTTAGTTGATGAAAATGGATACTGGATTCAAGATCCTGAAAACGGAATCATCGGTGATCCAAACCCAGACTGGTTCTCAACTATCAATAATAGCTTTAGCTATAAAAACTGGACATTTAACATGCAGTGGGAATACCAAAGTGGTGGAGATATTCTTGCAACTACTGTAGGTGCCTTAGTAGGTAGAGGTGTTGTTGGAGATTTTGATCGTTCTCAAGGAATCATCCTTCCTGGTGTACGTCAAAGTACTGGCTTACCAAATGATATTCAATTAACTGCTACTGAAGCTTATTTTAACAATATTGGTTTTGGTGTTGATGAATTATTAGTTTATGATGCATCTCATATCAGATTAAGAGAAGCTTCTCTAAGCTACAATTTACCTAAAAAATGGTTAGACAAAACACCATTTGGAAACGTATCACTTACTTTAGCTGGTCAAAACCTTTTCGTTAGAGCATTCAATGTTCCTAAAGAAACTAATTATGATCCAGAGCTTAACAGTTTAGGTGTAGGGAATTCACAAGGGTTTGATTATCTTACATCTTGGAATTCAAGAAGATATGGTATGAGCGTTAAAGTAACATTCTAAAAAAAGAAAACAATGAAAAAAATAAATATTAAAATATTTTGGGCGTTATCACTGATTTTATTCATATCATGTGAAACAACAGAATTAGATTTGTTAGTTGACCCTAACTTACCTTCTGCTGAAAGCCTAGACCCAGATACAAATTTAAATTTTGTAGCATATAGCTTATCAGAATTTTTTGAAGAAGCTACCGAAGCAGGTGGAGAAGCTGTACGTTTAGAGTACATGTTTGACACTTATCAGGTAAACTTCAACAATGCTAATGTTAACCTGAGTGGCATGTGGACAATCGCATACACTGATATCCTTAACGAAATTAGCAAAATTGAACCTACTCTTATTGAAACAGGAAGAGTTCAACATTTAGGAATATTAAAAATAATGCGAGCGTATACATTGATGACACTTGTAGATTATTTTGGTGATGTTCCTTACTCAGATGCATTAAATGGAGGAGACAACTTCCCAACTGTTGATGCTGGATCTGATGTATATACTCAAGCTTTTAATGATTTAAATGATGCTTTAGTTGATTTTAGTAATATTGACGATGATTTAACACCAGACGCTTCAGATTTATTCTACGGCGGAGATGTTAGCAAATGGACACGTCTAGCTAATAGTTTAAAGTTAAAATATCATTTATCTAGACGATTAGTTGATGAAGCTGGTGCTACTGCTGGTATTGCTGCCATTTTGATGGAAGATAATTTTATCTCTGACAGTTCAGATGATTTCTTCTGGCAAGCTGGAACATCAAATAACCCACAAAGTAAGCACCAATATTATGTTGAAGAGTATGAAGCAGCTAATACAGGTGAGTATATTCCTAACTACTTAGCTTGGGCTTTAACAGAAGAAAAAGGAATTGATGATCCAAGACTGAGATACTACATCTACAGACAAGTGAGTGCTTTCCCTTCTGATCCAGCTGTATTAAACAATGAGATTGATTGCTGGAATGATCCACGACCTGACACTTACGCTCCTATTGATGCAATATCTGCAGTTCCGTTACCATTCTGTTCTCTTTTTGATAGAGGTGATGGATATTGGGGAAGAGATCATTCTGAAAATGATGGTATTCCACCTGATAATGATAAAAGAATGACATTTGGTACGTATCCAGCTGGAGGTATTTTTGATGACGGACAAGCTTCTGGTATTGATGCCGGAGATGGACTAAATGGTGCAGGAATCTGGCCAATAATGATGAATTCATTTGTATACTTTATGAGAGCTGAAGCTGCTATCTACTTAGGAACTACTGATGATCCTCGTGCTATGCTTGAAGAAGGTGTTAGAAATTCTATATCAACTGTGATGGGAACACTTCCTAATCCAGGTTCTTTTGACAATGTACCTGACAGTGGTGATGTTGATGATTACGTAGCTGAAGTTTTATCTTTATATGATGCTGCTACAGGACCAGACGAAAGAATGGCTGTAATTGCTAAAGAATACTGGATTGCTATGTATGGTAATGGTGTTGAAGGTTACAACCTTTACAGAAGAACTGGTACTCCTATCAATTTACAACCTACATATTTAGGTACAGGAGAATTCCCTAGATCATTTTTATATCCAAGTGTATCTGTAGATAGAAACCCGAACATCAATCAAAAACCTGGTTTAGGTGTACAAGTATTTTGGGATAATAACCCTGCAGGTTTCATTCAATAAAAAATTAAATTATGAAAAATAGAATATTAAAAACAATTTTTATGTCTGTGCTCATTTCAGTAGGAATTACTGGATGCTCAGATGATGACAAATTACCTGTTGATTTCGATGATCTTAATGTGACAGGTCAGCCATTTGCAACAGAAATTAGTTCTGAAGGTTCAACTAACATCAATAAGTTAGATCCAGCCTCTTCTAGTTTCTCAAAGACATACCAACTATTTTCTTTAGATGATGGCTTTGACGTTACAAATTTATCAGTATTTGTAAGTTTTGCAGGATTAACAACAACTGCAGACGAAGCTTTACTGTATTCAATTGATCCATCAAGTTTTGATAATGGTGGTACAAATCCTGAAGTAACAATTAATTATAACGGAGCTGATATTTTAGCTGCGCTAAGCTTACCACAAACAGCCTTAGAAGGTGGTGATGTGTTTAGCTATAGATTAGCGTTTACTAATGAAGATGGCACCTTTAGTGATGTTAGTGCTAACTTTGATAATCAGTCTGCTGATCATACATTTGGATCTACTGTAGTTTGTATCGCTCCTCCTCCAGCAGGAACATGGTCGGTAGATATGGCCGATTCTTATGGTGATGGATGGCAACCACTTACCGGAGATGGTGGTGGACCAGGAATTATCATTACTTTAAATACTGGAGAAGTGATTGAGTTAGGACTTTGTACACCATACGAAGATCCTGGTTATGACTGTGTTCCAGAATTTAGTAGTGGTACTCAAACTTTTGAAATTCCTGAAGGAACTGAATCTGCCGATTTCTTTTTCGCTGGTGATTTCTGGGGAGAAATGTCATTCCAGATTTATGCACCTAGTGGTAACTTAGTAGCATCTGGTGCTGCTGGAGCTTCTGCTGGTCCAATTGCAATTAATTTATGTAATGAATAATATCGTTCATTTTAAATAAGCTTAAAAAGCCTCTTTCATATAAGAGGCTTTTTTTATTTTTATTCTTTACGATTTAACTACAAAACACTTCTCAATTATAGAAATGTTACATTTGTTAAACTGCTTAAAACTGTAATTATGATAAAAAAGCTACTGTTTGGTTTTTCACTATTTATCTCTAGCTTAAGTGTTGCTCAAAATACTGTAGGAACTGTTTCTATAACTGAAGAAGCTTTTGAAGCTTATACGCTTATTAGCATTCACACGAAAGCTTACCTCATTAATAATTGTGGTGAAGTAATTAACGAATGGAATAGTTCTTATTTACCCGGAAATGCTGTATACCTTTTACCCAACGGAAATTTGCTTAGAGCCGGTCGACTAGAAGACGGAAGTAGCAACATTATATTTGGAGGTTTAGGTGGTATTATTGAACTGTTTGATTGGGACGGAAATATTATATGGTCATACACTTACAGTACCAATGAATTCAGACAGCATCATGATGTATTTCCAATGACAAATGGCAACATATTAATTCTTGCAGCTACTGTACTTACTGAAGCTGAGGCTATAGCTGCTGGAAGAGATCCAAATTTATTAAGTCAAAGCAGACTTTTTAACGAACAAATAATTGAAGTTGAACCCATTGGCGCCAATCAAGGTAATATTGTTTGGGAATGGAACTTTAAAGATCATCTAATTCAAGATTTTGACAATACTAAAGCTAACTTTGGAGATGTTGCTTTAACTCCTGGAAAGCTGGACATCAACTTTTTAAATGGTGGCAATGGTGGTTCAAACTGGCTGCATGTTAATTCAATTCAATACGATCAAAATCTAGATCAAATTGTAATCAGTTCACGTAATTTGAGTGAAATTTATATCATCGACCATTCTACAACTACTGCAGAAGCTGCAACAGATTCTGGTGGTAATTATGGACGTGGCGGAGATTTTTTATATCGGTGGGGAAATCCTCAGGCATATCGTCAAGGTTCTGAGACAGACCGAGTTTTATACGGACAACATTATCCGCATTATATCCCAGATGGTCTGAATGACGCTGGAAAACTTATGATTTTTAATAATGGTAATGGAAGAACTCCAGAATATTCTGAAGTTCTCATAGTAAATCCACCTACATCCTCTCCCGGATTTTACAGCTACACTACCAATACAGCATACGGACCAACATCTAGTGATTATTCCTACTCTGACCAATCTACGGATCCTTCAGAGTTTTACTCCTCTATTTTGAGTAGTGCGCAACGTTTACCCAACGGCAACACATTAGTTTGCGAAGGCAGATTTGGAGAAATTTTTGAAATTGATGACAACGAAAATATTGTTTGGGAATACATAAACCCTATCGATGGCGTAGATGGAACGGCTAGTATGCAAGGAGGCGAAAGACCAAGTATTAATTCTTTATTTAGAGCAACAAAATATGCTCCTGATTTCCCAGCATTTGCAGGAAGAGACCTCAGCCCTAGTCCTCCACTTGAGTTTAACCCTAATATTACAGCGTGTCAAAACTTAAGCACTACAGATATTGATATAAGTTCTATTTCTCTTTATCCTAATCCAGCATCCGATTACATCCATATCACATCACAATATCCTGTAGATAAATTGGAGTTGTATTCCGTTTTAGGCAAGAAAGTTCATGAGGTGACATTAAGTAATTCTATAGATGTTTCCGCAGTAAAATCTGGAGTATATTTTTTACAAATACATTTTAAACATAAACGCATAAGTAAAAAAATAATCAAGCATTAGTACTATACAGAATTGATTAAAACCATTCTAAAAGTAGAATGGTTTTTTTATACCTTTGAGCCATGGAAAAAGAAACTACCATTTTTGGTATTAGAGCAGTTATTGAAGCTATTAAATCTGGTGAAAATATTGACAAAATATTTTTACAGAAAGGGCTTAGAGGTGAGTTATTTTCAGAACTAGAGCAACTCTTAAAAAAAGAACGCTTGAATAGTTCTTATGTTCCTGTTGAAAAACTAAACAGACTATCTAAAAAGAACCATCAAGGCGCTATTGCTCAAATTGCACCAATTACTTTTCACAGCATTGAAAACTTAGTAACTAAGGTTATAGAATCTGGAAAAACGCCTTTATTTCTATTATTAGATCAACTAAGTGATGTTCGTAATTTTGGTGCTATTGTTCGCACGGCTGAATGTACTGGTGTTTCGGGTATTATAATTCAGAAAAAAGGAGGTGCTCCAGTAAATGGAGACGCCATTAAAACCAGTGCTGGTGCGCTTTTTAAAATGCCTATTTGCAAAGTAGATCATATTAAAGACGCTGTGTTTTACATGCAAGCCAGTGGAATAAAGGTCATTGCTGCTACCGAAAAAACTGATAACACCATCTATGATGTTTCTTTTACCGAACCATGTGCCATAATAATGGGTTCTGAAGGAAAAGGGATTAATCCTTCTGTCTTAAAAGTGGTAGATGAAAAAGCAAAACTTCCGTTACTTGGCGAGATAGAATCTTTAAACGTTTCTGTAGCTTGTGGTGCATTTTTATATGAAGCTATAAGACAACGTCGCTAATCTTTATTCTCCTTAAACGTATACGTAATATTAGGATGTTGTTCTTCGGAAAGTGGCTCCTCCTCTACTTCGGGCTCAATGTTTTCAATAAAATTTCCATCTTCATCAAAATGTTTGAGAAATGGATCATCATCTTCATTATAATCGGGCTGTTGCCATACATAGCGTTCAGGCTTAGCGATTGCTTTTCTGAATATTAGTGCAAATATAAATCCTGAAATAAGACCGCCTAAATGACCTTCCCAAGACATTCCTTCTTTAACAGGAAATGCATACCAAATCATACTTCCGTAGAGAAAAACGATAATTAAAGATAGAGCCACTAATCTGTAATGCTTTGCAAAAATGCCTTTAAAGAAAATAAAACTCACTAAAACATATACCAATCCGCTGGCACCAATATGGTTAGCTGGTCGCCCAATAATCCATGTAAATAAACCAGAAAGTAATATGCCATAGAGAATTACTTTCCATGAGATTTTTCGATAGAAATAAAATAAGGCTACAGACAGTATAAACAGAGGAATACTATTATGATACAAATGTTCTATATCGGAATGGATAAACGGACTTGTAATTATTCCTAGAAGACCTTCAAGCTTTTGAGGGTAAACACCTAATCGCTTAATGGACGGAAAAAAGCGTACCTGTATCCAAAATACAATCCATATAGAAAGTACAAAAAACAAAGGATAAGCAATGACTCCTGTAGAATATCTAAATTGCTGTTGATTATTACTCATATTAAAAACTTAATTAGCAAATTGCTCTCCATTTATCAAAACTATGAAATATTGTCACATCGTTTTTTGTAATTTTACATTATGAACGAACCTTTAGCAGAACGATTACGTCCACAAACCCTTGACGATTATTTGAGTCAGTCGCATTTAGTTGGTAAAACTGGTGTTTTAACTCAGCAGTTACAACAAGGAGTGATTGCGTCAATGATTTTTTGGGGACCACCAGGTACTGGAAAAACGACATTAGCAACAATTATTGCTAATGAATCTAAGCGTCCGTTTTACACATTAAGTGCTATAAACTCTGGTGTTAAAGACATTAGAGAGGTTATCGATAAAGCCAAACAAAGTGGCGGACTATTTACCACAAAAAATCCGATTCTATTTATTGATGAAATCCATCGTTTTAGTAAATCTCAACAGGATTCACTGTTGCAAGCTGTAGAAAAAGGTTGGGTCACCTTAATTGGAGCCACAACAGAAAACCCGAGTTTTGAAGTCATACCTGCACTGCTTTCACGTTGTCAGGTGTATATTTTAAATTCTTTTGAGAAAAGTGACTTAGAAGCCCTATTGCATCGAGCGCTTAAAACCGATGATCAATTATCAAAGCGTAAAATACAACTTAAAGACACTGAAGCTTTGATAAGACTTTCGGGAGGCGATGCCAGAAAGCTTCTAAATATCTTCGAACTTATAGTGACCTCATTTGATGAAAATGAGGACATTATAATCACCAATGATATAGTCTCTAAACGTGTTCAAAGTAATACAGTGAGATATGACAAAACTGGTGAACAACACTATGACATTATCTCGGCATTTATCAAATCGATAAGAGGTAGTGATCCAAATGCTGCAGTGTACTGGTTAGCAAGGATGATTGAAGGTGGTGAAGATGTGAAATTTATCGCTCGACGTTTATTAATTTTAGCCAGTGAAGATATTGGTAATGCGAATCCGACAGCTTTGGTTATAGCAAACAATGCATTTCAAGCAGTGTCGGTCATAGGACATCCTGAATCTCGAATTATATTAAGTCAGTGTACCACCTATCTGGCGACTTCTCCTAAAAGCAATGCTGCTTATGAAGCCATAGGAAAAGCTCAGCAACTGGTTAGAGAAACGGGTGATTTATCAGTACCACTATCTATAAGAAATGCACCAACTAAACTTATGAAAGAATTGGGCTATGGTGATAATTATCAATATGCTCACAAGTATGAAAATAATTTTGTGGCGCATGAGTTTTTGCCTGATGAAATTAAAAACACCAAACTCTATGAACCAGGAAACAATACAAGAGAACAGGCACAAAGAGCATTTTTAAAAGCCCGCTGGAAAGATAAATATGATTATTAAAATTTCAGATTTACACCTTTAACAACAAGGTTTTTTCCATCATTTTCAGCATAAACCCAGGTATTTTTTTGCTTATAAACCATAGCATCTTTTCCTTGAACGAGATACGTATCTGGAATTCCAGAGTGCAGTAAAATCATCACTTTTTTAGGTTCAGTATCTACCACTTGAAATCCGCCAACAATAGGTTGAGCATACAACATATCTTCTTTTACTGCATCAACAGCTTCGATAGGTTGTAATGCTTCTACTGCTTTCTTAGTGTCTTCCTTTTTAGGTTCACTATTTGTAACCTCAGTCGGTTTAGTTTCAACCTCAACCGCTTCAAGTTTTTCTTTTTCCTTTAGTGCTTCTACTTCCTTTTTTAAACGTTCAATTTCATTTTGAGCTTCACGTTCTTTTTCTTCGGACATCTTAACGGCTATTGATGTCGTTGACTCTTGCAATATATTTTCATTAGGCACGTATGAATAATCCATTAACTGAAAAGTTTGAAATGCTTCTCTTATGGCTAAGTTATATGCTTTTGCAAAATCTTTTTCTTTGGTATCACCAATTTGAGAGCTCATGACGATATTGCCTTTACAGTCTTTTAAATCAATTTGAACCTTAGTTCTCAAAAATGAACCTTTAACCTTTTTAACTACAGATTTCAATCCTAAACATCGGTTTTGATTTAAATCAGCTGGCACACTTTCGTCTTCAAAAAAAGCGGTAAATCCATATTTATTAAATAAAAATTTGGTAAGCGAGTTAAGTTGATATTGATCTTCATACTTCTGAAATTCAAACTGTTTAGGTATAACAATATACTTGTAGTCGTTAACAGAGTTTTGAGCAGTCACATAAGATTGCGTAATCAATAAAAGTAATAATAGGTAGCAAAATTTATTCATCTGAATCAAAAATTAAGTTCATTCCAAATTGTAAAGATACACTTTGTGCTCTAGAAATATTTTGTAATTCAGACAAATTATTTCCCATGAGGTACATATTAAAATTACCAAAATGCATTGAAGCACCAAAACCAATATTGTGATACGAAAAGTCATCTACTGTATAAGTCGCTTTGAGTTTTAAAAAATCGAATAAACGCCTGTAATAAAATGCGGTAGCTGCAAACTGAGGTTGTTGTGGTCTAAATATGGAAAACACTTGTAAACCAACACTATTGAGATATGGTTTGCTTCCAGCGTAGCAATCACAGTCATCACCACTAGTCTTTCCAAAGTTATAGCGATAAGACGCATTAAACTTAGTAGAGCGCCAGGTCGTATAATTGCTTTTTAAGGTGTCGATTTTAATACTTCCATTAAACTCATCTTCTAAATTTTCCCAGTAAGGGGTCGTTCCATTTTCATTAATCAATTGAGGAAACACCAGACCTATACCTTCAGTTGTATAACTTCCATTTAAGTGATACATCTCAACATCTTTAGAGTGAAAAACAGCTCCTATATCGAGTAAACTTCCAGTAATCACATGTTGATCTTCTGGTTGATATGTAAAACCTAAATCTATCCCAAGTCCCAAATTCCCACCAAATAATACACGCTTCCGGAGTGTTTTAATGTCTTTACTGAAGTCTGAATTATCATCTTCTAAAAGAGACGCAATACCAGATGTTTGAAGGGTTCCGTCTAAAAATTGAAACACATGCTCATAAATATTATCTCCTGTGCTACTCAATCGAGTTGTAAAAGTTCCTGAATTATTAGTACTGTTCACGTTGGCTATACTAGAATAAATTTTACCTCTTGCACCTACGGTTAATTTTTTACTAAGCTTTTTATTTATACCGAAGTGAAATACTGATAATAGCTCGCCTTTAAAGTTAACATCACCTAATGAAAATGAGCGTCCGATATAATCGGCATTACCTTCCCATAGCAATACTGCTATATCTTTAGGGATATAGGAGATAAAATCCGCTTCTTCGTAAATTCCGTAGGAAAAATAGGTATTTTCATCTTTTCGCCATCCACCATTTATGATATCTAACTGTTGATTGAACGCTACATAGTCGCGATTGGATAATGACATGATAACATTACTAATTTTAGTATTGATGCTTACTCCATCATCTTTAAAAATATCATAGGCAGACACACCTGAGCTCCCAAAGTTGAAATGAATTTGCGAAAGTAATGGAATACCAAAGTGTTTATCGAAGGTCACTAAAGCGCCCGGATTTTGGTTAAGCGCTTGTGGCACATCATTAAAATCGTATAGCAACTCTTTATTCTGGCTGTGAACCCATACACCTAAAAATAATACTATGTAAGTGATTTTACGCATTCACTTAGAGTTCAAAATAAAAAGTGGCTTTTGATTCTAATTTCAAAAGGCCTTGTGTTTCAGCTTCTATTGGTGCTGTAGTTGGAGGTAATGTAATTTTATAAATCAAAGTTGTAGCATCTTCAAATGTACTCAGCTCTGGCTCTTCTATTAGAAAGTTAGCTTCAACAAAAACTGGGTTATCAATTTGACCTGATGGTACTTGTACCTGAGCTAAATACTTTAATTCGTCAGCATCATTAACAAATTCGAAATCAATATTGAAATTTCTATCTAAGCTATTTGTGAATTGAAATGTCAGGTTAGTTTTTAAAAGTTGATCTACAAAAAAATCAGAATTAATATATTCCAAACGTGTTGTATCAGTCAACACAACAACTTCTTGCTGTGTCTCACTATCAACAAAATTGGATGCTGTTAAGTTTGAGAAAATCAAACTAGATTCAAAAGTTGGTGTAGGTAAAATATCTTCAGCCTGCTCAAAATCGGTATCGCTAACACAAGATGTTACCAGCATAACACAGAAAAACAAAAGACAATAGACAACGAAATTTAATGTTTTCATAATGCTTATAACTTAGTATAACAACGACTAAGATACAGATTAAGTATGTTATAGGTAATTTTTCAGCTCACTGAGATATTTCACTTGCTTAATATGCTTGTCTGCATTGTCATTATGATAATTGAATAAAATGACATCCATACCTATGGCTTCAGCACCTAAAATATCAGCTTCGTAATTATCTCCAATCATTAAACTTTCTTCAGGAATTGCGTCTGCAAGATGTAAAGCATGATTAAATATTATAGGATTTGGTTTTTTAACGCCAGCCGCTTCCGAATTGGTTATAGTATCAAAATAATGAGTGATATTAGCATTATCCATTTTTTTCTGTTGTGCCTCCTCAAACCCGTTCGTAATGATATGAAGTTTGTAGTTGGGTTTTAAATAGTCTAAAATCTCTATGGTATCATCAAAAAGATGATTAAAGGTTGTTAGGTATGTGATGTAATCATCAGAAAGCTTGTTTATAATATCATCAGACACTTTATAATTAATAGAATCAAATGTATCCTTTAAGCGCTTATATCGCAAACTTACTTTATCTATCTTTTCCTCTCTGTAAAGTTTCCAATAGTTAAGATTTATAGGCTCATACACTGATAAAAACAGGGCAGATTCTATATTGAGCTTATGAACTTCAAAAATCTTTTCAAACGTTAGGGCCGAATTTTTGTCAAAATCCCAAAGTGTATGATCTAAATCAAAAAAAACGTGTTTAATCTCTTTTTCCTTCATCTACCGATTCTAATATTTGTGTGAATAATTTTCTAAAGCCTTTCCATTTAGGCTCATTTCCGAAGGAATAGTTATGAAAAACCGGTGTAAATATTCCGTTTACTTGCTTAACCGAACTCATTAATCGTTGCAACTCTTGTTTTTTATCTAATTGCGACTGATGTTTTAAAAGGGCATGATCAATACAGTGAAATGAATTGACAAGTAATGGTGTTTGTGTTTCATAATCTAAATCATAAAATAAAAACGGCGTACATGTACCAGCTCTAAATCCTGTTTGGTTAAGGTATCCCATTGTGAAATCTTGCTTTACTTCTAATTCTATTAAATTTCGATAGGATGTAGGAAGATTAATTTTTGAAAATGAATGCCTTGTAGACTCTAACTCATAATTGGTTATGTTCTCTATTTTTTTCTTTTCTTTTTTTAGGATAGAAATATCGTCTAAAGCAAAATAGGACACTTTTAAACCGACTTTACTATAATCTGCGACAGACTTGATAAGTGAGACAAACTTCTTTTTATTGATGTTAATATTTTTATCATAAGTTGAATAATCGCCAATTAAAAAGAAGACAACAAATTTAAATTTAAACTGTTTTTGCTTATTAATAATCCATTTAAAGGTATCATAGGGATCACGCTTAAAACCAAATAATACCAAGAAGCGTTGGTAAAAACGTCTTAGTTTAAGTTGAAATAAATCGTTAAGAGCACCTCCAACAGTTCGCAACAATCCCTTTTGCTTAAAATAAAATGCCATTGGTACGTCTATCACAGGAGCTATTTTATAATTACGTTTAGGAAATGTAAAACCTTCAAACCGCTGTTCTAAAAGGTTTTTGAGTTCATAAGCCCAAATATCGACCACAGGCTGCTTTAAGAAATGTTCTTTATATGCCAGACTTTCTGTAGCTGTGAAACGTCCGTACTCATCTTTTACATGCGGCAAATACTCTTCGTAACGACTCAATAAATAAAACGATGCAGCAAAAATATCGAATGGCAATGCACTCTTTTCTCCTGTTGGAAAAAAACATTTAGTGTGGTTCCAGCTTTGAACATTGATATCAACATCTGATAATCCCTGTTCAAAAAGTAAATCGTGATTTCTTATAAAAACCTCATTACTCAAAGGCTGTTTTGTATAAGACATTTTTAAACTGTCGTGCGCTATAAACTCTTCAATAGTGGTTGTAAACGATACAGGAACTCCCAAAATTCGGGTACACAAATGCTTAAACGTATATCTAAGTCTTGGAGTAATTTTATGAGTATAAACTAATAGCAAGTTTTTATTTTTTATTACAAGATATTTTCATCGGCAAAACTAAAATATGCTTTTTCGGTGACAATAAGGTGATCTAAAACTTTAATATCTAAACTTTGCGCTGCACCTTTTAACTTTTGGGTTAAATTTTTATCTGCTTCACTTGGTTTTAATGTACCCGATGGATGGTTATGAACTAAAATTAAACCCACTGCTCCTAACTCTAAAGCATTTTTAAAAACCAAACGTACATCAACTAATGTGCCTGTAATACCACCTTTACTCAACTGGTGTTTTTGAATTACTTTATTAGAATTATTAAGGTAAATAATCCAAAATTCTTCATGAGGTAATTCTCCAATGAGAGGTTGCATAAGTTCAAAAACTGAAACACTTGAGTTAATTTTTTGTTTATCTATAGCTGCTTCTCCTCGCCTACGTCGACCTAATTCCATGGCTGCAGTAATCGAAATAGCTTTAGCTTCTCCAATACCCTTAAATTGTATTAGTTGCTTTAATGATAGTTTTCCAAGTTCATTAAGATTATGATTTACACTGGCCAAAATACGTTTGCTTAAAGCAACAGCACTTTCTTCCTTATTACCAGAACCAATTAAAATTGCTAATAATTCGGCATCACTCAAGGTTGACTTGCCTTTGTCTCTTAATTTTTCTCTCGGTTGATCATCTTGTGACCAGTGTTTTATTGAAAACGTAGCTGCTTTTTTTGTCATATTATAAAAATATATATTGTAACTTTCTTGTCAATAAATTTAAATCATTATATAGAAAAAATACTATACAATTATGAAATCTTTATTTCAACAAGAAACACATGAAGAAATCATGAACCGATTAGAACAACTCGATGAGGCTGCTCAGGCCAATTGGGGAAAAATGAATGTTGGTCAGATGACATGGCATTGTCAAGGTCCGTTAAACATCATGTTAGAAAAAAATGATTACGGATTAAAGCCAAATTGGTTCGCAAAGGTTTTTTTCAAAAAATCATTATATAATGATAAATCATGGAGAAAAAACCTTCCTACAGCTAAGTTTTTAAAACCTAAAGAGGACAAAGATTTTAGCACTGAAAAAAGAAAATTGACCGAACTTATCAATGAAGCCTATTCGCATCGTGATAAGACCGAATGGAAACCTCATCCTGGATTTGGCTATTTCACAGCCGATCAATGGGGACAAATGCAGTATAAACATTTAGATCATCATTTTAGACAATTTGGCGTATAACAGTAAATCAAACCTAATAAAAACAAGTTAAAGCACAATACGCTTTTAACATAATGGGCCTTATGAAATATCCGCCACCTCATCATCAAGATAATGACCAAAATCACATGATTGAAGTCATTAAAGCTTATCCGTTAGCTACAGTAATTTCTATTGCTGACAACACGCCTTTTATTAGTCATTTACCATTAATCTTTGATTCTGGAAAACTCATTGGCCACATAGATATTTACAATCCTCAAGCGAGGCTACTAAAAGATGATAATGATGTTACTGTGATATTCTCAGGTCCGCAATGTTACATTTCACCCAGTATTTACAGTACTACTCAATTACCAACCTGGAATTACATCAAGGTACATCTCAAAGGACATGTCAAAGCTATTGAAAGTAAAGCATCTTTAAAGCAGTCATTGATTACTATGACTGAATTTTTAGAAGCTCCGAATCACAAATACATCTTAGATCCTAAAAACCCTAGGTTAGACAGAAACTTAGACTACATTACAATGTTTGAAATTACGATTTCAAATTGGGAAGGAAAGTTTAAGCTCTCGCAAGACAAGAAACCTAAAGACATCAATAATGCAAGGGAAGAATTATTAAAATCAAATCAGGAAAGTATTAAACAATTTTTAGATAACGTATTTAATAATTTGTAAATTAATGGTTTAATACCTAGAAATCATGAAAGAATTAAAAAAAGAACATATCAGTCAAGAGGTTTTCGATTTATATGATGATTATGCGCATAACAAACTTAATCGTCGGCAATTTGTTGAAAAACTATCGCTATATGCTGTTGGTGGAGTTACAGTTGCATCACTTTTAAGCTTTATATCTCCAAATTATATAGATAATTTACTGGTTGAACCTGATGACCCAACATTAGATTCAAACTACATACACTATGATTCTCCTAAGGGAGGAGGCTCCATAAAAGGTTTGTTATCCAAACCAAAAGACATCACAACAAAGTTACCTGGTGTTGTGGTTGTTCACGAAAATAGAGGTCTAAACCCTTACATAGAAGATGTTGGTCGACGTACTGCAAAAGAAGGCTTTATAAGTTTAGCACCAGATGCCTTAACACCTTTAGGCGGATACCCTGGGAATGATGATGATGGAAGAACCTTACAAAAGAAACGTGATAGAAATGAAATGCTTGAAGATTTTATTGCGGCTTATACGTATCTCAAATCTCATAAAGACTGTAATGGTCAAGTTGGTGTCGTAGGGTTTTGCTTTGGTGGCTGGATTTCTAATATGATGGCTGTACGTCTACCCGATTTAGGCGCTGCAGTACCTTATTACGGCAGACAACCTTCTGACGAAGACGCTGTTAAAATAAAGAGTCCTTTACTATTACAGTACGGAGAGTTAGACTCAAGAGTTAACGCTGGATGGCCTGCTTTTGAAGCTGTTTTAAAAGCTAATACTATTGAATATGAGGCTTATATTTATCCTGGTGTAAATCATGGATTTCATAACAATACAACACCTCGTTATGATAAAGATGCAGCAAATCTATCCTGGGAAAGAACCATTGCTTTTTTTAAAAAACATTTAGAAGTTTAGATACGTTATAAATATGGTAGTGCTATGAAACACGAATGGCGTAAGACAGAAAAAAACATCTATTTACCTAAATCAAAACCTGAAGTTATAGATGTTCCTGACTTTAAATTTGTTACGATTAGTGGTGAAGGCAACCCAAATACAGACCATTTTAAAAAGCACATTGAAGCACTTTACAGCATCGCATATGCTATTAAAATGAATCTCAAAACGTTACAAACTCAACCTAAAGGTTATACGGATTATACGGTGTATCCTTTGGAAGGTGTCTGGGATATTAATGACGAGGCTAAGAAACACTACAACGGCCAACTTAATAAAGACGACCTGGTGTTTACCTTAATGATAAGACAACCTGATTTTGTGAATGACACATTCTTCAGCAAGATGCTTGAAGTCACAAAAAAGAAAAAGCCAAATCCTCTTTTAGACCAAGTTAAATTTGAGACCATTTCCGAAGGGAAGTGTATTCAAATGATGCATATTGGTAGTTATGACGATGAGCCTGCTAGCTTTCAAATTATGGAAGCCTTTGCTGAAGTCCATAAGCTTTCAAGACTGTCTAAAATACATCGTGAAATCTATATTTCCGATTTTAGAAAAGTAGCGCCTGAAAAACTAATAACGGTATTACGATTTCAGCTTACTACTGAATAACATACGTGTCTAAACGTCTAATAATTGATGGTATATCATTGCTTACATAGGAAGACGTGTCGTAAATTAATCCAAAACCATCCGAATAATAAAAGCGATCTAATCCTGGAGACGGATCATTGTTTGGTGATAATAAGGCATAACGTTCGGAGTTGACACAGGTAAAGCTTCCTGCTTCTACATTCATCGTACTTTCTCCTTCAATTAATTGCTCTACAATAATTCCCCAAACGTTCTGACTTAAAACCCGAAGTGAAAAATCATTATTGGTAAATTTAACATTACCATCACTTCTAACTAGGTTTCCGTTGTCTTCTCTTAAATATTCAAAATGTTCCCCATTTGGATTGCAAAAAGTAATACCATCTTCATTTCCCGTAGTTAAACGTCTAAATTTAAAGTAGGTTTCTCCAGATATGTTTTCAGTAGATACAATACTAACAGAATCAATAACACCAGTGTCTTCGTAAAGTTGCGTATTCATATTATACCTATAATTTTTATACACCCAGGAATTTCCAACTGTTAAAGCATAAAAGTTAGCCTCTAGTGTTTCTGGTGAAGTCGAATCATCATTTGAGCAAGAAAAAGCGAATAAAAGAGTACATACAAAAAGCAAAATACGTTTCATAATAATTGGTTTAAGGTTAATTGATTAATAAACGTAAAGATGTACTATAGAATAGTTTGGCTTGGTTAACTGCAAGAATAACGCTACACACAAATGTTTATTGCTTTACTAATAAAAACAAATCCTTAGCCAAACCGAAACGACACTTACGTAATCAAGTCCTTTACCTCATCAAAATCCAAACCGCCATAATTACCAGAACTCATCAGTAGTAAGGCTTTATCATTAAAATCTTGCGAAAAGAGATAGTTTTTAAAGTCCTCAGGATTGGTGTAGATAATTAAGTCATCACGTTTGAAGGCATTGGAAATCTGCTCATGAGTAACTTCTTCAAGTTTTTTAATTTCCACAGCATGAGGCGAATAAAACACTACAGCAACATCAGCAGCATCTAGAGCACCTTTATATTCGTTTAAAAATTCGGCATTTAAACTGCTATACGTATGTAATTCTAAGCAAGCCACCAAAGTTCTGTCCTCATACTGCTCTTTAACTGCTTTTGTAGTAGCCTCAACTTTACTTGGTGAATGTGCAAAATCCTTGTAAGCAACACTTTGCGGACTCTCTGCTATTTTTTCTAAACGTTTACTGGCGCCTTTAAATGTTGAAATTGCTTCATAAAAATCATCTTCATCAATACCCATATGCTGACAGATCCATTTAGCACCAGCCAGATTATTAAGGTTATGTTTTCCGAAAATTTCTATAGGTAAATCTCCTTCAGGAGTTGCTAATAATGTTTGTCCGTTTTCAACACGATAGTCAGGAGTTTGATAAGCTAATTTTCGAATAGGATTCTCACTGGCTTCAACAACTCTTTTAACCTCAAGATCTTCCTCATTATAATTAATGCTTCCGCCTTGAACAATACTATCTACAAAAATGGAGAATTGCTCGACATAATTCTCATAGGTTGGAAACACATTAATATGATCCCAGGCAATCCCGCTCAACAATGCAATATTAGGTTTGTATAAATGAAATTTTGGACGCCTGTCAATTGGTGAACTTAAATACTCATCTCCTTCTAACACAATAAAATCATTATCTTCAGTGAGCTTCACCATGACATCAAAGCCTTCTAACTGAGCTCCAACCATATAATCGACATCTCGATCATGATAATGCATAACATGCAGAATCATTGAGGTTATGGTCGTTTTTCCATGACTTCCTCCAATAACGACACGTGTTTTTTGTTTGGATTGTTCGTATAAAAATTCGGGATAACTATAAATTTTTAAATCGAGTTCCTGAGCTTTTAATAGTTCTGGATTATCGGCTTTAGCATGCATTCCTAAAACAATGGCGTCTAAACTTGAGCTAATTTTTTCTGGAAACCATCCAAAGCTTTCTGGTAGTAAACCCTTCGCTTCTAATCTTGATTTTGAAGGTTCAAAAATAGTATCATCGCTTCCTGTAACTCGATATCCTTTATTGTGTAATGCTAAAGCTAGATTATGCATCGCACTTCCACCAATAGCTATAAAATGTACATTCATTATTTATATTTTGCAGACCTTCAAATATAGTAGTTTTACGAAGAACTCACGACTATTTTTTCAATCTAAAACTGAAGTTTATTTTATAGAAATACGCTGATTTGACATCTAACAAAGTATCACTTACAAGCGTTCTATATCTGCCTTTTCTTCTTTAAAAACTTTAATTTTCGGTAAGTTACTTATGGCTTTGTCTACCCATTTAAGCGCTTCATCTTTATTTTTTTTATGCTTTTGTATTTGAGCTAATCTGTAATAAGCCCAGGCTTTAGGAACACCATCTTTAGCTGAATAATTTTCAATGTAAACCATTAGGCATTTTTCACCCTTATCTAATTGAATATTATATTCGGCGCAGACTTTTCCAATTTGATAATGCATCGCATTTCTTTGATGTTTGGTTCCAGATGCTTCTAAATTTGAAATCGCTTTTTCGGGTTGTTTTGAGTTTTCATATAAATTTGTCAGCTTGTCAAAACAGGTTAGAGAACCACCTTCATTTATAGCCAGTTTATAATATTTTTCGGCCTTTTCGGGCTCATCATCATATTCATAAATATAACCTTTAGCTAAATAACCATCCACTTTTGAAAGTGCTTCTAGTTCATTGGCATATTTAAAAGATTTACTCTTACTTCCTCCTACAATTCCTGGCAGTTGCATGTACAACTCCACTAAAGCCCAGCGTGTATCTATATGAGTGGCATCCAACTCAGCGGCTTTTAAAAATGCAGCTTTTACATCTCCAATAATCCCAAGCGCTTTTATTTTACTAACGCTTAACGCTTTCATCCCTAAAGCGCCTCCGTATTTGTAGTGAAAATTTGCATTGCTAGGTTCAAGTATTGTGAGCTTTTTATAAAAGGTAATCGCGTCATCCCATTTTTTTTGATGACCATAAGCATCTCCTAAAAGTTCTAGACCTTGTACGTCATTTTTATGTGTTTTGATATATTCGGAAAGCATCTGCTCAGCTTTGGCAAACTTTTTTTCTTTGAGCAACTGTTCTGCCTCAGCGAGCGAAGACTGACCAAACGTTAGTAACGGAACTAGTAAAAAAAATATAAGATATCTCATATTAATATGTACGCAAAAAAGATACCAAAAGTTTTATATTAAGAAATGGTATTGTTTTTGATTTTCAAGTAGCAAATATAACAGGTTTACAGTTAAAATTATTAACTTCCCTAAACCAAACGAAAGGATAACTCATTTGTTATTTTATTGTCTAAGTTATGGGATTAAATTTCCAAAAAAATAAAATATGAAACCATTTATAAGTCTATTAATGATATTTTGCTTTGCTCATTTTTCAAACGCTCAAACTCCTCAAGAGTATTCTGAGTTATGGAAACAAGTCAATGATTTTGAAAATCAAGGTTTGCCTAAATCTGCATTAAAAATTGTTGAATCAATTGCAGAAAAAGCAAAAACAAGTCAAAATACACCACAGGAAATTAAATCCTTATTGTTTAAAAGCAAATATGCGCTTATTCTTGAAGAAGAAGCTCAGTTTAGTGTCATTCAGGATTTTAAAGACGCTATTTCTAAGAGTAAAACACCTACAAAAAATGTACTTCAAAACATTTTAGCGACTTTATACTGGCAGTATTTTAATCAGAATAAATGGAAATTTTACAATCGTACTAAAACCAGTGAAAAAGTAGACACAAATGATTTTAGAACCTGGGACTTACAAACCTTATTCGATGAGGTACACACGCATTATGAGCAATCTTTAGCAAACGGATTAATTTTACAGCAAACAGATTTAAAAACCTATGATGCAATCTTAATAGAGCAAGTCGATTCTAAAATCTACAGACCTACGCTCTTTGATTTATTGTCACATAATGCCCTTCAATTTTATAAAACAGAAGAAAATAATATTACCAGACCTGCTTATAAATTTGAAATTGACAATTCCAATTTACTCAGTCCATCAAACAAGTTTGCCAATATAAAATTAGTTTCTAAAGATAGTTCCTCGTTACAATTACAAGCCTTAAAGATTTATCAAAACCTGATAAAATTCCACCTCAAAGACAATTCTCCCAAAGCACTTGTCGATGTCAATATTGAACGTTTAAACTATGTGTACGAGCATGCTGTTTTTGACAATAAAGAAGAACTTCTACTTAATGCTCTACAAGAAGAACGCAAAAAATGGCATACAGCGAAACTTGATGTTACTGCTTTGTACGACTTTGAGATTGCTAAGTTATTCCACCAGCAAGGTCAAAACTATCATAACAAAACCAATCCCAATAACCGTTGGAAACTCAAAGATGCTTTAGCAGTTTGTAATAGTGCTATCAATAGCTACCCAAAAAGTAAAGGTGCTGAAAAGTGTAGCATTCTTAAAACGCAAATTTTATCACAAACCTTACAAATCACTACCGAAGAACTGGTGCCAATAAACACCAATTCACTGGCTTTAATTAGCTATAAAAATACGGCTGCTATTGATTTTAAAATAGGTACAGTTTCCGAAGCTGATTTAAAAATACTCCGTACCTATAACCAGTCTTCAGATCAATTAAAGATTTTAAAGGGAATGAAGCCTATTGAGCGATGGACTTCCAATCTTAAGGATGAAAAAGACTATCAATTACATAATACAGAAATAGCCATTCCTAAACTTAAAAATGGGCGTTACGTCATTTTTGGTGAGGTTAAAAATGATAGTGACGCCTACGCTTTCAAAGAAATTCAAGTTACTGACATTGCCTATATTCAAAAAGAAAATGAAGGCAATATAACTTATCAGGTTGTCAACAGACAAAATGGAAAACCACTTAAAGGTGCAAATATTACGTTATCCTATGTCAAAAATTATCAAGGCAAAAGAATTACTGAAAACTATACGTCTAATGATTCAGGCGAATTTTTTGTATCTCAAGTGCGGTATAATCGTACTGATGCTAAGCTGATTATAAACATAAGTAATGACCAGGCGCAATATGATGACCTGTACTTAAACCGTTACTACAACTACGGAAATAACACTCCGAATTATCCGGTTTACAAAGCATTTTTATTTACAGATCGTAGTATTTATCGTCCAGGGCAACCTGTATATTTTAAAGGTATAGTGATGACAACTAAAAAGGATAAATCGGAAGTACTTTCAGATAAACCAGTTACAGTCACGCTGTACAATACCAATAATGAAAAAGTCAAGACACTTGAACTCAAAACAAATGATTTTGGATCTGTAGCCGGTGAGTTTATTTTACCTAACAATGGGCTAACTGGTCACTTTTCTATTCGGTTAAAGGGTTCCAATAATATCAATGCTTACCATTCCTTTTCGGTTGAAGAATATAAGCGACCTAAATTTGAGGCCACGTTTAACCCGGTTTCTGATACGTATAAAGTTAACGATACAGTTACTGTAAAGGGAAATGCACTTGCCTACGCAGGAAGTCATATTACTGATGCAAAAGTTGTGTATCGTGTACACCGAAAAGTGCAATATCCACGCTGGTATTACTGGTATAGACCTTACTTTAATACAGAACCTCAGGAAATTACCCATGGTGAAACGATTACAGATGCCGAAGGAAATTTTGAAGTCAATTTTAAAGCCATACCTGACACGAGTGTCGATAGATCTTCACTTCCAACATTTAACTATGAAATAAGCGCAGATATCACTGATATTAATGGAGAAACCCGAAGCGCTACCACTACTGTTTATGTAGGATATCATGCATTGACTGCTTCTATAGGTGTCGCTCCTACATTAGATAAAGATGAAAAAACTCATCAAATTACTATAGATACAAAAAATCTTAATGGCGAACCTGTTGATGCCAAAGGAACCATAAAAATTTATAAACTTAAAGCACCTAATACAGTATTAAGATCAAGACCTTGGGAAGCTCCAGATTATCAAGTCTTTTCTGAAACAGAGTTTAAAAGCTTATTTCCACATGAGGCTTATTCTGACGAGGACAAGAGTATCAACTGGGATAAAGGTGAAATGGTGTTTTCTAAAGACTTTGATACAGGAGAATCAAAAACAATAGCATTAGGAAAAATAAAACGCTGGACTTCTGGTAAATATGTAATACTATTAGAGACTAAAGATCGCTTTGGACAAGCTGTAAAAGATGAAATACAAACTACACTTTATAGTAGAACTGATGAACACTTGGCCGACAATGCCTTATTTAGTGCAACAACAAATAAAAATGAATACAAGTCGGGTGACACTGCTGAATTGACACTAGCCTCTTCAGCAACAGATTTGTATGTTACGGTTGAAATTGAAAAAGCTTCAAAAATTATAAGCAAGCAAATTGTCACTTTAAACAATAACAAAAAAACCATTCGAATTCCAGTAGAAACTAAAGACCTTGGTGGTTTTGTAGTGCATTACACTTATGCGTTTAAAAATACGTTTAAACACGGCAGCATGCCAATTGTTGTACCATATCCAAAAACCGATTTAGATATTGAAACAATGACGTTCAGAGATAAGTTACAACCTGGTACTGATGAGACTTGGCGCTTTAAAATTAAAGGTCCGCAAGGTGATAAAGTTTCTGCCGAACTCCTCGCAAGTATGTATGACGCTTCATTAGATCAATTTAAATCTCATGACTGGTATTTTACCCCAATACAGCAACCGCATTATTATTCAAGATATCGTTTGAATGCTGGCAAAAGCTTTAGGGTTAATAACTTTAGAGTTGAAAATCTAAATTATGGTCATAGAAATTATACGGTTCAGTATTATGATCAATTGGATTTTTTCGGACTTTATTTTAGCGATTATTACTACGGAAGACAGCAATACTTAAGGCAACAACAGGTGATTCCATCGACGTATACAAGTAAAAACTTTTCCAGTGTAAAAAAAGGCTATGTTGAAGGAATTATAACTGATAATCAAGGGTTAGCACTTCCTGGTGCCAATGTAGTAATTAAAGGTACTGAAACAGGAGTTGTCACAGATTTTGACGGAAAGTTTTCTTTAAAAGCTAAAAAAGGACAGGTTTTACATATAAGCTATCTAGGATTTTCAGATTTAGACATTAAAATCTCAGAAGATAATTACTTCACAATTACAATGAATGAGTCTGTCGAGTTAGAAGAAGTTGTAGTAGCTGCTTATGCCGTTTCAGAACCAAAAATGAAAAGGTCTGCTGCAGTAAGTTTGGCTTCTGAAGATGCTGAAATGGACATGGATGCTGCTGGGAATGCTGAATCCCTTGTAGCTGGTGGTTCAAATACTTCTGAATCTGAAGAATCCTCAAGTCAAGACATGACGCAAAAATTTAATGAAGTCGTCATTCGGAAAAACCTACAAGAAACAGCTTTCTTTTTTCCACAGTTATTAACCGATAGCGAAGGTCAGGTCAGTTTTAGTTTTACCACACCTGAAGCCTTAACAAAATGGAAATTACAATTATTAGCGCATACGAAGTCTTTAGAAAGTGCGACAACAACTCTAGAGACAGTAACACAAAAAGAGCTAATGGTTTTACCAAATGCACCTCGCTTTTTAAGAGAAGGTGACCAAATAACCATTAGTACAAAAATCGCAAACTTAACCGATAATTCTTTATCAGGTCAAGCGGTATTGATACTTTCTGATGCCATTTCGGGAGATGACATCACCGAACAGTTATTAGGACGACGTAACATGAATTACGATGCCATACAACACTTACAAGTAAAAGATTTTACTGTTGATGCTAAAGGAAATACTCAAGCATCCTGGACGCTAAACATTCCGTTTGATGTAGATGCTGTTCAATACAAAATCATTGCAAAATCTGGTAGTTACAGCGATGGCGAACAAAGTGCTTTACCTGTTTTAAGCAACAGAATGTTAGTTACTGAAACCTTACCAATGTGGATTAGAAGTAATGAAAGTAAAACTTTTAAACTTGATAAGTTAGCTTCCAACAACTCAACCACCTTAAAACATCATAAGCTTACATTAGAAATGACATCAAATCCAGCCTGGTATGCTGTACAAGCCTTACCATATTTGATGGAATACCCATACGAATGTAATGAACAAACTTTTAGCCGTTACTATGCCAATGCTTTGGCGAGCCATATAGCCAATACTAATCCTAGAATTCAGGAGGTATTTAATCAGTGGAGAAATACTGACGCATTATTAAGTAATCTGGAAAAGAATCAGGAACTAAAATCTATTTTAATTCAAGAAACACCTTGGTTACGTGATGCCCAAAGTGAAACCGAACAGAAAAAACGCATTGCATTATTGTTCGATTTAAACAAAATGAATAACGAATTAGAATCGGCTAAACGCAAACTCATCAATGGTCAAATGACAAATGGTGCCTGGCCTTGGTTTAATGGCGGACGACCTAACCGATACATCACACAACATATCATTACAGGTTTTGGTCATTTAAAGCAATTAAAGGTCAATACCAGTAATGAGGAAGCTTCAATGATTAAAAAAGCCATTCAGTATTTGGATGATGAATTTGTTCAGGAATACAAAAACATTAGAAAGTATAACGCTGATGCCGATTTATCATTAGATCACTTAAGTTATACGCAACTGCATTACCTGTACATGCGTAGCTTTTTTCCGCAGATCAACAAGTCGAAAGAAGTTCAAGAGATTACAGACTATTACCAAACACAAATTCAGAAATACTGGTTAAACCGCACATTATACGCCAAAGGATTAATGGCACTTGTATTAAATCGAATGGATGATAAATCTACCGCTGCAAAGCTATTAGAGTCCTTACGTGAAAACAGTATTACTTCTGAAGAGTTAGGCATGTACTGGAAAGAAAATACAAACTCATGGTACTGGTATCAGGCGCCAATCGAAACACAAGCCCTATTGATTGAGGCGTTTTCAGAAATCGAAAATGACATCACTACAGTCGATAATTTAAAAATATGGTTACTAAAACACAAACAAACCAATCGCTGGTCTACCACAAAAGCCACTACAGATGCAGTATATGCTTTACTACTTCAAGGTAGTGACTGGCTTAGCGTTACTGAGATGGTAGATATTGTTTTAGGCGGAAAACACATCGAGCCTTCTGCATTAGAAGATGTTAAAGTTGAAGCAGGTACTGGCTATTTTAAAACCTCCTGGAACACTGCTGAAATTAAGCCTGAAATGGCAACTGTAGAGCTCACAAAAAAAGGTAATGGGATTGCTTGGGGAGCTTTATACTGGCAATATTTTGAAGATTTAGATAAAATTACTTCTGCTGAAACACCACTGAAATTAAAAAAGAAACTCTTTAAAAAGACCAATACTGATACAGGTGAAGAGATGACTGAAATAACTACTGAAACTCAATTGAATGTTGGAGATTTAGTAAGAGTTCGCATCGAGCTACGAAGTGATAGAGCCATGGATTTTATTCATATGAAAGATATGCGTGCTGCTGGTTTAGAACCTGTAAACGTTTTATCCCGTTATAAATACCAAGACGGATTGGGTTATTATGAAAGCACCAAAGATGCATCTACCAATTTCTTTTTTGACCATTTACCAAAAGGCGTTTACGTATTTGAATATGACCTTAGAGTTAATAATGCTGGACATATGAGCAATGGGATTACAACTATTCAAAGTATGTATGCTCCTGAGTTTAGCAGCCATAGCGAAGGAACAAGAATTACTGTAGAATCTAAATAAATAGTTTACATACACTACAAAAAAGAGGCTTAAATTGTTAAGCCTCTTTTTTTAAATACGTTTTACTATAAGTGCCAATTGACCCATATGATTCGCCTGATGTTCCATCACATGAAACCAGGCCCAATGATGACTCATGTTTCCTATTTTTTCTTTAAACCATGCATCATCTTTAGTTTTTAAGAGTGCTTTTGTTTTTGCCCTTACGTCATCATAAATTTTTAAATAATACGATATAGGCTTGTCTTTAAATTCTTCACGCGCTTTTGCACCCAGATTTAAAGCTGTATTCCATTGTCTTTGTTCTTGTTTATTAAATCTACGACCTTCAAACGTATAGACCTGATAGTAGGCTTCGGTTGCTGCTAAATGATATATTATAGCGCCAGGAGTATTCGCATTTTCATCTAAAAGAAAATCGGTACCCTCTTGATCTAGATTCACAACTTGTCGTGTAACACGTGCTTTTAAATTATCTAACATTGAGATCATTTGTCCGACATCATCAGAATATCCTTTAGGAATTTCGATAACTGATTCTTGAGCAAAAATTGAGCTGCTAAACATAAATAATAGCATTACGAGTGATGTAACTTTCATGGTTGTTTTTTTAAAATTCATTTAAAATTAAAACAACAACTCACTCAAAGCCTTATGATTAACAAGACCTTAACGCTAAATATCGAGTTATTTTTGTTCTGGAGGAAAGCCTTCAAGCACTTTTTCTACAATGGCTTTAAATTGCGCTTCACGCTTTTCGGGAGTTGCATTTGGTTTATAATTAGACTCGGATATAGCTTGCCAGAAGAGTCCTGTTTTGTTTTCATCAACAAATTCGAAAACAATTTCCCGACCTAACTGACTTTGTCCGATGGGCAAACCTATTGAAATACCACCTCCTACATTTCTGCCAGTACCACCAACACCGACACCGACATTATTTTGGCGTTGCTGTTGAAACTCAACACTTTTGATATCGATAAAAAAATCTGGTGTATCAGATAAGGTATAACCTCTAGCTTCTAACCCTTCATCTAGAGCTCTAAATAATCGTTTGGTGTCTAAATCACTCAATCCAGATTTAATATCACCATAGTAATTATAGGTTTTATACGTTTCAAAATTTGTTGTCTTTTCATAGTCGTAATCTACTCGAATTGGTGCACATGATGTCACTATAAATAAGACGAGTAATAAAAAGGTATATCTCATTGCATTTTTATTTTAAAGATAAGAAAAAAATCATCCTACAAGGCCAACTTTAACTTTAGTGCTTGCATTAAGGATGGAGGTTTTGTTGGAGCTCTCCTAAGCTCTAGCTTGGGAAGCGACTACCGAGAGCCTGACCATGACCGAGTTTTTGACGAGCGGCATGGGAATGCCCTGAAGCTTATTCAGATTCCTTTTTATCGACAGATTTTGTTAAAGCCGATGAAATAATTCCTGTTGGAATCGCTACGATACCCAAACCAATCATGAGAATGAAAAAGGTAAACACTTTGCCGCCAACAGTTATAGGATAAACGTCACCATAACCCACTGTTGTTAGTGTGATAATTGCCCACCAGAGGCTATCGAAGATGGATGAAAAATGTTCGGGCTGGGCTTGATTTTCAAAATAATAAATACCTACGGCTGCGAAATAAATAAGAATTAATGTGATGAATATAAACAGTAGTATTTGTTCTTTAGCCGACTTAATAGCATTGAGAAACTCGTTCATTGCTTTGTTGTAACGCACTAGTTTTAAGATTCTAAACAAGCGCAAAAAGCGTAAGGCTCGTAAAGATCTTAAATCGACTCCAAAGGACAAATAAAATGGTAAAATAGCGAGGACATCTATGATTCCGAAAAAACTAAATATAAACTTGAGTTTGCTATTTGCTACGTAAATGCGCAGGAGGTATTCTATGGTAAAAACGATAACACAAAACAACTCTATAGATTGAAGAATCGTTCTGGTTTGTGGTTTTAAATCTGGAATCGTTTCTACCGAAAAGGTAATGATAGACACTAAAATTAATGCTTGAATAAAAAATGAAAAGTAGCGGCTTAACCGATTATCATTAATTTCTACAATGCTTTTAATGTATTGCTTCATAATAAATAAGGTTGACTTACCTAGTCATTGAGCATCTTCCAGAGTTTGTCTTTTAGTGCTGTGATACCCTGTTGTGCTACAGATGATATAAACATATATTGAATAGGCAGAGTGTCATCTAATTCTGCTTTTAATTCAGTTTTTAGCTCGTCGTCTAACATATCGCACTTAGAAATAGCAATCATACGTTCTTTATCCAGCATTTCTGGGTTGTAACGCTTAAGCTCATCTAATAGAATATCGTATTGCTTACGGATATCTTCGGCATCGGCAGGAATTAGAAACAGTAGTATGGAATTACGTTCGATATGACGTAAAAAATAATGCCCTAGACCTTTACCTTCTGCTGCACCTTCGATAATTCCAGGAATATCGGCCATGACAAAGGTTTGATAATCTCGATATTCAACAATTCCTAAATTAGGTTTGAGTGTTGTAAATTCGTAATCGGCAATTTTAGGTTTAGCCGCAGTAATTACAGATAATAATGTTGATTTTCCTGCATTTGGGAAGCCTACCAATCCTACATCTGCTAAGATTTTGAGTTCGATAGTGATATCTTTCTCTTGCAATTCTTCTCCCGGCTGGGCATAACGTGGTGTTTGATTTCGGGAATTTTTAAAATGCCAGTTTCCTAATCCGCCTCGACCACCTTGAACGACGATTTGTTCTTCACCATTTTCGGTAATTTCAAAAAGCACTTCATCAGTTTCAGTGTCTTTAACCACAGTTCCTAAAGGGACTTCTAAGTAAATATCTTCACCATCGGCTCCAGTACTTCGACTCTTACTTCCGTGTCCGCCATGACCAGCTCTGGCATGTCTTTTAAACTTGAGATGCAAGAGTGTCCACAGATTAGAATTTCCGCGGATAATAACATGTCCACCACGACCACCATCGCCACCATCTGGTCCACCTTTTTCAATAAATTTCTCGCGATGTAAGTGTGCAGAACCTTGTCCTCCTTTACCAGAAGACACATGCATTTTAACATAGTCAACGAAGTTACCCTCAGTCATAATCTTTGTTATCTAAATTCGTTTCCTTTTAAAGCTTTTTTTTACAATGTATCGATTACAGCGTTTAATCGCTTAGTGATATCGGCAATACTACCAACACCATCTACACCAAAGTATTTATCTTGTGCTGTGTAGTAATCTTTTAAAATTGCTGTCTTTTTGTAATATTCTGTAATTCGGTTTCTAATGACAGTTTCATTGGCATCATCTTTTCTGCCGCTTGTTTTACCACGCTCTAATAAACGTCCTACAAGCACTTCGTCATCAACCTCTAATGCAATCATGGCATTGATTTGAGAATCTTTACTATCCATGAGTTTATCTAATGCTTCAGCTTGTGCATGCGTTCGCGGAAATCCGTCAAAAATAAAACCGTTGGCATCAGCATTTTTTTCAACTTCAGCATTAAGCATATCGATTGTGACCTGATCTGGAACTAATTCGCCTTTATCCATGTAAGATTTGGCTAGCATACCCAAAGCTGTTTCGTTTTTGATATTAAATCTAAACACATCTCCTGTAGAAATATGTACCAGATTATAGGTTTCTTTTAGAAATTCGGCTTGAGTTCCTTTTCCTGCGCCTGGAGGTCCAAATAGCACTAAATTAGTCATGTATTGTGTTGTTTTTAATTGATATATAGCTGGTAAATCACGTCCTAGTCCGTTGTAATCTAATCCGTAACCTACAATAAATTTATTAGGAATTTCTTTACCAATATAATGGAGTTTATAATCTTTTTTATAGGCTTCAGGCTTATAAAACAAAGTTGCAATTTTAAGTTCGTCAACATTTTCGTTTTCAAAAATGCGATTTACTTCTTCTAAAGTATTACCTGAATCGATAATATCTTCTAAAATGACCACTTTTCTACCTGATAAATCCTGAGTTAATCCAATAAGGCGATGAATATCTTCAGATGACTTTAAACCTTCATAAGACGCCAGTTTGATAAACGTAACCTCACAAGGCTTTGGATATTTTTTTACAAAATCACTAACAAACATAAACGAACCATTTAAAATCCCTACAAATACAGGAACTTCATCTTGCATATCATTGGCGATATCATTTACCATACGTTCAACTATAGTGTCGACTTCATCTTCGGAAATGAATGGTTTAAAGTATAAATCGTGTAGTTTAATCACTTGATTTTGATTTTAAAAAAGCAAAGATAATCAATAGATTGGCGATTACCGATTTTTGAATTCCATTTTTGCTAATCCTTTATATTTATAATGTATTTTTGTGAAACGAAAACGATATTTTAAACCTATAAAAAGAGTTCCGTTTTCTCGGAAACAACCAAAAGTTGATGAACTATTTTTCTTCAGATTTTAAACTTGGTATTCTTGGTGGTGGTCAATTAGGCAAAATGATGTTGTACAGCACCAGAAAGTTTGATATTACCACACATGTTATGGATGCCAGTGACGAAGCACCATGCAAGATTGCCTGCAATCATTTTACCTTAGGAGATTTAATGGATTTTGATGCCGTTTATAATTTCGGTAAACATGTTGACCTTTTAACTTTCGAGATTGAAAACGTCAATGTTGATGCTCTTGAAAAACTAGAGAAAGAAGGTATTAAAGTGTATCCGTCGTCAAAGACCTTACGTACCATTCAAAATAAAGCAACACAAAAATTATTTTATAGAGATCATCGTATCCCGACCTCTGATTTTACACGTTTTGCCTACATTTCTGAAATTGAGGATGCTATCGAAAATGGCGGATTAGAATTCCCTTTTGTCTGGAAAGCCGCTCAATTTGGCTATGATGGCAATGGTGTCAAAATAGTAAGATCACTCTCCGACTTAGAAGGTCTGCCTAAAGGCGAATGTATTGCTGAAGATTTAGTTCCTTTTAAGAATGAGTTAGCAGTGATTGTTGCTAGAAATCAGCAAGGTGAAGTGAAAACTTATCCTGTGGTTGAAATGGAATTTCATCCAGAAGCCAACCAAGTTGAGTATGTCATTTGTCCGGCGAGAATAAGTAATCATGTCGCAGAGAAAGCAAGAACAGTTGCTATGAATGTATCTAAAGCTTTCAACCATGTTGGTTTGCTCGCTGTTGAAATGTTTCAAACTGAAAATGACGAAATTCTGGTTAATGAAGTTGCTCCGAGACCTCATAATTCTGGACATCAAACCATTGAAGCCAGTTACACCTCACAATTTGAGCAACATATTCGTGCCATATTAAATCTACCGCTTGGGAAAACTGATAGTAAAGTTGGTGGTATCATGGTAAATTTAGTAGGTGATGAAGCGCATACTGGACCTGTAGTTTATAAAAACATTGAAACCATTATGGAACTCGAAGGCGTTACACCACATATTTATGGAAAAAAACAAACCAGACCTTTTCGTAAAATGGGACATGTGACTATTGTAAATGAAGATATTAATGAAGCAAGACAAATTGCTGAAGTTGTAAAAAACACAATAAAAGTTATAAGTGAATAACATGACCTCGACTGCAGTTGAGAGGTGTTATTATTAATTAGGTTTTGATTATTCTGGACCTGACAAAAATTTAAGGTTATGCAAAAAGTAGCAGTAATTATGGGAAGCAAAAGTGATCTTCCTGTTATGCAAGATGCGATAGACATCTTAAAAGAATTTAATATAGCGGTTGAAGTCGATATTGTTTCAGCTCATAGAACTCCAGAAAAGTTATTTGATTTTAGTAAAAATGCCCATACCAGAGGTATCAATGTTATCATAGCTGGCGCTGGAGGAGCAGCGCATTTACCAGGCATGGTAGCCTCATTATCACCGTTACCTGTAATTGGAGTTCCTGTAAAAAGCAGCAACTCTATTGATGGATGGGATTCGGTCTTATCAATTCTTCAAATGCCTGGAGGTGTTCCAGTGGCAACTGTTGCGCTAAATGGTGCTAAAAATGCAGGAATTTTAGCGGCTCAGATTATTGGAGCAACTCAGCCTGATGTTCGTGAAACAATAATTAGGTATAAAGAGAGTTTAAAGGATAAAGTTACGGCATCTTCTAAAGACCTTTAGAAAAGTACACTGCAAAAAGAACCTCGCTTTTACACGAGGTTCAGAGCTATTAATCAATTCTTACTAAAATCTTACAAAAAAATAAGTTTTAATAATACTGCAAAATTAGTAATTAATTTAACATAACGTTCTTAACAATACGTTAATCGACATAAAAAATAACGCCTTTTCCATATGAGCATTTTAAACTCAAAATTTAACACACCTTTTCATACAGCACCATTTTCAAAAATTAAAAATGAAGACTATTTACCTGCATTTTTAAAAGCTATCGAACACGCACGAGCAGAAATTGATGCCATTACTTCTAACACTGAAACGCCTAGTTTTGAAAACACTATTGAAGCATTAGATTTTTCTGGAGAAGAACTGGATAGAATTTCCAGTATTTTCTTCAATTTAAATAGTGCGGAAACCAATGATGAGATTCAAAAAATTGCTCAAGAAGTTTCACCGTTACTATCAGAGTTTAGTAATGACATTACTTTAAATGAAGATTTATTTAAACGTGTCAAAGCTATTTATGATACCAGAGCTTCTTTAGATTTAACCGTCGAACAAAAAACCTTGCTCGATAAAAAATATAAAGGCTTTTCCAGAAATGGAGCTAACCTTTCCGAAGAAAAAAAGGCACGTCTCAGAGAGATTGATAAACAATTGAGCCAGTTGAAACTCAAATTTGGTGAAAATGTTTTAGCAGAAACGAATGCGTATGAAATGCATCTTACCAACGAGGCAGACCTTTCCGGATTGCCAGAAGGTGCTAAAGAAGCCGCACAACAATTAGCTGAATCAAAAGGAAAAGAAGGCTGGTTGATTACATTGGATTACCCGAGTTATATTCCGTTTATGACTTATGCTGATAATCGTGAGCTCAGAAAACAACTAGCTATTGCAGCAGGTGCAAAAGCCTTTAAAGGTGATGATTTAGACAATCAAGACAATGTCCTTCAAATTGCCCAATTACGTCACGAACGTGCCAATTTACTGGGTTATAAAACCCATGCGCATTTTGTACTGGAAGAACGTATGGCTAAAACACCTGAAACTGTTGAAAATTTCCTGAATGAACTTTTAGATAAAGCCAAACCAGCAGCAGTACGAGAATTTCAAAATTTAGAAGCTTTTGCAAAAGATATAGATGGGATTGATCATCTTGAAAAATGGGATGGCGCCTATTATTCAGAAAAACTAAAACAAAAATTATTCAGTTTAGATGACGAACAGCTTAAACCGTATTTTAAATTAGAACATGTTATTGATGGTGCCTTTACCATTGCTGAACGTTTATACGATTTGAAATTTGAAGCCATCGATACTATCGATAAATACCATGAGGATGTGTTAACTTATAAAGTGACAGACATAAAAGGAAATCTTGTCTCGATTTTCTATGCTGATTTTTTTCCAAGAGCAGGAAAACGAAATGGCGCCTGGATGACAGTTTACAAATCGCAATACATCAAAAACGGTGTTAATGACAGACCGCATATTTCAATAGTGTGTAACTTTACAAAGCCTACAAAAAGTAAACCTTCCCTCCTCACCTTTAATGAAGTCACCACCTTATTTCATGAGTTCGGACACGCTTTGCATGGCATGTTAGCCAATACAACTTATCCGAGTCTATCAGGAACAAGTGTATTTTGGGATTTTGTTGAATTACCTTCACAAGTCTTAGAAAACTGGTGTTATGAAAAGGAAGCGTTAGAGTTATTTGCTACACATTATGAAACTGGAGAAGTGATTCCTATGGAACTCATTGAAAAAATAAAAGCATCGGCAACCTTTCATGAAGGCATGCAAACCTTACGACAAATAAGTTTTGGCTTGTTGGATATGTCATGGCATGGACAAGATCCTTCTGGAATTACTTCGGTTAAATCTCATGAGTTAAACGCATTTTCAAAAACAAAACTCTATCCTGATGTCGCAGAAAATTGTATGAGCACTTCGTTTTCTCATATTTTTCAAGGTGGCTACAGTTCTGGATATTACAGTTATAAATGGGCTGAAGTTCTAGATGCAGATGCCTTTGAATATTTCCTAGAAAAAGGCGTATTTAATAAAGAAGTTGCCACTAAATTTAAAAATCATGTGCTCTCTCAAGGTGGTATTGAAGATCCTATGACCTTATACAAACGATTTAGAGGAAAAGAACCTAAACCAGACGCTTTACTGAAACGTGCTGGACTGATTGAAAAGGCTTAACAATTAAACCGAAGTGTAACAGCTTCGGTTATTTTTTAAAATAAACTTTCAATAATTATTGAAAGTTTAAAATATTTTATATATTTGTCATGTTAAACATAATTAACGCCATGAATTACGACGAAGCCAAAATAAAATTTGTTAGTACCTGGGGAAGCTTAGGTTCGCTTTGGGGCATTAATAAGGCTATGGCTCAAATTCAGGCTTTACTTTTTATTTCTACCAAACCTTTATCTATGGAAGATATCATGGAAGACCTAAAAATCTCTCGTGGTAATACAAGTATGAACCTACGTCAATTAATGGATTGGGGAATCGTCACTAAGGAAATTATTCCTGGTGAACGCAAAGAGTATTTCACAACAGAGAAAGATGTACAAGAATTGGCAAGAATTATCGCTAAAGAACGCAGTCGTAGAGAGATTCAACCCGTTATTAAAGTTTTAAAAGACGTTTCTTCTATTAAAGATGATGGCACAGAAAAAACAAAAGAACTCATAAAACAAACTAAAGCCTTACACGATTTAACTGAAACCGCAGATGATATGATTAATAAAATAGTAAACCAAAAACAAAACTGGATTACCAAGTCATTACTCAAACTCATCAAGTAAAAAAATTTAAACGAAATTTTCAATTTTTTCTGAAAGTTCTATAATACCATAAACTATGAAAACTGTATTTCAACTTTCAAAAGTCATTAATATTCTGGCGCTATGCTGTTTAGCTGGATTGGCTTACGGACTAATTTTTACCGGAATCCTTCAAGTTATCGCTGCGATTCTATTTGTTATCGCATTTCCGAAGGACAAATTAATTTACATCTATTTTGCAATAGTAGGTTTCTTTTTTCTGGTCTGGCAAGGAAACATTTTCGGATGGCAATTTATATTTCCGTTAGGTTTGATGATTTTTTTAACCTACACCATACACACTAAAAAAATTTAAATCTAACTTTCAATATTTTCTGAAAATTCAAAACAACAAGCAATGAACTACAACATCTTAACATATGGCATCTACCTTCCAATTATCGCATTGATTATGATAAAAGTAGGTTGGATGTTTTATACTCATGGCGAAGTATTTCTATTGCATCTATACAAACAAGACAATACCATTGTAAAGCCAATCAATAATCTATTACTCATTGGCTACTATCTCACAAATCTAGGTTATGCAATTATAACGCTGGCGTATTGGGATAAAGTTCATAACCTAACCGAAATGCTAAACACATTAAGTGAGCATCTAGGTAACATAATCATTGGCTTGGCGGTTTTACATTATAATAACGTGCTCTGTCTTAACTACCTAGTAAAATCAAAAAAAGTAAACCAATACATCAAATCAACACACTAAATATTACATCATGGAAAATTCAAAAATTATTATCGGTTATCTCATCTATTTACCTGTCGTGATCTTACTTACGATTTATGTCTCTAAAATGCTCTTTAAAAATGGTAAATACTTTATGTTAGACATCTTTAAAGGTCAAGAGGACATTGCATTAGCTACCAACAAACTCTTTGAGATTGGCTTTTACCTCATCAATATTGGTTGGGCTTTGCTTATCCTCAAGATTAGTTATTATAGTGCTTCGGAAATGAGCTTACAGACACTAATCGAGATCTTGAGTAAGAAAATTGGTGGTTTCTCTATTTACTTAGGCGTGATGTTATTCATCAACTTATTCTTCTTTTTTAGAGGGCGTCGTAAGTCTAGACAAGGCAACAAAAAAATAATAAAGACACCTGTTTATAATGTACACAACGAACAATAGACATTAAACATGAAAATTCTATTTTATACCAACTTGATTTTTCTCACATCAACATTATTCGCTTATATCTTGATCGATAATATTAGCGGATTAACATGTCAGTTTTTCTTAGGAATAATTCAGCTATTATACCTTCTGATAAGTAGATATAAAGCAAACACCAATAGCCAGAAACAACATCTCAAATACTATAAAGTAGCAGTTGTTTCCTTATGTGTACTATTAGGAATTCTTGTATTACTAAGTCAATCGACTCTTAATATTCCACATGGTATTAAAATTACTGTTATATGTGTTTTACCAATGTCAATTGCAACTTATTTTGTTTACATCACCTATTTAATTCAAAAGCAATGAAAACAATAACTATAGCAGGTAGTAGTGGTTTTTTAGGCCAGGTCTTAGAAAACTATTTTGTCAATAAAGGACATACCATATACATTTTGACTCGCACACCTAAACGTGAGAATGACATCTACTGGAATGCCAAAGACTTAGGACAATGGACTAAAATTCTTAACCAAACACATGTCCTTATTAATCTTGCCGGAAAATCTGTAGATTGCAGATATACTGATGCCAATAAAAAACGTATTTACGAATCCAGAATAGATACTACTCATCTTTTAGGCTTAGCGATAAACTTATGTGAAAATCCACCAGAAGTATGGTTCAACTCCTCCACTGCTACCATTTACAGACATTCGACAGATAAGCAAATGACAGAAGCTAATGGAGAAATTGGTGACGACTTCTCCATGAACATAGCTAAATCCTGGGAAAAAGCCTTTTACACTATCACCAATCCGAAAACCAGAAAAATTGCTTTAAGAACATCTATAGTCTTGGGAAAAGATGGGGGAGCTATTACACCATTAAAAAATCTGGTAACATTTGGTTTAGGCGGCAAACAGGCTTCAGGACTTCAAAAAGTGAGTTGGATTCATGAATTGGATTTTGCTAGAGCGATTGCGTTTTTAATAGATCACGAAACACTTGATGGTAACTTTAATCTTTCGGTTCCTGAACCTACCAATAATAAAATACTCATGAAAAACTTCAGAAAAGTTATGGCTATTCCCTTTGGTATTCCACATCCAGAATGGCTCATTAAGTTTGGTGCTAAACTAATTGGCACAGAGCCCGAACTGGTGTTAAAAAGTAGAAATGTGATTCCGAAACGTTTATTAGATAACGGATTCAAATTTATACATACAGATATTGAACTTGCATTAAATGATTTAATACATTAGCATAATGACATTTTTAAACGCTTACTGGAAAAATTTAATTCTCATCAATTATGAGATAGATCCTAACATTCTTAAACCTTTTGTTCCTGAAGGAACAGAACTTGACTTTTTCAACGGTAAATGTTATGTGAGCGTTGTTGGCTTTATGTTTATGGACACCAGAGTTTTAGGCATCAAACTTCCGTATCATATCAACTTTGAAGAAGTAAATTTAAGATTTTATGTGCAAAGACATGGTGAACGAGGAGTCGTATTCATTAAAGAAATCGTTCCAAAATCTTTGATAACATTAGTTGCAAATTCAATATATCACGAACATTACCAAACCCATCAAATGCGTCATAATTTTACTGAGTATGACAGGTATAACACATTTGAATACTGTTGGAAACTCAACAGTAAATGGCAATCTATTGCAGTACAAACAGACAAGGTGTTATTAGATATTGATGAAGGTTCTGAAGCAGAATTTATTACCGAACATTATTTTGGCTACACCAAGTACAACACTAAAACTTTTGAATATGAAGTTGTTCATCCTTCATGGCAACAGCTAAAAGTAAACGATTACAGTATAAACGTTGATTTTGAAGCCAATTATGGCACTTCCTTCAAAACACTTCATACAGCTATACCAACCTCTGTAATTTTTGCCAAAGGCTCTGAAGTTTCAGTAAAAAACAAAAAAACCATACACTACTAAATCTTTAGATAAACTCAATTTTTTACATTATTTTTGAAATAAAATTTTCAGAAAAAGAAATGCCAAAACATGTCATAGATCCTAATCAATGGATTAATTTATATTCAGATTATTTATTCAATTACACCATAACGCGTGTAAATGATAAAGATATGGCTCAGGATTTAGTTCAAGATACTTTTGTGGCTGGTTTGAAATCTATGAAAAATTTTAAAGGAGAAGCCAGCGAGCGTACTTGGCTTATTTCAATATTGAAACGAAAAATTATAGATTACTATCGAAAAATTAATTCTAATAAAGGAAAAGCTGAAGTTAGAATGAATTATAGTGGTGATGAAAATGAAGGCGATTGGCTAGAAGAACGGGTTGCAGATCCCTATGATAAAACTGCTGAAGACTCTATAGAAAATACTGAGTTGGGTATCGCTATAGACAAATGTTTAGAAAAATTACCAGCTAAACAAGCACAGGTTTTTGAAATGAAAACCATTTTAAATTACGAAACTGAAGCCATTTGTAATGAATTAAATATTACAGCGTCTAATCTATGGGTAATTATCCACAGGGCACGAACAGCAATGGCTAGTTGCCTTGAAAAAAGTTGGTTTTAATTATGAGTAACAAGTTTTTTATTCCTTGCAAAGAAGCAAACCATGTATGTGACAAAACACAATACAAGGAGGCTACACTATGGGAAAAAATAAAATTGAATATACATTTACTGTATTGTAAAGCGTGTCGAAAATACACCAAAAATAACGCTAAGCTTACAAAGCTTATCACCAAAAAGCCTGTTGTTTTAGATGCTTCAGCTAAAGAGCAACTAAAGGCAGCATTCGAAAAAGAGTTAGCCAAACAGCAGCACTAATAGCAGCCACAAAATAGATAGACTCTCTACCCAGAATCCGCTGTAATATTTATTTTGATTCTCTCTTGCGAAAACCAAAAATATAAGCGTTAGCATACTTATTAAGATATGAGCATTCCATAGTTGTATCGCACTATTTATCTTAAAAAACTCCAAGCCTAAAAACACTAAAACTAATACAATACCTAGAATTTTAGTACGCATCACTCCTATTTTTTGCGGAATGGTAGATAACTTTAAACTATCATAACTTAAGTCTCTTATTTCAAATGGCAGCATTAAAACCATCACAAAAACAAATCGCTGTAGAGCCACAACGACAACATCGCTTGTCATAGCATAATCATTATTGAGCAAAGGCAACAGCACAGTAACTCCTGTCCAAACGAGTGCAATGACATAAATTTTCAATCCGCTAATACTCCTTAAATTTTTTTTACTATCAATAAAAATCGTTTTTGGAACTAATGGAATAGCATATAAAAAAGTAACAACACCAAAAACAGTCACATACAGAATGGTTTTTGTTTCTAATTTGAATAAAAAATAACAAAGCGCAACAAAACATAATAACGAAAAAAACTGTATTGCTTTTAACCAGTTTGCCAAACTTCGATGATGGAATTTTGCCAAGCCAAAATACTTCACAAAATTGTAGCCTGTAATTGTCGAAAACAAAATGAAAAACAGCACATGTTTGTCATATTCAATACCAAATTGCAATAAGGTTAGCCATGATAGAGAAAACACTGCTAAAGCCACATGCAGACTAGAGTTAATGTAGAAATCGAATATTTTTTTTAAAACATGCACCATACAAAAATAGACAAACTGTTAATAACCGATTCAAATGGTTGAAAAGTTTCATTTACGTTAACATATTAAGGTCAATAATTGCTTAATTTTGCAAAAATAAAATTCAATTCAAGTCACTTAATGAATACAGCAGATTTTTCACTTCGTCACATTGGTCCGAGAACCGCAGATCAAAAGCAAATGTTAGAAACTATTGGTGTAGATTCTATGGAGCAACTCATTCATGAAACTATTCCGGATGGCATTCGATTAACATCAGAATTAGATTTAGATGCGCCAATGAGCGAGCAAGATTATTTATTACATATTTATGATCTTTCAAAGAAAAATAAGGTTTTTAAAACCTACATTGGTTTAGGCTATCATCCTACGATTATGCCTGCTGTAATTCAGCGTAATATTTTAGAAAATCCAGGTTGGTATACTGCATACACACCATATCAGGCCGAAATTGCCCAAGGCCGTTTAGAAGCACTTTTAAATTTCCAAACCATGATCACTGATCTTACCGGAATGGAAATCGCCAACGCTTCGCTTCTTGATGAAAGTACTGCTGCTGCAGAAGCTATGAGCTTATTATTTTCAGTACGTGAACGCGATCAGAAAAAGGCTGGAATCAATAAATTCTTTGTTTCTGAACATTGCCTACCACAAACCATTTCTTTATTACAAACCAGAGCTAATCCTATTGGAATTGAGCTTGTTATCGGTCATGACGACAACTTTGATTTCTCAGAGGATTTCTTTGGAGCACTTTTACAATATCCTGGAAAACACGGACAAGTTACTGACGTCAAGTCTTTTATTGAAAAAGCTAATGCATCACAAATTAAAGTTGCCGTAGCTGCAGATATCATGAGTCTTGTCAAACTGGAAGCACCTGGAAAATTTGGAGCCGATGTTGTTGTTGGTACCACACAGCGCTTTGGGATTCCGATGGGTTATGGTGGTCCACACGCAGCATATTTTGCAACTAAAGAAGCCTATAAACGTGATATTCCAGGACGTATTATTGGTGTGACAAAAGATGCTAATGGCAATAGAGCTTTGCGAATGGCACTTCAAACCCGAGAACAACATATTAAACGCGACAAAGCCACATCTAATATATGTACTGCTCAAGTATTATTAGCTGTTATGGCTGGTATGTATGCCGTTTACCATGGTCCGAAAGGTTTAGAGTTTATTGCTAGTGCGATTCACAATAAAGCTGTAACCTTGTCAAATACACTCCAAAATTTAGGGTTTGAACAAATCAACACCTCATTTTTTGACACCTTATGTTTCAAAGCAGACGCCAAGAAAGTTAAGGCTGAAGCTGAGGCTAAAAAAATGAACTTCTACTATCCTAACGATAATGAAGTTGTATTATCTATAAATGAACCAACAACACTAGAACAACTTAATAAAATTGTATCTGTTTTCGCTAAAAGTGTTGGTAAAGACAGTATTGAAATTTCTAAAATTTCAGAAACCAATGCTATCGACAAGCAATTAGAACGTCAAACAACATTTTTACAAGAGCCTGTTTTTAATTCTCATCATTCTGAAACTGAATTGATGCGTTACATCAAACAATTAGAACGAAAAGATTTAGCATTAAATCACTCTATGATTTCATTAGGATCTTGCACGATGAAACTCAATGCTGCTGCAGAAATGTTACCTCTGAGTTGGTTTAAATGGGGAAAAATACATCCATTTGTTCCTGCGCAACAAGCTAAGGGCTATCATGCGGTTTTAAAAGCTTTAGAAGATCAATTAACTGAAATAACTGGTTTTGCTGGTACGTCATTACAACCAAATTCTGGTGCTCAAGGAGAGTTTGCTGGCTTAATGGTTATTAAAGCTTATCATGAATCTCGTGGTGATCATCATAGAAATATATGCATCATTCCTTCTTCTGCTCATGGTACCAATCCTGCAAGTGCTGTAATGGCTGGAATGAAAGTTATTGTCACAAAGTCTACCGAAAAAGGAAATATTGACGTTGATGATTTACGCGAAAAAGCCGAATTACATAAAGACAATCTATCGGCACTAATGGTTACTTACCCATCAACTCATGGTGTTTATGAATCTGCTATTAAAGAGATTACACAAATTATTCATGATAATGGCGGACAAGTATACATGGATGGTGCAAATATGAATGCACAAGTTGGACTAACCAACCCTGGAAATATTGGTGCAGATGTTTGCCACCTTAACCTACATAAAACATTTGCAATACCACATGGAGGTGGCGGACCAGGTGTTGGACCAATATGCGTCGCAAAACAACTGGTACCTTTTCTTCCTGGTAATCCATTGGTAAAAACCGGAGGAGATCAGGCGATAACGGCAATTTCAGCTGCTCCTTTTGGATCATCGCTTGCTTGTCTTATATCGTATGGTTATATCAAAATGCTTGGAGCTTCTGGTTTAAAGAGATCTACTGAAATGGCCATCCTAAATGCCAATTACATAAAAAAACGTTTAGAAGGTGCTTTTGAAACCCTATACTCTGGTGAACGAGGTCGTGCTGCTCACGAAATGATTATTGACTGCAGACCTTTTAAAGCTCATGGTATTGAAGTTGTCGATATTGCAAAACGTTTAATGGATTATGGTTTTCATGCACCAACCGTTTCATTCCCTGTGGCTGGAACTATGATGATTGAGCCTACAGAAAGTGAGAGTAAACAAGAGATGGATCGCTTTTGTGACGCCATGATTTCTATTAAACATGAAATTGATAATATCTCAAAAGACAATGAGAATAATCTTCTTAAAAATGCACCTCATACTATGGCTATGATTACTGATGACGAATGGTTGTTACCGTATACGCGTCAACAAGCTGCATTTCCATTAGATTACGTTAGAGATAATAAATTTTGGCCTAGTGTACGTCGTGTGGATGATGCTTATGGCGACAGAAACCTTGTCTGTACTTGCGCTCCTATAGAAGCTTACATGGAAGAAGTTTAGTTTTACGCTTTTTGAACATCGTAAAAATCACAAATTGAAAATTAGCATTTCAGTAAATGTTAGTATATTGCCATGTTTGATTCTGTCTTACAGAAAACCCTAATGTATGAGTATTAAAATAACTGGAACAGGAAGTTTCATCCCGAGTCGTATTGAAAAAAATGAAGATTTCTATAATCATGAGTTTTTAAATGCTGATGGCTCCTCAATAAATAGCAGTAATGAAGTAATTGTTGATAAATTTAAAGCGATTACTGGAATTCAGGAAAGGCGATATATAAAGCCCGAATTATTAAATTCTGATATTGCTTTCTATGCTTCGGAAAAAGCTATCGAAGATGCCAATATTGATAAAGAAACTTTAGATTACATTATCGTTGCTCATAATTATGGTGATGTTAAACACAATACTGAGCAAAGTGATACTGTTCCGAGTATAGCGTCGAGAGTTAAGCATTTATTAAAAATTAAAAATCCGAAGTGTGTAGGCTACGACTTATTATTTGGATGTCCAGGATGGATTGAAGGTGTTATTCAAGCAAAAGCATTTATTGCGTCCGGACTTGCTAAACGATGTTTGGTTGTCGGTTCCGAAACCTTATCGCGTGTTGTAGATAAGCATGATCGAGATTCTATGATTTACAGCGATGGCGCAGGTGCTGTTATTGTTGAAGAAAGCGACGAAGATGGAGGTATTATCACTCATGATTCTGCGACATTTGCTTTAGACGAAGCACATTTCATCTATTTTGGGGAAACTAACCATCCTGACATTACAGACCAGCGCAGATACATTAAAATGTATGGTCGTAAAATCTATGAATTTGCACTTACTAATGTACCAGTAGCTCTAAAATCATGTTTAGAAAAAAGTGGGCATGCCGTTACTGATGTTAAAAAAATACTCATTCACCAGGCTAATGAAAAAATGGATGAAGCTATTGTAAAACGATTTTACAAACTTCATAATATGGACATGCCAGAAGGTGTTATGCCCATGACTATTAATACCCTTGGTAATTCTAGTGTCGCAACAGTACCTACATTATACGATATGATTTTAAAAGGACAATTAGAAGGTCAAAACATCAATAAAGGCGATATCATTATCTTTGCCAGTGTTGGTGCAGGTATGAATATTAATGCGATTGTCTATAAGTATTGATATAATGTACGAAAAGACATTTCCTAATAAACGATTTAAACACACCATTAATTTCTTGAAGCAGCATGTTTCAACCAATGACACTATATTAGACCTTGGTGTTAAAAACCCCTTATCAAAACTGATGATATCTCATGGATATTCTGTAGAAAACACATCAGGAACCGACTTAGATATAAATACTTCGGAAATTGAAAATTCTCAGTCAGATGTGGTAACCGCCTTTGAAATCTTTGAGCATCTCCTCTCTCCTTTTACCGTCTTACAATCAATAAAAACAGATAAATTAGTAGCTAGCATTCCGCTTAAATTATGGTTTGCCTCAGCTTACAGAAGCAAAACAGATATGCGAGACCGTCATTTCCACGAATTTGAAGACTGGCAATTTGATTGGCTTTTAGAAAAAGCTGGCTGGAAGATAATTGCTTCTGAAAAATGGACCAATCCTACTAAAAAAATTGGTATCAGACCTATTCTAAGGTGGTTTACACCGCGATATTATATTGTTTATGCTGAAAGAATTTCAGAATCATAATTACTATTCCATTTTGAAATTTTAAAGTTTAACTTTGGAATCTAATTTTTAAAGTTTGAATTTCTACATCGTCATTCCTGCACATAATGAAGAAACGGTTATACAAAAGACCTTAGAATCTTTAGTTGCCCAAACTCTACCTGCAAAACAGATAGTTGTTGTTAATGACCATTCTACCGACAAGACACCATCTATAGTAGAGACTTTCGCCGCCAAACATCACAATATAAAGCTAGTTAATACTAGATCTTCAGACAAACATATTCCTGGTGCTAAAATTATCAATGCATTTTATAAAGGGTATGATACTTTAGACAAGCACTATGATGTGATTTGTAAATTTGATGCCGATCTTATTTTTCCTAAAAACTATTTAGAACAGCTCGCCTTTCATTTTAATCAGAACGAACGCTTAGGAATGGTGGCAGGTTTCTGCTATATCAAAAAAGACAACGATTGGGTTTTAGAAAACCTTACACGAAAAGATCATATTAGAGGCGCACTTAAAGCCTATCGTAAAGCGTGTTTTTTAGATATTGGAAAACTAAAACCTTCGATGGGATGGGATACGGTTGACGAGCTTCTAGCCAAGTATTATGATTGGGAATTACTGACAGATGAATCGCTTCATGTTAAACATCTCAAACCTACAGGAATCAGTTATAATAAAGCCTCAAAATACCTCCAAGGCGAAGCTATGTATAAAATGCGCTATGGATTTTTCATCACCTTAATCTCGGCAATAAAACTCGCTTATAAAAAAAGAAACTTTGCGCTTTTTAAGGATTATATCTCAGGATATTTTAGAGGAAAACGACATAATTTAGAACAATTAGTCACCGAAGACCAAGGACGTTTTATCCGACAATTACGCTGGAAAGGCATGCTGGGGAAGTTGAAATAATTACTGACTAGCACGTTTAGATGATGAGATCCTGAAACAAGTTCAGGATAACGATTCTTATTAATTAAAACTCCAATCTTTATAGCTGCTCGATGCTTCTAGTTGCTGCTCAATTGTATCGTCTAATTCTGAAAAGAAATCAATTCCTGTTAAGGCTTCAATCTCATCTACAGATACCACAAATTCATAAAGTGGTTTATTAGAATCTTTATGAGGCATTAAAAAAGCAATCACTTTTGTTTTTCCAGAATTAGCATCGATTAAAACTTTATAAAACTGATTAGGCACACTAACGTCTTCTTCGCCAATGGTAGCCATATTTCCTTTTAATACACCTCCAGTCACAACAAAAACACCATCATATTTACTCGCCCAATACCTTACCTTCTGTTCGAGAGTATTCCAAATTCCAGAATTGAATTTATGCTCTTGCGGACTAATATTACTTGTTAAAAATGTTTCGTCATGTGCACCTTGACTGTATCGCCTATCACCTGCAGGACATAGATGTCCGCGATCATAACCAGATTTCTTATAATTTCTCCAATGCGCAGCGCCAGTTTTTACAGCCTTGTCTATTTCAAAATACGGACGCTTAAAATTGGTATTTGATAAATGTGATTTTTTTAATTCGTATGCAACCCATTCGGCTTGTTCATGAGGTTCACTATAGGATAATGAATAGCTTTCATGATGCACGACCTGACCTGTAGTACTCGTAGGTAAAAAATATTCGTTGGTATTGGTTTTAACAACCTGACCTTGTTGAATGGTTTGAGCAGATTCTTCTTCTTTTAAAAAGTATTCATAACCAAAAACACCTAAAATAATGACAATTGCAATTAGAGAGGAGATTGTTTTTTTATTCATTCTATTTCGTTTAACAGGTCTTTAGCTTTTTCGTGATTGTAATAGGAGTTTGAAATGATGGTATTTAAAACCTGTTTGGCATCATCAGTTTTATCTTGTTTGAGGTACAGTAAGGCTTTATACCAGTAGCCTTTTTGAGCATCAATTAAATCGGCATCAATTAGTTGATTAAATGTCGACTCAGCAGCTTGATAACGTTGTAATTGCATTTGTGCAATTCCTGCATACAAATACACAGAAGCGTCTGGTTTTGAAGTTTCCAATACAGGTGTAAACAAATCTAATGCTCCTTGATAGTTTTTATTTTCAAATAACTGCTGTGCTTTGATTAAACCATCAGCATTAGTATCTCCTCGTGATACAAATGAAGGTAAATCGGAAGTTTGCAAATATTCATTAACTAAGTCTTGATGCGACAAATCTTGCTTTAAAAACACACTTAAAGCGATACATAGTACAATTGAAGCTGCAGCCAGATAATACCATTTAGACAACTTTCTAGTTGTGCTAGAACTAGTATTTGACGCAGATGAAATTTGCTGAATACTCTTTTTTAAATCTTGCAAATTTTCATCCTCTAATAGTTTCTTATAAGTTGTAACCTCAGCATGATTTTGATTAGCAAAACTCCAGTCATGATCACTCTGAGATAGCCAAAGCGCTTTTTCTAATTCAAAATTCTCACGAAAAGGCGTATCAGATTGCAATCTTAATTCCAAGTCTTTTTTAGCTTTTTCATCAAGCAAACCTCTAAGATAATTATCAATTAGGATGTCGTCTTCTAAGTTCATAACTCCAATAACGATTTAAACCTACTATCACTTTTAATCATTTCCTTTAATTTAGCTTTGCATTTAAAAACGCGCTGTCTTACTACAGTTTCAGAACTATATTCAAAAATGTTTACCATTTCAGCATAGGATTTTCGTTTAAAAAACATGCTCATTATTTTAATACAGTTTTCAGATAATTGCTGGATATAGTCATTAAATAATTCCCATCGTTGTTGCTCGAGAACTGATAGTGCAATATCTTCATTATCATCTCTTAGTTCAATAACATAGTCATTTGTTACCTTAAGTTTTGATTTATTTAACTCGCGTCTCCATAAATTTTTACATACTGTAAATAGATAAGCTTCAAAATTAGTATTGATTTGAAATTTTTCCTTTTTATAGCGTACTGCCAATTGTAAAAGGGCATTTTGAAATACATCTTCGGCATCTACACGAGACCCTTTATTCTTTGAAATGAAACTTAAGACCTTATAAAAAGAATTATTGTATATGTCTTTAACTACTTTTTCATCATTTTTTATTAATCCTTCTAAAAAAAAATTAGGGTCTTTCATTAACATAGATATGAAGTAATAAAAAAGTTGTATTTATTGGGTAACAAATATAAATATTTAATCACAATGTACTATATTAACTAAAATTTAGAAACACATGAAAACTTATTTATCAAAATTATTATGCTTATTAATTGTGATCTCAATTTATAGCTGCTCAAATGATCAATCTGAAGACATCATAGAAGATACAGCCATTGAAGCCGTTCAAATTGATCTTGAAGATGATGTCACATTGGATGCAAGAAGACGGGTTATAACCATATACATTCAATGCCCTTCCTCATTTGGTACTTGCATTCCTGATCTGGAAGTATATATGACTGTTCTCAGTGCATCTCAAAGTATTAATTGTCCTGGTTTTTATAGCGTTAGAGTTTACGAAGATGAATATAATGCTCATTTTTATGGTGAAATTCATGAAGAGGGTATTGGTACTGTTATAAGACCTCCATTTGGCAACTCAATACCATCAAAACCACCACAGCCTTACAATGTTGAAGATTGTTTTTAATAAAAATTATTTAAGCCTAAATTTGAAATGGTATTACAAATTTGCAATAAAGTTCGAGAAATCATCTTCTTTACCAGTATTGCTCTCATCATTTCAAATTTAGGTTTTGCACAAGAAATTTCTGATGATTTTGCATCACTAAACGACACAAATATTTCAGTTATTGAAAAAGACAAACTGTTTGACTCCTTATTAATAAGTTATAAAAACAAAGATAAAATAGGCCTATTACTGGGTGACAGATATGAAATCATAAAATGGCAATTTCAGCAAGGAAACCTTGAAAAAGCAATTCGATTAAACAAAGAGAATCTTTTCTTAATGGATTCTTTAAAATTTGACAACCCATCCTTTTACAGGCGAAATACTTATAGCTTAGGGTACTACTTAATGGCTAACGGAAATAAGCTAGAAGCCTCAAAATATTTCAATTATTTAGTTGATTCTGGTGTCGTAGATATATACACTTACGATGCCTATATAGTAAAAGCTCAGATGGCTTATGACGCGGAAGACTACTACTTAGCAGCCGAACAATTTGAAAAGGCAATAGCTTTTTCTAAAACACAAAATAACACTGTCCAAGTCCTTACAAATATACTTAGAGTTGGCTATGCCTATAAAGCTATTAAATCTGAAAAAAGCATTAATAGAGGTATCGCATTAGTAAACGAAGGATTGGATCTTCTTCATAAAAACAAAGGAAAATTAGATTATTTCAACGAGTACTTATATACATTTTATGAACTTTTAGGAGATTTCTATAATGATAGAGAAGATTACAATTTTGAAATCAGCTTCAAAAATTACAGTAAGGCAATGGAGATTGCAAAGCTTATTAATGATTCTTTAAGGCTGGCAGACGTACATAATAATATCGGATATCTTCATCTACAAGATTCAAGAAAAGAGTCTATTGAATATTTTAATAAAGCATTATCGTTTAAACCTGATGTCTCGATGTCTTCGATTTTATTTAGAAATAAGTCTGAATATTACCTAAAACACAGAGATAAACCTAAGGCATTAGAGTACATTCAAAAGTCCATTTTTACCTTAACCAAAATTGACACCTCACGTGTAGAAAGCCTGCCAAAATCAGATAGCTTAAAACAGCAAAATTATAAGTTTTTACTGTTGTCGAGTATCGTTGACAAAGCCAGAATTTGGATAGAACTCAGTGAAGAAGAACCTCACAATCAAACAGCATCCTTTGAGCATGCGCTATCTACTTTACGGCTTGCCGATGAACTCGTTGACCTTATTAGATTAGACGCTAGTGAAAATAAATCTAAACTCTTTTGGAGAGAAACAGCTTCAGAAATATATGTCAATGCTACCAAAGTTTGCTTTAAATTGAACAAACCTGAAGAGGCGTTTTATTTTATGGAGAAAAATAAAGCCTTACTACTACTTGAAGATCTCAATAGAAAACAACTTTTAGAAGAATCATCTATACCGGAAGCCATAACCGAGCGTGAAGCTATTCTTAGTGCTGAAATTGCTAAGCACACAACAACTGATACCTATAGCGCGTCTTTATCAAAAGCGAAAGATAATTACAGGCGTTTTGTTGATTCGCTGGATTCAGATATTCGTTTGTATTATAAGTCTCAAGAACCTGCCCATCCAATTGTACTAGAAAGTGTTCAAAACACCATAGCATCTAATCAGGCCTACCTTGAATATATTCTAGATGATGACGAGGGATACGGACTTCTAATTATGAAAGACCATATTGATTTTTTTGAAATCGATGACTGTAAGACCTTAAAAAATATAGCTAAAAAATTTCGGGCTTTGCTAAGTAAACCATTAATAAGCAAATCAGATCAAGACCAGTATTTTACTGTTTCAAACAGTATTTATAAATCTCTTTTTCCTGAACATGTTATAAATAGAATTGGCAAAAAATCACTCACAATTATCCCTGATTACTATTTACAAGACATTCCTTTTGAAGCACTTTTAACGAATCAAAAAACTGATAGCTTTTTGATTTTTAATCACGATATAAGTTATGCCTATTCGCTGTCACTTTTAAATACTATTCAAAGCATTACTTCAACTAATAAAAATAAACTCGCTGGCTTTGCTCCTATAAATTTCGAAACATTACCTTCATTAGAAAATACCAGATTAGAACTGGAACTTATTGGTCAATTGATTCCGTCAGACATCTATTTAGACACTAACGCTACAAAATCTAGTTTTTTAAATAACAGCAATCATCATAACATCATTCATATTGCTTCTCATGCTAATGCAGGAACCAATGATAGTATTAGCCCATGGATAGCTTTTCATGACAAACGTTTAAATCTTCAAGAACTGTATCGCTTAAATCATCAAGCCGAATTGGTCGTTTTGAGTGCCTGTGAGACTTCACTTGGTGAAACCTATAAAGGAGAAGGCGTCATGAGTTTAGCTCGTGGCTTCTTTAACTCTGGCGCACAAAGTGTCGTGTCAACCCTATGGAAGGTTAATGATAAGTCAAGTACTCAAATCATGGAAAACTTTTATAAGAATCTTAATAATGGTGATAATACTTCAATAGCACTTCATAAAGCCAAATTAAACTATATTCAATCGAGTAAACTTTCTGAAAAATCTCCATACTACTGGGCATCTTTTGTTTTGATAGGAGATACAAAAACGCTAGTACACACTGATACTACTCCCTATGTTTACTACATTATTTTTTCACTTATATTACTAATTATCATCATTTTAATTTTCCGCAGAAAAAAAATCTAATTTTTTTGGGTAACACATGATCAATTCATGAACAATGATATATACAGTCGAAAGTATTGTATATAAGTTTTTCGCGAAGACTAGACACAATATGTGAGTGTCATCAATTGTTCACATCAAAAAAAATTAAAACCTTTTATTATGAAAAAATTATTAGTAATTACCCTCGGTATTTTAACCTTCTCTTCTTGTTCAAATGACAGCAATGATTTCATGCCTACTAACGATCCTTCTGCATCTGATATGATCATGAAGGGAGCTCCAATAGGAGATGGTGGCTCAGGTGAATTTGGAGAAGACCCTAACGACAATTCAGATCCTTATTGTTACGACTTTACCTCAAATGAAGATTATAATTGCGGATGGACTGCGGGCTACAGAGATTATGTTTATCATTATAACTACGTAGCGCAAAATATCTTGAATTATAGTGCTTGTTACACTGTTTTTACTGGAGCAACAGGTTCATCACCTTCAGACCCAGCATTATATACTGTTCAGGTAAGTTCTGGATACATAATTCCGAATAAAGTAAAAAGAGAATTTAGAGATTATTTTAATTTATTAGATTCTAGAAAAAATGATAGTGACTACGATAATGGTAAGTATCATGGATATATAGCATTTAGAGGTGCTGAGCCGTTATCTAACAATCCTAATTGTAACTAACAAAAGACTATCTAAAGAGATTGTAACGAATCATTCTATTTAATTATAATTCCTCTAAGAGTATATCCTTTTAGAGGAATTTTAGTTCTTATCAATCACAAATCCCAAAGGCTGACCTGTCGCAGCATTAGGAAAACTAATTCCTAGCAAAGCAGAAATGGTAGGAGCAATATCAGGAATCACCGTTTTTTGATAAGTTTCGCCATGAGTAATCCCTTTTCCGAAGAATAACAATGGCACATGCGTATCATAATTTAATCCGCTACCATGCGTAGATCCTGTTTTTCCATAAGAAATATAGGCTGGATCTGCTACTAAAATAATATCTCCAGAGCGTTTTTGATTGTATCCATTTTGTAATAAAGATTCAATACCAGTGGTAAAATTGGTCGTTGTCATGGTGTGAGCAGAAAACACCTTTTCAACATGCTTATAACTGATTAATTCATTAACTATAGACTCTTGCACTTGATTAATATGTAATCCCAAACTATCAATATACCTTCTATTTAAAAAAATCTGATCGTTACTGATGTTCTCAATAAAGTCTGAAGACTTAAACTTTCTGTTTAAATAATCTGTAAATCGTGTTCTGGTTTCAGAGTTATCCAAATATCCCGAAGGAATTTTCATGCTTTGTAAAAATGCAGGTACTTCAACAGCGCCATGATCTGCAGTGAGAAATACGGTATATTGACCTTCGCCAACCTCAGTGTCTAAAAACTCAAAAAAACGCTCGAGGTCTTTATCTAAACGAATGTAGGTATCCTCAATTTCTTTTGAACTCACGCCAAAATTATGACCAACATAATCGGTTGCAGAGTAACTTACGGCTAACACATCTGTGATGCTATCTTGTCCCAATTGCTCTCCTTTTATAGCTTCAATGGCAAAATCTGTTGTTAAACTATTGCCATATGGTGTGGCTTTGAGTATATCAAAACCTCTATTCTCATCTTTTAATTGTGCTAAATCATACGGAAATGTCGCTTTTTCTTTTCCTCGGAAACCTCCTTCAAATGTATTTTCGTCTGGTCCACTTTCGGTATAAGACGAGATATCATAATAGGTATCCCAAACTTTAAAATAAGATGCTGCTTTTTCAGAAGCATTAAAATCTGACACCCATTGCGGAAGGCTATTCATATAAAATGTACTTGAAATCCATACGCCTTCATCTCTTCCGTGAAACCAATATGCAGCATTTGCTGTATGTCCAGCAGGTAAGATAGCGCCGCGATCTTTTAATGAAATCCCAATAGTTTTACCTTGCATTTGTGTAAATAGTCTATTCTCATCGGTAAACGATGTTGTTTTCATACGATTAGGTGACATTTGTCCAGCATCATCAGTCGTTCCAACAGACGACACAGTATCATCCTGAGCGCAATACACCATAGTTTTTTGCTCTTTATCATACCAGTTATTACCAATTATACCATGATATTTAGGCGTTGTTCCAGTGTATACAGAAGCATGACCTGGACCTGTATAGGTTGGGACGTAATTGAAATGGTTATTTCTACAATTAAATCCTTCTTTTATCATACGCTTAAATCCGCCATCGCCATATTTATTATAAAATCTGGTGAGGTAATCATAACGCATTTGATCAACGACAATACCAACAACCAGTTTAGGGTTAGTATGGTTTGATACTTTAGTGTTTTCTGAGATTGCAGATGCATTTTCATCAGTAACAACCGACTTCTGAGAATTGCAGGACAGTATGAAAAATAAAAATAAAAGAGATGAAAAAATACGTTTTAGCATTATAAAGAGTTTTAAAACTCAAAAATACAGAATTTAATTCATCATCTTTTAAAGTTAAGGTTAAGAACTCATCTTAATTTTTTACTTTTACCGTAACAAATTTTACTATGCAATACCTTCATAATATTGGTGCTTATTTTTTGATGATTGCCGAAATGTTTCGAAAACCCACGAAGTGGTCGGTGATGCGTACACTTATTTTAAAGGATATCGATGATTTAATTATTGGGTCTTTAGGAATTGTAGCATTTATTTCATTTTTCGTCGGAGGTGTTGTTACGATTCAAACCGCATTAAATATTAGTAATCCATTAATCCCAAAATACCTTGTTGGATTTGCCACGCGACAATCGGTAATTTTAGAATTTGCTCCTACATTCATCTCCATAATCATGGCAGGTAAAGTAGGTTCATTTATAACATCTAGTATTGGTACAATGCGAGTTACCGAACAAATTGATGCCCTGGAAGTTATGGGTATTAACTCACTCAACTATTTGGTCTTTCCAAAATTTGTGGCATTAACCTTATACCCTTTTGTGATTTCGATCGCCATGTTTTTAGGTGTTCTAGGTGGAATGGTTGCTGCTGTCTATGGTGGTTTTGGAACTTTAGAAGATTTTGTAGCGGGTGTACAAAATGATTTTATTCCTTTTCATATGGTCTATGCTTTTATAAAAACTTTTGTATTTGCTTTTATATTAGCAACAATACCTTCTTTTTATGGCTATTATATGAAAGGTGGTGCGCTAGAAGTTGGTAAAGCCAGTACCACATCATTTGTTTGGACCAGTGTTGTAATTATTCTTTTAAACTATATTTTAACTCAACTCCTGCTTAGCTAATGATAGAAGTTAAAAACATACATAAGTCATTTGGAGATGCGCACATCTTAAAAGGAATTTCGACGACTTTTGAAAAAGGAAAAACGAGTTTAGTTATTGGACAAAGTGGTTCTGGAAAAACGGTATTTTTAAAATGCTTACTCGGATTATTTGCTCCAGAAGAAGGAAGTATTGCATACAATGGGAACATATATTCTGAACTTTCTGACGACCAGAAGCGAAATTTAAGAGCCGAAATGGGTATGGTTTTTCAAGGTAGTGCGCTTTTTGATTCGATGACCATTCAGGAAAATGTAATGTTTCCTTTACGGATGTTTACCAAACAGAGTAAAAGTGAAATGGAAGATCGTGCAGACTTTGTTCTTAAACGTGTTAATCTTGATGATGCACATCACAAAATGCCAAGCGAAGCTTCTGGCGGAATGCAAAAACGAGTTGCTATTGCCCGAGCAATTGTTAATAAACCTAAATATTTATTTTGTGATGAGCCTAATTCTGGTTTAGATCCAAAAACAGCAATTGTTATTGATAATCTTATTCAGGAAATTACTGATGAATATAATATCACGACCGTAATCAACTCACATGATATGAATTCTGTAATGGAGATTGGTGAAAAAATTGTATTCTTAAAAGACGGACTCAAAGCATGGGAAGGCTCTAAAGAAACTATTTTTAAGACCGACAATGAAGTGGTTACCGACTTCGTTTACTCTTCAGAATTATTTAAAAAGGTTCGTAAAATGTATTTAGACGAAAACTAATACTGTTAGTTTCTTTGTATGACAATCGTATCAACTTGAAGTGCTTTCTGCAACCACTCTTGTAAATCTCGTTCTCTACTGACAATAATACTATCGCTCAATGCTACTTTCCATCTAACGTTAGCAATCGTTACTGTATCTATATTAATAAAATCTTTAGACTCCAGCATTTTAGAGTATCCAAAATACTCTAATTCGTTAAATCTTACTTTTGCATCACGAGATAAGTTTGTGAAAGACACTGTTCCTTGCGCATTTTTCGATTCTATCTGCTTATTTAAGTTTGTAATATTAGCTTTCAGTTCTTCAATTTGTTCTTGAAGTCCGGAAATGATTAAATCTTTTTGATCCAGGTCTCTAATAGCTCTGTCATAAGCATCAGAAATCTTATCAAAACTACGATTTCGATTCCCTTTTATCTCCAGTTCAAAATCTTTAATTTTATCATAAGTCTTTATCTTATTTTCCAAATTGGCAACAATTTGATCAGAAACTTCACCATTAAAATAAAGTATAATTTGTTTGTCTTCCCAGTTTGGTGTTCCTTTTTGTAGCCAAAGCTCATTATTAGAATCAATTTCATCAGCTATAAAACTATTGTAATCGCCTTCAAATCCTTTTTGAATGATAAAGTTATAAAAAGTCCAAATTGCTGGAGCCATTACTAAAACGGCTACCAAGGAAGCGAACCGAGCAATGCGTTTACGCTTTTTTGAATTGGCATATTTAAGCATTGGAAAACGCAATACTTTTAATACCAAAAAGGTCGCTAAGGCAATAAAAATCGTGTTGATTGTAAACAAGTACATCGCTCCAATAAAAATTTCCCAATCATGAGCCAAGCCGTAACCTGCTGTACATAATGGTGGCATTAAAGCTGTTGCAATAGCGACACCAAATATCACTGAAGCAATGGTTCCTTTTTTGGTTCGTGCAATGATGAGTGCTGCTCCACCAAAAAATGCAATAAGTACATCTCTAAGATCAGGTTTGGTACGACCAAATAACTCATTGGTCATCAAGTCTGCGGTAGGAAAAAATTTAAAAAACAAATAAGCAGTCAATAAACTCAGTACAATCATTGTCGCTAAATTAATAAGCGATTTTTTCAGTGTATCAATATCATTAATAGCAATCGAAAGACCAACGCCTAATATCGGACCCATAAGAGGTGAAATTAACATGGCTCCAATAACAACTGCTGGAGAATTAGCATTTAAACCTACAGAGGCTACCATAATTGAACACACCAAAATCCAAGCTGTAGCACCTTTAAACGGGATGTCATTTTTTATGGCTTCTACAGTAGCATCACGATCAGTGTCATCTCTAAAATCTAATAATTCATTTAAAAAACGTTTGATGCTTTGCCATAGGCCTTCCGCATCTTTTCTCACCGCTTCTTTTGATTCCTCTACTGCTTTTTCTTTGTTTACCTGAGCTTCCTCTTCAGAGAAATTAAATTTATTTTCGTCACTCATATACTATCCGTATTGTTCTCCAAACTTGTCTTTAACTTTTTGAAGTACTTTTTTAATATCTTGTTCTTTTGCCTTCGGAAAGATAAGCAAAACTTCGTCTTTATCAACAATAATATAGTCTTCTAGACCATCAACAACAACTACTTTTTCTGCCTTGGTTCTAATCATATTTCCTGAAGCATCTTCAGTAAGTGTCTGTGCATTAACAACGGCATTCCCACTATCATCTTTGTCAAGCTTATCGTATAAACTTCCCCAAGTACCAAGGTCATTCCAATCGAAAGTGGCTGGTATTACATACACATTTTTAGACTGCTCCATGATGGCATAATCAACTGATATGTTTTCAGCTTTACCGTAATTATCTCTGATAAAATCGTCTTCAAAATCTGTATTGTAGGCGTCATACCCAGAATCAAACAAGCTATACAATTCGGGTTGGTTTGCTTTAAATGCTTCTACAACACTTTTTACGCTCCACATAAAAATGCCTGCATTCCACAGAAAATTACCTTGAGATATAAACTCTTTTGCCGTTTTATAATCGGGTTTTTCTCTAAACTGGCTCACCTTCTTAATAGCGTCCTGAGAAGCTTTATCATATTCAATATAACCATAACCTGTATTAGGAAATGTTGGTGTAATCCCTAAGGTCATCAAGGCGTCATTTTGAGCACAAAAATTAAAAGCTTCTTCAACGTTATTTGTAAATGCATTTTCGTCTTCAATCCAGTGATCACTAGGCGCAACAATCATTACGGCATCTTTATTTTCTTTCTGTATTTTCAGTGCAGCATATAATATACAAGGTGCCGTATTTCTCATAGCCGGTTCTAATACAACCTGGCGCTTAGTAACTTCTGGCAATTGTTCTAACACTAAGTCATTATAACGTTCATTCGTTAAAATAAATATATTTTCCTTAGGAATTAACTTTGACAGTCTACTAAATGTTTTCTGTATCAAGGTATCTCCCGTTCCTAACATATCATGAAACTGTTTTGGAAAATCACCTGTACTTACAGGCCAAAATCTTGAACCTACTCCACCTGCCATTAATATGGCGTAATAATTTTTATTCATTATAAGTATTTAATAATTCAACCTCTGCATTGGAATTAAAAAGATACACACGTCCAGTTTTAATCTCAGTACATTCATAACGTATGCGTCGTTTATTTCCTTTTTTAAATGTTCGTCCGTTATACATTTTAAAAACGCTATGCAAAGGTACTTCAAATATATAGGTTTTATTGTTTGGAGCGTCAAATTGCTTTAATGCATAGGCGAGTGGAACATCTGTGTCGCTGGAAGCTCTAGGATTCTTAAAATGCTTTGCTAATAATGGCAATAGATCTAAAGGAAATATGTCTGGATTTAAAAATGGCAACATTAAATGCTGAAACGTGCGTTTCCATTCTATGCCGTGAGGCTTGATACTTTTTCCAAATTTATTATAAGCCTCAAAATGAGCTATTTCATGAATAAGTGTGATTAAAAACCTGTACGTATTCAGATTAGCATTAATTGTAATTTGATGTTTTCCATTAGGCATACGTTTATAATCACCATGCCTGGTTTTACGTTCACTTTTAACTTTAACCACTAAATTATCATGGCTTAAAAGCTCAGAAACTCTAGAAACTGCATGAATTGGTATATACTTTTGAAGTGCCTCTTGCATAACAAATCTAATCCTTAATAACCAGTAATTTTGAAGTACTGTTGATGGTCAAAAAATAGAGTCCTGCTGAAGTACTTTCAGGAATTGTTAACTGGGTTAAGCTTCCAAATTCATTAAATTCTTTTTTTAGCACACTAACTTGTCGCCCTCTAATATCATACATCGCGAAAGTGTCATCTTGCGAAGTATTAGTAATAAAAACCGTACCATTTGTCACAGGGTTAGGATAAATAATTTGCTCAGTATTGACTACGATTTCATTATTTCCATTAAAAAAAGGCACGGCAAAATCAAAGGCGTCATTACCTACCTTTTCACCAATAAACCGACCAGGAATATCATCTGCTGGTGGATGAATTCCACCCCAAATTCTAGATAAACTGGTTTGATCTGACGCATCTCTATAAGTTGCCCATTGTAATTTCACATCTACTGAAGGTCCTTCTTCAAAAACCAGAAACTCATTTTGCTTTGCCGTAAACTCTCCTAATCCTCCAGGAAAGAATGGACTCCCAGTAATTTGTGTTAATACTTCTGAAGCCGCTCGCGAATACGTTGAATGTCCTGAGACATAACCCGCAAAAGGTGGCGTTACAAAAGTTGGTCGTTGATAAGGCCACCAGTTTTCAGCTAAAATCCAACCAACACCAGCCATATCAGTCGATTCATCATCAATATAATCTGGTCCTCTCCAGGTGTATAATTTTATTTTTCCGACGTTTGAATTATCATCACCTCTCAGAGGATCTGCAGGTCCTACAACCTCAACATATCCGTCAAGTAGTGGAATTCCGCCAACATTGTAATTGTCTTGAGTCTGATCACTACTTTGCCCTAATAATGCCATGTGTCGTATCGCTGAAATTGGTCTTACATAATCATACCAGCCTTTGATGCTCCATGAAGAAATTGCCGAATCATGCATGGCGCCTCCTAAGATAAAATATGATTTCACATCCCATTCTAAGTCACTCAAAATTTCTCCTTCGCCTTCAAATCTTTTTTCAAATTGCGGATGTTCATTAACGTAATTTAAGATTGTAAACCAATGTCCTGGAGGTGTTTCAGAATCTGGACCATCAGCCCAAAATTCGGCTAAAACCCTTGTATAATCTCCTCTTGGCACTAATTGTGACTGATAAGGTTCGCCTGTTATCGGGTTGATACTATGACCTTCTCCAATATCGCCACCTTCAATAATATTATAAAAATTAGGGTAATCTGTATAATTGGTAGGAAAGCTTGAAATATCAGTATTACCAATCGCTGCAGGAGAAATATCCCAAATGACATTATCTGCTGGATCAAGGTGTGAACCCCAAATCGAAACCATTGAAAATCCTAACTTGTATGCATCACTAGAATCATCATTGGCAGTTGTATTTAAATATGGAGGATCGCCTGGATCATTATAAACTCTATAGGTCCCTTCTTCACGTTGGTAAGTATTACTGACATCAACAGACATCGCAAATGGAAGTACATTTCCCCATTCTGGACTTAAAAACTCGATAACGGTTCCTTCGATTAAATTTCCACTTTGGTCAATAAATGTATCTAAACTTAACGATTGCCATCGGTTAGGATCATTCATTGGTATTGTCGTAGGAACTGATGGACCTAATGGCGAATTTACAGTCGTATAATAGGCATTATTAAAAAGGTCTAATTCTCTTGAGCCATCACCATTTCCGTAACTAATTAGTGTTTGAGCTACAAAATTTCCGAGTGCAGCTGCATTTCCAAATTCATATAAGGTAGAGGTATTTTCGATATCATAACCTAATTGATTCATCACCAAATCGAACAATTCTTGAGATGTTTCTGCATTGGGTGAATTTTGAAATCTATAACTCAGCAAACGATACATCGCATGACTTATCGCTTTATTCTGGGAGTCTTCAAGGGATTCAGCTGGAACAAAATCCTGCAAGGTTGTTGTGAAATTATTGACTGTATTACCAATTAGATAAGGTTGAGCTTCATCATCATAAATCGCCCAGATATCGTACATAGCAACACTGGTATGAAACAAATTTCTGGCATGCACTGTCGGTCTTGCAAAATCGTTTCTAATGGCTTCCAATAGTAATTCATTCCATAACCTGGCAATAGATACATCATCAGGAATATCAGCAGCAGATAAGGTGATTGTAATTGCTTGTTCTTCGCTAAAACAGTCTCCATTGTGTTCTCTAACGCGTAAACTTCCTGTTTCGGTAATTCCCCATTTAATGGTAACTGTATCTGTATTTTGACCATTAACAATTTCGCCACCTGAAACAATCCAATTAGCTTCAGAGTCTGCGGAAATGGGATAATTATAGGTTTCAATTCTAAAAAAGCCTGACGTTAGCGGACCTGAAATTTCATTAGATTCCAAATAACTACATGAACCATCATCTATAGTTGCCTCTGGATTATATGCACATGAAAATGGATCTAAGCATCCATAAATTTTCTGACTAGGAATTATATCTAAAACCTCAACACCTTCACCTTCTACAGCTCTAATTGTGACATCTGCTTCTATATTTTGAAACGTCTCTACAATACCTGAAGGCCATTTAATTTCGAGCTCTTGAATTTGTAAATCCTGGTCTAAACCAAAATGGACAGCTTGCAAACTTTGAGATAAAAACCCTACACCTGTATAATAGCGTTTTAGTACACCTGAATCTGTCGTTAACGTAACTGTTGTACCTATAGCATCGCGATTAGACACTGTTCCCTGAAGTATAATCTTAAACCAGTGTAAACTGTTGTCTTCATCAAAATTGAGCAATTTGTTTTCATATAAAAATGATTGCTGGTCGGCATTGGTAATATATATATCTAAATCTCCATCATTATCATAATCCCAATCAACAGCCTCAACACTCACTGTAAGTGCATTGAAACTTAATACTTCGGAAATATCTTCAAATCCAGACATGCCTTCTGAAGTTAAATTTTTATAATAGACATTTGTTTCTGTGCTTCGGTTTTCAAATTCAAAGCCATTGACAATAATTAAATCTTCATCACGATCGAGATCGAAGTCTGCAAATCGTGTTCCCCAAGCCCAGCCTGTTTCCGTGATATTATTACTAGCTGTTGCATCGGTAAAATTATTAGTACCATCATTAACCAGTAAGGCATTTTCATCAATACCTGTAATAAATATGTCAAAATCACCATCAAGATTAAAATCCCCAAAGGTAATGCCCATATCATCTAACATATTATCCAAGCCAAAATTTGCTGCTTGCTCGGAGAAGGTCATACCGTTTTGGTTAATGAATAAGCTGTTAGGCTCGTTAAAATCGTTAGACACATATAAATCCATCCAGCCATCGCCATTGATATCAAAAGGCACTGCAGTATAACTCGCTAAACCTTGAGTATCCTGCATATTTGTTGCTACTGTAGTATTGGTAAATGTCCCATTACCATTATTTAAATAGAGTGAATTAGTGTCACAGGCATCCCAATCGGACACATAGATATCGAGGAGCCCGTCATTATTATAATCAAACCAAGTGGCACCTGTATGCCTACATTGGCTTTCAGCTTCTAGTCCTGCCCCTTCAGTAACCTCTGTAAATATGCCATTTTGATTGATGAAAAGTTGCAACTTTTCGGAATGGGTAAATAAAATATCAGGAAATCCATCATTATTATAATCTCCCCAAGACACGCCATGTTTAAAGCCTTTGAGTCCAAAAAAATCTTCAGACAGACTATTAAAGGGTAAAAGGTTGGTAAGACCAACGGCTTCGGTTACATCGGTAAATGTTCCGTTATTATTATTTCTAAACAATCTGCTTTTGGTGCGTTCGTCATCATCTTGATCTTGAGCTAAGGCTACCACAAAAATATCGAGGTCGAGATCGTTGTCATAGTCGGCAACCGCAACACCATTATTATTTTCAAGTATCCCTAAACCAGAAGACACCTGTACTTGTTCAAAAATTTGAGCATTGGCAGTTTGTACTATACTTAAGAGTAATACAGCAACTATGAAGAATGTACGATGGAATGGTAATCGTTTATTCACGTTTACAATTTTTGATAAAGATAAGGAATCAAGGTCATATTAAACACTGAAATATTGAATGAACCAACAGTTGATTCTATAGATAAACAACTAAGTATGCTTAAATCCTTAAATCGCTTCGTATCTTTACAAAAAGCCATGTTATGAGAGCTTCAGTATTCATTTTACTACTATTAACCATGAACACCTTCACCCTTTTTGATTTTACCACATCCAGTAGTACTGAAGATTGGCGTATAATAGACGACGTGGTTATGGGTGGTCGCTCTAATGGGAGTTTTGAAATTAGCAAAGAAGGTCATGGGACATTTAGTGGATATGTATCTCTGGAAAACAATGGTGGTTTCTCCTCACTACGTTATAACTTTAAAACTAAGGACGTCTCGAGTTATTCTAAAGTCAAGCTTCGTATTAAAGGTGATGGCAAGACTTACCAATTTAGGGTAAAGCAATCTTCTCAAGATTATGCGTCTTACATTTATGAATTTGAGACCTCTAGTGATTGGATGACTATTGAAATCCCTTTTGAAGTGATGAATCCTGCATTTAGAGGGCAACGTTTGCGTATGCCCAATTTTAAAGGAGAACAAATGGAAGAAATTGGTTTCTTGATTGGAAATAAAAAAGAGCAATCGTTTGAATTGCTCATAGATAAGATTGAATTGGAATAGGTTTTAATCGATATAGCCCATTTCACGCATCCAATCGTTGTTGAACATCTTTCCAACATAGCGACTTCCATGATCGTGAAATAAGACCACAACAACATCATCTTTTGTAAAATGCTCTTTGAGTTGTAAGACACCTTTAATAGCCGCTCCAGCACTATTCCCTAAGAACATCCCTTCTTCTTTGGCCAGTAACTGTGTATAAACTGCAGCATCTTTATCGGTAACTTTTGTAAATCCGTCAATAATTGAAAAATCTACATTTTCGGGTAAGATATCTTCACCAATCCCTTCGGTGACGTATGGATAAATTTCATTTTCATCAAACACACCAGTCTCGTGATATTTTTTAAAGACACTACCGTAAGTATCAATGCCCCAAACCTTAATATTTGGATTTTGTTCTTTGAGGTATTTTCCAACACCAGAAATGGTTCCTCCAGTACCAACACCAACTACAAAATGTGTGATTTTACCATCCGTTTGTTTCCAGATTTCTGGACCTGTACTTTCGTAATGCGCTTTGGCGTTACTCGGATTATCATATTGATTCACATACCATGAGTTTGGTGTTTCTTCTCCCAAACGTTTTGATACAGAATAGTAGCTACGCGGATCGGTAGGCTCTACATCGGTAGGACATACTACAACCTCAGCACCAACAGCACGAAGTATATCCATCTTTTCTTTAGATTGCTTATCGCTAATTACAAAAATACATTTGTATCCTTTTACAATAGCAGCTAATGCCAGTCCCATTCCTGTATTACCAGAAGTTCCTTCAATAATGGTACCTCCAGGTTTTAGGCGTCCGTCGGCTTCAGCATCTTCAATCATTTTCAGTGCCATACGGTCTTTTACCGAGTTACCCGGATTAAAAGTTTCGTATTTAGATAATACTAAACATGGTAATTCTTCTGTGAGTTTATTGAGTTTAACTAAAGGTGTATTACCGATGGTTTCTAATATGTTCTTTGCGTAATCCATTGTATTTATTTTGTGTCTCACCGACGTCAATACGTTGGTGAATTTGGATGCAAAAATAGACAAAAGTGAAGAGTTAAAAACATAATGCCTTTATTTTTATGTTAAGACCTTTTGAAATTGAACTGACAGCGATTCTACCTGTTTTAAAATCACGTTAAAAATTAAAGTGTAGTCGTGTTGGCTCGCGTTAAGGATGGTAGCGGCATCCTCTAACAGTTTTGTTAGAGATATAGCGGACAGCCTGACCGATACGATGCAGTTTTGCTCGTATTGGTAACGCCCAAATTATTCGAATCGAATGGCTTTTACCGGAGAAATTTTTGTGATGATTACCGAAGGGATAAGCAACATGAGGAAACATGCGATAAAGGTACCTAGGTTAAGAAGTATAATGTAATCTAATGCAATATGTACGGGAATGACAGATACGTAATATTGTTCTGGATCCGGGAATTTTAAAATACCCAATTGTTGCTGTAAAAAGAGTAAACTGAGTCCGATGAGATTGCCCCAAAACAGTCCTAAACCAATAAGATAAGTTGCATTATAAAGAAATACTTTTCTGATACTCCAGTTGCTACTTCCTAAGGCTTTTAAAATTCCTATCATTTGTGTACGTTCGAGAATTAGCACCAGTAAAGCTGTAATCATATTGATACCAGCAACTATGATCATAATAGCAATGATACCGTAAGTATTGTTATCAAAAATTTTAATCCATTCGAAGGTTGTCGAAAATTTTTCCTCAATGGTTTGTGTATCTAAAAAAGAGGGTGTTTTACTTCTAATTTGCTGTTCTTTTTCGATAAGCTGCGTGAAATCGTTAAGATAGACTTCAAAGTTTCCGACCTGAGTAGATGACCATTTATTCATGCGTTGAATATGGCTTAAATCACCAATCATAAAATTTTTATCGATTTCCTGAAATCCTGAATTAAAAATTCCAACAATTTTAAAATTTCGTTGAAAAGGAAGGTCTTCAATATTTTCTTTCCCAAAAACGGTTTGAAAGTTATCTCCCAATTTAAAATTTAAGCGGTTTGCCAAATAACTAGAAATCACGACATCATTACTCAATTCACCTTTATAGCTAGGTAATTCGCCTTCTACCAAAAACTCTTTGACGTAATTCCAGTCATAATCAGCTCCAACACCTTTAAGGACGATGCCTTCAAAATCGGTTTCTGTTCTAATGACACCAAATTTGGTTGCTACAGCCTGAATATGTTTTATACCATCGACTGAATTGAAGTTTGGGTAAAAGTTTTGGTCCGTTGAAATAGGATCAAGAGATTCGTTAGAGGCATTGGTATCAAAGTTGGTGATTGTGATATGACCGTTAAAGGCGACTACCTTTTCGCGTACTTTTTTTTGAAGTCCGAGACCCGTCGCAATAGCAATAAGCATAACAATAACACCAATAGCTATTGCCGCAATACCAATTTTTATTATTGGTGCCGAAACACTACTTTTATACGCTTTACTACCAATAATGCGTTTAGCTATAAAAAACTCGTAATTCAAAATTTAAAATATGCGTTTATCGATGTTCAAAAATAGGGTTTTCCCAATAATTATAGTGCTTGTTTTGGTTCTGATTTCCTGTGGAAGTAAATCTAAGGAAGATTCTGCTCGCAATACTGAGATTGAGAAACAAGTTGAGGATGACGATTCAACTAAATCTGATTCTAAAATTATTGTTGGTGCTAATCGAACAGATCTGTATTTACCGTTACTCAGCGGAAAACGCATAGGCATTGTTGCCAATCAAACCAGTGTCATCTTTACTGATAACACAGAAAACGGGATGACTAATTATACACATTTGGTGGATTCGTTAGTAAGTTTGAACGTCAACATCAATAAAGTATTTGCGCCAGAACATGGCTTTAGAGGTAAAGCAGATGCTGGTGAACTGGTTAAAGACGGAACAGATACCAAAACAGGCTTACCAATTGTGTCTCTCTACGGAAAAAATAAAAAACCATCTTCTGAGCAATTAGCCGATTTGGATATGGTTATATTTGATATTCAAGATGTAGGTGCCCGTTTTTACACTTATATTTCGAGTTTACATTATGTGATGGAAGCTTGTGCTGAAGCTAAGATTCCTGTTCTTATATTAGACAGACCTAATCCTAATGGTCGTTATATTGACGGACCAATTTTAGAGCCTGAGTATAAAAGTTTTGTAGGCATGCATCCTATTCCTGTGGTACATGGAATGACTATAGGCGAATATGCTAAAATGATTAACGGTGAAAACTGGTTAGCAAATCAAATTAAATGTGATCTCACTGTTATTGAAATGCAAAACTACTCCCATAATAACTTTTATAGCTTACCCATTAAACCTTCTCCTAATCTACCTAATGACCAGGCTATTAATTTGTATCCGAGTTTATGTTTTTTTGAAGGTACTAATGTCAATGCAGGACGAGGGACTTCAAAGCAGTTTCAGATTTATGGGAGTCCGTATCTTGACAAAACCGTATATACGTTTAAATATATTCCGTCACCAAATGAAGGTTCAAAATACCCCAAGCATGACGGAACATTATGCTATGGCGAAGACTTGAGTGAGCATGCAACCATGACCGCATTAGATTTGAGTTATGTGATTCGAGCCTATGAAAACTCAATCGACAAAAAGGTGTTTTTCACAGACTTTTTCACTACTCTGGCTGGTACTAAAACACTACAAAAACAAATTGAATCTGGAGTTTCGGAAAGTGATATACGACAGAGCTGGGCTGAAGGTCTCAAAACATTTCAAAAGACCAGAAAAGCGTATTTGATCTATAACTAGTTTGAATTATATCCTATGAAAATCATAGTCATATTCATTATAGTATTCAGTTCATTAGCTATAGGATATCAAATTTACAGGTATAATGACATAAAAAAAGATGCATCAGTATTTGATGAACACTGGCAGAAGTTTTTAAAAGCAGATGTCTTAAATGATATTGAAGGTATCAAGTTTTATGGTGATAAACTTATATGGAACAGACATATTGAGACCGAACACTTACATAGAATGAATCGTGTGGTAACTTCGAGATTAGAAAAACATCAAGAACTTAAAAAATTATCTAATGCTATTTTTAATAAAAACAGACACTTGGAAAGACCTCTTCCAGTTTCTGGAAACAATGGTGGGAGACGCAAATTTGATAATTAAAGAATAGGATTTATATTACTTGAAAAAGACAATCATTTGGAAGAGAAGCACAGATTTATTGCGTCAATAAGTCGCTCAATGAAAACACTATTACAAGGTCGTGTTGAATTTGTGGAGCGTACAGACAATTGGTCTATGGAAGTTGACGTCAAATGGACAAAGCGATGGTTCACCACTAGTGTGACATCAAGACAACTCCATTTAAAATCAGATTTTGAATCATGCGCATTAACTCAAGCCCATGTTTTAAGTTTTATTTCGAGATCTGATACCTTTAATTTTTCAGGTAAGAAAAGCGCCTACTCAGAACTACTCTTAGAATCTGTTGAAACACAGTGCTTGATGGATAGTAAAAATGCATCGATAAAACTTGAGGGAAAGTGTTTAATTTTTAAAGGCTCTGTTAGAAAAAAGGATATTAACAGTTTATCTAATATCTTCAAATTAATTGAAATGCTTCAAAACAACATAGATAGCTTAGACTCTACTACTTCTCGTTCTTAGCAATTAAATCTTCCTCTTCTACAGTTAACAGTATGTCATTATCACGAAGTACTTTTATAACAAAAACAATACGAATAGGAGCCTGAACTGCAACAAATACATGCTTTCCTTTGCTCAAAGTATTTAAAGGTATTTTGATGGCTTTTTTATTGACAGTCAAATCCACTTCTCGCTTGTAATCCATACTTACTGAATAGACTTTATTGATTAGCGATTGGCTATTTAGAATAAGAGTGTCTTTGGTCGTATTTAACTTATGGATTAAGCCTTTGGCTCGAACATTGACATTTTTTTCGAGTTTAGCGAAGTCATTTTGTGCTTGTGCCGAATGGTTTAATGTGGTCATTAAACAAAGAAAGATTACAATACTTAATAGTCTCATGTATAAACGTTGGTTAACGTCAACAATATTTTGAACTAATAGCTTTTGTAATCCCGAACCTTAAAACTAATTTCTTTTTTGGTTAGGAAGCAAAAAAATCCATGAACGGTAAATAAAACCGAAGTATGAACTTTTTCTTATGATTTACAATAATATTAGTCGTTATAAGGTTTGCCGTTAGGTCTCAAGTGTGTGCGTCTGTATTCTGCTCTGGTTTGAACTTTAGAGCGATCTGGTTCAGATAGGTTATAACTCATTGACATAGACTCTTCGATGCTATCATATTCTTCATCTCTTCCTCTTGTACCCATACTTAAGTTAGGTGTATCAAAATCTAAGTCTTTATCTTTAACGTCAGCCAAAGCGACGTCTGTATCCAGTTTAACATCACTTAGCTCATTTGATGCCACATCACTATCGTATGCAGGCTCATAATCAAACGGCAATAAGCGATCTATTTGAAAAACAATAATCTTATCAGCTTGATAAAACATGACTGTATATTTTCCAAGGGGTAAGTCTTCTAGAGAAATTTTAGCACGTTTGACAGCTGGTTTAAAATCGAAAACTCGTTCTGTAGTTTTATTTAAAAAACGCACTTTTTTAAATAAAAACTTACTATCTAAGAGTAATGAATCTTGCTTGTTGGATAGATTATGATCCAGATCAAATGCTAATGGATTTACATTTTTTCTAATGGTTGTATAGATTTCTTCTTGAGCAAAACTATTGCTGCTCATAAGTAGAAATAATACTATAACGCATAGGCGATTTATTGGCACGCCAAGGATAGTTAACTTGTTCATGATTGGGGTCATTTAAAGATTAAACTAAAAATATTTCCAACCCTTTTTGAGGGAACTTGGATTAATTTATTTGATGTATTCTAATTGATTAAATTATTAAGCGGTAATCATTACAATACAAGACAAAGTTAAGTGAGGTTATGACCAAAATCTAAGTTGTTAGCCGAAAGCAAAAAAAGATACGATGAATTGAAAATTAGTGTATAAAAAACAGATAAAATACATAAAAAGAAGAAAATAAAGCAAAAACAAAAAATCGTAAATCCTTAAAAATGAACACTTAAACGATTTTTTATTTTACTTTTTTAATGATTTGACCTGAATTACTTTATTTGGGAAATCTGATATAATTCCGTCAACATTTAAGTCGATCATCAGGTTAATATCACCTACAGTATTGATCGTCCATGGAATAATTTTATAGCCTTGATTTTGATATTTTGAAACCGTTTCCTGGGTTAATAATTTATAATACGGACTAATAATTTCGGGTTTAAAAGTGAGCTGCTCCAATTTAGCAGCAATAGATTCATTTTCATCGACCAGCAATGCTATTTGAATGGCTTCATTTTTCACCTTAGTTGCTTTTAGTGCTCGGACATCAAAAGATTGAATAGTGGATTGGTTTACAACATTTTTCTTTTGGATAACATCTAAAACCAGATCTACAAAGCGATTAAGTTGTGGCGTATAAATCCCATCATATTCGGGTTTGCTTTTAATTTCAATATTATAAAACAGTTTATTCGGAAGATGAGTTTCTGCCAAATCGATAACTTCAGAAAGTAAAGGTTTATGGAGTTTTTTATGTTTTTGAAAAGGAAATTGAGAATTGATTTTTGTTCCACAGTCATACAATTTTATACTATCATACGTCATTGTATAGATGTTGAATGCTGTTTCGTTTGTTTTGATAATCTCATTTCCGTAGACATCTAAAGCAATCTTATGATTCATAAACGGTTCATGAGATACAACGACCTGATGATCTTTAGAGATAACGACATCTAGTTCTAGTGTAGTAACACCAAGGTCTATTGCCTTTTGGAAACCTAGTAATGAATTTTCAGGATACAAACCTCTATAGCCTCTGTGTCCCTGAATATCTAATGTATTTTCAGCCTTACAGCTCATTAGAACGACACATAAAATCCAAATGAAACGCATTACTCTGAGAGTTTTATATTGGTCGGTTTTCGGTATTTATGAAAAGGTTGTTTAAGAAGCTCCCCTATTTTACCGTTAGCTTCTTCATCAGGAAATGTATCAACACCATAAATAATATCATCTCTATCTAAAGTCATGAATGTTCCAAAGAGACGATCCCAGATAGAGAAGATATTTCCGTAGTTAGAATCGGTATAAGGTAACATATAATGATGATGAACTTTGTGCATATCTGGTGACACCAACACAAAGCTTAGCGCTTTATCGACGCGTTTAGGCAATCTGATATTGGCATGACTAAATTGCGTAGCGATTAACGACATAGATTGATATAACATGACAATACCTATTGGAGCACCAATAATAAATACGCCAAACAGTGTAAACACAAAACGGATAACACTTTCTAAAGGGTGATGTCTGTTGGCTGTAGTAGTGTCAACATTATGATCGGTATGATGCACTAAATGTACCATCCAGAGAGGTTTGACTTTATGTTCAACATAGTGAGCCAGATAAGCACCAATAAAGTCGAGCAGTAAGACACCTAACAATACATAAGCCCAAGTAGGTAAATTAGGAATCCAGTTAATGATTCCAAACTGATTGGTTATGACCCATTTTGATGTTCCAACCAACATAAAAGCCAATCCGAAATTAACTACAATAGTAGTCGCCGTAAAAAAAAGATTAGGAAAGGCATGTTTCCATTTTTTATATTTAAAATTATATAAAGGCAACGTCCCTTCGAGAAGCCAAAATAAAGTAATCCCACCTACCAGAATTAAACTTCTGTGGAGAGATGGTATAGTTTCAAAGTAATTAATAATTGTATCCAATAGGTGTAGGGTTAATTAGTAATGATATCTTTAGCTTTCTTCAAATTTAATAAAGAAACTTTACTTCGCCATATGCTGGCACTTTTTTCGTCTTTAAGATCGCGGTGAGCTGTTAGATATAAAAAGGCGACCATTGCTTCGTTAGATTGGTCGATTTCTGTTGGTTCTATTCGATTTAACTGCCGTAATACTTTTCTTGGTCTATTTAATACCAGATCTTGGTATATGCTTAACAATTCAAGCTTTTGAGCGAGACCATTTTTATTATCTAAATTTTCAGCACTTAAAAATTGATTAGCCTCCTGCAGATACAGGCTGGACAATTCGATGACTTCAGAGCGTACATCTTTATTGAGATAAATAGCAGCGTCTATATATTTTGATGCTAAATAAAAGGAGGTATTAAAATTTTTATCATTAAAATAGTTCAGTAATTCTCCTTTTAAAAAGGCCGTATTGATATAGTATTTTCTGATGTGAGCCGATAGATTTAAAAATTCGTCGTACACAGGTTTGGTATTAACGATATTACCATTGATATCCATAATTTTTATGGAGTCGTCATTAAACTTATTAATGTAAGTCGCTTTTCGTTTGCCGTCTATGTCTTCGAATAATTTGGCATAATCAGATTCACTGACTATCACTGGTACAAAATGATTCCAAATCCACGTGTTGAGATAATCCGCCTCAAAAAGATTTTCAACCAAAACTTTACGACCACTGGCATCTTCAACTAAAACCGGATAAGGATAAGTAGTTGCCTCTTCCCAAACCATAAGCACCATTTTGTCTTGTATTAAAGCCAAACGCTGTGCAGCATCTAATGAAGTTAACCATTCTTGAGACTTACATATTTGAGATGCAAAACCTACCAAACATAAAACGAGTAGTACTTTTTTCATAAGGCTATTTACATTTTTAATCTGCGTTTCATTTCTTCAACAATGTTATATGCAGCGGGACAAATGGCTACATTTTTTAATGTTAGATTTGAAATTTGTTGAAATTTCTTTCTATCAGTGTGTGGAAATTCGCGACATGCTTTGGGTCTAACCTCATAGATAGAACAGTAGTTATCTGCGCCTAGAAAAGTACATGGCACCGATTGTAAAACATAATCATTGTCTTCATCTACTCGTAAATACGTATCAATAAACTGCTGTTGCTTCATTTTAAAATGTTTAGCAATGCGCTCAATATCTTTAGCGGTAAAAAACGGTCCTGTTGTTTTACAGCAATTAGCACATTCTAAACAATCGGTATGTTGAAATTCATCGTCATGAAGTTCCTGCATGAGATAGTCCAATTGCTTCGGCGGCTTTTTTTTAAGCTTTGTAAAGAATGTTTTATTTTCCTTATGCTTATCTTTGGCGAGCTTTGGAAGATTATTGATGATGTCTTGCATGGTTCAAAAATAACACTTTTATGAAAGACCTTTTCGGAAAAGCCTTACTCGATTTTTATCACAATAATTATACCGAAGACCTTATAACATCTACAAACATTTCCGGAGACGATGTGCTACCACTTCCCTATTTATTCAGGAGTTATTCGGAAATGCCCAAACTCGAACAAAAAGCCTTACAATTAGCAAAGGGTAAAGTACTTGATGTTGGTTGTGGTTCTGGAAGTCATAGTCTTTATTTACAAGATAAAGGCATGGATATAAAAGCTATTGATATTTCTGAAGGTGCTATTGAGGTCGCAAAGCTACGCGGTATTGTACAAGCTGAATTAAAAGATATTCTAAATGAAACGGAAACCTTTGACACTATTATATTACTGATGAATGGCACAGGAATTTTTCAAGAGTTATCACAAGTACCGCACTATCTCAAGCATATAAAATCTTTATTACGTCCTAATGGTCAAATTTTGGTAGATTCTTCTGATATACAATACATGTATGAGGATGAGGATGGCGGACTCTGGATTGACACAAACGCCAATTACTATGGTGAGCTGGATTACTTTCTGAGTTACAAAGGTGAAGATGAAGCGCCTATGAAATGGTTATATCTTGACTTTGAGCGTTTACATCTGGCTTGTAATACTGTTGGTTTACAATGTGATAAAGTCATAGATGGAGAGCACCATGACTACTTAGCCAAAATTTACATTTAGTGTTCTACACGAATAAAGTGGTAGCCTTCACATTCAAATTCGTTGTTTGAATTAAAAATAAAGTCATAAAAAATACCACCAAATTTATATTCATTGTTTTCGATACCAACATTATAGCAGCCATCAAATTCTAATATCTTTATAACCTGATTGGAAGGAAATAAAAGTACTTCCTTTTCATCAAGATTGTAATAATCCAAATCCAAAAGTACCTGTGTTGAAATTTCCCCTTCAGTTACTTCAAACCTATAGGTAACATGCGTGGTTTCATCTTTTAATTTCCAATCTCCCAAAACATAACGTTTAGCTTCTTCAGGAGACTTAAAGCAAACTCCGTTTTTGACCTGTTGCACCTTTTCATAAGCTATTAAAGCGTCATCTTTCACCTCATCAAGCATAGATTTCCCATATTTAACAGATAACAACTGCTTCATTTTATCACTATAGCATTTATCATCAGGCATGACAATATCGCCTTTATGGATAAGGCTTATATTATAGTTTTCAGTAAGGTAAGCACTGTAAAACTGATTAAAATCATTGTCATTTGTACTAGACATCATCATTCCAAAAGTATAAACCTGATAGCGTCCATCATTAAAGTCTTCAATTGCTTTTTGAGTCCCTGTTTCACAATTAATTACTGATTTTACTACTTTGACGTCTTGTGCAGATGCCAAAGCTGTAAAACACATGCATATGATTATTAAAAGATGTTTCATATGATCATTAACACAAAAAGTGTTCCATATTGCTAATGAATTAGTTTTGCTGTTCACCATTGACAAAGGTCTGTTGGACTTTAATGTTCGGGATTTCAGTTTCATTTACGGTCATGATATCTTTATCTAAAACAATGAAATCAGCAAATTTATCAACCTCAATACTTCCTTTTTCATGTTCTTCAAAATTGGAATAGGCTGCCCAAATCGTCATTCCTTTTAAGGTCTCTTCTCTAGTTAATCCGTTTTCTTTTTGGAATCCACCTTCAGGAAATTGCTCTAAATCTTGTCGTGCAACAGCTGCGTAAAAGGTTAAAAACGGACTCACACGCTCTACAGGGAAATCGGTACCTAAAGCTACCTTTCCGTAGGCATTCAACAATTGTTTGTAAGCATAAGCACCTTTAACACGTTCACTACCTAATCGATCTTCAGCCCAGTACATATCACTTGTAGCATGGGTTGGCTGAATGGATGGTAATACATTTTTATACAGGTCAAAATCCTCTGGAGACACGACTTGTGCATGCTCTACTCTCCAGCGTCGATTAGATTTTCCTTCCAGTACTTTATTGTAAGTTTGTAAAACCGCATGATTTGCAGAATCGCCTATAGCATGTGTATTCATTTGATACTCTGAATTGGCAATTCGCTCTGCATTTTTATTAAAAGTTTCTAAGTCAGTAACCATTAATCCGAAATGGTCTGGTTTATCGCTGTAAGGTGCTCGTAACATTGCTCCTCTTGAGCCCAAAGCGCCATCTGCATAAAATTTAAATGAACGTACATTTAATCTGTCGGTTTTAATAATGCCTTTGTTTAAGTAATAATCCACATTTTGTTCAGTTCCAGAAGCCATAGCATACACGCGCATTTTTAAATCTCCAGTAGTATGTAGACTATCTATCATTTCAATTGTATACTGATCTAGTCCAGCATCATCAACGGTTGTTAACCCGAAATCAAAACAGAGGTCTTGCGCAACTAATAAAGCTTCTACTAAATCTTCTCTTGTATATCCTGGCCATTGTTTCCACACGAAATCTGCGGCATTATCAACTAAAACTCCCGTAAGTTCTCCATTTTCTATCACTACTTCTCCTCCATCAACTTTACTATTAACAGTGATACCTCCAAGATCTAAAGCCGCTTGATTGCATAACGTAGCATGACCATCAATTCGTGTTAATGCAACAGGTGTATTAGGAAATAAATTATCTAGCAATTTTTTATTCGGAAACGCTTTGTCTTCCCAGTCATTTTGATCCCAACCTCTTCCTACGATATAGTCTTGTTGCTTTTCATTTTGAAAATCTAAAACACGTTTTACGACGTCTTCAAAACTTTTCGTTCCAACCAAATCTACATCTTGTTGGTCTAGACCTAATCCTAAAAAATGACAATGTGCATCGATAAATCCAGGAACAATTGTTTTGCCTTCAACATCAATAATGGTATCTGAGGTATATTTTGATGTCATCTCATCTGTAGAACCTACAGCCACAAATTTTCCATTGGAAATAGCAAAGGCCTCTGCTTTAGCAAAATCGTCATTTACAGTATAAACATTAGCATTAATAATGATAGAATCTACATGTTTCTGTTCTTGAGAACAGGACACAATAAATGCTAAAGACAGGAGAATAATTAGTTTTTTCATGGATATGGTTTTAGGATCATAAAAATACAAAAAGCATTCAACCTTTTTGATTGAATGCTTTTACTATTCTATTATCTATAACATACCAATAATGAGATCCTGAAACAAGTTCAGGATGACAAGAAGAATTAAAAATCAAACTGATAGGTCGCTCCTGCCAAAAACTGAATTCCCTGAACCGGATAATTCAGCCAACGCTGGTAATCCTGATTGGCTATATTATTTACCTTAGCAAATGCCGACAACTGGTCATTAATTTTATAACCTACATGTGCATTAGCATCAAAATAGCTATCTAAAGTAACTCTAGTAGTTACTGGCAAAGTTAATGTACCTAAACCAGTTACAAGTCTATCTTTACGCTCTCCTACATAAAATAAATTTGCTCCTGCAAACCAATGTTCATCAATTTGATAATCTAAAAACACAGAGCCTTTGATATCTGGTAAATTCCATGCTTCAGCTTGTTCATCGGTATCATATGTAAAATATTCACCCTTGAGTCCGAGTTTAAAATTACGGTTTACATCAATATTTAACTCACCTGCAATTGAAAATGTTGACACATCGTCATATACCACACCAAATGAATTTCCGTATTGATAATTCTCACGATCTACATTTAAATCCGGATTTATATTAAACAATGGTTTATTTTTTTCAGAGCGGTAATGACCACTTACATTATAACTCACACTGTTAGACAACTTTCCTTTGACACCTAATGCCACATTATACGTCTGATCGGTTGGTGCTATAAAAAATGTTGGTGAAACAAATGGGTTCTCCTGAGCAAAATCGTAATATGAATTTTGAAGCAGACCACCTTCAATACTACCATAAGCAATCATTAACTCGTCAACCAAACGATAACTTGCTGAAATATTTGGGTAGATAAAAAAGTCACTTTCGCTGGTTTCCGAATCACTGAGATAAGCTACTTTCAAACCAAGGTTAACCGTTAAATCATCCTGTTTCATTTGGTAGCTAGGTGCTACTGTAAGGTTAAAATTTCCGTAGTCATAAGCGTCCTCTACAAAATACAAACGGTCAAATGATCCTCCAAGATAATCAAAGGTTACTTCAGCATTTATCGACTCTCCTTGTACCGGAATATCAAAACCCGTTTTTAAAATAAAGCGGTTTTCACCTGAGTCGAGGTCGTCACCAAAACGTCTGTATAAAACGCTTCCTTTATTGATAATTGCATCTTCAAAATTAATTTGTCCGCCAAATTGAGCTGTATAAAACGAATGGTCTACATCAAAGGTTGGCATACTCTGGTCTGGAACTCCATACCAGTTAAAGGTTTGAAGTTGAAATCCGCCTTCAACCTTCCAAGAATAATCGCTTAGCTTTTGACTGTAATGTGCATTGAGACCGGTTTCAGAAAAATTATTATCGAAATTAATACCTTCAATATCTCCTGCTGAAGAGTGATGACTAAAGTAACCACCAACACGTTCGTTATTACTCAACTCATGATTGAGATAGACTTCACCTAAAATTGTAGTGTAGGTTCCCACACCTAAAGACGCATAATTATCAAATAATTTAACAGGTTTCTCTTTATCAACTGTTGCGGCTTTTCCTTTTGCTGGTGTAAATGTCGATGCTACCGGAATTGAAAAAATATTGTATTTAATCACTTTTTTCTTAGCCGTTGTAGAATCATTTAAACTCGGTGTTTCTTTGATTTTAAATGCATCGGAAATTTTTGGTGTATATGGTTTTACCACATTTACGGTACCTGCATCTAAAGAGTCTTTATTACGTTCTTGCGCACTGAGGACAGTAACACTACCCAAAATTAATGAAAGAATTAAAATTTGTTTAAACATAGTTATTGTTTTGATATGATGATATTAATTTGGAGGAAATGCTATAATTGGATCAAATTCACTTCCTAGATTACAACCAACAAAGCTCGGCTCAGGATCTGCCCAAGTATATACACAAAAGCTTCCTGATTTTCTGAATGTTTCTTCGTTCTCGATGACAATCTTGTATTTATAGGTCCCATTTGGAATGCTTACAGCCCCATTATTTTCATCTTGAGGATATCCTGGAAACCTATTCAAATCTTCAGCATAATTAGTCGATTCATAAATTTGTTCATTATCAGAATTGTATATAGTAACCGTATGGTTTGGATATAAAGTAATGTTCTTTATCGCAAACATATCATTAAACCCATCTCCATTTTGCGTGACAATGGTGTAAACTTCAATATCACCAGCTGACTGATCTAAATTATCTATGTTCGCACCAAAAACTGGTTCTGTAGAACAGCAGCCTTCATAGATATCCTGAACCTCTTGTGTTTTGTCATCATCTTTATTGCATGACAATATCATTATTGAGATACAAATGAAACTTAGGAATATATTTGGTGTTCTAATCATCTTCAATGGTTTTAGTTTTGTTCAGTTTCAACAGACGAGTTCGTTTTAGCGGCTTCAGTTTTTATTCGGTTAAGTTCTTGTTGTGCCTCTTCAACGACATCATCAAACTCAGGGAAATTAGAAATAACACTTTCTAAAATATAAGTCGCTTGAAAGGCATCTCCTAAGGCATCATAGTTTTTTGCCATAATCACCAAACCTTTAGCACTGTAATATTTATAGCTGCTATAATCTCGCGCCAGCTTTTGAACCGTAGTATTTGACGATGAATAATTCCCGTCTTTATGCTTGAAATAGGCATTATAATACAAGGCTTCGGCAGCTACAGCTCCTGAAGCAATTTTCTCAACCTGAGCGTAGGCTGCTTTGGCTTTAGACTCATCACCAGTTTTTATAGCAGAACGCGCAATGATGATATGAGCATCACTCTTTACTTTAGTATCAATTTTAGAATCCTGAAGCACTTTTTCTGCATAATTTACAGCTTCAGTATAGTTTTGCTTCTGGTAATAGGCATTCATTAAATTTGATTGCGCATAGGTTATATTTTGCGGATAATCGGCTTCGTTTTCTAAACGTTTCAACAGAGGAATAGCTGTATCCCAATTAGAATTATTGAGATAGATTTCTGAAAGTTTAACGATAGACTGCTCTGTAAACTCGCCTTTTTGTTTGTTGACCACATACTCGTAGTGTGGCTTTGCATTCTCAGGCAATTGCTTTTTCGAATACAGTTCGGCAATATAAAAATGAGATTTCAACGCGTGAATTCCATTAGGAAATTCATTTAAGTATTTATTAAACTGACGAATTGCACCATCTGTATTATTATCTAAGTATTGCTTTTCGGCAGCGAGATAAGCTGTATTATCCAATTCGGCATCGGTTACATCAACATAATCTAAAGTTTTCACCCAAGCCGCATACTCATCTACTCGACCTAAATCGATATAAATTAATCGCGCTGTAGATACAGCCTGACTTGCTTCATCTGTTGCAGGATATTCGTTAGCCACTTTCTTAAACTTAGATAGCGCCCTTTCATTATCATTTGCATTGTAATACGACAAGCCTTGACGAAGTAATGCTTTTGGAATAAACACACTGGTGCTGTATTCTGAAATGAGTCGGTTGTACATGACCATCGCATTTTCAGTGTCATTGATTTTAATATAGGAATTAGCTAATTCGTACATCGCATCATCTCGTAATGACGATCTAGGATATTCTGAAATAAATCTATTTAAATCCTGAATCTTTTTAGAGCCTTCTCCAATGTAGCCATGACTCATTGTTTTTTGAAAGAACGCATAATCACTTTCGATTTCATTAATGGCAATAGCCTTGTCATAAGCAGCAATAGCACTGTTATAATTTGTTGACACGAAATACCCATCACCCAATCTGAGGTAGGCATCGTTTAATCGTAATTTATCGTCTTTATGATTATCAATAAACTTTTGAAAGCTCGTTGTTGCCTGACTGTAATTTTTCAGTTTAAAATAGGTGTACGCAATATTGTAATCTATGTTATGTATTTCATTAACATTTTGCGCCTCTCCTTGTTGTAAAAATTGTTTAAAACCAATAAGTGCGTCATCGAAGTTACTGAGATGGTAATCTGTTTCTGCTTTCCAAAATATGGCTCTTGTAGTAAATATAGGGTCTTTGGCTTCTTTGATGGATTTATCAAACAATGCTTTAGCCTCATTATACTGACCTTCGTTATAAACTTCAATTCCTCTGTAAAATGCCACTTTTTGATAGGCTACACGATTCTCAAAACTGTTCTTATTTTCTAAGAGTTTGATAGCTTCCTTATAGTTTTTTGACGTAATGTATGAATCGATTAATAAGGTTTCAATTTCTTCCTTATAACTCGTATCAGGATATTTGTTCAAATAACTTGTGAGTACCTGTGGAACAGACTGGTAAGGATTTCCTATTTCGTAGCTAATTTTAGCGTAGTTGAGCCAAGCATCCTCTTGGATTTTTAAATCATAATCCATTTGTGATGCATTTCTAAATGCATTTAAAGCTTCCTGTTTTTTATCGAGATTGATATAACTTTCTCCTAGATGGTAATAGGCATTTTGAGCTACAGCGTTGTTACCATCAATAATTTTGTTGAACTCGGAAATCGCATTATCAAAATCATTTTGTTTGTAGTAAGCATAACCTAACTGGTAATAATCGACATTATTCCACTTACCGCGTCTTCCATTATAAGCTTTTAAAAACGGAATGGCTTCAGCATACTGCTCTAAATTAAAATGACTTTCTCCTATAATTTTTGAAAGCTCTGATTTTTCCTGCGGATTACTATTATCAATTTGTTCACTCGCTAATGCAATAGCCTTTTCAAATTTACCAAGTTTAAAATTTAAATCGGCTTGATAATACGATAGTTTTTCTTTGTATTTATCCTGATCGCTCACCTGATCAAAATACTCATTAGCTTTATCATAATCGTCACCTTCGTAAGCCATAAACCCAATGTAATATTTTGCTTGCGAACCATATTCTTGTGATGTCACTACGCGATTTAAATACTTATTCGCTCCAGTTTCGTCTCCTGTAGAATATAAGGTATATCCATAATTAAAATTGAACTTATCACGTTCTGAACGCGAAATGCTCTGTTCATCAACTTTATCATACCATTTTCTGGCATAAGCATATTTTCCGTTGGTAAAATAATAATCGGCAACATCTAAAAAAGCTGTATTTCGTTTTGTACTGGTTGGATATTCATCAACAAAGTCCTGAATTAAATCATCTGCATTATTCTGATTTAAACGAACAGCACAATTGGCAATATAATACGCACATTCAGATTCAACAGTTTCGTTTGGCGCTTCATTTTTAATCGCTTCAAACAAAGATTGGGCTGCTTGATATTGCTTATTGTTATAAAGTGTAAGCGCTTTTTGATAGTCTACCAAATCACTCGTATAAGCGGCTGTTTGCTGAGCATTTAAATACGATGCAAACAGTAAAAAGGATAGTAAAAAACTTAGTTTCCTGCAATTCATTAAGTTCGATTTTAATTGATGTTAAAAATAATTTATCTCAAATCTATAACGCAATAATCGTGCTATAATTATAAACATACTTATCAAATAGACTAATTATATAAGATTGTGTTACACATAACGTTTTACTGACAGTGATTTAGAAATTAATTTTTCATTATTGGTAGTTGCTAGTTTTTATAATACATTTACACTTCTATAAAAAATCTTCATATAAATTATGTCTGAAACTGTTTTACAACTCAAAAATGCTTCAATCTATCAAGGTGATAGTATGGTATTGTCTGATGTTAATTTTGAAATGAACAAAGGTGACTTTGTGTATCTCATTGGTAAGACTGGAAGTGGCAAAAGTAGTTTTATGAAAACATTGTATGGCGATTTGGCATTAACTGAAGGCGAAGGTCATATTGTAGACTATAATTTGAGAACAATGCAGGAAAAAGATATTCCGTTTTTAAGACGGAAACTTGGCATCGTATTTCAGGATTTCAAACTACTACCTGACAGAACCATTAACAGTAACTTAGAATTTGTTTTGAAGGCTACTGGCTGGAAGGATAAGACTAAAATCAGTGAGCGCATTGAAACTGTTTTAGATAAAGTTGCAATGAAAACCAAAGGTTTTAAGTTTCCTCATGAATTATCAGGTGGAGAACAACAACGTATTGCTATAGCCAGAGCTTTATTGAATGAGCCTGAGCTCATTCTGGCCGATGAACCTACGGGGAATTTAGATCCACAAACAAGTATCGAAGTTATGGAAGTTTTGCGTGACATTAACAAAAACGGAAATACGATTTTAATGGCAACTCACGATTATGCTTTACTACTTAAATATCCTAGTAAAACCTTAAAATGTGACGAGAATAAAGTCTTTGAGGTTGTGCAACGCAAGGGATAATCTAACCTATGCTTTTCTTTTTTTAATGAGGTAAATAAACCAATCTATTACAGGTAAGGATAAAATCGTCTCTTTTATGGTTGATTTTTTGTAAAATGGTGATAACAATAACACTATAGCTATAACTGCAACAGCTGGATAAGTATTTACGTCCAAAATCAGTGCTAAGCTCAGGTGTAAGACAATCAAACCCGCTCCCCAAATTTTATATAGATTCGGCTTAAAGAAAACCACAATAGAAAACAATTCTAGATATATGACTAAGAGGTACAACAGCCAACCGATGACATAGTGCTCTAGAAACCAACCTCCAAATGCTGTCATTGGTTTTGATTCAAACTGAAACACTAAAACATTTCTAAAAGATAATGGTGAGAACAAACTAACGTCTTGTGTGAATAGCTCTATGACACCCCAAAACAATTTCCAAAAGCCAGTCAAACTGTAAGCTAAGAGCAAAAAGAATTTAGCACTTAAAAACATCAATAAAGACTTTTCTTTAAACTGTTTAGCTGTAGAACCTGGTATCAATGCAAAACAAAATAACAACAATAAAATAAAATGCAAACTATGATTGATCTTGCCAAACGAACTGAGAAGTGCCGCATATAAAAAGTAATTTATAAAGACATATACTCTTAAAAATTGTGTGTGTTTAATTATCACTAAAATGGCGCTTAGTACCAAACTGATTTGCAAAATATAGGTAGTGACCTGCAAATGTTCTTGCTTTAAAAAGAATAAAGGCCATAATGGATCAACCAATTTAGAATTGGCCAAATCATGAACTATAAACAGGTGGTTGAAAGCCATCATTAAGACGACAACATAAGCCAATTTCACAAGCATATTTACACAAGCAAATAACGCATTTGTATCTCTACTAAATATTGAGGTATGACGTACAACAAACTTCCAGAAAAAATGATCCTCTAATACCTTATTCAAAATAAAACCTGTTGTTTTTAAAAGTTAATACTCGATTGGTTTTTATACTAGCTTTATAATCAACTTTGCTTAAATCTGCAGTAGTTTCATATAGTTTGAACACAGACGTTTTAGGAATAGCATTAAAAATCATATGATTATCATAATCAGCCTTGCGTTTAACATCTTCATAAAATTTCTGCACGATAAGATTCATATCAACGAGTTCGACATGGTGGTAATCTTTTAAATTTCTAATATCTGTAGGTTTACTTAGAATAGAATCTCCAACTTTATCAACCAAAATATAAGCATGATTAAGTGAGTTGGGAGTTTTAGAATAAAGCGACCATCTAAAAAAAGGGAAGTATTCTTTTTTAGAAGATGTAAATCTACCTACAAAAGCAATGAGCAGATAAATGACACACCAAAAGGCTAGAAAATTCTTATAAAATTTCATTCAGATGTTTTAATAGCTAGGTAAATATAACCAAACTATTAGGAAAGTTTCACTAAAAACCCAGCCATTTAAAAAATCGCTTAATCGCATTATCTTTTTTTTTGTCTTCAGAAATCTCAACCTGCTCTACATCAAATTCTACCATAAAAACGCCAAAATTTGATAACGTCTTTTTCGCTTTTGTATTATGACGTGGTTTCTCAATTTTAGTAAGCTTCATGGGAACCGAAATTTTAAGGTCTTCTGAAAGTTTACCTGATTTTAAGACCACTTCTGGGTTTTCAACATCATAAAGTTTGAAACCACTGTTAGCTGCTATATCATAGGCTGAAAAGTCTACAGTGACAGCATTTCCTTCTGCATTAAAGAGGGCGAGATTATATTTGTTTTTGTGCTGACTATGCTGAGACAGGTGAACGACAGGATCTAAATTAAAGTTTGTTATAGCAATAAGCTGACTTTGTTTATCCAAATTAAAATTCGATGTCCAGCTTTCTAAAGAATGATCCTTAACTTTTGGTATACGAAACGGTTGTTTTAAACGACTATAAATCACATTACCATTAGAATTCCAACCCCTAAAATGATTAGAAACTGTAGGTCCGATTTGTACGATACCTGTATGTACAATGTTATTTGTAAACTGAAGTGTCTTAGCTTCTAAAATTCTTAGACCATTATAACCACCAACGATTATATTACCATCAACAACCACGTCTTCGATAGGTGCATTTTTATGAAACCCTAAAGTTAAAGCAGGAGCATCACCTATTATTCTCCCATTATCTTGTTGCGTATTGTGATAAAGCACATTATTGATGACTGAGATATTACTAGCGACATTTATACCATTTCTATCATTTGATGCTACAATCACATTGTCCAAAAACCGTCCAGATGGTGAACCACTGTTAAAAATGATATTATCTTCGAGAGTGATATGCTTCACATATTGAAAATCGGCATTTTTTCCTGCCGACCATACTTCTATACCCTTATAGTAGTTATTGAAAATAATATTTCTTTTGATCAACCTCACTTCATCGCTTTTATTCTGAACATAAATCCCTTCGCCTCTACCTTTTCCATCTTTAGCGATATAGCCGTTATTATAAATCATACAGTTTTCTATAACAGAGCCAGCAGCATGTTTCCATGACCCAAAACCAAGTCCTGGGATATTATAAATTTTCAAATTATAGAACTTGCAATTTTCTCCGGAAAGATGCCGAATTCCCACACTTGTTTCAAAATTACTATCGGTTTCATTTCTGGAAAAATCACCAAGCCAGGTGACATCAAAATCTTTAAAGATCACCTGTTTGCCTTTCACATCAAGAACGACATCTCTATCTGAGGTTACATTTCCGTTTAAAACAACCTTATCATTTTTGTATCCAGAAACAGTTACATAAGTATTAGGCTCAAGGCTTTTAAGTGTGCTTATAAAACGACCATTGTAAATACCTTCATGCAACCAAATTACAGCTCCTGGCTTTACCACTTCTGGTGTTTGACTTAAAGCTGTTTGCAAATCCCAAGGTGCTTTTAACGAGCCGTCACCACGTTCACTTCCTGGTGTTTTAGCATCATTTTTTGAAAAGACATGAAATTCTTCCTGAGCGTTTGCATAAAAACCCAGAATACAGCATATAATATAGATTAGGTATTGTTTCATAATTGGATATTTCCAATTACTATACCAAAATCGTTTAGAGCTCTGTTATTTCTTATTATAAACATGTGGGTTTTTTCGAATTCCTTTTTTAAAAATTTTTCGTACCATGGTTCGTAAACCAGCATCTAAATCAAGAATAATATTGGTAAGCGTATCACTGGGACGCCCTCTAAATTTAGTGACATGAAATTTATCCTTTTCATGTAAAGGCTTATCACTAAAATAATAATTAGAAATACAGCATCTACTATGGTCAACGGTTACTTTATTTACCGAATGCCACGAGGTATCATGCGTAGCCATAATCACCAGGCGGTTATATGCACTTTCTATGACTAAGGGTTCTTTTTTTGGTCCATCAGGCCATATTTCCAGATGACCTCCATTTGGTGTTTGCCAGTCTGGAGTTACATAATACAGTAAGTTAAGTACGCGCCATCGCTCTCGCTGAGCATCGTGTGAGTTATCAAGATGCGGATGTAAAAAATTATCCTTTGCCATTAATGACAAACCTCCAGCATAGAGAGATTCGTCAGCATAAAGCGAATCTATATCGCAAATTTCGCCTATAAGCTGTACTATTTTTTTATCCTGAAACGCATATAAAACTTCTTCGAGTAATGGATTGTGCCGATTCATTTGCGCCGAAATATATTTGTATTCTCGCAAGCTCTTTAAACAGCGCATTTCAGATTTATCAGGAAATACATCATAACATTTTCTAACAATCGCTTCTGGTAAAAGGTTATCTATATAAAAATAGCCAATATTAGATTTTGAAGCGTTATACGCTTGAATCAGGCTCTCTTTATTACTGAGAATTGTCTTATAAATTAATTCTGAAATTTCTTCCCGATTAGAAACTTCCATAGTTATCATATTTAGGTACTGCAATTTAATCCTTTTAATTTAAAACTGTATTTTTAGGCTTTAATTCATGGCAATGATTTCTGTATTAATTCCGGTGTATAATTATGATGTTACTGAGCTCGTAAAAAGAGTTCATAAGCAGTTGGAATTATGCGGTATTGCATTTGAAATACGATGTCTAGATGATGCTTCAGATTTTGAATTTCAGAAGCAAAAACAAATCGTCGAAGCTCTCACACACACCACCTACACCATTTCAGAAAACAATCAAGGTCGAATTACAACGAGGCAACAGTTAGCCGAATCTGCTTTATATGAGCATCTTTTATTTTTGGATGCCGATGTGATACCAAAAAATGACACATTTATAGCTAATTATTTAGAGTTTATCAATTCTGAATATGATGCGGTTTATGGAGGTGTTGCCTATACTTCTGAAAAACCAGGAAATGATTATTTGTTACGATGGGCTTACGGAAAACAGAAAGAAGAAGTCGCTGCTGCTAAACGAAATGAAACACCATATAAAAGTATAGTTTCTGCCAATTTTTTAATTGAGGCTTCTATTTTTAAACGTTTAAACAATAAAATTACTTACAGTGGCTATGGAAGCGATAACCATTTTAGCGCACAATTAAAGGACGAATCTATTTCGGTTTTACACATTGATAATTATGTGTATCATTTAGGTATTGAAACCAGTAGCATCTATTTGAACAAAAAGGAAGCTGCTGCTAATGCTTTAATTGCACTTTATTACACAAAAAACACAGCAAATCATGATAATCATCTATTAAAATTATTTGCTAAACTCAAACGTTTAAGACTGAATTATGTGTTATCGTGGTTTTACCAAATAAGTCATAATTTATTAAAACAAAATCTATTAGGCCCAAAGCCATCAGTAAACTACTTACAGTTGTATCGTATTAGTTTTATGTGTTATCAAGATTTAAAAAAAGGAGACTGAAATCAGCCTCCTTTTTTGCTTTGTTATTTTTTTATAATTTTTTGAGTGTGTAATTGACCATTTTTAGCATCAAATATTTTTATTCTTTAAATCTTTGATTTTTAAATTACATTTGTTCTTATAGTTGAAATCCATGAATTCATTTTTCTCTGTCATCATATCAGTTTATAACAAGGAGCAATATATCAGAGACACATTGCAATCTGTGCTGAATCAAACTTATAAAGATTTTGAGATTATTATCGTCAATGATGGCTCTTCGGATAATAGCTTGTCGGTTTTAAACCAATTTGATGATGCTAGAATCACGATTATTAATCAAGACAACCAAGGAGCATCTCAAGCTAGAAATAACGGTATATCTAGAGCAACAGGTAAGTTCATCGCACTCTTAGATGGTGACGATTTATGGGACAAAACGTTTTTGGAAAACATAAAAACATTAATAGCAAATCATCCAGAATACTCTGTATTTACAACAGCAATAGCGCATAAGTATGGTGATAAAATTAGCCCTGTTCCTTATAGTTTTAAAGCTACAGCAAACGTCTCCATTTTGGATTATTTTAAAGCTAGTGAGCGTCATACCATACTTTCGGGTTCGAGTACAGTTTTCAAAAAAGATATTTTAGATGTAACTGGCAACTTTGATACAGACATAAAGTCTGGACAAGACACCGATTTATGGATTAGGATTGGTTTACATTATCCAATCGTATTTTTAAATAAAGTATTAGTGTATTATGTACAAAATCAAAACAGTTTATCAAACACGACTACTGACTTAAATAATAAATCAAGATTTGACAATTATAAGTTTGAGGAAAAAGAGAACGTTCATTTAAAAAAATTCTTAGACAACAACCGATTTTCGTTAGCCTTATTGGCTAAGCTCAATAAGAACAAAAAAGCATACAAGTATTACAAGTCTGAAATATCTAAAAAGAATCTATCGCTAAAACGTCGGTTTCTATTGATAGCTCCAATATGGCTGACAAAGCAATTTTTGAAATTAAGGAAAGTTAAAAACACAAAAACCTACTATCCCATTTTAGACGATACAAAATCGTCATAATTTCTAATGTAATCCTCTTCATTAAAGACTGTTGACGCCATAACCAGGCACACTGAACCAGATGAAAAATTTTCAATCTCTCGCCAAATACCTGTTGGAATATACAACCCAATATTGGGTTTGTTGAGCATAATTCGTTTGCGATCCTTACCATCATCGAGAATGACCTCAAAACTACCACTTAAAGCAATAACCACAGACTCTTGAGCTATATGAGCATGTCCGCCACGGAAAGCATCATTTGGGACATCATACAAATAATACACACGTTCTATTGAAAAAGGGATAGTTTCCTTTTCAATAACTGCAAGCTTCCCTCTTATGTCATGAACATTAGGTATTTGAAGATTTAAAACGTCATTTATTGTATTCAAATTCATTAATTTTTAGTCAACAATTGCTCCCAAGCTTGACCGATATGTTCCATAGAAAACTTAGCAACACTTGGCTTTGTGTTAGACTTACATTTCAAATATAAGGGATTATCTTCGATGAATCTATTCATAGCCAAAGCCATTTTTTCAGAATCATTATTTTCTACAAGCAACCCATTATATCCATCTCTAATCATTTCACTAGGTCCCGATTTACAATCTACCGAAACTACTGGTGTGCCTAACGCTAGAGATTCCAAAATAGTCATCGGAAAACCTTCATATCGACTTGTCAATACTGTGAATTTAGCACGTTTTACATATGAATAAGGATTATCAATAAATGATTTAAAGATGACATCTTTATTTAAATTTTTAGCTCTGACTTTCAATTTGATAGCCTCTAAATCTTTTCCATCTCCTAAAATTATTAGTGAAATATTATGTTCAGGTAATTCAGATTTATGATAAGATTCAATTAAAAGTGACAAATTTTTAACCTCATCATTAATCCTTCCATAGAATAAAATATAGTCACTAACCAATTGTTCATCTGTAATAGCTTGTGATTGTAGATCTCCAACAGGATTATAAATGGTAATAACATTAGTTAAATCATAAACAGATGCAATTGCTTTTTTAATTTCCTCAGATACCGCTACAAGTTTGTAAGCATCTTTATACATATATTTTGCTATACGCTTTACAGTTGAAAAATATGTATTAAGTCTATAACTATGTATACAGTATATTGTTTTCCTAGGATCATAAAGCCATCTAGACACAATAAATTCTCTTAATAGACTGGGCCTGGAGCGGTTATCAATTACAAAATCAAAATGGTGTTTTTTTAAATAGCTTTTAAAAGCTTTAAGTTTTTTAATCTTTTTAAGTATTGGAAATCGCGAATCTATCTTCCCAAGATTTAAAAGTTCTCCCTGAAACTCATTGTTGATTTCATCAACAATCATAACGATGTGAATGGTATACCCTAAACCACTTAATAATTTTGATAATAGAGCCGAAGACCTTTCAGCACCTCCTTTCCCTAAGGAGGTGACTACTATACATATCTTTTTACCGTTAGACTTCAACAATTATTATCTTTGTCTCAAATATAACTTAAATGAAGATATTATTGGTTGGCGAATATAACAGATCTCATAAATCTCTTAAAGAGGGTTTATTAAAATTGGGTCATGAAGCTCAAGTTGTAGGTCTAACCGATGGTTTTAAAAAGGTAGATATTGACATTGAAATCAAACATAAATTCAAAAGTGGCTTTATAAAAAATTTTAAGGTTTTAATCTACAAACTCATTAAGGTTGACCTACATTCGTTAAGTGTCAAAAAACAAATTCAAAGTCTAAAACAGCAATTAAGTGGTCATGATATTGTACAATTTGTAAATGAATCTCCTTTTTTATGTCTGCCAAAAACTGAAATGGATATTTTCGATTTACTTACTAGCTGGAATAACAAGGCCTTTCTATTATCTTGTGGTACAGATCATTTAAGTGTTAAATATGCTTACGAAAAAAAATTCAGATACTCGATTCTTACACCTTATTTTGAAAATCGTCTTCCTAAAACCAGTTTTGCATTAGGATTAAAATACTTAGAACCAGATTTTGTAAAACTGCATAACCACATATACAATACAATTGTAGGTGTTATCTCTAATGACCTAGATTACACCATCCCTCTAATGAATCATCCAAGACATTTAGGACTAATACCACATGCTATCCATCTAGATGACATAAGATTTACACCTTTAACATACGATGATAAGATTGTCATTTTTCATGGTATTAATAGAACCAATTATATAAAAAAAGGAAATGACATTTTTGAGAAGGCGTTAACTATTATTAAAGAAAAACATCCAAACAAAATAGATATAATCACAGTTGAAGATGTGCCATACGAGATTTATATCAAGGCATTTGATTCTGCGCACATTCTTTTAGACCAAGTATATGCCTATGATCAAGGGTATAATGCACTCGAAGCTATGGCCAAGGGAAAAGTCGTATTTACAGGTGCTGAACAAGAATGGTTGGACTATTATCACTTAGAGGAAGATACTGTTGCTATTAATGCATTGCCTGATGCTCATGCTATAGTAAAAAAGTTAGAATGGTTAATTGCGAATCCAGAGAAATTAATTGAAATCTCTAATAATGCCAGAGCATTTGTAGAACGGGAACATCATCATGTAAAAAATGCTGAAAGGTATTTAAAAATCTGGAAAACGTCTTAAGGTTTTATCTTCGGAAATCTCAACTCCAATGAAATTCTAGTGATATTTTCATTTTTATTTACTGCTGACCCATGAATAAGAAAAGGTGAAAAAATAAGTGCTTCACCTGGTTTTGGATTTGGTCTTATCATTTCAATTTTCCCCTTTTTAGTTTCTAATATACAAGGCACATAATAGGTGTTTCCGTTTATTTTAGCCCCTTTACTTGCTGTTCTTAAAATTTCATTCTCAGGGATTAAATGACTTCTGGGATATACTGGCAAAGAAGAATTTTGGTTGCAACCCACAATTGGAATCCACACATTAATAATATCTTCCCAATAACTTAAATAGCCATCGCGATGTGGTGGATTAATATCTAAAGAGTTGGGTCTACTCAATCTAATTTGGATATGTGATTTCTGAAGTTCTTCAACCCATGAGGTTAACTTATAGCCTAAAATTTCTCCGAAGCGATTGGCTAAAGCATCAATATCGAAATCAAAATCTTCGTTTTCTAAATTTCGAGTAATATTTATAACTTGGTTATGCAATTCATCAGTAGTCACAATCTTATGATAATTCTCAAGCTGAAAATCGCTGGCATCAAAATTGGGAATGCAAGTTTGTATGGCCTTTACAATGTTATTTTCCATGGACTTTTTTAATCGTTGAAAATCTTCAGAAGAAAAAGCATTAACAACAGCATACCCTTCATCTTTCCAAGGCATCTTAGATATCACATTGTCTTCGGTTTTAAATAGCAGTTTAGATTCTCCCCAAAAAAAGTCTCCTTCTACTTCAAATTGGTAACCTTCACCATCCAAAAACAGTTCACAAACTTTATACATGTTTTTTGTTTCGTTTAAAATAATACCATACAGCAATAATGACGATAATAAAGTAGATAATGTATCTATATAAATGTGCCATTACTACCCCTTCGGCTCCATAAATATCTACATAATATTTTGACAAGCCATAAAATAGGCCTAATGAGATAAGTTCTGTTATCACAAAGCTCCAAACCATCTTTTTTGCTAAAAACTGATAGGATATCACTAACGTAGCTAATCTTACAAAATCACCTAAGAGCTGCCATTTAAATAATTCACTTAATCCCTCAAAATTCGGGTATATTATATCAATAATTAAATGTCTAAACACGTACACTAAAAGCATGCCCAGTCCAAATAAAGGTAATAGTGTTTTGTATATATATAGAACTTCCTTTTTAAAGGCACTTCCTGTATTAATCTTAGCAAATTTCGGTATAACATATAATGTAAAAATACTAGATGAGAATACCATATAATTTTTAGAAATAAAGTTCATAGCTGTCCAATATCCAGCTTCTTCAATATTTATTCTATCAGTGATGGTTGTTCTTACATCTAACTCAATATAGTTCAGCAACACTGTAGAAATGAAAGACATGAGCGTGAATGCTAATAATGGCTTTGCAAATGAAAAATCTGCACTTAATTCCTGCAACTTAATATGTGCTTTAAGCTTATCAAAAAAGATAAATAGAACTACTACAAAACTGATTAATGGTGACAATATAATTGCAAACAAAACGCCTTTTAAGTTAAAGTAGTAGAGAAATATTAATAACAATACTACAGAAAGAATATAAGCTCCCAATTCAATTTTAGCATGTTTTTTATAGTCTGACAAACCATTAATCAACCCATATAAAATTCTGTTCAAGCCAATCACTGGTGGTAAAAGAGACAAGCACTTTATCAAATTTACAAAAGCAGCATCCCCAAATAATCTCACAGAAATATAATCTGCATTAAAAAATAATACAACACCTGAGATAATTGAACCGATAGCACCAAAAAGAAAAGCAGAGGAAAACAATTTTGATAATTGTTTGGTATCGTTTTCATTTTCAGAAACATATTTTACTATACCATTAAATATACCCAGCGATGATGTACTAGTTAGCATTTGTACCAGGTTTCGCAACTGACCAATTTTAGCTATTCCAGCTTCTCCTAAAGTAACTGCTAACAAGCGTTGTACAAAAATTGAAATAATTAACCGGATGATAATGACTACAGCATTCAAGGACGTCATCTTGAGCAGAAGATTTCTTTTTATAATGCCCTTTAAATTTATCACGCGGATTAACGTTGTTTTTAATAAGTTAGTTGCCTAAATATACTATTTGTTTACGAACTAGAGTTTGTTTCATCATCAGGTAAAATACCAAATAGTGAAGACCCGAAGATGAGTAAAACAATTCCGTAATGCATCAAATAGCTTATAAAATGTCCGATAACTGCACCTTTCACACCAAAAACATCAATAAGGTACACACTAGAAACATAAAGCATTACAACTAAAAATATTTCAATTATAATAAAGTGTGTAAACATCTTTTTTGCCAAGAATTGATACGCTATAACAATGGATAATACTTTAACAAAATCTCCTAATAGCTGCCAGAAAAACAAATCGGTTACAGGTGCAAATTCATCCGAAAATATAAGAGGAACAATAACCGATTTCAACACATAAAGTAGGATTAAAGCTAATCCAAAAATTGGCATTACAGATTTATAAAACCCAAATACTTCTTTTCTAAACTCTTGTTTTGAATCAATTTCACTAAATCTGGGCACAATATATAGGGTAATTATTGACATTATGAACATGAGGTAATAATTAGAAATTCTGTTCATTGCCTCCCAGTAACCCGCTTCTTTAATACCAACCTCAGAAATGATATAGTTTCTGATACATATAGATATTAATGGTAGTGCAATTGCAGATACTAAAGCCATAATTGCATAAGGTCCAAATCGCTTTAATACCTCTAAACTTATATGATCTGTTTTAATATAAGTCATTAAATTTCGTCGGTTAATAATACCTACCAAAGTGATTAAAAAGATAAGTGAAGGTGCTACAACCGCTGCTACTAAAGCGCCATCTATATGGTTTTCATATATCAAAAGTAAGGTCACAAGTAAACCAAGAATCTGACCTATAATATTGATAATAAGCAACATTTTATAATTAGCAAAGCCATTCATTATGGAGAAACTCATCATATTTAAACCATAAAAAGGCAGTGCTAATGCCATTATTTTTATGACATATGCATAATTATAATTAGCCGAAAACAACAAGTCATTGATATACTGAGCATTATAATAACACAGAAAAGCAACCAAAATAGTAGAGAAAAAACACAAGTAGTAAGCCGTTGAAAGTGTCTCACTTAGCTTAACTTTATCTTCCTTAACCTTTGCAATGGTTTTAACAACACCGTTGTAAAACCCTAGAATTGAGACCGATTGAACAGCGCTTAGAAAATTTCGGAGATTACCTATTAGTGCCATACCTTCTACACCAATAAAAATAGCTATTGCTTTAGATGTTAAAATTCCAGCTATGATTTTAGTAATAATCGTTGCCGAATTAAGGTGAGCAACTTTAAATAAAACATTATTGTTAATATACTTTATTAAACTCTTCAATTAATAAAGGTTTAGGGCATTAATTATAGTTTCTATCTCTTCAGTTGTCATCACAGGACTCAAAGGTATACTTATCACTGTCTCATGGATGGCTTCTGTAATCGGTAAAGATAAAGATTTATATGGCAATAATGCTTTTTGATGGTGAGGTGCTATAGGATAATGAATTAAATAGCCAATTTCCAATGCATCTAAGTAAGCTTTAAAATGTGCTCTATCCTCTACACGAATAGCAAAGACATGAAACACGTGATTATCAGAAAAATCGTAAAATGGCAGCTTGATTTTCGGATTATTTATGTTATTTAAATACTGCTCTGCAATATGTCTTCTAGTTCTATTGTCACTATCGAGGTGATTGAGTTTTATATTTAAAAAGGTCGCTTGTAATTCATCTAAGCGACTGTTGACACCTATTTTATCATGGACGTATTTTTTTGAACTTCCGTAGTTATGCAGAAGTTTAATACAATTTGCTAATTCATCATCATTAGTAGTTATGGCTCCAGCATCTCCTAATGCTCCTAGATTTTTTGTGGGATAAAAACTAAATCCAGCAGCATGAGATAAGTTGCCTGCTTTTTTATTTTTCGAAGTTAAAATAGCGCCATGAGCTTGTGCTGCATCTTCAACCACAAGCAAATTATTTTGTTTAGCTATATCGTTTATCGTCACCATATCTGCCAGTTGACCATAGAGATGAACCACCAAAACAGCTTTAGTTTTAGATGTGATATGCTTTTCTATTTCCGAAGGATTCAAATTAAATGTCGCTTCGTCAGGCTCAACACAAACAGGTTTTAATCCAGCATTTATGATAGACAACATAGATGCGATATAGGTATTCGCTGGAACAATCACTTCATCATTAATCTGCAATTTTCCTAGGTCAATATAAGCTTTAAAAATTAGCGTTAACGCATCCAAACCGTTGGCCACACCTATGCAATGCTTCGTTTCACAATAACTTGCAAAGCGCTCTTCAAAATCCTTTACCTCAGAGCCGTTGATATAATATCCTGAATTCAAAAAAGTTTTGAACTGAGAAGAGAATTCGTCTTCAAACCTGGAATTCATTTTATTTAAGTCTAAAAACTTTATCATATCATAACGTTTTTTAGCAATTTATGATTCTCAGTAGGTATTCTGTAAAAATCTTGAATCATCGTTCTGGCACCAAAACCCTCTTTCCAATACTGCAAGCCTTCATTGATTTGCTTTCCATTGTTTTCATTGGATATTCCAAAATCAAAATATGCTTTATTATGAAATACATTTTCAATAAGATAGGTATGCAACACGTCTAAACTACCAAGTATATTTTTGTCTTTGTTACCAGAAATGTACTGCGAATGTGCAACAAATTCCGTTTCAAAGATGGTCGTGCCTGCAACGAGAACATCATCTTTATACACATTGAATTGTCTAATATGCTTCGGAAATTTTCGTTTTAACATCGTAATTTCCTCTAATGAGTGTACTGGCTTTGTCTGATGCTTTTCTTCAAGATTTATTGTCAGAATGGTATTCCAAAACGCATCAAAATGGTCAACTTCTTTGACGATAAGACCATTTTTAATTCCGCGTTTATTGCCCTCTATTCGGTCTTTAGAAAATTTAGGGCGATGTTTTAAATTTAAAACAGAAAGTGCATCTCTTCGAAATAATTGTGCTTCAGTAAGAAACATAAGATACAATAGTTCATCATTAGGACATCTGGCATAAAATGAAGGAAGTTGCTTTAATTCTAATGTTTCAATACCATTATCACTCAGATATTTGAGCACTGCTTTAAATATCTTTAAAACGTCTCTAAATTTGAGTTTTTCACCAAATATCAATCCGCCATAAGTAAGACCTTGATGAGAATATATAGTTGAATCCACTCTATTTGCAGGCAATAATGCTATAAGCTTCTCATTTTTATAGATCATTAAAGACGCATCATTGAAACGGTCGCTGTGATAATCCATAAAATCTCTTTGAAATAAGAATGTTGCATTTTTAGAATTCAAAGACAATGAATCCCACTCTTTTTTATGATCTGGCTGGTATGTTTTTACGGTTAAAATCGTTAAACTATTAAAAGTTAAAAATATAAAATTAAGCTTGGTTACTTATTTTCCTTTTCAATATTACTATCGCTAATAACATATAACGGTCTATTTTTTACATTGGTACTTATACGACTGATATATTCTCCAATGACACCAATAGACAATAACTGAATACCACCAATAAACATCGAACTGATGATAAGTGAGGTCCATCCAGTAATAGTTTCCTTGAGTACAAAATGAGAGAAAATGGCAAATAAAATAACAAAAAACGAGACCAGTGAAATAAGAAAGCCGAGTCTACTTACTAATAGCAATGGCTTATCTGAAAATCCTGTAACAGCGTCAAAAGCCAAGCTAAACATCTTGCCATACGAATATCCAGATTCTCCATGTTTTCTCGGTTCTCGCTTAAATTCGACAAAGGTTTGCTTAAATCCTAACCAAGCGATTTGGCCTCTTAAAAATTTATTTTGCTCAGGCATTTCACGTAAAGCCTCAACTACTTTTTTATCTAAAAGTCTGAAATCTCCAACATCTAAGGGAATATCAAAAGAAGTGATTTTTTGTAGTATTCGGTAAAAAAGCTTTGACGTTGCTTTTTTCATAAAAGTCTCTCCGTCTCTCGATATGCGCTTAGCATAAACCACATCAAATCCTTTGCTGTGTTCTGCATATAACTTCGGAATTAGCTCAGGAGGATCTTGTAAATCGGCATCTATAATAACTGTGGTTTTAGATTTACAATAATCTAGACCTGCAGAAACCGCTACCTGATGCCCAAAATTTCGACTTAAATTGATATAAAACACACGCTGATCTTGTTGTGTGAGCGTTATTAGCTTTTGAAGTGAATGATCTGCACTACCATCATTTACAAAAATAAGTTCGTACTGTTGAGTCACTTCATTGAGTGCTGCTTTTAAACGCTTATAGAGTTCATCAATATTATGTTCCTCGTTATAAATGGGAATAATAACTGATATGTCTGTAGTTGTATTCATTAGAAAACTTCAATACGCTAATTGGTTTACAAGATATATCTTATGATAAAAAACACATAGCTATTGATGACTTATTTTTTATTCAAGATTAGTTTTATAGATATTAAAATAGGCATTACTCCATATGATTTCATAGTCATGTCGCTTTAAAAAAGCATTCATAATTTTAGCTCTTTCAGGATGATAGGTATTGCTAGGTATTTTGTTTTCAGACAAATAATCATGCATAGGTGATGAAAACTCCCAAATTGTTGTGAATTTTTGTTGAACCACAACAGGTAGGACTTCTATTTGATTTTCGGCCGTTTTAATTTTTTCTTCAAATGATACATGATCATAAATCCAAACCCAAGGATTGTAAACGTAAGGCTTCGTTTCTGTTAAAAAATGTAGCATTGGTGCACTATCATATAAAAATACATAATCATCTGGCTTTACGTGTTTTTCTAATTCTAATATGACATCATTAATAACCTGTGCACGCTCATTTGTAGTATAGATACCATTTGCATATTTACTATGTATAGTAGCTGTTTTACTTAAACGATTCCCTTTGTCAAAATAAGCCTCTTGAGACATGCTATATCCTTTATATAAAAAATAAGATGATGCTAAAATTGCAAACAGATATTTCGATAATTTACCATCTATTTTAAAACTAGTATTGGTTTGTTCTAATTCAACAGAAATCGTCATCGAAATAAGTTGAGATACAAAATGGAAAAAAAATGGAACTGCTAACCAAATACAAATATATCCACTACTGTGAACTCCACCTCCACTACCTAAGGGCAAAAATATCATTATGAGTAGGGATAAGAAAGCAATGACCTTTATGAGATCTGTTTTTTGTTTTGTAAACATCACACCAATAGTCCCAATAAACCCGAACACATAAACAATATAAATATCGCCTTTAGCAAACACTACTAAAAATGATAATAAGGCTATAACTGCTAAACAAATTTTACCTATCATTTTATGTTTTAAAAGCTTATACAACAATACCAATCCAGATATCAATGCAATAAACTTGCTGCCTTCATAAAATATAGCAATGTAATTATTCTTTATCACCCTTATTAAGGTTAAAATATTATGCCCGCTGTCGTCAGTTTTACCCAAACTAAAGAGTACAGAAAATGCATTCTCCATTACATCCCATTGGTTTAGCAACTTCATTAAAAGAATAACTAAAGCGACACCAGCAATACTACCTAAAAGCATAGATAACATTGGTTTTACTGACTTTATTAACGGTTCCTTTTTTAAAACAAAAGAGGTATAAGGAATAACTAAAACGAATATAAGAAGTGTAATATTTGGAAGCCTTGCAAAAATATTAACCCCAAGTATTAAACCACATAAACCTATCAATATCAGTCTGTTATTTTGAATACCTTTTAATAAAATATACACACTTAAAACTGCCAACAACATGGTTAAATGGTTGTGATAAAAGGCGAGAAACCCGAAGTCATTTACAAACAACACCATCGACAATCCCAGCAGGACATAATATTTATTAATGTAGTTTTTAAGAATCTGGTAGCAAACCATAAAAGTTGCTGTGTTGAATATGATGGTCAAAATTCGAAAACCTAAAATGCCTCCACTTTCAAATAACTGATACCACAAGCCTCCAACCAAACCAGACAACCAGTATACAAAACAGTATTCAACACTTTCTGGTGAATTAAAAAATTGCTGATAGAAAGTTAGGGAAAAGCCTTCATCACAAACATCAAACCCATGAATCATTAATGCAAATTGAATCAAGACAATACAACCCAAAAATACTGGGTAATACCAGGTCTTAAAAGTTACATTTTCGAACATAGACAAGTGTATTTGTTTGGTTATTGCTGGTGATTATATACCAATCGCTAATATAAATAAATACTAGCAATGAAACTATCCCTAAACCGGGTAGTTCCAACGAATTCAAAATAATTATCAAATCTTGTTCGATAGTCAAAACTATTTCAAATAAATTATATAATTTCGGAGCCTGTAAAACACTGAAATTTTAACAATGAGTAAATTCTCTCTTTCTCAATTAATTCTTGGTAACCCATTTGTATATTGGAGTTATCAAAAACTGGTTGGTGGTGATAGAGCCAGACGCTTATTTATAAAAAATCAGGTGCGTCCACAAGTGGGTCAAAAAATATTAGATATTGGTTGCGGTCCTGGAAACATCTTAGATTATCTTCCAGAAATGGATTATTACGGATTTGATGTAGACCCAGAATACATTGAAGCTGCTAAAAAAAATTACGGAGACAGAGGTACTTTTATTTGTGCTAATGCCAGCGAATTTAAGGTATCAGAACCTCATAGCTTTGATGTCGTCATAGCAACAGGTGTCATTCACCATTTAAACGACAGCGAAACCAAACGTCTTTTTGAAATTGCAGCTGAAGCACTAAAGCCAAATGCTCGTTTGGTTACCTTTGATGGTTGTTATATTAAAGGACAACATATAATTTCAAAATACATGCTAAAATTTGACAGAGGTAAATTTGTTCGCACGCAAGAATCTTATGAAGCTCTGGCAGGTCATTCGTTTTCTAAAATCGATTCTACAATAGATGAGAGTTACTTTAGAATTCCGTATACCTCAATTTTTATGGAGTGTCAAAACGTTTAAAAACCACTTGGTAATTTTCATCAATAAGTTCATACACACCAAAAGGTGCTTCCGAATCGATGATTTGATAGCTCTTATCATCTTCTAAGGCATTCAAATACTTTTGATTGTCACTCAAATAAGAAAATAAAATCCGAAATAAATTTACATTGGTTTTTAGTTGGTCATCAAAATCTGGTGCTTTATTATCTGGCCAACTAACAGCTGACATTACTGTAAATAAAGAAAACTCAAAACAAAAAAGGAATCCTATGACAGATTCCTTTTTTTATAAACTTGTGTATTACTTATATCGTTTTGTTACGCTTACGCTCTACTTCAGTTAAGAAAATTTTACGCAGCCTTAAATGATTAGGAGTTACCTCAACATATTCATCTTTTTGAATATATTCTAAAGCTTCTTCTAAAGAAAATTTAATAGCTGGTACAATCTTAGCTTTATCATCAGCTCCAGAACTACGAACATTACTTAATTTTTTCGTCTTAGTTACATTGACCGTCATATCATCACCTCGTGAATTTTCTCCAATCACCTGACCTTCATAAATATCTTCTCCCGGATCAACGAAAAACTTTCCTCTATCTTGTAATTTATCAATAGAATATGGAATCGCCTGTCCTTTTTCCATAGATACTAATGAGCCATTTTGTCGCTCAGGAATTCCTCCTTTTAAGGGTTGATATTCTTTAAAACGGTGTGCCATAATCGCTTCTCCAGCTGTTGCTGTTAATAACTGATTACGCAAACCAATAATACCTCTTGAAGGCACTATAAATTCACATACCATACGTTCACCCTTAGCTTCCATACTAAGCATTTCACCCTTTCGCATGGTTACCATTTCTATAGCTTTACCCGAAACAGTTTCAGGTAAATCAATAGTCATTTCTTCAACTGGCTCACATTTTACACCATCAATTTCTTTAATGATTACTTGTGGCTGACCGATTTGTAACTCATAGCCTTCACGACGCATAGTTTCGATTAAAACCGAGAGGTGTAATACACCACGTCCAAAGACCATAAACTTATCAGCACTATCTGTTTCTTCAACACGAAGTGCTAAGTTTTTTTCCAACTCTTTAGTTAATCTTTCTTTGATATGACGAGACGTTACAAACTTTCCATCTTTTCCGAAGAAAGGAGAATCGTTAATTGTAAACAACATACTCATTGTAGGCTCATCAATTGCAATGGTTTTTAAACCTTCAGGCGCTTCCCAATCGGCAACAGTATCACCAATTTCAAATCCTTCTAATCCTACAATAGCACAAATATCACCTGTTTGAACTTCGTCAACTTTCTTTCTTCCTAGACCTTCAAACACATGAAGTTCTTTTATTTTTGATTTCACTATACTTTTATCACGCTTTACAAGTGAAATATTTTGTCCGACTTTAAGCTCTCCACGAGTTAAGCGTCCGATAGCAATACGTCCTGTAAACGAAGAAAAATCTAATGATGTAATTAGCATTTGAGTTGTTCCTTCTTCAATTTTTGGTTCAGGAATATGCTCAATAACCATATCTAAAAGTGGCTCAATGTTTTCAGTTTCATTTTGCCAATCGTCACTCATCCAGTTATTCTTTGCAGAACCATAAACTGTTGGAAAATCTAATTGCCATTCTTCGGCACCTAACTCGAACATCAAATCAAATACTTTCTCATGTACTTCATCTGGAGTACAGTTTTCTTTATCAACTTTATTGATAACCACACAAGGTTTTAATCCTAAATCGATAGCTTTTTGTAAAACAAAACGTGTTTGAGGCATCGGACCTTCAAAAGCATCAACTAATAACAAAACACCATCGGCCATGTTTAAAACACGCTCTACTTCTCCACCAAAATCGGCGTGACCAGGTGTATCAATAATGTTAATCTTAGTGTCTTTATAGATTACAGAAACGTTTTTTGACGTAATTGTAATTCCTCTTTCACGCTCTAAATCGTTATTATCCAGAATTAAATCACCTGTATTTTCGTTTTCACGAAATAACTGACAGTGATACATGATTTTATCTACCAAGGTTGTTTTACCGTGATCGACGTGTGCAATAATTGCAATGTTTTTAATATTAGCCATAATGATGCCTTATTTTAAGCGTGCAAAGGTACGTTAAATTCCGTTTAAAAATTCATTCTTATACAAGAAATAAAACTCATACTATTTTATCCTTTTTCATATAAAGAAAAACATCCTGGTTTTAGGCTAAAACACTGGCACTACAAAGGTTTACCTCTATACAATGTTACATTTAATTTTTAGATGTATTTAGTTAATAAAATGTTATACTCCTTAAAAAGTATAATTTCTGTACGTATCTTTCGTTATTAAATTGATTAATAGTAAATAGCCTCCCTCAACCAACCCACAGTGGCGATTTACATCTGAAACCTAAACAGATGGAAACAATACACAAATACTCAAAATTTGTACCTTACCTCTATTTCTTAGCGGTAATTGCATATTGGTTTACTAACGTAAATAAAAGTGAAGGCATTACCGCCTATCCAATTTTATTATTTGGTATCCCATTTTTATGGCAACTCATAAAACCAAATAAAAAATTAAATTTCACCTTAGGCATCACGTTCGTGTGCTTGTCTTCGTATTTAATTTTAGCCTACCTCTCTGATATTTTTCATATCATAGAATTATCATCTCGAACTAAACATTTTATGGTGTTTGGAGGTGTATTTGTAGTTGCTAACTTTATAATGGCCTTATGGATGATACGAAATAGTCTTAACAGAAGCTTTTAATATGTATCTTTGCTGCTCAAATTGAAAAATAAAAAGCAGATGCAGTTATCAGACGTTCCTAAACTGAAACACACCGATTCTAACAACTTCTTTTTACTTTGTGGTCCTTGCGCCATTGAAGGTGAAGATATGGCATTACGTATTGCTGAACGTGTACTATCTATTACTGACACGTTAAATATTCCCTATGTTTTTAAAGGAAGTTTTAAAAAAGCAAACCGAAGTCGGATTGATAGTTTTACAGGAATAGGTGATGACAAAGCCCTTAAAATTCTTCAGAAAGTATCACAGACTTTTGACATTCCTACTGTTACAGATATTCATGAAGTTTCTGATGCAGATAAAGCTGCTGAATATGTTGATGTCTTGCAAATACCTGCATTTTTAGTGCGTCAAACCGATTTAGTTGTAGCTGCTGCCAAAACTGGCAAAGTGGTGAACCTTAAAAAAGGTCAGTTTATGAGTCCGGAAGCCATGAAACATGCCGTTCAGAAAGTGAAGGATTCTGGAAGTGATAAAGCATGGATAACAGATCGTGGTACCATGTTTGGATATCAGGATATGATTGTTGACTTTAGAGGTATTCCTACAATGAAATCTTTTGCACCAACAGTTCTAGATGTCACACACTCATTACAACAACCTAATCAAAGTGCAGGTGTTACAGGAGGTCGACCAGATATGATTGAAACTATTGCCAGAGCTGGTGTTGTAAATAATATAGATGGTTTGTTTATTGAAACTCATTTTGATCCTGCTAATGCCAAAAGTGATGGTGCTAACATGTTGCATTTAGATAACCTTGAAGGCTTATTAAGCAATTTGGTCGCCATTAGAAAAACTGTTAATGGTTTATGATTGATCTTATCTTGTACTTGATAGGTTGGATAATATTAAGAGTGAATTACCCTAAGAAAGAAGAACGACAGACAATTTTAAAAAATAAATATGATAATAATCTCGTAGCTGTTGCTACAGAGTGGCCATTAAAAATTTTTGCAGTTATATTCGTCATAATACTTATATTCTTTTTAATAGCTGTAATATACAGAACAATAGTTCCAATATAATCATGATAGACGACATCGAAATTAGAGAAGCAACCTTAGATGATATTCCTGAAATTACTTCAATTTTCAGAGATACAGTTAGAGCAGTAAACAGTAGAGACTACAATGAAAAGCAGATAGAGGTTTGGGCTTCGGGAGCTGATGATATAGACAAATGGGAAGAGCGCATCAAAAGATTTTATTTTATTGTTGCTCATGTTGGAGATACCATTGTTGGTTTTTCGTATTTAACTAAAGGCTATTATCTCGATGGCTTATTTGTTCACAAAGATTTTCAAAGACGAACCATTGCTTCAAAATTATTGCGCATTATAGAATCTCAAGTGTCTATTAATGGCTTTGAGGTTATAAAATCTGATGTAAGCATTACGGCATTACCATTTTTCGATTCACATTTCTATGAAGTTGAAAAGAAACAAAAGAAGTCTCATAAAGGGATGGTTTTCGAAAACTATATCGTTTACAAAGAATTATAAGGATTACTTCAAAAACGATTTATTCTTGTGCTTCTCTACTTCTTTCAAAATATTAATAAACAACTGGTCGTCAATATCATCTAGCATTTTGTAGCGCATAGATTTAACAACTTTACGCTTTTCAGACACCATAAATTCGGTGTATTGGGTTAAATGTGCCGAATGCCAAAATCCAACATCAACATAATCTTTACTTTGATTTAAATAGCAAATGGGTCTTGAGTTAACATAATAACAAGGGATTCGCCATTTGTATTTTAATTCAGCTTCAGGAAACGTATGCTCAATTAGTAATTGCAAATGCATGAGTATGGACTTGTAAGGCTCTGACTGTTCTAATATGTAAACTTCAGCTGGATTCATTATCTAAGAATTTTATTATATGTAATAGATAAAATATGTGATTACTCTTCTATTTTCACTTTGCTATATTAGTATCTATTCTCAAAATTACGAATTGATTGACACTAATGTAAAGAATTATCCGAAATTTGATTCGATTGAACAATTGGTACTTTGAGTCAATAACAGCTTTAATACAGACATTGAAAAATCCAGAGCTCATTTCACATGGATAGCTAATAATGTCACTTATGACTTAGACGAATATTATGCCATTCGTCCGCCAAAGTTTTATATTACATTTGACTCAGAACGCATTAACAGAAGCATCACAAATCAACGACAAAAAAAGCTTGCCCGACGCGTTTTTTAAAAGATGTAAAGAATTGTGTATGGGCCTGAGTGCTCAGTATAAGGAACTTTGCAACCAATCCAATATAGAGGTTAAAATTATTGAAGGCATCACTAAAGTATAAATCAGGTACATCTAAAATACTAAGCCTGCACTATGACAATGAAAAAATTCTGGATTTTAAGATTGAAAACTGATCTAAAACAGTCTTAAAATTCCAATAACAAGAAGTCCAATACCAATTATTGCTTTAAACGGCATTAGTTTATCAGATAGTTTTTTTAATGCATCTCCAAAAGCAGGTGCTTTTCCAATAGCATGCGTCAATAATAGAAAACCTCCTAAAATACTAACTACATTTAGTAGTGGTGAATTCCAGAACTTCAGTATAGCCAACCCAACAAGTGCGCCACCTATAACGGTTTGAAATGGTGCCAAAACACCAGCGATTTTATTAAAAAAATTGCTTTCTCCATCCCATTTATCTAGTGTTGCTAAACCTAATAATATACCTCCTGAAATATTAGCAATGGTTAAAAGTAATCCAATCATAATCTAAATTATTAAATATTTACAAGCTAAATTTAACCAATAAATTGTGAATAATATTTGTTAAATCAGAATAAATTAATTTACTTTGTATTTCAAAGTACTTTTACATGGAATCAAAAAACTATTTACAAGATATCACAGAAATCAAAAACCTGATGCACAAGTCGTCCCGGTTTATTTCTCTAAGTGGTTTGTCTGGAATACTTGCTGGTATTTATGCACTTATAGGTGCTGCAGCTGCGTATTACATTGTAACAAATTCCTCAAGAGGCTATCTAATTCTCGATGGCACGATATATAAAATTTGCATGGCCATTTTAGTTGGTGTAGCGGCTTTAAGCATTGCTACTGGTATTTTCTTAACCACCAAAAAGGCAAAAAAGAATGGTGAAAAAATATGGGATAATTCTTCTAAACGATTATTAATTAATTTTTTAATTCCGCTGGTCACTGGAGGTATTTATATTCTCATTATTTTAAATCAGGAACGTTATGGACATACCGCAGCCCTCATGTTGATATTTTATGGATTAGCGCTCATTAGCGCTTCAAAATACAGTCTTGGTGATATTAGATATTTAGGACTCACTGAAATTATTCTTGGTTTAATTTGTGCATTTTATCCTAGTTATGGCTTTTGGTTTTGGGTTATTGGATTTGGGTTTATGCATATTTTCTACGGAACATTAATGCATTTTAAATATGATAGGAAAAAAGAGTAATCAGTATCACTTAAATTTACACACTGAATACTTAAACAAAACGTGAGCATTATAACTAACATAAACAAGGTCTTTGACCATCGTATCAGACTTGGCATCATGTCAATTCTAATGGTCAATGAATATGCCGATTTTAATATGCTGAAAGAACTCTTAGGTGCTACAGATGGTAATCTGGCGAGCCATACCAAAGCGCTGGAGAAAGCTGAGTACATCAGTGTAGAAAAACAATTTATTGGACGAAAGCCTAACACACGCTACTCCACTACAAAACTAGGTAGAGTAGCATTTAATAAACATATAGAAGCACTAGAAAAATTAATTAATAAACAATAAAACATTTTTTTTATACGTTTACTTTGAAATACAAAGTACTTTAACAATGCCACTATGAAACACATTTCAATTCTCATCGCGTCCTTTTTATTTAGCCTTCTCTTTTTTGATAAGTCTATTGGTTTGAATCTATCAATCTTTAGTATAATCACGATTGTGTTTTTAGGGTTTTATAATCTTAAAGCTTTTAAAAACCTGAGGATACGCTTTTATACACTAGCCTATATAATAACAGCCATTTTTGTATTTGTACAGCATTCAGGTTTGTCTATCATCGCAAATTGTATAGCCTTTTTCACATTGGTTGGTGCAATTTCAGAACAAAACACATCCATTTATATCAATTGGCTTAATGGTATGTTCACCACAATAGCCGCTTTCTTTTACAAATATATTTCAGGAAATAGCTCCGAAGAAAAAGTAGACTGGAAAAAAAATATTGACATCCTTCACCTCGCTAAACTTATTGGAATTCCTTTAGTATTCATCATCGTGTTTGTGCTTTTGTATAAAAACGGAAATCCTGTATTTAATGATTTAATCAACACCATTAGTTTTGATTTTATCAACTTTCAATGGGTGTTATTTACCATCTTAGGATATTATCTATTTAGTAACATTTCAAAACCTGTTCAAATAGAACCCATAACCTCTCAAGACAAACAGATCACAGACAAACTTTACAAATCTGAGCACTTTTCCGAAGTACAACTAAAAAAAGAAAAACAGCTTGGTACTACTTTGCTCGGACTCCTAAACTTGCTTATCCTTTTGTATATCGCTACAGATGTGACTTACCTCATGACTACCAACGCAACGACAGGAACAGAACTATCATCACAAGTTCATAATGGGATTAATACATTAATAGCATCAATCCTTATCGCAATAGTGATCATTCTATACTTTTTTAGAGGCAATCTTAATTTTTATAGTGAGAATAAAATTCTTAAAAACTTAACCTATGTATGGATTATTCTCAATGTAAGTCTTATTGGCCTCATTGCTATCAAGAATCAAAACTACATCGCTTTATATGGATTAACTTACAAGCGCATTGGTGTGTACGTCTATATTTTGTTAACGTGTGTAGGACTTATCACGACCTTTTTAAAAGTCCTCAATATCAAAAATATGGTGTATTTATTTCGAATAAACACACAAATTGCTTTCATATTACTCATAGTATTTAGTACAATCAATTGGGACCATACCATCACTAAATACAACCTTAATACTGCTCAAAACTTTGATATTAGTTACCTCATAAACTTATCTAATAGAAATGCTGTACTGCTCTACGAACAAAAAGACAATATCATAGCTTCGCATGAGCATAAAAAAAGGATAGACACAAAGTACTGGTCATATGTTGAAGATGTAGTTCAAAATGAATGGCAGGAATACAGCTATGAAACCTTTGTTATTTCAAAAAAACATCCAAACTCAGAAACTAAATGAATTTACCAGGCAACCTTTTTAAATCTGCTTTACTAGCATTTGCTATTTTCTGGTTCATTATTATATCAGAAGACGGTATAGATAGTGACACTCTGTTACTTATGTTTTTGTCCTGTATTCCAATATTCCTAATGGTTACCATAGTTATTATTGGTTCCATTTGCCCCGTATTTTGGCTAGCATCTAAAGAGCATACTAATAAACAAGACATATTTAAAACCTATTTTCCGTATTACGCCATTATCGCTTCTAGTGCTTGTGTCTTCGGAATTTACGCCTCTAATAATGAACTAATAGCCTTTTTTTCGTCCGCTTTTATAACCACGTGCCAATCCTGGGTTTGGTTCGCAAAAGAAAAAAACGAATGAAAGACTTTCGAAAAAAACTTATAGAATGGCTTTTTGAGCATTCACAACACATCTACACACAATGGTTTAAACATCATAAACCATGGGGAATCTATCGTAATGAACTCCTATCCTATCCTGAACATTCCTTTGGCAGACATCTAGGCAGCTTCCTTCAGAACAACAATTTTGAACTTATAGCAAAAGTAGAACGTCATGATGCCTACCATACTTTAACCGGTTATGGTACTAAAGTAGAAGATGAAATTGCGTTACAGTGTTTATGCTTTGGAAACGGTAAAAGGAGTCCGTATCTCTATGGTGCCATGATTTTGGGTGTTGCCATTTTACCTGAATATTATGTCTATTATCACAAGTCGTATACAATAGGCAAAAATGCTAACCCATTTCATCAGTTTGATTATAAACAGTTGCTTTACATCGACATCAACGATTTAAGACAAGCCATTTTTTCTGAAAAGCAACGTCAACAATTGTCATTTCATACAGATGACAGAATTAAAACCTGCAGTGTAAAATCTATGAATCTGTATGCATCAACATCTTGATTATTTATAATATTATGAAAAAACTAAGACTCCTTATATTAATAGCCATTGTGCTTCTTTTTGGTTTGATTATTACCAATTATATGGTAAGCTATCAAGCTAAAGATCATATCTATGATTCTGTTGATGAAATTCCTCAAAATAAAGTAGGTTTACTACTGGGTACTATTAAATATTTATCCAACGGAAATGTTAATCTGTATTATACTTATAGAATTAATGCAGCAGTAGCACTCTACAAAGCACATAAAATAGAATATATACTGGTTAGTGGTGACAACGGAAGCAAAACCTATGATGAACCCACAACTTTTAAAGCCGATTTAGTAGCAAAAGGCATTCCTGAAAATAAGATTTTTTTAGATTATGCCGGATTTAGAACCCTGGATTCTGTTGTAAGAGCTAAAGACATCTTTGGACAAGATTCTATAACAATTATTTCTCAACAATTTCATAACGAGCGTGCCATTTACCTCGCTAATCATAATGATGTAACAGCTATAGCGTTTAATGCTCAAAATGTTCAAGGGCGTTATGGCCTGAAAGTACAATTGCGTGAGTATCTAGCTAGAGCTAAAGCTTCAATAGATGTCTTGTTTAATGTAGAACCTAAGTTTTTAGGTAAAAAAATAGAAATCAAATGACCATCAAATTCAATACACTCTTTTTTGCCTCAAGCTTAATGCTGCTATCTATAGAAATATGTATTGCTGCATTTTTAACCGAAGGTTTTATACGACACACTTTTGGTGATTTTTTGGTGGTCATTTTAATGTATTGCATGATTAGAACCTTCATTCATATCAAACCTATATACATTGCCAGTGTCGTTTTAGCATTTTCATTTTTAATTGAGTTTTTACAACTGTTTGATTTCTTAGACTATCTAAACCTTCAAAATCATCGTCTTGCTCATATAATTCTAGGCAGTACGTTTAGCTTTTCAGACCTCATCGCCTATATCTTAGGCGTTATTACCATTTTTTTAATAGACACAAAAATTAGTATCACATGGACACCATAAAAACACATATTCTTAACAGATTTAAAATTCTATCCTTATTAACCATTTCAATGGCATTGAGTATCATCTTACTGATGATTAGAATGAAAATTCACCAATCATTTTATTTATTATTTCTTGTATGGAATTTATTTCTGGCCATCATTCCTTATGCCATCACAACAAGCCTTACCAGTACATCAAAGCTGAATAAACTTACTTTATTCATTTCGTTTGCTGTCTGGTTATTATTTTTACCAAACGCACCATACATCGTTACCGATTTATTACATCTAACACGTACCAACCAACATTTTTTATGGCTAGATATTTTGGTCATTATGTCTTTTGCTTTTAACGGATTGATTTTATTTTTCTTATCACTTTCAGATATGGAACACCTATTGAAACAATATCTCAACCCAAAGCTTATATCACCTATGATGCTAAGCATTTTTGGTTTGACAGCATTGGGCATTTATTTAGGACGCTTTTTACGCTATAATTCTTGGGAGATATTACATAATCCGTTACATATATTTTCAGATATTTACGATATCATATTTCAACCGCATATAGAAGCCTGGGTATTTACTGTCACTTTTGCTTCTTTTTTAGCCATAACCTATTGGTTGTTAAAAGCATTTTCTAATTCTAAAATTTAAAACTCATGAAAAACATCATTCTAATATGTAGCCTTATCTTAGCTTTCACAGCTTGTAAAACTGATGATAAACGAAAAGTAGTAGATACCGTTGATGCCATTCCTGAGCTAAAAAAAGAAGAGCATTCAGTAGATATTGCAGATTTACCAATATATATCGATAGTACAAATTACGTCATTCATCCTATTGGAACCTATAGCATCGAAAACTCAAGATCGAGCAAGTATGGTGGCGATAGTTTTTACAGCCAGAATTACAGTGTTGCCAAATATAATGGCTACAGAATTGCTGGAGATTTATCTAATGTAAAGTTTCAAAATATACACTCTGATGTATTAAAACCACTCACAAACAATATCATTAAAATACATCAAATGTCATTTCTGTTTGAATCCTTTAAAACATTAAAAAAAGGCTATTATGTATACGATGTTATTGATAAAGACACCAATGCTAACGGAAAATTAGACAAACAAGATTTAAAGTCAATTTACATAAGTTATAATGATGGAAGTCATTTTAAACGACTCTCTCCAGAACATCAAGATTTAATAGAATGGAAACCTTTACCTATTAACTCCAGATTATATTTTAAAACTATAGAAGATACCGACAATAATGGTGAGTTTGATAAAAAAGACAAGATGCATTATTTCTATTATGATCTGAAAGCTACAGATGCTAAAGTCACTGAATATTTTCCAATCTAACACTATTGTCCGTTGACATAATCCTGCAAATACTTGTAACGTTCGGTTAACTGACCATCTGCAGTAGTAATTTTTGCTCGTTTTAAAATACCGCGTTCATCGCCATTAAAAAATGCTGGAATAACGTGCTCTAAAAACATGTCACCAAAGCCTTCACTGGCATCTTTAGGCAATTCACAAGGTAAATTATCGACAGCCATCATTGTGATAGCATCATTAGCATCGAAAGCAACTTCACTTTCGGTTTGTGGGTCATAACCATAAAACGGATTGGCGATAGTTGAAGGTCTGATTGTACTCGCTACTGGTCCGTCGATATCACACGAAATATCAGCGATGAGATTAATTCTAAAATCTGGATGTTTAGCATCATCTCTTGTAAACATATAAGGTGCATTATTTCCGTAGAAATGACCTGCTATAAAATAGTCGGTTTCTTTAGCATAAGGCATAAAATTACTTTCATAGCCTATAGGATCTTTGTAGAACTCCCACTTATCACCCACTTTACCATCGGTACGTTTGGCATATTCCATAACATCAGCCATGACATATACAGGTTCGGTAAACTGAGACGTAAGGTATAAGGCATCACTTACTTCCTTAATTTTTAAATGGTCTAAAATTTCTTTTGCTCCCATAGCTACCTTACCAGTTCCTGTGAGAAGGATCTTGATATTAGGTAATGTAATTTTATCTAGTTCGGCTTTAACTTCATTTAAATCGGCCAGCGTTTCTACCTTAGGCAAATTAAACAACTTATCTCTTAAGCCCAATGCTCTAAAGCCGTTATATGCACCAACCAAACCAGCATAACGTCCAAAACCTATGAGTCTTGCACCACTTTGCTTAACAATGGTTTCGTGGTCAAACATTTCGATATTTTTATGAAGCATATCCACTAAAAGCTTTCTATTGTAAGGTTGCTTTTTAATCGTATGCGAAAAGTAAAAATATTTTTTATTTGGAATTAAATGCTCTAATGGCACTTCCTTTACGCCAATCATCACATCGCAATCGGACACATCATCAGTCACAGTAAACCCAAGTTCTCTATAGGCTTCATCAGGAAACACACGAATATCTGAAGATTCTACTACAAATTCGGCTTGTGGAAATTGTGCTCTAGCTTCTGCTAGCTTTTCTGGTGAAAATACCACGCGACGATCTGGTGGATTCTTACGTTCTTTGATGATAGCGAATTTCATATGAGATAATTTTTCACGAAAATAAGCGGATTTTACCGCTTTAGCAAGTCAATTTTTAAGGAAAAATCAATCTACACGCTCTACTTCACTTTCGCTTTTTAGGACATAATCACCATCATCTTGTTGAATATAAAGGGCTTTATTATCTTCTTCTCCACGACGTGTAACATCATTCCCTTTTATTGTTTTAGTCACTTTTTTGGTATATACTTCTTCAACTTTTCCTTTTGCGGTTCCGTTGCCCCAAGTCCACTTCACCTCTGTTCCTTTTCTGATCATTGTTTTTTGAATTTACTTAAAACTAATAATTAGAACTGACATTTTTTCTTAAAAGGATTATAAAAAGGGTTTGGTATAGCTTTTGAGTCAATATTTTTAGTAATTTCGCACACCTTTCACGGGTATTACAGGTGATTGGGATGTTGCGTTAAGGATGGAACGGTTTGTTTGAGCTCCTCGCAGAGAGCGAGTAGTGAGAGCCTGACCTGAAAGGGAACGCTAAAAAAATTACTAAAAGAGATACGGATAAAATTTCGAAATAAGTTCGGGATAAATTCGAGGACGTAAATTAAAGTTTACTATCTCATTATAATGGGGTCGACTGGTTTTGACAGCGAGACTCATTAAACGGTAAGCACGTCGTGTAATGACATTGAAACACGTAAAAGGCTAGGTCAACTTTTTAAACGGCGAGAATAACTACGCTTTAGCTGCCTAATCTGAATCACAGTAAGATTAAGCCACGTCCTACTAGGTAGGAAAGCTAAATGTCTCCAGAAAGCCTTGGTTAATGGCGTTCTTAATAGAGGCATCGTAAATATTAACTTAGATGGTGTAGCGCTTTGATGCACTTTCGAGATTAAAAAGCTAAGTGTTGAGTAGGTTGTCTTTTGCCAGCTTAACATCGAAAACCTAATAACAGAATAAACGTGTAGAAAGCTCTTTAATAGCTTGTTTGGACGAGAGTTCGATTCTCTCCGACTCCACATTAAGCGCAATTTGATTGCGATTTGGAATGAAAAAATCTGACAAGTTTACTTGATCAGATTTTTTTGTTTTAAAGCATTTGTCCTGTAAAGACAATACATTGCATTTGCAGTAACGGCATGGTGAGCAAGGTGAATCTAGCCGCTTCGGTAGACCCGTCCAAAATCTAAATTGGAATCATCAAAATCCATTTGGAATACCATGTCGTAGTCTCCTTAAGACAACTTACAATCATAATGTCATACAATTGTGATTTTTACACATATTAAGTTGCCTTTTCAGAACAATTTGAAAACAAGAACATTAAATTTCAGATAAAAGACTGATTTGTTTCAAATACTGATATTTTTTATTTAATTTCATGTTAAAATCTAAATGAATAGAAATGAGACTTGAAATTTATGCTTAAAGCCAATTAATATTTCAGATAAAAACGCTCAAATTCATTCATCAAGAAAACTATTACATTACAAAACATATCATACTGCTATAAAGCATACGACATATAACTGGACAATTATATTTGTTTAAAAGTTATATACGTTGTTGAATGCATATCATATGTGATACACTAAAACCACCAATTATGAAAGTTGTTTTTTACACCAGAGAATTTCCACCTTATGTATATGGAGGCGCTGGCGTTCATGTTGAATACTTGGCAAGTGAATTGGCCAACCTGATGGATGTTGAAGTGAGATGTGTTGGAGATCAAGATGTAGCAAATGGCAACTTAACCGTTAAAGGATTTTCTTCTGAAGCTCTAGATTTGTCAAATACTACTGAAAATTTAAAGCCTATTTTCAAGTTTATGGAAACCTGTATAAGGATGAATACTGGTGTTTTTGATGCTGATGTGGTTCATTGCCATACCTGGTATGCTCAGTTTGCAGGAATTGTTTCTAAGCTTTGCTATGGCACACCATTAGTCGTTACTACGCATTCATTAGAACCTCTGCGTCCTTGGAAAAGAGAGCAACTCGGTAAAGGTTATGATGCCTCATCATGGATTGAAAAAACAGCAATTGAAATGGCAGACGCCATTATAGCAGTTTCTGAAGAAACAAAAGTTGATGTGTTAAAACATTTTAATGTCGATGAAGATAAGGTAAAAGTGATTTATAATGGTATTAACCTGGATGAATACAAAACCACTTCTGATACTTCTGCATTAGAGCGCTATAATGTTGATACCAGTAAGCCTTATGTTTTATTTGTAGGAAGGATCACACGCCAAAAAGGAATTATACATTTAATTAATGCTATCAAGCATATTGATAAAGACACGCAAATTGTATTGTGTGCAGGAGCACCAGACACTAAAGAAATTGAATTAGAAATGCAGGAACGCGTTGCTGAAGTCCAAAAAGAGAGAGATAATGTGATTTGGATTTCTGAAATGCTCAACAAAAAAGACATCATTCAGTTTTATTCTCATGCTGATGTGTTTTGTTGTCCATCAATTTATGAACCTTTCGGAATTATAAACATTGAAGCGATGGCTTGTAATACTGCTGTTGTAGCAAGTGCTGTTGGTGGCATAAAAGAAGTCGTTGTTCATAATGAAACAGGCTTATTAATTCCTGTCGAACAACAACAAGAAGCACCATTTGAGCCTGAAAATCCTGAAAAATTTTCCAGAGATTTAGCTGAAGGTATTAATCAATTAATTAGTAACTTAGCTTTAAGCCAGTCTATGGCAAAAAAAGGGCGTCAGCGTGTTGAAGATCATTTTGACTGGAAATCTATAGCCGTTCAAGTAAAAGAATTATACCAATCTGTAACAAAATAGCATATGATAAATAATGATGTATTAGCCATAATTTTAGGTGGAGGTCAAGGCTCCAGGCTTTACCCCTTAACTGCCGAACGTTCTAAACCAGCTGTACCTATTGCTGGAAAGTACAGATTAGTAGATATTCCTATTTCCAATTGTATTAATGCCGATATCAAACGCATGTTTGTTTTAACGCAATTTAATTCGGCATCTTTAAATCGTCATATTAAAAACACATATCACTTTAGTTTTTTTAGTTCGGCATTTGTTGATGTCCTGGCTGCAGAACAAACGCCAGGTAATAAAACCTGGTTTCAAGGGACTGCTGATGCTGTACGTCAAAGTATGCACCACTTTTTAAGTCATGATTTTAAATACTTTTTGATTTTATCTGGTGACCAATTATACCAGATGGATTATCAAAAAATGATTGATGCACATATTAAAAGCAATGCTAAAATTTCTATTGCAACTATTCCTGTAAATGCAAAAGACGCCACGTCATTTGGTATTATGAAATCTGATGATAATGATGTCGTTACTTCATTTATAGAAAAGCCTGATAAAAAATTGCTTCCAGACTGGACCTCTGAGGTGAGTGATGAAATGAAAGGTCAGGGTCGACATTATTTAGCATCTATGGGTATTTATGTTTTTGACAGAGACTTGTTAGCTAAATTGATGGAAAATCCAGATACTAATGACTTCGGAAAAGAGATCATTCCTCAAAGTATCGACACTCACAAAACCGTGAGTTATCAATATGAAGGCTACTGGACAGATATTGGAAACATAGATTCTTTTTTTGAAGCCAATATCGGATTGACAGATGACATCCCAAAATTTGACTTATACGACAAGACCAAACGAATTTATACCAGAGCCCGAATGCTTCCAACTACAAAAATAGCAGGAACAACTTTAGTGCGATCGGTGATTTCGGAGGGCTGTATTATAAGTGCTGCCAAAATTGAAAAATCTGTGATTGGTATTCGAAGTAGAGTTGGAAAAGAATCAACAATCATCAACACATATATGATGGGTTCTGATCATTATGAAACTCTAGAGGAAATTGAAAATAATAAAATCAAAGTCCTGCTTGGTATAGGTGAACGCTGTTTTATTAAAAATGCTATTATTGATAAAAACTGTAGAATTGCAGATGATGTCAGAATCAATGGAGGAAAACATTTAGAAGACACCGAAACTGACATGTATTTTATAAAAGATGGTATTGTCGTAATTAAGAAAGGTGTTACAATCCCAAAAGGTTACGTGATTTAAACTGATAAAAATAAACGAGTACTATTAAATTACATAGCAGCCTCAACAGCATTTAATTCATCGGTTAAAGACTGTAATTTCAACTTGGCATTATCTAAGGACAACGTTACATCCTTTAATTCGGCATCACATAATTCAACCGCTTTAGCATTTGTTATGTAATTAGTCTGTGCAGCATTATACATATCGTTTACGAAGTCTTGTAAACTTTTAGCATCAATAGCATCAGCATCTACTTCATGAGTAGCTCCAGGACGCACAACATCTAAAAGTTTAAAGTGCCCAATGAGAAGTGCTAGTAAGTCTAAAGATTGTTTATACTCAGTGGTAGCCGCAGATTGAGATTTTGAAATCAAAATTTGCGTTTCAAAACTTGATTCTAAAGCCTTAAAAGTGAAATCAAACGCAGTATTTGCATCTACTTCAGCTGTATTAATCATGTCTACCAACTGATCAGAGATTAAAGGGTTTTGAGCTTTAATTGTCTTAATAAGATTAGAGAGTTTACTTATTAAATCTATGTTATATATAAGGTTTTCCAGAAGCACCTTAATTTCAGAGTCAATAGATAATGTCTCTGATTTTAAATGACGTATAGCTTTATACAAATCTCCTGAATCATCAAATAATTGTTTTGCTTCTTGCACAAGTGTATCTATTCGCTTTTTATTTGTATCTGCTTGATTGGCATTAGCTTCGGAAGTATTTAAAGAAGCATTGTATCTCGTTTGTTTTTCTGAAAGAGCATTATATATAGCTTCATAGTAGTCTGCTTCATATTTCGCTTCATACACTAGATTTTTAAGCCTATCCAATTCGGCTTGTTTAAAATCGGTAACTTTATAAAAATCATTATTTGCCATAGCTATCTTTTTTTATGCGTTTACGTTTAGGGTCTTATGAATTTATTAGTAGTTATTTTATCACAAATGGTTTTGTTTGCAAAGGATCTGAAAGCGAAATTGCATATTGTTTTGCTGTCTTATCTGTCCCATCAGATGTAGTTAAAATCACGGGAAGGTAGGTTTGCCCTTTGATTAGTGGATGCCCAAAACTGTCTGTCGTATTCGCTTGAATTTTCACTGTAGCAGTAATAAAAGTACTTGGTGCTGCGTTTTTATACTGAGCAACAGAATAATTACTAACAGGAACTTTATTAGCCACAACACTATTAAAAATTGGTATTGGTGACAACTCGTATAAACCATCAAGGCCATTTAAAAGAGACATACTTAAGGCTTTTTCCTTCTTAATCTCACTAATACTCTTATTATTTTGTTCCTCTAAATCATGTATAAATGTTGCCATTTCAGATTCAGTTAAAAACCTGTTTTGTTTATCCAAAGCATAAGGCAAAAAATAACATCTGTACTCTGGTGTAAATGCAGTGCTTATTTGATTTACTTCAAACGTTAATACGCCATCTATCGTCGAACCCGGTTGCTTCAGCATCACTTTGATGGAACGTGCTTCTGGTGAATTTAATTTGTATTTCATGCTAAATGCTAACGAAGGTGCCGATAACACATCAGAATAATCATTACGCATCTTTTTATAGTCATCCGTAAACTCTATCATTAAAAAAACCACATAATCATTACCTCTAATAAGTGTTTCTCCATCTGTATCCAGAACTTCATCGAACTCAATCACTTTCTTTATCTTCCCATCAGTACTTACGGGTTTATTTTTACCATCCATTTCGATAATAGTAAAGCGTTTTTTTCCTTCGCCTGTAGCGTGTAATAGTTCCTGCGCTTTTGCAATACTAAATGCAGATTTATCCTTGTCTTTTACAAAAAAGAGCACATAGTCCTTTACACCATTAAAAGGTGCTTTTGTGGTGTTATAAAAGAATGACTCAACATTATTAAAAGCTATTGTAAACATATTGCCAGACTTACCTTCTGTTATAACATTAAGCCCAAAATTGACCGTTTTATTAATATTATCATAGGTATTTAAGTGGCCTTTACAATTAACAAATGTATGTTGTAATCGACCTCCTAAAGTCTTCTCCTCAGACAAGGCTTTGAGTAAATTACTTTTATTATTAGCTACTTTTTCAGAAAGTAAACTTTCATTTTTGTTAGCATCTCCTAACATTTTGACCGCTTCTAAATGAATCTTTTCAACATGAGTAACAACTACTTCTGGAACCATTTGAGCAGCCAACACAGAGGTCTCCATTGAACGTTGAGAACTTATTTGTGCGTTAAAAGCTGTTTTCTTGATTAGCGAGTTAATTGTATCAATTTGGTTTAAAATATCACTTCCACTGTCTGAAGCATTAACAATATTATAAATACTTCCAACATCTGCTGCTAGCTTTAGAATGGCATTTGCTGCCCTCTGTATATTGCTAGCCATAATGGCAACACAATTTACAGATGCTTCAACAGAAGTTTGAATTTCATTAGCAGATTCTGTAAGCTGTTTAGTTATTTCATTAGTATCTGTTAGTTGTGATTTTAATTTCATTAGCAATTCATCTGCTTTTTCAGATTCTGTAACTTTATTACAATCATTTACTCTTGCGCCTTGCATATAAAATAAACTCAGCACAGATGCTTCTAACTGTACATTTAACTTACGTTGCTCAAGTACTTGTTCATTTAATAGTGATTTTGCAGCATCACTTAAACTATTATTGAATTTACCCAAAATATATCGTGTTAACTGACTATTTAATTAGTTGTAGTCATTTGTTGTTCAAACGTAATTACTATAAATTCTGCAGGTCTAACCACAGCGACCTTAATACTCACTTTCATAAGTCCGTTCAAAACATCTTCGCTAGTCATTGTTGTTCCTAAACCACACTGTACAGAAAATGCATCAGAAGCCATAGCACCTTGAAGTCCGCCTTCTTTCCAAATGCTAGTCAGAAAACTAGAAAGCAGTGCTTTGACAGATTTCCATGTATTTGCATCGTTAGGTTCAAACACATAAGCACGAGCGGCAAGTACTGATGACTGCTCAATAAATATCAATGTTCTTCGTACTGAAATATATCTCCAATCATTACTATTGCCATCTAATGTACGTGCGCCCCAAATTAATATCCCAACACCATTAAAAAACCGAATAGCATTGATAGACTTTCCTGAAATAGCATCTACATTTAGCCCAGCTTGTTCTGCCTCTGTAAGTCGGATTGGCAGTGACACTGCTCCCACTATAGACCTATTTGCAGGCGATTGCCAAGGTCCTATTTCATTGTCGGTTACAGTAATGACACCTGCCATTCCTCCACTTGGTGGAAGTACATTTATTACTGATAGTACTTTTGCTATGATATCATGATATATACGACTAGCATTGAGTAACGCAGTATGAAGCTGACTTATATTTGAATGTATTGTAGATGAATCTTTAATTGCTTTAATAATACTGGTTATATTCGGATTAGATAAAGATTCAGATTTTAATAAAACTGCCAAAGCATCAATATTACCTCCAAAAAGATTTGTAAAATCTATATCGGTATCTTGCATTATTGTTGTTCCAATAAAAGGATAATACGCACAACCATAACTCAGTCCTTCTACTCCAGTATTGTTTCTGAACGTTGAAATATCTTCAGTATAAAAAAAAGGATCTGGCTGACGTCCTCCAATCACGTCAAATATGCTTATCGCAGATTTCATTTCAGCATTTTGTAATAACATTGATTGCATGAGTGTCGCATTATTTTCAAAAGATAATAATGTTGCTTCAGGACAGATATACATCGTGGGCTCAGCTTCATTTTCCAATAATTTGATCCCAGCAAGTAAATCATTTAATTCAACATTTGGATTGACCACATGATCTTCTGGATTTGAAGGATTCCCAGATGGATCACCATAGGTGCCAACCGATACAACATAGGCATCTCCTCCTCCATTAAGAAAAAATAAACGTATACTATTGTACAAATAATAAATGGTATTAGGATCAGGAACGATGGCATAAAGGCTGCCTTCAATCGTTATAAAATCTCCCTTAACTGGTTGCTGGTCTTGTTTAACCAAATAATAATCTGGGTTATACTGTTTTACAGGCTGTTCAGGAGGCACTGAATCTGGATAACAATAAATGGACTGAAATTCAGCAAATGATGATATTTTTTTAGGCACATTAATATAAGATACGCCTTCATATTTAGCTTGTGGTGTATAGCCTACAAAAGCTGGCACGGCTGTAGGAACAGGAACAACAGAATTTCCGAAAGCATTAATCTCTTCAATATAAACACCTGGAGTTTTCATTTTATTTTCATTCATTAGTTTTTATTTTAGACGATTAACTTATATGTAAATATAGATTGGTGATAAAAAAATTTGTTTTCCATTTTCTTCTTTGAGAGTAATTAAATTAGCATTTGCACCAGGCAAACTGTTGATGATTTTCTTCAGACCTTGCGACGATTCATTTGGTGACTCAGAATTATCGGTAATCACATCATACAAACTAAATGTATAGTGATGCTGTTGACTTAGTTTTAAAGGCATTTCACTAATTATCTCAAAAGCTTGTACTCCTTGTTGTGTGGTCACTAATTTTGGTGGTTGAAAAGAGATATCCTGATCACTTATTATATGTGGTTGTTTAAGATGAAAATCACTTCTATCTATTATGAAATATTGCCAATAAGTTGCTCTGGATTCGAATGCAATAACAAACTCTGCATCAACAGCATCTATAATATCTTGAAAATAGATGTTTACCTCAGCAAATTTATCCGTCGAGCTTAGATGATGCTGTATTGGATTTAAGACTATCGAAGTTTCTGTAAAGGTATTATCAGCTGAGCGACTTTCATAGAGAATTGATTGCTGAGTATCCAAATCAATTTGAGTATAATTATAAAAATAAGGGCTTTTAATTTCGATATAGAAATCAAAATAATTTTGAGTTAATTCCGAATCTAAATGATTAATAAAATCAATAATCGAAGATTCCGAATTCATATAAAAACTACAATTGCTAAGTGTTCTTTTAACCTGAATATCGAACCGTCTCATAATGTCTTGCGTGATTGGACCAAATAATATATTTAAATCTTCAGGAATTAACGTACTGAAATAGCCATGCGTTATTTTGATTTCAAAGATTTTCTTATAGCGAACGGTACTCATTAATTCTCGATGTTTAAAGTTTTAAAATTTCAATCTTAATTCAAATTTCATCCGTATTAATTGACACCAAACGAAGTTTATAAATAACAGAAGGTCGATATATTGCATTCAATGCATTCCAAAGACTATCCGTTTCTTGATACCCCAACTTTTCCATTTCAAAAGACATCTGTTCAATAGTGTCTGGCATATTGGGTCTTGTATTAGAATCTATTACTGGATGGGTATGAAAAAAAGTAATTACGGCATCGAGAAATTTTAAAGACTCATCATAGCTGTCAAAATTTGAAGCGACCAAAACATCCAGGTTATACCTGTTGCTAACAGGCTGTATATTTGGCGCATTCGCCGGATGAACAGTATTTCGGATAGATTTATCCAGTTCTAAATTTATAAATGACACAACCACTTTATTCTGATTGACTCTTTCTGTCGAATTATCAGCATTTACAATAGCATTGCAAATAACAACATCATCATGTAATCTAAATTTATTTTTAATGTATTGATTGAGGAGTTGCGTAGTAAATTGTAGAGCGTTCTGAATCATAATTATTCTATTTCACTTAATTGTATAAATAAATGTTTAGGACAGCATAACTTAATATACCATCATACTATTATTTCTAAATAAGTGTCAACAGAATTAATTCTGCAACTGTGGGAGAAGCTAAATGTACAAAATAAAATACATACTATTTCATATTACAAAAAAGAATAAAACAAATTAAGGCGCCTTAAAAATTTGATTTCAAACACAGCACAAATCTTTTAAATTATTGCTTTTTCTTAAGGAAATTGAAGAGCCCTTTTTTCTTTTTCTTTATAACTTCGGAAGAAGAATCAAACTCACGTTCTTTTTTATCTTTCTTAAACAGACGCTTTAAAAACCCATCGCGTTTTTCTAATTCACAGTCTAATGCATTAATGACAGCTTCTGATGGTGCTTCAAATTTCGCCTGAGTAATGGCGTTGAACTGATTATCGGTATTCATCTCTTTTAAAAACAAAGCAACTATTGGTAATGCCGAATTGGCGCCTTGTCCAATAGATGTATTGCTAAAACCAATGCGGTGATCATCATTTCCAACCCAGGATAACATGACTAATTTCGGACTTAAGCCAACAAACCAGCCATCCTTATTATTTTGTGTAGTTCCTGTTTTTCCTGCTAAGTCATTTTGAAGTCCGTAACGCGAACGTATGCGCTGTGCAGTTCCAGAATTAATTGTAGATTTCATCATCTCAATCATGGTTTGCTGTGTGGTTTTCGAAAATGCTTCAGGTGATTCGTTAGCTTGCAGACTTTCATAAATCACTTGTCCTGTCTTATCTTCTATTTTGGTAATATAGAAAGGTTTTGAAATACGTCCTTCATTTGCATAACTTGTATAAGCTTCAATAAGTTCTAACATTGATAATTCTGCAGTCCCAAGAGCCAATGAAGGCACTTTTGGTAGAGGTGATTTGATTCCCATTTTTTGAGCCTGTTCGATTACTGCCTCTATACCAACATCTTCAAGCACCTTAACTGCAATTGTATTTACAGATTCACTTATCGCTTTTTCCAAAGAAAAGTTGAGATGTCTATCTGTTTCATTTTCGCCGTTATTCGTTGGTGTCCACCCCTTTTGATTGGTATATGTCACTTCTTTAACAGGATAATACGAACAAGGTTCGATTCCTTTTTCTAAAGCAGTTGTGTAAACTAACGGTTTAAATGTAGAGCCTACCTGACGTTTAGACGCTGAAACGTGATCGTATTTAAAACGTTCAAAATCAATACCTCCAACATAAGCCTTAATTGCACCAGATTTAGGATCAACAGCAACAAAACCTGCATTTAAAAATTTCATGGTATGCTTTAGACTATCCAAAATTGAAGATTCTTCTACTAGATCACCTTTCCATGAAAACAATCTAAAGTTCCCTTTTGCTTGTAAACTATCCATGATTTGTGCATCACTCCAATTCTTCTTTTTTAAAGTTTTATAGAGTTTTAGACCTTTAATTCTGCTATCAATCAAAGCCGTATTTTTTATCCATGGTGCTTGTGTTCCATACGCCTTTTCAAACTGATTTTGAAGTGTCGCCATGTGCGTTTTCATTGCGGTTTCGGCATAACGTTGCATTGCAATATCAAGTGTGGTATGAATCTTTAAACCATCTTTATACAGGTCATATGCTATGCCATCTTTTGCATTGATACTATCCAAAACACGCTTAACTTCCAATCTGATTTTTTCACGGAAATAAGGTGCTATACCATCAGTGTGGTTAAATTTTCTATAATCAGTCTCTAACGGTATATCGCTGGTTGTCTTTTTTAAAGCCTCATCTATATAGTCATATTTTTCCATTTGTTGCAAAACAACATCACGCCTTAACTGACTTCGCTCTGGAAATAATCTAGGGTTGTAACCATGAGGCGCTTTTAATGTCCCTATTAAAGTTGCCGACTGCGCTAAACTCAGGTCTTTTGTTGTTGTATTGAAAAATCGCTGAGAAGCACTTTCTATCCCAAAAACATTTTCACTAAAAGGTACCGTGTTTAAATACAAAGCAATGATTTCCTGTTTAGAATAAATGCTTTCAAAACGTTTGGCAACAATCATTTCTTTTACCTTATTCACTGGCATTGAAAACCAACCATGCTTTTCTCTTCCATAGATATTTTTCACTAATTGCTGACTGATAGTACTTCCGCCTCCAGAGGAATTATCTTGCAATAAAATCGATTTAAAAAATACCCGAAACAAACTTGTGTAATCCACACCATTATGCTCATAAAAACGTGAATCTTCAGTAGCAACCAAAGCATCTACTAAATGCTTAGGCAAATCTTCATAGGATACTATTTGCCTATCAAAAATGAAATATTTTCCCAGTAACTCACTGTTGGCATCTAAAAGCAATGTAGCTTCTGCCTGCTTAATATCTTTTAGATCTTTACCAGATGGCAGAGTTCCCCAAAGTCCGATATACACCGAAAACCAAAATAATAAAAGCATAGCTAGCCCAGCTAATAGAGTTTTGATTATACGCTTTAGCCAAACTGACTTTATTTTAAATGTCATAGATAGGAATATAATGATTGGTTATGGTTTATATACGAATTTACTGTCAAAATAGATGTTATTTATAAAAATAAATTCAATAGAATTCTAAATTTATCTCGTAACTTTAGGAGACCATACTTCATATCTAAAATGAAGTATAAAAAACTTCAATACTGTAAGATTATGAGTTTCATTTCGACTAAAATGTGAAGTTAATTATACAGTAATTATTAAATAAAACAGAAAGGACAAAAGCTATGTTAACTTGGAAAGACTTAATCAACTTTGCCGTAAACGGTAATCCAATTCCTGAGCGCAGAGTTGAAAAAACAGATGCCGAATGGCGTCAACAATTAACTCCAGAGCAATTCAGAATTACGCGTCAAAAAGGAACCGAACGCCCTCACAGTGGTGCTTTATGCAGTATCTATGATGAAGGCCAATACAATTGTATTTGTTGCGACACTCCTTTATTTGATTCGACCATAAAATTTGAATCTGGATCGGGATGGCCAAGTTTTACACAACCTATTAAACCAAACGCAATCAAATATGAAAAAGATGCTTCATTTGGAATGGTTCGCGTAGAAGTCATGTGCAATACATGTGATGCACATTTAGGACATGTATTTCCAGACGGCCCTGAACCAAGTGGATTGCGTTATTGTATCAATTCAGAATCTATGCAACTAGATTCTAAAGTAGAGGAGACTAAATAATGACACATAAGACATTAGAACAATTAACCGTAGGAGCTGGATGTTTCTGGTGTATTGAAGCGGTTTACAACGAAGTAAAAGGTGTAGAAAAAGTGGTTTCAGGATACAGCGGTGGCACAGTACCAGGAACACCAACATATCGTGAAGTATGTTCCGGATTAACTGGCCATGCCGAAGTGGTTCAGGTCACCTTTGATCCAGACATTATCTCTTACCAAGATTTGCTAGTTATTTTTATGACAAGTCATGACCCAACTACATTAAACCGTCAAGGTGCAGATGTTGGTTCGCAGTATCGTTCTGTGATTTTTTATCACGACGATACACAAAAACAAGTAGCCAATTTGGTTGTTAAAGAGATGGCTTCCTATTATGAGAATCCTATTGTAACTGAAATAAGTGAATTAGGTCCATTTTTCGAAGCAGAAGCTGTGCATCAAAACTATTATGCCAACAATCAAACTCAAGGGTATTGTAGTTTTGTAATTACACCAAAACTGGCAAAATTGAGACAAATGCATGCTGACAAATTAAAAACCAGCGTGACTTAACACTCATTTTAAGCTATAATTTTCGCCTCCATTTTTCAAATTAACTAATGATAAATGGAGGCTTTTTTTCGTTATATTCAGCCTATGGAAAAAACAGTAACAGAAGCAATTAATTATAGAAGATCTACCAGAGTTTATAAAAGTGAACCCATAGACTCCCTAAAAGTAAAACAGTGCCTTTATCAAGCATCGCTAGCACCTACCAGCAGCAATTTGCAACTATGGGAATTCTATCATATCACAGACAAAACTCTACTTGATCAACTTGCTGTGGCTTGTCTTAATCAAAATGCAGCTAAAACTGCTCAACAGCTTGTTGTTATAGTAACAAGAAAAGACTTATGGCGACAACGTGCTAAAGCAAATATCGAATTTCTCAATAAAGTTTACGACAAACCAAATCTTGAAGAGCGCTGGTTAAAACGAAAAAAAATGGCCATTGATTATTACCAAAAACTAATTCCGACGATCTATACCGATGTTTTCGGAATATTGGGTTTTATCAAGTATCTGGTTTTTCAAATTGTTGGCTTATTCAGACCTGTGTATCGTCAAACCCGTTTAAGTGACATGCGAATTGTGGCACACAAAAGTGCCGCTTTAGCAGCTGAAAATTTTATGCTAAGCATGTCTGCAATTGGATATGACACCTGTCCGATGGAAGGCAGTGATACGCTTAGAGTTAAGCAAATTTTAGCCTTGCCCAGAGGTGCCGAAATTAACATGGTCATTGGTTGCGGAATCAGAGATGAAGACAAAGGCATATATGGACCTCGGTTTAGAGTCCCTTTTGAAGATGTGTATTTTGAAAAATAAAATCTCTATTTAAAGTTTTCTAAGCCTTTTACAAGCCATTCATAATACTCATCAACATTAGGTGTATAAGCTGTTGTATGATTTAACAACGACATATCATGATCCAATAAAACATAAAAAGGTTGTGAGTTATTTTTAAAGTTTATCGTTTGCAAAGTCGCCCACTTATCACCTATAGTTCTAATTTTTTTAACGTTACCTGAAGGTCTTAGAAATTCAAATTTTTCTTCTTCGGGTAGCTCTTTCCTGTCATCAACATATAACGAAATAATGATATAGTTTTCATTTAACAAATCATAAACCTTAGGTTTACTCCAGACCTGCTCTTCCATTTTACGACAATTTACACAAGCCCATCCAGTAAAATCAAGCATTATGGGTTTGTTTTCAGACTTAGCCGCAGCAATACCTGCTTCCAGATCTTTGTAACAATTAAGATTTAAAGGGCATTCAGAAGTTTTATCATACAAACTATAAAACAGCGGAGGTGGAAAACCACTTAGAAGTTTTAGGTTAGCATATTTTGTATTGGTCAATCCTGGAATTAAATAAATCACAAATGCAACAGTCAATATTCCTGTTGTAATACGGCCTTTACCCAATTTATTTAATGGCCCATCATGTGGAAATTTAATTTTTCCGAAGAGATATAATGCCAAACCTATACCAATAATAATCCAAAGACCTATAAAGATTTCACGCTTTAAAAGTCCCCAATGCTCCACTAAATCGGCATTAGATAAAAACTTAAGCGCTAAGGCTAATTCTATAAATCCTAAAACGACTTTAACTGTATTTAACCAGCCTCCAGATTTAGGCAAAGAATTAAGCCACTTAGGAAACATTGCAAATAAGGTAAATGGTAATGCTAGCGCCAAACCAAAGCCACTCATACCTAGTGTTAGTTGTGTTGCTCCACCATCAGATGTAAGCGAGCTTCCCAACAAAGTTCCTAATATGGGTCCAGTACATGAAAATGAAACAATAGCTAAAGTAAGCGCCATAAAAAACACGCCTATGAGTCCGCCTATTTTATTCGCTTTACTATCAAGTGCATTACTCCATGAAGCGGGAAGTGTCAACTCGTAATACCCAAAAAATGAAAACGCAAATGCAATAAAAATGATAAAGAAAATAATGTTTAATGTCACATTAGTAGATACATTATTTAATATTTCAGGATCTAGTGAATCTAATAAATGAAATGGTAAACTCAATAAAAAGTAGATAAGGAATATGAAAAAACCATACATTACTGAATTGGCAATTCCTTTTTGATTGTTTCCAGCACTTTTGGTAAAGAAGGATACCGTTAATGGTATCATTGGAAATACGCAAGGCGTCAACAACGCTATTAAACCTCCAAGAAATCCAAGTAAGAATATGGTAAAATTGCTCTTCTCTTCTACTTTCTCTTCTTCAAATTTCTCCCATCCAGACACATTAAGTTTTAATGCTTCAGACAATTTTCTACTACGTTCACTTAATACAATATTACTCTTAGAAATAAGCTCTCCTGTAAGCGAATATTCTAAATCCAAATAACTAGGAGCCAAACATTTCTCATCATCACAGGCCATAAATCCAACTTCGGCTTTTATGCTTTTTATATCTTGATTTGACACTTTGATATGCTGCCTAAATTCGGCAGAGTCTTCAAAATACTTCACTTTCATCTGGAAGACTTTATCATCAATAGTGACACCTTCCTCTTCATTTGTATTACCAATGAGTTCGACACCATTTTCTAAAGTGTAATCAAACGTTGTTGGTATTGGGCCGTCATCAGGAACATTTTGAGAATACAAATGCCAGCCTTGATCTATCTTAGCTTTAGACACCAATACATATTCTGTATCCGATATTTTTTCTACGGAAGCTTCCCAGGTAACTGGTTCAAATATTTGAGATGTCTCATCAGTTTTTAAATTAAACTTTAGTTCAACATAATCTGGTGGTAAGCATTTTTCATCATCGCAAGCCATAAATTCAACTTCACCTTCAACAATTGAGAGTTCTTGATTTAAGACTTTAATACGCTGTTTGAATTCTGCTTTATTTTCAAAAAACTTGATTTTCATTTGAAACACAGGATCGTCAACAACATGACCATCGTCTTCAGAAGTCGTTCCACTAAGTTCGTAATCGGCATTCGCTTTGTAGAGAAATGTAGTTGGAATTGGTCCGTCATCTGGCACACTTTGAGAGTATAAATGCCAGCCACTATCTATCGTTGCAGTAGAAATTAAATCGTATTCGGTATCAGAAATTTTAGCAACTGAAGTTTCCCATTTTACAGGCTCTAAAATTTGAGCATTCGTAGTGATTGAAAATACAAAAATACTGCAGAGCGAAAGAATTAAATGCTTCATTAGAATTAGTTAGGTTTTGAAAGACGCTAATTTAAAAAAAACAAAGGGATTAAATAAGTTATTGAGAGTTCATTAACATATCAGAAATCAGCATATAAAAAAACCGAACATAACGTTCGGTTTAATTTGTATGATATAGTGTATAACTATTTACTCTATAGTTTTAATTTCGAGACCTTTGAATTTCCATTTTTCTAATCCGCCTTCGAGGTCATAAATTTTGACAAAGCCTGCTTCTTTAAGTTTTTTAGAACATTTGGCACTTCTTCCTCCAGATTTACAATACACCACAACTGGTTTTGTTTTATCTAGTTTTACAATATCTTCATCAAAAGTAGGTGATGTAAGATCTATATTTTGAGCATGCTCTATATATCCTGATTTATGTTCAGCGGGTGTTCTTACATCGACTAGTTGAATATCTTCAAGTTCTAACAGTGATTGCATTTCTTCTGGTGAAACCATTTTTATTTCACTTTGCGGTTCTTCTTTACAGCTATATGCTAATGCAAATAGTGCAAAACAATACATAAGTACCTTGTTTTTCATTTTGATTGATTTTTAAATTGAAGCTACTTCACCTGACCATTCGCTGAAGCCTCCAATGAGATTATACGTGTTTTTAAAACCTAACTGATTCATTACACGACATGCCTGAGCACTTCGACCTCCAGATTTACAATATACATAATAGGTTTTGGATGTATCGAGTTTTTCAATAGCTTCAATAAATCCTTGACCATTATAAATGTCAATAACGATAGCATCTGGAATGATACCAAGCGCTACCTCTTCTGGAGTTCTTACATCTAATACTACTGCATTTTTATCAGCAGCAAGTTTTGAAGCCCATTCTTGTTGTGTTAAATCAGTCATATTTTTATATATCAAAAATCATGCAAATTTAACTTTTCCTTAGGACATTTTTTTATATAGACGAAAAAAAATCCGAAGTGTTACACTTCGGATTAAAATTTTTTAAAGTTATTGCAAGCATTACACCTTAATTGAACAACCAATGGCACGAGTTGTAGCTTCTGGTACTTCTTTTCCGACTAATAAAGCATCAACTGCATCTTCAACATAGGTCTTTGTCACAGCACTAGCATCTTTATAATTGTCATCAATTGCGCCAATATATTTTACTTCATGTCCTTTTTTGGTACGCTCTAAAACATACACGTGTGGTGTTTTAGTTGCTCCATATTGCGGATATATTTTTTGACCTTCATCCATTAAATAAGGAAACGTAAATCCTTTAGCTTTAGCTCTGGCTTTCATGGCATCCATATTGTCGCCTGGTTTAACATCTGTATTATTTGGCATAATAGCTATTACAGGATAGCCTTTATCTGCGTACTTTTTATTTAAAGCTTCAACTCTATCTTCATAAGCTACAGCGTAAGGACACGTATTGCAGGTAAAAACAATGATAAAACCTTTGGCATCCTTGTAGTCTTTCATTGAGACTTTATTTCCATCAATATTTTCTAAGTCAAAATCGGTTGCAATATCACCAATGTGATACCCTTGACCTTCATCTACATTTGTAAATGACGACAAAGCCACAATAGTTATTAATGCAAAAAATGTTTTAAGTGTGTTTTTCATGATATTCTATTTTATAAATTGTTTTAATTGGGTTTCAAGTCCCTGATAATCAAAAGAGCGTTCGTAAAATTCTTTTTTGTCTTTGTTATATATTAAAGTAGCAGGTATTGCACCTGACCAGTTTTTATTCACTTTTGGAATCCATGTATTTGAATCTACGTCATCCAATACCAGCACTTCACTTTTTAAATTGTGCTTCTTAAGAAAAGGCTTCAATTTGGTGTCAATTTGCTTTGGAAAATCGAGACTGACTAAAATAACTTCAACCGATTTATTGACATAATTAGCATTTAGTTGTTCAAAATATGGCAATTCTTTCACGCAAGGCGCACACCATGTTGCCCAAAAATTCACAACATACGTTTTACTCTCATCTTTAGAACCTAGATAAGATTGAAGCTCATCAAAATTAAGCACTTTTAAATCTTGCGTATTGGCTTCGCTTTTTTGATCTTCAAAAAGACTAAACACAACTAAAATAATGATAAATACGTGTTTCATATTATAAAGTTATAAATCAAATAAGATGCATTTAAAAATTTAACAAAACATTAATCATTACAAGTATAAATTATCATACATTTGTACATACAACAATTGTATATACATATGTCAATAGAATCTGATATTAAAAGTACCGTTAAACTCAATGAAAATGACAAAACCGTTATTAATTTGATTTACACCAATAATTGGCTAAAAGAAAAGGCATTAACAGACTTTAAATCGTACGGCTTATCGTCTGAACAGTACAATGTGTTGAGAATATTAAGAGGACAAAAAGGACAGCCTGCTAATCTTAGCACGATACAAGAACGCATGTTAAACAAGATGAGTAACACTACGCGTTTGATAGACAAACTATTAAAGAAAGATTTGGTTACGCGTCAAACATGCCCTTCAAACAGACGAAAAATAGAAATTTTAATCACCTCTAAAGGCCTAGAACTATTAACCGAATTAGACGATAAAGTAAAAAAAAGCAACCTTAACATTACAAAAAATTTAAACACATCAGAGTTAACAACTTTAAACTTATTATTAGATAAACTAAGAGCATAAACAAACCCAAAAACAAATTTAAAACAATGAAAACAAACACATTAAAAACAGCAGCTATTTTAATTCTGGCATTAACCTTTGCATCATTTACTTCAGTTAAGAAAAATGAAGTTAAAATATCAGAGTCGACTATTTCATGGAAAGGTCACAAAGTCACTGGATCCCATGAAGGTACTATCAACCTGCTTGATGGAACGCTAATATTTGAAAATGATGAATTAACCGGAGGCAATTTCGTTATGGATATGACTTCAATTAATGTTACCGATTTAGAAGCTGGAAAAGGCAAAGAAAAACTTGAAGGACATTTAAAGTCTGATGATTTCTTCGGAACAAGCAATCATGCTAAAGCAAACTTAAACATCACTGACGTTAAAGGCAAAAACGGAAATTATAACATTACAGGCGATTTAACCATCAAAGGAAAAACTCATCCTATTTCATTTGATATGACTATTGCAGATAACACAGCAACAGCATCGCTTAAAGTGGACCGAACAAAATATGATATCAAATATGGTTCGGCAAGCTTTTTTGACGGACTAAAAGATAAAGCAATATATGATGAATTCGATCTAAATGTAAAGTTGAAATTTTAAGTAAATTTGATTAATAGCAACATTTAGTCTTAAAGATTCCCATGAATTTGGGAATCTTTTTCATTTTTATGCAATTAAATTTGAAAACTAAATTTTGATGTCTATATTTGAACTTTACAAAACAATGAACATAAACTTAAATCATACTTGGTGGTGGAACTCTCGAAACAACAACTTCGTGAACTAACCCTATAGGTATATTTAAAGTAACATATCAAAAAGGCTTGTCATTCACGACAAGCCTTTTTTTAATTATAAAAAATGAAAACATTTAGTTTATATACGCATTACAAGAAAATTCTGGCAGACACCATAACACCTGTGAGCATTTACTTAAAAATTAGAGATAAATTCCCAAACAGCATTCTACTAGAAAGTAGTGATTATCATGCTAATGATAATAGTTTTTCCTACATCTGTTTTAATCCAATAGCATCTATTAAAGTCAAAAATAATGTTATTGAACAGTCTTATCCTGACGGAAGTTCTAAAACAAATAATGCCTTAAACATTTCGGTTACCGAAGAGATTCACAAATTCACGAAACGATTTAAAGTAAATTCTGATGAAGATTTTAAATTTATAAACAATGGTATTTTTGGCTACACTGCTTATGATGCTGTAAAATATTTTGAAGATATTGAGATTAGCGAAAAACCTGATTCTCTTGATATTCCAGATATTTTTTATGCGGTTTATCAAAACATAATCGCCATTAATCACTTTAAAAATGAGGCGTATATATTCGCGCATTGTTTTGAAGCCGAAAATAATATAGACGAGGTTTTACAATTAATCAGTTCTAAAAATTTTGCATCTTATACCTTTAAAACCGATTCTGATATTTCATCCAATCTTACCGATGACGAGTATAAAGACCACGTAGAACTCGCTAAAAAGCATTGTGCTCGAGGCGATGTTTTCCAACTCGTGCTCTCAAAAAAATTCGCTCAGGCCTTTAAAGGTGATGAGTTTAATGTATATCGTGCCCTAAGAAGTATCAACCCTTCTCCTTACCTCTTTTATTTTGACTACGGAAATTTTAAAATCTTCGGAAGTTCACCAGAAGCTCAGCTTGTTGTCAACAATGGCCAAGCCGAAATCCATCCCATTGCAGGCACATTTAAAAGAACAGGAAATGATGAAGATGATCAAAAACTAGCCAAGCAACTCGCTGCAGATGATAAGGAAAATGCCGAACATGTCATGCTCGTTGATCTCGCCAGAAACGACCTGAGCCGTCATGGTAGCCAGGTTAAAGTTGAAACCTATCGCGAAGCACAATTCTTCTCTCATGTGATCCATTTGGTAAGCAAAGTCACAGGAAGAATTCATGATAAAACACCAACCATGCAAGTCGTTGCCGATACATTTCCAGCCGGAACATTGAGTGGTGCACCAAAACATCGCGCCATGCAATTGATAGAACAATACGAAAAAACAAGTCGCGCTTTTTATGGTGGCGCCATTGGTTTTATGGATTTTAATGGTAATTATAATCACGCCATTATGATTAGAACGTTTATGAGTAAAAATCATAAACTGCATTGGCAAGCTGGTGCTGGATTGGTTTCAAAATCCAATCCAGAAAGCGAGTTACAAGAGGTCTATAACAAATTAGGTGCCTTAACAAAAGCGATTGAAATGGCTGAAGATATTTAAAATTAGGGCGTTACCGCAAGGGTCAGGCTTTCGGCAGTCGCTCTCTTTGAGGAGCTCCAACAAAGCCTCAATCCTTAACGCAACGGAAAACGAGAACAAACGAAACACAAGTTTAATTAATAAAACTCCCACTTTCTCGGGAACTATATATGAAAATATTAGTAATAGATAACTACGACAGCTTCACCTATAATTTAGTCCACTATTTAGAGGATTTAAATTGCGAAGTCACCGTAAAACGAAATGATAAACTCACGCTTAAAGACGTTGAGGCTTTTCAAAAAATTGTATTATCACCAGGACCAGGCATTCCTGACGAAGCCGGATTATTAAAAGCTATTATCAAAACCTATGCACCTACCAAAAGCATTTTAGGTGTTTGCTTAGGGCAACAAGCCATTGGTGAAGTTTTTGGTGGCTCACTTGTTAATCTCGATGATGTTTATCATGGTGTTGCCACTCAGGTTGATATTACCGTAGACGACGAAGTCTTATTCAAAAACATGGAAAAGACTATAGAAGTTGGTCGCTACCATTCTTGGGTTGTACATAAAAATTTACCTGAAGCCTTAGAAGCAACGTCTTTTGATAGTAACGGACAAATAATGTCGTTAAGACACAAAGTTTACGATGTAAAAGGTGTACAGTATCATCCAGAATCGGTATTGACACCAAATGGAAAACAAATTCTAGAAAACTGGGTCAATAGTTAACAGTTGTAAAGTAAATGATACAGCGGCATAAGCCATCTAAATAGAGACCTAAAAATTAAAGTTTAATTAAAAGATTCCCGCTGCAATGGGAAATACTATGAAGCAAATACTAAACAGACTAATCAACCACGAAAGCATCTCTAGTGAAGAAGCAAAAACGGTATTGGTGAATATTTCCGAAGGCAAATACAATCAAAGTCAAATTGCATCCTTTCTTACAATTTACATGATGCGTAGCATTACTCTAGAAGAGTTACAAGGCTTTAGGGATGCCTTATTAGAACTTTGCATTCCTGTAGATTTATCCGACTTCGAGGCTATCGATTTATGTGGTACTGGTGGTGACGGAAAAGACACGTTTAACATCTCCACAATCGCGTCTTTTATCACGGCTGGCGCTGGAGTAAAAGTAGCCAAACATGGTAATTATGGCGTTTCATCTGCTTCTGGATCATCTAATGTTATGGAAGCCTTAGGAATTCATTTTTCGAATAAATCAGACTTTTTAAAATACGCTATAGATCAAGCAAACATATGTGTACTCCATGCGCCATTATTTCATCCAGCCATGAAAAATGTGGCTCCTATCCGCAAAGAATTAGGTGTGAAGACCTTTTTTAACATGTTAGGTCCAATGGTAAATCCGTCCTTTCCTAAACACCAAATGGTTGGTGTGTTCAATTTAGAATTGCAACGTATCTATGGCTATCTCTACCAAAATACCGACAAAAATTATAGCATTGTTCACGCTTTAGATGGTTATGATGAAATCTCATTGACCGGAAACACAAAAATCATTTCTAACACTGCTGAAACCATGCTAAGCCCAGCAGATTTAGGATTAAAACAAATCGAACAAAGTGAAATATTTGGAGGATCTTCTGTAAAACAAGCCGCTAAAATCTTTAAAAACATCATGGACTGTAAAGGTACAGATGCTCAAAACAATGTGGTTTGCGCTAATGCAGGATTAGCCATAGCTACCGTAAAAGGCATTTCGCATCAAGAAGGGTTTTATTTAGCTCAGGATAGTTTAGGAAGCGGAAGAGCAAAAGCAAGTCTAGAACGCTTAATAGAATTGAGTAAATAATAACTTTAAGTAGTCATGAAGCTTAGGTTATAGTAACATATAAATAATGAGAACCTGAAACCAGTTCAGGTTAACAACAAAATGAACATATTAGATAAAATAGTAAACGATAAACGCATCGAAGTTAACCTTCGAAAGCAACTTATTCCTGTAAAACAACTGGAAGCTTCCGTTTTGTTTGAAAGAGAAACTGTATCACTATCTGATAAACTAAGACACAGCAATACAGGAATTATTGCCGAACATAAACGACGCTCCCCTTCAAAGCAAGTCATTAATCACAATTTAAATGTTTTTGATGTTGCCAAAGGGTATCAAAATGCTGGTGCTTGTGGCATGTCTGTTTTAACCGATGGTAAGTATTTTGGTGGAAGCTTAGACGATTTACTCACCGCACGAGCCAGTTGTAATTTACCGCTTCTTCGGAAAGAATTCATTATAGACAGTTATCAAATTATTGAAGCTAAAGCTTATGGTGCAGATGCAATTTTACTCATTGCTGCCATTTTAACCAAAGCAGAAATTAAAGCATTTTCAGAATTGGCCAAACAGCTTAAACTTGATGTATTACTAGAAGTTCACAACGAAGAAGAACTCCATAAATCATTAATGCCAAGCCTTGATATGTTAGGCGTAAACAATCGAAATCTAAAGACCTTTGACGTTAGCTTAGACACCAGCAAGCAACTAAGTAAAATGATTCCAAACGATTTTGTAAAAGTTTCTGAAAGTGGCATTAGTAATGTTGAAGCTATTAAAACCTTACAACCTTATGGTTATAAAGGCTTTTTAATAGGAGAAAACTTTATGAAAACTAATAATCCTGGCGACAGTGCTACTCAATTTATAAAAGACTTACAATCATGAAATTAAAAGTCTGCGGAATGAAAACTAAAGACAACATTTTAAATGTTGCGAAATTAAATCCAGATTTTATGGGTTTCATTTTCTACAAAAATTCACCACGTTATTTTAATAGTGTTATTCCAGAATTACCCGAACATATAAAAAAGATTGGCGTATTTGTCGATGCTACTTATGATTACATCAAAGGCATTGTACAGAAACATCAATTACATGGTGTCCAATTACATGGTAATGAATCGCCAGAACTATGCAAACAATTACAAGATTTAAACTATACAGTAATAAAAGTGTTTTCTATAAAAGACAGCTTCGACTTTAATACTTTAGAACCTTATGAAGATGTTTGTGATTTCTACCTATTCGATACCAAAGGAAAACAACCAGGAGGAAACGGTTTCACTTTTGATTGGACTGTTTTAAAAAATTACTCATCAATAAAACCCTTCTTTTTAAGTGGTGGTATTGGTCTTAATGAATTAAATAAGTTGTTATCATTTCTAAAAAGACCTGAAGCAGTTTTTTGTCATTCATTAGACGTAAACAGTAAATTTGAAACGAATTTAGGTTTAAAAAATATAGAAAAACTAAAAGAATTTAAATCATTAATTCAAACCTAATGCAACGTCATGCTAAACTTATTTATTCGTAAATATCTGTTTCATATTAAGGTATTTTGAATCTTTGATTTTAGCATCTCATGAAAATAAAAGTATTATAACCATTGAATGTGACTCTGAAACAAGTTCAGGGCGACAAAAAACGAAATAAATGACATACAACATCAACGACAAAGGCTATTACGGTGAATTTGGAGGCGCATATATTCCAGAAATGCTCTATCCAAATGTCGAAGAATTACGCCAGAATTATCTTAAAATAATGGCTGAACCTTCTTTTAAAAAAGAATTTGATCAACTCTTAAAAGATTATGTAGGACGTCCTTCTCCTCTCTATTTCGCCAAACGATTAAGTGACAAATACAACACCAAAATTTATTTGAAGCGTGAAGATTTAAACCATACAGGTGCACATAAGGTCAATAATACGATCGGACAAATTTTAATGGCAAAACGTTTAGGAAAAACCCGAATCATTGCCGAAACTGGCGCTGGACAACACGGCGTAGCGACAGCAACAGTCTGTGCACTTATGGGCATGCAATGTATAGTATATATGGGAGAAATTGATATTGCGCGTCAGGCACCCAATGTGGCTCGCATGAAAATGCTGGGCACTGAAGTCCGACCAGCACTTTCAGGTAGTCGGACATTAAAAGACGCCACCAATGAAGCCATTCGCGACTGGATTAATAATCCTGTTGACACCCATTATATTATTGGAAGCGTTGTTGGACCACATCCCTATCCTGATATGGTCGCGAGGTTTCAATCGGTGGTTTCCGAAGAAATTCAGTGGCAACTCAAAGATAAAGAAGGCACTACAAAACCAAATTATGTCATAGCCTGTGTTGGTGGTGGCAGCAATGCCGCAGGTGCGTTTTATCATTATCTGGAAGATACAGAGGTGAATCTTATAGCAGTAGAAGCAGCTGGTAAAGGGATTGATTCTGGTGAAAGCGCTGCTACCTCAGCCTTAGGTCGTGAAGGTATTATTCACGGAAGTAAAACATTGTTGATGCAGACCAACGACGGACAAATTACAGAGCCCTACTCCATTTCGGCGGGCTTAGATTATCCTGGAGTTGGCCCTATGCATGCACATTTGTACACATCTGGTCGTGCCGAATTCATCTCAATTACCGATGATGAAGCGATGACTGCTGGTTTAGAGTTGAGTCAGTTAGAAGGGATTATTCCTGCGATAGAAAGTTCTCATGCCTTTGCGGTTTTGGCTCAAAAAAAGTTTCAACCTAAAGATATTGTCATTATGAATCTTTCAGGTCGTGGTGATAAAGATTTACAAAACTATATCGATTATTTTAAACTGTAGCATGATGGCGTTACCACAAGGGTCAGGCTTTCAAGGCTCGCTATCAAAGATGAGCTCAAACAAACCTTTCAATCCTTAACGCAAAAGAAATACTAATCTAAACCTCAAACAAACTAAGAATAACAAATAATAAAAATCAATTACGTCATGCTGGACCTTGAACCAATTCAAAATAACAAAAAAACCAACCAAGCACGTCATACTGAACTCGTTTATTCATAAATATCCATTTTAGCTTAGGGTATTCATGAATCTTTGATTTCAGCATCTCACTAGAAGAAAATGAAAAGTAGTTACATTTATATCATGACCAATACCTACAGAACAACATTCTATGTTGGTGTAACATCTGATTTAACCAAAAGAGTAACTGAACATCATAACGGAACTGGCTCTGAATTCACAAAAAAGTACAATCTAAAAGATGTAATATATTTTGAAGAATTCAGTGCTATTGACCAAGCTATAGCCAGAGAAAAACAAATTAAAAACTGGAAGAAAGAATGGAAACTAAATTTAATAAAAAAGAAAAATCCAGGTCTTAAGACCTTAATCATCTAATGAGACCCTGAAACAAGTTCAGGGTGACGACCAGTTGTTTCAAACCGTCATGCTGGACCTTGAACCAATTCAAAATAACAAAAAAACCAACCAAGCACGTCATGCTGAACTTATTTCAGCATCTCACTAGAGAAGAAAACGAAAAACCATAAATACTAATCTCAACCATAAAGAATCAAGAATAGTAAACAGAAACCAACCAAGCACGTCATGCTGAACTCGTTTATTTATAAATATCCATTTTAGCTTAAGGTATTCATGAATCTTTGATTTCAGCATCTCACTAGAAATAAAAAACTATCAATTGCGTCATGCTGAATTTATTTCAGCATCTCACTAGAGAAGAAAACGAAAAACGATGAACAGAATAAATAAAAAACTACAAGAAGACAAAAAACTACTCTCCATTTACTTTTCAGCAGGATATCCAAGTCTAAACGATACCGTTAGCATTATCCAAAATCTTGAAAAAAGCGGAGTCGACATGATAGAAATTGGATTACCTTTTAGCGATCCATTAGCCGACGGACCAACCATTCAGGCCAGTTCTACGCAAGCCTTAAAAAACGGAATGACCACCGAAATACTTTTCAATCAGTTAAAAGACATTCGCAAAACCGTTTCAATTCCGTTGATTATAATGGGCTATTTTAATCCAATCCTCCAATATGGCGTTGAAGCTTTTTGTAAAACCTGTCAGGAGATTGGTATTGACGGACTCATCATACCCGATTTACCTGTAGATGTGTATAACGAACATTACAAAGCGATCTTCGAAACTTATGGCTTAATTAATGTTTTTTTAATTACACCTCAAACGTCAGTAGAGCGCATAAATTTTATTGATTCTATTTCTAACGGATTTATTTATATGGTCAGTTCGGCTAGTGTCACAGGAAGCAGTAGTGGTTTTGGTGAAATTCAAACTTCATATTTCAAACGTATTGCCAATATGAATCTGAAGAACCCTCAAATAATCGGTTTCGGAATTTCAAATCACGATACTTTTTCACAAGCGACGCAATATGCTAAAGGTGCTATCATTGGAAGTGCATTTATCAAAAACCTAACCCAAAACGGACTCGCGTCAATTTCCAAGTTTGTATCTCAAATTTTAAGATAGTTTAACAATAAACTCCTTAGTTTTAACGGGCTTTTGTGAGCAATTTCAACTAGAAATTGCTATATTATATTTGAATCTAAAAAACAATAAAACAATGGGAATGATTAAAGACAGAAAGAAGTTTAAAACAACTGTAAGACAAACAAATCCAACGAATCCATCTGGTTATACCAAAATGGAAACTAATGATTTTGACATCGATAAAGACACTATTAAAAAACAGCAAAATAAAACAAATAGCTAATGCTATATGACTCAAATCTCAAGCCTATTCATTATTTTTGAATAGGCTTTTTTTTATGAAATTACGAGAAGATTTTCGAATTATATTATTGCTTTGTCTCACATTAGGTTTGGCTCCTTTTTTTCCTGAACCTCATATTTTAGAAAAAATAAAATGGATTACTGGAGGTGCCAGTGGTATGAAATTATTAGATTGGTTTGATGTGCTTCTGCATGGATTACCATGGCTATTACTCATTCGCTTAATTATTATAAAATCCCTTAGAAAAAATGGCGCTTAATATCGTTTTATTTGAACCTGAAATTCCTAATAATACTGGAAATATAGGTCGGCTAGCATTAGCTTCTGGATCAAAACTGCATTTGATTAAACCTTTTGGTTTCGAATTAAGTGATAGCCGTCTTAAACGCGCAGGTTTAGATTATTGGCAGCATTTGGATGTTACCATCTATGAGTCTATCGATGTGTTTTTTAAAATTCATAATGACAAAACATTTGTGTTCTTTTCGAGTCATGGGCATAAATCGCATTGGGAGATAGCCTTTAAAGATAATTTGTTTCTTATCTTCGGAAAAGAATCGGTAGGCTTATCCAAATCTCTAATAGACAAGTATAAAGAACAGCTTTATAAAATACCCTTATATAGTGAACATATTAGAAGTTTAAATCTAGCCAATGCCGTAAGCATAGTCATTTACGAAGGATTAAGGCAATTAAAATAACCACAATATGTTAACAAAACGCGCTAGGTATTTTCAACTAACTTCAGAATATTTTCAAGTTGCATTAGGCATTGTATTAGCAAGTATTGGCTTAAAAGCGTTTTTACTACCAAACGGTTTTTTAGATGGAGGTGTTACAGGAGTGGCACTTTTAATAAAAACCCAAGTTGATATCAACTTATCTTATTTACTTATTCTGTTAAGCCTCCCTTTTTTAATTCTGGGATATTTTACAGTTTCTAAACGTATCGTTGTCAAATCAATTATTAGCATCTTAGGCTTAGCTTTGTTTATTCATTTTGAAAATTTCGCAACTATTACCAGTGACAAATTTCTCATTTCCATATTTGGCGGATTATTTTTAGGAGCAGGAATCGGGATTGCTATTCGTAATGGCTCTGTGCTTGATGGTTCAGAGATTTTAGGTGTTTTTATTAATGATAGATTTGGAATAAGTATTGGTAAAGTTATTCTCGTATTTAACGTCATCTTATTTACAGTAACTGCCTTTATAGTTTCTACCGAAGTTGCCATGTACTCTATACTCACCTATATTGTCACTGCCAAAGTCACAGACTTAGTTATCGAAGGTTTTGAAGACTTTATAGGTGTAACCATCGTTTCTAATGATTTTGCCAAAATTGAAGCAGCAATTATTAGTCAGCTAGGTGCAGGAATGACTTTGTATAAAGGTCGTAAAGGCTTTGGAAGTACAGGACAAAAGCAAGATTTTGATATAATCCATACTATTATTAATCGTATAGATATCAAAAAAATGTACCGTATTGTTGCCGATATAGATGAGCACGCTTTTATTGTCGAGTTTGATGTCAACAATGTAAAAGGCGGTGTCTTACGCCGTTATCTCAATAAGAAAAAAGATAAAAAAATAGCAAAATTTTTAGCTGAAAATCAATAAGCAAAACGATAACTTAAACTTTAATCCGTCTTATTCTTCAGCATTTTTAAATACATGCGTTCTACTTTAGTTCTTGCCCAAGGTGTACGTCTTAAAAATTTTAAGCTTGATTTTACAGATGGATCGTGTGTAAAACATCTAATGTTAATTTGATATCCCATATATTCCCAACCATAATACGCTTGTAGTTCTATTATAATCTGCTCAAGTTTTATACCATGTAATGGGTTGTTCTTTTGAGTTTCCATTAGCTGTTTTCAACTAGTTTCTTGATTTTTACTGCTTTTTCAAAATGATCTAACTGCTGTGTTTTTATCCACCATGTTGCTGCTTCCATCAGTAATTCAGGAGTGTCATTTTTATTTTTAAAAAAGGCATAAAAAGAAATACCTACACCTTCTCCTTTTTGAGCAATTTTTGTGTTGCAAACGGCAATCATTTTAGACTTTAAAATTTCAGTCATTTCTAATGTCTTCTGTCGTTACGTCGTCGTGAATTACTAGACTTATTTCTGCTTGAATTATTTCTATTACCACCAGATGATTTCGATTTAGAATTTCGGGTTCTTTGTCCGCCTCCTTGTCTGTTTTGTCCTGGTTTTATGGGTTCGGTTGATGCATTAGGATCGGGTTCAAAACCTTCCATGATTTGCACTTCTATACGTTCTCCGATAAGTTTTTCAATATTTTTTAAATACGAAGTTTCATCTGCACTGACTAGAGATAATGCTTGTCCGTTAGCTCCAGCTCTACCAGTTCTACCAATTCTATGTACATAGTCTTCCGAAATATTAGGCAATTCAAAATTCACAACATGAGGTAATAACGGAATATCCAAACCACGTGCTGCAATATCAGTCGCTACCATAACACGAACACTCCCATTTTTAAAGCCAGCTAATGCTTTGGTTCTGGCTCCTTGACTTTTATTACCATGAATTGCAGCGGCACTAATTCCTGCAGCAGTCATTTTTTTAGTAAGTCTGTTAGCGCCATGCTTTGTTCGGGTGAATACTAAAACCTGCTTCCAATTACCTTCGGAAATGAGCTTAATTATTAAGCCTGTCTTTTTAGTTTTAGCAACACGATATACCCTTTGCGAAATTGCTTCGACAGTAGTATTTTCAGGAGTTGCTTCGACTTGTACAGGATTATTTAGAATACTATTAGCCAACTTTCTTATATCTTTTGAAAAGGTTGCTGAAAACATCAAATTTTGACGTTTGTCAGGCATCAATTTCATGACACGCTCAATATCTCTTAAAAACCCCATATCTAGCATGCGATCGGCTTCATCTAATACAAATACTTCTACACGTTTTATGGATAATAAATTTTGATTTTGTAAATCTAATAAACGCCCTGGAGTTGCAACTAAAACATCAACACCACGTCTCAAAGTTGCTACTTGAGGCTTTTGATTAACACCACCAAAAATTACGGCACTTTTAATATTTAGAAACTCACTGTAATCTCTTACGCTTTCATAAACCTGAGCTGCAAGCTCACGAGTTGGAGTTAAAATTAAAGCTCTGATAGGCCTAAATTTTTCCTTCGGATTTTCAGATAAATAATGCAATAACGGCAAGGTAAATCCTGCTGTTTTTCCTGTTCCAGTTTGCGCCGAAGCTAATACATCTCTTCCTTCTAATACTGGAGGAATTGCTTTTTCTTGAATTGGACTTGGAGTTTCGTATCCTTTTTTACTAATTGCTTTTAGTAAAGGCTCAGATAAGCCTAAAGATTGAAATGACATAAATAATAATTGTGAGATAAACACTATTATTTAGGCTACCTCTTTAATGAGGCACAAATGTACTGTTAATTTATCCGAAAGCATCATTTTGCAAGAAAAATGATTAAAATCTTACAATTTAGGCTTTAAAAATTCCTTTAGCTTGATAAGAGGATTTGTATCTTTATTTTTAGCACCATGAATTATACTACTTAGAGTTAGCAATCCAGCTGCAGCAAAAGCTATATATGCTATTTCTATTTCAGCTGTAGAGTTAGCAATTCCAATAGCTACTAAAGCCCAAGCTCCAACAAGTGCAAACTCACGCATGTTTCGTTTCCATGTGATCATCATATTGATAAGTGTTGCTATGACAATCATAATGATTGTCCAAATCTCAGGCGAAATCCCAAAACCATTCCACTGTATGCTTACCAAAAAAGCAGATACATTAGCTATGCTGGCTACTGTTACCCAACCACTATAAATAACAAAAGGCCACCATAAGAATGTGATAACTGAAATCGGTGCATCCCATAGCTCCATACTATTGTTCCATACAATTTTAAGTAAAGCTATAAGAAGTATACATATGAATATACAGGACCATCCTGTATAGCCATAAATCCAACTTACCACCCAGAAACTATTGGCAATACAGGAGATAATGAACCACCATCCAACTTTTAAAATAAATGCATCGTCACGTACTTTAACAAATAGACTTCTGCTTTGGTACACCACAAAACCCAATAATAAAAAATAAATAATTCCCCAAATTGAAAATGCATATCCTGCTGGTGTGAATAAGGTTTTTAAATCTCTAGATACTTCACCTATGGTTGTATTATTCATTATACCAGTGTTAGACAAATAATTGATGATGACGGTTACAATCAAAGCTATACCGTTTAGTATTTGTAATAATGTCTTCATAACATAATGTCTTATTCGACTTTGAAATCGAAATAGGTTTTTGGAAAGGGCTCCCAACGCAATGTAAAATGCCACCACTCTTTGGAGTAGTTTCTAAAGTTATGCTTCAACATCACTTTTTGTAATAATTGACGGTTAGCCTTTTGCTTTTCAGTTAAGCCTGAATGATCTACCCAAGATTCTTTTCCGAAGAAATCATAAGGACTTCCCATATCTAAAGGTTCATTTGTATTTCCGTCTATAATCGTTAAATCAACTGTACTGCCACGACTATGTCCCGAACGGGTTGCAATATATTCTTCTCTAAAGAGATAACGTTTTTCAACATCTGGATAAAATTCTTTCTTCTTAATTGTGTCATTCAAATCTTTAGCCCATCGCATAAAATGATTAACCGCTTGTTGCGGACGATAGCCATCATACACACGCAAACATAAGTTCTGTTGCTGAAGGTCATCCTGAACTTTTTTAAGTGCTAGAGCCGATTGTTTTGTTAAAATCAAAGTATTGGCGTTATAACCATCGATAGTATCTCCAACAAAATTATGATTCGTAAAATATCTAAGTTCAACATCAATATCAGGAATAATTTCTTTAACATAAATAAAGCCTTCAGGAAGATTATTGTTTTCTTGCACTGAAAAAGCTAAACTTATAATAACACCAAAAACGACTAATATTTTGTGAATCTTCATGATATAGCTAATTTAGATAAAATTTAATTATGAACCTGTTTCCCAAAGAAAAAACAATTTTAAAACGCCCTAATGCAGAGTTAATTTATATTGAAAATTTCTATAAGTCAGGGATTGCCAATCAATACTTTAATCATTTTAAGCAAAATATAAATTGGCAACAAGATCATATCACCGTTTTTGGAAAAACTTACAAACAACCCAGACTTACTGCGTTATATGCTACTAATGACAAACCTTATTCTTATTCAGGTTTAACGATGCAGCCGCTTTATTTTACTGAAGAATTATTACAAATTAAAAGCGATGTTGAACAAGAAGCCATGCATCAATTCACAACGGTTTTACTCAATTTATATCGCAACGGAAACGATAGTAATGGCTGGCATGCAGACAATGAAAAGGAACTAGGAAAACACCCAATAATAGCATCGGTAAGTTTTGGAGAGACCAGATCGTTTCACTTTAAGCATCGTCACATAACAGAGGAACGTCATAAAATCAATCTAAAACACGGCAGCTTATTAATTATGAAAGGTGAAATGCAGGAATATTGGTTACATCAAATTCCTAAAACCAAAAAAGTTATTGGTGAACGCATTAATTTGACGTTTAGAACTATTCTTTAAAACCTAATTATTATAAAAAGAAAAAACCAAGGTCCCTCAACCTTGGTTCTCCTAATTTGCTTTTCATATATGTGGTAGATTTAGGGTCTCTAATTCTGCACATATGCAAATATTAATTAATTAATCCATTGAACTAAAAACTAAATTTTAGTACACTTCAAATATAGAACTCTATTTCAATTCACAAGTCAAAATACACAATTAATCGATGAAATACATTTAATTTTAACATTTAAAGATGAAATATTGCATTTCATCGATGAAATGCATCTGTCAGAATTCTTTTATTTCAAGAATTATGTCATAAAATTGAAAATATTTCGTTTTATTTTTTAGTTAACTTTGGGACATCTGTTGCACTTAAATCACGAATACAATTATGAACTATTATCTGAGCCTCTTTTTTATTTGTTTTTTTTTAAATGTAAATGGTCAAGAAACACATTACTCTTCTAAAGATATTGCTATTAATACACTAATTGATGGCACTTTATTAGTACCTAATAACACTGCTAAGCCTAAGCTAGCTATTATTATAACAGATTATGGACCAACTGACAGAAATGGCAACCAGAATTTTTCAAATAACAATGCTCTAAAAAAACTAGCAGAATCCTTGACTAGTAAAGGGATAGCAACATTTAGATATGATAAACGTATCGTTAAACAAATCCTTAAAAAGAAAATTGACGCCCATATCACATTTGATGATTATATAACCGATGCTATTTCTGTTATTGACTATTTTAAAAATGAAGCATCCTATTCAGAGATTTATATTATTGGTCACGGACAAGGAAGTTTAATTGGCATGTTAGCTGCAAAAGACAAGGCAGATGGGTTCATTTCACTCGCTGGAACTAGTCAATCTATTGATAAAGTGATTATAGAACAAATTGGTGCCATGGATCCTACGCTTATTGAAGCCACAACAAAAGCGTTTGAAAGCTTAAAACAAGGCAAACTTACAAGTGAGTATCCGCAAGCTCTGGAAACTATTTTTAGAGCCGATGTTCAACCCTTTATTATGAACTGGATGCAATACGATCCGCAACACATAATAAAATCTTTAGACATGCCTGTACTTGTAGTCAATGGTACAAAAGATCTTCAGGTCTCTGTAGATGAAGCTAAAGCTTTAAAATTAGCCTCACAAAAAGCAGATTTAAAAGTCATTGATAATATGAACCACGTCCTATTCATTATTGAAGGTGATGAATTGGAAAACTCAAAATCTTACAATGAGTCGTTTAGACCAATTTCAGAAGTACTTACAACGACCATCTCTGAGTTTATTTTAAACTAATCTTACCAGGATATATGAAATAAAAAACGCATCTCAAGACGAGATGCGTTTTTTCTAACTAACCAACCAAATGATAAATGTTACTCCGTTATGCGAGGTAATCACTCCCCTACTAACATCATCATAATCATTTACATTTTATATAAAGCAAACGGCGTGCCAAACTCAATTTGCAGGATAAAAATGTTTAATATATATTTGATATCAAAATAATATCATATTAAATCATATAACTTAAACCAAAACCAATGAAAGAAGAAAAAATAATAGTTCCAGCAAATGGCTACCTTATGCTATTAGTATTCCTTATACTATTCTTCGGAAGCATAGCAGTAATGATTATGATGAAAAATCCTATTTTCATATTAGGAATTATCATCGCTATTTTTATAGCGCCAGGATTTATAATGGTTCAACCTAATGGCTCAAGAGTATTATTACTCTTTGGAAAATACATTGGTACTGTCAAGAAGAATGGTTTTTATTGGGTAAATCCTTTTTACACAAAAAAGAAAATATCGTTAAGAGCTAGAAACTTTGACAGTGAACGCCTAAAAGTTAATGACAAACTAGGCAATCCAATCATGATTAGTACGATTCTGGTTTGGCGTGTACAAAATACGTACAAAGCAGCCTTTGATGTTGATGTGTATGAAAACTTTGTTCGTGTTCAAACAGATGCCGCTGTTCGTAAATTAGCAAGCATGTATCCCTATGACAATTTTGCAGACGAAGGTGTTGATGAAGATATCACGCTTCGTTCTAGTGTAAATGAAGTAAGTAATGCACTTGAAAAAGAAATCGACGAACGCCTATCTATTGCTGGTATTGAAGTTTTAGAAGCTCGTATAGGCTATTTAGCATACGCTCAGGAGATAGCAAACGCCATGCTAAAACGTCAGCAAGCAACTGCAATTGTTGCAGCAAGACATAAAATTGTTGAAGGTGCAGTAAGTATGGTTGAAATGGCTTTGGATGAACTTGGAAAAAAACAAATCGTAGATTTAGATGAAGAACGTAAAGCTGCAATGGTAAGTAATCTCATGGTTATTCTTTGTGGCGATAAAGATGCATCTCCTGTATTAAATACTGGCACCTTAAATCATTAAAAATGAATAACAATCAAATCTATTGTATCGCCATAGGTGTTGCTCTTGGCACCAGCATCGGTACAACCATTGGAGCAGTAACTGGCAACGTTGCAATGGGAACTGTCTATGGCAGTTTTACAGGAACCATTATTGGTGTCATAATGGCTTTTACAGTGTTTAAAAATGAAAAAACTAATAACGAATAAAGTCAATGAAGGAATATAAAGTAGTCGCTCCAAAATTAGGATTTAGAAAACGATTCCAGCAGTTTGAAGAATTTCTCAACCAACACAGTCGTGAAGGCTGGGTTGTGAATACGATCGCTCAAGGCTGGACAAGTGTTGTTTTTGAACGTGATAAAAATAGATAATCATGAAAACCAACAGACCAAAGATTAAAGTGCCTTTAGAAACAATTGATATTATTTTAGATTTAATATCTATCACACTATTAATCTTAATGATAGTCTATGTGGCTATGTCTTATCAAGAATTGCCTGAAATAATTCCATCGCATTTTAATGGAAAAGGAGAAGTTGATGGTCATAGTGAAAAGTCGATGTTATGGCTATTACCTGGTATTTCTGTTGCTATGTTTATAGGATTATTTATACTCAACAAATACCCTCATCTTCATAACTATATGGTTAACATCACTGAAGAGAATGCTTTAAAAAATTATAGATTTAGTACAAGAATTCTAAGAATCACCAACGTGTTTATGGCATTGCTTTTTTTTGTTATTAGTTATAGCATGATCCAAGGAGCAAAAAATGAAGGCTTCGAACTTGGCTCATGGTTTTTTCCAGTAGTCATTGGTTTTAGTATTCTTCTTCCTATCGGAATATTAATCTATAACCACAAAATCAATAAATCATGAACACGATATCACTTTTCTTTTTATGTATAGTGAGTTTATCATATTTCAGTTTTGGGCAACAAACTATAATTTCAGCTGAAATCCTCATTAAACATATGAATCACATTTTAAAAACCATACTAAAAGATAAGGATTATACAGTCTCGTATAGATTTCCAGGTATTCTATCACATCAACTTTTTAACAGGATTACTGTATTTATAAAACATTAGATAATGGCTAAGAAAAAAGCATTTGCATTACGAATCAATGAAGATATGCTCAAAGCTATCGAAAAATGGGCTTCCGATGAATTTAGAAGTACTAACGGACAAATTGAATGGATGCTTATGCAATATCTTAAAGCACAAAACCGCCAGCCCAAGCCAAAAAAGAAAGATGAAAGCAACTCCTAAAGACGTTGCTTTTTTTATGCGCTTTTATTTTGGTATTTTGCAGTCATAAAGAAATTTTACTATGGACAACACACCGTTATTTACAGACGACACAATTGTATTCGGACTCTTAATGCTCTCATTAGGGTTTGTTTTTTTAACCGAATCTATTAAAACAGGATTCTGGTCTAAATTTTATAAAATTGTTCCCGGACTTTTTATGGCTTATATGATTCCGGCTGTATTAACCACACTAGGGTTAATTGCTCCAGAATGGCAAACTGTATCCGAAAATGGTGACGTTACCGAACATAGTTCAAACCTTTACTACGTCTCCAGCCGCTATCTATTACCAGCAGCATTGGTGTTAATGACGTTGAGTATTGATTTAAAAGCGGTTTTCAATTTAGGCTGGAAAGCACTCATCATGTTTTTTACCGGAACTGTTGGAATCATTATTGGTGGTCCGATTGCTATTTTATTAATTTCAGCAGTATCACCTGAAACCGTTGGTGGTGTTGGACCTGATGCTGTATGGAGAGGACTTTCAACACTTGCAGGAAGTTGGATTGGTGGTGGTGCCAACCAAACAGCAATGCTCGAAATTTATGGTTATAACCAAAAATTATATGGAGGAATGGTATTCGTTGATATTGTAGTTGCAAATATCTGGATGGCTTTATTACTAATAGGTATTGGTAAACGTAATCGTATCAACAAATGGTTAAAAGCAGACACCTCTTCTATTGAAGAACTCAAAGAAAAAGTGACTACCTTTTCAGAAAAAGTAAAGCGTAATCCGTCACTTACTGATATCATGATAATTGGAGCCATTGCCTTTGGAGCAGTGAGTTTAGCACATTTATGTTCAAACGTTCTTGCGCCTTTCTTCGATGAATTGGTCGCAGGCATCAGTTCGCAAACTACAAGAAATATATTCACCTTTTTAGGGTCTAAATTCTTTTGGATGATTAGTATTGCTACACTAATTGCCATTATATTATCGTTTACAAAAGCCAAAAATTATGAAGGTGCTGGTGCCAGCAAATTTGGTAGTGTATTTATCTATATTCTCGTGGCCAGTATTGGAATGAAAATGGACTTAACACTCATTTTTGATAATTTAGGGCTTATTGCCATTGGTATCGTTTGGATGAGTATTCATGCTTTATTACTCATTGGAATTGCCAAACTTATAAAGGCTCCTTATTTTTTCTTAGCTGTAGGAAGTCAGGCTAATGTTGGAGGCGCTGCCTCTGCTCCAATCGTAGCTTCGGCGTTTCATCCGTCTTTAGCAACTGTAGGTGTACTACTTGCTGTTTTTGGATATGCCGTAGGAACTATAGCTGCAATTGGTTGTACAATTTTAATGCAATTAGCTGCTGCTGGTTAGTATTTGATAAATAATTATAAGATATTTGCGCTCCTAAATTTAAAACTAAATGAAACACTTTTTTGTTGTATTAATAACAATATTATTCATGTCCTGCGGAAATGAGCAGCAACATGATTTCACATTAAAAGGTCATGTTAAGGGCTTAAAAAAAGGATCGGTTTACTTACAAAAACAGCAAGATTCTATAATGATTACTTTAGATTCTTTAGAAATTAATGGCGATTCTAACTTCGAGTTACATTCTGAATTAGCTGAACCTGAAATCCTATTTCTAAAGCTCAATAAGAATGATAATGATGAAGGTACTGTTGTGTTTTTTGCAGATAAAGGTGTCACAGAAATTAATTCGACTTTAAAAAACTTCAATTTTGATGCAAAAATCAAAGGATCAAAACAACATGATATTCTTGAAGAATATTTAGAGGTCATGTCTAAGTTTAATGATGAAAATTTAGAATTAATACAAAGTACTCTAGAGGCTCAAAAAGCAAATGATACTACAGCAAACTCTTTTGATGCTGAATACAATAAGTTATTAAAACGAAAATATTTATATACGATAAACTTTGCGGTTAACCATCCTGATAGTGAGGTGGCACCTTATTTAGCGATTAGCGAAGTTCCTAATACGAGTATTACTTTTTTACAGCAAATTTATGATGCGCTCAACAGCGATATCAAATCATCAAAATATGGTGTAAAGCTTAGCGAACTTATTGAAGAGCGTCATCAAGAATAAAACACTAGACTTACACAAATTAAAAAATCCCAAACTAAAAAAGTTTGGGATTTTTTTTTGAGCCGATGGAGGGACTCGAACCCACGACCTGCTGATTACAAATCAGCTGCTCTAGCCAGCTGAGCTACATCGGCAATAAAGCGCTGCAAATATAATAGGCTTTCGCAAATTTGCAAACACTCTTATAAAGAATTAGCTTAATTTATTTAATTTATCGATTAACGCTCTTCCTTTTTCTTCAAGTTCGTTGTTAATCGCTTTAAAGTGAACTTTTTTATTCTCGACACTTTTGTCATTAACTTTTGCAATTAACTCATCAAACGTAGCAATTGCCTCGTCAATGATTGCTTCACTCTTTTTGGTGTCTTTGTCGGTATTGTTATATTCCCAAACATACACTGCTTCTATAATATCTCCTAAAACGAAATTAATGTCTTTTTTTAGGTCTCTAATATTTGCCATAATTTTAAAATTTATTTGCTACAAAATTAAACATAAACTTCTAATAGTTTTGCATTACTAGATGTTATTTTATAGGTCTTTATTGCAGCAGGAATTAATACGGTTTCGCCTTGTTTTATAAATTCTGAAGCTAACTCAGTTTCAATGAGTGCTTCTCCCTCTACACAGATGTAAATAAAGAAGGAATCTTTAGTATTTAACTTCAGTATAGATTCGGTAACGTGCAACATACTTGTTGTAAAATATGGGCAACTCACCATTTGATTGGATGTGTTTTCTGTTTTTTGATAATCGACTCTAAAATTGTCAGGCATATCAAAGTCGAAAGCATCTATCGCTAAATCGTTGTGTAATTCTCTTTCATTTCCCTGATCATCAACACGATCCCAATCGTATACTCTATAGGTTATATCACTAGTTTGTTGAATTTCAGCCAGCATTACACCTGCGCCTATGGCATGAACGCGGCCAACTTCAATAAAATAAGTGTCACCAGTTTTCACCTTATCGAAATTTAAAATTTCGGTTAGCGTTTTATCATTTAAGTGTTTAAGATAGGTTTCAGGTGTCATTTCCTGGTTAAAACCTACAATCAAATTAGCATCTTCATCGGCTTGCATTACGTACCACATTTCAGTTTTACCAAACGAATTGTGACGTTTTGCTGCCAACTCATCATTGGGATGCAACTGAATCGATAAATCTTCTTTAGCATCAATAAACTTGATAAGCAAAGGAAATTTATTTCCGAAAACCTTATAATGCCTTTCACCTAACAATTCAGCTTTATAAGTTTCTAAAAGCTGTTTTAGGGATTGTCCTTTTAAATCACCATTTATGACAATAGATGTATCACCTTCTACATCACTAATTTCCCAGCTCTCTCCTACATTTGACAACTTTGAATCTTTATGTAATAAGGTTTTCAATTTTTCGCCGCCCCAAATCTTATCTTTTAATATGGGTTTAAATTTAATTGGATATAGTTGTTTTGTCATGAGCCTGAATAGGTTACAAAATTGCGAGGTGTTTCGTATAAGGTTATCTCAAGATCAAAATCTGGATTTAACTTTGGCCTAATCTTATTATAAATTACAACAACTATATTTTCAGCTGTTGGATTGAGGTCCTTAAACTCAGGAACTTCTACATTGAGGTTTTTATGATCAAAGGCATCTTCAACTTCAGACTTGATAATATCTTTTAATATTTTCATGTCGATAACATAACCTGTTTCCTTATCTATGTCTCCAGTAACACTAACTATAAGTTCATAATTGTGCCCATGATAGTTTGGGTTATTACATTTTCCGAAGATTTCATCATTCTTTTCAAAGCTCCAATCACTACGATATAAGCGATGTGCTGCATTAAAATGCGCTTTTCTGCTAACCGTTACTCTCATGCCTTTGTGATGTTTATATGTTCGTAAAACTTGTCGAAAATAATTTTAAACCAAGCCGTATAATTTTCTGGGTGTAACTCAATATCTACTTTAACTGTATCTAAAGGCATCCATTTCCAAGCTTCAACTTCATCTGGATTGATTTGAGGTTGTTCATTGAAATGTCCAACCATGACATGATCAAACTCATGCTCTGTTAATCCGTTATCAAATGGTGCTTTATAGATAAATGAAATGGTTTCCTTTAAATCGGTAACAAAACCCATTTCTTCCTGCAATCGACGTTTTCCAGCTTCGATATTGGTTTCACCGAGACGTTGATGACTACAGCAGGTATTGGTCCATAATAAAGGAGAATGGTATTTATGCTTAGCACGTTGCTGAAGCATTAATTCATTATTATCATTGAAGATAAACACTGAAAATGCACGATGCAATACAGCTTTTTCATGAGCCTCTAGTTTTGGCATGGTACCAATTTGCTCATCATTTTCATTTACAAGAATTACGTGTTCTTCTGTCATAGCTAACAAAAATAACAACTAAAATCCACATTTTCATCACAAATAAAAAAGCTGCCTTAAAAAAGACAGCTTTTAACTTATATTTAATAGTTATCGAATACCTGAATTAATTTTCAGGGCATTTTTCACCATTAATACTGGTTACTATAAACTCACTGCGTCGGTTTAACTGGTGCTCTTCTTCGGAACATGACGATTCATTTGAAGGCTCACACCCACAATCGTTTACCAAACGAGATTCACCAAAACCTTTAGCGGTTAAACGCTCTGCTGAAACGCCTTTATCGATTAAATACTGACGAGTAGATTGTGCTCTACGATTTGATAATTTTTCGTTATAAGCAGCAGGACCTCTACAATCTGTATGGCTTCGTACATCGATAGTCATTGTAGGATATTTGTTCAATACTGCTAATACTTTTTGTAATTCGACTTCAGCATCTCTTCTGATATTAGATTTATCAAAATCAAAATAAATAATAGGAATGTCTAATATTTTAGCTAAATCTGCACAAGGCTCTAAAACAACTTCATCTCTTTCTAAGTCAAACTCAATAACTAAATCCTGTTTTTTCTTAGGTGTTGTGAATCGTTTTTCATCGGTTGCAAACTGATCGAGTTCAACACGAATTAAATACTCTTTTTCACACTCTAATTCTTCAAATTTATAAGAAGCATCTGCACCTACAACTTGTTGACTAAGCGGATTTCCGTCAGCATCTAACAAAGTTACTTTAGCTCCAGGTAATAATTCTTGAGTATCCTGGTCTTTAACAACGCCTTCAACAACCTGTTCACAGTCAGGAATGATAAAACTGTAAATATCATCATCCCCTTTTCCACCATCTCTATTTGAGGTAAAGAACCCTTCTTTTGTACCTATATTCTCATAGTATCCGAAATCATCCATCGGACTATTAATTGGTCGGCCAACATTTTCTAAAGCCATTGGTTGGTTAAGCTCTCTTTTGTTTTTAAAATCTCTAATAACAAAAACATCCAGACCTCCCAAACCGCTAAATCCATTAGATGAAAAATACAAATCACCTTCAGAATTTATAAACGGAAATGTTTCATGACCTTCAGTATTAACCGAAGGACCAAGATTAACTGGTTCTCCTAAAGTTCCATCTTCATTAATATCAACTTCAAAAATATCAGATTTACCTAAAGTGCCAGGCATATCCGAAGCAAAGTACATCTTAGTGCCTTCAACATTGATAGTTGGATGCGCTACACTATACTCGTCACTATTAAAATGAACAGGCTCAACATCATCCCAGTCACCATCCTCATCTAAAATAGCTCTAAACACTTTTAAGCGATTGGTCCCATCTTCACTATTTTTATATTTTTTGTTGTAATAATTATTACGTGTAAAATAAATCACGTTATCATCTGGAGTAAATGCAACAGTCGATTCATGAAATTTGGTATTGATATCACTATCTAATTTCTCGACGTTACCGTAGGTACCATCTTCTTGTTTTTCTGCGGAAAAGAGATCCAGGTAAGGTTGCTCGTTCCATGCATACTTTTTTCCACCTCCTCTAGAAGAAGCAAAAATCAACTGGTCTTTGTATTGGGTTGTTCCGAAGTCTGAGACTTCAGAATTAATATTTAAGTTGACAATATCAAACTCTCTGCTGGCTTCATCAATCATTGACAAATAATCAACAGTTGAAGTAAATGCTCTACCTCTTAAATCACCTCGATCTGATTCAGCAAACTTTCGCATCCACTTATCAGATTCGGTATAATTTTCAATCGACTTTAATGATTGTGCATATCTGAAATAGTATTCAGAATCAACATCTTCGTTCATAGCCATAAGCTCTCCATACCATTTGGCAGCTTCTTTCATTTGATTATTAAAGTAGAAAGAGTTGGCTAATTTCTGAAGTAAATCGACAGATTTATAGCCGTTTTCAGCTACTTCTAAAAGAATTTCACTTGTTTTTAAGTACGCTAGATTATCGTACTCTTTTGAAGCTTGTCTTACTTTTCCTTTTTGAGCATAACCCATTGAAAAAACAAAACTCAAAGCTAGGATACATATAATTTTGTGTGTTTTCATAATCATTTTTTTAGAAGAATCTTGGTGATAATATTCTACCTATTTTTTGTAATTCGAAGCGTAACATAATCTCATGAGAGCCGCTATTGTAATTATTCAGATTAGTTGTTGTTGCATCATAAGCGTAGCCTATATACAATCCGTCAGTAACTTGAAAGCCTGCCAAGCCACTTACAGAGTCATCCCAACGATAGGCAAGTCCTAATGTAAACTTGTCATTAAATAAAAAGTTAGCAGATACATCTGCAATAATTGGTGCTCCAGAAACGGCTTTAACTAATGCTGCTGGTTTCAATTTTGTATTTTCACTTAAATCAAAGACATAACCTGCGATTAGATAATAATTCATACGCTCTTTAGCAACAGATTCTTGAAAATCATTATAATGCTCTGTTGTTAAAAAGTTAGGCACAGACAAACCAACATACCATTTGCGATTGTGTAAGTATAATCCGGCTCCAATTGTAGGAGAAAAAAGACTTACATTTTCACTAAAAACGGCATCTGGATTTTGAAAACGACCTTTACTCCAATCTGTATTCAATAAATGAGCACCAGCTTTTGCTCCAAAAGATAATTTGGTTAGTGATTCATTTAAACGAATTGTATAAGAGAAATTTGCATCAATATAAGTTTCGTTAGCTGGACCTAGAGCGTCATTAACTATCGAAAGACCTAAACCAATTTTGTCATTTCTTAGTGGAGCATGAATACCTAAAGTTTGTGTTTGAGGTGCTCCATCAATGCCAACCCATTGGGTACGATGCAAACCTGTAATACTTAATACTTCTCTCTGCCCAGCATAAGCTGGATTTACACTCATTGTATTATACATATACTGAGTGTATTGAGGGTCTTGCTGTGCAAAACTAGTATTAATCGTTAGTGCGCAAAACACTAATAGTATTAATCCTTTAACTAATGATGATTTTTGTATCATTTTATATTGTTTTTAATCTAGCCTTTATTAATTATCTGTTTATGTATAACCATCCTACTCTCGGTTCTGAACCGTCACCAAGGTCGATTACGTAATAATATGTACCTACTGGTAATTCGTCACCTTCACTAAGTACAGCTCTTCCGTTAGAAATACCATTCCAATCGTTTCTATACCCTTTAGTTTCATAAACAATATTTCCCCATCTGTTATAAATCTCTAATCTATTATTAGGGAATGTTTCTATACAATCGATAACGAAGAACTCATTAACACCATCGCCATTTGGTGAGAACTCGTTGTAAATAGTTAAACATATTGGTGTAACACCAATTGAATCACTATTGTTATTATCATCCTGATCATTACCTCCTGAGAAGGCAGTGATTGTTGCTGTATTCAGGTAATCGCCAAACCCAAGAACTTCTACAGTTATTGAAAGAACTTCAACCTGACCTGGATCTAGTTGACCAACAGTCCATTCGCTATCAAAATCTGAATATGTTCCTGCCGTTGCAATTGCCGAAACAAAAGTATACCCACTAGGAATAACATCTTCAACAATAACTCCAGTAGCAGTTACAAAACCTTCGTTAGCTACAGTAATTGTAAATGTGACTTCATCACCAATTAATGGCTGCGTGATATCTACTTCTTTAGTCACAGATAAATCAAAATCAGAATCTGTTAATGTTACTGTTGGATCATCTTCAGTATTTCCATCTGTATCATCACCATCGTCACTAGTATCAGTAGTACCAGTACCATCTGGACCATTTCCATTGGCAACAACACTATTGATTACACCACCAGCATCAACATCCATTTGAGTAATTGTATATGTTGCAGTATATGTAGCTGTTTCCCCTACAAGTAAATCACCTTCTGCACTACCTTGATCTGAACTTACATAAGTTGGTCCAGAATCGAGTGTTAAAGGAATTCCATTTGCATCAGTAAACGTATCAACTATTGTGATATTATCTAAAGTAACATTTCCAGAATTAGTTACTGAAATTGTGTATGTAATAACGTCACCAACTCCTACTACACCATCTCCATTGTCTAATATGTCTGCTATTTTGACAACGTCCAATGATGGCGTTTGAGTTAAAGTTGTTACAGTTGGATCATCATCACTTGTTGTATCTGTTGGATCATCACTATCATCTGTAATCGTGTTTCCATCTGGATCATTACCTTCTGCTGTAGCTTGATTCGTAACAAATCCTGTATCTAGATCTTCCTGTGTAATCGCATAGGTTGCGGTGTACACTATTGTATCTGTACCTACAGCTAGGTCTTCTAAATCTGCTTCTAAGTCGATATCGGCTCCTCCACTTACATATACTGGTGCTGGTAGAGTTCCTGTTCCTGTAAAGTTTGCAGCATTCTCTGTTACGGTAACATCAAACATGGTCACATCACCTGTATTAGTTACTGTGTATGTATACGTAATGATATCTCCTTCATTTAATATCCCATCTGCACCTAAATCAACAGAGCTAGTTTTAGTAATGCTTAACTCTGGGTTTTGTGGTATGATAGTGTCTGTTGGATCATCATCACTTGTTGTGTCTGTTGGATCATCACTATCATCTGTAATCGTGTTTCCATCTGGATCACTACCTTCTGCTACAGCTTGATTCGTTACTATACCTGCATCGATATCGTCTTGTGTAATCGCATAGGTTGCGGTGTACACTATTGTATCTGTACCTACAGCTAAGTCTTCTAAATCTGCCTCTAAGTCGATATCGGCTCCTCCACTTACATATACTGGAGTTGGCAGTGTTCCTGTTCCTGTAAAGTTTGCAGCGTTCTCTGTTACAGTAACATCAAACATCGTCACATCACCTGTGTTACTTACTGTATATGTATAGGTAATAATATCACCTACACTTACAACGCCATTTGCTCCTAAGTCTAAACTACTTGTTTTAGTAATGCTTAACTCTGGGTTTTGTGGTATGATAGTATCTGTTGGATCATCATCACTTGTTGTATCAGTTGGATCATCACTATCATCTGTAATTGTATTTCCTCCTGGATCATTACCTTCTGCTACAGCTTGATTCGTAACTATACCTGCATCGATATCGTCTTGTGTAATCGCATAAGTTGCGGTGTACACTATTGTATCTGTACCTACAGCTAAGTCTTCTAAATCTGCTTCTAAGTCGATATCAGCTCCTCCACTTACATATACTGGAGTTGGTAATGTTCCTGTTCCGGTAAAGTTTGCAGCATTCTCTGTAACGGTAACATCAAACATCGTCACATCACCTGTATTGGTTACTGTGTATGTATACGTAATAATATCGCCTACACTTACAACACCATCTGCACCTAAGTCTAAACTACTTGTTTTAGTAATGCTTAGCTCAGCATTGTTAGGTAAGATTGTATCTGTTGGATCATCATCACTTGTTGTGTCTGTTGGATCATCACTATCATCTGTGATTGTGTTTCCATCTGGATCATTACCTTCTGCTACAGCTTGATTCGTAACTATACCAGCATTTATATCGTCTTGTGTGATTGCATACGTTGCTGTGTACACTATTGTATCTGTACCTACAGCTAAGTCTTCTAAATCTGCCTCTAAGTCGATATCAGCTCCTCCACTCACATATACTGGTGTTGGTAATGTTCCTGTTCCGGTAAAGTTTGCAGCGTTCTCTGTAACAGTAACATCAAATAATGTTACATCACCTGTATTTGTTACTGTATATGTATACGTAATAATATCACCTTGATTTAATATCCCATCTGCACCTAAGTCTAAACTACTTGTTTTAATAATGCTTAACTCTGGATTTTGTGGTATTATAGTATCTGTTGGATCATCATCACTTGTTGTGTCTGTTGGATCATCACTATCATCTGTAATCGTATTTCCATCTGGATCGTTACCTTCTGCTACAGCTTGATTAGTAACTATACCTGCATCGATATCGTCTTGTGTAATCGCATAGGTTGCTGTGTACACTATTGTATCTGTACCTACAGCTAAGTCTTCTAAGTCTGCTTCTAAGTCGATATCGGCTCCTCCACTCACATACACTGGAGTTGGCAGTGTTCCTGTTCCGGTAAAGTTTGCAGCGTTCTCTGTTACGGTAACATCAAACATCGTTACGTCACCTGTATTAGTTACTGTGTATGTATAGGTAATGATATCACCTACACTTACAACGCCATCTGCGCCTAAGTCTAAGCTACTTGTTTTAGTAATGCTTAACTCTGGGTTCTGTGGTATGATAGTGTCTGTTGGATCATCATCACTTGTTGTGTCTGTTGGATCATCACTATCATCTGTAATCGTGTTTCCATCTGGATCATTACCTTCTGCTACAGCTTGATTCGTAACTATACCTGCATCGATATCGTCTTGTGTAATCGCATAAGTTGCGGTGTACACTATTGTATCTGTACCTACAGCTAAGTCTTCTAAATCTGCTTCTAAGTCGATATCAGCTCCTCCACTTACATACACTGGTGTTGGTAATGTTCCTGTTCCGGTAAAGTTTGCAGCGTTCTCTGTTACGGTAACATCAAACATCGTTACATCACCTGTATTAGTTACTGTGTATGTATAGGTAATAATATCACCTACACTTACAACACCATCTGCACCTAAGTCTAAGCTACTTGTTTTAGTAATACTTAACTCTGGATTTTGTGGTATGATAGTGTCTGTTGGATCATCATCACTTGTTGTGTCTGTTGGATCATCACTATCATCTGTAATTGTGTTTCCATCTGGATCATTACCTTCTGCTACAGCTTGATTTGTAACTATACCTGCATCGATATCATCTTGTGTAATCGCATAGGTTGCGGTGTATACTATTGTATCTGTGCCTACAGCTAAGTCTTCTAAATCTGCTTCTAAGTCGATATCAGCTCCTCCACTCACATACACTGGTGTTGGTAATGTTCCTGTTCCGGTAAAGTTTGCAGCGTTCTCTGTTACGGTAACATCAAATAATGTCACATCACCTGTATTTGTTACTGTATATGTATATGTAATGATATCTCCTACACTTACAACACCATCTGCGCCTAAGTCTAAACTACTTGTTTTAGTAATACTTAACTCTGGGTTTTGTGGTATGATAGTGTCTGTTGGATCATCATCACTTGTTGTGTCTGTTGGATCATCACTATCATCTGTAATCGTGTTTCCATCTGGATCATTACCTTCTGCTACAGCTTGATTTGTAACTATACCTGCATCGATATCGTCTTGTGTAATAGCATAAGTTGCAGTATATACTATTGTATCTGTACCTACAGCTAAGTCTTCTAAGTCTGCTTCTAAATCGATATCAGCTCCTCCACTATCATATACTGGTGTTGGTAATGTTCCTGTTCCGGTAAAGTTTGCAGCATTCTCTGTTACGGTAACATCAAACATCGTTACATCACCTGTATTAGTTACTGTGTATGTATAGGTAATAATATCACCTACACTTACAACACCATCTGCGCCTAAGTCTAAGCTACTTGTTTTAGTAATACTTAACTCTGGATTTTGTGGTATGATAGTGTCTGTTGGATCATCATCACTTGTTGTGTCTGTTGGATCATCACTATCATCTGTAATTGTATTTCCTGCTGGATCATCTCCTTGGGCTACAGCTTGATTCGTAACTATACCTGCATCGATATCATCTTGTGTAATCGCATAGGTTGCAGTGTACACTATTGTATCTGTACCTACAGCTAAGTCTTCTAAATCTGCTTCTAAGTCGATATCAGCTCCTCCACTCACATACACTGGTGTTGGTAATGTTCCTGTTCCGGTAAAGTTTGCAGCGTTCTCTGTTACGGTAACATCAAATAATGTCACATCACCTGTATTTGTTACTGTATATGTATATGTAATGATATCTCCTACACTTACAACACCATCAGCTCCTAAGTCTAAACTACTTGTTTTGATGACATTTATTCCTGAACATAAACTAACTGTCGGATCAGTAGAACTTATATCATTTTGCTGTAATGAATTATTAGAAGTATCTTGAGGTACTCCATTAGCATCAACGTTATCTCCTAAACTATCATCTCCATCCAAATCAGCAAGTGTGTATCCTCCATCACCTTCCAAAGCATCCGGACAACCATCATCGTCACTATCGGTATCTAGATAATCTGGAATACCATCATCATCAGTATCTGGATCTGTTGTTTGAGGATCTAGATAGTTAGTAGCACAATCGAATAAAAGACTATGATAACGTACTACATCAACTAATGGATTAGTAGCTACTACACCTAATCTGAATGTATAACTTGAGAAGTTATTATAATTAGCTGTAATATTTAAAAATGGGTTACTGTTAGACGAGCCTGGGTAATTAACATCACCTGACGTCGCCACTAAGAAGTTTGGTTCTGAAGAAATCGTTAGTGTTGTAGGATTATCTACAACATAATTTATTGGATAAGGAATTCTGTTACGTTCTAATGAATCAGAATTACCATCCATATCATTGTAGCCTACAAATACCTCAGGGAATGACACTGGAGTTGTGGTCCCTGATTGTACTAATTGAATGTTGTATTCTATCCATCCTTCTTGCCCTGGGTTTAGGTAAGACACCCTTGTACCTGGTTTGAAATATTCTGGAGTAGATGAGTTATCATCCAAGATATCAACGAACGCATTATTGAAGTCTACCAAGGTTACTAAAGCATCAGTACCTGTTGTCACATTCGCAAATCTAAATACTTCTCCTTCCAAAAGTGTAGATACATTTCCATCTCCTGATTCTTCAGTAGGAATAGCACTAAAATCAAACACTGCTTGAGAGCCGCATAAAGGTGGAGCACTAATTGTTTCTCCTCTTTCATCAACATCTAGAAGTCCGTCATTATCATCATCATCATCACAACCATCAGGTACTAAATCACCGTCTGCATCTGCAGCATCATCGAAGCCTTCGCATATATCGGCAGAATTAATTACGCCATCTCCATCACAATCATTAGTTGGGAAATCTGCACATTCACCAACCACTATAGTAACTTCTGCAACATCACATATAGTAGGATCTGCTTCTAAACATATTTGATATTCTACAGTATAGGTTCCTGGAGCAGAATTACCAGGAATATTAATTGTTCCATCGGTATTAATTGAAACACCTGTTAGACCACCATCGCTGGTAATACTAATATTATCTGAAATATTAGCATCAGAGGCATCAGCACCATCGGCTAAATCAGTTCCACTACCATTATCACTAAAGACACTTGTAGTTGTACCACCAGTGATTGGGTTAAAAGTTGTTGCACTAAAATCATCATTCTCTGCACTAATAGTCAACGGATCAACCGCCACACCATCATTATCACCATCTGTTCCATCGTCTATATTATTGGTTGCATCTGGGTCAATCTCATCGGCACTTACACTCGCTGTGTTTGTAAATGCGCCTGCTGAATCTATCGTTGCTGTTACTGTAATAGTTACATCATTTGCTGCTCCTGGTGCTATACTTCCTATTGTACATGGGAAAGTAGTACATCCTCCTCCACTTACGCCTGTAATCGTTAAGTTCGTTGGTGTATCTGTTACAACTACATTATTCGCCGTATCTGGTCCTGCATTTGAAACTACTAAAGTGTAAGTTACTACATCACCTGTTTGATACGGACTACTATCTATTAATGTCTTACTGATTGAAACATCTGCTACTGCTGCCGCCACACCATCATTATCACCATCTGTTCCATCGTCTATATTATTGGTTGCATCTGGATCAATCTCATCGGCACTTACACTCGCTGTGTTTGTAAATGCGCCTGCTGAATCTATCGTTGCTGTTACTGTGATAGTTACATCATTTGCTGCTCCTGGTGCTATACTTCCTATTGTACATGGGAAAGTGGTACATCCTCCTCCACTTACGCCTGTGATTGTTAAGTTCGTTGGTGTATCTGTAACAACTACATTATTCGCTGTATCTGGTCCTGCATTTGAAACTACTAAAGTGTAAGTTACTACATCACCTGTTTGATACGGACTACTATCTATTAATGTCTTACTGATTGAAACATCAGCTACTGCTGATGCCACACCATCATTATCGCCATCTGTACCATCGTCTATATTATTGGTTGCATCTGGGTCAATCTCATCGGCACTTACACTCGCTGTGTTTGTAAATGCGCCTGCTGAATCTATCGTTGCTGTTACTGTAATAGTTACATCATTTGCTGCTCCTGGTGCTATACTTCCTATTGTACATGGGAAAGTAGTACATCCTCCTCCACTTACGCCTGTAATCGTTAAGTTCGTTGGTGTATCTGTTACAACTACATTATTCGCCGTATCTGGTCCTGCATTTGAAACTACTAAAGTGTAAGTTACTACATCACCTGTTTGATACGGACTACTATCTATTAATGTCTTACTGATTGAAACATCTGCTACTGCTGCCGCCACACCATCATTATCACCATCTGTTCCATCGTCTATATTATTAGTTACATCTGGGTCAATCTCATCGGCACTTACACTCGCTGTGTTTGTAAATGCGCCTGCTGAATCTATCGTTGCTGTTACTGTAATAGTTACATCATTAGCTGCTCCTGGTGCTATACTTCCTATTGTACATGGGAAAGTAGTACATCCTCCTCCACTTACGCCTGTGATCGTTAAGTTCGTTGGTGTATCTGTAACAACTACATTATTCGCCGTATCTGGTCCTGCATTTGAAACTACTAAAGTGTAAGTTACTACATCACCTGTTTGATACGGACTACTATCTATTAATGTCTTACTGATTGAAACATCTGCTACTGCTGATGCCACACCATCATTATCACCATCTGTTCCATCGTCTATATTATTAGTTACATCTGGGTCAATCTCATCGGCACTTACACTCGCTGTGTTTGTAAATGCGCCTGCTGAATCTATCGTTGCTGTTACTG
>NZ_JACNMJ010000007.1 GCF_014526325.1 Psychroserpens algicola
AGCTAATTCATTCGAGCCAGGATCATTAAGCTATACAAATGGTGGAACTGGAGTTTGTGAAATTTCAGGATCAGTACCAGGAGAATTAAGCGGATCATACGATGAGTGTGGTGGTACATTAGAAGTAGATTGGACGTATACTGATGATTGTCAAAGAACAATTACAGCTAAGAAAACAATCACTGTATTACCAGCACCAGCAGCTGAGTTTGAAGAAGTTGAAAACATGGAAGTTTCATGTGAAGAAGCGGCATCAATTGAAGCAGGATCATTAAGCTATACAAATGGTGGAACTGGAGTTTGTGAAATTTCAGGATCAGTACCAGGAGAATTAAGCGGATCATACGATGAGTGTGGTGGTACATTAGAAGTAAATTGGACGTACACTGATGATTGTCAAAGAACAATCACAGCAAGTAAAACAATTACTGTATTACCAGCACCAGCAGCTGAGTTTGATGAAGTTGAAAACATGGAGATTACATGTCAGGAAGCTAATTCATTCGAGCCAGGATCATTAAGTTATACTAATGGTGGAACTGGAGCATGTGAGATCTCAGGATCTGTACAAGGTGAATTGAGTGGAACATTTAACGAATGTGGTGGAACACTTGAAGTAGATTGGACGTATACTGATGATTGTCAAAGAACAATTACAGCTAAGAGAACAATCACTGTATTACCAGCAGCTGCTGCAGAATTTGAAACAGCTTTTGAAGTTAATATTTCTTGTGAAGAGTTAGATTCATTCGAGCCAGCTCCATTAAGTTATACTAATGGTGAAACTGGAGCATGTGAGATTTCAGGATCTGTTCCTGGTCACGCACAAGACTTCGAAGGAAGCTGTGGAACGTTCTTAGTAGATTATACATTTACTGATGAATGTGGACGTACAATTAATGCTAAGAGAACTGTTAATGTAACAGATAACGAAGCACCAACGTCTACAGGAGTATGTGATAACGAAGAAATGACACTTGAAGGTTGCCCAGCAACTGCTGAAATCTCTCTACAAGTTGGAGATGAAATTAGCATAGCTGATAGAGACTGGACAGTTGGTGGAATTTCTATCGAAGAAATGAACGGTACTTTAGCACCTTGCTTTACTGATAATTGTGCAGATACAAGTGATTTAACTTTCAGAGTTATTTCTAAAAATGCTATCAGAAAAGATTGTGATGCAATACTTACTGTTACATTTGAAGTAGAAGATACTTGTGAAAATGTATCTGAACCATTTACATGTACGTTTATTGTAGTAGATACTACTGAGCCTACATTTAATGAAGAATTACCAGGAGATTTAACTCTAGAGTGTGGTGATGAAATTCCAGAAGCACCAGTGTTAACTGCTAGTGATGATTGTTCAGATGTTACTGTAGATTACGATCCAGGAATGTCTAAGAGAGTTTGTAAAGCTGATGACGCTGGAAACCATACTTTATGGATTAGTAATAAAGGAGGTTTAGGAGCAACTAGTGTAAACTGGACTGCTATTAGCGCAACATCATTTGAGCAATACTCAAACGGTACAGCTAAATTAGAAGGAACAGTAGCTAATGTTAATAATGCGAATCAAATATTCGAATTCATTGCATGGTTTAAAGAAGGTAGTACGTATGAAGAGTGGACATCTACTCCAAATGCTGCGTCTTCAACTGGATTCCGTCAGCCTAAATTAGATGCTGGTACAACTAATGGAGCTACATTAGCAGATGCACAGACTTGGACTTATTACCTAATGGATGAATCTAAAGACAATAAATTAGTTGGGCAAGGTGCCTACGCAGGTGTAGAGTTAGAATTAACTCACAACCCAGCTAACTTAGTATTTGGATTACAATATGGTGAGAAAGCTAGTTTACAGAGCAATGGTCTAGGAGTGTCTACTTGGATTAGAATTAATGGTGAAGTTAACGGAAACGATTACTATAGTAATGGTGACTTTAACGTAGCATTATCTGACTGTATAGATGATCCTAACTTTGAGCCACAAGGTTGTGATGAAACTATTGTTCGTACTTGGACTGCAACTGATGCTTGTGGAAATGTGGCAACGCATACACAAACAATCACAATTAGTGATGATACTGCACCAGTAGTAGATTGTCCAGAAGATGTTGATTTCGGTTTTGTAGATGAAGCGCCAACTCAGTTCGCTGACAAGGCTCCATATACAGATAACTGTAGTGCTTCAGGACAAACACAAGTATTTACTGATAGTCTTACAAATGTTACACCTGGTGAAGAAGTACAAGTTGGATCTGAATTTAGATTCATCTTCGAAGAAGGTTATATCTTAACATTTGGAGATTCACCAGCAGGAACTGTAAACGACGCACCTTATTATCAAGGTTATGTTACAGATTACGCAGGTAACTATTTACCTCAGTATGGTAACTTTGAGTTGATTTACTACTTTAATGGTGTATTTGCAGACTACAGTGTAGTTCAAAATGGAGATGAAGTTGGATATGGACCAATAATCGATGGTTTACCTTCTTGTAACTCTGAAGATTGGTACATAGAAAGCACTAACGGTCATAACAAAGCTATGGTTGTTGAATGTGGGCAGTTTGAAACTACTGCAGAGTATGAATTTACTCGTACTTTCTATGCAACTGATGATTGTGGAAATGTTGGTGAGTGTTCTGTAACTTATACATGGAGCACAGAATACCAAGCTCCTGCTAGAGCTAGCAATGCTACTGATGAGAATTTCGCATTCTACCCTACAAACAGGGATCCAGAAGCAGCTCAAGCTAGAACTGAAGGTGTAACAATCGACTTTACTGCTTATCCAGTACCATTCGATAAGGAAGTTAATATTGCATACTCATTTGAGTTTGAAACTAATGTAACTATTGAGTTATTTGATACTAAAGGTCTATTGATCTTAACTGAAACTAACGATAGATATGTTACAGGTTCTAACGGTAAATCTACTTTTGATTTATCAAGAATATCAAATCAAATGTTCTATGTGAAGTTAACAACAAGTCAAGGTTCTGTTACTAAGAAGATTGTATCTTCTGGTAAGAAGTAATTGATAAATAATTAGGGAATTTCCCTAAGGGTAAATAAAAAAGGCAGCTATTTAATAGCTGCCTTTTTGTATTTAATAAACTGATATTGTAGGGATGCATATAATTATCACAGTTTAACACAGTAAAAACCCTCTAGTGCTTAATATAATAGCAATTGAGGAAAAGGAAGTAACTGTTTAAATGATAAGAAGTAACTAAGGTTTCTTATAGCAAAAAAAAGGAAAGAAGATTGAATTATTTAATAACTGAGCGTGCCCATTCAATAGCCTCATCTAAAGTGTCAAAAATTTCGAAAGGCTTATTGAGAAATAACTTTTCTATTTGAGCTGCACTCTTGGCCATATAATTTTTTGATACAACACAAAATCCGACAAGATTATTAATCTTTGAAGTTTCATTATATACTGCTGGATCTACAGAATATGAATTTATTCTGTGAGTGATATAAACAAATGGATTGTTCTTAAAATAAGTGTTAGCTACATTTTTTAAAATTTCGTTATGCTCAGATGTAATATTAACACCTGTATTTACGGTAACTACCATGTAGCTGTCATAAATGTGAATCACACAAAAGTTTAATGTTAACTTATCTGTCATATTTTAAAGTTAATCAATCTAAAAGCTTGAAACAAAAAAAAGCCTCTTTATTTAAAGAGGCTTTTTTTTTAAATAGGTCAATTATTATGATTCGGTCTGTGTTTCAGACTTCTCTATTTTGATCGTTAATTCATCAGATTTAGCGTCTAAATCCATAATAATTGTATCGCCTTCATGCAGTTGAGAATTAATTATTTCTTCTGCAAGAGCATCTTCTATATATTTTTGAATAGCTCTTTTTAGCGGTCTGGCTCCATAATCTTTATCAAAACCTTTTTCAGCAATATAATCTTTAGCTTTTTTCGAAAGTTTAAGCTTATATCCTAAATCTTTAATTCTTTTAATAAGATGTGCTAATTCGATATCAATAATTTTATTGATGTCTTCTCTTTCCAAAGCATTAAAAACCATCACGTCATCTATTCGGTTTAAAAATTCAGGAGCAAATGCTTTTTTCAATGCATTTTCAATAATACTCCTTGAATTATCATTAGCTTGAGCCGCTTTAGCAGAGGTTCCAAAACCAACACCTTGTCCAAAATCTTTAAGTTTCCTAGCACCAATATTAGAAGTCATAATAATGATTGTATTTCTAAAATCAATTTTACGACCTAGGCTATCTGTTAGATATCCATCGTCTAATACTTGTAAAAGCATATTAAATACATCTGGATGTGCCTTTTCGATTTCATCTAAAAGTATTACAGCATAGGGCTTACGACGAACTTTTTCAGTGAGTTGACCACCTTCTTCATAACCAACGTAACCTGGAGGTGCTCCAATTAATCTTGAAATCGCAAATTTTTCCATGTATTCACTCATGTCAATTCTTACAAGAGCTTCTTCACTGTCAAAAAGTTCGCGAGCCAGTACTTTGGCTAACTGCGTTTTACCTACTCCTGTTTGACCTAAAAAGATAAATGAGCCAATTGGCTTATTAGGATCTTTAAGTCCAGCACGATTACGCTGAATAGCTTTTACAACCTTCGCAACAGCTTCATCTTGACCAATAACCTTGCCTTTTATTAATTCTGGCAATTGCGCTAGTTTGTTACTTTCGGTTTGAGCAATTCTGTTTACAGGTATTCCTGTCATCATTGAGACCACATCAGCTACATTATCTTCACTAACGATTTCTCTATGTTGTTTGGTTTCTTCTTCCCATTTTTCTTGAGCTACAGCTAATTCTTTTTCAAGACGTTTTTCGTCATCTCTTAATTTAGCAGCTTCCTCATATTTTTGTTTTTTTACAACTTTATTTTTGGTCTCTTTTACTTCTTCTAGTTTCTTTTCTAATTCTAGAATCTGTTTAGGAACATCAATGTTTGTAATATGAACACGAGATCCTGCTTCGTCTAAAGCATCAATAGCTTTGTCTGGTAAAAAGCGCTCGGTCATGTATCTGTTTGTTAATTTTACACAAGCTTCAATAGCTTCCTGAGTATAATCAACATTGTGATGTTCCTCGTATTTCCCTTTGATATTGTTAAGGATTTCTATGGTTTCTTCTACGGATGTAGGCTCAACAATGACTTTTTGAAATCTACGTTCTAAAGCGCCATCTTTTTCAATGTATTGTCTGTATTCATCAAGTGTTGTAGCACCTATACATTGAATTTCGCCTCTTGCAAGTGCAGGCTTGAACATGTTTGAAGCATCTAAACTTCCGGTTGCTCCACCAGCTCCAACAATGGTATGAATTTCATCAATAAAGAGAATGATATCATCATTTTTTTCTAATTCATTCATAACTGCTTTCATACGCTCTTCAAATTGCCCACGATATTTTGTACCAGCAACAAGGCTGGCTAAATCTAAGGTGACAACGCGTTTGTTGAAAAGAATTCTTGAAACTTTACGTTTCACAATTCTGAGCGCTAATCCTTCAGCTATAGCAGATTTACCAACGCCAGGTTCTCCTATTAATAAAGGATTGTTTTTCTTTCTACGACTTAAAATTTGCGAGACACGTTGTATCTCCTTTTCGCGTCCAACAACTGGGTCTAGTTTTCCTTCTTCTGCTAGTACAGTTAAGTCTCTTCCAAAATTGTCTAAAACAGGAGTTTTGGACTTTTTTGTTGATTTAGCCGAACTTTGTCCAAAAGGGTTTTCTTTTGCACCTTCTTCTTCCTCATTTGGTTCATCATCAGAGAACGACTCTGACTTAGGAAGATCTATATAATCATCATCATTTGTTATCATAAATTTGAATTGTTCTTTTACATTATCATAATCCACCTTTAACTTATTTAAAAGCTTAGTAGTTGGGTCGTTTTCATTTCTTAAGATACACAATAGTAAATGTGCTGTGTTAATAGATGTACTTTGAAACAGCTTAGCTTCTAAAAAAGTTGTTTTTAAAGCACGCTCTGCCTGTCGAGTTAGGTGTAGGTTTTTCTTCTCATTAGAAGTTACCGTAATATTAGGGTTTGCAGGGCTTAAAATTTCAACCTTACGTCTTAAATGATCAAGGTCTATATCCAGCGCATTCAATATATCTATAGCTTTGCCATTGCCATCACGAAGTAAGCCTAACATTAAATGTTCGGTACCAATAAAATCGTGACCCAATCGCAACGCTTCTTCTTTGCTATATGCAATTACATCTTTAACTCTTGGGGAAAAATTATCATCCATAGTAATTTCTTTCTGCATTAAAAATAATAAAATCTATATATAAAAGGGCAAAAACTATACCTTAAATATAGTACCAGTACTAATAGAGTGAAAAAAGTTTACAAATTCAAAGTATTTAACAAGATACTTATTAAAAATCAGCTTAAAATTTGTTAATAAATAGTTTTAAATTTGGAGCATATAAGACGCTTAAACACTATGAAAATCGTTATCTTAGCACGATTTGAAAACCTACAAAAATCTAATTTATATAATATATGGAAGAAGGAGAGAAATTGATCCCTATAAACATTGAGGATGAAATGAAATCTGCCTACATTGATTATTCAATGTCGGTCATTGTGTCACGTGCATTACCTGATGTGAGAGATGGTTTAAAACCTGTTCATAGACGAGTACTTTATGGAATGCATGAACTTGGTGTTAGGTCAAATACTGCTCATAAAAAGTCGGCAAGAATTGTTGGTGAGGTATTAGGTAAATATCATCCACATGGTGATACGTCTGTCTATGACACCATGGTACGTATGGCTCAAGAATGGAGTTTACGTTACATGCTTGTAGATGGTCAAGGAAACTTTGGGTCAATTGATGGTGACAGTCCTGCGGCAATGCGTTATACGGAAGCCAGAATGAAGAAAATATCTGAAGAGATGCTTGCCGATATTGATAAAGAAACTGTAGATCATAAACTTAATTTTGATGATACTTTACAAGAACCAACTGTACTGCCAACCAGAATACCTGGACTTCTAGTTAATGGAGCTTCTGGTATTGCTGTAGGTATGGCTACTAATATGCCTCCTCATAACTTATCTGAAGTTATAGATGGAACAGTTGCTTTTATTGATAATAACGATATTGAAATTGACGAACTTATTCAGCATGTTAAAGCACCTGATTTTCCTACAGGTGGAACCATTTATGGTTATGATGGTGTTCGTGAAGCATTTAAAACTGGTCGCGGACGTATCGTAATTCGTGGAAAGGCTAGAATAGAAGAGGTTCAAGGAAGAGAATCTATTATTGTTACTGAAATTCCATATCAGGTTAACAAGGCTGATATGATTAAAAAAACTGCCGATTTAATTAACGATAAAAAAATCGACGGTATCTCTCTAATTAGAGATGAATCTGATAGAAATGGTATGCGAATCGTCTATGTATTAAAACGTGATGCCATACCTAACATCGTATTAAACATGTTGTATAAATATACAGCATTACAATCGTCGTTTAGTGTAAACAATATTGCATTAGTAAAAGGCCGTCCTCAATTACTGAATCTAAAAGAGATGATTCATTACTTCGTGGAACATAGACATGATGTTGTTGTAAGACGTACCAAATACGAATTAAGAAAAGCAGAAGAACGCGCACATATATTAGAAGGTTTAATTATTGCTTCTGATAATATTGACGAGGTTATTGCACTTATTAGAGCGTCTTCAAATGCCGATGAAGCAAGAGCTAAATTAATGGAGCGTTTTAAGCTTTCAGAAATACAAGCCAAAGCTATCGTAGAAATGCGATTACGTCAGCTTACAGGATTAGAACAAGATAAATTGCGTTCTGAGTATGAAGAGTTGATGAAAACTATCGAAGATTTAAAAGATATTCTTGATAAAAAAGAACGTCGTTACGAGATTATTAAAGATGAACTTTTAGTCATTAAAGAAAAGTATGGTGATGAGCGTCGTTCGCAAATTGAATATGCTGGAGGTGATTTAAGTATTGAAGACATGATTCCTGATGAGCAGGTAGTTATTACTATTTCTCATGCAGGTTATATTAAAAGAACATCACTTACTGAGTATAAAACACAAAATAGAGGAGGTGTTGGTCAAAAAGCATCAACTACACGTAATGAAGATTTCCTAGAACATCTGTTTGTAGGAACTAATCATCAGTATATGTTGTTTTTTACTCAGAAAGGAAAATGTTTCTGGATGCGCGTTTATGAAATCCCTGAAGGAAGTAAAACTTCAAAAGGTAGAGCTATTCAAAACCTAATTAATATTGAGCAAGATGATAAGGTAATGGCATTTATCTGTACTCAAGATTTAAAAGACGAAGACTACATTAACAGTCACTATGTCATTATGGCGACTAAAAAAGGTCAGGTGAAAAAGACAGCTTTAGAGCAGTATTCAAGACCGCGTACCAATGGTATTAACGCCATAACGATTAAAGAAGATGATGAGTTATTAGAAGCAAAGCTAACCACTGGTAATAGTCAGGTAATGTTAGCTTTAAAATCTGGTAAAGCGATTCGATTTGAAGAAGAGAAAACTAGACCAATGGGTCGAAATGCTTCTGGAGTTAGAGGGATTCGTTTAGCAAATGATGCAGATGAAGTCATCGGTATGATTGCCATAGAAAATCCTCAGGAAGAATCTGTTTTAGTGGTTTCTGAAAAAGGCTACGGAAAACGTAGTTATATTGATGATCCAGAAGATGGAGAAGCAATCTACAGAATTACTAATCGTGGAGGAAAAGGAGTTAAGACGATTTCAGTTACTGAAAAAACCGGACATCTGGTAGCCATCAAATCTGTAACCGACGAAGATGATTTAATGATTATCAATAGATCTGGTATTGCCATTCGTATGGAAGTTGCTGATTTACGTGTGATGGGAAGAGCTACTCAAGGTGTTAAACTTATTAATTTAAAAGGTAGTGATTCTATTGCAGCAGTAGCGAAAGTGATGAAAGAAGATGACGATGAAACAGATGAAAAAGATGTTGATTCTACTGATATTCAGGACATTAACGAAAACGGCACAACTATTGATTCTTCAGAAGAAGAATAACATACATTAACACTAAAAATAACTAATAATGAAAAAACAAATCGTAGTTGCTTTAGCACTTTTGGTAAGTACTATGTCATTTTCACAAAAGAGTGAACTTAAAGCTGCTGAAAAAGCAATTAAAACTGGAAATTTTGCCGATGCTAAATCTGCAATTCAATCTGCTGAATCTCTGATAGGAGGAGCTGATGATAAACTAAAAGCTAAATTCTATTTCCTTAAAGGGCAAGCACTTTATGCTAATGGTACAGCGTCTAATTCTGACATAGATGCTGCTATCGAAAGTTTTAATAAAGTAAGTGATGTTGAAGGTTCAAGTAAAGGAAAATACACTGCACAAGTAAGCACATTAAAAACTGAAATTTTAAATAACTTTTTAACTAAGGCAAACTCAGCTTTACAAAGTAAAGATTACGTAAAGTCATCCATTGGATTTGAAAAGGCTTACAGAATGTCTCCACAAGATACTCTGTATTTATATTACGCAGCTTCAACTGCAGTAACAGGTCAAGACTATGAAACTTCTTTGAAGTACTATGAAGAACTCAGAGATTTAGGGTATCAAGGTGTTGAAACGCAATATTTGGCTGTAAATAAAGAGTCTGGTGAAGAAGAATTATTTGACAATCAACTTATGCGTGATGCTTCTGTAAGAGCAGGTTCTCATATTGCTCCAAAGCAAAAAAATACAGAATCTAAATCTGCAGAAATCGTAAAAAATATTGCTTTAATTCACTTAAGTAATGGTGATAACGAGAAGGCTATTTCTGCAATGAAAGATGCCAGAGAACAAAATCCTGATGATTTAGGACTTTTAATTTCTGAAGCTAATGTACATCTTAAAATGGGAAATAAGGACCGTTTTAAAGAGCTAATGCAGGAAGCTACTACCAAAGATCCAGACAATGCTGAGTTGCAATATAACTTAGGTGTAATTGCTGGTGAAGCTGGTGAAGTTGACGCAGCAAAATCGTATTATGAAAAAGCGATAGCTTTAGATCCATCTTATGCAGATGCTTACAATAATATGGCTGTATTAATTTTAGGACAGGAAAAAGAGATTTTTGATCAAATGAATGCATTAGGAACTTCTGCTGCTGATGATAGAAAGTACGAAGAACTTCAAGGTCAGAAACAAAAACTGTATGAATCTGCAATACCGTTTTTAGAAACAACATTAAAGTTAAAACCTAAAAGTATTCAGGCTGCAAAAACATTAATGAATATTTATAGTGCATTATCAATGACAGATAAATTTCAGGATATGAAAGCTAAGGTTGCTGAGTTAGAAGCAGGAAACTAAGTAATACATACATTAAAATAAAAGCGTCCTAATAATTATTGGGACGCTTTTTTTATATGATCTTTTTAATAACTCTTAGTTTGTGAGTGTGTAATTGCCTATCGACATTATATATTCCAGAATGATCTAATCGGTCTATTCTAACTTTTCCGTGGGCATGTATGATATAATTATCTTCCATAATAATTCCTACATGTGTAATTAGGCCATCCTGATTATCGAAAAAAGCGAGATCGCCTGGTTCACTTTCTTCAATAAAACTTAACGCTAGTCCTTGAGTCGCTTGTTGCGAAGCATCACGTAAAATATGATACCCATTGAGTTTGTAAACCATTTGAGTAAATCCTGAGCAATCAATACCAAATGGCGTTTTTCCACCCCATAAATAAGGAGCATTTAAGTATAGAAAAGCTGTTGAAATAAGGTTTGATTTATCTTGTTTAGTTTCAATAAAATTACCATCGAAACTGTGGTTTAATAATTCTAGTCCATTCAAAGAAGAACCAACCGGAATTGTATATAGCTGACTATTTTTGTTTTGAATATACTCAATCAAATCGGTAGATAACTTATGCGGCTGTTGTTTTAGATTTTTATAATCATCTTCAGATATTTCTAAATACTGCTTATTATCTATCCAGCCCTCGTATTTATCAAAAGCCAATCGAATTCTGCTCCAAGTCTTACGCTGTTCAAGTACTTTAAATAGTTCGCCATAGAGCACTTGTGAGACGAGCTCACTTGGATCATTAGGTTCTATTCTAAGAGGAACAATACTCAGATTACAAATTCCGTATTGCATTATTTTAATTTAATTACGTTCTATTACGATTGCCGAAGCACCACCACCACCATTACAAATAGCAGCAGCACCAATTTTTGCATTGTTTTGTTGAAGAACACTTAGCAGCGTAATTATAATTCTAACACCTGAGCATCCAAGAGGATGACCTAATGAAACCGCTCCACCATTAACATTAACATTGCTATCGGTTAAACCTAGAATTTTCATGTTTGCTAATCCAACGACAGCAAAGGCTTCATTAAATTCAAAATAATCGACATCACTTAGCGTTATTCCGGCTTTATCGATAGCTTTAGGAAGCGCTTTAGCAGGAGCTGTCGTAAACCATTTAGGTTCTTGAGCTGCATCTGCATAACTTTTTATAGTTGCTAATGGTTTTAGTCCAAGCGCATCAGCTTTTTCTCTACTCATTAAAACCATGGCTCCGGCACCATCATTAATAGTAGAAGCATTAGCTGCAGTGACAGTTCCATCTTTGGTAAAAGCAGGTCGTAATGCAGGAATTTTATCCATTCTAACATTAGTATACTCTTCATCTTTAGATACGATTATTGGTTCACCTCTACGTTGAGGAACTTCAACTGGAACTACTTCGTCATCAAATTTTCCAGCATCCCATGCAGCAGCAGAACGCTTGTAAGACTGAATAGCAAAAGCATCCTGGTCTTCTCTTGAGAATTCATATTTCTCAGCACAAGCATCAGCACAAACACCCATAGCATTTTGGTCATATACATCTACTAATCCATCTTTTTGCATTCCATCTTCTAATGTCGCTGGTCCAAATTTTGTAGCAGATCTGGCATGGTAATAATGCGGAATTAAACTCATGTTTTCCATACCACCTGCAACAACAATATCGGTATCACCTAAAGCAATAGACTGAGCGGCTTGCATCACAGTTTTCATACCAGAAGCACACACTTTATTGATTGTTGTACACGGAACCGTATCAGGAATACCAGCAAAAATAGCAGCCTGTCTAGCAGGTGCTTGACCAGTTCCAGCTTGAACCACATTTCCCATTAACACTTCTTCAACCAATTCTGGTTTTAGGTTAATTTTATCTAAGGCTCCTTTGATAGCTATTGCTCCTAATTTTGGAGCTGGAATTGTTGATAATGCCCCTAAAAAACTTCCAATAGGAGTTCTCGCTGTTGATACAATAACGACGTCTCTACTCATTTTTAATGTATTTAGTTTGTAGCTGCAAAATTAATCATTTTTTAATTAAAAGGCTGCTTAGATTTAATAAGCTTAGTTCTATTATATTTTCTTACTTTTGAACGTATAAGCATGCCTGTTTAATGTGTTAATTTTCATATCGAAATGTGCTTAAATAAAACTAATAATGAGTGATTTAATCAATAAATGGTATAAAAATCATGCGCTTTTGTATAAAGTGCTTTTATTTTTAAGTACTACATTTTTAATAGTTTATTTATTTCCGAAGAGCGGAAAATTTAGATATGATTTTGACAAAGGGAAGCCGTGGCAATCAGAAATGCTATTAGCTCCTTTTGATTTTGCCATTAAAAAATCCACTGATGAACTTCAGCAAGAACGTATTGAAACTTCTGCTAAAAGTCCGGTTTATTTTGATATTGACACTTCAATTAAATCTTCAGTTTTAGATGCCTATTCAGAAAAGTTTAAAACCTCTTTTGCCGATAGTATTATTAAGCAAAACCCTAACTTGTTTCGAGTTGGCGAATCTGCGTTAAACACGATTTACGAATATGGCGTTTTAGATGAAGATTATGAATATGCCGAGGATAAAAATGTCATCCTTATTGATGATTTCACGCAACATGCTGAAACAAGTTTTTCGAATCTTACAAAACTTAATGGTTTTAGACCAATAATTGAGGAAGCCTTAGATAACAAGGGTTTAGTGAACTTTAATGCTACTTTTGTTTCAGTGTTTTTTGATGTTATTAAGCCTAATTTAAAACTCAATACATCCTTAACGCAAAATGCACTTGATGAACGATTAGAAACAATTTCTACAGTAAGAGGTCATATTGAAAAAGGGACTCTTATTATCTCTAAAGGAGAAATAGTTGAAGGAAATAAATATGATGAATTAAAATCTCTTGAGGCCGAATATGAATCTCAGGTTTGGAATGAATCTAATTATAACTTAATCATTTTTGCTTATGCCTTATTAGTTGCTTTAGCTTTATTAATGTTGTTGTTATTTCTTCGGAAATATCGAATGGAAGTCTTTTTAGATAATACAAAAGTGACCTTCATATTCTTCAATATATTGCTAATGATTTTGTTGACTACACTAGTGATAAATTATAATTCGCAGTATGTTTATGTGGTTCCCTTATGCATCTTGCCATTGGTTTTAAAGGCGTTTTTTGATGCGCGATTAGGATTGTTTGCACATGTACTCACTGTACTTTTATTAGGGTTTATTGTGCCAAACAGTTACGAGTATATGTTTTTGCAAATCATTGCTGGGATTGTCACAATTTTAACGGTTTCTGAATTGTATAAGCGTGCCAACCTTTTTATATCTGTAGGTCAAATTACGCTCATCTATATCATAGCTTACTTTGCGTTTTTTGTTATACAGGAAGGTGATATTAGTAATTTAGATCCTAAGACATTCGGTCTTTTCGTACTTTGTGGTTTAGCAACATTATTTGTACAACCGTTAATCTATATATATGAAAAACTGTTTGGTTTAGTCTCTGATGTCTCTTTATTAGAACTTTCAGATACCAATACTAAATTATTAAAAGAATTATCAAACAAAGCTCCTGGTACATTTCATCACTCATTAAATGTAGCCAATTTGGCCGAAGCATCAGCTAATGAAGTAGGTGCTAATGCAATGTTGATTAGAGTAGGCGCACTCTATCACGATATTGGTAAAATGAAAAATCCGACATACTTCACAGAAAATCAAGCAACTGGAATCAACCCTCATGACGAATTGTCTTCTCGTGAAAGTGCAAAAGTGATTATCGACCATGTACTTGATGGTATAGAAATAGCAAAGAAAAACAATCTTCCTGACCGTGTAATTGATTTTATCAGAACACATCACGGCACAAGTATGGTATATTATTTTTATAAAAAGGAAAAAGATTTGGATGAAACCACATCTGAAGATGATTTCAGGTATCCAGGTCCACAACCTTTTAGTAAGGAAACAGCAATTTTAATGATGTGCGATAGTGTAGAAGCTGCTTCAAAAAGTTTAAAGGAACCTACCTCTACAAAAATCGATAAATTTGTAGAGTCTATTATTACTAAGCAAATGGAAGACGGACAGTTTTTAAATGCTAATATTACCTTTAAAGAAATTCAGTCAATAAAGAAGGTTCTAAAAACAAAGCTTGCAAACATATTTCATTTAAGAATTGAGTATCCGGAATAAATATTTGATAAAAAAAGTTTAAAAAATAGTTGCGTTCTTTGTAATGATAAGTTACATTTGCATCCGCAATTTATTGCAAAGTTCATATACAATCGGAGAGGTGCCTGAGTGGCCGAAAGGAGCGGTTTGCTAAATCGTCGTACCTAGAAATAGGTACCCAGGGTTCGAATCCCTGTCTCTCCGCTAATTTTCCTTATTATTTACAGATAAAGATAACCAATTCGGGGTGTAGCGTAGCCCGGTTATCGCGCCGCGTTTGGGACGCGGAGGTCGCAGGTTCGAATCCTGCCACCCCGACAAAAAAATCCAATCACTAAGTAGTGATTGGATTTTTTATTTTTTACAGCTCTGTAGCACTTTAAGCCTAATATTTGGTGTAGATAAATCAGAACCTATCTACATTTTGGTATAAGTGAATTATTCAATTCGCTTATAGTTTTCAGCGTAAATTCTATTGCCGTCTTCATCAATTTCAATTTGACTAAATGAATCTCCATTGATAATCAACTCATGTTTAAATTCTTTTTTTTCTTCAATAATTTTACTCATCATTTCTGAGCCATATTCGAGAATTTCTGTAAGCTCATTACCATCAACAGTATAGCTACCATAGCCAAACCATTCGGTAGAATCTCTAGGAATGTGTTTGCTCCACATTACCTTAGTAGGTGTGTACATTTTTACCTGTCTGTATCCAATACTTGTACTAAATGAATCTGTCACCTTATTATCCATGTAGTTATAATAGCCTACGAGTTCCCATGCGCCTTCAAGCTGGGTTTTAGTCGTGACTTTTGATAGTTCTACAGTAGATTCATCAGGTTTTTTTTCAGTTTTAGAATTACAAGAAAAAATCAATAGCATAATTAGGAGTAAGGACATTGCAGCTTTCATAATGATATGATTTAAAGATGTGAATTACTTTAAATTTACGAAAAAACTGCCAATGTTGCTAATCTATACCGTTGCCAAGTGTATTATTAAAATTTTATAAAATAAATACCAGATACTATTACAGCTATCACAAGTATGGATAACATGATAATGACAAACATGGATGTTTTTTTTGTTGTTTCGTCTTTTTGTAAAATATAATCTCTTCTTTCTTCGTTTTCGTCTTTTATAAATTTCATAAGTAATTGTTTTTATTTGTTAATATATACTGTTTTCTTATTCACGAATTCCATAATTCCTTCTCTTGATAATTCTCTGCCATAACCAGAAGCTTTAGTGCCTCCAAAAGGTAATCTAGGATCAGACTTTACCATCTCATTGATGAAATAGGCACCATCTTCAATTTTTGATATGTTTTTAATTGCACTGTCAATGTCTTCTGTAAAAACCATTGTTCCTAAGCCGAATCGTGAATTTGAAGCCATTTCGTAAGCTTCTTCATTGTCTTTTGCCTTTATAATGGCTGCTACTGGACCAAATGTCTCTTCATCAAAAGCAGGCATTCCCGGTTTTACATTCACTAAAACTGTTGGCTGATAGTATGCTTTATTTCTAAAGTTTCCGAAAAACACTTTAGCTCCTGACGTTATAGATTGTTCGATTTGTTCTTCTAAAATATCAGCTAAATCTTCTCTGGCAAGTACGCCTATTGTGGTATCGTTATCTGAAGGGTCTCCTGATTTTAATTCCTTGACATGAGTTGTAAATCGTTCTACAAACTCTTCATATATAGATTCAACTACGATAAAGCGTTTTGCAGCAATACAGCTTTGTCCTGTGTTTTGCATTCGTGCTTTTACCATTACATCTAAGTATTTGTCTAAATTGGCATCACTTAATACAATACATGAATTGTTACCACCTAATTCTAAAACTGTTTTTTTAAGATGTTTCCCGGCTATTTCGGCTATGTTTTTTCCAGCTTTTTCGCTACCTGTAAGTGATACAGCCTTGATGCTCTCATCTTCTATTATCGACTCAATTTGATTATGGTCTACTAATAGTGTTTGAAAACACCCTTTTGGATATCCAGATTTAATAAAAATGTCTTCAATAATTAATGCGCAACCTGAGACGTTACTTGCATGTTTTAACAGTGCCGTATTACCTGCGGTTAAGGTCGGAATGGCAAATCTCATGACTTGCCAGAATGGATAGTTCCAAGGCATAACAGCCAATATCGTTCCGAGGGGATCATAGCTTATGAAACTTTCTGTCGCTTCTGTTTTAATAATTTCATCAGCAAGAAGGTCTTCAGCATTTTTTCTATAAAAATCACACAAAAACATACATTTTTCTATTTCAGCTCTACTTTCTGATATAGGTTTACCCATTTCATTAGTTATAAGTAGACTATACTTTTCAATATTTTGATGTAAAGTATTGGCGACCTTATCTAATAATTTAGCACGAGCATCAATACTTTCTAATTTCCACGTATTAAAAGTCTGTTTGGCAGTTTTCAATACATTTTTGACTTTAGCATCTGAAAATTTCTGGTACGTATCAATTACTTTATTGGTATACGGATTTTGAGTTGTTATATCTGACATTTTTTATTTTCTAAATTACTAGAAGAAGTATGTATGAGTTAGCTGATAAGAAAAAAATATTGACGGTATTGAAATTACTATTTACGGCAATAATTAAATCAATTACGTCAATCATTACGCTTAAAATGAGCAATATTTGTATAAACAATTCAAACAAACAATAAAAATATCATGGGAAAAGACAGTAACACAATTTTAGGAATATTAGCAGGAACCGCAATAGGAGCAACATTAGGAATTTTATTTGCGCCAGACAAAGGAAGTGCTACAAGACAACGCATAGCTGATGAAGCAATTCATACGAAAGATAAACTAGCTGAACGTGCAACAACGTTAAAAGATAGTGTTGTAAGTACAGTGTCAACTCGGAAGGAAACTTTAGATGATCAGATTGAAACTATTGTTTCTGATGCCAGCCATAAAGCTGATGATTTGATCAATACTTTAGAAAAGAAATTAGCCGACTTAAAAGCTAAAAACAAGAAACTACAAAAGACATCGTAATAAATGACCGTATTCGAATCATTAAATAATACAACAGATAAAGCTACAGATACCGCTGAGAAGTATGTAAAAACATCTCAGCAGTATTTTAAGCTGAAAGTATTTCAGCAATTAACCATTTCATTAAGCTTAATAATTAAACTTTCAATCATTGGAGGATTAATCACTTTAGCCTTAATATTTATGGCCGTTGCTGGTGCTATCGAAATTGGTAAAGCACTAGATAGTTTGGCTTTGGGTTATGCAATTGTCGGACTCATCTTTATTGCTTTTGCGGTTGTAGTTTATTACACAAGAAAAATAATAGATCAAAAAATTATAAAAGTTTTATCTAACAAATTCTTTGATTAGTACTTATGAAAAATTATACCACATTTGAAGAGATAGAATATGACTTAAAGCGTCTAAGCTTGGAACGTCAAATTGCCCTTGAAGAGCTTAAGGGTGTTAAAGGCGAACTTAAAGACGATCTAAAACCTGTGCACTGGATGCAAACAGTGTTTAAATACGCTTCTAAGTATGGTTCATTGTTGCTATTGAAAAAGATTATAAAATAACTAACTTGTAGATTGAAGATAAAAAAGCACAGATACCATCTGTGCTTTCTTTTTATTGACTTTATATTGTTTGGATGTGTCATTTAAGTCAAAGATCAATGTGATTGAGGTAATCAAAACTTGATGTATCCCTTAAATTGCGTATAGTTAAAGAGTAATTCATACTCATAATATATTAACCTAAAAACCAATAAAAAATTATGAAAATTAGAACAATAATTATGACAACAGTATGTGCAGCGTTAATATCTAGTTGTAACATAGATCAAAAAAAAGAAGCAGAGTTACCATCAGTAGATGTTGATATGGATGTTTCAGCAGAAGAAGGACAATTGCCAACTTTTGACGTCGATTGGGCAGATGTAAATGTTGGAACTACGACTAAAACGGTTAAAGTACCAAAAGTTGTGATTGTGATGGAAGAAGAAGAAATTGAAGTGCCTTATATAGATGTTGATATGCCAGAGGACGATAATGCAGATTATGAAAAAGAAGAACGTAATATTTTAATAGAAGCTGAAGTTACCGATAATGAGCACACATTAGACATAAAGGAAATCTTAGCGTCTAATAACAACTTATATGTTATTTCAGAACTTAAGTCAACCAATCAGACAATTGGAGATAAAAAGATGAGAGTTTCAGATCAATTAACTTTAAATGCCAGAGATTTAAATGTAAAGCATTATATCATTGGAGAAAGACCTGATAGAGTTTTTAATACGCAACATACATATGTCAAAAATATGGACGAATTAAAATCTAAAATCAAAGGTGATTATAAAGTTATTTATAGCAAATAATTCATTGTAATAGTAATCACATTTGTTAGACCTCAACTTACGTTGAGGTCTTTTTTATGTTTTTTAGGCTGCAGATTCTTCTGTGACTAAATTGTTTAATACATTTTTTCTGTATTCATTAGGTGTTACATCATATTTCTCTTTAAAAATTTTAGAAAAATAACTCCTACTTGTAAATCCGATACTATAAACCACTTGCGAAACATTTAAATCGGCATTACTCATCAGGTCTCGAGCAGCTTCTAGTCTTATATGTCTTACAAACTCGGTCACAGTTCTGGTGTATAAGAATTTAAAACCGTCCTGTAATTTGGCTTGAGATAGTCCTGATTCTAGAGATAAATGTTCCAGAGAGTAGCTAAACGATGGGTCTTTAATAATTTTATTTCCTAGTTTCCTAATGAGTTTTAATTCTGTTTTAGATAATGAAGTCGGCAATTGTACACCTCTTTGAAATTTATTGTGACGCTGAATATGAAGTGATAAAATTTCGTAGACTAAGGCTTCAATTTTTAATACTTTAACCATGCCTTTAGACTTTATTTTTTTCATCTTCTTAATATAGTCGGCCATTTTCAGATTAAGTGCTCCGTAATGCGAGAATCGATTATCATGATCAGTATCCACAAAAACTTCGTATAAACGTTTGTTTAATAAAGATGCATTTGTAGTTCTTTTTTTAAGAAAGTTTTTACGGATAATTTGAATGATACTAATTTCTAATTTCTTGTCTTTAGGGAAATGAATATAATTATAGCCACCAGTCTTATTAGTGAAAATTAAAGAATGAAATTGTTCTACTAATTTTTCTTCATTATTAATACCAAATCGGTGTTTGAAATCACCATTATAATTATATATAAAACGAATCGGATTAAAACTACTAGCTTTTATCTTTAACGTAATTTCATCATAAAAAGTAATATCAAAATCTAAAAAGTTAACGCCCCAATCAAAGGGTAAATATTTAATGGTTCCTTTAGCATTTTCATTGTCAAATGTCAAGCTGTATTCGTTCCATTTTTCTATAATATGTCCACCAAGAACATCTTTAATTTGATGTAATAAATCTTTTGGGCTCTCGGCAATTATTTCAATTTCTGTCATAGTTTAATCAGATTGATTTGTATATACTGTAATTAGTATCTGTTAGATATACGTACCATAATCTCTAGTGGATATTTAATTGGACAATTTAAGTCTTTTTTAACTGAAAATGATAAGGAAATGTTAAAAAAAAATCAGTGATTGATTTGAAATCTTAAATCGATGTGATTTTTTTTATTTGCGTTAAAATCTCATTAGATACAGCACTTTAGTCTTATATAGGTGTCTTACATTTACAGTATTATCATGTTAGGTTGATGAATGACATGTTAAGTAGATTGGTTAGTAAGCCTCAGTATTGATTTACTGAGGTTTTTAACTTAAAGCAGTACTAATTTAAACACATACATTATGAACATTTTTGAAGCCATTAGAAAAGACCACGATATCCAAAGAGATTTACTAGATCGTTTAGTAGAAACGTCTGGAGATACTAAAAAAAGAGATGAGACATTTAAGTCTTTAAAAAAAGAACTACAGATACATGCCGATGCCGAAGAACGCCATTACTATAAGCCACTTATAGATTCAGATATGATGCAAGATAAGGCGCGTCATGGTATTGCTGAGCATCATGAAATTGATGAACTGATTGAAAAACTAGAAGATACCGATTATGATTCTTCTGCATGGTTAAAAATTGCAAAAGATTTAAAACATAAAGTTGAGCATCATTTGGAGGATGAAGAACACAAGTTTTTTCAACTCTCTGGAAAAGTATTAAGCGACAACCAAAAAACCAGTTTAGCCAAGTCGTACAACGATTATATGGAGTCTAACCGATAGGAATTATGGCTGAAAGACGTCTTACAGCATCGTTATTAAAACGGATTGACAAAAATCCTGAGTCTGCAATTGAAACGCTTGATTTGGTATATGTCAATCCGCATCAATTAGCTATTTCTCGTAAAAAAAGAGGAAAGATTTTTGATTATTTCTACAAAGGGAAACCACTATCTAAGAAAGAAGATCTAGACCGTATCAAATCTTTAGTCATTCCGCCAGCATGGGAAAATGTCAAAATTTCTACACTACACAACGGACATCTCCAAGCCGTTGGACGCGATGCCAAATCTAGAAAGCAATACCGTTACCATCCAAAATGGAGTAAGATAAAAAACCAGACCAAATTTTTTAAAATGGCCGAATTTGGAGAAGCACTTCCTTTAATTCGCGATCGTGTTGAAAAAGACATTATCCAGTCAAGCTGGACCAAATCTAAAGTATTGGCATTGGTCATAAAACTTATGGAAGAAACTCACATAAGAATAGGTAATGCTTATTATGCCAAAAAGAATAAAACCTATGGGTTGACAACATTGCGCAATAAACATGTACATCTTTATAAAGATAAACTGAAATTCCAGTTTACAGGTAAAAAAGGTAAAGCACATAACATCACCCTTAAAAATAAAAAGCTAGTCCAATTGGTCAGTAAATGTGAAGAGATACCTGGCTGGGAATTGTTTCAATTTTATGACAGCTATGGCGAAAAGCATAGTGTAGACAGTACTATGGTTAATGAGTACTTACAGGAAATTACCGGACAATCATTTTCAGCTAAAGATTTTAGAACCTGGTCTGCCAGTGTTATTTTTTTTGAATCACTAATGGACTATGATCGTCCAGTTTCAGATAAAGACATCAAGAAAAATATATTATCTGCTTTTGATGTTACTGCAAAAGCTTTAGGCAATACGAGAAATGTATGCCGCAAGTATTATGTACATCCCATTTTAGTAACTTCATATGAAGATAATACATTACATGACATATTCACTAAGATTGAAACTAACCCTAAAATTTCAAGTCATTTAACACCAACCGAGTCTTCAGTATTAGATCTTATAAAGAATTATAAGCCTCGTATTTAGTTAAAGTTTTATTAATACATTGATTGCGTTAAAACCTGAATTAATTACGTCAACGATCATGACATAATTACTCTAATTTAGTATTGAAATTAAGTGTTAAGCTATTAACACTGATGTAAATCGATAGACATCAAAAAAGAAAACTATCGTTTCAATTAAAATACATTAAATTATGAGTACTTACACAGAAGAAGTAGGAGCAAAATTAAACAACTTACTAGAAAAAACATATGATGCTGAAAAAGGATTTAAAAAGGCCGCAGAGAATATTGATCATGCAGCTCTAAAATCGTATTTCAATAACAAAGCACAAGAACGTTATAATTTCGGACATGAGTTAAAGTCTGAAATAAAAGCATATAATCAAGATGTAGATAAAGGTGGAAGCTTAACAGGAAAAGCACACCGAGCATGGATGGATGTAAAATCATTATTTTCTTCAGATAACGAAGAATCTATGCTTGAAGAAGCCATTAGAGGAGAAAAAGCAGCTATTGATGAATATCAGGATGTATTAAACGAAACAAGTTTACCTTCATCAACAATGTCTATTTTGGTAACTCAAAAAAATACAATTGAAAACGGATTATCAAATATCAAAACCTTAGAGGATTTGAGATAATAGAAATCATTGATTAATAGAATTTAAGGCGCCCAAGTGGTGCCTTTTTTTATTTGAAGACACTTTTATCGCATACGAGTTAAACCTTGTTCTCAGATTTAAGTTTATTTAAAATAAAAAATGTTCTACAAGTTGTGTAACACTTCAAGTTTATTTGATGTCGAAAACGAACTCAATACCAAGTTTCGGTATCCAAAACTGTATGAGCAGAAATCTATTATCAATGGCAAATACGAGTCTAATTTACCTGTCATTACCAGTGAAGATCCTAATTCGATTAACTATGCTATTTGGGGATTGCTGCCTCCAAGTTATGATGGTGACTGGGAAGATTTTCAAGAGATAACCAACACCTTAAATACTTATATTACTTACAACCAATTAAATGAAGAAATTTATGCAGACTCCTTTGATAAGCGTCGGTGTCTGATTGTTGTTAATGGTTTTTTTACAGCAAAACTTCATAAGGGGAAATTGCATCCGCATCATATCCATCTTAAAGAACATAAACCATTTTGTATTGCTGGAGTTTATAATAAAATCGAGGATGGTTTTTTAACCTGCTCATTGCTGGTCACTAATTCTGAATTGGGTAGCAAGTATCTTCCGAATATGGGTATACAAAAACCACTAATTTTCAAGAAAAAGGATTTCAGTACGTGGCTCAATACATCTTACAATTTTGAACAATTAAAACCTTTAATTGCCAATCATGATCGATATGAATTTATATCTCACCCCATTGAACATGATTTTTATAAAAATCCAAAGGTGTTTAAGCAAATAACTGAAAGCCATCATTATAAGTCGGTTATGAGAATAGCTCATCAATAGTATAAGCGTTAATGTTAACTGTATATGAGCTAATTAGACCGAAGAATTTGAGCGATATTTGTAATATAAAGAACTGAAAATCAGTTCATAATTAACTTAAAACTTATTCATATGTTACGTTGGACAATCACATTTATTATCATAGCAATTATCGCCGGAATTTTAGGATTTGGAGGCATTGCTGGAGGAGCCGCTTCTATAGCTAAAATATTATTCTTTATTTTTATAGTATTATTTATTCTATCTTTATTAAAAGGAGTAGTAAAGAAATAACAGAAGGTTTATTACAAACAAGAATCATTATTAACCAATAACAACTATTTAATTATGAAAAAATTAGCAAAAATATTTTTAATCGTATTTACACTATCTACAGTTTTTACTAGCTGTAGAGAGACAACAGGAGATAAAGTTGAAGATGCAGTAGAAGATGTTGCAGATGATGTAGAAGATGTTGTAGATTAATTAGAAAAGGATTATTAAAAAAGCCTCAATTTAAATTGAGGCTTTTTTTTTGTAATGAGATGAAAAGTAGTATAAAATTTAGATAGACGTTTTTTCATCTAATCCCATACTATTAGGATCTAGTTTTTTCTCAATGTCTGAAGGATTTTTAATCTGTATATAGGCATCGCCTAAAATCACAATAGGATAATTTAAAATCTCAGGAGTTTTATTCAATAGTTTAATCCAGTCATCTTCAACTAAAGAAGCGTCTTTATCGTAATTTTTAGTAAAAGTTGGATGCTCATGGTCTACTAAATCTCCAATTTTTATATTGAGTTGTTGTGCAAGTTCTTTCCATTGGGTACCAGTAACATTTGTTTTAGTAACATCAATAGCTAACAAGTCTTTAAAGGATGCATTAAGGTAAGCATAAGCTTGCTTCCCAACTGAAGACTCAGAACTGTAATATATTTTTATCATGTTATTATGTGTTGAAATTATAGTCATAGTTTCTGTTTAAGTTTCTAATTTAATTTTATTTGTGGTGTTAGTTTGACTCAAATCCAATAATGATTAACCCAATAGGCATGAGAACCCAGTATAGAAAAACCTAATAATACTATTTTAACTGTTAATAACTTTGACGTAAGTTTTTAATCAAAAATCCTACTTTTGTTGTATCAATTTGAAACAAAAAATATGTCTGATACAATAGAAAAAGTAAAGTGCCTAATTATAGGTTCTGGACCTGCAGGATACACTGCAGCAATATATGCTTCAAGAGCTAATATGCATCCTGTGCTTTATCAAGGAACGCAACCTGGAGGTCAATTGACAACCACCAATGATGTTGAAAATTTCCCTGGATATCCCGATGGAATTACAGGACCTGAAATGATGATTGAATTACAAAAACAGGCTGAGCGTTTTGGTACTGATGTACGAGATGGTTGGATTACTAAAGTGGACTTCTCTGGAGATATCCATAAAGTTTGGGTTAATGATACTAAAGAAATCCATTGTAAAACTGTAATCATATCTACAGGAGCTTCTGCTAAATATTTAGGATTAGAATCTGAACAAAAATATTTAAAGCTTGGTGGAGGGGTTTCGGCATGTGCTGTTTGTGATGGCTTCTTTTACAGAAATCAAGAAGTTGTGATTGTTGGAGCAGGAGATAGTGCTGCTGAAGAAGCACACTACTTATCAAAACTATGTAAAAAGGTAACGATGCTAGTGAGACGTGATGAGTTTAGAGCTTCTAAAATTATGGCTAATCGTGTGATTAATACGCCAAACATCGAGATACTTTACAATACTGAAACCGATGAGGTTTTAGGTGATGGTCAAGTAGTGACAGGTGTTAGAGCTTTCAATAATAAAACCAATGAAAAGTTTGAAATTCCTGCTACTGGGTTTTTTGTCGCTATTGGTCATAAACCTAATACCGACATTTTCAAAGGCTTTTTAGAACTTGATGAAACAGGTTACATTATTAATGTTCCTGGTACATCAAAAACCAATATTGAAGGCGTATTCGTATCTGGAGATGCAGCCGATCATGTGTATCGTCAAGCTGTAACAGCTGCTGGTACAGGATGTATGGCAGCTTTAGATGCAGAGCGTTACTTAGCTGCAAAGGAGTCTGATTTTGAGTTTGTAACTCCTCAGTACTAGACTCAAACTAAAACATAAAAACAGAAAATCCGAAGTTGTTAAGCTTCGGATTTTTTTTGTACATCGGAAAAAGGCTTTTTTATTTCTCTTTTTTCTGAAGTTTTGCTGTATCTGTAAATTTGTTAATTGTGATTTTCGGATTTCCGTAAAGGTAAACCTCACTTGTTCCTGACGCTTCTATAGTAATAAGGTCTGTAGCTTCAACATAAACATCACTTCCAATTTCTGTAATAAGACTACAGTTTTTCGCTGTAAAATTCTTACCGTTAAATTTTGAATTATTGTCAGCTCTAAGTGTAAAATCAGTAACAGCTCCTTCAATATCAGCACTTGCACGCTGGTATAAATCCATTTTGACTTCTGAAGCATTGATAAGCGCATCCATTTTGGTGTTATCACTAATTTCAGATGTAACCTTTGTAGCAGTAATATTTAATTTCACTTTAGTTTTATCGGTACTAATAAAACTGAAATTATCGGTTTTAATATTTAGATAAGCTCTAGAAGATCCACTAGTTTTTAGTTTGGCATTGGTTAATTCTAATGAAGTTAGTGAGCGTATTTCAGCATCATCTTTGACTTCAATTTCAGAAAAAGAGTCACCATAATTAACTTTTATACTAATCTTTTTTGCTCTAATATCAGCAGTAGTTGACAAGGTAAGTACACTGTCATTTACCTGAACATTAATATAGGCATGTAGATTGTCATCCGTTTCAATTTCAACAGAAGGTTTTTTATTATAAAAAAGTTCAACTTCAAAATCTTCACCGACTATAATTTTCTTAAAATCGTCTACATAGGTTTGTTTAATAGTTAAATTTCTATCGCCTTTTATTTTTTCGGCATCTTGAGCATAACCAGCTATGGTAAAACCGAATATGACAAATAGAAACAGCGTAATGTTTTTCATTGTAATAAATTAAGTATTAGAACAAATATAAAACAAAAACCATCCCAAACTCTATTAGAGCTTGAAATGGTTATAAAAAAGGATAAATTGATTGGTTAGTTAATCCTTTTTATTGTCCGCGAATACTTCCTGAAACGGCATCATTCTCGCTAACTTTTTTCGGATTTCCATAATATTTAATATCGCCTCCACTCGTTGCATTAGCTGTTAGTTTTTCTATTGCATATACTTCAATGTCTGCACCACTAGTTACAGATGCAGTACAAGTTTGCGACTTAAGATCGCGTGCCTTTATGTCGCTACCACTAGTTGCCGAAGCACTTAAGGTGTTTGTTGAACCTGATACTTTAATATCACTTCCGCTGGTTGATGCCAAGGTTGTTGACTCTGCTTCGATATCAACTTCAAGATCTGCACCACTAGTTGTAATTAGCCTAATAGTATCAGCTTTTAAAGTATTGGTTGAGTAAACATCACTTCCGCTGGTTGCGCTAATAAGGTCAAGATCTTTTACATTGACCATTACTTTTTTAGATTCGGAAGTACTGATATTTTCATCTGCATAGATTTTTAATACGCCATTTTCAATTTCAGTGATAATAATATCATGAAGATTTTCATCGGCTTGAACTTTTAGCATTGGAGAATCGCTTTGTGTCAAGTACACATCGATACCTCTACTGACTTCTACTCGACTAAACTCGTCTTCGAGATGACGCTCAACTGTTGAGACATTTCCGTTTCCTCTAACTCCAGGGTTTAAGTTGATGTCGAAGTTACAAGACATGAGTAATGAACTAATAATGACTGCTGTGATAAATTTTGTTAGTGTTGTCATGATGTTTTGTTTTAATAGTGATTGATGATGATTGATTTATAGTTTAAATGCTTCCTCTACAATGTTATCGTGTTCTCTAACGATAAATTTAGTGATGACGCCATGGTTATCGGCAACAAATTCAAATGATAGAGGCGATTGTTGATGTACAAATAGTCGTTCCGATTTAGGATGAATATCAGCATTCATGCCTCCAGCATTAATATGCAGGCCATTTTCAGTTCTTGACACAATTACAAGTCCAGAATCTTGAGCTTCATATTGTCCGATATACGTGTCTAAAATATCATCTGAAACCTCTGCAGATTCTTGTAGGTTTGAATTTTGCATTTGGTGATCATAACTAATAACACGCTTTAAAAGCCATGTATCGTTGTCTAAAATCCATAAATGTGAAAATTTAGCAATACTTCCTGCGACTTCTTTTCCATTGGTAGTTTCATAAAATTTATGTATGCCGTTTTGTAAAGCGCCATAGACTTCTCCATTGTTTTTAAGCGGAAACACTTCTAAGCTTCCTTTTACCAACTCACGTCTTGATTTGGTTTGGTTTTTAGGGTTACAAACACCATTTTTCATAGTTTTTATAAAACCTTCTTTTGTCGTTTCAATGCCACCAATATCGTGGTAGAATTCAAAATCTTCGGCGATAAGCTGCTGGAGATATTGCGTTTCACATTTGTTAAAAGAACGTTCAAACAATAAACTGTCTTGAACTTTTAAAACCTTGTAAATTTTGGTGTGCTCCTGAGTTGGCGTTTTTGAGCCTGTAGCCATAGTTCCAACTATTAGAGTAAGCATGATTAATTTATAGATGAACTGTGTCATTTTTTGATTGATTATGGTTCAAATATTTAAAAAATGGTTGGTTAGTTGAAATTTAAATATCTGAACCGTTGATTATTGATGATGAATTGTTGATGTTATATTGATTTATTGTCCGTCGTCGTCAGTAGTAATTTCTATCCCATTATCATCGATGTTGACTTTAATCTCACTGGTTTTTGCTTTCACGCCGTCTTCATCGATTTGAAGGCTGTTATTTTCAGATTTCGCTTTGATACCGTTCTCGTCTATTTTCAAACCAGATTCATCATCCTCGATATCTACTTTGACTCTAAACTCTTTATCTTCCGGACAGTCAAGGCATTCGACACCATTGGAAATGATTTTTAGAAAATGCTCTTCCATATCATGATCTAATATGTCATTGTGATAATGATGGTTACTATGGAAATTGTATGTGTTACGATCGGCATACAATATGGTGTTTTCAGGTAAATAAACAGTGACAGTTACTTCTTGTCCCTTTCTAGCTTCATTAAGAGGAATGGTTAAATAACTGTCTAATAACAATTCGTTATTTCTAAGCTGATAATTATAGTCAATACGTTCGGCTTTTGTTTTTGCATCGTCAAAATCAAACCCTCTTGCACTGCGTTCTATTCTGAGTTTTGCAATACTATCTTTTGTTGACCTTACAATAAGTCTAACACCTCTTGAGAATAATACCTTGTTGTCATTTTCATCATAAGCAGTATCAAAACCATAGCTTCTGTTGTAGCTGTTATGCGTGTACAAATCATTATTGTTCATTCTGATATACAAGGTGTCCTTAGCAGTTATAGAAGCTAATTTTTCAGTTTTAATAAATGAACCGTCCTCTTTAAAACTCATTCCAAATCTTGCTGATAATACGATTAGCGATAAGAACGAGATAAACCATAATCCTATTAAGGTGTATTTTGCTGCATTACCAATCGATTTCAGGTTGGTGATGAGTATTTTTAATCCTAAATAGAAGATAAAGAATGCTATAATTCCTACAAAGAAAAACACGATGATAGACATGAGCCATATAGGAACATTTGTTGCTTCGGCGATATCATAAAAATTAGTTCCAGGAATATGAACGGCTTCCAGTACACCTAATCCTAAAATGCTTATAACTAAAGATATAATGGTCACAGCACCAACAAACATAAGGATGGCACCAAAAAACTTAGCAAAAATCTTTAAAAAGAACATGATGATATTACCTATAGTCTCAAAAAATGAGGTAGATGAAGATTTAATGCGTTCGCCTTGACGCGGTAAATCTACTTTTTTTACACCTTCGGAAATAGAATCGGAAACATTTTCAAATCCTTCTTTTAGTTTATCGCCATGTTTTTTTAAATCTACATTTTGAACGGCATTGGAGACACTATCAAATCCGTCTTTAATTTTTTTTTCAATGTTGCTAATGTTTACGGGTTGCCCCTTCATCATTAGCTTTTCGGTAGTTGTGGTTGCTTCTGGAATAAAAATCCAAAGTAAAATATATAATAAGATTCCTGTACCAGCACCAAATATGAGTAGTATCCATATAAGTCTAACCCAAAGTGCATCGATGCCAAAGTAGTGTCCTAATCCAGAGGATACTCCTCCAACATATGAATTATCTGTATCTCTGTATAGTTTTTTAGAAGCTGAGCTACTACTAGGTCTGTAAGATTGTTTTGGTTCATCTTCAAAGATTTCGTCATCAACCAGGTAATCTTCTGGCTGTCCCATAATGGTAATGACTTCATCGACTTCTTTAGTACGAATTACTTGTCTTTCGTTTTGAACGCGCTCGCTAAATAATTCGGCAATACGAGCTTCAATGTCTGCTATAATTTCTGATCGACCTTGAGAGTCTGTAAATGAACGTTTTATAGCCTCAAGATAGCGTTGCAATTTTAAATATGCATCTTCATCGATATGAAAGAACATACCTGCTAAATTTATGTTGACTGTTTTATTCATTATTTTTTGTTTTTTTCTCTTGTTACTATGTTAACTGCATTTTGTAATTCGTTCCAGGTTGTGGTTAATTCTTTTAAAAACAACTGTCCTGTTTCTGTAAGACCATAATATTTTCTTGGTGGTCCTGATGTGGATTCTTCCCAACGATAATTGAGTAATCCAGCATTTTTAAGCCTTGTGAGAAGGGGATAAATAGTACCTTCTACAACAAGCAGTTTTGCGTCTTTAAGTGTACCTAAGATTTCGGCCACATAGGCATCATCATCTTTTAATACTGATAAAATGCAGTATTCTAATACACCTTTTCGCATTTGTGCTTTTGTGTTCTCTATCTTCATATTTTAATGAGATTAATTTTTAATAAACTGTTCATTTTTTGATTGATTGATGATGGTTAATTGATGAAATTTTATTTTAAAAAGTTGATGGTTAATGGGTATTCATATAATTCACCATCTCTAGCTTTTAAACTTGCAATGACAATAAATATGAGTTCGAAAATAAATCCGATAATGGCTAAAAATCCTAAACCTCCAGAAATATATAATAGAGGAGAAGGTTCACCAATATTAATATGGAAATCATGAAAGCCGTTGAAATCAATAAAATCTAAGTTGTTGAAAAACTTAAAAATGAAAAAAGGAATAGTAATCGTTCCAATAATTAACGTATAAAGCAAAATGCTAATTTGAAAATTAATAGCCTGCTTCCCATGGCGATCTACAAACTCCGATTTATCCTTATTTATCATCCACAATGCAATTGGTCCTATATAATTTCCAAACGGAATTAAAAACCTTGTAAAAGTTGATAAATGAATAAATGTTGCGATATTTTTTTGGTGGTTGTCTAACATGATTTTAAAACATATAGTAATTTCTTATACAAATATATGTCTAAAAGAAGGTATTATGTTACGCATAGTACTAAAAATTAACATTTATTTAACAAATTGAAATGTCGAATATTTTCAATAAATTAGCTGAAATATCTACTGTATATGACCATTTCCCCTAGAAAACTAAATACCTTTTTATTATTTAAATTACCTGCAGCTTATTTTTGTGGTGTAAGAACAAAGTCATTAAATGAGACCTCCTGCACAGTGTCAGTAAAGCATAGATGGATTAATCAAAATCCGTTTAACTCCATGTTTTGGGCAGTTCAGGGTATGGCGGCAGAACTCACCACTGGAGCACTTATGATGACTAAAATTAGAAATAGCGGGAAACACATTTCTATGCTGGTTGCAACTAACAACGGGACTTTTACCAAAAAAGCAACAGGTAGAATAACCTTTACATGTCACCAAGGGGATACTATTGATGATGCCATTGACAAAGCTATTTCAACAGGTGAAGGGCAAACGATTATCTTAAACTCTAAAGGGGTTAATGAAGATGGAGTCCAGGTATCAGATTTTAATTTTGAATGGACTATTAAGGTTAAAAGCTAAACGTTTTGTAACAAAACTAACATTCTATAAACATATAAGTAATCAATTAAAAAACACAAAATCATGACATCACACGAAATCGATTACAGAATATTTGGAGAAGAAATGCAATACGTAGAGATTGAACTCGACCCACAAGAGGGCGTTGTTGCAGAATCAGGTAGCTTTATGATGATGGATGACGGCATCAAAATGGAAACTATTTTTGGTGACGGATCTCAAAAAGATACAGGCTTTTTAGGTAAAATATTAGGTGCAGGAAAACGTATCTTAACAGGAGAAAGTCTATTTATGACAGCCTTTTATAATGACCTTACAGGAAAACGTAATGTATCATTTGCTTCGCCATACCCAGGAAAAATTATACCTATAGATCTTACGGAGTATAGAGGTAAGTTTATATGCCAGAAAGACGCGTTTCTTTGTGCAGCTAAAGGAGTTAGTGTAGGTATTGAATTTTCTAAAAAACTTGGTCGCGGATTGTTTGGAGGTGAAGGATTTATCATGCAGAAACTTGAAGGTGATGGTATGGCTTTCGTTCACGCTGGCGGAACTATGGCAAAAAAAGTATTGCAACCCGGAGAAACCCTGCGTGTCGATACAGGTTGTATTGTTGGATTTACCCAAGATGTAGATTATGATATTGAATTTGTAGGTGGTATTAAAAATACGGTATTTGGAGGCGAAGGTTTATTCTTTGCTAAACTTCAGGGACCAGGAACGGTTTACATTCAGTCCTTACCATTTAGCAGACTTGCAGGTCGTGTATTATCGTCGCTCCCTAAAGGTGGAAACAGCAAGGGAGAAGGTAGTATTCTTGGCGGTTTAGGTGATTTATTAGATGGAGATAATCGTTTTTAATGATTTTATTTTAAAAATAAAAGTTGAAAAGGTTGTGTTTGTAACGCAACCTTTTTTTATTTCAAGCATCTATGAATAAATAACCATCCATATTTATGAGAATAAGATTACTAATTGTGCTTTTTGTTTTTTCATTTTTAAATGTTAACTCTCAAATACTTGACATACCTGATGCTAATTTTAAAGCGGTATTACTTGAAGCTGATGTTACAAATTCTATAGCTGGAGATTCTAATGGTAATAACATTAAAATAGACAGTAATAATGATGGAGAAATACAGCTTAGTGAGGCTCAAAACGTCTATGAATTGTCAGTAAATAATGCAAATATTCAGTCTTTAGATGGTATAGAGCATTTTACACAGCTTTATTTTTTAAGGTGTAGTGGTAATGATCTTTCAACATTAGATTTGAGTGGTAATGCGAATCTTCTATCATTAGTGTATACTGGTAATTATAATGTCACAGAACTTGATTTGAGTTCTAATGTAAATCTTCAAATTCTTAATGTTTTAGATAGCTCACTTTCAACAGTTAATTTGATTAATAATGTCAATTTAACGGTGCTTAATTTAAGAGGCAATAATCTTGAAACTATTGATATTTCGCAAAATCCTTTACTTAGAAGTATAGATTTAAGTAGTAATGACATTACCAATTTTGAATTACCACAAAATATAGATCTCCTTGATTGTAATTTAGCTGGATTACCATTAGAAAGTTTAGATCTTTCTGCATACCCAAATTTGAGATATTTGAATTGTGATACGACTGGATTAACAGCCTTAGATGTTATTAACAATCCGTTATTGGAATATTTATCATTTACTGGTAATCAAATAGCTTCTATAGATGTATCTCAAAACCCTTTATTATGGTATTTTGCCGGAGGTTTTAATAATTTATCTAGTATCGATGTAAGTTCGAACCTATTATTGAGAGATTTACATGTTCACTTTAATCAAATATCTACCTTGAATGTATCACAAAACCTAAACTTGGAAATTTTAAATGCTATTGATAATAATTTAGAAGCATTGGATTTAAACTCTAATACAAATCTTCGAATTTTACGTGTTCAAGGCAATGAAATTGAAGAATTGGACTTGAGTAATAACCCTCAATTAGAGTATCTGAATGCAGCTGATAACCCTATGACATTTTTGAATATTAAAAATGGGACTGTATTTGAATCTGCACTAGGCTATTATTTAGAGGCTACACCTTTAAGTTTTATTTGTGCAGATGATGAAGAACTGGAAGATATTATCGGCATTATCAACGAAAATACTGTGGTTAATAGTTATTGTTCTTTTACTCCAGGCGGAGATTCATTTACTATTGAGGGCGAGAACAAAATCGATACGAACATAAACGGTTGTGATGTTGATGACTTAGTATATCCATACTTGAAATTTAGTATAAACGATGGTATAACTGTGGCTACTTTTATATCGAATTCAATAGGGAACTATACTATACCCTTACCGGAAGGTTCTTATTCGATTTCACCACTCTTAGCAAATCCAGAATATTTTTTGGTGTCACCAGATAATATATCAGTCAGCTTTCCGGAAGATACAAGTCCATATAACCAAGATTTCTGCATCACTCCTAATGGTGTACATAACGATTTGGAAATTTTAATTATCCCATTAACTAATGCCGCTCCCGGTTTTGATTCAGACTATAAAATCGTGTACAAAAATGTTGGCAATACTATCATGTCTGGAGAAGTCACATTTGATTATAGTTTTGATAGTGATTATATGGAATATGTGTATTCAAGTCCATCGGAAACCTCTAACATCAATAATGTATTATCTTGGGATTATATGGATTTGGAGCCTCTAGAAACCCGAGAAATCTTGGTTGCATTTACTTTAAATACACCTACAGACGATAACTTTCCGCTTAATTCTGAGGATGAGCTCAATTTTGAAGCTTCCATTTACCCAATTACTGATGATGACACTCCTGATAATAATTCATTTAGTTTAAATCAAACGGTCGTTAATTCATATGATCCTAATGATATTAGATGTTTGGAAGGCGAAACGATTGTACCAGAACGTGTTGGAGAATTTGTACATTATAAAATTCGATTTGAAAATGTAGGGACAGCTAATGCTGTTAATATTGTTGTGAAAAACAAGATAGACGCTACAACATTTGACATAAATTCTTTAGTGCCCTTAAATGGAAGCCATGACTTTTTTACAAGAATCAACGCGGAAAATGACGTCGAATTTATTTTTGAAAATATCAATTTGCCTTTTGATGATGCTAATAATGATGGTTATGTCATATATAAAATTAAAACTCTGGAAAGTTTGGTTCTAGGTGATACGTTTTCTAATCAGGCTGAGATTTATTTTGATTACAATGCTCCAATAATTACTAATTTATATACCACAGAAATTGCCGAAGAGGATTTGATTGATACTGAAAGCAATACTATCGATGTCAACGTTTATCCTAGTCCGGTTAGTGATATCATTACTATAGAAGGAAGCGATGTCATGGAGTCGATATCTCTTGTAGATACCAATGGAAGAATCATATTAAATTCATTAATTGGTAATCGTATAAAGCATTTGGATGTAAGTATGCTAGACTCTGGAATGTATTTTTTAAGGGTATTTTCTAACGCTGGTAATACTACTTTGAAAATCGTTAAGAAGTAAGATGAATACAGGGTTTTAGAATTCTTTTTTAGGTTTTTTGAATCATAATTAACAATTTTTTGGCTGTTAAAATTTAGATTAAAATGAGGCAACAATCATTTTTTTTACTACATTTAAAGTGTAATAATTAAAAAACAATTGCTTATATAACAAATCTACTTTAACCCTAAACCCAATTAAAAAATGGCAAGAGCAATGTTTGAGTACACTAAAACTGTGCTTAATAAAGTGAGTTTCGACCCTACATTGTTCTGTAAAGAATTACAAAAAGCACTTCAACGATTATTACCTTACGAAATTGAAGAGCTTAAGATTTATATCAAATCATTAATTCTACAGAACCCTGAATTAAATCAATGTTTAATATTATTAAAAGAATAGAAAAAAGCGACTTACGAGTCGCTTTTTTTAGGTGTTATAGTTTCATTGTTCTCTTTTAGAGTATTGAGTAAGTCAAAACTTTTTATTGAGTTTAAGTGAAACTATTTTGCTCTCGGACTAATAATCTCCACATTTTGAAATGCTATTGCGCCTCTGATAATGCCTGAAATCACATCGTGAAGGGCATCAATTATTTGCATTTTGAGTTCATTTTTATGATAAATAATGCTGACTTCTCGTGCAGGTGAAGGTTCATTAAAATGATGTAACTGACTTGACATCTTTTCATTCAAATCTAAAGTATTGAGATAAGGCAAAAGGGTCATGCCTAAACCTTCATTAGAAAGTTTAACCAGTGTTTCTATACTGCCACTTTCTAATTGAAATTGATCGTCTTCATGCGTTTTAAAAGCTTTACAAAGATTAATAACTCCATCTCTAAAACAATGACCATCCTCTAAAAGCAACATGTCATTAATGTCTAAATCTGAAACATCTATTTTTTTCTTGTCTTTTAATCTATGATCATTTGGAATATAGCCTACAAAAGGTTCATAATACAGTACCCGTTCTTTAATATTGTCGTGTTCTAAAGGAGTAGCGGCAATAGCAGCATCTAGATGACCATCTGCAATTCTTGCAATAATTTCTTCGGTAGTTAACTCTTCAATTTTAAGCTTTACTTTAGGATATTTTTTTATAAAACTTTTAAGAAACATAGGCAGTAACGTTGGCATTATAGTTGGGATGATACCTATTTTGAATTCGCCACCTATAAAGCCTTTTTGTTGATCTACTATGTCTTGGATGCGATCTGATTCATCAACAATATTTTTTGCTTGTTGTACTATTTTACGTCCAACATCGGTAAGTTCTATGGGTTTTTTGCTTCTGTCGAAAATTTGAACATCCAGTTCGTCCTCTAATTTTTGTACCTGAGTACTTAAGGTTGGCTGTGTAACAAAACATTTTTCAGCCGCTTTGGTAAAATTTTTATGCTCGGCTATGGCAAGCACGTAATATAATTGTGTAATTGTCATATCGTATTCATTTAGACTATAAAAATATAAAAACTATTTATAAAAACTATGATAAATTTAAATTATTGTAATGTAAATTTGAATAAGTAAAAACAATAACAAGACAAACATGACATTAAATAGTATTGGTTTAGAGACCACAAAGACAAAATCAATAGCAGAAGATTTAAATCATCTTCTGGCTAATTTTCAGATTTATTATCAGAATTTACGAGGAATTCACTGGAATATCAAAGGAAAGCGTTTTTTTGAATTACATCCTAAATTTGAAGAATTATATACAGATGCAAATTTAAAAGTCGATGAAATTGCTGAGCGAATATTAACATTAGGAGCGACGCCGTTACATACTTTTGAAGATTATACCAAAGCAGCTAAAGTTCCTGTTGGGAAAAACATTTCAGTAGATGAAAAAGCTGTTCAGCTTATTGTTGATTCATTAACAGAATTATTAAAAATTGAACGCGCCATTTTAGAAGCTTCAGATGAGGCTAATGATGAAGGTACAAACTCAATGATGAGTGATTTTATTACCGAACAAGAAAAAACGGTTTGGATGATGAAAGCCTGGTTGGGCGAAAGTATTTAATTGTTTAGGAGCATTCAAATAAAAACCCTTTTAGAAAAAGGTATTCTAAAAGGGTTTTTGTTAATTAATTCAAACAACTTATAAAAAATATGTGCTAATCACAAGAGCGTTCTAAACCTAATATGTCGTTATTAGAGTGTAGTTCTATATAAGTTTCATTACATATAAAAACAGTCCAATCTAGGGCAGCGATTAGCGAATAAGGTTCCATATTAGAACTAAAAGACATTGTAACTTCGTTAGTAACTGGATCTTGACTTATACTCCATGAGCCTACATTGGCTGATGTGCCAGTTTCAGAATTTACGACTGTCCAGCTTCCATCCAGATTAAATTCAAAATATTCAGGTATGACATTATCATATAAACTTGTAAAACTATACCACTGGCATTCTTGCAGGTAAGCAGTAATGTCATCTTCATTACAATCTGAAGGGTTAGTGTTATTACAATTTATAAAATCCGTTTCGGTAAAACCGTCACATTCAGCATAGCATGCATTTGGATATGTAATGATACTTGTATTACCATTTGGTAATTCGATTTCAACACATACTGGATCAATAGCTTCATCCTGACATAAACAGTCGTCATCATTACCAAAACAATACTCCAATAGCTCTAAAAAAGCTTCTTCATTTCCAATGGAAAGTAGAGTGCCATCGCTTAAAGTCACATCAAAAGAATACACAAAATCAAAATAATAAGAATTGTACAGTGCATTGTCTAATTCTTCTTGAGAGTTCACTACGATGGTGTCACCATTATCTGTAATAATAGTTATTGGAAAGTTAAATTCAAAGCAATCTGTACCTCCTGGAGAGTTGTAATCTGATTCACAGTTTTCGGCAAAATCATCTTCAGTAAATCCGTCACATTCCGCATAACATGCATTAGGATAAGTCATTAAGAAGGTTTCTCCATCTGGTGCTTCAATTTCAACACACACAGGGTCGTAATTTTCATAACACTCACAGTCAAAACCATTGTCAAAACCACAGTTTTCAATTAATGCTGCAAATTCTTCTTCATTATTGATAGTTACAACAACTATCGCGTCTGAAGTGTCATTATAAGTCTCCACATCAAATGGAAATTCAATACCATTAATGTATAAGTCATTATTAAAATTAATGATGATACTAATTAATTCATCAAGACTGTTTACTGTTACTGTTGTCCCGTTATTATAGGATAAATTTAATGGGTAAACAAAGTCAAAACAGAAATCAAAAACAATATTTCCTGTTGGGTTTTCTGTAGGGATTAAGTTGCCTTGGGCATTAAACTGTAATCTCAGTTCGGCTAATGAAACGGTTATTGACTGACTGTCTTCTATGTTTTGTTCTTCAACAAGTGGTTCGTCATTAGTACATGATATTAAGACGCTTGTTATACAAACGAGACTTAATAGGAATAATTTAAAATTTTTCATTATAGCAATTTTTGGTTAATAATTTTAGCGATTAATCATAACTAAGACAACAGTCCTGAAAATTACCCTACTTTTTAATCTAATTATTTTTTATTTAGTTTTGAGGCATTCACTCTCAAGTTAAATCATGTCTAAAGGTCAGCATAATATTTGTCATTCTAAAACTTTTGAAACGCTCTATAATCAGTTTTCTAAAGACTTAAGGCGTTTTATTTTTTATAAAACACAAGATTTAGATCAAGCTGAAGATATTCTACAAGACACATTTGTTAAACTTTGGGATAATTGTGGTAAAGTTAGTTTTGACAAGGTTAAAAGTTACCTGTATACTGTTGCTAACAATACGTTTTTAAATCATGTAAAACATAATAAAGTAGTTCAGAAACATCAACAAGATTTAGTGAATTACAAAACGAATGAGTCTCCGGAATTCATCATGTTAGAAAAAGAGTTTATGCTTAAGTTAGAAACGACTATAAACGGATTGCCTCCAAAGCAAAAGGAAGTGTTTTTAATGAATAGAATAGAAAAGAAAACCTACAAAGAAATAGCATCACAATTAGATATTTCGGTAAAAGCTGTAGAGAAAAGAATGCATTTGGCTTTACTCGTTATACGTCGTGAAATCGGAAATATTTAAAAAAAAATGATAATTAAGGTAGGGTTTTGATGATAAGAGTTGTCTTAATAATATATAGAACATGAAAGAAGAGCAATTACATAACGAAAATGATACGTTTTTAGCCCAATGGTTAGCAGGTGATCTGTCTGATGATCAGCTCAAAAACATGATTTCAGAATCCGATTTTAAAGCATTTTTAAAAATTAGAAAGGGTATTGAAACCTATGAGGTTCTAGAAGGTGATGGCTCGGCATCATTTTCACAAATTCAGGATAAAATTTCTTTAAAGAAAAGCAAAGTCAAGTCACTCAATAATCGGTCATGGTGGATTGGTGTCGCAGCATCAATTGTATTACTTTTTGGATTGTTTTTAATTAGAAGTGATCAAGATGTGAAGATTGCTACAAATTATGGTGAACAAAAAACTATTGAGCTTTTAGATGGGTCACAGGTGGTGCTAAATTCGAAATCGACCTTAGTCTATAATGCTAATGAATGGCAAAACAATCGAACGTTGATGCTCAAAGGAGAAGCTTATTTTAAAGTAAAAAAAGGAAGTACATTTACGGTAACTACCGAAAATGGAAATGTAAGTGTTCTGGGCACACAGTTTAATGTTAACAGTGTCAGTGATTTATTTGAAGTCGCTTGTTTTGAAGGGAAAGTAAGCGTTCAAACACAAAAGGAAGACTATATTTTGACGCCTTCAAATGCGGTTAGACGCATTAACGGTTATGCTGTAGAAACCTGGAAAACAACTCTTGATAGTCCGAGTTGGATTGATGGCGAAAGTTCATTCACTAGCGTGCCATTGTCTTATGTAATTTCAGCTTTAGAATCGCAGTACAATATTAAAATTGATTCAAAAAACATTGACCAAACACTAGTTTATACAGGTAGTTTTACTCATAAAGATTTGGACATAGCTTTACAAACAGTTTTCAAGTCTTTAGAAATACGATACATTGAAAAAGAAAAAGGAAATATCTATTTGAGTACGAAGTGAAAAAATTGATAATCATTAGTATAGTAATTCTACCGTTTTTAGCCTTTTCGCAAGAAGAGGCTAAATTGTATTATTGTGCTTTTGATAATCAGAAATTAGAAGACGCTTTTAAAGCATTAGAAGATATCTATGATATTAAATTTTCCTATAACGATGAGGTTATAATCAATAAAAGGCTCAATCTTAAAAGAGAAAAACGCTCACTACAGCAAGTACTCACTGCTTTAGAGACTCAAACCAAACTGACTTTTGAAATTATAGCCAATCGTTATGTTATTGTTAATGCACCTGGAAGTGAAACTGAGATTCAGGAGTTAGATAAAATCATTCTGAAGAGTTATTTAACTAATGGAATTTCTAAGCAAAAAAATGGTGCATATCATATAAATCCGATACATCTTGGAATTCTGCCAGGTCTTACAGAGCCTGATATATTAGAAAGTATTCAATTGTTGCCAGGTGTAGTGAGTCCAAATGAAACAGCGTCGGGCTTTTTAGTCAGAGGAGGAAAAATGGATCAAAACCGACTCATTTGGGATGGCATCAATATGTATCATAAAGGTCATCTTTTTGGTATGATATCTCCATTTAATCCCAATGCTACCAAACGTATCACATTTATCAATAAAGGCTCACATCCTCGTTATGGAGAACGTGCCTCAAGTGTTACAGAAATGTCTACCACTACTACAATTGAAAAACAAACTAAAATCCAATTGGGAGTTAATGGCATAAATGGTGATGCCTATGTTGATTTGCCATTAATAAAAGAAAAGCTAGGATTGCAAGCTTCAATGAGGTCTAGTTATACTGATGTTTATCAGTCATTTACTTTTAATAAACTGGCGGATAAAGTGTTTGAAAGCACAAAAATTAAAAATGGAGATAATCCTAATAACAATTTTAACTTTATGGACTATAACATCAAGTTAAATTATAAGCCTACTACTCATAATAGTTTTTATGCGAGTGTGATTTCAATCGATAATGATTTAGATTACACGGTAAACAAAACAGACGACAATCAAACGTTTAATGATCGTATGTCGATAAAAAATAACGGTTATGGTTTGGGATGGAATAAAGTATGGAATCAACACCTGAAACAACATACATCTGCTTATTTTTCTGAATACAATCTAAATTATAACTTTATTACTTCTGAAAATGATACGCAAACTTCAGATTTTGAAAAGCAAAATGTCATTTTCGACTCAGGAATAGCTACAGAGTTTCAACAGACCATAAATGAAACGCATACAATTGATTTCGGATATCAGTACGTACTAAAAGATGTGGGTTATGTGTTTCGAAATACGGCTGAAAGTGCATTCATCTTAGATGAGGATAAATCGGTCATTCAAAGTCATAGTGTTTTTGCTAATTATGACTATAAAAATCCAAAATGGTTTGATGTCTCTTTAGGGTTGCGTGCTACATATTTTTCTGAATTAGATGATGTTAAGGTCGAGCCAAGACTTACCTTATATAAATCGCTTTTTAAACACGTAAAGCTTCAAATTACTGGTGAACTTAAAAATCAAATCATTAGTGAAATTGATGAAACGATTTTAAGTGATTTATCTCTAGAAAACAGACTTTGGCGATTGGCTGATGGTGATAAGTTTCCGATAATTAATAGTAAGCAGATTTCCGCGGGATTTATATTTTCTAATAACGGGTGGACATTAGATGTAGATAATTATTATAAAACCTTAGATAATATTACCGCTCTGTCGCTTGGTTTTTTAAACCCTGATAATAGTCAGTTTAATATAGGTGAGCAGTCTAGCTATGGTGTGGATGTGTTTTTGAAAAAACATTTTGATGGTTTTAATTCTTGGGTGAGTTATGCTTTCAATACTTCGGAAAGTAGATATCAGAACCTTAATGGTAATTCCTATTTTACTTCGCGATCAAATATAAGGCATGCATTTTCAACGGCTCTGAGTTATAAGGTTTCTAATTTTCAAGTAGCATTAGGTTGGCGATGGCAAACTGGAAAACCTTATACTTTAGCAACAGAAAGTTCGGAGGGTCTAGAATTTAATGACGGCATTAATACAAGGCGACTGTCAGATTACCATCGTTTAGATTTCTCATCAACGTATAAATTTAAATTTTCTAAAGCTGATAAATTAAGGGCCAAGATTGGAATCTCTATACGTAACATCTACAATAAAAATAATAGGATAAGTAAAGAGTATCGTGGAAACAATGCCGCAGAAAGTGAGATTGAAGTTATAGATAGATTTTCAATTGGATTTACGCCTAATTTAATGTTTAGAATGTACTGGTAACAAAAAGAGCCTTTAGGTAAAGGCTCTCTCAGTTGAATGGTTGGTCGGTTGATTGATTGATTGATTGATTGATTGATTGATTGATGTTTTGACTCTATAGTCGGATAGATAACTCCAGGTCTTTATTGCTAACATTAAATTTAGCATCGTCATATTGAGGAGGTCCAAAGCTTCTAACGTTGTTAGACATCCCATAGTTTTCTTTAGGCATGCTGTTGTCGTCATAATCCATTCTTTTGTTTTCATTGGCATCATGAAGTACCAGCAGCGCATATTCTCCAGGAGCTACATTTTCAAAAGTAAATGTTACTTTGCCATTGGTAATTTTTGATTCTAAATTGTCTATGCCTTGACCTTTCATAAACGTGTCAGACGTATGTAGTGCTATCATAGCGATGCCGTCGTTATTCGTAAAGTTTTCTACCGTTACGGTTATCGTATTTCCAGAGTCTTGAGTAAATCCTAAAGTTGAGATAAGCGTTAATGCGATGGTAAAGAATAAAGTTTTCATGATGGTGTGTTTTAATGGTTTGTTTGTTATTGATGATTCAAATATCAAACGAAAGCACCAACTTTCATAAAGCGATTTACCCAATTGTCAATTTATGAGTCTGAATTGTAATATGTAATACAGTTTCTATTAAAAGCTTACAAAATTTATATTTTGAATGCTGTATGAGTAACTTTCTAAGATTACTAAAAAGAATTACAAAAGACCTCTGGCTTTAATTTCGAGGTATTTATTAATGGTATCAATTGTTAAGTCTTCGGGAGAAGTTAATATAGATTGAATACCATATTTCTGGAGTTCATTAACAATTAAGCGCTTTTCAAAAGCGAATTTTTCGGCGATAACCTTGTCGTAAGCTTGTTGTACTGTTTCTGCTTTTTCAGTAATTAAAGTGTTGAGTTCGGTATTTTTAAAAAAGATGACCACCAATAAGTGGTTTTTTGAAATACCTTTTAAGTATGGTAATTGCCTGTGTAAACCATCGAGTGTTTCAAAATTAGTGTATAGTAGCATTAAACTACGTTGGGTGATGTTTCGTTTGCAGTCTGCATATAGTCTGCCATAGTCACTCTCATAAAAATCGGTTGAGGTATTATATAAGGTTTCTAAAATCAGATTCATTTGCGAAGTCCTACGTTCGGCAACCACAATATTTTCTACTTTCCTTGAGAAGGCCAAAATTCCTGCTTTGTCCTGTTTTTTTAATGCCACATTAGAAATAACCAGTGCCGCATTTATAGCATAATCCAAAAGCGTTAACCCATTAAAGGGCATTTTCATCACACGCCCTTTATCAATAATAGAATATACAGGTTGAGACTTTTCATCTTGAAATTGATTAACCATCAATTGGTTGCGTTTGGCCGTAGCTTTCCAGTTTATGGTTGGTAAGTCATCACCTAAGACATAATCTTTGATTTGCTCAAACTCCATGGTATGCCCAATTTTTCTTATTTTTTTTATGCCATATTGATGTAGATTATTACTAATGGCAATAAGGTCATACTTACGCAATTGCATAAAACTAGGGTAGGTTGGTACCATAGCGTTATCATCAGTGGAAAATCGTCTTGCGATTAATCCGAAAACTGAAGTGACATAGATGTTTAGTTTTCCGAAGTGATATTCGCCACGATCAACAGGACGTAATTTGTATTGTATTTCTGAAGCGCTTGATGCTTCTAATTTCCGTTTGATACTAAAATCGCGAACCTGAAACTGCTCAGGAATTTCATCTATAATATTTACATAAACATTAAACGTATAATAATTATGGATTAACAAATGCACTGGATTCTCGTCACCGTTTGAGAATTTTTCGGGTAAAGTACGCTTACCTACGACGCCGTTTTTGGCAGCAAATAAAATAATAGTGTCTAAAATAGTAAGCGTTACCAATAAGAGTAGTAGAATTTTCACAACCGCAAAACCTCTGGGAAATATGAAGCTCAATACAAACAATGCCATTATAACAATGCAAGCATAGAAGAATCTGTTTTGTAAATAAAAAGGTTTTATACGTTTCAAATCAGGCAATGGTATTATTGGTTTTTCTAATTTTTAAATCGGTCTCATAAAATTTATTCCCTAAACTATCTTTTAAATGTGTGATGTTAATATCGTAATTATAGCCATACATTTTTGATACACTATCTAATGCATCTTTGCGTTTTTTTGCGATGTTTAAGTTCGTGTTATAGAGGTTTAAAGGCGCAAATGCAAATCCTAAAGCGGCCAAACCTACAGTCATAATAACTATTGGAACTGTAGAAATGACGCCTTTATCTAAAATGAATTTTCCTAACAGAAATCCGCCTAGTACTAGCGCCAAAGCAAGTATTGAATACATAATCACATGTCCTACGGTATCTGTTTTGGTTTTTAAAACAGTTTCATATTCGATATTAACATGTTCAATTTCTTTTTCAAACTCAGCATCTAACTTGATGAGACCACACTTATGTTGAAAGTCAGGTTTTTTATCGGTTAAACCGCATAGTGTACCTGTCTTAAAATCGATAATTTTATGATCACAAATTTTACAATGTTGAGTTAGATTCATAGGGTTTATCTAGGAATTTCTACAGCTTCTATAATTTGTTTTATAATTTGTTTTGTCGTCACGCCTTCCATTTCACGTTCTGGAGTTACAATCACACGATGTTGTAAAACAGGTATTGCAGCACGTTTGATGTCTTCTGGAGTCACAAAATCACGTCCGTCCATAGCAGCAAAAGCTTTACTCGCCTTTAAAATAGCAATAGAAGCTCTTGGTGATGCGCCTAAATATAAAAACGGATTATTACGCGTGTTTACTATAATATCGGCAATATATTTGATGAGGTGTGACTCGATTATAATTTGATCTACAAGTCCTTGAAATGTATTGATTTGCGCTTTGCTTAAGTGAGCTTTAACCTGATCTGTTTTTATGGCTCCTTGTAGATTTTGCTCACGGTTTAAGATTTCAATTTCTTCATCTAAATTTGGATAATCAATATCTATTTTGAATAAAAAACGATCTAATTGAGCTTCAGGCAATCGGTAGGTACCTTCTTGCTCTACAGGGTTTTGAGTTGCTAAAACAATAAACGGTAAATCCATTTTAAATTTATTACCATCTATAGTAATTTGGCGCTCTTCCATAACTTCGAAAAGAGCCGCTTGAGTTTTTGCTGGTGCTCTGTTGATTTCATCAATAAGAATCATATTAGAAAAAATCGGACCTTCTTTAAATTCGAATTCAGAATTTTTCATATTGAAAACCGATGTTCCTAAAATATCACTCGGCATGAGATCTGGTGTAAATTGAATTCGACTAAAGCCAATAGCTAAGGATTTTGCAAGCAATTTTGCTGAAATGGTCTTAGCAACTCCTGGAACACCTTCGATAAGCGAGTGACCGTTAGCAAGAATTGATGCGATAAGCATGTCTATCATTCCTTTTTGACCAACAATAACTTTGCTGATTTCATTTTTGATTAAGGCAATACCGTCTTGCAATTCGGTTAAATCAATTCGGTTTTTGAAACTCAAATCCTTTTCAGGTTCTGATACGTCTTTTGAAATAGCTTCAGGTGTATGCTCCAGTCCCGATTCCTGTGCCTGTTCGTTATTTGGTGTCAAATCCTCGTTTTGGTTGTCCTCTAAATGTTCCATAGTCTTATTTGGTATAAAAATCTTCAATTGCTGTGTTTAATCGTAATAAATCACTTTCATTACAATTGGATTTAGCTTTTAAATATACAATCTGGTTAATTAATGTTTTAATATCACTTTCATCTTTTCCAGATTTTTTAGCTAAACTTTTTACAAATTTATCATCTAAAATCTGCGTGTCTAAATAATACACACGACGAATGTACTCTAAGAAATAAGTGATTTTTTTGTCTATTAAATTGTTGTGGTCTTTTGTTTCGTAATACAAATTACCAATAGTTTTGATAAATTCTATTGTGGTATTTCTAATTGGTGTTTTGATATTGACAATACGTTGTTTTCTTTTGGCATTAAAAATCATGAAGAGTACTGCGCTTAATAGTCCCAAATACCAAGCCCATTTTAGTGGTGGCTGGCTAAAAATATAACGTAATGGAGATCGGTCGAGCTCTTCTCTTACTTTGTTTCTGGAATCAAAATAAATGGTGTCATCACTTAAATACGACATGACGCTGGATACATATTTGTGATTGGATCTCTTGAGTAAATTATAATTTGTAAAAGCAGTAGGCTGTAAATGCAAATAAAATTGACCACTTCCCCAAGGTATTTTTATAAAATTGGTGCGTATAGAATCATTAAATTTTTGGTAACCTAAAACCGTCGTGGATAGTGTATCTATTTTAGAAAAATAAATATTACTTAAATCTTTATCTATCGTTATGGAATCATTTACGAGCCTCGGATTAGAAAACGAGAGTTCTGCTTTTCCGCTAAAGCTATAATCGGTCCTGGTATCAAAACCAAGAGAGTCTATTAAGCGTTCAGGAAAGTAACTACTAGAAATAAAAATATCATTTCCGTAGGAAGCAAAATCCATTAATTCTTGAGCAGAAGTATTGTCTATATTGGGATAGTCATCAATTACAACATATGTTCCAGTAGTAAGATATGTACTGTCTTCCCAACTGTAATAATCGTCAAAAAATTCATAAGGTGTTACTTTAATTGACTGAACTTTACTTTCTGGGAATAAGTTTTTTAGCTCTTCGTGAAAAACATATGTTCCATACGGTATTTTATGTTTTTCATTATAGGTTTTTTGCCAATTGACTGGTCGTGGTATTGAAAACTCAACAGCAATAAGACCTACAATAAGTAGTACCAGAATCCCAATATATATTTTTAAAGATTTACTCATTTTTTCATTGAATTTAAAAATTGAGTAAATGCATCTTTGGCTTTTTTAAATTGAAGTTCATCAATGTCAAATTCGCCATACCAAATGTAATTATAGAGGTAAGAGGTATATGAAAATTCTTTTTTTGTAGCCTCTTTTTTAATCTCCAGATAATAGTCACTATTAGTTTTTTCTACATCATAATCTATGATTTCTGCTTCAGAAAGTATTTTAAGTAACCATAGGTAGTAATAGCGAATTGCTAATCTGTAGTTATTTTCACTTTCAGCACTTTTAATTAGTGATTGGAAATCGGTTTGGTAAATATTAGTTTCTATATCAGTAACAGGAATTATACTTTTGTCTGAAGACTTTCCAAAGACCCAATTACCTTCCTTATTCATAATGGCTTTGACAATAAAAAAGACGACAAGTAATAAAAGCACAATATAGAAGATATTAAGCGCCATATCGGTTACATCTGCAGCTCTGGCATCCGTATTAATATCAAATAAGTCTTTAAAGAAATCGGATAACCACTGTTTAAAGCGCGTCCACCAGCCTGAATTCTCAACGGTTCGTTCATATACAAACTCATCGCCGGAATAAGTTTCATTTAAGTCTTCGTATTCGCGTTTTTCAATATAATCGGTGTCTATTTGTACAGAGTCTTGTGCGGTTTGTAAATGTAGTGCATAACTGTAGCTGACTGCATTTGAGCTGAGCGGTATTCCGAAGAACAATAACGCGATATATAAGTAGGAATATCTATTCACCTTCTCCGATTAAATCAATATCACTCTTGGTATTTATATTTTCGTTGTCTTCTTTCAGACTGTAAAAAATGACACCTTGATTGAGTTGCACAATAACATTTAATAAACTACCAACAATAAATGACAGTAAAAAAATGACGAGTAATATGATGGTCATTGTTTTTTGAATCTCCGTTGGGTCTGGATTATAACCAGGTTCGACATCGATAAATAAATTGACAATACCAAAGATATAAGGTACAAAGGTGACGACCATTTGTGCTAAGTAAGCCATTACAAAAAAGATACCGACACTTCCTATTGCTGCCCAGAATTTACGACTCATAAGCGACCAGAAATAACCAAAACTTTCCCAGATGCCTTTTTTCTGCTCTAAATATTCCATTAATCCACCTTGATAGAATAAACTAACGCCTCCAACAACTAAGGGAAGTAACAGCATACCAATGATAGTAATGGATAATATAAACGAAACAATTCCGGCAAAAATGGCAATTGGAATTAAAATGAGTAATCCGCAAATTAGAAAAACTAGTATTTTACCAATATTATGTTTATAGGATTTTATAATATCAGAGGCGCTAAAATGTTTGCCATCATGTTTGACATAAAGTTTCAAATAAATTGGTACAAATGCATAGGAAATAATTGCAGCGACCACACCAATAATTAAAAAAACGATAAACAGCAAAGCGAAAAGCCCTGAGTTTTCATTTATGTATTTTTCAAGGGCATTGACATTACCATTGACAAACCCACCAAAAACAATATCTGTATAAAACTTACTAATGAAGTAAGTCATAACCATTAAAATCAACAGAAAAGCGCCATTAATAATAAAAAAGTGCTTATATAAGTGCTTGCCGTTTTGCTTTAAAAACGCAAACGTATCTTGAAAATACTCTCCAAAACCTCTTGATTTATATAGCAGCATGGGCTTTTTTTAATTGTTTGTGAACTATAAATGGATAGATAAAATAGTAAAATGAAATAAAGCCAAGCGTACTTACAATAATAGTTACAGATACCCAAGGCGGCATGGTTGTATTGGCATATCGAGTAACATAGCCTTCTAAAAATGCGGCGACTATGGTAAATGGAATGGTGCTTAAAAATATTTTGAATGAATCTTTAAATCCGATTTTTAAGGACATCATTCGAGAGTATGTTTTAGGAAATAAAACACTGGCACCTAAAATTAAGCCTGCTGCAGCTTCAATAACCATAGCAAAAATTTCGAAGCTTCCATGTATCCAAATGCCTCTAACGCTTGCCCATAAGGTGTTAAACTCATAAAACATATATTGAAATGAACCAACCATTATACTGTTGTACATGAGTATGAGAACAGAACCAATGCCTCCAAAAATGCCCCAAAAATAGTTATTAATGGCAACTCGTAAATTATTGTAAAGAATACCTAAAAAAGTTCCCCAATTTGTATTGGTGCCATAGATGGCTGTTGGGTTTCCGTTTTCAATATTTTCTTTAGTTTGATTCACATAACCATCCGATAATATGAGTCTCACAAAGTTTTCATCCTTTGCAGAGGATAGGACGCCAATACTCAGGAAAATTCCAAAAAGTATAAAAGCATAAAGGATATAACGCCTGTATTCATAGACGATAAGCGGAACTTCAGTTTTCCAGAAATGAACAAATCGATTCGTGTCCTGACGTTTCGTTTTATAAATTTTTTGAAAAGCTTTAGCTGCTAGGTTGTTTAAATAAAGAATTGTTTTACTTTTGGGATAGTAAGTTTGAGCGTAAGACAAATCATTTACTAACTGAATGTAAAGTGTTGCAAGTTCGTCAGGGTTTTTAAGGGTTTTACCAAAAATAGCCTTTTCAAAATTGAGCCACTTTTCCTTATTCTGCTTAATAAATGCCACTTCTCTCATAAGCTTTCAAATTAAAGCAATTAATGGTAGAGTTACAAATAAATACGACACAAAACGTGAATATAAATTTCATTGCTGCAAGCATTGGAGAACGTATGCTGGCCTATGTCATTGATATTGTAATTAAAATCGCTTATGTGCTAGGTTTTGGTTATATCGTTTTTGATATATTCAAATTTGATGATGTATTTAATGATCTGGATGGCTGGTCTCAACAAGCCGTATATGTTATTTTTATGCTGCCTGTTTTGTTTTACACGCTAACACTCGAATCTATATTTGAAGGACAAACTTTAGGGAAGCGTATTATGAAAATCAAAGTGGTTAAGATCGATGGTTATCAGGCGTCTTTTCCAGATTATCTAATCCGATGGTCGTTGCGAGCTATTGATATGATTATGTTTGGAGTGGTTGGTTTAATTACGATTGTAAGTAGTAAAAAAAGTCAGCGTTTAGGCGATATGTCGGCAGGAACCTCTGTAATTTCATTAAAAAGTAATGTCAATATTAGTCATACGATACTAGAAGAGTTAGACGATAGTTATCAGCCCACATATCCTAATGTGATTAAGTTGTCTGATAATGATGCACGTATCATCAAAGAAACCTATGTAAGAGCGAAAGCAGCAAAAGATTACGAAACACTTATTAAACTGCGGAAAAAGATAATTCAAGTTGTCGAAATCAAAGAATTTAATGACACCGATATTGAATTTATTGATACGATTCTGAAAGATTATAATTACTACACCCAAGGAATGTAAGCAGAGAACCAAATTTCTTTTTTAAGAAATTTGTGTGAATCGCTTATTCCGAACTTGATTCGGAATCTCATAAGCATTAAGAAACCATCGAACCAAATTTCTTTTTTAAGACATTTGTGTGAATCGCTTATTCCGAACTTGATTCGGAATCTCATAAGCACTAAGAAACCATCGAACCAAATTTCTTTTTTAAGACATTTGTGTGAATCGCTTATTCTGAACTTGATTCGGAATCTCATAAGCATTAAGAAACCATCGAACCAAATTTCTTTTTTAAGACATTTGTGTGAATCGCTTGTTCCGAACCTGACTTTTTATCATCCAAATAATTATCCTTAATTAAGGAAATTTCAATTAAGCAAAGTATTTTTGCATCACAATTACTATAGGTATATGTTTTTTCAAGTCATCGATATTTTAGGAACTATTGCTTTTGCCATATCTGGTGTTTTAGTGGCACTAGAAAAGCGTATGGATGCTTTTGGTGTATTGATTATCGCCTTTGTTACAGCAGTTGGAGGCGGAACCTTACGTGATGTTATGATTGGAATCCATCCAGTATCATGGATGACCAATATGACTTATGTTTATGTTATTGTAGCTTCTGCGGTCTTTGCTGTTTTACTTCGGTATAAAATTAACTACCTACGACGTTCACTCTTTTTATTTGATACCATTGGTATTGGTTTGTATACTGTTGTTGGTATTGAAACAGGAATAGTAGCTGGCTTACACCCCATTATCTGTATAGCCTTAGGAACGATGACAGCTTGTTTTGGAGGTGTGCTTCGTGATATTTTATGTAATGAAATTCCTGTGATTTTCAGAAAAGAAATTTATGCTACAGCATGTATTTTAGGCGGATTAACGTATTTCCTTCTGCGGAAGTTTGTAGCAGATAGTAATTTTATCTTTGTAATTGCCGGACTCATCGTCATTATAGTTCGACTATTAGCTGTAAAATTAAAAATTAGCTTACCGAGTTTATACAAGGACAAGGCTTAGCTTAGTCATTTAAAAGCGCTTTTATTTCCTTAACGAGCTGGTCTAAACTATTTTCAGAATAGCCTGTGGAAATATATCTCACTATACCATTTTTATCTATTAGGTAGTTTTTTGGGATATACTTTGTTGCATAAGTGTCCCAAATACTTTTATCGGGATCTAAACCGACATTAAAATCAATGCCTTTGTCTTTAAGGCTTTCCATTTTTTGTTTAACAAGCGCCTCATCTTCTCCACGGGAAATAGGAATGAATACGAAATCTTCGTCAGCAAAAACTGATAATATTTTATCAGGAATCTCTTTAAATTCCATAATACAAGGTCCACACCATGTTGCCCAAAAGTTAACGAGTACAACTTTTCCTTTTAGCGATGAAAGTGTTATGGCATCACCTTCAAGCATTTGTACTGTAAAGTCGGCAGCAGTGTCATTAACTTTTAAAAGGGAACCTTTACTACCTTGTGCAATGCTTGTTAAGCTAAAGAGACTTATTGCTAGAATGATAAGATATTTCATGAGTGACTGAGGTTGTTTGATCTTACTAATCTAGTAAAATAAAATGAATGTGACTTTATTACGTAAAAAAAACACCTCTCATTATAACCTGTGGGATAATAAGAGGTGTTGTAGGTAAAATCTATCTTATAAATTATTTCGTTGTTTCTGGAACAGGAAATCCACGATCACGCATTAGCGCTTCAATTTTAGCATCACGACCTCTAAACAAACGATACGCTTCCGCTGGATCCATTGAATTTCTAGGAGCAAATAAAAATTTCACTAATTTTTCTGCCATATCTGCATCGTAGAAACCTCCTGGAGCATCTCTAAATGCTTCCGAAGCATCACTTGTTAATACATCAGCCCACATATATCCATAATAGGCAGTTGCATAACCTTCACCTGAAAACACGTGCCCGAAATGTGGTGTTCTGTGACGCATCGGCAATTCGTCAGGCATATTTAACTCGGCTAAAGTTTCACGTTCAAATTTATCGATATCAATATTGGTTGGATCTGCTAAATGAAGTTTCATGTCAATTAAAGCCGACGCTAAGTATTCTGTAGTTCCAAATCCTTGATTAAAAGTTGATGCTTTTTTGATTTTTTCAACTAAAGCAGCAGGAATAGGCTCTCCGGTTTTATGGTGTACTAAAAATTGATTAATGACCTCGTCAGTAGATAACCAACGCTCTAAGAGTTGCGATTGAAATTCGGTATAATCTCTAACGCCACTATTTAACGTTGGATACTTTACATTACTCGAAAAGAAATGTAAGGCATGCCCAAATTCATGGAAAAAGGTTGTTGCATCATCCCAAGACACCAACACAGCTTCACCAGGAGCTGGTTTTACAAAATTTGAATTGTTAGACGCTAGGACATTAGTTTCACCTTGAAATGAAGTATAACTTCTGTAGGTGGTTGCCCAGGCTCCAGAACGTTTACCTTGACGAGAAAACGGATCAAGATACCATAAGCCGATATGCTTACCAGAATCTTTATCGGTCACTTCCCAAACCTTAACATCTTCATGAAATACAGGAACTTTACCTTCTTCAACGGGTGTGAATTTATAATTAAATAAACGTCCGGCAGTATAAAACAAAGCTTCAGTTAATTTATCTAACTGTAAGTATTGCTTTACTTCATCGCTATCTAAATCGTATTTTTTCTGTCTTACTTTTTCAGCATAATAACGATAATCCCAAGGCTCAATAGTAATATTATCTCCGTTAGCATCAGCAATCGCTTGCATATCAGCAACCTCTTCTTCAACACGAGCAATAGCAGCAGGCCAAACAGCTTCCATTAATGCCATTGCATTTTCAGGTGTTTTAGCCATACGGTCTTGTAATCGCCATTCGGCATAGTTATCATAACCTAATAAACCAACGCGCTCTTTACGTAATTTTAAAATCTCAGCGATGATATTATTGTTGTCATAGTCATCACCATTATCACCACGAGAATAGTAATTGTTCCATACCAATTTTCTCAAATCACGTTCAGTAGAGTAGGTAAGGAATGGATCCATTGATGATCGTGTATTCGTGATGGCATATTTTCCGTCTTCACCTTTATCGGTTGCAATTTTTGCTGCAGAACTGATAAACGATTCTGATAATCCACCTAACTGATTTTTATTTAAGTATGTCACGTAATTTTCTTCATCATGAAGAACATTATTAGAGAACTTTGTATAAAGTGATGATAATTCTTTATTAATTTCAGCGTAACGCTTTTTCTTTTCGGCATCTAAGTTAGCGCCATTCATTTCAAAACGCTTATACGTAAGATCTACAACACGCTGTTGGTCTGCAGGTAAAGGATTTTTTTGAGAAGCATCATAAACGGCTTTAATACGTTGAAACAATTTCTCGTTTTGAGATATTTCCGAATTATAATCGGATAGCTTAGGTGCTAGTTCGGTTTGAATATCTCTAAATTCAGGTGAAGACATATTACTACTTAAAATTCCGTAATAGGTATATACATCATTAAGTTTTTCACCCGAAGCTTCTAGTGCAACGATGGTATTTTCAAACGTTGGAGCCTCCGAATCATTGACAATAGCATCGATATCTTTTAAACTTAAAGCCATTCCTGTTTCCATGGCTTCTTTAATATTGTCAACACTCATTTTATCAAATGCAGGAACGCCTTGATAAGGACCAGTCCATTCTTGCAACAGTACATTGTCGGTATTCATAGCGATAGTATCTTCTTTTTTGGGTTCCTCTTTACAGCTGGCAAAGAGAACAATGCTACATAAGAGTGTAGCTTTAAGGGATTTTAAAATCATTGAAATTAGTATTAGTTTTTAAGTGTTCAAGGTACTTAAAATAGATGAGTTAGATTGTTGTGAATTTGTTAAAATCTATGGGTTTGGGAGGTTTCAATCTAAAATCTCAACACGCCTGATATAGACGTTTTTAAGCGGCCAGTCGGCATCATCAGTTTCAACATTTGCAATGTTATCGGCTACCTCAAGTCCGCTTATCACTTTTCCGAAGATGGTATAATCACCATCTAATTCGCGAACATCTCGTAGCATGATAAAAAATTCATAAGGTGAAGCTAATTTATAAGGATTTTCTATGTCGCTACTTGGCATCGAAATGACACCTCTGTCATGATGAAATCCGCGTTTGGTATCGGTTGGCAATAAATACTTCCCAATATAACGTCGTTTGCGCATGACGTCTCTATCATCTGTACTTCCTCCTTGTATGATGTAATTTTCAATCACACGATAAAACTGTGTGTTATCGAAATATCCCTTTTTGGCGAGGTAAATAAAATTTGAGCGGTGAAATTTAGTTTCATTAAAAAGTAAAATATCGATGTTTCCAAAATCGGTAACGATACGGACTTTATTTTCTTTATGTTGTTTGTCATACTGAAGAAAAAACTCCATAGCATTATCTTTCGTAAGCAAGAATGTTGTGTCTTGTTCTTCGGAAATCGTCTCCACCTGTTCTTCTTTAGTTTGTTTTTCTATTTCGGTAGAATCTATTGTTGGTGTAGGTGTTTTCTTTTGAGATTGTTTATCTTCACAATTGAATAATAGCAAGCAGAATACTGTAAGCCTTAAAAATCTCATGAATAATGAATTTTGAAACGTTTATAAAATCGGTATCAAAAATAAAAAATCTAAATCTTCCTGGCGAACACTCTCAATTTAAAATGTCTCCGCCGTTTCGTCGGGACCTAATAGATGAGAACAGAGAAAAGATGAAACATGCCAGAAAAGCAGGTGTTATGGCGTTGTTTTATCCCAATGTAAACGATGAAACGTATTTGATTTTAATTCTACGTAAAACCTACAAAGGTGTGCATTCAGCTCAAGTTGGATTTCCTGGTGGAAAGTTTGAAAACGATGATCCGCATCTAGAATATACAGCGCTACGTGAAACGCAAGAAGAAGTAGGTGTATCAATCAATACCATTGAAGTTTTAAAACCAATGACACCCTTATACATTCCTCCAAGTAATTTTACAGTAGCCCCTTTTTTAGGAATTACGCATCAAACACCACAGTTTATAAAACAAGATGAAGAAGTTGAAGATTTGATAGAGGTCAGGCTAACCGATTTTATTAATGATGCCAATACTACAAGTGTCGAAGTGATGACGTCATATAAGACTGAAATTGAAGTCCCAGCCTTTATGCTTAATGGTCATGTAGTTTGGGGCGCAACAGCCATGATGCTGAGTGAGTTAAAAGACTTGTTAAAAAAAGTGCTGTAAGTGTGAGTTTTTTGTAAGTTTGTTTTTCCTTCTAATAACTAACTTTTAATGGGATTATTTAAAAGAAACCCTTTTGGGCATATACTTTTTGTAAAAAAATGGCTGATTAGAATTCTAGGTCTTTTAACACATCGAAGATTTAGAGGTTTTAACGAACTTCAAATTGAAGGGTCTGACATTATAAAAAACCTTCCTGATACAAACGTTTTATTTATATCCAATCATCAAACGTATTTTGCTGATGTGATTGCTATGTTTCATGTGTTTAATGCAAGCCTTAGCGGACGACTGGATAATATCAAAAATGTTGGGTATTTATGGAATCCAAAGCTCAATATGTATTATGTGGCTGCAAAAGAAACGATGAAGTCTGGTTTAATTCCTAAGATATTTGCTTACACAGGTTCCATAAGTATTGAACGTACATGGCGTTCTCAAGGGAAAGATGTTAACCGTCAAGTAAAAATGAGTGATATCACCAGTATAAAAAAAGCGCTTGATGATGGTTGGGTTGTTACATTTCCGCAAGGCACAACAACACCTTTCAAACCTATTAGAAAAGGGACGGCTCATATAATTAAACAATACAAACCAATCGTTGTACCAATTGTTATTGATGGGTTTAGACGATCGTTTGATAAAAAAGGCTTACGTGTAAAAAAGAAAAACGTATATCAAACTTTTGAAGTAAAAGCGCCTTTAGAGATTGATTATGAAAATGAATCTATCGCAGATATTGTTGAAAAAATCGAATTTGCAATAGAGCAACATCCATCCTTTTTAAAGGTCATACCTCAAGAAGAACTCGAGGAAAAAGAACGCCTCAATCGAGAACTTCGTGATTGGTAAACTACTTTTTTAAATTAAGGTCTTTAGGAGTCTCTTCAGCAACGGTTTTGGATATTGCATGTGTTTTACTCACGGCATCAAACAAGAAAATCAATCCTATAAACAAGAAAAATTTAGACAGATCGAAGCTTAGTGAAAGTATGATGAGTACAACACCTATTGTGAACATCGTATTAGAATGTTCTGTATTATGTGTGTCTGTTGTGTCCTTAAATATATCCTTATAAAGTTCAATAACTTTAGAGTCAATTAATTTATCATTTTGAAATAAGCTAACCGTTATAGTGCTGGCACTAAAACTTTGCTTAGATTCGATACGAAACGAGTGAACACTGTTGTTGATAGGTAAATCAAACGAATGAACGCGTTTACCTAAAGATAGCTTCTTTGATAAAACAGAGCCATTTACTGTGACAGATTCAATACCTAGCCAGTTCACGTCATAGCTTATAATTTGCTCTTCAATATTGAATGTTGCATTCATCGTTATGCTTCGTATTTTTTAAGTTCCTTATAGTTTTTGTTAAGTCTGCGTAACAGAATACCATAAATAATGCGGTAAAACAACCAAAATAAAAAGATAAGAACCACTGTGAATACAATCATAAATACAGTTGCCAGAAACATTTGTTTATCAGAAAACTTAGCAAACTGAGTAGAGATTTCAGGGTTTTCATAAACCATATAATACAGTCCAAACGACATCGATAAAAACACAGCTACTAGATTATAAATCACATAATATTTGATGATTTTTCTGGTTTTTAAAATGTTCTTTAAAAGCGTTTTCGCATTATCAGTAACAGAAATCGATTTGTAAGATTTATATAATAAGTACACAAACAAGATGACAATCGAATAACTAAAAATAGTTAGCCCTAATACTACAGTGCCATTTCCATACATGGCTTCGAGTTCGGCTCGATAATCGTCTGAAGCAAAATAAGGATAGCTATTTACTAGGACCCAAAATATAAGCTCTGCAATACTTATGTAAAATAATGTTTTAACGATGGAAGATGATTTCTTATGCATCATAGGATAAATCTCCTTGCTGGATAATTGGACCTCTTCTCTCGAACCACCAGACTGCCAGTCTTTTTTTAATAATTCTAATTCATCCATAGGTTTACGGATTTAATATTGTTTTTAATTTTTTCTTTACCCTATTCATTTTTACACGAGCATTAACTTCAGTAATACCAAGGGTTTCGCTTATTTCGCTATAATTCTTGTCTTCTAAATATAAAAACACCAAAGCTTTTTCAATATCATTCAACTGGTGTACCGCTTTGTACAGTAATTTGAGTTGTTGCTCTTCAGTATCGTCATAATCTTCAGACTTAATTTTAAATGAAACACTCTCAAATTCTTGTGTTCTGATGCTGCGTTTTGATTTTCTGTATAATGTAATTGCGGTATTTAAACCTACACGATACATCCAGGTGCTAAACTTAGCATCACCTCGAAATTTTGGATATGCTTTCCATAATTGTATGGTTATCTCTTGAAACAAATCATTATGCGCATCCTGATTATTGGTATATAATCTACAGACCTTATGCACAATGTTTTGATGCTTCTCAAGCAATTCGACAAAACTATGTTCGAGTTCTTTATTCAATGTTTTGATTAGTTAGTTGCCTATAAGTAGCATTATAATTTAAAATGTTACACTGCTATAAAATTTAATTCAAAAATACAGTTAAAAGCACTGTAAGTCGTATTTTTGTAATTATCATATTAAGCGGCTTTCTATATGAATATTCCTGAACCTAATGTCCCAAGAATTGTTATTATTGGCGGCGGATTTGCAGGTGTGAATTTAGCAAAATCACTGGCAAACAGCAACTTGCAGATTGTTTTGCTCGATAAGCACAACTATCATACATTTCAACCCTTACTCTATCAGGTATCAAGCTCAGGTTTAGAACCCGACTCCATTGCCTATCCGCTTAGAAAAATACTAAAAAAGCATAAAAATTCTTTTTTTAGAATGGCAGATGTCGAACAAATCGATGCCACACATAATCAAATCACTACTAGTATTGGTAAACTGCATTATGATTATCTAGTCATTGCAACCGGAACTACAACCAATTTTTTCGGAAACGCATCCATAGAAGCCAATAGTATGCCTATGAAAAGTGTGCCTCAGGCGCTTAATATCAGAAGTCTTATCCTTCAAAATTTTGAAAAAGCTGCCATTGCTAATTCTGAAGAAGCCCGAAAAGCCTACCTTAATTTTGTTATAGTTGGAGGAGGACCAACAGGTGTTGAATTGGCTGGAGCCATTGCAGAACTTAAAAACCATATCTTACCCAGAGAGTACCATGATTTAAATAGTGAGCATATGCAAATTCATCTTTTAGAAGGAGCAGACCGCGTACTTCCTCCTATGAGTAAGCATGCTTCAACAAAAGCAGAAGCTTTCCTCAAAAGCCTTGGTGTTAAGATACATACTAATGTGTTTGTTAAAAATTATGATGGAATAGAGGTGACGACCAATTCTGATTTGGTGCTAAAAACGGAAACCGTAATCTGGGCTGCAGGCGTTACTGGTGCACCAATTAATGGGCTTAATCCCGATTCTATTAAAGATAAAACCAATAGATATATCGTCAACCGATGTAATCAGGTTAAGGGCTATGATACCATTTTTGCTATTGGTGATATTGCTTATATGGCAACCGAAAATTTTCCTAACGGACATCCTCAGGTAGCACAACCTGCCATACAACAGGGTAAACTTCTAGGGAAAAACCTCATACGAATGACTACAAACCAGACGCCTAAACCTTTTACATATCACGATAAAGGTTCTATGGCAACTATTGGTCGCAATAAAGCCGTTGTCGATTTAAAACATTTTAAATTTGGAGGCTTTTTTGCTTGGTTCATTTGGATGTTTATTCACCTAATGTCGCTCGTTGGCTTTCGAAATCGTGTGATTGTCTTTTTCAACTGGACCTATAACTACATTAATTTTGATAAAGCTGCCCGACTTATTATTAGGCCTTTTAAAAAATAGGTTTTGGGCGTTTCCTTCCGCTGCGCTTCAGGCCAGGCTGTACACTATATCTTTTGTGAACTTTCAGTAGTCACAAAAGGATGCCGTTTCCATCCTTAACGCGATGTTTCGGCTAGCTTCAAAATTCCTAAAACAATCCCATATTGGGCTAAAGCATACGTAAGCATAATACTAATGTCTGAATAAGCTAATGGTGCATAAAATTTATTCAATGCCAGAATACTATCCGAAATCATAAATAAAAGGGCACCAAAAAATACAAGCAAGTAACTCCATTTAGGTACAGCTCCTTTGCGTAATAAAGCTGTAGTAGACATACTCAAAATAGCAATCATATACACTATTACTGGGAGTAACATATCTTTTAAACCATCTTTTAACAGGTAAAACAAACCCAAGGCATATAGTAACAAAATAATGATGAAAGTCAACGGGTTTACTGCCTTATTTCGATGTTTTAAGAAGGCGAATATATACATGATATGTGCTATTAAAAAAGCTACAAGTCCCAACATAAAGTAATGAGGAGAGTGATTTACAAACATGAGTAAAATATCACCTGCTAAAGAACATATAAGCGCTAAAGCAACCAGATATCGTAACACTGGCTTAATTGTTTTGCTTTGTATCCAAAAAAAGATTAGTAACGATAGTACAATAGCTGGTTTAGAAAAGTAATGTAGGTGTTCTAAAGCTGCTAAAGAACCACAAATCAGTTCTGCAATCACTAAAATAAAAAAGAGTACACTGAATGTTTTTTCTGAAGCGTTGAGCATAATTCATGAGGTTTTTTCAAAAATATGCAATTCGGTAATGATTTTTGACAATTCGGTAAAATAGAATTTCAGAAGCATCACATCTTACGCATCTTTGACCTATCAAAAAACGAACAGTTAATTCATCAACCATGACACATCTATTACAATACACATCAATGACGACTAAAAAGCGTCTCTTAAGCTCCCTTTTTAGAAAAGCAAACCTTAAAAAACTGAAGGTTCTAACCACCATTCTTATCTTTTTGGTTTCGACACTTGCGTTTGCTCAAACTACAATTAGAGGTAAAGTCACCGATACTAAAGGGCAGGCTATTATTGGAGCAAATGTGTATCTCGATGGTACCTATGATGGTGATACTACAGACGAGAATGGAGACTTTGATTTTTCCACCGAAGAAACAGGAACACAAGCCTTAATCATTTCCTATTTGTCTTACGAAACTAAAACTATGGTAGGCGATGTGTCAACGTTTTACAATCTTCAAATCAAATTAAAAGAAGATATGGAAGCTTTAGATGCTGTAGTTATCTCAGCTGGAACTTTTGAAGCTAATGACAATAGTAAGGTGTCTGTTTTAAATTCTTTAGATGTAGTGACAACAGCAAGTGCCTTAGGTGATTTTGTTGGTGCTTTGCAAACACTGCCAGGAACTTCAACAGTTGCCGAAGATGGCCGACTGTTTGTTAGAGGTGGAGATGCAAATGAAGCACAAATATTTATTGATGGTATTCGCGTGTTTACGCCGTATTCGCCTACGACGAATAATATTCCGACACGCGGACGCTATTCGCCATTTCTCTTTGATGGCATCACTTTTTCAACGGGTGGTTACTCTGCCGAATATGGTAATGCACTTTCAAGTGTGCTGCTTTTAAATACGATTGATGAGCCTGATCAAAACAAAACCGATATTGGGATTATGACTGTTGGTGGTAGTTTGGGACATACAAAAAAATGGGACAAAACATCTTTAAGTGTTAATGCGTCTTACATCAATTTAGCGCCTTACTTAGCTGTGTTTTCAGATCGTAACGATTGGCATAAGCCTTACGAAGGTGCACAAGGAGAAGCGGTATTCCGTCAGAAATTCACAAATGGAATGCTTAAGTTTTATGCAGCTTTTGATATTTCTAATTTCGACTTAACACAAGAGGATATTAATATTTCAGAGGGTGTGCGATTTAAGCTAAACAATAAAAACTTTTATGCAAATACATCCTATAAAGGTGTATTGGGTAATGGCTGGTCTCTACATTCAGGATTGAGTTATACCATTGCGAAAACGGATATAAATGTCATCGACAACGCTATTGAAGATGATGAAAATTCGGCGCACATCAAGTTGAAATTAAAAAAACGGTTTAATAGCCGATTTAAATTGAGTTTTGGTGCAGAGCATTTTGTAACTAAATTTGATGAATCATTTGCTACTGAAGGTTTTAATGCAGCATACGGATTTACAAATAATAATACTGCTGCTTTCGCTGAGTCTGATATTGTATTTAGTAAAGATTTAGCACTTAAACTAGGTGTTAGAGCGGATAACTATGTACTTTCAGATGAATTTAAAATTTCACCTCGAGTTTCTCTAGCTTATAAAACGTCAAAAAACGGACAACTTTCACTGGCTTACGGAAATTTTTATCAGAACGCTAATAATAACATTTTGAAGTTCAATTCTGATGTGAGAACACAAAGCACAAAGCACTACATTATGAACTATCAGCATGTCTCTGACGGACGCATATTTAGAGCTGAGGTATACAGAAAAGACTATGATAATTTAGTCAAGTTTGATACTCAAATGGAAAGTTTTAATTCTAATTATGATAATTCAGGTTCTGGTTTTGCTCAAGGCTTCGATATGTTTTGGAGAGATAATAAAAGCATTAAAAATGTCGATTACTGGTTGAGTTATTCATTTTTGGATACCGAGCGTGATTATCGTAATTATCCAACAGCTGCACAGCCTAATTTTGCAAACACACATAATTTGTCAGCTGTTGCAAAATACTGGATAGATGATTTAAAAAGTCAGGTAGGGTTTTCATATACTTTCGCCTCTGGAAGACCTTATGATAATCCAAATACTAATGAGTTTCTTGGTGAAATGACAAAAAGTTACAATAGTATTAGTCTTAACTGGGCGTATCTAATCAGTCAACAAAAGATTTTATACCTTTCTGTAAACAATGTTTTAGGGTTTAGAAATGTTAATGGGTATCAGTATGCAAATACTCCTGATGCCAGTGGGAATTTTAATCGACGCACATTACGACCAGCAGCAGATCAATTCTTTTTTGTTGGATTCTTTTGGACAATCAGTGATAATGGTACAGATAACCAGTTAGATAACCTGTAAATAGAAAACGAGTAGTGATTTGAGTTTTAAATCCAAATCACTACTCATTTATTTTTTAATTTTTATAGCCTCGTCCAGGAGTGTAAGGTGCTCCAGATGCCACAAGTTGCTCTTCTAATTGTTTTAAATCAATATTGTAAACACTTTCAGCTTGTTTTTTAATGGCTGAAATATCAGCTTTTGCTATGGCATAGCTGTCTTTATGTGTTTGCGTAGGAGCAGAGGTCGAATATTTTTGTTCGTAACTAATGATTCCTATTCTGGCTGCCGGACTTTTTGGTTGACTTATGTCTAATTCATTTTTAACAGGATCACCGTAAAGCGACATATTAATAGCTTTAAGTTTGTTTTCAATATCTAAAACAGCCTTTGAAAGTGGTGCGTATGGTAATTCAGAACGTTTTATAGCTGCTTTAATGTAGTCTAGCTTATTAGTTGCTTCACTGACAATTTTCTGGCAGGCTTGTAAATCGGCTTCAAGTTGTGACACTTGCTTTTGAAAAGCGACTTTAGCGGCTCTATTTTCAGCAGGCATTACAGTATTATTCAAACCTTCAACTTCAAATGCTACAGGACTAACAAGAGAACTTACTTCTCCATTGCGGTACAGTGTCATTTCTACAGTATAGGTTCCAGGCTCTACCAATGTGCCTTCGTCAACAGGTTCCCACGGATTATAAAATGAAGATGTACTCAAATCGACCGGATTAGGTAGCGTATAACGTAAATCCCAATGGAAACGTTGTAAACCTTCTTTAGGGGATTTAAATTCTTTTTTCACGACGAGTCCGTCACTGTTTTTTATAGTAAATACTAATGATGGCTCTTCTTCGTTCATTTCAGCTTTTAAGGCATCATAACTCGGATAATTTGCATCTTTTTTATTCTCGATGAGCTCCTTTTCTTTTTTAGAACGCTTGTCTTTTAAAGAAGTATAAGTGTCATTGTAATAATAGGTAATCATCGCTTCAGGTCCGAGATTAGGAGCTGTATAAAAATTATCACCCTGAAATGCTTTTCCTGGCAGTCCTAAAGGAAGACTCTTTTCCCATGATAATGCTTTACGAATCGGATATATTTTTGCTGTTTCGGATGGCATCGTATTTTCAATAGTTCTCAAGGCTGAATAATCATCCATAATGTAGAATCCTCTACCAAAGGTTCCTAGAACTAAATCATTTTCTCGTTCCTGTATAGCAATATCTCTAACAGCTATAGTAGGTAAACCAGCATTAAGTTGTTTCCAACGACCACCTTTATTTGGAGAGAAAAATGCGCCAAATTCAGTACCACAGAAAATTAAATCCTTATCGATATGATCTTCTTCAATAGCATAAACACTTCCTCTTTCTGGTAAGTTAGAACTTATAGAAACCCAGGTTTTTCCTTTGTCGTTAGATTTAAAAATGTAAGGTTTGAAATCACCGTATTTATGATGATTAAATGCTACATAAATCACATTGACGTCATGTTTTGAAAGATACACGCTATTAACATACGATTGATTTGGGACTCCTGAGATTTGTTTAATTGATCGCCAGGTTGCGCCTCCATTTTCAGTGATTTGTACAAGTCCGTCATCTGTACCAATTGCAATAAGATTTTCATCAATCGGAGATTCTGATAAAGCTACTATACTTCCATAAAGTGATGTAGAGCCATTTTTAGCTACAGCATCTATACTCACCACACGATCATAAACTTTAAGTTTGTTTCGGTCAATTTGCTGTGTTAAATCATCACTAATAACTTCCCAGCTATTACCATAATCGTTTGAACGAAAGACTTTATTAGCGGCAAAATACAAACGGCCAGAGGCGTGTTTGCTTACAGCCAGAGGTGCATCCCAATTAAATCGATAGCTATTTTCATTTTCACGCTCACTAGGTTGAATTCCAACTATTTCACCACTTTTCTTATCATAACGCACTAAAAAGCCATACTGGGATTGGGCATAAACAATATCTGGATTTTCAGGATCTACCTGAGATTCAAATCCGTCACCACCATTTGTGATAAACCAATCAAAATTGGTAATTCCATGACCAGTAAGTACTCTTGAAGGTCCACCAATACTAAAATTATCTTGAGTTCCTCCGTACACATTGTAAAACGGGTAATCATTATCAACAGCAACTTTATAAAACTGAGTAACCGGTATATTTTCTTTAAAATCCCATGTTTTTGCAGCATCAAAGGTTTCATACACACCACCATCACATCCAACCAGCCAATGGCTGTTATTTTTGGGGTCTATCCACATACAATGGTTGTCGACATGCTTGGTGACTTCTCCTACCATTTCAAATGTTTTTCCTCCATCATGGCTCACAGACATCCATGTGTCCATTGAATAAATGGTGTTTTCATCAACCGGATCTGCAATAATTTCCTGATAATAATTGCCACTGGTTTTATGATTGCCTCGTCTTTCCCAGCTTGCGCCTCTGTTGGTAGAAGCGTAAAATCCGCCTTTTCCATCTGCAGCTTCGACGATAGCATAAATGAGTTCAGGGTTAGCAGGAGAAATAGCCAGTCCTATACGACCTAACTCGGTTTTTGGTAGTCCTGTATTTATTTCTGTCCATGTATCTCCTCCGTCGGTACTTTTGTGCATTCCAGAACCTGGTCCGCCTCCAACATAAGTAAAAACATGTCTTCTACGTTGAAAAGTAGACGCATATAAAACGTCTGGGTTTCTGGGATCCATTTGTATGTCATTTACACCAGTATGCTCATCTATCGTAAGAACAGCTTTCCATGTGTCACCACCATCAGTGGTTTTGTATAATCCTCTATCACCTCCTTTACTCCATAATGGACCAATGGCTGCAACATAGACAATATCAGAATTATCAGGATGTACGATAATTCGTCCAATATGTTCTGAAGTTTTTAATCCCATATGTTTCCATGTGCTACCACCATCGAGAGATTTATAAATCCCATCTCCATACGATACAGAGCGCTGGTTATTGTTTTCTCCAGTACCAACCCATACAACATTTGAATTATTAGGATCAAGAGTAATGCATCCAATAGAGTAGGAGCCTTCATTGTCAAATATTGGCTGGTAATCTATTCCTGCATTAATAGTTTTCCAGACACCTCCAGCCGATGAAGCGACATAATATTCAAAAGGGTTATTAGGATTTACAGCAATGTCAGAAATTCTGCCAGAAGTTAAAGATGGTCCAATAGTTCGCCATTTGAGTCCGTCAATTTTAATTTTGTCTAAAGGTTGTGAGTCTTCTTTCTTAGATTTTTGGGCTTGAATACATTGAAAGCCTATCAGAAAGATAGCGAATAAAAGAATGGTTGATTTCTTCATGTGAAGTGGTGTTAATTAGTGATAAAAAATACATCAGAAAGTAGTATAAAATAATTTATGCCTACATAATATGGTTATGCTGTTGTGAACTCAGACGAAGGTCGTCAATTATATTGATAAAATCAAGTGTTTTAAATTTTCAAATAAAACACTATCAGCTTATAATCCACCATTGTATTGACTCAATTCTAATAGCTCCTGACTGTTAGAACTGTCAAGCATAAACGTTATAGCTTTATTTTTATCTTCAGCATCGTTATAGAATTTTTCACAGATTTTAAAACCCATAAAATAGCCTAAGTCTGGAGGTATGTCGTTTCGGTCGTAATTGTAAAACCAATCGGTTTTAATATACTTATAATTGATGTCTAAATCGGTTTGGAATTTAATCCATAATTTAGCTTCATTGGCTTCTCCATAAGCATAGGTTTCCCTAAGTGAAGATGGAAATTTACCCGTTTGTAAATACATTAAAAAATCTGCTGAGCCTTCACAAATCGATTTTGATAGTAATGTTCTGGTATTAATGTTTTTCTGGTTGACATGTACTTGTTCATGAATCACTAACGGAATTAAAGAGGTATGGTCGTTGAGGTTGTTGAGTTGATCTATACTAAAAAGAAATGCAGACTTGGTATGCTCACTTTTTGCATTTTTTTCAAGTTCAATAATCATACTACTGTCAATTACAGTGCCAGCGCGTTTAAATTGTCCTATAACAAAATAGATGTCATTAAATGTTGCCTTTGGATACAATTGTGTGAAATCACGTAAATGTTTTCTAATTTTTAATGTGTCTTTTTTAGCATCTAAAGTCACCTGTTTAATAGAATTAAAAAATACAGTGTCCTTTAAGAACGTCGCATAATCTGCCGCAGTTAGTTTATCTTTTTTGATGAGTAATTTTAAGCCTTTACTACTTTGATCAATATAATCTTTTTGAATAATTTTAGTTCGCTCAGCATGACTTTGGATTGATTTTATTTTGTCATAGACTTTCCAGAAATTATCAATATCTGAAAAATGCATTTCAATGGTATCACTGTCTTTTGAAGTAGTATCACAGCTAGCTAAGCACAAGAATATTAAAAAAAAGAGGCTTAGTTTGAGACGTGATTTCATAGGCTGACTTTGAATACTAACGATAAGCTTTATTAATTATTTTAGTGTTACTTATTTCCATTTGATGTTACAACCAATACTCGGTTTTTGAATGTCTGAAATAGGCTTGTCGTTTAATAAATTTTCTAAAACACCTCGAATATCGTTTCCTGTAACCGGAATATCATTTCCTGGCCTGGAATCATCGAGCTGACCTCTGTAAATTAATTTTAAATCCTTGTCGAACACATAAAAATCAGGTGTGCACGCAGCATCATAAGCTTTAGCAACCTCTTGATTGTCGTCGTATAAATATGGAAAGATAAAATCATTCTCAATAGCATTAGTCTTCATATTTACAGGAGAATCTTCAGGGTAATTTTTTGCATCATTACTTGAAATGGCAATACAGTTTATACCTTTAGAAACATAATCTTTGGCTAACTGTGATAACTGCGAATTGACATGTTTTACGAAAGGGCAATGATTGCAAATAAACATGATGACAGTGCCTTGGATGCCTTTGGCACTGGTTAGAGAAACAAAGGTGTCGTCAACGGTGTTTTTGAGTTTAAATTCTGGAGCCTGTGTTCCTAAAGGAAGCATATTTGAAGGTGTTAATGCCATAGTATGGATGTAAATATTAATTTGTATGTTTAATGAATGGAAAAGATAATAACTTTCGAAGACTTCACAAAAGTCGATTTACGTATAGGAACTATTATTGAGGTCAATGATTTTCCTGAAGCACGTCAACCTGCATATCAACTTACAATTGATTTTGGGGATTTAGGAATAAAAAAATCATCAGCTCAAATTACAACACTCTATAACAAAGATACCTTATTACATAGGCAAATTGTTGCTGTAGTTAATTTTCCGAAGAAACAAATAGCAAAATTTATGAGTGAATGCCTGGTTTTAGGAGCAGTTAATGGGAAAGATGTGATACTTTTAAATCCTGAACATACCGTAAAAAATGGTTCAACGGTTGGTTAGTACATGGAGCAATTAGATGATGTTAAAATAAATTTTGAGAGTAACGGACTTTGGGTATTGAATATAGCTTTAGCTATAGTGATGTTTGGAGTCGCTCTAGGTATTTCATTACACGATTTTAAATCATTATTTAAGCAGCCAAAACTGGTTTTGGTTGGTCTATTATCGCAATTTATACTGTTGCCAGTATTAACATTTATCATCATTATTTTAATTAAGCCACAGGCTAGTATTGCTCTTGGAATGATGATGGTTGCTGCTTGTCCTGGCGGAAATATTTCCAACTTTATAACTCATATTGCTGGCGGAAATACAGCATTGTCTATAAGCCTCACTGCATTTGGTACAGTATTAGCTATTTTGATTACACCATTTAATTTTCAATTTTACGGACATTTATATGGTCCTACTGCTCAACTTTTAAAACATATAGAATTACGGCCTTTAGAGCTTGTGAAATTAGTACTACTTATTCTTGGAATACCTTTAATTATTGGGATGCTAGTTAGATCTAAAAACAGAAAACTTGCTGATAGAATGTCTGGAGTGTTAAAGCCAGTTTCAATTTTTGTGTTTATTGCGATTGTTGGTGTTGCTTTTTCTAAAAACATGGATGTATTTAACAACTATATTCATTATGTCTTACTTATTGGTATTGGTCATAATTTACTAGCTATAGTATTGGGCTTTTTTACAGCAAAGGGTTTCGGCTTGTCTTTTAAAAATCAAAAGACGCTGGCGATAGAAACAGGTATTCAAAATTCAGGTTTGGGGTTATTGCTCATTTTTACATTTTTTAATGGTTTAGGTGGTATGGCTATAATGGCGGCATTCTGGGGAATCTGGCATATTATTTCAGGATTGATATTGGCTTTTTACTGGAGTTCTAAGTCATCAAAAATAGTTGAAGGATGAAAGGGTTATGGTTACATATAGTAAGGACTTATTTGCGAGTGGGTTTGTTTTTTTATTTTAAAAAAATTGAAGTTGCCAATGCTAAAGTTGTACCTGAAAGTGGACCAGTTTTGTTTTTAGCAAATCATCAAAATGCTTTATTAGATGCTTTATTGATAGCAACAACAACCAAGCGTTTTTCTTACTTTTTAACTAGAGCTAGTGTGTTTAATAAACCCATAGTAAGTAAGGTGTTACAAAGCTTACAAATGCTTCCGGTGTATAGGGTTCGCGACGGTTGGTCTAACTTGAGTAAGAATAATTCAATATTTACAAAGAGTTCGAAGTTACTCAATGACGGAGAGGCTATCGTTATTTTTCCGGAAGGAAGCCATAATATAAAACGCACTATCAGACCTTTAAGTAAAGGGTTTACACGTATTGTTTTTGAAACATTAGACACGTTTCCTGATATCAAAATTTATGTAATTCCAGTAGGATTGAGTTTTCAGCATGCCGAAAAATTTAGTGATAGTACACTCATAAATTTTGGAATGCCCATACAAGTAGATGATAAACTTCTCCACGATAAAAACCAAAGCATGTTGCGATTAAAAGATGAGGTGTCCCGTCAATTACGTCAGCTTACTGTACATATTGAAGGTGATAATTATGATACTGTACTTGAAAAACTCAAAATCCTGCAAGTCGATTTTACGAAGCCTGAGGATGTCAATGAATGTATTTCTAAGGATTTTACATCCTGTAAAAAGAAACAGGTCAATAAGTATATAGTTCTAAAACGTCTAGCAAAGGCGTTGTTAATAATTCATCTTATTGTACCTTACGTCATCTGGAAAAAAGGAGTGCAACCAAAAATTAAAGAGGTGGAGTTTACATCCACGTTTAGGTTTGCAATAGCAATCACACTAGTGCCAATTTTTATGATAGTGATGCTGCTAATACTTGCAATGACACTTCATATTAAATTTGCAATGTTATATATACTGACAGTTTTTGTTCTGGCTTTATTAGCTGTAAAATTATAGTTCCTCTCTAAAGAATATAGCATTCATTAATAACTTGTTTGTTCCGTACCAAAAGGCTCTAAAATTTGTGTTATCTGTAAAGGCAACAACGCGCCCTTGACCTAAACGTTTTGAAGCATAAGGAACCGTTAAAGCCAAACTATCCAAATTAGGTTTAGAAATATAGCCACTCAACAAAGGGTTTTTACTATACCTGATAGGATTGTTATAGCTTTGCTTGTCAGGATTCATGTACATTGTATTGTTTCTGAAAAGCGCTATTTTTTCATTTTTGTAGCCGAAATTAACGGGGTGTGAGCGGTCTATGTCAGCTTCAAAAATAGCACCTCCAACAACTTGTGCGCCTCTAAAGTCGCCACGCTGTTCGAATGAAATGTTTTTAGCTGTAAGTTCCATTTTTTTGAAATCTAATTTGATAAATTTATTTGAATTCAACCAATTTAAGGCACTGCGATATCCAATCAATGTACCTCCATTTTGAACCCATTGCTTGAGGTCTTTTGCTACAGAAGCATTAGGAGAACCGCTAGGCAAAATAATTGTATTATAACGACTTAAATCAACTCTACTCAACGATCTGGTGTCTAGCTTTGTCAAACGCATATCATAGCGTTGGTCAAATAAGTGCCAGATTTCTCCAGCATCGTAACTTCTAATGCCATCACCGACTATTAGTGCCACTTTGGGTTGTTCTAAAGATCTAAATTGATTACTTCCTAAGTCGATACCTTGCGTTAATCCTGTAGCAACAGCATCAATATTGATATGACTGTCTTTAGCTACATCTTGTAAAAAGCGATAAAGGTCTTCAGGTGATTTATTCTGATTTTGAACCGGAATCAAGATTGTTCCGTAGTCATAGGATTTACCATTTGTACTAAATTGTTTCATCCCAACTTTGGCACGTAAACCAGATTCTAAAATTGCGTTTAGTGCTTTAGGCGAATAATATTCATGCCATTCCATCAGGTAAGCATAATTGCTTTTGGATGATACTGTGCCAGTTTTCATACTCAGACTTTCAACTTTCGTACCTGCGTTAGATGTTGAAACACCTTCAGAATAGTCTAATCCGAATGCTAACGGAAAAGTCCAAGCCGATACATCATAAAACAAGCTATCTTGAAAAGTTGTCCGTTTTTCAAACATGGCATTGATTAAGCGTGTATTTTTCTGATTTTTTGGAATGATAAATGCGTAGCCTTTTTTAAATCGTTTTCCGTTGCTGGTAAAATCGCTTTTAAGTTCATGAAAATCGATGTGCTGACGTTCTAATATTTCAGCTAAATGATAGGTTTTAGCAGCATCTTTTTCATCTCCGAATACGATAGCTTTTCCATTTTCTTTACTGGCCTCGTTTCTCGCATTTTTATAAAAGTCATGTTGGTAATTAAGAATGTCTTCGCGCATGCCTTTTGCAGCTTCTAATGTGGATAGTGCAGCAGTAAATTGATTGCGAATGGTAAAAGGGAAGGTCAAAATGCCGTTATCGCTCTCTTGAATATGTCCGCGAGAACTGGCCTGTTCAAAAAGAATTCCAATACCTCCGTTTATGTCGGGAAAAGTAGATCCTTTTCCGTAGTAAAAATCATCAAAACTTTCTTCGGTATAATACAGCGAACCAATTTTATCTAAGGCTTTGGCGTGATAATTTCCAATATTTTTAGTGAGTTCCTGATTGAGTTTTGGTGTAAGTGGATGAGTTCGGGACGGAATTCCTGGTTGAAAAAAGAAACTGGCATTAGTGCCCATTTCATGGTGGTCGGTTAAGATATTAGGTAGCCATTTATGAAAACTTGCAATGCGAGCACGAGACTCTGGTAATTGTACAGGAAGCCAATCACGATTCATATCAAACCAATAATGATTTGTTCGCCCTCCTGGCCAAACTTCCTGGTACTCTCTGTCATTTGGATCTGGATTTAAGTTTTCGCTTTTATTGGTGTTTGCCCAATATGCAAAACGTTGTAATCCATCAGGATTTAATGAAGGGTCAAATAATATGACGGTTTGGTCCAGTAAATCGGTGACATCTTTGCTTTCTGCTGCTGCCAGATGATAAGCTGCTAATAGCGCAGCATTGGAACCGCTTGGCTCATTTCCGTGAATTGAAAACCCTTGATACACGACTATAGGCATATCACTTGTATTGACTGAGTTATTTTCAGTAGAAGCTATATGGGATTGTCTGATTTGTTCAAGGTTGCTGTGGTTTTTAGGGGATGTTATGGTGAGTAGAAGTAGAGGTCTGCCTTCATAAGTTGTGCCTCTGTTTTCTATAGTAATTCTATTAGAAGCAGTGGCTAATGCTTGCATGTATTGTACAAGTTTGTCGTGTGTTATATGCCATTCTCCAACATCGTGACCTATGACAGATTGAGGTGTTGGAATACTTTTGTTATAGGTTGTGTTTTGCGGAAGGTAATACGATAAATCTGTTTGTGTTTGTGCATTTAAGTTTAAAATACTAAGTGCAAGTAGAAGGATAGTTAGTCTCATATCAAAATGTTGATTAGACTATAAAAATAAAAAAACCGCTACTCATAAAGTAACGGTTTTGTATAATTTAACACAAGTGAAGATTTATATGTCTTCAAAGTTGATGTCTGTAAATTTCTCTGCAGAATCAGAATCGCTAATTGATTCTCCGCCTTCGGCAAGATCATTATTAGATGAATAGTCTTCTTTTTTGAAATCTTTTTGATGGCGTTCACTAATTACTTCGTCTCCCTTTTCAGCAATTATATAATCTGTCATTTCTCTTAAAATCTCATTAAACTCAGAGAAATCTTCTTTGTATAAATAGATTTTATGCTTTTTGTAATGAAACGATCCATCGTCGTTAGTAAACTTTTTGCTTTCTGTAATGGTAAGGTAATAGTCTCCAGCTTTAGTCGCTCTTACATCAAAAAAGTAGGTTCGTCTTCCTGCTCGTAATACTTTTGAGAAAATTTCCTCTTTCTCCATCATTCCGTGATCACTCATAGCTAATTCTTTAAATTTTTGTTTGATTGTGCATCAAAAATCTAAAAAAAAAGATTAGTAAGCAACAAATAACTATAATTCTTTTGTGCTGAGTTGTTTCAAGTAAAGCGCTTTGTAGTACCCATCGGTGTTAACTAAGGTTTCATGTGTGCCATCTTGAATAATTTTACCATCTTCAAGAACTATAATCTTATCAGCATCCTTTGCTGAAGACACACGATGGCTTACTATAATGGTTGTTTTTCCTTTAGAAATTTCACGTAAACTCTTCAATATTTTTTCTTCAGTTTCGGTGTCAACTGCAGACAAGCAATCATCAAAGAGCATGATTTCAGGTTTTTTTATAATGGCTCTAGCAATAGAAATTCGTTGTTTTTGTCCGCCAGATAATGTAATGCCACGTTCGCCTAATTTGGTTTGATAACCTTTGCTGAATTTTTTGATGTTTTTATGAACATCGGCATTTTTGGCTGCAGTAATGATATCTTCTTCAGAAGCATCTTCCTTTCCAAATTTGATGTTATTTTCAATGGTGTCAGAAAATAAAAATGCATCTTGAGGGACATAGCCTATATGGTCTCTTAAACTCTTGAGATGCACCTGGTCAATTTTAACACCATCAATTGATATATGTCCTTCTTGAACATCATAAAGACGTCCGATTAAATCTAATATTGTCGATTTTCCTGAGCCAGTTTTCCCTAAAATAGCTAAAGTTTCCCCTTTTTTAAGTGAGAAGCTAACATTGTCTAATGCTTTAATATTAGTGTCAGGATAAATGTAAGTTACATTATCAAAAACGATATTTCCATCAATTTGAGAAGGCGTTGCATTAAGGTTTTTAATTTCAGGCTCTTGTTTCAAAAATTCATTAATTCGTTTTTGAGATGCTTCAGCTTGTTGCACCAAATTTGTAACCCAACCAACAGTTGCAACTGGCCATGTGAGCATATTAACATAAATTAAAAACTCGGCAATTGTTCCGATTTCTTCAATTTCACCATTGATGTATTGCATTCCTCCAATGTAAGCAACCAAAATATTACTGATACCTATTAAAAGGATCATAGATGGAAAAAATAAAGCCTGCACCTTTGTTAAATCGATTTGCTTTTGTTTGCTGGTTTCAGATAGCGTATTAAACTCATCATTATTACTGGCTTCTATGCCGTAGGATTTGATGACCGAAATCCCGCTAAACGACTCTTGAGTATAGGCAGACAAATGCGATAAATACTCCTGTACGATTCTACTGCGTTTGTTAATGATTCGACTTAATTTATAAATAATGAATGATAATACAGGTAAAGGTAAAACAGTGTAGAGTGTTAATTTAGGAGCAACACTTAGCATGTATATAAGCGCAACAACAAATAGTGTAATGGTATTTATGGTGTACATAATTGCTGGTCCGCAATACATACGAACTTTGGTGACATCCTCACTAATTCTATTCATTAAATCGCCTGTTCTATTAGATTTATAGAAATTGAGCGATAGGTTTTGATATTGTCGATACACTTCATTTTTAAGGTCGTACTCGATGTAACGAGAGACATTAATGATGGTTTGGCGCATTAAAAAAGTAAAAATACCTGTCACTATTGCTGCTCCTATAATATACAAAATGTATAGAGTAAGCAGTTCTCTAAAAACTGTTTCGGTAATTTCATTTTTGTAAGCTTTAGATATTACTGTAATGGCTTTACCTAAAAACCTTGGCATAAATAGAGCAAATATCTTAGAACAAATCGTTATTAATATTCCAAACAAAAGTCTATAACGATACTTGTAGAAGTATTTGTTAATGTGTTTTAGTTCTTTCATCCATTTTTTTGAGGCTTGATATTTAGCAATTTGTTATTTTAACTAACTTATTTTTGCTAATACTCCAATATTCATTTATTTTTGCACGCTATTTTACATATAATGAAAAATAGATTCTAAATCTAAATTCGAATGACATCAGATGTTATAAGTTCTAAAGAACTCTCAAAAGTTGACCCGGTTTTCGGGCAATTATCTTTTGATAATCACGAGCAAATCGTTTTTTGCAACGACAAAGATACTGGTTTAAAAGCAATAATTGGTATTCATAACACAGTTTTGGGACCTGCTTTAGGAGGAACAAGAATGTGGAATTATAATAATGAATGGGAAGCCTTAAATGACGTGTTGCGATTATCTCGCGGAATGACATTTAAATCTGCAATAACAGGACTAAATTTAGGTGGTGGAAAAGCTGTTATTATTGGTGATGCAAAAACACAAAAAACTCCTGAGCTTATGCGAAAGTTTGGTGAGTTTGTACATTCATTAAGCGGACGCTATATTACTGCCGAAGATGTAGGTATGGCAACCGAGGATATGGATACGGTTAGAGAAGTGACACCTTATGTTACAGGTATATCAGAAAGTAAAGGTGGTGCAGGTAATCCTTCTCCAATTACAGCCTATGGTGTGTTTATGGGAATGAAAGCTGCAGCCAAATTTAAATACGGAAGCGATATTTTAGAAGATAAGTCGGTTTTCGTACAAGGAATCGGACATGTAGGAGAATCTCTTGTAGAACATTTAATGAATGAAGGCGCTAGAGTCACTATTGCAGATATTAATCAAGAGCGATTAGAAGAAGTTCGAGCTAAATATGACGTTACGATCTACGGTGGACAAGATATTTATAGTGAACCTATGGATATTTATGCACCTTGTGCCTTAGGAGCGACCATAAACGATGATACAATCAATAAGTTACAAGCTTATATTATTGCTGGAGCCGCTAACAATCAATTAGCAGATGAAGTAAAACATGGTAAAATGTTACAGGATAAAGGCATATTATATGCTCCTGATTTCTTGATTAATGCTGGTGGAATTATCAATGTATATGCAGAATTAGAAAACTACGACAAGCAGGAAATTATTCGTAAAACTGAAAATATTTACAATACAACTTTAGAAATATTAGATCGTGCTAAAGCTAACAATTTAACTACAAATACAGCCGCATTGAGTATTGCTAAAGAACGAATTGAAACAAGAAAACGAGAACAAGGTAAATAAGATAAAATCATATTTAAATATTTTTATACCTTTAAAATAATAGTATTTTTGCAGAGCGAAAGTGTAAACCTTTCGCTTTGTTAATTTATAGCTCTTTGTAACCATGTTAAACAGACGACACATTCGTATTAAAGTTATGCAAACACTTTACGCTTCAAAAGGCAGTGAAAGTGATAATATTAAAACCAACGAAAAGTTTTTACTTCAGAGTCTGAACAGCATGTACGATTTGTTTATAGCACAATTGTCGCTTCTCATTGAAGTGCATAAAAAAGCAAAAGACCATCAGGAGAAAACTCAAAAGAAGCTTCTTGCGACTAAAGAAGAGAAAAATCCTAATTCAAAATTTATCAATAATGAAATATTGGTGATGCTAAGTACTAACGAAGCATTGCAAGAGTGTATTGAAGATCAAAAAGAGAATCTTTGGTATCTGGATTTTGAATATGTCGATGTCATTTTTAAATCATTATTAGACAGCGATATTTATAAGCAGTATATGTCTACCAAAACCTCAACATTTAAAGAGGATAAGAATTTTGTTATTGATATGTTTACTGAAATCATTGCGCCAAATGATAAGCTTTATGATTATTTTGAAGATAAGCGAATCACATGGTTAGATGATCTTCCTGTAGTTAATACAGCCATATTAAAGCTGTTGAAAAAAGTTAAGGTGTCTTCAGAAGGAAAGTTCTTTACACCAAAATTATTTAAGGATAACGAAGATCGTGACTTTGGTATCCACTTATTAAATAAGACCATTCTTAATCAAGCCGCTTTTTTAGAGGAAATTTCAGCAAAAACAAAAAACTGGGATGCTGAGCGTATCACACAAATTGATACTGTATTAATGCAAATGGCTATTTGTGAATTTCAGAAATTTCCATCGATACCTGTGAAAGTAACTATTAATGAATATTTAGAAATCGCAAAAGAGTACTCTACACCAAAGAGTAGTAATTTTATAAATGGTATCCTAGATAAGATCGTTAAAGAATATACTTCAGAAGGTAAATTGAACAAAATTGGCAGAGGTTTGATGTAGGACTTTAGGTTTTATCAGCAATAGACTGTTAATGTTTTGTTTGAAAATGGGCTAAAAATTTTAATTAGATGAAATAATTAGTACATTTGGCTTCTCGAATCAAAACAAATATTTAAAAAATCATAGTAATGAAAAAAGCAATTTTAGCGTTAAGCGCATTATGTTTAGTAGCTTTTACATCTTGTAAAGAAGATGCAACAAGCAAAATTAATCAAGACAACGTAGCAGCAGCTGCAGAAAGAGATGCAAGTGCTGCAGATTTTCCAGTGATTACTTTTGAAGAAACTGAGCATGATTTTGGAACTATCGTTAACGGTACTCCAGTAGAAACTAAATTCAAATACACAAACACAGGAAAAACACCTTTAGTAGTAAGTAACATCAAGAGTACTTGCGGATGTACTGTACCATCAGATTGGAATAGAGATCCTTTAGCTCCAGGTGAATCTGCTGAGTTTACAGTAAAATTTAATGGTAAAGGTTCTAACCAAGTTCAAAAGTCAATCACTTTAACAACGAATACTGAAAAGGGTTCTGAAATAGTGAAGATTAAAGCTTTTGTTGAGCCAGATCCAAACGCAGCAGCTCAAAAAGCTGGTAAAGCTGCAATTAAATCTGTAAAGTAATTTTATGGGTTCAATTGGAGATTTTTTGCCTTTTATAGCCATGTTTGCAGTGGTGTATTTCTTTATGATAGCACCACAGATGAAACGTGCTAAACAAGAAAAAGCATTTGCAGCTGAGTTAAAAAGAGGCGATAAAGTTGTAACTAAAAGCGGTATGCACGGAAAAATTGTTGACCTTAACGATAAGGACAATAGTTGTGTTATCGAGACACTTGCTGGAAAAATTAAGTTTGAACGTTCTGCTATTTCTATGGAAATAAGTAAGAAATTAAACGCTCCTGCAACTGTAAAATAGAATTTAAATACTATCTTAAAAAAACTCCGAAAGCATTTCTTTCGGAGTTTTTTTATGTTTTACAATCAGCAATTCTTGTATTTGTCATGCAAACCAATTCCTTGAATAATCATTGGTGTTATTTTTTCTAAACGTGATAGTTTGGTGGCCTCTCGTTTAGCTTCAGAAATATACTCGCAATACTCACGCTGTTTACCTGGAGTTAAAGCATTAAAGCTTGTGTCTAGAGTTGTGTTTGATTGTAATGCGGTTTTAAGTTCCTCCGGAATGACAACATCTTTAACCTTTCGGGTAGGTTTTATTTCTTTGCCCAACCTTTGGTTTTCTATGGCTTCTTTTACATACGTTAAAACAGCAGTTTTATTGATGTCCGCCTTTGTTTCAAAACGCATTTGCCGTAAGGCTTTTGTTTTGTTTTCTTGAGCATTAATCAATAAGTTATGCTCATCTTTTAAAAATACGCCTTGGTGAAACCATAAACAAAAATGCTGTTTAAAAGCACCTATACCAAGAACATTTTTTCCGTTTAAACAATAGGTAGGCATACTCCATTTGACAGTTTCTTCAAGCTCGGTTGTATTGATGATGTCTCTAAGTAATCTAAGTTCTTCTTCGTAATGTGGATTAGTCTCTATGTATTCTTCTACGGAATAAACTTTTTTCATTGGTCATTATTTTAATGCTTTTTCAGCAGTCAGTTCTGCAATTTTACAAATCACTTCAGTAGCCTTAATCATACTCTCTACAGGAACATATTCGTATCGTCCATGGAAATTATGACCTCCTGCAAAAATATTTGGGCAAGGTAATCCCATGTAGCTTAACTGGGATCCATCTGTTCCACCTCGAATAGGTTTGATTAAAGGTTCGATATCTAATAGTTTCATGGCTTCTTCGGCGATATCGACAATATGTTTAACAGGTTCTACTTTTTCTTTCATATTAAAGTATTGATCTTTAATATCTATAGTGATCACTTCACGTTCATATTGCGTATTAATTTCATTAGTAAGATTTTGCATAACCTCTTTACGAGCTTCAAAATGAGCCATATCATGGTCCCTTATAATGTATTGTAAAACGGTTTCTTCGACTTTACCTTCAACACTATGAAGATGAAAAAAGCCTTGATACTCTTCGGTATGCTCTGGTGTTTCAAGTCGAGGAAGAGAATTGATAAATTCGGTAGCGATATACATCGAATTCACCATTTTACCTTTCGCATAACCTGGATGCACAATTTTACCTTTTACTGTTACTGTTGCACCAGCAGCGTTAAAATTTTCATATTCTAATTCTCCAATCTGGCTACCATCCATTGTATAAGCCCAATCTGCTCCAAATTTTTCAACGTCAAATTTATGTGCGCCACGACCAATTTCTTCATCTGGAGTAAAACCAACTTTAATGTCGCCATGTTTAATTTCTGGGTGATTGATGAGGTATTCCATTGCAGAGACGATTTCAGTAATACCAGCTTTATCATCGGCACCTAATAGAGTTGTACCATCGGTTACGATTAAGGTTTGCCCTTTATATAGTAATAAGTCTTCAAAATAATCTGGTGATAAAATAATGTTGTGTTCAGCATTAAGTGCTATATCTTTTCCATCATAATTTTCAATAACTCGAGGTTTAACATTAGCTCCAGTAAAATCTGGAGAGGTGTCAAAATGAGAAATAAACCCAATGGTTGGTACGTCATGATCAACATTACTTGGTAATGTGGCCATAATGTATGCATTAGGATCTATAGTGACATCTTTCATTCCTATAGCTATAAGTTCTTTAGCGAGCGCATGCGCTAAATCCCATTGTTTTGCTGTACTTGGTGTTGTGTCACTTTTTGGGTCAGATTCGGTATCGATAGTAACATAACTTATAAATCGTTTTATGATAGCTTCTTTAGTAATCATTTAAATATGCTGTTTGTAATGGTATTGTGAATTTGAGTGAACTATTAGAAAAAAACCTTGAAGGTTTGTGGGATGAAAGTTAGCGATTTTAATTAAATCTGTAGTATTTTTGTGCCAGAAAAGATTTTCAATGTACAAGCTTCTATTAAGACCAATTTTATTCGCTTTTGATCCTGAAAAAGTGCATTATTTCACGTTTTCTCTAATTCGAAATATATCAAAATTACCAGGTATGCCTTCATTATTCCGAAGTTTGTACCAGTTAAACGATAAGTCTTTAGAGCGCGAATTATTAGGCTTGAAATTTAAAAACCCTGTGGGTTTGGCAGCAGGTTTTGATAAGAACGCGGTATTATATAATGAGTTGGCAAATTTTGGCTTTGGTTTTATAGAAATAGGAACTGTAACACCTAAAGGTCAAGAAGGAAATCCTAAAAAACGCTTATTTCGTTTAAAGGATGATAAAGGTATCATTAATAGAATGGGTTTCAATAACGAAGGCTTAGAAGCTGCAATTTCAGAATTAAAAAAGAATAAAGGCCAGCTGATTATTGGAGGGAATATTGGAAAAAACACCAAAACTTTACCTGAAGATTATACGAAAGACTATTTAGAGTGTTTTAATGGACTTCATCCATATGTCGACTATTTTGTACTCAATGTTAGTTGTCCAAACGTAGGTAGTCATGCTAAGCTTAATGACAAGGACTATTTATTAGAACTCATTTCAGAGGTTCAAAAAGCAAACGCAACATTTGAAAAGCAAAAACCAATTTTGTTGAAGATAGCTCCCGATTTAAATACTATTCAGTTAGATGAAATTGTAGACTTAGTTAACGAAACCAATTTAGATGGTGTGATTGCCAGTAATACCTCCATTGACAGATCAGGTTTAAAAGCTTCAGAAGATCGTCTCACAGCCATTGGTAATGGAGGATTGAGTGGCCAGCCCATCAAAACAAAATCGACACAGGTCATCAAATATCTAGCTGATAAAAGCAACAAATCTTTTGTTATAATTGGAGTTGGTGGCATTCATTCGGCAGACGATGCCATAGAAAAGATTGAAGCAGGAGCAGATCTGGTTCAAATATATACTGGCTTTATTTATGAAGGCCCTAAATTAATCCGTCATATAAACAAAGCACTTATAAAAAAAGCGAATTGAAATCAATCAATTCGCTTTTTTTGTGGGTTTATTGCTAGCTCTTTAATTCTTAATAAAAGGAATTGTGCTCGAATGTGTTCCTTTTGAAATTTTTACATAATAAACACCTCCGCTAAACGCTTTAGCTTGGATGCTCAAATCTTCTGGTTGAGTTACCATTTTTGTTGTAATAATTTGTCCTAATACATTGTAAACGGTAAAGCTATCAGGTAAATTGTTAGTATCAGATAGTTGTATGTGTAAGACATCATTTGTTGGATTTGGGTATAAAGAAATTTGATTGCTAATAAAATAGTCATCAACACTTAATACATCATTCCCAATGAAGGTCGTTTCAGTTGAAGTAAATACACCGTCAGATGCAAGAATACTAGCACCTTCTAAAGTTGTTAACTCATAGGCAATCGTACCTTCAAACCCACAACAAATTCCATTATTGGCGCTATCAAAAATCTCAAACGTATAACATTCACTTCCAGCGACATCAAAATCGTAAGAAAATGTTTGGAAATTGTCGCTTCCTGAGACATATGTCGGACTAGAATATAAAACTGTTCCTGAACTGTCTCTAAATTCCCATGAGGTTTCTTGTGGGAAATTATCTAAAGTAAGCGATAAATTAATTTCTGATGTAGACACATCTGTTCTTGGGAAATCAATATAGTTGTCAAAAACTTTAGTAATGGATTGTGTACCATCAGATATGGTGAGGGTAACATCAAAGGCACCACCATTAGTATAGGTGTGATTCGGATTTTGTGTCGTATAGTCGATTACATCATCGCCATCTACATCCCATTCCCATGAGGTTGCACCAATACTATTGTCTGTAAAATTCACGTCTAATGTTGAGCTACAAGCTACGGTATAATCAGCATCAATCTCAACACTAAAACTCGGACACGACATTACAGCTCGTGATGATTGATAAGTGGCATATATTCGAGCATACTGCTGTGGTGATAATTCATTTCGGCAGGACTGTCGAGAATAAGACATTATGTTTCTAGGGTTAGGATTAAAGAGTTGACCATTGGCATCAAACTCGGTTGCTATATACTCACAAGAGGTGTTTACTTTTGAGTTACTTAGTTGAGGATCGGCAGCAGTATCACAGATGAAATCACCTGTGGTTTGACAATTAGAACCATCAACAAGCTCTTCGGTTAGAGAACCATTTACATTTCCGTGAGTATGTGATAGAAAAAAGAAATGACCCATTTCATGCGTTAGTGTACTGCCGTTTGTAGTACAACCATTTGCCATTAAAATGGTTTCTGGTCCACCTGGAAAATAAGCATAGCCACATAATCCGCCTCCTTCTGAAGTTGTTATTGAGTTCACAAAATAAATGTTAATCACATTATCTACGTTTCCATTTGTAAGCGCAGCTTCTTGATCAAGGGTGTAATTGAAGTAATCATCACTATCTATATAGTTAATGCCTTCACACAAGAAAAATTCTAAATAAGCATTAGCAAAATAACTATTCATAGTTGCAATGGCATCATTTAGCTGTGGGATTGTAAGTCCGCCAAAACCAGCACTAGGTCTTACGATATGCGCTTTAATAGGTACACTTGTAAGAGCTGTTGAAGCACGTCTTGCATTTGCTAATTGAAAATATTCTTGCTCATATTGTTGAATTTGAGGCAAGAGTTCATTAAAAATTGCCTGAGATTCTGGAGACATGATTGTACCGCATTCAGGCTCGGTTTGAGCATTAAAGACCGAACAGGAGATTAATGCTACAAAAAGAAGTATTGTTTTTTTCATAAGTTTAGGTGTTACTGCAAAAATAGGTAGTTCAATTTTTCTTGTAAACATATCAAAAAACCGACTAAATACCTAATTTTATAGACCAAATGCATGCTGTAATTAGTTAATCACTATTTTTTTAGTCATAGATGTGGCATTCAGTAATTTAATTTTTACGATATAAATTCCAGCTTTTGCTTGTGTTAAATCTAATTGAAGTTGTCTTGTAGCATCCTTATTTACAAATCGCTCGATTTGTTTGCCTAATACATTATATACCTGAACTTCAATTAAAGGGTTAGAAGCAGAAGTCGTAATATTAAGCATTCCGTTAGACGGATTTGGATACAGGCTAACTTGCGCTAGGTCATTGTCCTGGATACTTAGTGTTTGATTAAAGGTAATGGTTAAAACTCCAATAGGTTTATCGTTAAACGGACTCACGTTGACTAAAGAAGTAATAGGTTGAGCAGGCATTGTAGTTTGATTGCCCGAATTGTAATTCACGCCACTGTCTGTACCTGCATCATAAGGAAATAGTGGTATAGAAAGGCTTTGTACCCAAGTATTTCCATCTCTGAGATTGATACTATTAACCGCTATCATCCAATCTGGGCTGGGAGCAATCATAGCAGCTAAACTTAAAAGCGGGAAATCTTCACTCACCTCAATATTGGAAAGTGTGGCTGTAGTTCTGGGTGCGAAATCATCAAAAGCCGCTTGTAAAAACTGATCGGCATGATTTGAGTTTATCAAAGCCTGAACTTCATTCATAATAGCAGTATTATTACCAAGTTCTGCAACATCTTTTATGCCTTCAGTTGCTAAGCTTCCCATTTCTAATAATCTTGCAGCATTATTATGTGTTGCTCCAACAAGATCTGACCAATGCGCATTTCCGGGTAAATCAACTATACTATTACCATTAATTGGGTCATTTGTTTCAGAATCCCAATGGCTTGTAAATGAGATTGTATATGATGCCCTTGATTGTGCATTAGTTTTTGTAACAACCGTACAAGCAAGGATTAATAGTAAGCATTGAAGAATTAAAGTAATTTTTTTCATAGCAAAAAGGATTAGTTTACAACCTTTTATGTCGTTTAAAAACACGAATGCTTACATTATTTTTTGATTATTTTTACAGAAATTTTATTCATCTGAATTACGACCTTCTCATATCATTTGTATTTGCAACTTCGGTCTTGGCCTTGTCTCCTGGACCAGATAATATCTATGTGCTCATGCAGAGTATTGTTAATGGTAAAACATATGGTTTGGCTACAGTTGCAGGATTAATTTCGGGCTGTCTGATTCATACAACATTGGTCGCTTTTGGTATTTCTGCAATTATAAAAGAAAACGACACACTCTTTTTTGTCATCAAAGTATTAGGTGCTATGTACTTATTATACTTGGCATATAAAGTATATAACTCTAGTTCCGAATTGAGTTTAGATTCTGGTCATGTTCCAAAGAAAAGTACAACTCAATTATTTCAACAAGGCTTCATTATGAATGTATTGAATCCCAAAGTGTCCATTTTTTTTCTGGCATTTTTTCCTGGATTTCTATTTAGTGATTCGATGAGTACTGTACTACAATTTTACGTTTTGGGTTTGCTGTTTATGTTAGTTTCGGCGATTGTTTTTTCGACCATTGCTGTATTAGCGGGTTTAATTTCAAACTATATTAAGACGCATAAAAGGGTTGGTGTTTATCTCAAATGGCTTCAAATTATTGTGTTTATTGGTATTGCGATAATCATTTTTACTTCGGAAAAATAACAGGTAAAGAATCATCTTAATTAGTATCTTTGGACAAGATGAAAAACCCTGTCAAAATAATAGAATGCCCTAGAGATGCTATGCAAGGCATCAAGGCATTTATTCCTACGGAAAAGAAAGTGCAATACATTCAGTCTTTACTTCGTGTGGGTTTTGATACAATTGATTTCGGAAGTTTTGTCTCGCCTAAAGCTATTCCGCAGATGGTAGATACAGCTGAAGTCTTATCGCAGCTCGACTTGAGTAAAACAACAAGCAAGCTTTTGGCAATAATTGCTAATACCAGAGGCGCAAATGATGCATGTCAGCATTCGGAAATTGATTATTTGGGCTACCCGTTTTCAATTTCAGAAAATTTCCAAATGCGAAATACACATAAGACTATAGCGCAATCGGTTGTAACGCTTTCTGAAATTTTAGAATTAGCCAACAAGCATGATAAAGAAGTAGTTGTTTATATCTCTATGGGTTTTGGAAATCCCTATGGAGATCCCTGGAATGTAGACATAGTAGGTGAGTGGACCGAACGTCTAAGCAATATGGGCGTTAAGATTTTATCCTTGAGTGATACGATTGGTAGTTCAAACCCAGAAAGTATAGATTATTTGTTTTCTAATTTAATTCCTAGTTATCCAGACATCGAATTTGGAGCACATTTACATACCACGCCTACAACTTGGTTTGAAAAAGTAGATGCCGCTTATAAAGCAGGATGCATGCGTTTTGATGGTGCTATACAAGGTTTTGGAGGTTGCCCAATGGCTAAAGATGACTTAACTGGTAATATGCCAACAGAGAAAATCTTATCCTATTTTACGTCTAATAAAAACAACAATCTTAATGCAATGAGTTTTGAAAGTGCTTATAATGAGGCGACAAAAATTTTCACAGCTTATCATTAAAAAAAGCCCTTACTTAATAAGTAAGGACCTTCACTCAAAATAATCAACAATAAAAAAAAGTTATTCTTGTAATAGGCTGTACACAAATTCTGGGTAGCCACGCTCGCCAGCTTCATTTGTTAAGGCTAAAAACTTAAGTTTGTATAGGTTGCCGTCTGTGTCATTCACAATATAAAATACATTGTCTTTTAAAGATGGTAGTGTTCCTGGACCACCTCCATTTCGCCAAGAACTTCCAATACTACGTTGATCGATTGTAAATTTAGTTTGGTCTACATCAGCAAGTAAAAACTCCTCATAAGACAATGCATCTTCTTCAGAATCTAACATGTAAACCAAGGCATTAGATTTAGAGTTATTGACTACAAAATCTGAATAACCATAAGAGCCAAAACCTTCAATCTCATTAGTAAACACAGTGAAGTTTAAATCCCATTGTGTGGCTTCAGGCTCAACATTTACAATAGATTCAGTATTAAAACTGAAAAATGTAAAGTGATATGCATTGTTTTTAGAGATAGTAATTTCTTCGTGAGTCGTATCGTCTAGGTCTGCATATTGCAATGTATAATCTGCACCATTTTTTAGAACTCTAATTTTTTTCCATCCACGACTATCATCAGATACATCAACGCTTCCAGTTGAAGGTGTTTCAGTACCAACTTCAAATCCAAGATTTACCAAATACACCTTATTATTGGTATTTGTATCTGAAATTTGCGCAATAGCTGTACTTGCTAAAGTCCCACTTGGCGCATCAATAAATGCCATATTAGCTTCATCAAAAGTTCCTACGGCAACCTGAGGCTGTAAATCAATGACTTCCTGGGTTGAAGAATTAACAGCATCAATATCTGTACTAGAAAGTTCTGCTGTTGCCATATAAATAGACCCATTGATAACAACTCTAAAATCGCTTCCAGAGTAAAACCCTAAATCCCAAGAATCTCTTTGAACGCTTGTTGTTGTATTGGTGCTTAAATCAATATAAACTTGATTTTGTTGATTTGGTCCACCAACTTCTGGAGACACTGCTGCGCCTTCAATTACAATTTCTATTGGTCCTTGCGGACTATCATCATCACTGCTACAGCTTGAAAAAGCGATAATGCATAAGCATAAAGTCAGTTTTAATAATTTGTTTGTCATAATAAATAGTGTTTAAAAGTTTAAATTATATAATAGTTTTAAGTAATATGATCGTCCGTATCCCAGTAAAAGTGAGCTGTTATTCGAGGTATGAGTTCCTCCGCTTGTAGCATTGCTAACATTGACATTAGTTAGATCTAATAGATTTCGCGCGCCAAGTGTAAGGTCTATGGTATTATTAAAAAATGATTTTTTAACCGAAGCATCAAGCCAACTATAGGCTTCTGTTGTAGCTTTTGAAAATAATGAATTGCCATTTTCATCAGTATCAGTTGCTATATAATTTTGCTGTTCACCGTTATACTTAAGTAGCATAGTAAATGAGGTATTCCATTTTTTATGGACATAGGAAGCACTGGTATTAATTTGAAAATTGTATAAATAGTCATCTTCTCCATGGACTTCATCTTCATTAATTCTTGAAATTCCTTGAAGCGTCGCGCCTAAATTAAAAGTGAAACCATTTGTTTTTAAGGTGTTATCAAGCGTGATACCCACTAATTTGAAATTGTCAATATTGATATATTGGTATTGTAAAGGTGTCGTATTTACAATGGCTAAATCAATTCTGTCAGACACATTTATGTAGCTTAATTTTAAATTGTTTATCAAAGAGGTATCATTAAACCAATGGCGTTTTTTTAAATTGACAAATGCCGAAAATCCATGTTCGGGATTGAGATTTTCATTGCCTTGAACATCATGATTGGAATCCACAAAATAATAGTAGAGTTCTTCAAAATTTGGAACTCTGTATGAGGTTCCTATATTACCGCGAAGTTCAAAATTATTAGGCATTAAATACCTGGCACTTATGGATCCCGTTAGTTTTGAATCAAATTGAGAATTGTGTTCATATCTAATACCAGGTCGTAATGATAATTTTTTTGAGAACTTTAATTCTGAAGAACCAAATAGCGCAATATTACTTTGTGTGTTTGTTTTATCTTCTTGGGTAACTTCACCAGAAGCTTGTGTGTCAAAGCCTTCAATATATCTGGCTTCATATCCTAATTGAAAATTATAAAAATCACTTTTTACTAAATTTCCGATGGTACCTTTAGAAAATAAAACTTTACTCGATTGATAGGTGTCATCGGTTTCATTACTTCTTTCTTGCGATAAAATAAAATAGTTAAATTCGTTTAAGTTGCGTTTTTGTTGCTGATACGACAGAGCAATATTATAATTGGCGCCTGAGTTCAAGTGACCATCAATATTTAAATTGTTGAGCCATCTATTGGTTTTAAAAATACGATCTGTAGCCGACGGATTGCTGGTTTGAGTTTCAGTATCAATATTTGCTCTAACAGCTGCATCGTAGTAATTTAAGCGTTCGTTAAAGTATTCGAATTTATAAAACAGTCTGAAGTTTTTAGCCTTATAATTGATTAAAACATTGGTTACTATTTGATGCTTTGGCAACCATTCATACCCTCTTAAACCATCATTTTGATAATAATCGCGACCTTGCCTGTTATTAAAGAAGCCAGCAAAATCATTTCGGTTAAAGCCTATTTTTGTAAACCAAGTATCAGATATGTTATGAGCGATGTTTATAGATTGTATATGTCTTCCTTTATCAAACCATTCGTACTCATCACTAACAGTTTCTTCTTTTAGGTAGGTCTGGATTTTCCAATTCTCACTAATTGATTTTTTAGTAATGATGTTAATGACTCCAGAAACCGAATTTGCTCCATATTCAACTCCCATAGAGCCTTCAACAATTTCGATACGTTCAACATCATCAAGATTTATTTGAGTTAAATCGATGTTATTTCCTAAGCCATTATCACTTACTAAAGGCACATTATCAATAAGAATATTAAAGTATTGCGCATCTAAACCAAAAAATGAAATGGTAGATTTCCCGGTTTGAGAATTCGGAATAATAGTGAGGTTAAGATTAAAGTTTAATAGGTCTGCTAAGTTGTTAGCCGCTTGTTGATCAATCTGCTTTCGGTTAATCACAATCACATTATGAACCGATTTTTTTATAGACTGCGGATTATATTGTCCTGTGATGACAACCTCTTCTAATTTTTCAGGTAGTACAGAATCTTTAGCTATCTCTTTGGCTTCCTGAGAAAAAGAAAGCCCGACGATAAAAAGTGAAAAATAAATACAGAAATTATTTTTATTTAGACTCATTCTTGATTAGATTTGCTGCAAATATAATTACTTATTTTAATTCAGTCTAAATAAGAACAAATAAATTTAAACTTTTTTCAATCATAAAAAACAAGCACTTAAAAATGAAACAAATAGCAGGTTTACTCGTATTAATTTTAACATGTTCATCACTTGGATATGCTCAAAACAAAAAAGAACAGGATAAAGAAGCCATCAAGAATATGTGTGGTTGTTTTGAGGTGACCTTCAATTTTACAGAAACTTTTTCTTACAGCGAGGATTCGCTTTATAAGCCTTCTAAAACTAAAGTCGATAAGGGTTTAGAGTGGGCACAATTGATAGAAGATGCCGATAACAAATTATCAATCCAGCATTTATTACAGGTTGGAAATCCTTCAAATCCTCACATCGTTAAACACTGGCGACAAGATTGGTTGTTTGAAAATACCAACTTCTACATGTTTAACGGTGATAATGCCTGGCTTTTTGAAACTAAAAAGCCTTCAGATGTAAAAGGACAATGGACTCAAAAGGTGTTTCAGGTAGATGATAGTCCGCGTTACGAAGGTTCAGCAACTTGGGTTCATTTGGATGGAAAAAGCTACTGGGAAAATACGACACCAGCACCTTTGCCGAGGCGTGAATATACGAAGCGTAGTGATTATAATGTAACGCTTAGAGGTAACAGACATGAAATTACAACTTATGGATGGGTTCACGATCAGGATAATGATAAAGTGATTCGTGAAGATGGAAAAGAGGATGTGATTTTAGCCAAAGAAAAAGGCTATAATACGTATGTTAAAGTTGATGACAGTAGATGTCAAGCTGCAGCAGATTGGTGGAAAGAACATCAAGATAAGTGGGCAAATGTCAGACATAAATGGGATGAGGTTTATAGCAGGAATCAGGATTTGACTTTAGCTTCTAAAGTCGACAATAAATTGTTGTTTAAGTATTTGTTTTCTGATGACATAAGTGAAGAAAAAGATATTGATAGTGTCATTGAATCCTTTGTAAAAAAATAAGATGAAACAGTTTAAAATATATACCATCCTTATGGTACTTTTAATAAGTGCCTATGGTTTTTCTCAAGATAATATTTTTTTAAGTCGCGATTATTGGAGTACTAATCCTTCCATTGAAAGTATCGATTTAAAAATTAAAGAAGGTCACGATATCGCTGAGGCGAATAGCAACAATTTTGATGCTGTGGTCTATGCTATCCTTCAAAATGCCCCAAATACTATCATTAAATATATTCAGTCTAAAAAAGGAAATGAGGTCAATAAGCTCACACATGATGGGAGAACTTACATCTTTTGGGCGGCTTATAAAGGCAATGTAGAGTTTATGAAATATCTGCTTAGTAAAGGCGCAAAAACAGATTTGACAGATGATAAAGGCTACACAATTTTGAATTTTGCAGCATCGTCTGGGCAACCAAACACTGAAGTCTATGATGTATGTCTGGCTAATGGCGCTGATCTAAAAAAAGACCTGACTCCAGATGGTGCTAATGCTTTACTGTTAGCTGCTCCAAGCGATAAGAATTTTAAACTGATTGATTATTTTCAATCGAAAGGTGTAGACCTTAATAGCGTAGATAATGAGGGTAATGATGCATTTAATTATGTCGCAAAAACAGGAAATATAAAGCTGATGAATACGCTACGCCATAAAGGCGTCAAAGGAAACCATCAGGCCTTTTTGTTTGCTGCCTATGGAACACGAGGAAAAGCTAATGGTGTCGAAGTTTATAAGTATTTAGAAACTGTAGGTTTAGATCCAAATATATCAAATGCTGAAGGTATATCGCCATTACATATTGTTGCGTCTCGAAGTAATGATCTCGAGTTGATTAATTATTTAATAGACAGAGGTTTGGACGTAAGCACCAAAGATTTCAATGGTAATACTGCTGTTATGAACGCTGCTTCAAGAAATACTATAGATGTGGTTAAAATTATGGTTGCTAATTTAAAGCGCATTAATGCGACCAATAAAAAAGGACAGTCGGCTTTATCGTTAGCCGTTCAAAACAATACTTCAGATGTTGTCGCATTTTTGCTTGACAAGGGTTATGATACCAAGATTGTTGATGCTGAAGGCAATAATTTAGCCTACTATTTGATTCAGTCGTATGCAGACAGGACGAAATCCGAATTTTCTAAAAAGCTTGAGCTATTAAAGGCCAATCATGTTGATGTATCTGCTGTTCAAAAGAGTGGAAACACCTGGTTTCATCTAGCGATTGAAAAGGAGAGTATGGCGATTCTAAATTTGGCACTACAAATGAATCAGGATATCAATGCTAAAAACAATGAAGGGTATACAGCTCTACATCTGGCTGCGATGAAAGCAAAAGATGATACGGTTCTTAAGTTTCTTTTAGAACACGGAGCAAAGTCAACTATAGTCACAGACTTTGAAGAAACAGCTTACGATTTAGCTAAAGAAAATGAGTTACTTCAACAGCAAAATATTTCAGTAGAATTTTTAAAATAGAAAACATCATATGAAAAATTTACGTTTAATACTGCCTTTATGTATTGTCGTTTTCGGACTCATGTCTTTTAAAACCTTAACTGAATCATCAAAGTATAAATGCATGATTCAAATGAAAAACTATTCAGGTGAAGGTGCTTATATCGTCATTTCTTTAATCAATCCTGAAGGTGAATACGAGAAAACCTTGTATGTGAAAGGTGATGATGATGAATGGTATAATACGGTGGAATCCTGGTGGGATTTCTACGGAAAAAGACGAACAGATATCGATGCGATTACGGGAGCTACAATTAGTGGTGGAGAACGCGCAGTTTCTGTGATAGAAATTGATGATGCTCAACTCGATAAAGGCTATAAACTCAGATTTGAATCGGCCGTTGAAGACCAGGAATACTATAAAAATGATGTCGAATTTGACCTAACATCTCAAAATGTGAAAAGCAAAATTGAAGGGAAAGGTTTTATTAGATACGTACGAATGATGCCTCAATAAATCCATTGCTAATGACCATGTCTATCTGGAGATTCAGTCATTTTTTACTGGCTTTAATATCTTCTGTTTTTATTGTTTTAGCTTCAGTAACTGGTATGATTTTGGCTTTTGAGCCCATTTCAAATCAGCTGCAATCTTATGGCTTTAACGATGAAGTTACAATTGCTACAACCATTGAAAATTTACAAGGTCGCTATGATGAAATCATTACTATCGAAATCGATGAAAATGATTTTGTCGTAGCTTCTGTAATAACCAAAGCGGGTGAAAGTGAGACCTTTTTTATCAACCCCGAAACGGGAGAAAAATTAGGTGATCTTATAGAAAAAGCACCACTATTTAGTTTTTCGACTAATTTGCATCGTTCCCTGTTTTTAAAATCAATAGGTCGTTTTATTGTTGGTTTAGTGTCCTTTTTTCTGGTACTAATGGCTATTTCTGGCATCATGCTCATCCTAAAACGACAAGGCGGAATACGTCGTTATTTTTCTAAGGTTGTCAACGAAAATTTCGAGCAATATTATCATGTTGTTTTTGGGCGATGGTTTTTAATTCCGATACTTATTGTTGCATTGACAGGTGTGTATTTATCCTTGGAGAAATTTTCAATGCTTCCAGAAACTCATCTATCACATCACTATCCTGAGGCTGAAGATTCGGAACTGGATACAACTACATTAATTTCAGATTTTGAGGTTTTTAAGACTTTAAAACTTGCCGATGTAAACAGTCTGGAGTTCCCGTTTTCTGAAGCTATTGATGATTATTTCTTTATCAAACTGAAAGATCGGGAGTTGTTGGTTAATCAATATTCTGGTGCGATTATAAGTGAACAAGCCTATCCATTAGTCACTTTGTTGTCACAATGGAGTTTATTGCTGCATACAGGACAAGGGACGATTTTATGGTCTGTTGTATTGTTTCTGGTTTGTGTGGCTTTACTGTTTTTTATCTATTCGGGTTTTGCAATGACATTAAACCGTCGGAAAAACACTAGGGTTTCAAAAAATAAATTCACTAAAGATACTTCAGAATATATCATTCTTGTAGGCTCCGAAACAGGAAGTACTTTTAGTTTTGCAAGTTTGTTTTATGAGGCCTTGATTGCTCAAGGCAAAACGGTATTTATGGCTTCAATGAATACTTATACCAGTTATAAAGAAGCTAAGCATTTCTTTATTTTCACGTCCACCTATGGCGAAGGTGATGCACCATCAAATGCCAGTAAGTTTGAAGATTTAGTAAAGCGAACCACTCAAAATCATACGATAGATTACGCTGTATTAGGTTTTGGTTCGTTGCAATATCCAGATTATTGTAAATACGCAGAAGATGTCGATATGTTGTTGACATCACATCAAAACTTTCAGAAGAAAATGGAAGTGTTTAAAATTAATAATCAGTCGTTTGACGCTTTTCAGAATTGGATACAACAATGGGAAAAAGCTTATGGGATTACGCTTCAGATTAAACCACCTAAATTAATTTCAGATTCAAAATTTACCAGACAATTCAGAGTGGTTGAACGTACCGAATTAAATGAAGATGCCACTTTTATGTTGCGATTACAACCAATAAAAAAAGTTGCATTTCAGTCTGGAGATTTGTTAGCGTTTCGACCAGATGACTCTCAAGCTGCACGTCAATATTCCATAGCTAGAATAGGAGATGAGGTGTTGTTGAGTATCAAAAAACATGAACAAGGCTTATGTTCTTCCTATTTAAGTCAACGACATACAGGTGATGTTATTACAGCAACCGTTCAACCCAATCCAGAGTTTCATCTATCGAAATCGTCAAACACCATTTTGATTGCCAACGGCACAGGAGTTGCTCCATTTTTAGGGATGATACACGACCCAAAAACTAAATACGACTGTCATTTGTTTTTAGGCTTAAGAACCCAACAATCCTTGCAACTCTATTCAATATATATTGATAAGGCTTTAGCAAATCATCATTTAAAAACATCTCAAGTGGCATTTTCACAAGACACTTCAGCAAAAGTCTATGTGCAAGATTTGATAAAACAAAACGATGAGTTTATTGCCAATCATCTAAAAAAGGGCAGCATCATTATGATTTGCGGTTCTATAATGATGCAAAATCAGGTATTTGAGGTTCTTGATGCTCTTTTACAATCTAAATTAAACCTGTCCATTCAACACTTTAAATCTCGTAATCAAATCAAAACCGACTGTTATTAAGTGGTTTTTCTATTCTTTTCTATAGTTAAAACCTATTGTGTTAATTGTTGATATTTAGAGTGCTATAATTTTTATTTAAATTTAATCTAAATAAAGTTTGAATATTTAATACTGTGTTTTATTTTTGCAGTCGAATTACATTAATTATTTGTAACAAGTCTAAATAAAAACAATATAACCTAAAATCAAATGAAAAGATTAGCTCTAAGTTTATGCGTCCTAGCAAGTATATTCACATCGTGTTCAAGTGACGATGATAATACTACTGGTGGTCAACAAATTGAAACACCAATCACCTACAGTTTTGAAAGAAATGGAGAATCTACAGTGAATTTTGGTGGTCAAACCACAAGAATTGCCATGGCTGGAGAATTAGCATCTGCCTTATTAGATAACACCAATACGGAAGCTCAATTAGATGGTATGTTTGCTCATGTTGAAGGGGAAGCTGATTTTTCTGATGCCGATTTAAACGCTTCTGATAAAAGTATCCGATCGAAAGTTGCTGCTTCTAAAGATTTTTTCTCTGCAAATGCTACACTTTCAGCTGCTATAAAAGCTGAATTTGACGCATGGATTGAAGATCAGGCGACAACGGTGTTTCCAAACTGGGATGCCACTGCTACTCCTGGTTCTGCAGGACAATTGCAACAAGCTGGAGGTGGTTCGATACGTTATATCAACGGAAAAGGTTTTGAATTAAATCAGGTAGTCGCTAAAGGATTAATTGGTGGTTTAATGACAGATCAAATGCTGAACAACTATTTAAGTCCGGCAGTTTTGGATGAAGGTTCTAACATCGAAAATAATGATAATGACATTGTTGAAGACGGTAAAACCTATACAACGATGGAACACAAATGGGATGAAGCTTATGGTTACTTATATGGAGCAGAAATTGATGCGACTATGCCAGTACTAGGTGCTGATAGCTTTTTAAATAATTATTTAAACCGATTAGAAAACGATGAAGATTTTGCAGGCATTGCGCAAACTGTTTTTGATGCGTTTAAATTAGGTCGTGCAGCAATTGTTGCTAAAGATTACAACTTAAGAGATGCGCAAGCTGAAATCATTAAAGCTCAAATTTCTAAAGTTAGTGCTGTAAGAGCTGTACATTATTTACAAGCTGGAAAACAAAAACTAGCCGAAAATGATATGGCGAGTGCTTTTCATCAGCTATCTGAAGGTTTAGGGTTTATCTATAGCCTTCAATTTACAAGAGAACCAAATTCAACACAACCGTATTTTACAAATGCAGAAGTAATGGCATTTATGAATACGCTTTCTGAAGGCAATGGATTTTGGGATGTTACTGCTGAAACTTTAGATACCATATCTCAAGAGATTGCTGATCGATTCGATTTTACAGTCGAAGCAGCTAATTAATATAAATTATTTGAAATGCCTTAGTGTTCATTAGGTTGAACTCTAAGGCTTGATTATCTTTGCAAACTGAAAATAAGATTAAGGATGATAAAAAAAGTTATTTTAAGTGTTTTAGTTATAGCCTTATTAGTGGCCTGCTCATCGTCTGATGATTCCAGCGGCAGTACTAACGATGATTTCAATCGCCAGGCGATGTTAACCAATTGGGCCGATCATATTATCATTCCAGCGTTTCAAGATTTAAGTTCAGATTTGTCAAGTTTAACCTCACAAAAGGATACGTTTTTAACGACACCTAATCAAACCAATCTCGATCTGTTAAGAACTGCTTGGCTTGAAGCTTATAAGACCTGGCAGTTTGTTGAAATGTTTAATATTGGTAAAGCAGAAGAAATCAACTACACATTTCAAATGAATATTTATCCGACTAACGTTAGCGATATTCAAAACAACATCAGTTCAGGAACTTACGATTTAGCTAATGTCAACAATAACGATGCTGTTGGTTTTCCTGCTGTTGATTATATGTTGTACGGCATTGCCGATACTGATGTCGAGATTTTAAATGCTTATACAACTGTTTCAAATTTTGAAGCTAATAAAACCTATTTATCTGATTTAGTTAATCAAATGCAAGCGTTGACAACGACAGTTTTAAATGACTGGACAGCGTCTTACAGAGATTCATTTGTTAATAGTACAGCTAATACTGCTACTAGTGCGACTAATAAATTGACCAATGACTTTATTTTTTATTACGAAAAAGGACTACGTGCTAATAAGTTTGGTATTCCTGCTGGAGTGTTTTCTTCGACGCCTTTAAATGATAAAGTTGAAGCATTTTATAATAAAGAGGTGTCTAAAGATTTAGCATTAGTGGCTTTACAGGCAGTACAAGATTTTTTTAATGGAAAGGCTTATGAAAGCTCAGCAAGTGACGAAAGTTTTGCGTCGTATTTAGAGTATTTAAATACCATTAAGGATGGTGAGGATTTGAGTACACTTATCAACAATCAGTTAAATACTGCAAGAACCAAAATTCAAGTATTAAATACTAATTTCTCCCAACAGGTAGAAACTGATAATACTAAAATGTTAGAAGCCTATGACGAGCTTCAACGCGCTGTTGTACTTTTAAAAGTTGATATGATTCAGGCCATGAATATTAGTGTCGATTTTGTAGATGCAGATGGCGATTAATTACATATAACATAATACAATCAGGATTCTTTAGTGGTGTGCCGCTAAAGAATCTTTTTTTATACTAACATTTCAAACAGATAAAGTATACAACACATTATATGATGGTTGCAAAACTAAAATCGTATTTCAATACCACTACAAATGCAGCACCTTTGGCTGTGTTTCGCGTGTTGTTTGGACTCATGATGTGCTTTAGTATTATCAGATTTTGGTATCATGGCTGGATTGAAAAGCTGTATATCGCACCAAATTTTCATTTTAAGTATTACGGATTTGAATGGGTGAAATCACTAGGATCTTATAACTATGTATTGTTTGCAATCTGCGGAATTGCAGCAGTTTTTGTAGCATTAGGTTTTAAATACAGAATCGCCATTGTTACTTTTTTTCTCAGTTTTACTTATATAGAGCTCATTGATAAAACTACGTATTTAAATCACTACTATTTTATAAGTGTCTTGAGTTTTTTGATGATTTTCCTGCCTGCAAATGCGCAGTTTTCTTTAGATAATTTACTTCGGAAGAAAAGCTACGCTCAAATCCCTAGATGGTGTATAGACAGTATTAAGTTGCTTTTAGGAATTGTCTATTTTTACGCAGGTATTGCAAAAATTAATAGTGATTGGCTATTTAAAGCCATGCCTCTAAAAATATGGTTGCCATCTAAATATGATTTGCCACTTATTGGTAATAATTTGATGCAACAAGACTGGTTTCACTATACGATGAGCTGGTCTGGAATGCTGTATGATTTATCAATTCCATTTTTATTGCTATTCAAAAAAACACGTACTTTTGCATTTGTTTTAGTGGTATTCTTTCATGTGTTTACGCGTATTTTATTTCCAATCGGTATGTTTCCGTATATCATGATTGTTGCCACTTTGATTTTTTTTGAAGCCAGTACACACGAAAAAATCATTGTAATTATAAAGCGACTATTGAGCCCTTTCCGAAGCCAATTAAATCCACCTAACCCACGAAAGGTGTATACATTTTATTATCCTAAGCCCACTAAAGCTATTATTATTGTGTTCTTTGCATTTCAGTTTATGTTTCCGTTTCGATATCTGTTATATCCAAATGAACTGTTCTGGACCGAAGAAGGTTATCGTTTTTCTTGGCGCGTTATGCTAATGGAAAAGGCAGGATTGACCACATTTAAAATTGCTAATGCTGAAACTGGACACTATTTTTATGTTGATAATACTGATTTTTTGACGCCTTTTCAGGAGAAACAAATGAGTTTTCAACCAGATTTTATTTTAGAATATGCTCATTTTTTAGGGGATCATTTTAAGGCACAAGGCCATGAAAATATTCAAGTTTTTGCCGATAGCTACGTGGCACTTAACGGAAGGTTGAGTCAGCAATATATCGACCCAACTATAGATTTATATCAAGAAAAAGAATCATTTAAACCCAAACACTGGATTTTACCATTTAAAGATGATATTAAAGGATTTTAAATTACAAATTGTACTGTTTTTAATGAGCTTGTCTGCATTCGGACAATATAAAGTTACTGGCTACATCACTCAGGGCACAACTAATGAAGCGGTTACTGATGTTCAGGTTTTTGATAAAAATTCAGGCTTATTAGCAACCTCTGATGCACAAGGCTACTATGAGTTGTCTACAGATAAGTCTGAACTCACCTTAGTGTTTTATAAATCCGAATTCGAAATTCTAGAACTGAAACAAACTCTGGATGGTAATAAGAGTCTTAATGTAGTTCTATTGCCCTTACAGGAGAACCTTTCAGAAATTATTATAAAAGCGAGAAGCGCTAAAATTTTTGAGTTGAACAGGTTAAAAGATGTTGAAGAAACGGCTATTTATGCTGGTAAAAAAACTGAAGTGGTACTTGTCGATCAATCACTTGCCAATCTGGCTACTAATAATGCCCGACAAATTTATAACCAAGTTGCAGGATTAAATATTTATCAAAACGATGATGCTGGGTTGCAACTAAATATTGGAGGTCGTGGTTTAGATCCTAATCGTACTGCAAATTTTAATACGCGACAAAACGGTTATGATATAAGTGCAGATGTTTTAGGCTATCCTGAAAGTTATTACACGCCAGCTGCTGAAGGTCTAAAAGAAATACAGGTGATTAGAGGTGCTGCTTCCTTACAATATGGTACTCAGTTTGGAGGCCTCATAAACTTTAAAACCAAAGCACCAAACCCAAATCAACCTATCGAGTTAATCACTAGAAACACACTTGGAAGCTATGGTTTATATACCAATTTTACGAGTCTGAGCGGAACGAAAGGAAAGTTTAGTTATTATACGTATTTTAATTATAAAACAGGCGACGGGTTTAGACCCAATTCGGAGTTTGAATCTAAAAATGTATTTGCACATTTAGGCTATCAGTTTAATGAGAAGACAAAACTCACAGCAGAATTCACACATTTACACTACCTCGCTCAGCAAGGTGGAGGTTTAACAGATGCACAGTTTAATGAAGATGCCTTTCAAAGTAATCGAGAACGCAATTGGTTTAAAGTTAACTGGTTGTTGTATAACTTGAAATTGAGCCATAAACTTTCAGAGAAAACCAACCTCACGTTTAATGCTTTCGGACTCAATGCATCTCGTGATGCGCTTGGGTTTAGAACCAATCGTGTCGATCAGGTAGATCCTAATACTGAACGTGATTTAATTAAAGGGGATTTTAAAAATTTTGGAGCCGAAGCACGTGTGTTAAGTCGCTATAAGTTATTCGGAAAGGATGCAACCTTCCTCATTGGATCCAAGTTTTACAAAGCAAATAATACCGAACAGCAAGGTCCAGGATCTGATGGACGTGGTCCTGATTTTAATTTTTATAATGACGATTTTCCGAATTATCCAGCGCAGTCAGAATTTGATTTTCCTAACCAGAATGTTGCCTTATTTGGTGAGCACATTTATTATGTGAATGATCAGTTTTCGATTACACCCGGATTTAGATTTGAATACATTAAAACTGAAAGTGAAGGCTTTTATAAGCGTATAAATACCGATGCAGCGGGCAATGTTATCTTCGAGGAAACCGTAACCGACAATCGTGATTTTAAGCGTGATTTTGTGTTACTCGGATTGGGTTTAAGCTACAAGCCCTCAACACGTTTAGAAATTTATGGTAACATATCTCAAAATTACCGTTCGGTGACCTTTTCTGACATAAATATCAATAATCCTGCTTTTGCTGTAAATCCAGATATTACAGATGAAAAAGGATTTACTGCAGATATTGGTTTTAGAGGAAATTACAAAAATCAGGTGTCGTATGATTTGGGCGCTTTTGCCTTATTTTATAATGGTAGAATTGGATTTATTCAGAAGTCATTTGATGATGGACGCGTAATTAGTGAACGTGGTAATGTTGGAGACGCAAGAATGTTTGGAATAGAGTCTTTAGTCGATTTTAATCTAAAGAAGATTTTGAAAATGAATAACGATTTCAGTTGTAACTATTTCATCAATGCCTCATTTATTTCATCTGAATACACATCTTCTCAACAAGCTGGAGTTGAAGGGAATCAGGTTGAATTTGTGCCTGAAGTCAATATAAAAACAGGAGTTAAATTCGGATATAAAAACCTTCTCGCAAATGTGCAGTATTCGTATTTAAGCCGGCAATTTACAGATGCAACCAACTCTGAAGACGCTAATTTAAGTGGTGTGATTGGAGCCATTCCTCAATACGATATTTTAGACGTCTCAGTATCGTATACCTATAAGCGATTTAAGTTAGAAGCTGGAATCAATAATGTTTTAGACGAAACATATTTTACGCGTAGAGCTACAGGATATCCTGGTCCGGGAATTATACCTTCAGCACCTAGAAACTGGTACACGACATTACAAATTAAACTCTAACAACATTTGCAATTTAGAGTGAGTCTTAATTTTATCAAGAACTCTTTTTCCTTTTAAAAGTTCATTATCTTAGTAAAAAAAAATAGGACTTATGAATTCTACGATTGAAACCTTACTTAATAGTCAGATTAAATATGAAGCGCAAGCATCAATGCAATACCTAGCTATGGCTTCTTGGGCTGATGCAACAGGTTATAATGGTGTTGCAGACTTTTTTTATAGCCAATCTGAAGAAGAGCGTGTACATATGACTAAGTTAGTCAAGTTTGTGAATGAAAGAGGCGGAAATGTTAGTATTCCAAAATTGGATCAACCTAAGCCTTCTTATCAGGGACTCAATGAGCTTTTTGAAAAGTTTTTGGAGAGTGAAATGTTTGTCACCGAACAAATTAATCATGTTATTTATGAATGTTTGCAGCATAAAGATTACAATGTTCATAATTTTATGCAATGGTATGTTACTGAGCAATTAGAAGAAGAAGCGATGGCAAGAACTTTACTTGATAAATTAAATATCATTGGTAATGATAAGTCGGGTCATTATTTATTTGACAGAGATATTAATACGATTGCTGCTAATCAAGACAATGCCTAATTTGGCTTTGTCTTTACTCCATATTTCAACTTCTAAATTTTATTTTGCTACCGGAAAATATTTCGTTTAAGATTTAATGTAGACTTAATACAATTCCCTATTTAAGTTGTATATTTGCTTGCAATTATAACTGTAATTGCATCATGACAGCACACGAAAACAAAATTGTTGGAGAAGGTCTAACTTATGACGACGTACTCTTAGTTCCAGCATTTTCAGAAGTTTTACCAAGAGAAGTTAATATTCAAACCAAATTTACGCGTAATATTACTATTAATATTCCTGTAGTTTCAGCAGCAATGGATACTGTTACAGAGAGTAAAATGGCTATTGCCATGGCGCAAGAAGGTGGGATTGGTGTACTTCATAAAAATATGACTATCGATCAACAAGCTGAAAAAGTTAGAAAAGTAAAGCGTGCTGAAAGTGGTATGATTATCGATCCAGTGACTTTACCGCTTACGGCTAAAGTTTTAGATGCTAAGCAGCATATGGCCGAGCATAGTATTGGAGGAATTCCAATAGTTGATGATAAAGGCATATTAAAAGGTATTGTTACTAATAGAGATTTACGATTTGAGCATGAAAATGATAGACCAATCATTGAAGTCATGACATCAGAGCATTTAGTTACAGCTGCAGTTGGTACATCCTTAAAAGATGCCGAAAAAATTCTTCAGCAAAATAAAATTGAAAAACTACTTATTGTTGATGATAACTATAAGCTGGTTGGGTTGATTACATTTAGAGATATCACTAAAGTAACTCAAAAACCAATGGCTAATAAAGATACTTATGGGAGACTTCGAGTAGCCGCAGCGATTGGTGTTACTGGTGATGCAGTTGAACGCGCTTCAGCTTTAGTGAAAGCAGGTGTAGATGCTGTGATTATCGACACTGCACATGGTCATACCAAAGGTGTCGTTATGGTACTTAAAGCAATAAAAGAAAAATTCCCTAAGTTAGAAGTTATTGTTGGTAATATTGCAACAGCTGAAGCAGCTAAATATCTAGTTGATGCAGGAGCAGATGCGGTAAAGGTTGGGATAGGACCTGGTTCAATTTGTACGACCCGAGTAGTGGCTGGTGTAGGTTTTCCTCAGTTTTCAGCCGTATTGGAAGTTGCTGAAGCTATCAAAGGTTCTGGTGTTCCTGTGATTGCTGATGGTGGAATTCGTTATACAGGTGATATTCCTAAAGCGATTGCAGCTGGAGCAGATAGTGTAATGCTAGGTTCTTTATTGGCTGGTACAAAGGAAAGTCCGGGAGAAACAATTATCTACGAAGGACGTAAATTTAAATCCTATCGTGGAATGGGATCTGTTGAAGCCATGAAGCAAGGTAGTAAAGACCGCTACTTTCAGGATGTTGAAGATGACATTAAAAAACTTGTTCCCGAAGGTATCGTAGGACGTGTTCCTTACAAAGGTGAATTGGTTGAAAGCATTCATCAATTTGTTGGAGGTTTAAGAGCTGGAATGGGCTACTGTGGCGCTAAAGATATTGAAACCTTAAAAGCAACAGGACGTTTTGTAAAAATTACAGCTTCTGGTATTAATGAAAGTCATCCTCATGACGTTACCATTACCAAGGAGGCACCTAATTATTCGAGATAAAACCAAAATTTGATATAAAAAAAGCTCAACATGTGTTGAGCTTTTTTTAGTGTCTCTAATTGTCTTCGGGTTCTACATCTACATAAAATACTTCGATGGAGAAATCTTCACCGTTTATAGATTGTTGTACAGTCATAGAACTATCATTAGCATCAGAAATTTTGAGGAAGACTTCAGATAAAGTCTGACCACTACCTGTCAGGTCTGTAACTTTAATTATTCCGGCACTTTCATCTTCCCATTCCCAATCTCCTGTTGAAGTAGCATTTAAACCAGAAAAATCGACATATTGTTCATAGTTTCCGTTCGAATTGAAATAGATGTCTGCTGCAAAATTATTGGAGTCATACCACCATTTATCTGTTATTGCAGAACTTCCAGGTCCACCATCATTATTACTGTCATCATCGCTACTACAGCTTGAAAACATTATAAAGCTAAAAATAAAAATTCCGATAAGTTTTAAGTACGTTTTGTTTGTCATGTATGTGTAAATTGGTTACTATAGTTTTGTGTTTGTGAATATAAAAAAAAGATTTGGTTATCAGGCTGTTGATGAGAAAAGAAGCTACAATGATCAACTTTCGGTAACAATATCCACAAGATGTCCTTGACTGTCAAATTTAAGTACGATGAGATACTGAGTGAATTCGCTACTTATTGTAAAGTCAAAAACAGCAAGGCTATCCCAGTATTCTGGATAAAGTCCGATACGTTTTAAATGAATTTTTGAAAGACATGTTTCGTAGATGCTTGCTTGGTCATCTTTGGGATTAATACCTAATGCTTTTAATTCTTCGTCATTAAACTCAGTCAGATGATGCCTGATGTAACCTTTAACAATCGTTCCGTTTGTATAATCGGTTATCAAATCTTGTTTAGCTTTATTCACATGTTTTTCAAGATTATTCAGAAACGTAGCAGTGGGCTTAATTTTAGCTTCGGAAATTTGATCGTAGTCAAAATTGATGTCTAATTCGATATCATTTCCATCGATATTAATCTGAACGTCTTGGTATTCTTCAGTTTGGTTTAAGTTGATGTTTCCGAAGTGTTTCAAATGAATACTCGTTTTAGCATTTGACTTAGTTTTAATTTCGGAATACTTAATTTTATTTACTTTAGCCCATTCTTTTACTGCCAATGGTTTCCATTGATCGTCAGAATAGATGTCGTAGATATAGTCATAAAGTGATTCAGTTAGAAAAACTAAGCCTCCATCATTACCTCCAGATATTAAATATATCTGCTCTTCAACGCCTTGCTTTTTTGATTCCGTATTAATTATTTGTGCAAAACGCATCACAGCTTCACCCCAGCCATAGCCTTTAAAGTTTTTAAATATTTCGTATTCTGTTCCGTTTACAGTAATGCTGTGATTAAGCCATTTATTGTCATCATCCCATGCTTCAGTATGGTTGGAGGTAGAAATCGTTAATCCAATTTTATCTAAAGTTGGTTGAATTTGTTGGAGCAAATCGGTGATACCACCTTGTTCAAAAACAGTTTCTCCATCACAAAAATAGTACCTGTAGTCTAAAGGTATTCCTGTATCATCATCCCAAATGGTCGTTAAAGTTGCTTCTGGGTCAAAGTATGCTGATTGGTCTTTTTTGAGAATATCAACTTGAACTTTATCTGTATATTTATAATAGCCTAACGAATCAAGGGTATCTATAAATTCTTCTGCTGAAACTTTTTTAGTTGGATTTATTAACTGATTAAGCGGATTTCCTTTTTCATAGATAGCAATTATGATTATGCCAATAAATAAAATACTAAATAAAACTATTTTCATAGTGAGGCTGTTTTGGTGATGTTTCCCCTAAGTTAGTAAAAAGATATTTACAAGTGACGTTTACTATAATGGCGCTAATTGTTTAACAATGAAATTAGATGATTTAGACTGTTGTTTATCGTAAGTGAGAATTTCTCTATTCTCATTTTAAGCTCCATGTTTTATTAGTTTATGCGAGCCATCACAATTAGGCATTCGTTTTGACAGTCCGCAAATACAATCGTTTAACCCGTTACCATCTAAGATTCGCTTTATGTTTTTTTCGATTCTGGAGATTCGGGTCTTTGCTTGTTTAGGTTTAGAAAAATGTAAAAGATAGCCTTTTTGTCTGCCTTTGGTTAAACTGTAGAAGGCGGTTTTAACTTCAGGATTTTTAGAAAACATATTAGTTAATTCATCAGGTATGTCATAATCTGAAATGGATTTCTTATTGACACTTAAGCCAGCTTTTTCAATTTCAACAGCTTCATATATATAAGCTTTGATTACAGGTTCTAGTTGTAAAATTTCAGACGTATTTGTAAATCGTATTTGCCGAGCCGATTGTGTGTGCTCAGTTTGCTGAATTAAAATTTTATTTGTGTCTTTAAGTAATGCGCCTTTATGGAAAAGAATGGCACAATAATTTTTAAACCCATGAATCAGGACTATGTTTTTTTTATCATAGGTATAGCAAGGATGCATCCATTTGAATTCTTCTGTCAACCCACAACCAGCAATCATTTGGTGAAGTATGGTTAATTCCTTTTGCCATTGTTTTAAATTGCCTAGGTAGTTGTCAATAGTTGCATTCATATACTCTAAAAATAAGGATAAAATTCCACCTATAAAACTAAGGTTTAATTGATTGAATTTTCATTTCAACTAGTTCAATTAAAATAGTAAACCTCCCGAATAATAAATATAAGAGAGGTTTACAGCTATTAATCAAAAGGGAATTTATGAAATCACACTGTCTTTGCTCCATTCAAATTTTTTGAAACCAGCATCAACAGGAGTATTAGCGATATGATTGACATAGTTGCTTATTGTTTTTTGAGACAATCCTAAGATGATATCTAATACATGTCTTTCTTCAAAACCTGCAGCATAGAAGGCATCTAAATCATTTTGAGTAACATGACCACGATTGCGAACAATAGTTAGCGTCATAGTTCGTAACGCTTCTAATTTTGAGTTTTTAAGAGGTGTTTCGTTGCGTAATGCCTCGGTGATATGCTCATCTACTTTCATCATTTTTGCAATCCCTGTATGTGCAGGAACACAATAATGACAAGCATGCTCAACGTTTATTGTTTGCCATACTACAGTTAATTCTTCTTCATTAAACGATGATTGTGTAAACAATTCATGTAAGGTTTGGTAGGCTTCCAGAATTTTTGGAGCACCAGCTAAAACACCATGCAAGCCAGGAATCATTCCATAGGCTTTTTGAGATTTCTCTAATAGAGGTTTACTCTCTTCAGGTGCAGTTTCGATGTTGTGAATTTTTAAAGTTGTCATATTTTCTGTGTTTAAATTTATTAAAAATGTTAATAATATCTAAACAATCGTTTAGATATTATATAAAAAAAATGTTAGATACTTTTGAAGGTCATTTCGATATAATCTTCAATTTCTTGTTGGCTATTAACTCTTGATGCTGCTGCTAATCCGTGTTTTGCCAGTAATAAAAAATTAGCTTGTTGCATTATTGTTTCTTTATCCTTAGTGCCACCTATTTCTAGTTTTTCAATAATTAACCCTTTAAGATTATCCATAAATGAACACATTTGTTCTTTAATTTCCTGAACTTCACTATCTGCAAATTCGTTATAAGTGTTTGTAACGAAACAACCTTTTTGGTAATCTCCATTGTAATTGACGGAAATAGAATCATAAAAGAATTGTTTGATATCATCTACGCCATTTGAAGCATTTTTAAACTTTTCAAAAATGGCACTTACTTTAGCTTTGTAGCATTTCAAACTCTCAAGAAATACGCCTTGTTTATTACCAAAACTCGAATAGATCGAAAACTTATTTATGCCCATTTCTTTTTCGAGCATTTGCATTGAAGTTGTTTCATAGCCATTTTTCCAAAACACATTCATAGCTTTTTCAATCACTTCTTGTTCATTATATGTTTTAGGTCTTGGCATGTAAAACTTAATTATGATACAAAACTAAACAATCGGTTAGATATGAGAAAACAATTAACAATTAATTAGAGTTTACAGAGGTGAACTATATCATTTGAAATAGTTACGTGTTCACTTTTCCGTAGTATTTATCACGTAACCAAAAGGAAACACGAACCAATAAGATTAGTGCTGGAACTTCAACTAAAGGGCCAATTACACCAGTAAAAGCTTGTCCGGAATTTAAACCAAAAACAGCTATTGCAACTGCAATCGCTAGTTCAAAATTATTTCCAGCAGCTGTAAATGCAACTGCCGCAGTTTTATCATATGTTGCTCCCATTGCTTTGGTGACAAAAAAGCCGATGATAAACATTAATGTAAAATAGATAAGTAGTGGAATCGCAATAATGACTACGTCCATAGGTATTTCGACAATGAGTTCACCTTTTTGAGAGAACATGACTACAATTGTAAATAATAGAGCAATCAAAGTCATAGGTGAAATTGCTGGAATGAATTTTTCTGAATACCATTGTTCGCCTTTGAGTTTGACTAAAATTAAGCGACTTAAAATTCCAAGGGCAAAGGGAATACCTAAATAAATGGCAACACTTTCGGCTATGGTTTCAATTGAAATATCAACAATAGCGCCTTCAAAACCAAAGTAGGGAGGAAGTACAGTGATAAAAAGCCAGGCATAAAAACTGTATGCAAAAACTTGAAAAACACTGTTTAATGCAACCAGGCCAGCACCATATTCGCTACTACCTTCGGCGAGATCATTCCAAACTAAGACCATTGCGATACAGCGTGCTAAACCAATTAAAATGAGTCCTACCATATATTCTGGATGGTCACTCAAAAAAGTAATTGCCAGAATAAACATTAATACAGGACCGATAATCCAGTTGAGAATTAATGAAATTGAAAGAATTTTAGTGTTTCTAAATACTTTTGGTAGAAGACTGTAATTAACTTTTGCTAAAGGTGGATACATCATTAGGATTAAACCAATGGCAATAGGAATATTAGTGGTGCCGCTATTAAATGAATTGATAATATTTGGAAAAGTGGGTAGAAAATAGCCAAGTCCAACACCAATTGCCATGGCTACAAAAATCCATAATGTTAAGTTTCGATCTAGAAAACTTAGTTTTTTCTTAGTCATAATGAAGTATTTTCTCTTAGGTAATAAGTTTAGTGATTCGTGTGGTTTTACTAGCAGCAATCATCAATTTTAGGAAGATCCTGATTTAAAAACTGAAGCATAATGTTTTTCATTTTAGCCCAGTTTACAGCGTCAATACAGTAACAAACGCTGGTACCTTCAACGTTTCCTTTGATTAATCCTATTTGTTTTAACTCTTTTAAATGCTGAGAAATTGTTGGTTGAGCAAGTCCAATTTCACTAACCAAATCTCCACAGTGACAGGTGTCTATTTTAAAAAGCTGTTGTAAAATAGCAACTCTTGCAGGATGTCCTATGACTTTAGCAAATGACGCAATTTCATTTTGTTGATCGTTAAATATTTCAGTTTTCGTTAATCCCATGGCGTGAGTATTTATTAATTGCAATATTACGATTAATATTTGAATAGCTAAAACATGACTGAAGATTTCCAGCTGGTATTTTAAACAGTATTTAAATGTTACTCTTGTAGGTCGATACGTCCAGGTGTGCCATGTAAACATTTAATGATTTGGTTATCTCCAGGAGCTCCAGCATGATAATGGTAGCCTCTTTCATTATCAGAATGTCCGCCACATTCGTCTAAATCTGAAGGCTGAGTTCCATTTTTATCCAGTAATGCATAGATACCAAAACCATCAATTGCATAGCCTATCATAGGCGCATGAGTATCAGATTGTGTAATTTCTTTAGTAGAACCAGTAACGGCATGATAATGATAGCCACCATGCGGATTCACATGTCCGCCATGATCGTCTAAAGGCGCAATGGTATGTGCAGCTAAAATAGCATGTGTTGGTGCAGGTGGGTCAAATTTAACACCATTAAAAGCGAGTCCGATACCACCTCTTCCAAACCTTTGTGAAGAATTTTGATAGGTAGGTGTTACTGGAATATAATAAGTTGTTATTTGATTTTTAAAGTATTCGGGAAGGCATTCAACGCAATAGTTATGATAGTCTTCATCTACATTTGGTTTTGCTGCGCTCAAACAGGCTTCCTCGGTGTCGGTTACTTTTATAGATCCATCGTCTTTATATAATTTCCATTTATCGTCATCATAAAATTCGTCTAGATTAGCAATAAAATGTCCAGATACATCATATACTTTTCCATTATCAAACCATATACCTGCTTTTTCAATTCCATCATCAATATGTCTTGGGCACCAAGGACCCATTTGATGTTCAGAAGCTTGAGAATTAGTTTTTATAACGTAACAAAGCGTTTCTATACCTCTTAAATCAACTTTTTCTTCACTAATCTCTCCAATAATATTTTCTGTTATAAAATAATCTGTATTAACAGGTTTTATTTTAATGGCTAGTTCCTTATTATCAGTGTTTTGTGTGGTTTGATTATCTGTCTTTTGGTTTGATTTACAAGAACTTATTATAAGGGATATTGCAACTATGGCTACTAAATGTTTCATTTTATGTAAAGATGTTGGTTATGTAATTCTTTTAGATGCTTTTATTGATAAAAACTTGTGTTTGAAAATGTTTGATTTTAGATTAGGCAATATCTTATAGCATTTATTTTAGTGCTTATTTATCATCATGTAATAGTTTTGCGTTTAATAGTTTTATTCCTTCCATATTGCGTTCTAAAACTTTTTGGACATCTTCTGTTTGGATATGCCCTAATACTCCCCAAGGACCATCATACCCTTCATCATACAAAGTTTTTACCATATCATATTCGTAATTGCCTTTTCCGATTGTAAGAATTTCTGGGCCTTCTTTTTGCATTCCATTTAAATTGACATAATCTAAATAGGGTATCATAGTTTTGAATAGTTTGGGATAGACGTCTAAATACTCATGGGCATGATGAAAATTATAAACCATTCTTAAAGAGTCTTCAGGTATTTTTTTAATGATTTCAATTTGATTTTCGGGATTGCCAAACCATCCACGGTGGTTATATAAAGCTAATTTACAACCGACATTGTCTGCCTTAGTTTTAATAAATTTGATATATCGAATAGCTAATTCAACGGATTCTTCCTGTGTTAAATTTTCAAAAAAATTAGGACTAAAACTCAACCACAACTTAGGCTTATTTTCTATGTCTTTAAGATTTTCAAATAATTTTTCATTTAAGGGACTTAGTTTCCCAATACTATCTCTTTCAGCATTAAGCCACAAAAAAATAGATACGATTTGCATATTATTTGCCTTGGCTAAACGAAACTCTTCTTTCATTTCTGGAAGGTGCTTTTCACGCCAATTGTAACCATATTTTGTAAAGCCCATATTTTTCAACATCGTAATACGATCCATAGGTTTTCTTTCTAATGCGTCAAATGAAACGATACACCATGGAGAGATATCATCAATTTGTATTTGATTTTCAGAATCTGAACATGATAAACAAATGAATAGTAGAAATGCCATGCTGATCACAACTATTTTATGGGATTGTACTTGTATTGAGTTGGTTAGTGCATACATAATTGTAAATTCTAATGTTATATATTATAGAAAGTTATATTATTTCTGTGCTTTTACATTTGCGTGTCATAATGAGTAGGAAATTGACTAGGGATTTCATCATTGGATTCGCCTAAATTTTGACGTAAATCAATTTCAATGCCTCTTGCTATGGTAGAAATAGGTACATCATTAGCTGAACCTTCAAAAGGATTTTCTCCCGTTCTCCCAATTCTTTCCATAGTATGAAAAACCCAGGCAACAATAACATAAAACGGAATGGATAACCATATAAATAACTTGCCAATCACTGTATTGTATGCCATAATATCGTTTCCTATTTCTGCGAATTGAGGTATAATGGCCAAGGGTAAGATTAATACAAATATCCACATGAAATAATGGTTAAGAGTCGCAAAATGACGTGGATAGGGGAAGTTTTTTATACGTTCTGATTTGCCTTGAAGTGTAAATAATTCTTCGAGTACTCCCTCTAATTCTAAAAACGAGAATTCCCAAATAGCACCTTTTTCTTTTAATTGTTTTAGATGATCAGACTGTAAATAGAGAAGTGCAGTTTGTTTATTGTTTTTACTCATCACATATTCTATATCTGAATCAGAAAGATAGAATTTCAAATCTTCTTCTAGAGTCGATTCCCATTCTGGTGGTTTTACCTTTTTATTCCATTCTTTATTGGTCTTTTCATGTACTACAGTTTCCCATGGTTTTGCTACTCTCATAGCGTGACGTAAAGCGGTCATCCATGCTATATGTCTGTAAGTGAGCGTTGTTATTTCTTTTTTTAATTCGTCATTTGATAATTTTTCAGATGTATGCTCATTAGTAATCATGTCTTTAACAAACATTCCAAAAGTTCTGGAGGTATTAACAATGCCACCCCAAATTTTTCGTGCTTCCCATATTCTACCATAGGAAGCATTATTTTGAAACCCAATTACAAAGGCGACAGCAGTACCAATCAAGGCTAAAGGCGTCCAAGGGATTTTAAGCCATTCCAAATTAAAGAAAACGTAAGTACTAACAAATACTGAAATGATAGCAAAAAATAAAAGGGTCTCAAAACGAGTCCATTTTATCATATCCTTGAGTTTAAAAACCTTTTTAGTATACATATTATAATAATGAAGTTAAACGATATTTAATGTGCCAAATTTCTAAAGCACTTTATGAATATTAAATATACATTAAAAGTTTATCTCTTCTTAAGAATTGATTTTCAGTCTTATAGATTGGGTGATTGAGTTTAATAACTTATTGTATTACAATTTACCATATCGCATTAGTGCATACAGAGGCTATGATGGCAGAAGTAATTTAAGTTCCTAGCACACGAATATAGGGTTATGGTGATCAAACTCAGAACCACAAAATCCTTTTCAGTATTCTGCTTTTTTAAGCTGAAATACTTAGGTGACAATACTAAAACTTAATTGTATCGTAGAACTTGGAGGTCTTTATTCGGTAACAGAACTCCAGTTTTCACCTGTTTTTATGCGATAAAGTTGCATTTCAGAAATCCCAAATTGTTTCGCAATCATTTTCAATCGCGTTCTTCGGTTTGGGTCATTTAATTTTCGCTTAATTAATTTAACCCTTGTTTCGGTAAGCTTAGCGGTGGAAGGTATTTTCCGAACAATATTTTTGAATTCAGGATTTGTAAACTGGTGGGTTTCTTTTTCTTTTTTTGTCGCCCACTTTAAATTTTTAACGTTGTTGTTTGTTTTATCATAATCCAGATGAATCACACAAACGCCATCGTTTTGTTCGAGAAAATGTTGCGCGACTAACTTGTGTACGTAGCGACTGGTTAATTTTCCGTTTACTTTTTGTCTAAGAGGAAGGTTTTGATAACCATTAATGTAATATTTCTTAACTAAAAATTCTTTTTCTCCTTTAAGGTTAATGATTCTTCCGTAGTTTGAAATTTTGAATTTTTCTTTTTCTGAAATTTTATCGTCAAATTGTATCTCTTTCCATTCCTCATTTCGATAGTTTCGTATCATTTTAATTGTTATTAATTTCTATAGGGTATATTAAATTAGGTTGTATTATAGCATCGTATAGAGGAGTTTGTTGCCTAATTATACCAAAGATAAGCAAAAATGAATTGAAAAACGATTTAGACAGCGCAGGCGTGGTATTTTGAATTTAATTTCGCCTATTGAAACAAAACATATCTGGGAGGAACGAGTCCGTTTAACCTCAGATATACAAGCATTTGGCCTCTGTGATGGGTGATATGATCGGAAAGCAATAGCAAAATTTGCCTTTTAGATCTGGTTAAGCCAAAATAGTCTAATTGGTCATTTAATTGGGTCGTATCAAAATGTTTAATAAAGTTGATGGTTTCATCAAATGTTTTATTGATGGTTGCTATCATATCTTTTTTTGATTTGTTTGCAACTTTAAAAATGGTATCCGTTTTCCAGTTTCTTGACTCGCGTCCACCTAGCAATGATTGACTATGCCAATCCATAGCAAATCCAATATGTAATAAATTCTCAGCAAAGGAGAGTGATTCTGGTGATGCTTTAAAGTTGTAATGATTTTCAGGCATCAGTTCAGCAACTTTAATTATGTACTTTTTAGAATTTTCTAATCGCTCCAGATAGTCTGTAATAAAATGGTCTTGTTGTGCACATAGTGGCGATGTAAATGTGCCACATAATATCATCAAAATAAGTATTTGTTTCATGGTTGCTGAGTTTTATAAAATAACGTTAAGTTTCGCCATTTTAATATTCATAAATTATGGCTTTCTTGCCTTTGGCTTCAGTATTAATTTCGTAGGCATAACTTTCGGTGGTCCAACCCAAGTCTGTAGTGTACATGACAAAAAGCCTATTATCGTTTGTTGAAAATGTTTTCCATTCAAGTACTGATTTTTCATCAAAATCGCAAGGCCATGATAAAGCAGGGTAGAAATACGAATCTTCATTTAACCAGTATTGCAGATGAACCTCTTTAATGTTTTTAAAAGCTTCGTCGGTGTCTATTACATTTTCATTATGAAGTTTATTGATTTTTAGTTTTTCATTGTGAAATTCTTTAATTAAATCAATGCTATTTTGTTCTTCTCGAACTGTAATATGACTTTTAGGCTGAAGGACTAAAATTTCCTCATTATTTTTAAAAATATGAACTTCTAATAAGGCATAATATATAATGGCATTGCCCTGACGTTTAGAGTCAAAGCCATTTGCGTTTAATTGAAAGCTAAAAAGTGATAAAAGATTTTTGCTGAAATCTGTAGTTGATTTAAACTTGTTTTTTCTGTACTTTTTCGGCAGTGTGTTTCTAAATGCATGAACTTTATCATTTAGTTTGCTATGAATCGAAGGGTTTTTATCAGACCATAAAAATGTTTTGTCGTCAAGATTAAACGTTCCTAAAACCTTAGGTTTTATTACAACTTCATATCCTTTTTCATCTACAATGTACCTAACTTCTCCTTTGTTTTGGTCAAAAAGGTATTCGTTGGTTGGTTGCATATTCCAAATAATTCTTTGGTACATATTTCTCAAGTTCATATCAGAATTTGCTTCAGAAAATCTATTCTCCAAATCTGACTGTCCGTTAGAAAAAAAAGAAAACATAGTTATTAGTAATGTTAAGGTTGTCTTTTGCATTTTATTTTTAGCTTCAATATAATGATTTCAATGCTTTTATTTATAGATTGTTAGTTCTTTAGGTCTAATTACAGATAATCTAAAAGCGATGTCTACTATTAGTTATATAAAATAGCATCATTTACTTCTATCCAGTAACCATTTGGGTCTTGAAAGTAAACTTGTTTAATACCATCTTTTCTGATATAGTCTTTATTTGGAGTGTTGAGCCAATCGGAATACTCTATTTTTAAAGCGTGAAGATGTTCAATAAAGGAACTAAAATCTCGTGTTGTTAAAGCAAAATGCACCGCTTTATTGGTTTTTATTTCAGCATTAGGCCTGGGAATGAGATGAAGTTGCTTGCCTTCACCTAATGACAACCACCTGGTTTTTGAGTCGGAAGCCGTATTCTTAATTTCTTTCAATTGAAATACCTTTTGATAAAATTCGGTAGACGCATTAACGTCTTTAACTGAAAGTGCTATATGATTAAATGAAAAGACAGACATGAATTATAATGTTTTACTTAAATAGATTGACCAAAGGTTAATAGATTATGATCTGGATCAAGTAAGGCAAACTCCTTTTGTCCCCAAGGCTTACTCTCTAGTGTGCCGTTTGGATGAATTTTGATATTCTTATCCAGTAATGACTTATAAAGCGCATCAATTGTATTCGTTCTAATGTAAACCTGTCCATAATTTTCGTGTGGATTAAGCTCTGTAAATTGAAAAAAATGAAGTTCTATATTGTCTTTTTTGACCATTAAATAGTCTTCATAATCGCCTATGTTTTGAAACCCTAGTTGATTAATATAATACGCTTTAGTTATAGATTTATTACGCATTGGTAATTTAGGATGTATTTCAGTTAGCATAATGACACTTTTTAGTATTATATTTTCAAAATTTCAATATACCAATTCATCTTTATTGTTCTGAATTGGGTAAAAACGAAACTAAATTAAATAGACGTTCAAAATAGTCAGGTTGTTCATCATAAACTATTTTAGGCATTTGGGCTGTTACTGTGTAAATATAGTTGCCTCGGTATATTTGATGATTTATAACGTGATTTACATATTCTAAATCAGTGCTTCGAACTAAAACATCATAAGAATGTTTAGCAGAAACAAAATTTCTAATGTAACCTTTAGTTGCTTCGTAGTTTTGTAGTTCAGAGTTGAACTGTGTTCTAACCTTATTTTTTAGTTCTGCATCTTGTTTTTTCTTGTTCTTGAGATAAAATTCCCAGGCATTTGTTGGATGCGTTTGTTCCGTTTTTAAATCGACAACAACGATAGAAAATGTCAGTGCCAGCTCAGGGTCATTTCCTCTAAAAATCGTGTGTTTTGCTGTTCCGTAATCGGTGTTCCAATGGTCTGGTGCATCAAAAGAAATGTGATACTTAAAGTTTGAGTAAATGTTTGTTAGACTGTCAAACTCTTCAGAATGTTCAGGAAGAATACCTTTGCTTTTTTGTGTTTTATAGGATGCATTCAAATAGCGGTCTTCTTTGGATTGTTTTGTGTTCTTATTACAAGAACATAAAATGAAGATAAGGCTTAATAAGGCGAAATTTCTTCTCAATTGTTTTTAGTTTTTTTCTTAAACATTGGATACATTAAAATCAGGCCAAATGCTATCCCGATTATGCTAGATGTGTTTTCTATGGGATCTTTTACAAAGCCTAAAAGATTTGCTAATGCAAAGGCGATAAAAATAATTCCGATGATGGATATGATTAGATTTGGAATTGGTTTCTCAGACCAAGATTGTTTTTCTTTCATATTTTGAATTAGGTTAATTTTCAGATAAAAGGATGTTGTTAAATATTGGTGAAAACTAAATTAATAAAAGCAAACGAATCTGATATACATTTATGAGATTTTCTGAATGAACCATCCAAGACACACAAATTTGTATCTAGTCGCTCGAAGTATTTTATACAGAGGCAATAACTATTTTTTTATTTAGAATAAGCGCCAGAGGAATAAGTGAGTTCATAACTGTGGGTATAGATTTCAAATACAATCCCGAATGGGTCTTCAACATAACACATTTTGAACGGTTTATCATTGGGATAGTAGGATCTAATTGGCATTCTTTGTTTTCCTCCATAGGCCAAAATCTTATCTATAAGTTCTTCAATATTTGGGTCTTGTACGCAAAAATGAAAGAGACCTGTGTTGAAAGGATTAAATTCAGGTGCTTCTTTAATCCCGTTTGGGAAAGAAAATAATTCAACGCCAATACCATCTGAAGTTGCTAAATGCGCAATTTCAAATTCGGTCCAGTCGTCTCCGAAAACGTCTATACACATTTGACCAATAGCTGTTTCTTTTTCCTTTTTAACTACGGAAGGTTCCATAATGATGTACCAACCCATGACTTCTGAATAGAATTTTACGGCTTCTTTGATATTTGGTACGGTCAGTCCGATATGTGAAAATGATTTTGGATAATTTTTTTGAGTTGTCATAAGTTCTATTTTAGATGTCAAAATTAGTTTATATTTGCTTTATGGACAATAACTTACCAAATAGTTATATAGTTACCCAAACGAGTAAATTGTTAATAATCAGTATAATAAAATATTGTTTTGAATAAAGAAAATAATTGTCCGTTGCATTATACAATGAATTTAATAGGTACCAAATGGAAACCTTTACTATTATTTCATTTGTTGGAAGGCGAATTGCGCTCTGGTGCATTGCAAAAGAAAATTCCAGAAATTTCTAATAAAATGTTCACTCAGACGGTACGAGATTTAGAGAAAGACGGACTTATTACAAGAACGATATTTCCTGTAGTTCCTCCTAAAGTAGAATATGGATTAACCTCCAGAGGACAATCGCTTGAGGGGATTTTAAGGAGTCTAGATAAATGGGGTTTAGAAGATTGTAAAAACAGCTAATACAGTTATAATCTGAATCACTGCTAAGACCATTTAATCAATACTAAAGTTAAACACCTGTAGTCTCTATTTTTTAATCCATTTTTGAATCAAAAGCCCTTTGCTTGTTGAAATTTCAATAAAATAAATACCTGCCATCAAAGACGACATGTCTAAAACATTTTGACTATAATTAAAATTGAGAACTTGCATACCCTGGAGATTGTATATGCTTAGATTTTCAATTTCAGCACCTTCGTTTACTGATATATTCAAAATTCCATTTGATGGGTTAGGGTGTATTTTGACCAAGTTTGAAGGGTTTGAAATTTCAGAAATGCTCAAGGTTTCTAATATTTCAGTTTGAACAGTATTTGTAATAATCGGAGCATTATAATCAAAATAAATATTGGCACTACCAGTAATGATATCTCCAATTTGAACATTGTTATTGGGCTTAATCTTAAAAGCAATGTAGCCATTACTGTCTTCTTCGTTGGTTGTTTGGTCAGGTAAATTGATGTTATTAAATATGAATTCAACCTCATTGTTATTAGAGATTTGCACTGAATATGGATGACTTGAACTTACAGGTAGTAATGTTGCAGTATTGAGTTTATCGTCAAGTACATCAAGAATTCTAACATTTATAGCACTTGCTGTTCCCGTATTTTGAAACCTAACGATATAATCTAAATATTGACTTATCTCTTCTTCATATATAGCATCACCTTGCATTACTTGTTTGTCATTGGGATCATAAGAATTGACAACAATTTGAGATAAGCTATAGGCATTATTGTCAGGTGTTTCATCATTGATTTCAGGATTGGCAATTGCAGTAAAATTTAATATATCGTCACTGTTTACTGTAGGAGGAGTGAACACTTGCATGGTGATGTCTACAGTTATTGTTTCAAAGGGTTGTATGGTACCAAGGTCATAACTTAACGAATTGCCAGTACTGCTGTTCTCGACAGGTATTGAGCTAATAAAACTTAATTTTAAGTCGTCAAAATTAAAGGTCGCTGAGGCATTATTAATAGTTTCGGTCCCTGTATTTTGAACAGCAAGCTGATATTCCGATTCAAATCCAGGACGCGCTTGACTTAAAGGAATTATAGTAGTCACTAAATCATTAACAGACTGGTTAGCTGTTAAGCAAAAATCGACTACAGCAGCTGGGTTTGTATTATCAAGTGTAATTGATGTATTAACCGGAGTTATATCGAAATAATTTGAACTTAAAGTACCACTAACATCAAAAATTCCTTCGGTTGCCTCTAAAGTATATGTATCTCCTAGAGCAATAGTTCCATATTCAAAATTGTTGTTAATTGCACTTATAATCAGACCATTTACAGGTAAGTCATTCATGTCACAACCATTATTATCCTGATCAAAACGTACAGAACCAGAAATGGAATAATCAATACAGTCACTACCTAGCTGGTCTCCAATAATCCACCAGTTAGCTTCATTTTCTAGGTAAGATCTTACGGCTGTATCACAATACGCAATGTCATAGGCCTGAAGTACTTTATTTTGTAAGCCAGATTGAGCTAAGGCTAATAATAAGGCGTCATAATTAGTAGTATCCATTGCTGTATAACCTACAAAGGATTCTGCTGTAGACCCGTTGTTAAAATCAATTACAGAGCTAAAATCCCAACTTGAAATATCTTGATTAAATGCGGTGGCATCGTGAAATAATCCTTTCATAAAAATTACATTTGTGGTATCCCAATTATCCAGCGGCTGATTAAATGAAGAGGCTCCGTTAAACATGTTTCTAATGTCTTCAGTATTTGATATATCCCAATCATTTAAAGGTTGATCAAATGAAGTTGCGTTATTAAACATGCCTCTCAGGGAAATTGTATTAGACACATCCCAATCATTTATGTTTTGATTAAAGGAACTGGCATTAATAAACATGAATCCCATTTCGGCTACATTAGTAGTTTCCCAATTATTTAAAGGTTGATTAAAAGCTATGGCATTGCGAAACATCCAATACATATCTGTTACACTAGACACATCCCAGTCATTTAACGGCTGATTAAAACTACTGTTATCTTCTGGAAAACAACCAAACATTCCAACCATATTCGTCACATTAGAGACATTCCAATTATTAATGTTTTGATTAAACTGAAGGGCTCTGCTAAACATACCTCCCATATCAGTTACGTTTGATACATCCCAGTTATTTAAAGGCTGATTAAAAGCAAAGGCTTCATAGAATAATCCGTTCATATTAGTAACGTTAGATACATCCCAGTTATTAACAGGAGAGTTAAATGACTGTGCACCATTAAACATGTTACTCATATTAGTCACCAGACTTAAGTCTGGTACGTCGGTTGCATTAACAACGAGATCATATAGTCCTTGAAACGCATTTTCCATAGTGGTCCATTGTGCAGTTCCCCATTGTTCAATAGATTTTACTTTTTCGTTCATACTATATCCAAAACCACCATCATAATTAACACTAGTGATATCTCCATTAACTATTATTGTATACACTCCTGGAGCGTCGTAAGTATGGTGTATGCCTGTGACATTAACATCATCATCAGTTAAGGTGTTTCCGTCGCCTAAATCTATCGTGAAATTTGAACCAAAAAAGGGATACTGTACATGGAGTCCAGTAGTATTATCAACCTCATACGTTAGAATAAAGTCATCAGGAGTTTGACAATATCCGTTGAAAAAAACAAAAATTGTTATGAGTAAAGTATAATAGGTTTTCATAAGTTGATAGGTGTTAGCTTTTGTCGGTTTTAGCTTTTAAGTCTAATTATAAGATTAAATGCTGATGTTGCGGACTAAAGTTAACAAAAGAAATTGAACCAGAATGCCTCCTTAATGTTTTTCCTCAAGTCTTAAGGAGATGAATTGAAATAATACAATTAGTGGCTGGTTTTAATTTCTATTGTATCTTGAATGAATTGTTCAAATTCCGATAGATCTATTTTTTCTATTCGTGTTGGCTTTTCAAATTTTAGACGTCCTGATTCTGTTTTTGAAATAAGTTTATCGTTAGGTTTTTCAATAAAATATTCGAAATTTTTATTCCCGAAATCATAGATAGAACATAAATAAATGCCTGTATTAGTTTTATTCATATAATAATCGGTTTCAGATTTTATATTCAGAATTCCGTATTTGATTACTTTTTTAAAATGTCCAATTCTAGGCTCTGGTTTCCACCAATAGGTTTCAAATTGACTGGATTCAGATGTGCTTAGTACCCAATCTTTTTCAATAATTGGAATGCCTAATTTTTGGCGCTCAGAATTAAAGTCTATACCATGATTTTTATTTAAAGGAATTATAAGGTCACTAATAAACATCCATAGTATAACAATGAAAAACAAATGAAATTTTCTCCAAATGATTTTTATAATATCTAAAGCGGATAGATTATTTTCTTTCTTCCAATACCTAAAGATATAGATTGGAGCCGATATTAGAAAAATCATTAATAGTCCGAAGAAGAAGTCGTGTCCGTTCATTTAATTATAGAAAAGCGCAGTATACAAAGATTAGTTTGGCTAATCTAAAATTAGTAAAAGAAAACGAGTCGAAAAAAAACTTTAAGGTCTATTATGGTATGGATTGATAACTAACTCCAAATACCAGTTTTAGCTGTGTCTTCGGCGTATTCTAAAAATGTTTTTGCTTTTCTGCCTAACACGTTTTCAATGGTATTGCTAATCTTTTGATTGTCTGGATTGGTCAATACATGACTGAATAAATATTCAATTAACCAAATGACATCATCAGGTATTTGCATTTGTTTCATGCCTTCAACATACTGTGGTAGCGAAATGTTGTGAAAATTCAGAGGCCTGTTGCTTACTTTTGAAATGGTATTGATAATGTCTTTAAAAGTGATTAATTCCGGACCAGTAAGTTCTAAGACTTGACCATTATATGTGTCGTCCAGTAAAGCTATAGCTGCAACTTCAGCAATATCGTCTGCATCAACAAAGGGGATTAAAACATCAGACATCGGCAAAGCAACTTCTCCAGAGAGAATAGGATCTAAAAAGAAACTCTCGCTCCAGTTCTGGTTAAACCAGGACGCTCTTACAATAGTGTAGTTTACGCCTGAGTTCATTACAATTTTTTCACAAGCCTCAGCTTCGGTTTCGCCTTTTCCAGAAAGCAGCACAATTTTTTTTACGCCTAATTCTTTCGCTAGATATGTTAAGCTTTCAATGGCTTCTTTAGCACCCGGAACAGCTAAGTCTGGATAAAATGTAACGTATAGTTTTTCGATACCATTTAAGGCATCTACCCAAGTGTCTTTATTTTCCCAGTCGAAACCAGGTGTTGCTTGTCTTGAACCAATTCTAGGTTCGATGCCTTTGTTCTGTAGTTGTGTGACAACTCGGCGACCAGTTTTACCTGTTCCGCCAATGATTAAAATGTTTGAGTTCATAACTGTTCGTTTTTTAAATTGATTTTTGAATGATTATTGAAATGAGTAATAAAATAAATGAGATCATACTTGACATTGTTCTTAGGTTATGGTATTGGTTCCAGGAATTTTCATAATAGATTCTGAAATCCTTCAATTCCAATACACTGAGTTGATTAATATTTAAAACTTCCAATTGGTTATTTAAAGGCACATTTCCGAAGGCAGTAATACCAAAGGTTCCAACGAGATATACGATGGCTGATGCCAAGACCAAGTAAAACACTGTTTTATTAGAATACTGTAGATAGGCATTTAAAATCAAGGCGATTAGGCTTCCGAAGAAAACTATAAAAAATACAGGATTTAAGATTTCTTTGTTAATGCTCTGCATGGTTTCTAAGTAGGTAATGTTTGCAACTTTTTTTGTTCCCAGAATAACGGAAAATGACCATGCAAAGAAGAATCCTACAGAAAGCGCATTTAATACTACAGTAATGAAAAGGACAACGGTTTTCATGCTTTAATGTTTTGTGTTAGATGTGTTCCGAAATAGAATACCAAAAAGTAAAATTCGACGATAATGGTGTAAAACATTGGGTCTTTGAAAAACGAAGCATGACTACCACCATTAGGAATTACAAATACGGGAACTGTAATTAATGCGTCTAATAAAGTTGCTACAATGACAAATGTTAGTGCAAGCGATGCAGGTTTCATTGTTGCTTTTTTGTAAAACAAATATGTTCCTAAACAGGCACTTGGAATAATAGCTAAAGCTATTGCAATATTGGCTTGTTGCTCTGGGCTTTCTAAAATTGAAAATTTAAACGAGCTGAGGTAAAAACTAACGCCTAAAACCCAAACTAAAATGGCACATATAAGGCTAAATACTCTACTGTTAATCATAATCTTTGGTTTTTAATTATGATACAAATCTATAGTGATTGTACAGCAGTGGCTTATTTAGAAAGCATTATGATTTATTCGAAAGGCATTTATACTTGACTTGGTCTGTAGCCAAACTTTTTTTCAAAGGCGTTGGAGAAGGAGCCCAGACTATCATAACCTACAGCCCAAGCAGCTTCCTGAATGGATTTTTGTTCGTTTTTAATCAAGTTGTAAGCTTTTTTTAAACGTTCGTTTTGCAGGTATTTAAAAACAGGCACACCAAATTGCGCTTTGAATTCTTTTTTTAGTTTGTTGATATTGGTTCCAATTTTATGAGCTAGTTCGGTTAAGGAAGGAGGATTTTCTAAATCAGAAACTAAAATAGATTGTGCCAGATTAATCTTTTCAAGAAGTTGAGTGTCAATTTTAGTTGTTTTCTGCTTAGCTAATTCTCCAAAGTAATGTGAAAGCAATGCTGTCATATGACTTTTATAGAACATCATTTTAATTCCGCCTTCATATGTATTATTGAAAAACTGCTCTACTAACAGAAACATTTCAGGGGTCATTTTAAATATTGGTCCTTCGACATAATGATCTTTAGGATGTACCAGCTGAGATAGAAATTGTTCTAAATATTGGCCTTCACCATTGGGTAAGTTATCTAAGTTTTTAATTGTAGTAGCAATGACCAGGCATTGCAAGGGTTTTTGATCTGAGACATGATGCTCAAATTCAACATGTTCATCAGCATAAAAGGAAAGTACCATGCCTTTGGTGTGGTGAAACTCTCTTGTTTTATCTTTGTATTTTACAGTTAAACCAACATCTCCAGCACTATAAAAAGCGATAGCTATGACGGGTTCGTCAAAAAAGCACGAATCGACCAAGGTGTTATTGGTAGAAGCTTCTTCCAATAAAATGGTACAATCGTTTATGTCTATCATTTCACGGTTCATATTCTGACCTAATTTTAAGACCTTATGATTGCACCTATATCATGCAATCGATTATAATCGTGGTTACTCACTGTTATAAGTTAATCCTTTTCCAAGTAGGAAATTAAATTCATTAGTATCCTTTCGTTAGCAGGAATAAAATAATTCATTAACGAAAGATATTTTGGTGTGTTTTTATAACCGATTCCGAATGATTTGATATTTGTATTTCCATTCTCTAGCTCATCAAAGTAAATGACATTATAAAAATCCTTGGCGTCATCTTTCATGAATTCTGGAAAATTATCAGTTAGTTCTGCTTGAAGCGTCAGTATCTTTTTAGGAACATAATTAATAATATGAGTTACAATTGTGGTGCTATCTCCAATTTTTCCTTGTTCGTTGTAGTTTGTTTTAATATATCCACCAACTTTTAAATCAATTTCAGCCAATGGCACAGCCCAATTTTCCCATCCTTTTTTTGTGGTATAGGCTTTCCAAACCGAATCGATTGGTGATTTTACGGTCAACTCTTGTATGAGAACCAATTTGGGTGTTTTAGTTGAATCAATAGTAGATACAACTCGTCGCTCTTGTCCGTAAGTATAAAAAGTCAAAAAAATAAATAAAAGAATGGTCAGCAGTTTCTTCATGTTCTGTAGTATATGATACCGTTTGGAAGTTTAACTACTAATTTAGTGAATTAATTAACGAATAGAAAATCTGCTAAAATTTCAGTAAGCCTATTGAGTCTGATGACTGTTATGCTCAGAAGAAGTGAATGTGTTTACGAGTTGTCTAATTTCATCAGGATTCGCGGTGAATCATCACAGTAATAATCCATAACTTCTGAATTTTTTTCAAACCCTAGTTTTTCATATAAATTGATGGCTGGGCTATTATCAGGTGTAGTTGTCAACTGGATTTTGTTAATGTTTTTACTTTTGAAAACTGTTAGCAATTGATGGGTGATGCGTTGACCAATTTTTTTCTTTTGTTCTGATTTGGTTACTGCTAGAGCAAAAATCCAACCTATTTTATTATCACAATCTATGCCTCCAAAGCCATATCCTTTTATTTGATTGTGCTCGTCTACGGCTACCAAAAAGAGATCATGAGCTATATCATAAAATTGTCTGAGTACAAACAATGGATAGTGCATTGGCTTAAAAGCTTCTTCTTCCAGTTGAAAAATAGTTTTTAAGTCATTTTTCAAGATTGTTCTTATGGTAATAGCTGAGGTCATGGTTATGGAGATATGCTTGTGTTTTAATGAATAATTAACGCTCCATTTTTATTTTCAAAACGGTAGTCTATTTCTATAAAATGTATCTTTCCTTTTTCAGATTTTGTTAAAAGTTTTGGAGCAGAAACGATTCCTTGGATAATTATAAATCCGTTAAAATCAATAATTTTATAATCAGATTCCCATTCAGAGTCTCTTTCAAGCGGCTTAACTTTTACTAAATTATTATCCTGATAAGTAAACAGGTATTTTTTAATATTCTCTACAGACTCAATGACAGGAGTGTTAATTAATTCAGATTTTAAGGTCTTCAAATTGATTGTGTCTGGTTTCAAATTGAGTTTAACATAAGGTAAAGTAAATCCGTTAAACTGTATGGTTAATGAATCGTTTGTATGGATTGTCAATGTTTCCTTATCATTAAGTTTATACATGTTATCGCTCAGAGGTGTAAGGTTTAAAGTATCACGATAAACAAAAACTTTAGTTTCACCAGTTTCCATATTCATTTTATCCTGATTACTCAGTCTATACAATTGACCAGATGCTGTACTAAAAAGAAAACTCTGAATTTTAGCGCGCTCAATAAAGTTTCCTAAAGAGTCATAAACGCCTTTGGTTCTCCATAATTTTTCGCCTTCAATCTCTTGACCAAAACTTAATGTTGAAACAAAAATTAATAGTAGTACAAGTAAGTTTTTCATTTGTTAGCTAGTTGATTTGTGTATAATCTTGATGTATTGGTTGGCTAAAGTTAGTAAAACAAACCGGAATTATAGAGCCTTCCTAAAATAACGAAAGGTTAGGGACGAAGCGGTATAGCCTCTTTCATCTCTAAATTAGTAAAACCTAATGCTGTGTACTGTACTTTACTTGTTGTTTGTACGTTCTAAAATCAAAGAAGCAAACGATTTTACTCCAATTCTTATACTTTCTTCATCAACTTTAAAGTTAGGTGAATGATTCATAGCATCAATTCCTTTTTCATGATTTGAACCGCCAAATAAAAAGTATACACCAGGTATGCGTTGTTGGAAGTAAATAAAATCATCGTTAAAGTATGGAATTTGTCCATAATTCATCATAAGCGATTCTCGACCAAAAATTGTAGTTAATGTGGTGATAGCATTTTTAGTTAAATACTCATCATTCATTACTGTTGGATTTTCTTGAATAAATGATGTAGAAATGAAATTGTCTTTATAGTCCGTTTTTCTAATTATTTGCTCAATGTCAGGTAACATATTTGGTAAATTTGACTTATCAGTTTCATAAGCATACGTTTTTATAACAGTTTGGTTGTTGAGCTCTTCGATTATGAAATTTTCTTCCAAAAAACGATAATCTTTAAAGATCGTATTTGGGTTAGTCAATCCTATTTCAGAATCAAAAGCCTTTGAGATGTCCCAAGGGTTGACGCCGTCTTTTTGTCGTAGAATGCCACGTCTTATTTGGTCGTATAGAAGTTCGGTATTTTCTTTAGCAATGTTAGTATTGAATTTGATTTGTATCCCTTTTTGATACGCATACAGTTCGTTAGGTTTAACCATAATCTTGCCTACTGGTAGGGCAGTTATGTGTAATGCATATATTTCATCAATAGTTATTTCAGAAAACAAACTACTATTTACCATATTCTTAGCACCAACAAAGGTTTCCTCTTCTGGTTGAAAGATAAAATATACGGTACCGTTAATTGACTCTTTGTGTTTAGATAGTACTTCAGCTATTCCGAGTCCGATTGCCATATGAACATCGTGACCACAGCCATGTTGAATGTTTTCATTTTTCGATTTATAGGAGACTTCTTCAGGAAAATTATTTGGTAGAGCATCCATATCTGCTCTCCAGGCAATATGTTTCCCTTCTTTTTTTCCTTTTAAGATGCCAATCACGCCATAACCAGCAATATCAGTTTTAACTTCCAGTCCTAATTTCAATAAATGCTCGGCAATGATTTTGGACGTTCGTTTTTCGTTACCAGCTAATTCGGGATATTCGTGGAAATCTCTTCTTATTTCAACCAAGCTATTAAAACTATTGTTTGTTTGTTTTTCAATGCTTTCATGAACTTTGTTTTTATCTGGAGATGTACAAGCGCTTAAAATACCCAATAAGAAAGCTAATAGTTTTAATTTCATAAGTAATGATAGTCATTGACCAGTTTCTAAATGCTTGGTTCTATTTTGATATTGTATTTTGTTAAAAGGCCAATAACAGTTTCTAAGGTGAATTTTGCGCCTTTAATTTTATTGTTTTCCGGGTCAATTATAAAGTTAGTAGAGTTTCTGAAATCAGCATTTTGTAAGTTCGTGTTGTTAAATGTAGCATGTAGCAAGTCACAATCGTCAAAAATGGATGCACTCAAATCACATTCCGTAAAATCGACTTCTCTGAGCTTAGATTTTTTAAATACAGTTTTTGAAAGTTTTCGTTTATAAAATGACGAATGATTTAATTGGCAGTTATCAACCTGTATTGAGAATGCAAATCCACTACATTTATCAAACTGTAAGCCTAACATCTTACAATCTTTAAAAAGTACATTTTGGAAACCACTTTGAAATATATTAGCTGTACTCAAATTACAGTCGTAGAATTCACAGTCGATAAACCTAATTTTTGATAAGTCAGAATTCGAAAAATTACAGTTTATAAACACACACAAGTCGTATTCTCCTTTTTCAATATCAGTTTGAGAAAAGTCTTTTCTTTCAAATGTTTTTTCTTCTACAAACTGTTCTTCCATTGTTATTGCTTATACCTGATACGTGAGTTATGATTTGAGAGTATTTACAGTTTGTTATTTCTTACAAAGTTTACCTTCTGAAACAATTTCTTCTCCTTCAATTATAAAAATAGATTTGTAGTAAAAGCACTTGCCTTCAATTTTAATTAGTTCAGTATGTATGCCTCCAGAATCATTTATGAGTTGAGATATTGAGTCAAGTTCTCCGTTTGCATCATCTGCGAATAATTTGTAAGTACAATCGTCTATCCATTCAATTCTCAATGTTTTGGGGTCCATTGGATAACCGATGCCCTGAAATTCTTCAGGTAACTCCTTTATGGTTTCGACTTGTTTATTTCCATCACGAGTCATATCCCATTCTAATACTGGCGAACTAAAAGTATTCATTACAAATTCACCTTTTTTGAAATCTTCACAAGTCAGTTCTTGTCCGAAACTTAATGATACTAACAATAGTGATGATAAAAATAAGTGGTATTTCATATAGTTGAAAAGTGTTTTATGTGGTTAGTAATTATAGGTAACAAAATACCAATCTTACTTTTTTTCTTCACGAAGAATTTTTTCCATTTTTCGACCTCTGGCTAATTCATCGATTAGTTTTTCCATACGTCTACATTGTTTATACAATTCAAATTCATCCTCTATATCTTCAATTCGATAACCACAAACCACTCCTTTAATTAAGTGTGCATTTGGATGTATTTTAGCTTTTTGAAAAAAAGTTCCAAAGGTGACTTTCTCTTCAATAAGTGTTTGTAGCTCATTATTATCAAAACCAGTAAACCATTCTATGACCTGGTTGAGTTCATCTTTTGTTCTACCATTTTTCTCTAGCCTGTTCAAATATAGAGGATAAATGGATGCAAATATCATACTTGCGACCTTTTCGTTTTTTTCGGTTGTAACTTTCATGTTTAATATTTTGAATGGTTTAGAATTATAATTAATTATGTGGTCCAGCAACTAAATTAATAAAAAAACCGAACCAAAGGAAGACTTGTAGGATTTTCAGAGGACACAGACTACGCATTTAGTTATATACGTTGTTGAGAACTGTGTTTTTATTTGCATTTCTTTATCTTCATGTTTCTAATTGAATCAAATTTTTGGTCGTAACGGAAATTAAATTTTTCTTTTAAATCATTATAAGTTGAAATATAAAATTCGTTGAATGTATAAAGGTTATCTTTATTAGAAACTTCTCCATTTTGATCAGTCATTTTACCTATACTACCTGTTCTTCCCCAATGAAAGACTCCTAATGTGTTTCTAGGTGGTTCATTTGGTTTTTTTTCTAAAGTATGGTCTTCATTAAAATCTCTAATGTCCATTTTTGGTAGTTCTGTCTTCTTTCCCTCTTTGTCAACTAAGTAATATTTATGATTGATAAACCCATATTTTTGCTCATTACTTAACAATAAGATTCCATCATTAGGTATTTTATAAGTCAGTCCGTTATCCGTTTTTTCGAGTAATATTCCACAATCTTTCTTATAAATTATATTAACTCTTCCTCTATAATCATTAGGTATTAAGAATGTCTCTGGTTCGACAGTATTAATATTTGTCCATATTGGCCAATATGCAATTATTACGATTACGAAAAGTCCAATAGGTACTATTTTTTGTTTTCCAGCCTTTTTTGAAATTAAAATCAAAATAATTCCAACTATAAAAACTGGTAGTCCGATTATAGCAAAAAATGCAGCAAAAGTCAGTCCAAAAGCTCCAGTTGCGAGTAGAAGAAGTCCGCTATAAAATAAAAAGTTGCTAGTTTTAATGGTCATTTAAATATCGTACTGAACATGTTTGTGTATGTTTAGCTGCGTTGACTAGAACTAAGCTATAAGACCAAGTAATTAGTTATAAACGCAGTTTTGAGCTGGTTTTGTCGTTGTGTTATTTCCAAGGGTTATATGAGCCAAAACTCCAGATATGGCCTTCAAGATCTTTGCATGTATAGCCACGACCACCGTATGCTTCATCCTTAATTTCTAAGAGTATTTTTGCGCCTTTAGCAACAGCATTTTTATAATGGTCATCGATTTTTTCAACAATTATGTAAGGTGCTTGCGTGTTAATTTCGTTCAAACAGTTGGGTGTTTTTATCAATTTGCCGTATTCGTTGTTGTTTTCGGAACTTAGCATAATCATTGAATTGCCATACGTTAGTTGCGCATGTATGATTGTATGGTCTTCTCCTGGGACAACAAGGCGCTTTTCAAATCCGAAAGAATTACAAATCCATTCGATAGCTGCTTCTGCATTTTTATATTGTATTACAGGAATAATACATGCTTTATTTGTTGTCATGATTTAATTGATTATTAGTTTCTAAGTTACTAAAAAAACAATTGTTATTTGTAATCATTTCAAGTCTGTTTTGGCAATTTCCTCATTTCCGTAGTATAATGTTCCTCTTTTTATAAAGTCTGATGAGATATAAAAATAGATAAGAATTTTGCTATCATTTATAACTTTTGGCTTAAAGTGAAATACATGCTTATCTGGAAATTTGGGACTACCTAAATTTATAGGAATTATTATTCCGCTTACACCATCTATCTTGTAGTCCAAGTACGTGTCTTTAATATTTGGATTATATGTTTCCTGCATTTTACTCGATGGCTCTGGTTTCTTTTTAGTGACTAATTCAAATCGGGAATAATCGTTGTTATTTTCAGTTATAAAAATATCTAAAGGACGATATTGAAATTCAGGTTTTTCACTAACAAGATAAAATTTGTTAGGGTCAAATTTTCTTTTTTTAAGGTCAAGAGTTTTTACGTTCACTTCTAAAACAGTAATTCTAAAGCCGTTGAGTATTGTCCCAATGTAAGTTTTCGGATACTTATTTTTTAATTTGTTGTTCTTTACAAATTCAATTTCTATTGAATCTTGTTCAATAGTAGTCATTTGAGTATAACATTTTTGATATACCAAGATTGTGAAAATTCCAACTATGATTAGAGCTTTGTTTGTTTTGAATATGCTCATATTCTGTTTTTAATTTATTTTTTGGAATTTTTGAGAATATCCTTCGTTAGAAATGAAATTTAGAATTAGATATTCATCTTCCAGTTCAAAAAATAGTGTTGCAATGTTTGGATTTTGGCAGTTTGTTGATATTGTATTGTCACTCAAACTAAAGCTTCCAGAGGTTATGATTTCTTCAGAGTAAGGCTCACATAACGAACTATTAGTTGTTACAGTTTCGTTATTTGTAAATTCAATTATTTTTTCGCTTTCAACAGGTTGAAAAGTTCCGCTTCCATCTCCTGGGTCAGCCAAAACCTCAATTAATTTCCAACTTCCTATTAAATCAGTTTCCGAATTTTTGTCTTCATTTTTACTACAAGAACATAAAATTCCAACTGTAATTAAAGTCAATACTATTTGTTTCATTTTTGTTGTTTATATATAGATGCATAAACTCCTATTTGGTTGCGTTAAATTTCGATTAGGAATTCAGTCCTAATGAACTTTACTTTCTTATTGAAACTTATTGGCAACCGACTTTATCTTTTATTTATAGTGGCACTCAATTATTAATTCTTCAATAGTCCAATTGGCAATGTTCTTATTTTAAGTTTAGTTGCCACGAAACTCCAAATCTGTCTTCTACAAATCCAAATTTTTGACTGAAACCATAATTGTTTAATGGCATCATTACTTTTCCGTTTTCCGATAGTTTTTCAAAGAGATTTTCAAGCTCACTTTCATTTTTGCATTCAATGTAGTTGGAAACTGCTGGTGTGAAATCCCAATCGTGAATGGGAGGACTGTCGCTGCACATAAATAAGTTTCCGTTTAAATCAAATGTAGCGTGCATAATTTTTCCTTCTTCAACGGGTCCTTCTTTTCCCCAACGCTGTACATCAATAATTTTGGAATTAGCGAACAATTCCACATAAAAATTCATTGCTTGTTCTGCATTACTCTTTTGAAATGTAAGAAACGTAGTAATTTCTTGTTTCGTTTCAGACTTATCTTTGATTAGTATGCTTTTTAAGCTATCATTTTCAGATTGTAATCTCTCAATTTTACTAGTTGTGTTTTTGTCAGATTTATAATCCGAGCAACTAATTGTCGTTAAGATTACAATTAAAATATGAATCGTTTTTTTCATATTATTAGGTTTTTTTAGTTTGTTACCTATGTATTCGAGTGTGGTTAGTTATATAGGCTAGTACTAAGTTAGTAAATAGAAGCCGAACAAGAGACGAATGTGCTGGAGTTTTTGAATATAGACAACGTTTGAAATTGGCTATACATGTAGTTATATCCAGTTTTCTATTTTTTCTTTTCTACTTAAATATTGAGGTTTTTGATTAGTTAAAAACAAACATAAACATAAAAGTAAGTAAATAATATCCTCTTAATCAACTTAATAATAAGTCTATTTATTTAGGGCTTTTCTTTTTAAATTTAAAAACTATAGAAGCACAAGCTATCTCATAGTTTTTTGAATTGTCTTTTCTTTTATCGACATGACATTTATCTATGTAATACCTATAAGGTGATAAGTCAAATTCAGAAAATAAGTCTGTTATTTCTTTCAGAAGATTTGCTTTGTAGGCATGCTTAGAAACTATTCCCATTGAGTTCACTATTCCATTCTCAACTTCACTTCTTTTGAGTTCTGCTTGAATTTCTGGGACTTTGGAAATATTTGATAAAAGCTCATTATTACCAGCCCAAATAAAAACAGATTTTAGCTCATTCATATCCGTTTTATATTTAATAGAATTGATTACTGTCTTTAATTTATTTATTTGACTATCAAATGAAGCTTCTTTTTCCATAGTTATAGTCAATCTATTTTTTTCAGCTACGATCTCAAATTCTGTTGAATCTATTTTTAAATATTTCCGATTTGAATCTGACCAAAAGTCATTTTCAACTTGAACTTCATTTTGTTCATTACTTTTATTTTTTTCTGAATTTACCTTTGAATTACAAGAGATTAGATGTAAAGTGAAAAGAAGTATTAAAGTCACTTTTTTGAGATCCATTTTCTTTTTGGTAATTCCTATCAATGATTTGTGTTATTATTAATTTTTTAGATTAATTGACTACTAATTTCTTAGTTATCTTTGCTTTATTGGTATAAATTTCAACAACATAAATTCCTGAAGTTAATTTTGAAGTGTTTATTACATGAGTTTTGCTAGAGTTAACCAATTTACCTAAACTACTATAAATATTAACATTCTCTAATTCTAGTTCTTCAGACAATTGAATAGTGAATTGATCGCTAGCAGGATTAGGGAACAAGCTTATTGTTGAGTTTGCAAAATCAGAAACAGACAATAAAGCACTTAAATCAAATACTCTTGCATGTCCGGAATCAGCACCATTACCATCATTCAAATCTGCTCCTATTATTAGAGTATTTGCATCTGAAGACAAGCTAATGCTCTCTCCAGAATAATCTAAACTTGCTTCACCGAAGATAGCATTCCCAATCTGAACCCAAGAATTACTCTGATTTTTAAATATTCGCGTACGCCCTGTATCTGTTGAACCACTTGTACTGCCTATTTCTCCAATGGCTAAAACTTGACCATCTGAAGACAAACTTACACTCGACCCAGTTCTATAATGGGCTACTTCACCAATAACTGGACTTCCAACTTGATTCCAGCTTTCCGATTCATAACTAAAAACTCTTACACGTCCTCTTTGAATTAAACTATCCGAAAAATCTGGTTCACCAATAGCCAAAATATGACCATTTGAAGATAGACTAACTGCTCTATTAGGAAATTGGCTACCTACTATAGGTATTTCACTACCCAATAATGTCCAGGTTCCAGATACATTTTCATAAATTCTTGCTGAGTCATTGTTTAATATGGCAACAATACTTCCGTCAGACGACATGTCTACACTACGTCCCGAATGTTCTGCCATGATTAATCCGTTAATATCACTGCCAACTTGATTCCATGAGTCGGTTACATATTGGAAGATTTGTGTAACTCCATCATTTGGAACATTTGGAGCAGAAACTGCTCCTATAACTATTGTATTTCCATCGGCAGATAATTTGATACTGTTACCAAAATTACTTTCAGATGTGTTATTAGAAATGTTATTGCCTTTTGGTATCCAGATTCCTGTGTCGCTGTTATAACTATATATCCTTACGAAATTGCCTAGCGAACTAAATGCCATAGTATTTCCATCGGCAGATAGACTCACGCTATAGGCTCCAATACTACCAAAATTCTCACCATTGATGTCGGTGCCGTATAAGGTCCAAATGCCTTCAATATTTTGAAACACACGTATGCGACCATCTCCATTATTACCAGAGAACCCGACTATGGCAACAATATTGCCATCGGATGATATGCTAACACCTGTACCAAATCGATCACCTGATAAAAGACCATCTATATCATTTCCTATCTGAGTTTGGGCATTTACGAATAATGAAGAAATGATCAAAATGGCAATTACACATTGTTTTTTTATGCTTTTCATCTTTTTATTGTTAAATACAATTCATAAATGCTAAACTTTATAATTATACACAAGGTGTTGTATTAGGAATAGCTACAGAAAATCAGCTATGATTTTCGCTCTAAAACGAAGATAACGAATTGTAATGAGTTTGATTAGGAATTCGATCGCAATAAGTTATACACGTTATTGCAGCAGTTTTTTATTTATTCTTTCTCAAATATAAATTTCATTCCATCATAGAAACTTGAATAGGGAACGTGTCCAGCATTTTCGTAAGTCTTATATTCAAATTTTATTCGATTGTCTAGCTCATATTTCATTCTCTTGAATAAATCAACCATTGATTGGTGTATTTCTTTGTTTGGGTCTAATGGGTCAGCTAAAGAGTTTGCTACAAATATTTTTTTTCCTTTTAAATTATCTTTGTTTTGAAAAGATTTGTCTGCTAGTTTATTGAAATAGGTGTTCATATCAGCAAACCAACCAGCACAATTTCCGATATAATTATCAAACAATTCTGGTTTTGATAAAAAGGCATACATTACAAATAACCCGCTCAAAGACCTGCCTCTAATAGTTTTCTGGCCATTTGTACGATATTTTTTATCAATATAAGGTACTAATTCGGTTTCAAGGAATGATATGAAATTTTCGGCTTTAGGATTCTCCACTTCATATGATGGTCTGCTAATTGGCATCATATCTCTGTCTCGGTCCGTATTTGTAATTGCTACAATAATGATTTCTAAGCGTAGATTATGTATTATTAATCGAGCATCTATGAGATTATTTACACTTCCATCTAACAAAAAGAGAACAGGATAAGTTTCGTTAGATGTCTCGTAGTCTTTTGGAAGCGATACAATGATTGGTCTATTCTCATTTAATATTTTTGATTGAAGACTGTCTTTAATTCCAATTTTCACATTAACATCTTGAGAATAACCAATTCCGGATTTTAAAAATCCTACGAGTATAAAAAATAAAACATAGTTTTTCATATTGTTGTACTTTCCTTATTTATTTTCTCTTCAATAACATATATATCCTCAAGTAAATCTTGTAATTGTTTGATACGACTTCTTTCCGAAACCTATTGTTTTTTTAAGATCATTTATAATCCGATTTGCTTCAATGCGATTTTGAAAGTTTTTTAAATCAATTAATTTAATCCTTTCGACTTTTGAGTATTTTTTTAATTTTCTTTGAAGGTTTCATTTTGTTATCAGAATTAGAACAGTAATTCACTAAAATATCTTCAGCTTGATTATAAATTTGTTCACTGTCTAATTTTTCACTTTTACTTTCTATCACAACTTTAGACATTGCAGCCATATAGAGTCCAAGTAAATCATCATTTCCTTTAGTTAATTCCATGGCTTTTTCTCCAATTTCGAAAGTGTAGTCAGGTGTTCCCATCATCCATTTCATTATATATTGAATGGAAATTAATCGATTTAATTCTGATTTATTAGCAGGATTATTAAACAAATAATTAGCACAGAGTAATACTTTACTTTCTTCTGTTTTGTAGCTTTCTACAGATTTAAATTCATAATTATTTAATTCAGCAAAATTTTGCCCTATTGACAAATGAGAAATAAAAGCGATAACAACAGTTAGGATAATTTTCTTCATAAGATATAGTTTTTGTTTTGATATGGTGGATAATGAGTTTGAGTATAATTTGCTGCCTGATTCTCTTAAAGTTAGGCAAAAGCTTTGGAGAAGGAGTAAGGATGAACCAGACTAATTTTCCGAGTTTTATTTACATATAAATAAAAGTATAAAAAAATATTGCTTTTAAGCAACTTAGCAGTTAAATATATACATTGGTGTATGTGTTAAACTAATAATTAATGACTTACGCTCTTATCTTGATGGCTTTTGTCCTATTAAATATAAATAATCTCCAAAGTCATTTTCGTATGATTTTATTATTTCTTTAATTTTTCCATTATCAATATCTTTTCTCAATTTCATTAAACCGTTTGTTACTTCTGTTCGATTTGATAATGATGAAAATGAAGAAATTCCGTTTCTGATGTTTTCATCAAAATACAATTCAGGATTTTGTTTGCCACAATACAAAAATTGGTCTTCCAAGTCAGACTTTATGAAATACTTATGGGATTCAAGATATTCGATTCCACTATCTCTCATAGCTTTCTTGACGTTAGCCATTGTAGGCATTTGAATTATTGAATCGGATAACATTTTCGGAAAATAATGGTTTAGCCAATATCCTTTCATTTGTTCAGGTGTAGATGTGAAAATCACAATTCTACCGTTAGTTTTCAAGACTTTATTCAACTCTGAGAAGGCGGTTTTTAAATTCTTCCAATGATGTATGGTTAGAGTGCCTATAATTCCATTTACAAAGTTTTCAGGAAGTCCAGTATTCTCTGCAGAACCAATTCTCCAATCAATTTTATCATTTTGGAGTTTTGCTTTTTCTAACATCAGTTTAGATGGATCAATTCCAATAACATTACAACCGTTTTTTTGAAGTTCATTAGTATAATTTCCTGTTCCGCAACCAATGTCTAAATATGTCCCGTTTTTTATGGGCTGTAAATGAGAAAGTAATTGTTTGGTTAAATATTTGTCTGCTTTTCGGGTCAGGTTGTAATTAACTCCTATGTTATCGTATTTGGCGCTCATCCTTTTGTTCAGCTTACAGGTAACGTGTTGTGTAAGACTAGTAGCGTTGGCTAGCACTAATTTAGCAAAAGAAAACTAAGCAGAAGACATTTACTGGGATTTTCCAAATACACATAGAGCGAGCAAATGGTTATATACGTTTTTGGCAAATCATTTTTAATTTTTAAACAGAAGTAGTTAAACTATAATAGGCTTTCTTAAGAAGATTAATTTAAATCTACCTAAAAAAGCCCTTAAAGAAAGATCTTTAATTTAATTTTATTCGCCAATAATTATGGTAACTCTGGCTGTTGCGGTGACGGCTTCACAATTGTCTATTGCCTCATCAAGATAAATTAAAGAACCGCTTCCAGTACTGGTGTTAGCATGGTAAACACCTGGTGTATATTCTGTAAGATGACTAGCGCCTGATCCAACATTATTACCAATAGGTAAATCTGAATCGGGTGTCCATGAATATGTTCTTCCAACATTTGAAGGTATAGGATCTGGACTATATTCTAATATTTCAACATAATAACTAACAGCATCCTCTACGGCATTAATTTCAAAATAATTTACAATGCCATAACCACCTGAACCTTCCCACCATCTACATTGTATGTCTACCTCAAAAATGATTACTTCTGGCAGAGTAGTAAAAAAATAAGGTGCTTGTGAAGTACCGCCATTACCATCTCTTGCTTCGACATAACCTTCATAAAGTGTTTCTGGCTCTAAACCTGAAAAGCTGTAACTTAAGGAAGTACCTCCCGAAGCTATTTCTTGTCCGTCTAATATTATTGCATAAGAAACTTCATCACCATCAGGATCGTTAGACTCTGTCCATTCAATAGTTGCTCCGTTAAATCTTGTTTCTATAGTGTTAGTAGAGAAGATACCTGGTGCAGTATTGTTTGGATCATCTTCATCGTTTGAACAGGCAGTAAAAAGTAATACAAAGATGATTACTAAAGGCTTGTAATTTTTCATAATAATTGGATTTAATACTTTTGCTATTGCATCGGATGATTTTTAAAATGTCATCATCTGTATTGATTTAAAAGCTCAATTTTTTATCAACTATTATGCATAATTTGTCATTAATGATTAACTCAGAGATAATTTATAAATAACAGGTTAAGATTAATATATTATTTGATTAAAGATTTTGTTTAACTATGGAAATTGTTAGTTCTTTATTCAGGATGGGTAAAAATGTTACTTAAGAGTTGTGTATCATCTCGTTGTGCTGGCTGGGTCTAAGTCATTAAAAGAAAACTGACCAGCGGAAAACCTGAGGGGTTTTTAGAGTCTATACAGACCAAGTAATTATATTAACAACTGACTTTTTTCATTCCATCAAATGGCTAATATCTGATGTGGCATAAAAATAATATAGTCCAGTTCCTTCTCCTCCCATTGATTCGCTGTCAGCAATTGTTATTTTTAATTTTGGTAAAAGATAATTTCCTTTTTCTGTTTCCGAATATTCAATTCCGTTTTTTTGAAATTGTTTTATAAAATTCGAGATGTCTTTTCCAAAATCAAGTTTAATATTGTCAATTAAAATACTAAAACCAGAATGTACTTCTAATTCCTTCAAATTATTGTCTTTGTCGTAGTTTAGAAATAGCATATTATTTTTAGAGTTCAGGTTTTCGTAAACATCTCTTTTTTGATGAATATTCATACTTTCGTCTCCATCAAAAAATTGAGCCATGTCAATTATGTTGTCATCTTCCTTGTGCTTATTTCCCAATTTTTCTCTAACAGTATTTCGTTTGCTATTCCATTCTATTTTTACAGAATTAATAGTAAAGCCTTTATTTGGTAAATATTCTATGTTCATTTTTTAGCTTGTTGCCAAGGGTTTTATGTATAATTAGTATCGCGTTTAACACCTAAATTAGCGAATGCATACCGAATAGAAATTCCTCAAGAATTTTCGTAAGTAGGCGAGGACTAGCCATTGATTATATGCGTTGTCGTAAGTGGTCTTTTATCAGTATTGTAATTCCTTTATTTTATTTAACTCTTTGTCCCAAATCAAAATTTTTCCTTTTCCATCAGTTGTTACTATTCTACTATTAGATTTATTCCAATCAATGCCCCAAATTAGGTTTTCTGATTTTGATTGTTTGATTAAATCTCCATCTTTATTCCAAAGTCCTAAAAATTCGCTCGCAGTTGCTAAAATTTCACCATCATTTGACCACTTTATATTTCTAAATTCAGCTTTGCTTTTTTCGATATTCTTAATATTATCTCCGTTTGCCGACCAAAACTGCAATAGAGGCGGAAAGTCTTTTTCAAAATCCCCATAATCTCCAGTAACAAAGAATTCGCCACTAGGATGCCAATCTATACAAAGCATCAGAACTTCCTCTTTTCTTGGCTTAATATCAAAAATAGAATCTTTGTCAAAATTATAAACAGATATTTTTTCTCCAACAGCTACAACAATATTTTTTTCTGGATGCCAATCGAGACCAATTAGACCTTTTTGCTTGGTATTAATTTTTTTAATGATTTTTCCACTTTCATCGTATATATTAAGAGAGCCACTATAATCTCCAACAGCAAGTAGTTCTCCCATTTTGTTCCAGCCAATAGCTCTTACACCAAATTCATCAAGACTATCAAGTTGGATGCTTTCTTTTGATTTGGGATTAAATATTAAAGATTTAGATTTTTCTCCTTGCATTGCAATCGCAAGTTGATTTTTAAAAGGGTGCCATTTGGTTTTAGTTATAGTTCCTTCCATTGGAAAAGCTTTAACTAATTTGTAGGTTTTTGATGAAAATATTCTTAGTGTATCTTGTGTTCCTCCGACAGAAATTTGTTCGTCATTAGGATTCCAGCTCGCAGTCCAAAGCCACCAATTTTCTCTTTCATTTTCTGTCTTTTTTTCATCTTCTTTGCATCCATAACTAAGTGAAATAGATAAAAATAATAGTATTGAAATTTTTTTAATCATAAGTTGCTTTCAAGATGACTTACAACATCGTTAAGTCTGATTTCCTTATGTTGGTTAGGTCTAAATTAACAAAAGAAATCGAGTCTGAGGGAAATTTATGGATTTTCCAAGTAGGTTAGTGGCAGCAATGCATTAAACATGTTGTTGGCTAACGTTTATCAGAGGTAATTGAAGAATAATTCTACAATCACACCAAGGACAATACTGAATAAAGCTCCTAAACTAGATAAACGTTTTAATTTAAATCTGTTTGAAAATGCCAACCATAGACATGACACAGCACAAATTGCCAAAATTATAGTTCCATACATAGGCATGATGCTATTGAAGAGCCCTATTTGATTGAAAAAGGGATCTAACAAAGCTGTAAAACCAAAAAGAGCCAAAGTGAAATTTGTCTTTTCATGTCCAATAAATAAATAATAGCTTGCAATTAACAATTCAATACTTATTGCTAAAGGACCATATTGGTTATAGTATTCTCTTTTAAAATATAACTCGAATCCTTGTGGAAAATCAATCTTCATTAAAAAGGCTACACTCAGAGCTAGTCCGATAATCAAAAGTGATAATGCAATTGTCCTTCTTTTTTTCATGAGGTTTTACTTAATATCTAGTCCAGAAATATGGCTAGTTGCGTTGGCTAGGTCTAAGTTAATAAAAGAAAACGAACCAGAGGAAAATCCGTAGGACTTTAGGAGTACACACAAACCGAACAATGAATTATACACGTTGCTAGTCTTTCGTTATTTTGTCAATTTCAGCAATTACCTCATTATTAATTTGTATTAAGGCATTATACTGAGGAATAATAGTTATGTCACGGAGAGATGCTTTTGCGATGATATTTCTATAAAGTATGGAACTATGTATTTCATTGAAAAACTTTGCTATTTCTACCATTGTAATATTTGCTTTTTTCATTGCATCTTCATCCATACTTAAAAAAGCATATCCAGTATTCAAATCAGTTATATATGACATACGAGCTTCTAAATCGTCTATAGTTTTATTTGTTTCATTTTCAGTAATTGATACTGTTTCTATGGCTGTTTTTTGCTCAAGCAATAATTTATGTAAAGTACTGCCATTTATCAAACTTAAATAGGGCGATTTTTCTAAAGCGTCAAATCCACTTGTGTTTGCTCTAAATGAAATTGCATCAAAACATCGAGCAGCCTCCATTGTTGTCTGTGGATTAAAATTATTGTTAAAGAAAGTTAGTTGTTCTTTTTTATAATTTGGTATCAATTTTTCTCTTAGCATCTTTAACGAATCAAGCAAGACTAGATCACTTTCAATATTACCTTTTATGATTAAAAGGTTTTGTTGTAACGCTTTATTTTCTTTTTTTTCTTCATTCAAATTGTTAATCTGTAGAGCTATTAAAATTCCAATAACTACTAATATAATTTCTCCAATAGCATAAAGTAGATACTTACTGAACTTATTTTCAGCCAGCGTTTTTTGGCGAATTTTTCTAAAGAATTTAATCATTTGTTTAGTGGTTGGTCATAATGAATACCAACGATTTTGGTTATGATTTCGTTACGGAATAATGGGAGACCATTTTTCTGTCGTTGCCGAAAGATAGCAAAAATGTGTTGAATTTCAGACATGAAAATCCGCCGTAATGAATTGTAGTCAATAATGTAAAGCGTTGTCATTTATAAGTTTAAAGTAAATATTTTGGGGATTTGGAAATGTTATATTCACCTAGGTTGTAAATTTATCAAAAGAACATTGTTTCGCTGTCATTTAGAATAGCTAGTAAAAAAGTACTTTTTATTAAATCAAGTAATAAACAAGTCTTACATGTGCTGACATATTTTGTTATTTCTTGATCAGTTTTTTATAAAAAACTTTATTGTCAGTTTCGACTGCAATAAAATAAACACCTTGATTTAAGTAAGAAATGTCAAATTCAATATTTTCGCTAAGAAAATTATCTAATCTTATGACGACTTTACCAATGCTGTCTAATACATAAATTTGTTTGAAGAAAACCTTTTCAATTTTTAAATTGACTTTTGTTGATGCAGGGTTAGGAAATATAATAAAACTTTCCTTTTCTAAATATTCAAAATCATTGGTTGATAAAGAGTTAAATTGCGCACTGATTGTATCTGTATCTGTTACGACAGTTGAATCACATGTTGTAGAACCCTGTGAAGATACAATGACAGCAATATTAATAGTGTAATCACCACTATTAGTTAATGGGATAAAAAAATCATTATTTTCATAGTTATGCGCTAAGGTACCGTCATCTCTAAAACAAATTGAAAGATTTATTACATTATCTTCTATTGAAAAATCACTACTTAATAAACTAAATCCTTGAAACCAAAAAGTTTCAACATTTATATTAAAACCTCCTGTTGTCTGTGAGGCAGAAGTGCTAAGTATATCTATTGCAAATGATGGTAAAGAAACTAAGAATAGAATTAGAGGAAGTATTATTTTTTTCATTTTCAAATATTTTATTCTGTTCAATTAACCAAAATATAAAAGTAATACTGTTTGTCTAGGTCTAAGTTAATAAAAGAAAACTGACCAGAGGAAAATTCCGCAGGAATTTTCCGAATACACACAGACTAGAAATTAACTATACACGTTGTTGTGCATAGTTATTATTCACCTACAACACCGATAAATTCTAAATATTCTGTCTCTGCAATGTAAATTTCTAATAATTCGTTTTTTGTGAATTCAGTTTCTCTATTTTTCAAGACATATTCCACTAAAGCATTAATATCCAATTCTGCATTTGAGTCTGATTCATTTAATTGATACAGATTTTCAGAGTTAAAATCAATTTCATTCATAAATTTTTCTTCCGCAATGAGGGCGTCATGAATCGAATTCAAATCAAATATTTTTTGATCAAGTTTTAATGCTATGAAACAAGAAGCCTCATTTATATCATATATTTTTTTTCCAGCATTATTTTTGTTTACGACACAAATAGGTGCATTCTTGCAAGAATTCAAAAAAAAAAAAATTAGTAATAAAATCTCGAATGCTTTTTTCATTTCGTGAGTTTCCTCAAATTATGCACAATGTGTTGTGTATGATTTCTTAGTTTTGTCTAGGACTAAATTAATAAAAGAAAACTGACCAGAGGAAAATCCGTAGGAATTTCCGAGAACATACAGAACGAACAATTAATTATATACGGTGTTAGCCTTTTGTTATTTTTAATCAGTTGTTTTTAATTTTTCAAATAATATAGTTGCTGATTTTTTATATTCTCTTAAATAAGGCAAATAATTTTGAATTGCTATTAATCTATATGTGACTACTTTATTTTTAAAAATTCTATTGCTTGCAAAAAAATCTATCATTTCAGGATTAAACTTTCCATACATAAAGTCAGAGTACCAAGAAAATTGCTCAAAATATCTTATTGTATTGAATGACTCTTCCTTTAATTTGTTAAGTACTAGATTTAAAGGTTCAGCATTTTTATAAAATTGAATAATTTCATTTGTAAGGTCTTTATTTTCTTTTGCGTTGTAATCATTATAAGTTTTAAGTAGCTCTACACCTTTTTCTTCAAATTCAAAAGGTATAAAGGCATTAATATCACCTTGACACGGTATACATTCAGAATAATTATTGGTATTGATTGAATCTAAAAGAATATTCGAATACTCTTCTGTAATCATAGTTTCTAATCTTAATTCCAATTGTTTATATTGTTTTATAATAATTTCTAAATTTGTGAGGTCAGACTTTAAATTTAGTTCAACTTCTTTATAGATATTATTAAGTTGGTTTTCACTTTTTTTATTCTCATTCCAGTTATTAATCTGTAATGCTATCAAAATACCAATAACTACGAGGATAATTTCTCCAATAGCATATTTAAAATACTTTCCAGTTTTATTTTCCATAAGCAAGTTTTGGCGAATTTTTCTAAAGAATTTTATCATTGGTTAGCGGTTTCTTATAATGAAGGACAACGTATTGTGTATGATTTCGTTGTGTTGGCTAGGACTAAATTAATAAAAGAAAACTGACCAGAGGAAAATTCGTAAGATTTTCCGAGTACACATAGAACAAGTAATTAGTATACATGTTTTTGTGGTGTCGTTTTATAATTTATATATAATTTTTATTATTTTAGTTAAATACTTGAAAATAAAATGGTTATGAAACTTGAACTGCTATTGTTTGTAATGATTATTGTTGCATGTTCGCCACACAATAATAATGATGATTTTCCAGAACCAAATCAATATAACGGTGAGGATTTGTTTTCACAATCTTCTGATACTGAAAAGATTTTGATGGGCAAATGGTATTATGGGTATGGTTATAATGAAATGCAAGACGGAACCGTTGAAATTAGTTACGAAACGGGACTTCATTGGCCAACTGGAGATAGAACCGATACAATACAATTTTATTCCAATAAAATGGTTGGTTATAGTTGGGACTGTCCTTATGAAAATCCCTCAAAACCCCTCGTTAAACTTGCAGTATCCGAAGCAGCATATTTTTATTGGTGTTTTCCAAGTGGAGTAAATGGTTGGCTTATTAAAAATGATACTCTTCATTATTACAGAGGATTTGATACAAATGATTTCATTTCTTATCCAATAGTCGAAATAAATAACGATTCAATTTTTTTCTTGAGTAGAGATTGGCCAGTAAATAGTCCCACGGGAATTGATAAGGAATATGCTGTTTTCTTTAAAAAACCAGAATGAAGTATATCTACTAACATTTAAAAAACTAATAGCCATTGCTGTGCTTCGTTATTTTTAATAAGACTATGAACTTAATCTTGGTATTTACATGTAGCTCGTAATTTTGGTCTTTTAGATAATGGCCATGGACTTTCTGCTTCAATTCCGTCGAGTTTGTTCATCGCTTCTGTATAGTTCCAATAAAATTCTTTACACTTAGTTACATTGCGTGCATCCCAAGAACTTAAATCTTGATTGAACTCTTCCGCATTGCTAAACATATGAGTCATGTCAGTTACTTTGCTTACGTTCCAAGTACTTATATTTTGATTGAACTTATAACCACTGGCAAACATACCAGACATATCAGTCACATTACTTACATTCCATGAACTTAAATCTTGATTGAAGTTTGATTGAGCAAACATACCAGACATATCAGTCACATTACTTACATCCCAGGCACTAACATCCGCATTAAAGTTTTCATCACTTAAGTATCCAAAAGCACTAGACATATTAGTTACTTTACTAACATCCCAATTTGGCATTGCACCATATTCACTGCTGCTACATAACCCATCAACTGGATTAGTTTTTAAACAAGTTTCTATAGCCTTCTCAAAATTATCATCCGTAATAGCCGTTTGAGAGTATCCCAATATTGAAATAAAACACATAATAAAAGTAAATTTTTTCATAACATTATTTTTATTAAAATTTAGATTTTCCATTGTATTAATTATTAAAATTTGTTTTTATTAATTTTTCTAGTATTTGCTAAACTTATATCTCTCTTCAATTTTTCCTTTTTCATTTGTAATATATAACGACTCAATATTTCCTTTATAATCAAATTTAAATCTATGATTTTTAAATTTGCTCCTTTTTGATTTTATCTTATATTCCATATTGGTTATTGCACCACTTGATGAAACCTGCATAATTTCAGGCATTAAAATTTCTCCAGAACCAAAAACCTTTTCATCTTTATAATTATAAAACTCAAAGTGCATTTTCTTTTTCCACCAAAAATTCAATGTTCTTTGCTTTAATTTATTTCTGTAATAATAATTTATTTCATCTTTAGAGCTCAGAACTCCATATTTAATTGAAGCCCCTGTTTTTAAAGACTCTATAAACGGGTTAGGTATTATTTCATATGAAATGTCATATGCTAAATATCCTTCTTTAAGATTAAAGTACTTGGCAACATAAAAGCCATTGTCTTGTTTTATATAAACTTGTTCAAAAATCGCATTTTCTTGATCTACTTCTTTACCAGAGGAATCAAAATAAAACACGTCATTAAGTGCATTATCCAAAAAAATCACATATTCAGGTTTGTTTTTTAGTTCATTTAATCTTTTTTCTTCTGTAATGCGTCGATCTTCCTCAATTCGTTTTTCCTCAGTAATACGTGCATTTTCGATTCGTTTTTCTTCTAGTTTTTTATTTCTTTCTTTTTCCTTTCTTTCATATATATTACCTATAAAATTACCCAATAGTTCACCTCCATCTCTTGCTAAGTTATCCATACTTTGCTTAAACATTCTCTGTCTTTCTGCTTCTGCTTCCTTCCTTCTTTTCTTGATATTTCTAATAGCTTGACCACCATCATCAAAATCTTCATTTGCTTTAGTTTTTTCTGCTGTATAGTTGGCCTTATCTTCATTGTTGTTGTCATTGGTATTCGTTGTTGAAGTTGAACTATTAGTATTTGAAGAAGCACTGTTAGTGTTGCTAAAACCTAAACTTACTTCTTTTTTAGACTCATTCGTTTCAATGTTTTTTAAATTAGATTTTGCATTAGCAATATCTCCATCTATCCCAGGTAGAAGTGAGTTCTCAAAAAATGCGACATAATCTTGGCCGCTGCGAGAAGTTACTTTTGCCAAGTCATTTAGTTGAGTATTATAATTATTTACTTGTGAATTATTTTTTATGTTGTTTTTGTATATTTCAGCTTCGCTTATAAAATTGCTTAATCTTTCTTTAGATAAATCACCTGATGTTTTCCTAAACCCACTATCGTACATGTTTTTGTAGGAATCTTTAAAACTGGATATTAAATCTCTAAAATTTTTGTGCAATTTTCTGTATTTTTTATCATTTTCCTTATACTCTGAATTTACCCCTTGATCCTCAACTGTAACTTTATTATTATTTCCTTCTTGACAATAAGTAGAAGTAATAAAAAATGTGATTATGATAAGGATTATATAGTTTTTTAATTTCATAATATTAACTTTTTAATATGATACCATGATATCAATATTTATTTATATAAACAATACTCAAATTGAGTAGTTTACAGATTTTATTTCAAGTAATGAAGCAAAACGTGTTGCGTATGATTTCGTTGTGTTGGTTTGGACTACATTAATAAAAGAATACAGACCAGAGGGAAATTCATAGGATTATCCGAATAGGCTATAAATAGCAGTTAGTTATAGACGTTGTTGTAGGACGTTTTTTATTCAATCTTTTTTTTAGTCTTTCAGAGTACTTTTCTACTGTAACAAATCAATAAAAAAAACTATAGAAAGAGCTTATCCTTATTTTTTTTATTACATATAATTATACACAGTATTAGGCACTGTGTTTATATTGTTTATAATCATTTTCAGAGTGTTTTTTTACAAATAAAAATCTGTTTATCTGAATTGTAAATCCAGACCATTTCAAGTATGTATCTAATTCTTGCGGAAAATACATTCTCATATCCAAATTTTGTATTGAATGAAATTGTTCATTAATGAAATAATGCCACTCAATTCGATTAATTTGAGTTTTACTTTCGTATTTCATTGTTTGCTCAATTATTATCTTTCGGCATCCAATTTTTATAAAATTGTAAATCAGTCAGAAAAGTATTCAGTCCGTCATATATGTGGGGATCATAAATCAAATCACCAACTTTATATTCTACATTTGTTGTATTCTCCAAATTTCTGTTTATCAATTTTCGGTAAGTTTATTTTCAACTGAGCCTTCATTTTTTCAAATGGTTCACAAGGTGTTGTGTATGGCTAGTTGCGTGGTTAAGCAACTAATTTAGTAAACAAAAACGAACGCGAGAAAATTCCGAAGGAATTTTCCAAATAAGCAACGACCAAAGCAATTAATTATATACGTTGTTGTGTGCAGTTTTATTATTTATATAAAGTTGCGGTTGCAGAACAAGAAGAATCGGTAAAACAAGGGTCTCCAGAAATATTTTCTATTTCATATAAGAAGTTTGCATTGCCACTAAATTCATCATTTTCAAATATCCCCGAAAAACTTATTGTGTTCACTTCAGTGTAAGTCGATGTATTACCGTTATCACAGGCTTCAGTATATGGGTCAGAAGTTACAGTTAAATCAAAAGATAATTGGTTATCAATTAAAAGATATGTACTGGTAAAACCACTATATGAAACAGTTGTATTATCAGTATTAAAAGTAAATCCGACTATAGTTGGTGGAACACCAACTTCATCAGAACTACAACTTGTATTTTCTGTATTCATTATCCAAGTACCAGATAAATCAATTTCATTTTCTTTATTAATTCTGATTGGATAACTACCTTGAATATTATTAAAATTATCTTGGAAAGTAAAATTTAATGATGTGTCTATGTAGTCACCATCTACCATATTTTGGTCAATTATAGAAAATTTAGTTGTGATAGTATTATTTTGAAAAGATATTTCGTTAATATCAACATTGTCGTCAGCAACATCAAAATTTAAACTGTTAAATACTTCATCTGACATTTCTAATACTTGAATTTGAGATTCGTCAAGAATAAAAGTATCGAATGAAGAAAAATTAGTTGAAAGATTGTTGTTTACAAATTCTATTACATTATTGAGTTTATTAATTGCGTTATTCATGAGCCTTCTAGCAGAAAAGAATTTTTTAATTGATTCTATATTACTATCAGATTGTGATTCATCTAAAGGCTTTCCTTCGTAAACTATAATATCCTCTCTTGACAAGTTGTGAGAATAAATAATAATTTGGTCGCTATTTCCAGAAAGTGAAGAAGGAATATCGTTGATAAAAAAGTCTACAGTAAAAATGTTTCTACTTTTAACATCATAAAATAAATCCCAAGCATCATACCATGCTTTTACTGCTATTGCTGCAGCAATAAAATTTGCAAACGGAACTTCGATTAGTACAAATGCACTTAAAGAAGAAGCTACTGCTTTGCTTATAGCTTTACCTAAGTTGAAAAAAGCCTCGGTATCAGTTAAATTACTATAATTTCTAGCTAAAGCTGTTGTGTAATCTGTGCCATAAATCTCATCAATAAAGGGTTTATTTACGAAATAAAATTCAGCAAAAATTTGCTTATCTTCATTACTTGCTTGATTTAATTCTTGCTCGAATCTATCTAAAATTGATATAGCATTTTGAACTTGTGGGGAATTTGAATCATCATTTTCAATTTCCGTTTTAAATGTGTTCATACTTGTCAGAAGTGGACTTAGCGTTTCATCAACATTTTGTTCTAAAACAGTTTCTGAAACTTCATATTCAATTCTTCTATTTCCTAAACTAGGAATAGTTAAGATTTTTGTTTCAATGTTCATATTTGGTGGAACCATAAAAAATAGTTCTTCTTCTGATAATTTGTAAACAATAATAGCATCTTCACCAAAAGTAGCTGAATATTCTTCATTGTCACTACCACTATTTGGAATAGTTACAATTTGAGAGCGATAAACTACACCACCAATCTCTAATTCTTGTTCATTACTGTCATCTTCACTACATCCAACAAGTAGCAAAAAGATAAACAAAAAAGATAAATGTCTCATAATTTTAAATTTTAATGTTAAAAATAGTTTTAAATCATATTCAAACCAATACCAACTAATGGTGATTTTGCTGCATTCAAGGTTCTAACGCAACAAACGTTGCTTTTTTTTAGTTGATACTAAGCTACATTTTTTAGTTCAGAATCCATAATTTCTTGAGGCGTTTTATACCATCTTTAGCACACCAATGTGATAAATGAGCATCGTATTTATCATTGGTGTTACCGACTAATTTGTTTACTTCTCTAGTGATAGTTGATCTTGATCTTTTTAGCTGTTTAGCGATATAAGCTTTGGATCTATTTTCGTTTAAAAGAGTCTCAATTTGGATTCTTTCCTTTAGGGTAAGTCGTCTATGCTTTTTTACTTCCATTATAACAAATCTATAATTTTAGATTTGTTGCGTTAAGTTATTGAATAGAGCCATTGCTTGTTTATATTGTGGCTAACGTGTTGTGTATGATTTCGTTGTGTTGGCTAGGACTAAATTAATAAAAGAAAACTGGCTAAAGGAAAATTCCGCAGGAATTTTCCGAGTACACAAAAACCGAACAATGAATTATACACGTTGTTGTGCTTTCGTTATTTATAATTTAATCATATTGAGTTTCCTTAAGAATTTTATCATTTAATTTGTCTAATTCTATAAACAGATTTTTGTTATCTACCATCCAGTATAAAAAATTGTCAGTAAGATTTTCGAATTCAATTTCTTTAAAAATTTGAAATTTATCCACCTTCAGGTTTGATTTTTCTTTCCAATTTAATGGACCATAGGCATCGATGTCTTTATAGGAATATTTTTTTGATAAGTAGGGAGAAATCTCGTTATCAGATATTGCAGTAAATCTTGTTGTTCTATCTGTCAACGCCTTCATCGTTCGTCCCCAATTATATATTAAATTAACTAGTTCCTTATTTTGGAGTAAATCCAAACGACCTGATTGTATGAGACCAGAAATGGTGTTTTCCGAGGGTCTGAATATAGGAGGGTCAAAGGCATAAAAAAGTAAACTGTCGACATTTTGCTTTCTAAGATAATCTTCGTCTTTGCCCATAATATTCATTAATTGTTTAAGGGCTGCCTCACATAATTCAGCTTCCTCAATTCTTCTTTTTAAAATCGTTTTGTTTTGCAAATATTCGGTATGAATGTTCTTTACAATGGTTTGTTCTTCAAGCTTCTGGATTCGTTCTTGGTTCCAATTATTGATTTGAAGCGCAATCAAAATTCCAATAACCACAAGAACTATCTCTCCGATAGCGTATTTAAAGTACTTTCCAGTTTTTCCCTCGGAAAGTAAATTTTGTCTAATTTTTCTAAAGAACTTTATCATTAGTTAATTTGTGCTTTAGTTATTATAATTTTCTATCGCTGTTAATAATTCATTTCCAAAGGTTACTTGTTCCTCATAAAAACCTGTGAGTTCTGCTGTGAACAAAAAACCTCTATATAAAATTGATAATACTATATCATTTCCTTTGTGTTCGGTTAACATATCTGTATAATTGCCTAACGCTTCTCGCATTTTCTGATTTGGTCTTTTTTCAAGTTCTAACCAACTTGAAAAGAAACCACTTTTATGTAATTCCAAGTCCAAATCATTAGCCCATACTTGTAAACTTGTTTCTTCAAATATTACTTTGTCAACTGAATTATAATAATTATATATCAATTCTTCTATTTCAGAATTATCAAGGTGTTGTAAATATCCAGAGTTTTTTAAAGATTCAAACCCACTACGATTGAAATTCAAAGGTTGCTCTATAATCATTGCAAATACAGCATTGGTGATTTTTCGCTGGTCACTCCAATCTTTCTTGGAAATCAATTCTGTAGCCTGTGCACACAATAGTGATTGTTGCGACCTTGTCTCCATCATAAATTCTGCAACTTTAATATCGCTTTTTACATTTATTGCGATTTTTTCCAAGTAATTCTTGAGGGCTTTTTTTTCGTTTTTGATTTGATTTTGGTTGTTGACTTGAAGTGCAATCAAAATTCCAATAACAACAAGTATTATTTCGCCAACGGCATAAATTAAATACTTACTGAATTTGTTTTCAGATAGTAGTTTTTGTCTAAATTTTCTAAAGAATTTTATCATTGGTTAGCAGTTTCTGATAATGAAGCACAACGTATTTGTGTATGGTTTCGTTGTGTTGGCTAGGTCTAAATTAGTAAAAGAAAACTGACTAAAGGAAAATTCCGCAGGAATTTTCCGAGTACACACGAACCGAACAATGAATTATACACGTTGTTATGTTTTGTTAAAACTTAATGCCTTAAACTTTCTATATTTGAGAATTCCATTAATTTGTAACACGCTTTTCTAAAGCTACCATCATATGGAACTTCTCTAGCGACAATATGGTGTCTTTCTTTTTTTTCTTTAGATTTTGGCTCATAACCTTCAAGTAAAAAACCATAGCCATCTAAATACTGTCCAGTAGGATAAGCTATCATTGCCAAATTCCAAAAATATGAACCATTAATATGCTTTTTAAATTCACTGTATTGTTCTTTAGAAATAGCAATAGTTTTTTCAGATACAGAATTTTTTATTTCATTCGCATCGTAGGATTTCACAATTAACCTAAAATTATCTTGACTCAATTTTTCAATTCTGAAAAGCCTGTTCTTTCCAAATGAATCTAGAAAATCAAACCTATAGCATTCGTAATCCGAATCAGTTAATTTTGGTTCTTTTAGAGAATCATGAAATTTACTCACCCATTGAATAATTTCAGTACTGTCTTTTTGAAATTCCGATAGAGTTATTTCAGATTCTGAGTTAATTGATTCAGTTTTTTCAGATCTAGAATTGCAGCCTATTAGTAAAGCGAAAATTATTAAATAAAGTATCTCTAAGTTTCTCATGTTTTAATTAAACATAACGGTTTTGTATATGAAAAGTAGCGGATTTTACTCACGGACTTTTCGGTTTGGTACTGCCTTAAATTTATAAAATTCATTTTCGATTAAGCACTTAAACCGCTATTTTTTATATACGTTGTTGTACGCTGGCTTTTTTCCATTTTCTATTATTCTACATTGTTCAAATTCCATTTCGGGATAAGCTTCATTTGCCCAATCACTTAATTGTCTTAATACAGGCAAAAGACCAATTGCTTTTTCAGTCAATGAGTATTCAACTCTCGGTGGAATTTCAGCAAACGACTGCCTCAAAAGCAAACCATCACTTTCTAATTCTTTCAGTTGATTAGTCAGCACCTTTTTTGAGATTGTAGGAATAAGTGTATTTAACATTCCAAATCGCATAGAACCATTAGATAGTAGATAGAGAATTATGGGTTTCCATTTATTACCAATGATGTTCATCGTATGCACAAGGGAACAAGCATTTGGATTGTCTATATATTTTCTTGCCATTAGTTACTTTTTGGTTACCACTATTTGTTCAAATGAAAATATAATAGTTTCTTTTTTAAACTAATATTAGTTTCTTTGTGAAACAAATATAATCAAAATTTTAAAATGAAAAATATTTTTATAATCAACGGTCATCAGAAATATCCATTTTCTGAAGGAAAATTAAACGCAAGTTTAACTGAAAAAGCAGAAGATTACTTTAAAAGTAATGGCTATAATATCAAGAAAACTAAAATGGAAGATAATTATGATGTCAATGAAGAAATTGAAAAATTTAAATGGGCAGATGTTGTCTTTTTTCAAACACCTTTAAATTGGATGGGTGTAAGCTGGTCATTCAAAAAATACATTGATGAAGTATTTTCGATGGGTATGATGGGCGTAATGTCTAATGGTGATGGTAGAAGTAAGGAAGCACCAAAGATGAATTACGGATTAGGTGGAAAGTTAAAGGGAAAGTATATGATGTCAGTAACGGCTAATGCGCCAAAAGAAGCATTTAACAATCCAGAGGAAACTTTTTTTAATGGAATGAGTGAAGATGACCTTTTAAAACCAATGCATCTTAATTTTAAGTGGTTTGGTTTTGAACAATTGCCAACATTTATGGCATATGATGTAATGAAAAATCCAGAAATAGAGAATGATTTTAATCGTTTTGAAAATCATTTAAAAGCAAACTTTTAAAGTATTAATTATGAATAGACCAACACCAAAACATACAGCACCAGATTTACAGTTTCCATTATTGGATGGAAATCAATGGAATTTAGCAGACCAAAAACCAGACAACTTTACATTAGTTGTTTTTTACCGTGGGCTACATTGTCCTATTTGTAAAAAGTATTTACAACAGTTACAAGAATTGTTACCACAATTTCAGCAAAGAGGTGTTAATGTCGTAGCAGTAAGTATGGATACTGAAAAGAGAGCAAGACTTTCTCGTCAAAAGTGGGAATTACCTAATCTTACTTTGGGATATGAGTTATCAGAATCCACAGCAAGAGATTGGGCTTTGTATTTAAGTGCAGGCGTAAAAGATGGAGAGCCAAGTGAGTTTAGTGAACCAGGATTATTTTTAATTGACAATAATAATCAAGTTTATTATTCTTCTATAAACAGTAACCCTTGGGGAAGACCATATTTACCATCTTTTGTAAAAGCAGTAGATTACATTATTACAGCAGATTATCCAGCTCGTGGAGAAATGTTATAACTTTACATTATGGATGCAACAACAAAAGAAAGACTGATTCGTCTTGCTGAAGACGATATTCCTATTCATAAATATTTTGGATTAAAAGTAGATACCATTGAAAAAGATTTTATAAGAGTAAAAGTCCCTTTTAGAAAGGATTTAGTTGGAGATATCCGTACCAATCATTGGCACGGTGGAATTATTGCTACAATTTTAGATTCTGTTGGTGGTGCAATTGGTATAGCCAATTTTGATTCAGCAGAAGACAAGCTGTCAACAATAGATTTGCGAGTGGATTATTTAAGATTTGCAGATGGAAAAGATTTAATTTTTGAAGGAAAGTTGGTCAGAATGGGAAACCGAATTATGGTAACCAAAATGAAAGCTTTACAGGAGAATATATTAATAGCAGAAGGTAAAGGAGTGTATAATTTTATACGTGCAAAAAAATAATTTCTATTGAAGAAAACATTCAAATATTTAGTTCAAAATAGGCATGCCACATGGTTGGAGCTTTTTTTTGATTTGGTTTTTGTGTCCAGTATAGGTATTGTTACGCATCAACTTGCACATACGCATCACAATCATATAGACCCTAAACAAATTTGGATGTTTCCTCTTCAATTCCTATCTATTTGGTGGATTTGGACGCTACATACCTTATTCGCTAATCGTTTTGATACAGATAGTAGGTACCATAGAATTTCAAGTTTAGCCATCATGTTTTTAATGATAACAATGACTGCCTTTTTAGGCAGTGATTTATTTGAAAACTATGGGTTGTTTATTGGCTTTTATGCAGTTATTCAAATAATTATTGCGGGCTTGTATATTAATTCTACTAAAGCACTTAATGAGTCAAAAGAGTATGCTAATAAATGCGGTTTAATAATTATTATTGGAACAATTATTACGGGTATTTCATTTCTCTTCCCTGATCCTTATAGAGAAATTACTTTAGTTTTAGGAATCGTCTTTGAAATGATAGCTTTTATTCTTGTAAGCAAAAACAAGAATGTACCTCCAGTACATAAAGAGCATTTAGTTGAAAGAATTGGTCTTCTTTCCATTATACTTTTAGGTGAATCTATTATTAGTTTAACAACAGCCTTAAGAGATATTAATTGGGATGCATTGAGTGTCATTGCTGCCGTTACTGGATTTATAATGATAGGATTAATCTGGTGGATTTATTATGATAGCTTTCATGTAATGGAAAGATTAAAAGCAATGAAGAATGGTTTTACTCTTATTTATTCTCACTTCTTTCTTGCTATGGGATTTGTAATATTAGCTAATGTCATCAGACATGCTATTTTGAATGATTTAAACCAAAACGATTTTAGGGTACTAGCAATAGTAGGAATGTGTTTCTTTTATGTAGGAAAACAAACCATATATTTTAAATTTTTACCACCTTTCAGAAAACCAATAGTTATCAATACACTTATTTGTGTTTTTATAACAGTGGGTTCAACGTTTCTTCCAAAAATTGAATATGCACTTATCGGAGTAACAATTGGAATGTTATACTACACAATAGGGAATTTTAAGTTTACATTGACAAAGGACGTGTCGAGATTTTTGGATTAATAATGATTTGAAATCGTTTTTCAGCTTGCGTACAACGTGTTGTGTATGGCTAGTTGCGTTGGTTAGGTCTAATTTAGTAAAAGAAAACGAACCAGAGGAAAATCCGAAGGATTTTCCGAGTACACACAGATTAGCAATTAGTTATACACGTTGTTGTACGCAGTTTTCTACTTTAAATATTCGATAATTTGGTTTAATTCTTCATCTGAGTATTTGAAATTGTGACTATTACCCATGTTTCCGTAATTTTCTTTAATAGCAATTGCAAAATTGTCTTTTACTAAAATTAATGAATCTTGTTTGGTCAGATACAGTTTAAAATATTCAATTTCCATTTCTTCAAGAGCGTTATCTAAATTATAATGCAACTGACTTTTTCCAGGGTGACACATATTGCAGTCCGTTTGGAAAATTTCCTTACCAGCTAGGAACCCAAGAGAAAGTTTCTCTTCTTTGACTTTAATTTGCTGGTTTTTAGTTGACTTTTCATCAAATTCCGTAAATCCATTTTTATTGATTATGAATATGAAAAATACAACTAGCAGAATCAGAATTATACTGGAGATGGCGGCAATCCGAAGTATGATTTTTTTTGTGTTAATCATTCAGAGTTCAGTTTTTATTAAGTCCCGTGCGTTTTTAATTCCGCAACCAATTACAAAAATTCGAGTTCTCCAATCATTCATTCCTCCATAGGGAATTTTGTCAGTCCAATATTCAATTCCACGTTTTTTGAGTTCGGTTAATATTTGCTCGACTTCTGTGTCAGATTTATACATTCCAATATAATTCCGATTTGCGTGTTCGTCTGCTTTTATTGCTTTCAGAGCATATTGAACAGCGTTTTTCTCGGTAGCAAAGTATTCCAAAATACTTTTTTCTCCACGTTCTGTATAATACCATTGGTAAAGTCCACCATTATTTTCAAGTCCACGACCTTCATAAATAGTATTTCCATTTATGCTATAACTATTCATTGGATAGCAATTTTCTTTCAGCCATTTTTCCAATTCAATAATTGTCTCTATTTGCGATTCAGTTTCGTGCATTCTCAAATTGCGTACAACGGTTTTGTGTATGGCTAGTTGCGTTGGCGAGAACTAAGTTAGTAAAAAGGAAACGAACCAATAGGAAAATCCGCTAGGATTTTCCGAGTACACACAGACCAAGCAATTGGTTATACACGTTGTTAGGCACTGGCTTTTATTCAACTCAGACAATGTAAACCATTATATTCCAAAACATATGAAAAACAATTGATGGTCCAATTGATTCCGATTTATAATATAAAATTCCAGATATTATTCCTCCAAATATTGTCAAATAGAATAAATGCCAATCTTGATTTGAGGATTCCAATATCAAATTCATATAAGGCGAATGAATTAAAGCAAACAATAGAGAAGCCAATAAAATTGCAATTATTTTATTTAGTTTTTTCTGTAAATTATTCTGGATATATTCTCTAAAGAACAATTCTTCTCCGATAGGAATCATTAGGATAGCAGAAATCATATTTATATTCTTGAATTTTGGCAAGCCATCAAATCTATAAGCAATATAGTATTCAGTTCCGAATAATAAGTTGTAAATCTGTTTTAAAGGTGTTTGCATAAATACAAATGAAATACCCAATATTAGAGCAAATAAATACCATTTTCGATGAGTTTTTTTAATAAGATTTTTGAAAGTCCGTTTTCTTACAAAATAGATAAAAATCAAAACTCCAATTAATTGTAAAGTTCCTTGAATTAAGAAATAATATTTGTAGTGGCTTTCGAATCCAATTGTTTCTGCTATAAGAGACCAAGAACCGATAAGTTCAATTCCAATGAGATAGAGTAGAGTAGCCAAAATGGCTTTTAGAATGCTTATCAATTCGTTATTCAATATCAATGGTTTTTTCAGCTTGTGCCTAACGTATTTGTGTATGATTTCGTTGTGTTGGCTAGGTCTAAATTAATAAAAGAAAACAGACCAGAGGAAAATTCCGCAGGAATTTTCCGAGTACAAACAGAACGAACAATGAATTATACACGTTGTTGTGAGCTGGACTTTTTTCTTATTAATCATTTATTTTTGAGAAATCGAAATTCTTAACACTATCCAATAATCCGCTTATTCTGTTCAAATTTACTTCAATATTGCTATTCCAATCTCTCATTAAAAAGCCAGAATTTGTTTTGGCTAGTAAATGAAATACAAATTTGTAATTATCAATAATTTCAAATTGTCCTTTTATACTCTCTAAAAAAAAGATTGGTATTACAACTGTATTTCCATCATTTTTGGATTTAATAAGTCCTTTTCTTTCATCTTGTAATTTTTTAATCAATTCCACATATTGAGTAATTCCTTTTTTTAATTTTGACACAAGCAAATAAAGAAATACTTGCCCAAGTTCTGTACTTAAACAAACTCTTTTTTCCTCAATTTTAACAAGTTTAGAATCAAGATAAGTATCACCAAAAGGATACGCATTTATGTATTCTTCGGTATAAATGTCTCTATAACTTAATTCAGTAAACCTTTTTAGTTGTTCAAGATGCTTATCTCTTACGATATAATGTTTAGGATTATAGCATCTATAAAAACCGTCGTTATAATATGTTTGATTTTCATAAAATCTTTTTGTTAATACTTGATAGGGAATTGATAATCTATCATATTCTTCTGAAGTCATAATGTTTCTTGGTTTAGTCGTCTTGCTTACAACGGCTTCGTGTTATGATATGTTGCGTTGGTAAGGAACTAAGTTAATAAAAAGTCACGAACCAGAGGAAAATCCGTAGGATTTTCCGAGTAGGCTAGAAGGAGCAATATATTATACACGTTGTTGCCTACAGTAGCTTTTGATTTTTTCGATGAAAACTTCAAGTTAGATATTCCGTTTTTATTATTCCTTCACAATTTTGATTCCGCAAACATGATTAAATTCTGAGGAGTTTGTGATTCCACGTTTGAGTAAATAATTCCACAACGAGCATAATTCCGCAAGAGTGATTTTCCACGTCCAGTTCCGTTTTTTGTAACGTTAATAAATTCCACAAACTTGCTCAAATTCCGTCTAGTTTGTCATTCCACATTTGAGTTGAAATTCAGCGTATTTTATTCCGAAATATCCTTTGTTTTTTTAATTCCGAACTGTTTGCGTCTGAGTCGATTCCGCTATTGTTGGCAACGTATTGTGTATGATTTCGTGCGATAGAAAATCGATAGATTTTCCGTTGCCTCGAAATTATAGATTAAATATAAGAATTAAAAATTGAAGCAATTTTTAAGCATGAATTATACACGCTGTTAGCCACTTTAGGGCAACACGAACCATTGGATGTGAAAAAGAAAGCTGATTATCACATGCAACCGAATCATAAATGCTTTGATGAATTTGGCAGATACACCCAAGAACCCGTTACAATCATAAAAAGGTACAGGTCACACTCAAGCATTTAGGTTGCAACATTGTTTTAAATACAGACACCTTTTTTGGAAAAGAACGATTCATAACGCACCACTAAAATTTGGCAAGTATGTATAAGATTCCGACAAGTTTGAAAAATACACGAACCACAGAGCGTTTGGTTCTTCAAAAAAGGATAGAAGGGAAGTTGTTTAAATCAAATCCGGAACATTTGTGCTAGAAACTACTTTAGATAAAACACCAGAATTTTGCTCATGCACTATTGTTGCTAACGTATTTGTGTATGGCTAGTTGCGTTGGGTAGGTCTAATTTAGTAAAAGAAAACGAACCAGAGGAAAATCCGTAGGATTTTCCGAGTACACACAGAATAGCAATTAGTTATACACGGTGTTGTACAACGTTTTTATTCCATTTCCCATTGTTCTAAATCTTCTACTGGATTTGGTAATCTACCATCTAACCATTTCATTAATGTTCCAGGTTTAAATTCCTTGTCCTTTGTCTCAATTATCCAAGATAAAAAGTCTTCTGGTCCGCCATTCATATAAGGTGCAGGTGAGACTGGGTAAAAAACGGTTGGTAATCTTTCATTAATCGAAAGGTAATTGACGACACAACCTAATTCTTGAACTACATTCCAAGCTAATTGATTTGTTATGTCAAGTTGAAATTTCACCCACCAAAATCCTTCATCATCCGAACCGAATGAAATAGGTTTTGTCATTGAAGGTATTTTTTCTAAATATTCTATTAATGTCTTAAAAGCTCTTTCGTCCAATGTTATATTTCGATTAGTGTGTTTTTTCGTAAGCAAAATTCTCCTTTTAACTTACAAACTATTAAGTCTCCAAATGTCAAATCAATTTTTTCGTTTTTCTTAGGAAGAAAAGAATTGTCAAAAGGTGTATTGATCTTTGGAAAAATCCATTTTATGATTCGAGTGACAATAAGAAACGGTAAAGTCAAAAGTCCGATTAAAGCATTACTTCCATTAAATAATACTCCTTCACTTTCAAAATGCTGGCTGTAATCAAACTTGTCAAAATTCAGATTATTCTTTGTTACAAATTCCTCTAATAAAAAATAATTGTCACCTCCCCAAAGTCCTAAATCTTCGGCTATTTTTGTGTTCAGTCCGTTTACATTATCTCCAGAAGCATTTTCAAGGAAGTCTTTAACCTCCTTATATACTTTTCTTAATTGATTAAATTCAACTTTCATTTAGATTAATGTTGTACAACGTATTTGTGTATGGCTCGTTGCGTTGGTTAGGTCTAATTTAGTAAAAGAAAACGAGCCAGAGGAAAATCCGAAGGATTTTCCGAGTACACACAGAATAGCAATTGGCTATACACGTTGTTGGCTGTAGTTAATCATCGTTTATTTTAATTTTTAAATCATCCATAGCAGATAATCCTTGTAAAAGTTTGTCGTAAATAGATAAGGCATCATTTTTTATTTCATCTTTTGTCATTGAACCATAATCGTACCCTTCGACATGACCTGTCAAATCAGAAAGAAATCCTCCTTGTTGCTCTTGATATTCAATTATTAAAAAAATATCGCTTCTTTCTTTATTTAGGAATAAACTGAGTTCTTTTGATCGAGATAGTAAGCTCCTAAGCCTTAATTCTAAAATTTTGAGATGCATTCGAGCTTCTTCATCATTAACAATTTCATAATCTTTAAGTTTCATGTAATTCATAAATACTCTTCTTGCATTAAGATATGCTGTTAAATCATTTTGAAGGTAATTTATCTCTCTTATAATCTTATCTTTATTTTCATCTTTAAAAATACTTTTTAACTCTGAATTCAACTTTTTTATGAATGTGGTAATTTCAGTAATATAATCACTCTCTTGAGCGGTTGAAATATTGATATTTGTTAAAAAAATCGTAAAAAATAGAATAATCTTAATCTTTGTTTTCATTTTTTTTGCTTTTCTTAAGGATTAGCGTAAGGCCAAGTATCATCAAAATTAAAGGTAATATTAGAATTTCTATTTCTACTAGATTGATATCTCTACCTCCTATGATTTCACGAATTACATCATATCGCTTATAAAAAAAATATAGACTCATTATTAGAAATATAATTCCCCCAATTTTCAAGTTTTTCAGTAATTCCATTTTATATTATTTACTAATTGTTCTATCATTTTTATATTGAGTTTTTAATTACAGCCAACGGCTTCGTGTAATGATGTGTTGCGTTGGTAAGGAACTAAGTTAGTAAAAAGTCACGAACCAGAGGAAAATCCGTAGGATTTTCCGAGTAGGCTAGTGGTAGCAATGCATTATACACGTTGTTGCCCACAGTACATTATTTTTTCCAGTTTTGAAGTCGGTCGAGATACAAATAACTCTCTACAAATTTTCTATGTTCTGAATTGGTCATTTTATCCAATAGATTCAATGCTGAAATATAGCTTGCCAAATTTCCATTTGACGAACTAAATTTTCCATCTTCTACAAAAGTTATCAAGCTATCATTCTGTACTTTTAAATTCGGATAATCTTTTTGTAGCTGTTCTCCGCCACCAATCCAAGTAACGATTTTATGTCCATCTGCAATTCCAGATTTTCCGATTAATTGAGCTCCAGCACAATTACTCACAACATATTCAGTTTCTTTATTTTTCTTTTTTATGAAGTTTACTATTTTTTCGTTGTTAACTTGTGCATACATATCATAAGCACTTGGCACAAAAAGAGCAGTTAATTTTGGACAATTTTTAAATGTAAAATCAGGCAAAATTTTAATTCCTTCTTCGGTTGTGATTGGTTTTTCAGTTTCTGCAATTGTGATTACATTAAAAATTTGTTTTCCGCTTTCGGTTGGTTTTGCGAAAACATCTGAAGTAGCAATTACTTCGCTTTGTAAAACTCCGTTATACATCAAAAGTCCGATTGTTGGCAATTCAGATTTGAATGATTTTATGTGCTTCGTTAGAGTATCAGATTCTATTTCTGTTTGATTTATATTCTCTTTTTCGAAATTGTTTTTCGATTTTTCAGAGTTACAACTAATCAGAATGGTTGCGAAAATTATTGCTGTTAAAACTCTAAATATTGTCATTTCGTTCTGTTTTTCTAGTATTGTGGGCAACGGTTTTGTGTATGGTTAGTTGCGTGGTTAAGGAACTAAGTTAGTAAACAAAAACGAACGCGAGAAAATTCCGAAGGAATTTTCCAAATAAGCACTTGCCAAAGCAATTAATTATACACGTTGTTGGCAAATCGTTTTTATTTCGGTTCATATTCTTTTCGAAAAACGAATTCAATTGGTTTGTTATTCATTTTCATTCCGTTGTATTCGAATAGCATTTCATTTGTTGAGTGTTCTCCATTTTCTCCAAATAAGAACGAAATCGAATTCCGATTTGTTAAATCTCTATTTTTTAATTCCGCAATAAGTTCATCGAAAAAATATTCAGAGTCGAGTAAGTCATCTTTGTGTTCGACCAGATTTTCCAAAGTCAGTTTTTTAAACCACCAACTTTCCATAAAATCCTCATCATAATATTCCAATTCAGCATCTTTTCCGAATTCAGATTCAGGTTCATCTTCGTTTTCATAATCAAAATTCAGATAGTTTTTGTAGAGTTTGTTTTCTGATTCAAAAGTTCCAATCCAAATGCAAATTATCTTTTTAGTCATCGATTCTCAAATGTTTGCCAACGTATTTGTGTATGGTTTCGTTGTGTTGGCTAGGTCTAAATTAGTAAAAGAAAACTGACTAAAGGAAAATTCCGCAGGAATTTTCCGAGTACACACAAACCAAACAATGAATTATACACGTTGTTGTGCATAGTAATTACTTAGAAATAGTTCTAAGTTTAATATCACTATTATTATAAATAGTTGCTTTGTTTTTTATCAAATCAAAGAAAAAAGTATAGTCATTTGTTTTTCCAATAAACACAAAATTCTCATCAGAAACTATTTTTTTGTCATCTATAACTATTGAATAAGTTTTACCAATTTTTCTCTCAAGAATAAGGCTTTGATCAAATTTAGCTTGTCCATATGCATAAAAAAATAGAGTTGGAATTAAAAGATAATATTTAGTTAAAGTACCATATTGTGTAGAAAAATTGACATATACTCCAAATATTACAAGAACACCTAATATACAAATGAAATATACTATCCAATTTATAAAATAAATGGCTAGAAAATTAGAAATGCTAATAACCGCAAAACTCATAATAAGGAAGGAAACATAAAATTTTTTGATTTTCTTTTTCTTTTCTTGATCACTTAAAACTTTTTTTTTAATGTTTACAAAATCATCAATAAAGTAGAGAATAAAAGTGAAAGATATGGCTATAGCATAACTATAAATATCATCAACAAATGAAAATGTAAATTCAGATAAATTCATATAATCAATTATGTTTACATGAAATTTGTTATAAAATGTAATCAGCTTTATTGCACTTGAAAATATTATTAACAAAGATAAAATAGGAATTACACTTTTTATTTTCTCTAGATTCATGGATGGTTTTATTATGCACAACGTGTTGTGTATGATTTCGTTGTGTTGGCTAGGACTAAATTAGTAAAAGAAAACTGACCAGAGGAAAATTCCACAGGAATTTTCCGAGTACACACGAACCGAACAATGAATTATACACGTTGTTGTAAGTAGTTAAAACCCACAATCTGAATTCAAATAGTTTGGAATTCGTTCAACAACTATACCAAGTTCTATTCCTTTTTTTAAGTCTTTACAAGCTAATTCGTCATTGCCAATTTGATTATATGCGATTGCTCGGTTTAAGTAAGTTGATGGTTCTAATGGTATTATTTGAATAGCTTTAGTTAAATCAACAATTGCATTCTTATATTGTTCTATGTGAACATAAGCAATTCCACGATTATTTAAGGCTGCATAATATTCACTATCAATATTTAAACATTTAGTAAAATTGGCAATGGATTTCTCTGGTAAACCTGACTGAAAATAAGTTACACCTCTATTGAGATAGATTGAAAGCATCGGACCATATTTTTTTTCTGCTTCATCAAATTTATCAATCGCCTTTTCAAATGACCCATTTTCTTTTAGACTTATAGCTTTTTGAAGAATCGGATATTTTTTTCTATCAAAACCTCCAGTTATTTCATCCTTCGTAATTTGATTTACGTTTCCGAATTCAGTTTCTTTTTCTTTACAATTAGAGAGAGTTAGCAAAATAATCAAAAAAAATGCCTTAATTTTCATTCAGAGTTTTTATTACTTACAACGGCCTCGGCTATGAGTAGTTGCGTGGTTTAGCGTTAAACTTAGCAAGTACACACCAAGTTAAAAATCCGAAAGGATTTTCAGAAGTAGGTGAGAACAAGCAATTACTTATAGCCATTGTTGTGCTTTCGTTATTTATCTATTCGTTCATTAATTAATTTCCTTATATTTTCCAATTCTACTATACCATATTCCAAAATCGGTATATAATTATTATATAATTTGTGGTAACTACTAATTACATAATGCCTATATTCTTGACTATTTACAAAATAATCTTGTAGCTCCTTACTGCTATTATCTTTTGTTATTGTTTTACTTATCCATTCGGGATACCAACTGTAATTGTCTCTAAATGAATTTATAACTAACCAAATTTCATCAGAAATTTCTTTCTCCATAGTATTAATGACTGTTCCAGTATCATATATTTCAATCAAATACAATGATAGACTATCTTTAGAAGCAATTGATTTTAAGCGTTCAACACCGCCTTTATTCATATTAGTCGCTGTAATTCTGTTCATTAATCGAGACAAACCGTCGTCCAATAAATCTATAGTTCTAGTATCTGAAATAACAGCATCGTAAACGGGTTTTATAGAATTGTAATATTTGATAACGTTTGAAAATTCGTCAATGTCATTATCTAAATCGAGTACAATCTGCTTATAAATATCAGTAATTTCAGCTTGTTGCTTTCTATTTTCATTCCAATTGTTGATTTGTAATGCTATTAAAATTCCAATAACGACAAGCACAATTTCTCCTAGGGCATATTTAAAATACTTTCCAGTTTTTCCCTCTGAAAGTAAATTTTGTCTAATTTTTCTAAAGAATTTTATCATTGGTTAGTGGTTTCTGATAATGAAGCACAACGGATTTGTGTATGGTTAGTTGCGTTGGCAAAAACTAAGTTAGTAAAAGAAAACGAACCAATAGGAAAATCCGCTAGGATTTTCCGAGTACACACAAACCAAGCAATTAATTATACACGTTGTTGGCGGTAGTTTTTTATATTTCTAATGCTTTTACTCCAGATTTTTCCCAAAGCCGCTCAAATTCATTTTTATCGATAGGTTTGCCATTAAAATCCTCAAACTTCATATTCGTATCACACCAAAATCCATAATTCCGCTCGTCAGGTCCAGCAAAAACCGGATTTTCATTTTCGTCCAATGCAATTTCCCTCCAAGGTGAAAGCTCTCCGTCAGTTTCTAAAAATTCAATTAACCAACTTTTTACCAAATACATTTTATTTTTATAGTCAGGATTTGATTTTGGAATAAAAAACAAAATTCCGCTAATGAGCTTTTCTTTCCAGCTTTTTTCCATTGGCCAATTAGTTGCTTTTTTTGTTTTCAGATATTTCATTCAATTCAGACCTTTATTCGTCATTGGCAATATGCTTCTTCAATTCCGCGAGAATTTTTAAGATTTCAGAATCCAATTCTATTTCTTTATAAGAACCAATTTCTTCAAAATCAACACCGAAGTACTCAAGGTTTTTCTTAACCTTATTTTTAATGTTTTCATCAGGCTCCAAGTTGATTAATCCGCTCAGAAATCTTTTCTCAATGGAGTCATATTTGTCTTTTGGTGCTCCACTTGAAATCAAAGCTAATGGATCCCAATTCACCACAGTTTGGTGAACTATTTCGGCTAGTTCTATATAATACTTATCTCTATGGTTCATTTAAATTACCGCCAACGTATTTGTGTATGGCTAGTTGCGTTGGCGAGAACTAAGTTAATAAAAGAAAACTAACCAGTAGGAAAATCCGCTAGGATTTTCCGAGTACACACAGATCAAGCAATTAGTTATAAACGTTGTTGGCAGTAGGATTTTGTTCAGGTTTAATCAATATTTCATTCAGGAAATCTTTTTCAAGTTCCAATATACTTTGCTGTCTAAATTTTAAATAAGTTACAATTCCTTTATGTGGTAAATCATCAAAATAATAGTCCAAATGTTTAGCTTCGTATCCATTTATTGCAAATACGCTATATGCTCCAGCTTTAGCACGTATTCTATTCTTTGTTTGATTGTTATTTGCTAATTTTAAAAGCTCTTTTTCGTACAATTCCGTTTTCTTTATATATTCAGTTCCCTTATCGGAATATCTACCATTGGTAAAAAAAGGATTAACATTATTTTCAGCGTACTGCTTTTCAATTCCGTTCAAATATTTTAAATAATCTTTCGTGAGTTTATCGTATTTCTGAATTTTAATTAAACTTAAACTGTCATAATCGTTTCTTAAAATTTTTGCGTGAATATCATCCATCAGAAATATAATAGATTGATCAGTTTTCGTGCTTAAAATCCCAAACATTCCATCAATATCTTTTCCAAAGATTGAGTTAGATTCCGTTTTTTGATTTGAATTACAGGAAGTGATTATAATTAATAAAAGAAAGGTTATAATGTATCTCATAGGTTTCTTCATCTTACTGCCAACGGCTTCGTGTTATGATGTGTTGCGTTGTTAAGGAACTAAGTTAGTAAAAAGTCACTAACCAAAGGAAAATCCGTAGGATTTTCCGAGTAAGCTATTAACAGCAATATATTATACACGTTGTTACAATCAAGTAGCGACCCAATTGAGTAAGCAGATCCTGCTTATCGATACAGATGAGAAAAATTAAATAAATAAAAAGCTAAACGCAAGTTTTGCTTTTACCACTTAGTAGCGAAAAGTGTTTTATAAAAACGCTTTGTAGCTTTTCAGATAAATTTAAAAGCCAGAACAGTTTTTCTGAATTTAGTTACTTAAAATTCAAAAAAAAAATAAGGCTGATTTTTTCTTCATGATTTAGATTTTTACTTCATAAAGCTTTAAAAATCTGTTACATAAAAAGACATAGTTTTAAGATTAAACTCTTTTTACAGGATAGTAACAATATAACTTTTCGATAGAGTAAGTAATTCCGATAATCACATCAACTACTTTTCAAGGACAAATATTACAAGCTTAGTATTCGGAGTTTGAGTAAGAGAAAATTACAGGATTAGAGAAGTTTACTTTTCTGCTCGATTTTTCTTGGAGCTATTTGTTGTAACGTATTGTGTATGATTTCGTGCGATAGAAAATCGATAGATTTTCCGTTGCCTCGAAATTATAGATTAAATATAAGAATTAAAAATTGAAGCAATTTTTAAGCATGAATTATACACGCTGTTAGCCACTTTAGGGCAACACGAACCATTGGATGTGAAAAAGAAAGCTGATTATCACATGCAACCGAATCAGAAATGCTTTGGCGAATTTGGCAGATACACCCAAGAACCCTTTACGATCATAAAAAAGTACAGGTCACACTTAAGCATTTAGGTTGCAACATTGATTTAAAGACAGACACCTTTTTTGGAAAAGAACGATTCATAACGCACCACTAAAATTTGGCAAGTATGTATAAGATTCCGATAAGTTTGAAAAATACACGAACCACAGAGCGTTTGGTTCTTCAAAAAAGGATAGAAGAGAAGTTGTTTAAATCAAATCCGGAACATTTGTGCTAGAAACTACTTTAGATAAAACACCAGAATTTTGCTCATGCACTATTGTTGCTAACGTATTTGTATATGATTAGTTGTGTTGGCTGGAACTAAATTAGTAAAAGAAAACGAACCAGAGGAAAATCCGTAGGATTTTCCGAGTACACACAGACCGAACAATTAATTATATACGGTGTTGTAAACAGTTTTTTTATTCGGTTATGTGTTTTGCTATATTCTCTGGCCAAACAACAAATTGTCCATATTGTCCATTTTTTTCAATTCCTCCAGTTTCTTTTCCGCGTTTTGTTGTGATCCAATCGTCCTCCTTTTTATACATCAGTTTATTTTCGGTAAACCAATTATTAACTTTTCGGCTGCTCAATCCAGTTAGTTTTGATAACTCTTTTGTAGTTAATAATTTAGATTTTGAATAGTCCTTATTTTCTTGGACTTTTTTAATTTTTTCTTCAGTTTTCAGTTCAATTTCTTTATCTACTTTTTTGACAGAAATTCGTATTTCTTCACTAATTGTTAAAAGTCTTTGAACTTCGTTATAAATGTCATTGTATAAATCTGCATCTTTTTCTTTTGTGACGTGAATTCCCATTTCATCATTATTCTGTTGTGAAAAAGAATATAAATTCATTGAAGTTACAATCGCTTCATTTTCGTTCAAATAACACTTTGCGTGAAGAGAATTACAGAGGCTTGTTCTAATTCCTATTTGACTCTCCAACCAATTGCTTTCAGCAACTTGTAATTTGTTTTCTCGGTAAATAATTCGAATGTCTTTTTTTTGGATGTTTAAATTCTCCAAATGATCTTTAATTCGTTTATGAAATTGAAGATATGGACTAATTAAAATTAATCGGTCACTTGTGTTTTTGATTAATTCTTCTAAATGATATGAAACACCTGTCGTGTTTAAAAATTTTGCCATTTTTTATTTCAGTTTGTAGTTTGTTTTAAATTGTTTACAACGTATTTGTGTATGGTTTCGTTGTGTTGGCTAGGACTAAATTAGTAAAAGAAAACTGACCAGAGGAAAATTCCGCAGGAATTTTCCGAGTACACACAGAACGAACAATGAATTATACACGTTGTTGGCAGTAGTTCTTTTAAATAGGCAGTACAGTTATATTTAATAATGGTCCATCACTATTTTTGTAATCAGAACTAGGTGTAAAGGCATTGATATATAGTGTTGTGCTTTTTCCTACCAATATATTTTCTACTGTAAAGTTAAATCTGTTTGATTTTTGCTTTATTTTAAAACCATTGAGAGTGAATATTTCATATTCAATTTCTCTATCTTTGGGATCATTTGCTTCTATGAATAATTCATATTCATCACCAACTCTAAGAATTGGTTTTTCCCAACTGTCTGATTTACTCCAAATATTTCCAAGATTATCATTTATTCTAGTTACTTCAATAAAGAAATCACTTTTCATTTCGTTTTTGTTATGATAGATTGTAATTAAATTTTTAAGGTCTGTTAAGATTCCTTCAAGCAATAAATTTTGACTTAAAGTTAAATTTCTGCCATGTGCTACTGTGTTTCTATAGTTTTCTATTTCTTTAAAAAAAACGTCAAACCTCTTTTTGTCTTTTAAAATCGGTAAAAACAACTCCCAATTTTTGTCGATAACAGTTTTTATGTCGTAAAAGTCAGAAAAATAGATAAGTCTATTTTCAAATTGGATGCCTTTGTTTTTTTTTAAATCAATTTCTCTTTTTTCTTTCCATTTATCAATCCTATCCGAAGGAACTTTATAATCTGTAGAATCTTTCGAACCAATTAAGGAGATTATTAATCTTCTAAGAATATTTTCAAATTCGTTTATCATTTTCTCAAATTACTGCCAACGTGTTGTGTATGATTTCGTTGTGTTGGCTAGGTCTAAATTAGTAAAAGAAAACGAACCATAGGAAAATTCCGCAGGAATTTTCCGAGTACACACGAACCAAACAATGAATTATACACGTTGTTAGCTGTAGTGTTTTTAATTCAGAGAATATTGTTTTTTCCGTTTCGTTCTTTTTTCAGAGTTTACTTTTCGACCTTTATTATTATAAAAACTCACTTTTAATAATTCGTTATCAGAGTCATATTCATAAAGTTTAGTATTAATAAATTTCATATCGAACATAGTTTGTTTTACAAGGTTTCCAGAATTGTCATATTCGTTAATAGATAAATACCATATTCTTCCAGAAGAATCTTCATTCTTTGCCACAATCATTCTTCCGTTAGCCTCATATATTTCAGTCCTAGGTCCAGTAAATCCAAGTGAACTTCTTGGGTTTATATTAATCCTTTTAACAAGTTTTTTTTCTTTATCAAAATATCTAGTCATTACTAAAAAATTCGAACCGTATGTTGTATCTTTTTTTTCCGATGTAAGAATTCGCTCAGAATATTTTTCAATTATTTGATTCGATTTCTCAATTAAAATTTTTTCACTGAAAGTTTCTTGACAAAAAATAATATTGCCAATTATTAAAATTGATATGAGAATAATATTTTTCATTAATTACAGCTAACGTGTTTGTGTATGGTTAGTTACGTAGGCAAGGTCTAAATTAGTAAAAGAAAACGAACCATTAGGGAAATCCGTAGGATTTTCCGAGTACAAGCTGTACTAGTAATTAGCTATACACGGTGTTGTGTGTAGTTATTTATTTAATTTAATATTGTTACTTTTTAAATATTCATCTAATTGATTGGAAATTGTTTTTGGCATATATTTCCAAGATAAATTATCTAATTCTAGACTTCTCCAAATAAATCTTTCCGATCCATAAAATTTTTCTCCAGTAATGAAGTCAGAATAATTAAAATCAACAATCATATATCCTTGTTTCAAATCATTTTTGCTATAATATGATTGACTCACTGGTACTGTGAAAAGTAATTTCTTTCCTTTAGGCAGGTCTGATGTCCCATGTAAGTCTTCTGTTATAAAACTGTGACTTGTTATACTATTATTTTGATTTACATTGAAATACGTGATTTTTAAATCAAAATTTTTCGCGACTCGATTTCCTGTATTAGTAAAAAATATACTGATTTGATATGTTCTGTCTTTTATTTCCCAATCAACCTTATCCAAAATATTTACTAATGGTACTGCTTGTTTAATTTTTAATTCTTCTTGTTTATATATTTTGCTAATTCGAGAATTTAACTCATTGAAATTATCTAAAATATTATTTCTAGTGTTTATCGAATTTATGGTCTTTGAGTTGAGTGAATCTAATTTAGTATTTAAACTATCAATTCTAGCCAATTTTGTTTCCATTTCTAGAGCGCTTATTTCTACTCTAGAAACTATTTTTTCCGTATTATCAAGAGTTTTATTTATTGTAGAATCTCTTTCTCCTTGTTGATTAATTTCTCTTACTATGTGCACAATAGTAAAAAGTAAACCAAGAATTGAAAACACTATAAAAGCGATACCTCTTTTATGAAACTTAAATTTTCTTTTTTTCTTTATCCATAAATCACCAGTAAATGGAATAATGGTTAATATAGCTGTAAATATTATAATTGAAATTTCGAAAAAATAATCCATTTATGAAATTATAGTTGATTTGGTTTTTAATTACACACAACGTATTGTGTATGATTTCGTGCGATAGAAAATCGATAGATTTTCCGTTGCTTCGAAATTATAGATTAAATATAAGAATTAAAAATTGAAGCAATTTTTAAGCATGAATTATACACGCTGTTAGCCACTTTAGGGCAACAGGAACCATTGGAGGTGAAAAAGAAAACTGATTATCACATGCAACCGAATCAGAAATGCTTTGGTGAATTTGGCAGATACACCCAAGAACCCGTTGCGTTCATAAAAAAGTACAGGTCATACTCAAGCATTTAGGTTGCAACATTGTTTTAAATACAGACACCTTTTTTGGAAAAGAACGATTCATAACGCACCACTAAAATTTGGCAAGTATGTATAAGATTCCGACAACTTTATAAAGGTACACGAACCACAGAGCGTTTGGTTCTTCAAAAAAGGATAGAAGGGAAGTTGTTTAAATCAAATCCGAAACATTTATGCTTGAACCTACTTTAGGTAAAACACCAGAATTTTGCTCATGCACTATTGTTGCTAACGGTCTAGTGTATGATTTCGTTGCGTGTTTAAGCACTAAAGTTAGTAAATAATTACAGATAGAAAATTCCAGCAGAATTTTCGTAAGTAAGCCTTTACTAGCAATGAATTATACACATTGTTGTGCTTTCGTTATTTTTCTTGTTTTAAATAAGCATCAATAGCCTTAATTGTCTTTAGTCCTTCTTTGTGTAGTAACAGTCGCACTTTATGATTCAGTAAAATGTTAGCTTTTGTCAAGCCAAAATTATCGGAAATTATTTTCTTTTGGTCTTCATCTAGGTTTATCAAAGAATTATAATATTTATAAAATGATTTTTCATTCGAGTTTACTTTCCACCTTTCTGGCATCGCAAGGTCTGTTCCAGAACCTGTTTCGAATAAAGGATAAATATTACCATTATATTTTAAGATGGAATTATTGTGTACGCTCTCTTCTTTTATTACTTCATCAAATAATCTATAGTAATATTGAATACTATTCCTTAAAGAATCTGAAGTAATGAGTCCTGTTTTACCAGACGATTTCATGTCATCAAAAACTATATTTTTACCTTCAAACCAATGGATTCCAAAAGCATTACCTGACTTTGAGAGTAATAAAGTAGGGTCTGTGGCTATTGAATCTGACTGGAAATAACGTCCCAAATAAGTAAAAGCATCTAATCGAATAGTATCCCCTTGAAAAAGCTTTTCTAGTTCTGCTAAGTCCTGCTTAATATCTAATTGTATTCTAGCAAGGTATTTCTTTTCATCACCTTTGTCATTTTTTATATCATTAAGATTATTTAATTGCAAGGCAATAAGAATACCAATTACAACAAGAATAACTTCTCCAATAGCATAAATGAAATAATTACTGAGTTTATTTTCAGTTAATAGTTTTTGTCTAATTTTTCTAAATAATTTTATCATTGGTTGGCGGTTTCTGATAATGAAGCACAACGGCTTCGTGTTATGATGTGTTGCGTTGGTGAGGAACTAAGTTAATAAAAAGTCACGAACCAAAGGAAAATCCGTAGGATTTTCCGAGTAGGCTAGAAGAAGCAATATATTATACACGTTGTTGGCAACTGGCTTTTACTTTTTCAAATTCCGATTGTTTATTCGTACCGAAAATCAGTTTGTCTCCATTAAGAATAAATCTATTTGGGTTTATTTCCTCAATTTGATTCCAAAATCTTTTGGTGTCAGCCAATTTTAGTTCTTTTCGATATTCACTTAATTCAGTTGAAAATCCACCGTAATTGACAAAAATTTCCATTGTTTTGAATCTTTGCTTGTTGTCAAAAATTAGCCATTGATCATAAATGTCAAATAGTGAGTTTTGAGATAATTCAAATTCAGTCATCTTATCGAAATAAGCAATTTCATTTTCATAAATCCAACCTCTTTTTAATTCAGATTCTGTTGGTAGGAACGAATCGCAGTCGAATGAAATAACTGAAAGACACTTGTCAATAATAAATTCAGGGAATTCAGAAATCAATGAATTCATATTGTAATGTTTGGATAATATTTCAATCCAATAATATTCATTGTATTTTCCTGAGGCTATCATTTTTTTAGCTTGTTGCCAACGTATTTGTGTATGGTTTCGTTGTGTTGGCTAGGTCTAAATTAGTAAAAGAAAACTGATCAGAGGAAAATTCCGCAGGAATTTTCCGAGTACACACGAACCAAACAATGAATAATACACGGTGTTGTAAAACGTATTTATTTATTCATAAGTTGAGTAGCTTCCCAAACATACTCTTTTCCAAATTCTCCAAAGTAGCTTATATAATCTCCATCTTTAGAAATTACTACAAAACTCTTACAAGGATAATGATGTTCAAAAAACAACCTTTCAACGGTTCCTTTTGGGTCGTTATACCAGTTTAAAATTCCATTATATTTTTCAAGTCCATCGTTGACTTTATAAATGTATAATGGTTTAATTTTAGCTACTTGATTTAAGCCTTCTTCCAATTGTTCGTGCCAATTTGCAATCCACTCTTTATTTGTTGTTCCGCTACTATTACAAGGGTCTTTTCCTGGATAATAAATTATAGCAATAGGCTTTTTTGAATCCAATTCACGATTCGTTGTATTTTCAAGTAATAATTCCAAACTGTTTCTATCATTTATTTTCCCACGCTTTTCTCTTAATGTCAATTTTTTGTGATTGGCAGAATCTCCGGGAATATCCAATAGTTTATTTGTGGAACGAATTCGATTAAATTTTGATTTACTTATTTCAACACTGTTTTCATCAAAATATTTGGTCTTATCACTTCCGATTTTTGTGGTAGAACAAGAGTATATTAAAGCTCCAAATATTAATGTCAGCAGGATTTTTTTCATATGTTTTACAACGTATTTGTGTATGGCTAGTTGCGTTGGCGAGAACTAAGTTAATAAAAGAAAACTAACCAGTAGGAAAATCCGCTAGGATTTTCCGAGTACACACAAACCAAGCAATTAATTATACACGGTGTTGGCAACAGTTTTACCATTCAGCAATCCATTTTTCTTTTTCCGAAAAAGTGTTATTAATAAATTCAATCATTTCTTTCCCACCAAAAGAGATTGCTTCTCCAATTCCTGTGAATACGATTGAGACATTAATAATCCAATTAAGATTTGATTCTATTAAAGTCACGTTCGTAAAATCCGAAATATCAAATTCATTAAAGTCAATTATTTCAAAGTTCTCATTTTCATCTAACATATATACTTTCTCAAATTGTTTTATTCGACCATTAATTTTATTATAATCGTTCAGGTCAAAAATCTCTAATGGCATATAAACACATTTCTTGTTGTTAGATTTTTCAGAAATAGCAATTGGAATATCATTTAATAATGAATTTTCCTCAAAATTCCACTTATTCGAAATTTCAGTTAGTATTTGTTTTTTTAGTTCTTGCATTTAATTGTTGCCAACGGTTTTGTGTATGATTAGTTGCGTGTTTAAGCAACTAATTTAGTAAACAAAAACGAACGCGAGAAAATTCCGAAGGAATTTTCCAAGTATGCAATCGCCCAAGCAATTAATTATACACGTTGTTAGCATTAGTTTTAGTAATGTAAATCCCAAGAACCAAATTCGATAAATTGATTCTTATTCATCACAGCGCAAAATCCGTGTTCATCATTCCAACTACAATCTCCTTTAAACATAACATAAGATGTTCCATTGATATGTTTATTAGAAATGATAATGTCATCTATCGAAACTTCTTTTTTTAAATCCAAAGGCTCTTTTATAACAGGTAACAATTCTGCATAATCTTTATACTTACTTAAAACTTCTTTGTTATAACTATCAATTATTCCGAGAACCATTTTGTCAAAAATCTCTTTTTCGTTTTCAACTAAATAATTCAGAGCATTTTTTTGTTCAATTGTCGGTTTTTCGAAAAGAGTATGAAAGTCAACTCTAATCAATGCTTTTGGTTCTCTTAGTTTTTCAAAATCTTCAAGTGAATTCAGTTTTAAATCACAATAATAAATATCCTCTTTTTCTGAATAATCGATTTTCATGAGTTTTGGTAATTAATGCTAACGTATTGTGTATGATTTCGTGCGATAGAAAATCGATAGATTTTCCGTTGCCTCGAAATTATAGATTAAATATAAGAATTAAAAATTGAAGCAATTTTTAAGCATGAATTATACACGCTGTTAGCCACTTTAGGGCAACACGAACCATTGGATGTTAAAAAGAAAACTGATTATCACATGCAACCGAATCAGAAATGCTTTGATGAATTTGGCAGATACACCCAAGAACCCGTTGCGTTTATAAAAAAAGTACAGGTCACACTCAAGCATTTAGGTTGCACATTGTTTTAAATACAGACACCTTTTTTGGAAAAGAACGATTCATAACGCTTCACTAAAATATGGCAAGTATGTATAAGATTCCGACAACTTTATAAAGGTACACGAACCACAGAGCGTTTGGTTCTTCAAAAAAGGATAGAAGGGAAGTTGTTTAAATCAAATCCGAAACATTTGTGCTAGAACCTACTTTAGATAAAATACCGAAATTTTGCTCATGCACTATTGTTGCTAACGTATTTGTGTATGGTTAGTTGCGTGGTTAAGCACGTAATTTAGCAAATAAATCACAGATAGAATATTCCGCAGGAATGTTCGTAAGTCGGCAGTGACCAAGCAATTAATTATACACGGTGTTGCCCACAGTTATTTTTCGGGTGTAAGTTTAAATTCTGTTCTTTTCTTTCCACCCATTCCCATCATTGATAAGTTTGTGTCGACTTCCATTATTCCGTCATATTCAAACCAAAAACCTTTATTTAGCGAGAATAGTCCAGTTGCTTTGTGTGATATTTTCATATAGGTTTCTTTATCACTTTCTCCAGCAAACATAGTCATAAGTCCATTTCCAAAATCGCCCGAAACATATTCTTCGATATCGTACTTAATTACTGCAATTTTATCTCCGTTTTGCTCTATTATTTTTTCCAATCGAACTTTATTTTTTCTGTATAAAGTGTCAGCAACGAAATTTTGGTCCATTGAAATTAAATCGACTTTTAAACTCCATTCATCTCCAACTTTAATCGGTTCTTTTGGAAGCTCAAATAGAATTGCAATCAGATTGGTTTGAGAGCTCTTATAATAAAAGCTTAATAATTCTCCTTCCGTACTTACTTTGCCTCTTAAAACCACGTTTCCGTTCATTTTTGCCATTCCAGAGAACAGAGTTTCAGTTGTATCTGTCTTATCTGCTTTGAGAAACATCGCAATGTCTATATTACCATTCTTGTCAGGATAGAGTTTTGTTTCGTATTTTAAATTTGCCGTTTGTTCTTGCATTTTTTTGAAAAAATCATTCGCTTTCCCTCCAAAAAGAGTGTCAGTTTGTTTTTCACTTTTACTTTCCTCTTGTGGAACCATTATATCTTTCATAACGGTTTTATAGGTCAGCGTATCAGATATTTTCCACTTCAAATCAACAATTTCCTTTTGCTGGGCATTTACTGAAAATGCGATAAATAAAAATGGTAGTAGTAGTCTTTTCATAATTGTGGGCAACGTATTTGTGTATGGTTTCGTTGTGTTGGCTAGGTCTAAATTAGTAAAAGAAAACTGACTAAAGGAAAATTCCGCAGGAATTTTCCGAGTACACACGAACCAAACAATGAATTATACACGTTGTTGCCAAACGTTAGAACTGCCACCATTTTTTCGCTACAGGTTTATTATTATTAATAATTTCATTTACATCAATGTTTAATTCACTTTTTATCAGATTCAAATAAACAGAATTATCAGGTATTGCAATTTTTTTATAAAAATTATATCCAATATTAAGGTTGCCTGAATAATATCTGTAGCCATCTTCATTCGGGTTGATGTCGAACCAAATCTTTAAATGATTTTCACCGTTACCGGACTTCAATTCCTTTAATGTACCTAAAGTTTTAGACCAATAAGATGAATTAGCTACATTATTTTTACATTTATGTTGCGTATAAATTTCTAGTGTTTTGTATTCTTTTTTTAGGTCTCTAGAATTTTCCGCATATAGCCATTCATTCTTAGATCTTTCTTTCATGTAAATGTAAATTCCTAGTACATCATTTTTAAAGAAATCTATATTCAAAGAGTTTGAATTGAGGCAATTCAAATTTTCAATTAAGTCAAATAACTTTACCTTGTCGAAGTTAGTTCCTTGAATTTTAAAACAAAAGTTACCTGAAATTACTCCATCAGAATTAATTTCGATAGGACAGTTTTGAATTCTATTCTCAAAATATTTTAAAGTTGTATCAGTTATTTCTGCTATTGGATTGTTAGTAACATCTATAAGACTTAATGTTTTAAAGTTTTCTATACCATTAAAGCTTTTGATTGTATTATTTTTGAGCATTAATGCTGAAATATTTTCTCTATTAATTCTATCTGATTTTGAGAAATAGTCAGCTAGACTTTTGAACGACTTTAAATTTTTATTATGAGTACCATCGTATTCTACTGAGGGAAATTTATTTGAATTATAAATTGTCGCCTCTCTCCAAATTTTTAGAGAAAGTATATTAAATTCGTTTTCTTCAGTATTCATCGACCTATTTTGTCTTTAATGTTTGGCAACGTATTGTGTATGATTTCGTGCGATAGAAAATCGATAGATTTTCCGTTGCTTCGAAATTATAGATTAAATATAAGAATTAAAAATTGAAGCAATTTTTAAGCATGAATTATACACGCTGTTAGCCACTTTAGGGCAACAGGAACCATTGGAGGTGAAAAAGAAAACTGATTATCACATGCAACCGAATCAGAAATGCTTTGGTGAATTTGGCAGATACACCCAAGAACCCGTTGCGTTCATAAAAAAGTACAGGTCATACTCAAGCATTTAGGTTGCAACATTGTTTTAAATACAGACACCTTTTTTGGAAAAGAACGATTCATAACGCACCACTAAAATTTGGCAAGTATGTATAAGATTCCGACAAGTTTGAAAAATACACGAACCACAGAGCGTTTGGTTCTTCAAAAAAGGATAGAAGGGAAGTTGTTTAAATCAAATCCGAAACATTTGTGCTAGAACCTACTTTAGATAAAATACCAGAATTTTGCTCGTGCACTATTGTTGCTAACGTATTGTGTATAATTTCGTGCGATAGAAAATCGATAGATTTTCCGTTGCATCTAAATTATAGATTAAATATAAGAATTAAAAATTGAAGCAATTTTTAAGCATGAATTATACACGCTGTTAGCCACTTTAGGGCAACACGAACCATTGGATGTTAAAAAGAAAACTGATTATCACATGCAACCGAATCAGAAATGCTTTGGCGAATTTGGCAGATACACCCAAGAACCCGTTGCGATTATAAAATAGTACAGGTCACACTCAAGCATTTAGGTTGCAACATTGTTTTAAATACAGACACCTTTTTTGGAAAAGAACGATTCATAACGCACCACTAAAATTTTGCAAGTATGTATAAGATTCCGACAAGTTTGAAAAATACACGAACCACAGAGCGTTTGGTTCTTCAAAAAAGGATAGAAGGGAAGTTTTTTAAATCAAATCCGAAACATTTGTGCTAGAAACTACTTTAGATAAAACACCAGAACTTTGCTCATGCACTATTGTTGCTAACGTATTTGTGTATGGCTAGTTGCGTTGGCGAGAACTAAGTTAGTAAAAAGGAACGAACCATTAGGAAAATCCGTAGGATTTTCCGAGTACGTACAGACCAAGTAATTAGTTATACACGTTGTTGTACACTGTATTTTTTTAATCTGATACTTTTTCCTTCATGACTAATAAGTCTTCTTCTTTTAAAAACAAATGACACTTCGTAAAATACATCTTATAAAAGTCTAAAGAAAATTTATCAGAATCAATTAATTCTCCATTACTGAATTCAAGTAGTTCATAGTCACTAAATGAAACGCCAAAGCCTGGCTGATAGTCTACGACTTCACCTTGTGGAAGAAGGATCAAATCCTTAATCCAAAAGATCAAAAACTCGTCGCATTCAGGAGAGAATTCATCAAAGACACTTTCCCACTTCGTTGCAAAAAGTTTGCTAGGATCTTTGTCATGTATTTGAATTAATAAATCTATTAAGTGAAGGTGGTCATTAGAAATTGTAAATACTGCAAGGTATCCTCTCCATAGGTTAGAAGAGGAAATTCCATTTTTAGGTCTTTTGCTAGGATATATTTCAAAATACTGTTCTAAGTAAAAATTTTGCAATTCATAAATTTCACCATCATAAATTATCATATCTTTTTCTTGAACTGTAGCAGTTGACGAAATTGTGTACAGACCAAAAATTAAAATAAGTAGAAGTCTCATATGATTTACAACGTAATTGTAAACTATATTATTACTTGGATAATTTCTATCGTTTTTGTTTACACAGTTTTCCTTCGATGACCAATTCTTTTCCTTTACTTATGGATTTTGACGTGTAAAAAAAGCAACTTCCTTTAATTCTTTCAATTTTCACAATAATTCCTCCATTTTCATTGGCAGAAATTTGATATTCATCAAGTTCCATTTTTGTTTCGTCATACAAGAGTCTGTATGTACATTCGTTAATCAATTCAAATTTAGCATGAATTGGAATTAAAGGCACTCCGTTATCAATCCAATCTTGAGGAGCCTTGATAATTTCTTCAATTTGATTATTATCTTTTCTTAATACTTTCCATTCTAATTCAGGTATTTGTGGAGAAGTTCCAATAAAGATTCCTTCATTAAAATCTTCGCAATCTAAACCTTGAGCAGAACAAGTAAATGAAAAAAGACAAAAACATAAATAGATTACGTATTTCATAATATTGTGTACAACGTATTGTGTATGATTTCGTGCGATAGAAAATTTTAAAATTTTCCGTTGCCTCGAAATTATAGATTAAATATAAGAATTAAAAATTGAAGCAATTTTTAAGCATGAATTATACACGCTGTTAGCCACTTTAGGGCAACAGGAACCATTGGATGTGAAAAAGAAAACTGATTATCACATGCAACCGAATCAGAAATGCTTTGACGAATTTGGCAGATACACCCAAGAACCCGTTGCGTTAATAAAAAAGTACAGGTCACACTCAAGCATTTAGGTTGCAACATTGATTTAAATACAGACACCTTTTTTGGAAAAGAACGATTCATAACGCACCACTAAAATTTGGCAAGTATGTATAAGATTCCGATAAGTTTGAAAAATACACGAACCACAGAGCGTTTGGTTCTTCAAAAAAGGATAGAAGGGAAGTTGTTTAAATCAAATCGGAAACATTTGTGCTAGAAACTACTTTAGATAAAATACCGAAATTTTGCTCATGCACTATTGTTGCTAACGGTTTTGTGTATGGCTTCGTTGCGGAAAATGCGCGAGTATTTTCCGCCGTAACCTAAAGATAGCAAATTGCAATGAATTCCGATTAGGAATTCAGCCGCAATGAGCTATACACGTTGTTGGCAATAGTTATTTTTTATTCCGTTTATTCAATCTTTTCAGTCGATTTATTTCCGATTTCTTTGTTCGGTTCAGATTTTTAGTCCGAGTACAAAGGTCAGTCGAAAAATAAGGTTCAACTTTATTATTCTCGTCGAAAGTATTTACTTGTAAATCCGTTTCGTATGAGTAAATCAAATGTTCAGAGTTCAGGTCAAAATAATTTCCACAATCCGCTCCGCCACCAGAAGTCACAATAGTTATGAAATCTGATTTTTCTTTTCCCTTAATCAGTTTCTTAACTTTAAAAACAAATTCAATTCTGTTAATTTCTCGAACGAAATATTTTCCTTTTTCAGTAGAGCTTGGGATTGAGTCATAAACTTTTCCTTCGTTAATTTCCACAACTTTTCCAGTAAAAATCAAGTCCGAATGTTCAAAACCGTATTTGACACTTGACTTTTCGCAAGAACAAGAATAAACCTTGTTTGCTGAAAAAATCAGAATGAATATTGTAATGATTATCGGGTTTTTCATAATTATTGCCAACGGTTTTGTGTATGGCTAGTTGCGTTGGTAAGAACTAAGTTAACAAAAGAAACCGAACCAATAGAAAAATCCGCAGGATTTTCCGAGTACAAACAAACTAGCAATTGGTTATACACGTTGTTAGCAACTGGCTACCAAGCAATTTAATTAAATGATTTATGATAGCTAAAGTTTGTTTTGTCTCAATAGACTAAAATATTTCAGTAAAACTAGAGCGCTAGCAGTGGATTCGATTTCATTGTTAAGTATCATTTTCTCACAATCATCAAACGAAAATTCTTCAGAATGCAAATCTGCTTCATCAATACTATTACTTTTTTGACATGGAGTCATCGACTTAGCTATAAAAACATGAATTTTTTCTGAACAAAAGCTTGGCAATGAATAAATTGTATCAAAGTAATTTAATTCGTTTGCAAATAATCCTAGCTCTTCATTTAATTCTCGTTGAGCGGCATCATCTATTTGCTCCTTTAATTCAATTCTTCCAGCAGGAATTTCCCAATAATACTTATTCAATGGATATCTATAATGTTTAATTAAAATAACTTTTCCGCTTTTTGTAACAGGAATTATGCCAACAGCATCACTTTTTTTTATGTATATATAGTTCTTTTTTTGCTTATTACTAATGAAAGAATCCTCAACTACATCGAAGTTTTTACAAGTAAATAAAATTTTTGATGTTTTCATACGTTAGTAATACAATTATATGGTCCAAATTGTTTTTATAATATTCTCACTTTCGTCAGAACCAACGTTAAATAATAAATCAAGAATAGAGAGGTTCTTTAAAAACACTCCGTTTATTTGACTATAAACTGGATGATTTCGCCGAAAATCTTGTTTTATAATTTTAATATTATTTGATTTGATCCTTTCTATATCATGATAGTATTGACTATTACCTTCACCAATTATTAGATTATTGCAATTAGAAGCTTTACAAAGCTCTATCACTCTTGTTGTGGGTTCTAAACTAGTTTTATAATCACTTGAGAATATAATTTTAGTTTTTATATTTAAAATGCTATTTATGTAACTTATTGTATCAATGTTCAGTTTTAATAATGAAATACCTGATTGTGTTATTATTTTTGATATATCATTAATGTAATAATTAAAAAATGGAGCCTTGCAATAATTTACTTCTAAATTTCGAATCACTTTTTTTTTCCAATAACTACCATAAATATTTGTATTTGAAATTGTAGGTTTTATTTTTTCATGAGAAATAGGAACTGTAATCCACTCGCTTCTTGATTGAATGGTTTTAATTAGTGTTCGATTTTGGAAATATTGTGTTCTAAATTGAACGTCATCAAGGACAACAAAGATATCAGTATTAGCTAATTTATTAAAATAACCTAACCAAGGGAAAAAATGAGGTTGATGTATTGTAACATTCATACTAAGCTAAGAATTTAATGTAAGCTCTGTCGTCAAACGATATGTTATTGCCAGAAATCCCTTTTGTTGATTTGAATAGCTTATAACAAAGAGGGTCTTTTTTTATAATATTTTGAAGTTTTAATTCAGAATGTTCAAGAGATTCAGTTAAAATTGGGTAACCATCAGTAGCTAAAATAATAATAGAATTGTCAGTTACTTGATTGATATGAACATGTTTATTATTTATTTTGAAACCATCTAGTGCACCATACGAATAATCACTATTTAAATAATTATTTTGATAAATATTTGTTTTTTGTAATTGTGAAATTAAGGATGCTCTTATAAAATCATTGGATATTAATTCTCTTTCCTCAATTCCAGCTTTTATAATTGTGTCGATTAATAGTGCTCTATATTCAGAAAATATTTTATCAATTAGTTTTGGCTTAGAAAAAAACTTACCATTTACTATATATTGACAATCTCCAAAACTCCATATTTGTTTATTTTCTTTACTATACATAATTATTGAAGCAGCTGGGCGCAAATTAGGTTTTTGTGAAAATTCTGAAAAAAGATTATTATTAATATAATATTGAGTGATTTTTTGATTTATAAATTCAAGTACCTCAAAAGCATTAAGTTTTGGTGGTATAATTTCAATTGCATTAAGTATTACATTAGTTATTAATTTTCCAGGTGACAAACTTTGAAATGTTTGATTTGTCTTATTTGTAGCACCATCTATAACTGCGATAAAATTTTCAGTAATTTTAATTGCATCTTCGCAATCATCAATAATCCCTGTTTTACTTTGTTTAAAATTTTCAATGACTTTCATTTAACTCTTTTTTTGTTTCACCAAAAACACCATCAAAAATCTCAAATCTATTTTGAAACCAATCAATCATAAATTCTGGGTCATCTCCTTTTTCAATGTAATAACACTTATTGCTTGGGCCAATCCAATCACCAGACATGTGATGCCAATTGAAATACCCCCAATATAGCCAAGAATCTTCAATAAGATAAGCATAGCAAAAAGGGACCTGTGTGCATTTAATGAATTTTACACTTACGTTTCCTAGTTCGTTTGCGTCATGTTTAATTCCTTTTATATTAGAATCCAAACTTTCTAAATAGGCTTTATGTTTTTCAGTAAATGGTGAGCCTTGAATCTTTGGTAGATATTTTTCAGTATTTAACAAGGATGGGTCAGTATGATAGACAACAATGTCTAGCTTAGAATTGCTGATTTTTCCTTCTTTTGCCATTCTAAAAACCTCTAATATTATTGTTGAAACACGGCTAAGCCTATTTCCCCATATTTTTATTTCAATTGTTTTGTCTTTATTTCGTTTTGAAGCTTTAATTATTTTTTTTAATATTTCAGGTTCAGCTGTTTTAAGATTTTGAAAAGATTGCTGAACTATATTTTCTTGAAGTTCTTTTCTTATGTCGAGAAGTATGAAAATAATTGCAATAATTCCCATATAACCAGTAGCGAAAATCCATTCAGTTTCTATAGTAATTTTTGGAAACAAATAAGGTAATATGTTTAATATTAATGTAGCAATCAAACTTATAATCACTATATAGACTTCCCATGTTTTCTTTAACTTATCAATAAAGTTGTTTAATTTTTCTCTATCCATGATTACACTTCCCAATTAGTATATGTTTTGTTATAATATTTTTCTACTTTGCTCCTTAAATAATTAGTATTTGAATTTGATAAAATGTTATCATTTCTTTTTGTAGAATCAAAATCTTTATATATCCAATTCAATTCTGGAATATCTGTCAAGTCACTCTCAACATATTCATATCTTAACAAATATACGTTTAAACCAAATTCTTTCATTTTGAGGTATTCTTTAATTAAAAAGATCCATCTAGTACAATAATAATCTATAGCACGTTTATCATTTATTCCACCATAGTAATCTAAAATATTTTTGTGCCTCTCTGGTTTACCAAATGATAAATAGGCATGCAAAGGATGCCTTATTTGGAAAATCACATCATCAATTTTATTTTTACTAAACACAGATTTTTCTATTGCATAATTAAAAACTGCAGTTCTATTAGTATCTTTTCTTAAAAAATCGACATATTTCGGTATTATAAGTTCTAAATTATCATTTTGAGAGGTTTTAAAACCTTTGGAATAAAATTCAAAATTTTCTACTTTTATATTCATCTTACTCAAAATTGGTTGAAATATAGCATCTGGCTTGTTTCCAGTTAGATAGCGTGAGGAAAGTTTGTTTCTCAAAAATTTCGACCCAGAACCACCAATAGCAATAAAAATGTATTTCATAGTTTTTTAATTGAATTTCAAGAGTTTCTTCCAGCTTGTTGCTAACGGCTTCGTGTTATGATGTGTTGCGTTGGTCAGGAACTAAGTTAATAAAAAGTCACGAACCAGAGGAAAATCCGTAGGATTTTCCGAGTAGGCTAGAAGAAGCAATGCATTATACACGTTGTTACAATCAAGTAGCGACCCAATTGAGTAAGCAGATCGTGCTTATCGATACAGTTGAGAAAAATAAAATAAATAAAAAGCTAAACGCAAGTTTTGCTTTTACCACTTAATCGCGAAAAGTGTTTTATAAAAACGCTTTGTAGCTTTTCTGATAAATTTAAAAGCTAGAACAGTTTTTTTGAATTTAGTTACTTAAAACTCAAAAAAAATCGAAAAAAATAAGGCCGATTTTTTTCTTCATGATTTAGATTTTCATTTCACAATACTTTAAAATTCTGTTACATAAAAAGACATAGTTTTCAAGCGAGAACTCTTTTTACAAGATAGTATCGATATAATTTTTTCGTTAGAGTAAGTAATTCCGATAATCACATCAACTACTTTTCAAGGACAAATATTACAAGCTTAGTATTCGGAGTTTGAGTAAGAGAAAATTACAGGATTAGAGAAGTTTACTTTTCTGCTCGATTTTTCTTGGAGCTATTTGTTGTAACGGTTTTGTGTATGGTTAGTTGCGTGTTTAAGCAACTAATTTAGTAAACAAATACTTGCCAGAGAAAATTCCGAAGGAATTTTCCAAATAGGCAACGACCAAAGCAATTAATTATACACGTTGTTGCCCACAGTATTTTTATTCAAGTTGCCAACTCCATTCACTCTCTAAACCAGCAATTTCGTCTTTGGTATAATTTAGTTTGTCAATAATTCCATTATAAATTTCATTCGGGTATTTCTTTAGAGCTAGCCAAATAAATTCAGAGTGATATTCTTTAGTTGAACCATCAGATTCGTTAATTGTTTTTTCTAATAGCTGTCTAGATTTAATATCCTTATAGCTTACTATTCCTTGATATAATTCACGTAACATTGAATAATTATAACCTCCTGAATTATTAATTTCGCGAGAGTGAATTTCTATTATTCGTTTAAATGAATCCTCATTAGGGAAATTTTTTACTGCTTTCAACCCATTGCGTTGAATATTCTTATTCGTATCTTCTAACAATTGATTGATAAAATCAATATCACTTTCTCTGTGGTATTTTGAAATTGCAATTATCGCTGAATTGTTTTCCTTTAAAGCTAATTCTCTAATTCTGTCGTAATATTTTTCATTTGGCTCAATTCTTTCTAACAATCTGTTTTTGTTGTCACTTATCAAGTCTGGTGTAAATAGTATTAAACTATCTAAAGTTTTTTTGTCCGATTTTGTTAAGTATTCATTGTCAGGATAAGGTCTCGATATTGACTCAATAAAATAGTCATTAACTCTTGTCATACTTCCAATACAACCATATTGTGTTGAAACAGAAGTAGTGTCTTTTAAATTCTTTTTTAGAATATTGAAGCTGCTTTTATTTCTCTTTTTAACAAGTAAATCAAACGCATAACATTTAACCACAGGATTTGGATGTTCAGTCAAGAGTAATAATTCTTGGTCAGTAGCATTTTTCTTTAAATCAGTGAAGTTATCCCATTGTTTTGGTTTTCCTCCAGAATATCCTACTGCACTTCCAGTTATTTCTCCATACTCGATTAAATCACTAACAATATCTTGGGTTTTCTGACTTAATTCATTCGTTTGAGCAAATTCAGTTTCCTTCTTTTCTTGAGAACAAGAACATAGAATCAGAAAGATAATTGATATTAGGACTGAAGTTTTTCTCATATTGTGGGCAATGGTTTTGTGTATGATTAGTGGCGTGTTTAAGCACATAATTTAGCAAATAAAAACCGAATAGAAAATCCGCGAGGATTTTCGTAAGTAGGCTTGAACTAGCCATTAATTATACACGTTGTTAGCCTTAGTTTTTATTTCGTTGTCAATTTTCGCGATTTTATTTATCAAGTATTCTCCAAATTCTGGTGTTAATCTCAGCTTATCAGCTCCACGCATTAAACTTCCGAAACTGTTTTTTCCACTTGGTGTAACATTAAATTTGCCTTGTCGAATGACTTCATTTTTTTCATTTGTTATTGTAATACCTTGACTATTCCAATTTTGACCGTAATAAGGCGTTAAATTTTCTCCAACGACAAAATATGGCCATCTGTCATTTTCATTTCCGGTGTATTTAACTTCTGATTTTACTTTGTAAATTGAAAGTATATTTGAGTGTCCAACAGCATAGCATATTAATATGTCATTCTTTTTTACACCTTTTGGTTTAAGTTTTGAAAAATGTAAATCACTATCAATTTCGTCAAATACTCTGTCCCAAGAAATATTGTCTCCACTAACTCCAATAGGTTTAAGCCAATAATTAATATTTTTCTCAATAAAAAATGGATTTTCTTTTAAATCTATTTTTTTGCTTAAATCTAAGCTTGTGGGATTTTCTTTGTTTTCTTTTTTCGGATTTTTAGCAATCAATTCTATGAATCTGTCAATGTCTTTTTCTGTGAGTGGTTTTAAGATTACTTTACTTAAAATTCCATTTTCAAGTTCTAAAATTTGTTCATTACTTGTTATTTTAGTTCCCCATTCATTATTGAGTCTTAATCCATTGTTGGTGAAGTTCGCAGAAGTAATTATCGCTTCTGATTTTCCATTATCATATTTAGAAATATAGACTTTTCCGTGTAATGAATTTTCAATAAGAATTTCAAGTTCAATTTTTGATTTATTACAAAACTCGAACAAGTTTTTAAAAAATGGAACTTTGGAATATTGGTCTAAATCTTTAGGTTTTAAAGTTGTGACAAGTCTTAGGCGCTTTATGCCTTTTAATTCTTTAAATGGGAAAAAGTCAAATGAATTTGAAATAAACGGACTAACTATTAAAATATCAGAAGCATTTTTAAAACTTTCTAAAAGTCTTTGTAAATGATTGTTTCGAGTTAAATTGTTTATTATTTCGTTCGTCATTTCTTAAATTAAGGCTAACGGTCTTGTGTATGGTTAGTTGCGTGTTTAAGAAACTAATTTAGTAAACAAAAACGAACGCGAGAAAATTCCGAAGGAATTTTCCAAATAAGCACTTGCCACAGCAATTAATTATACACGGTGTTGTGGTTAGTTTTTTATTTTTTCAGATACCAAGACCTGTCTTTTAATTCACTCAAGTCACTCGCAGGAATACCATTCAATTCAGTCATTTCCCCACAAATTTGTTCAAAATCTGCACTTTCATTAAAAGCCATATCCATTATGTGGTCAGTTTCTCCAAATCCACCAGCTCCAATTAATATTTTATCTGATGTTCTAAATTCCTTACTTATTTCAGTTATTATTTTAAACAATTCCGCTGATACATTTTTGTCGTTTAAGTATAAGCTTGAGAATCTTTCTATACAACCAATGTGTATGACTTTTTTATAAATGTCAATATTAAAGCTATCTCCTTCTCCAGTAATGTATTCAGGATTTCCGTTTTCGGAAGGAATATAGTTAATCCACCAATTTCCATTTACGTTTTCTGTGAATGTTCCGTATTCCTCTAAATGCAAAAATTCAGATTTCAGTCTGTCAAAAACACTTTTCAGTTTTTGTTTTATTTCCTCAACTGAATATTCTTTTTCTTTCGGAATTATACAGTCAATATGTGTTCCCATAGTTTGTTCTCAAATTAACCACAACGGTTTTGTGTATGGCTAGTTGCGTTGGCGAGAACTAAGTTAATAAAAGAAACCGAACCAGTAGGAAAATCCGCTAGGATTTTCCGAGTACACACAGACCAAGCAATTAGTTATACACGTTGTTGTGTACAGTATTTATTCTTTTCGATATCCTATAATTCCTTTAGGCATTTTAGGAATACCGCAAATTTTTATAAATTCAGTCGTGACCTCTTTTATTGGAAAGGAACTATGTTTTTTTCCATTAAAGTATGTTGATAAAAAGAGAGTTGAGTCAATTTGTTCAATCATTTTTCTCTCTCCTTTTGTTATCTTATGTAGTTCTAAACTTTCTTTATCCCAAAGTTCTTTGTTAAAAACAAATTCCGTTTCACTATTTACAAAAATCATTTTTTCGATATCATCTTTTTTTAAACTTGTGATTGTAGGCTCAAGTCGAAAGAAATCACATTCAAAAATAGCATTTTCATCATTTGATGTACCATCAACATATAATTTCAGATGGTTCTCGTTAACTATTTTATATTCAGAAGTGTTTTCATTATTAGAATTTAATAGATTTCCGTTTCTCATTAAAAAAGATGCCACTTTTTTTTCTAATGAAATATCCATATAAATATCAACACAATCACTTTCAATTTCTAATAATTGAAATCCTGGATATCCTTTCTCTCCATTTCCTGAATCAATTTGTTTTAGTAGCCATTTCCCATTCAGATTTTGTCTAGTTACATAATTTAAAGTCATAGTTAAAAAAGTTAAGGATAACACTTTTTTTATATTGTACACAACGAATTTGTGTATGATTTCGTTGTGTTTGCTAGGACTAAATTAATAAAAGAAAACTGACCAGAGGAAAATTCCGCAGGAATTTTCCGAGTACACACAAACCAAACAATGAATTATACACGTTGTTGTAGGTAGTTGTTTTTTTTTAATCAATTTTGATTAGTTTCATTGTTTTTACGAAACTCCGTTTTTTTCAATTCACTATTTTGCCCGTAATATTCTATTTTAATAACTTCTTCTGATTCGTAAATTATTTTATGACTTACGTTTCCGTTTTGATAATATAGTTTTGTTGTTTCTACCAATTTTCCCTTTCTAAAATTTTCTAATTTCCATAAAATTCCTTTTTCGTCATAATACTTCCAAACTCCATTCTTTCTTTTGCTAAGATATTGTCCTTTAGTAAATACTATTGAATCTTTTTCGATAATTACTTTCCAGTTTCCATCTGGCAAACGTTTTTTCAGAGAATATGTTTGCTTAAATTCAGATGGCAATTTTTCAATAGTCATAAATTTTTTATCGCCATAATTGACGATATAATCTTGAGCATTTAATTCTATAGAATAGCAAATTAGAAATATGATAAGTAAGTTTCTCATAATTACCTACAACGTGTTGTGTATGGCTAGTTGCGTTGGTTAGGTCTAATTTAGTAAAAGAAAACGAACCAGAGGAAAATCCGTAGGATTTTCCGAGTACACACAGAACCAGCAATTAGTTATACACGTTGTTAGCACCAGTTTTTAATATGCATAAGGTAATATTACACTTTTCCGTTCTTTTTCTGCCGAATAATAATGTAGTCCAAGAATGATTTTTGTTTCTTCTGGTATTACATCTAATTTTCCAATTCGGCCTATGTGAATATTCTTTTTTATAAATTCAATTAGTTCATTAGATAATTGTTCGTTATCAAACTCCTTTAAAGTTTTTATGTTTTTAAAACTCAAATCTGCATTAACGGTTATTTCATAAAATGCATTATTCCCATTTTCAATTGTATATCCTTTAAATTTTTCTAAAGATTCTTCTTTAAAATAAGTATACAAATTATACGTATTAATGGGTTCAATTTTTTCCTCTTTTAAGGTTTCGAGTAGTTCAAGTTTCCGTTCTAAACTTTTAGAATAGTTTAATTCGGCATTTGGAAATCTTTCTTTGTCAAAAGTTCGATCTAATTGTTTTGGTCCAGAGCACTTTCCAAAAATCAAATTTCCATTCTGGTCTTTAGATGCGAAAATTAACCATTTGGTATTTTCAGGTGCATAGATTGAACAACCACTACCTTTTGATTTTCGTATTTTCAAAAGATTAGTTTTATTTCCTTTATAAAGTTCAATTATTTCAATGTCAAGAAGCAAATAATCATCATCGGTTTCAGAATCTACACTTAACACACTCAAAGTTGCAACAAATTCAGATTTTGCATATCTGTCTAAAAGTCTTTGAGACATACAAGTGCAAGCCAACAACTTGCTTGAAATTGCAATAAATAATATGGTAAGCAAGATTTTTTTCATAATTGGTGCTAACGGTTTTGTGTATGGTTTCGTTGTGTTGGCTAGGTCTAAATTAGTAAAAGAAAACTGACCAGAGGAAAATTCCGCAGGAATTTTCCGAGTACACACAAAACGAACAATGAATTATACACGTTGTTGTGGCCAGTTATTTTTTAATTATCGGATACTTAAAGTTGGGATATTGTATATGAAACATTTCATTTTTATCATTTGGTACTCTATTAATTATTCCAGTAGATAAGTTTATTGTTCCAAAACCAAAAAACCATTTATCAGTTTCATAATATTCGATCTCTTTAATGCCTAATTTTTCTTTGTCACCCATTTTTTTATTTATCCAAAATAAATCCTGATCGCTATACATTCCTCCAATATGAATCATTGCACTTTCAAAATCTATCTGGTCTAAAAAACTTTCAATATTGCGTATAAACTCATTAAATTCTTTTAAGTCATAACCAAAATATTTGAAAGTTCTAGAAAATGAAATAATAGAGGTATCATAAAAAGAAGGATAATTGTTACTTCCTTTAGAAAACATTGAAGAATGGAAATAGTAAAATTCATCTGAAGATGACATTTCATTTATGATTTCTTGAACTTTATCTAAATTCCTATCAATCAATAATGCTCCATAAATATAATTGAATTCGTACATTTTTTAATTGGCTACAACGTATTTGTGTATGGTTTCGTTGTGTTGGCTAGGTCTAAATTAGTAAAAGAAAACTGACTAAAGGAAAATTCCGCAGGAATTTTCCGAGTACACACGAACCGAACAATGAATTATACACGGTGTTGTAAAACGTATTTATTTATTTATTTATTCATAAGTTGAGTTGCTTCCCAAACATACTCTTTTCCAAATTCTCCAAAGTAGCTTATATAATCTCCATCTTTAGAAATTACTACAAAACTCTTACAAGGATAATGATGTTCAAAAAACAATCTTTCAACGGTTCCTTTTGGGTCGTTATACCAGTTTAAAATTCCATTATATTTTTCAAGTCCATCGTTGTCTTTATAAATGTATAATGGTTTAATTTTAGCTACTTGATTTAAGCCTTCTTCCAATTGTTCGTGCCAATTTGCAATCCACTCTTTATTTGTTGTTCCGCTACTATTACAAGGGTCTTTTCCTGGATAATAAATTATAGCAATAGGCTTTTTTGAATCCAATTCACGATTCGTTGTATTTTCAAGTAATAATTCCAAACTGTTTCTATCATTTATTTTCCCACGCTTTTCTCTTAATGTCAATTTTTTGTGATTGGCAGAATCTCCGGGAATATCCAATAGTTTATTTGTGGAACGAATTCGATTAAATTTTGATTTACTTATTTCAACACTGTTTTCATCAAAATATTTGGTCTTATCACTTCCGATTTTTGTGGTAGAACAAGAGTATATTAAAGCTCCAAATATTAATGTCAGCAGGATTTTTTTCATATGTTTTACAACGGTCTCGGCTATGAGTAGTTGCGTGGTTTAGCACTTAACTTTGCAAGTACACACCAAACTGAAAATCCGCGAAGATTTTCAGAAGTAGGCGAGAACAAGCAATTACTTATAGCCATTGTTGTGCTTTCGTTATTTATTTATTTCGGTCAAATAGTTCTCAATTGTATCGTACAAACTCTGTGCTGTTTCTTTCAAATCTTTTGCCCAACCTATTTCAGCATTGGTTTTCAACTTTCTTCCGACAACAATGCTTTCAAACTCGACATTTTCAATAACCACTTGTCTGTTGTTTATTCTTGGTGCTCTTGTTTCCAAATAAGGATTTATGCCAGAAACGTAATCCGCTAAATCCCAATTCTTATAAACAAATCCCTCTACATATTCTCTTGCAAAATGATTATGGGCTTCAACAAGTCTTGAAAACCTTTCTGTTTCTGCATAATAAATATAGATTGATTCTTTCAATGCCTTATCATTAATCCATTTAAAATGTCCTCCAGATTCCATCGATTTTAAAGCGGTAGAAACAGGATAGAAAGATTTCTCAAGCGCAATATTTCCAATGTCATTTAAAGGTATATTTTTAGTTCCTTCTGGATTTGAAACAATTTTGAAAAAATTATCAATGTCTTCTTGAATAGATTTATTGTAGGCTATTTGCTCATCCAGTTTTCTGATATCTTCATTTAAGTTTAACTGCATAAGCTCAAGCGATGCTTTGAGTTGTTCTTTTTCCTGGCTTTTTTGGTTTAAATTATTGATTTGTAATGCAATTAAAATTCCAATAACCACAAGTATTATCTCTCCAATGGCATAAATCAGATACTTGCTGAATTTGTTTTCAGAGAGAATTTTTTGTCTAATCTTTCTAAAGAATTTTATCATTTGTCATTGCTCAAAATTAGTTATCTCTTTTTCCAAAAAATTGATTAAATTTTCTACTCTAACTATAATAACACCTTTATAGTGAAAGTTGATGAAAACGTGAAGCCTGTTTCTATAGGATTTTATGTAATATAAAAACTCTTTGTCCGTTTTTAATGCTTCAAAATCAAGTGGTTTAAGCCACAGACCGTAGTCTTTTTTAGAAAAATCTACTACAAAAGATTCTTCAAACCGTGTTGAAAAAACGTTTTGATAACCACGTTCCACTTCGTCCAAAAGAATCGTCTTTTCAGTTTCGGTAAAGAATTTATATCTGGAATCGTAAACCTCTACAATAGCATCTCTTAATTTTTGATTTTTAATTAAGTCTAAACCCTTAGATTTTAGCGTTTCAAAAGCACTTGTGGAATACACAAATTTGTAGGGAAACATCATTTTGCCAAATTGTATGGCAACTGAATCATTGTATGGCTCATCACTTTTTAGATGCGAAATAACCTTATCAGCAACCGATAAATTCAAAGTTAGACAGTTTACGTTATAATTCAAGTCCGATAAATCTGCCTCAAGACCTTTTTTTAAGTCTTTTAAAATGCTCAATTCTTCATTTGACCTTTTTCTGTTCTCGTTCCAATTATTAATTTGCAAAGCAATCAAAATTCCAATAACTACCAATATAATCTCACCAATTGCATAAATCAGATACTTGCTGAATTTGTTTTCAGATAGTAGTTTTTGTCTAATTTTTCTAAAGAATTTTATCATTGGTTAGTGGTTTCTGATAATGAAGCACAACGGATTTGTGTATGGCTCGTTGCGGGAAATCCGCGAGGATTTTCCGCCGTAACCGAAAGATAGCAAATTGCAATGAATTCCGATTAGGAATTCAGCCGCAATGAGCTATACACGTTGTTGTGGTGCGTATTTTTTTAATTTATTCTTTTGGCTTTGGTGGTGGACTAAAATAGTTTTCATCAATTAAAAGTATTTTCAAATCCGTTTTATTTGTAATTCGGTAATAGGTTTCTGTAAGTTGATTTAAGATGTTAGGTAGATTATTAAATTCACTTTTATCATCATACTGAACACATATCGTTAGCTTTTCAGAACTTTCACTTAAGTCTAAATTTTTCCCATTATTATCAATATCTTTTCTTAAGACATTTTCTAAACTATCCAAAGGAATACCAGATTTGTTATTTTTACTAATCTTATCATTATAGATTGTAATTACATTTTTAGTTTTAATAATTCTAAAGGAATCTTCTTTTGAACAAGTGTTTCTGAAATAAATGGTTTTAATTTCGCTATCTGTTGTCAAAGTCATTTTTGGTAAACTATCATTACAGACAATTTTTTCAATCCGATTGATTAAGTCAAACCAGTTTTCAAAATTATTAACTTCTAAATCAACGCCAAGACTTTCATCTTTTGTTTTCCATTTTCCAAACTCCATTTCAATCAAGGCTTTTTCTGTTTGAACTGACACTTTTTCTTTTTTGTCAATGTTCTCACATCCGATTATCGCTAAAATCAATATAACAGCGAAAGATATTTTAAATTTATTTTCCATTTCGTTTTGTTTATATGCACCACAACGTATTTGTGTATGATTTCGTTGTGTTGGCTAGGACTAAATTAGTAAAAGAAAACTGACCAGAGGAAAATTCCGCAGGAATTTTCCGAGTACACACGAACCAAACAATGAATTATACACGTTGTTAGCAGCTGTTTTTTATTTCGGTTCATAATTATTCGGAACAAAAACATTGTTTTCAGACTTCTCAATTAGAATTTCTAATAATTTATGAATTTCATCTGTTTTATATTCCGTCGTTTTTATTGAAATTTCACGTTTTGTTTTAAAATCAAGTTTTAAATTTTTATTAAATCGGTCGTATTGGATTTGAGTGAGTTCAGTCAGATTTCTTTTTACAATCCAACGCCTGTTCAGAATTAATTCATTCCCTTTTATAAATAGAGTATAAGGTTTTTGTTTTCTATAAATAAACCACATTATAAATTCAGAAAAAGGAATTGCCCAAAAGACAAAAATCAAATAGCTTAATGTTTCTCTATTATCGCTCAAAAGTAAAATATAAAGTGTCCAAAATATTCCCATTCCAAAATCATAAAGACTAATAGTTTTCTTTTGACTTCTAATCTTAAAATCAGAATCAAATGTTTTATTTAAAAGAGAATATTCCCATAAAAAAGCTACAATAAAAGTTAAGGAAGTAAAGACAATTTTTAAAACAAGAGAATATTCAGTTTTCAGGATTGTTCCGAAAACAAATACTCCAATTAATGATAATAAAAATGCTATAAAGTACTTCATTAGTTGATGGTTGGCTCAAATTGCTGCTAACGTGTTCGTGTTATGATGTGTTGCGGACAAGTACGCGATTTATGTTCCGCAGCAACAATATAGTAAAAAGTACTCAAAGATCATCGTCTTAGCCAGCAATAGCAATGCATTATACACGTTGTTGTAACACGTTTTTTATTCCGCTAAATATTGTATTCAGTTCAATTTCTCTTTTTTCAATTCCATCTATTTTGACAATTTTCTTTCCAAATATTTTATTCCAAAACCCTCTATTTGTAAAGTCATATGATAAGTAAAAGTTTGGGCTATTTTCCGAAATATACAGTTTGGATTTCAAAATCTTTTTGTCTTTAATGAATTGCACTTCCTTTCCTTTTAATTCGGTTGTTAGAATTGAGAGAACTCCATTCCGATTTCGCTCATTAAATTCTAAAGCTGGGTCTCCATAACTTTTGTCTGGTGTAAAATCGTATTTGTAAAAATATTCGTTGTAAGCATATTTGTTATATCCTGGAACTGTCGGATTAAAAATGTGAAGGTAGATTAGCTTATTTTCTTCGATGTAATAACCAACTCTTATTTCAGTTAGAGATTTTTTGTCAGTCGATTTAAAGGTCTCTACTTCCGTTAAATTTCTTGATTCAGAGTTTGGATTTTCAAATTGTCCGCTGTCAATTAAAATTCGGTTAATATACTCTTTCCAATTTTTAAATTCCTGCATTTTATTGATTTGGTCAAATGTGTTACAACGTATTGTGTATGATTTCGTGCGATAGAAAATCGATAGATTTTCCGTTGCCTCGAAATTATAGATTAAATATAAGAATTAAAAATTGAAGCAATTTTTAAGCATGAATTATACACGCTGTTAGCCACTTTAGGGCAACACGAACCATTGGATGTTAAAAAGAAAACTGATTATCACATGCAACCGAATCAGAAATGCTTTGACGAATTTGGCGGATACACCCAAGAACCCTTTACGATCATAAAAAAGTACAGGTCACACTCAAGCATTTAGGTTGCAACATTGTTTTAAATACAGACACCTTTTTTGGAAAAGAACGATTCATAACGCATCACTAAAATTTGGCAAGTATGTATAAGATTCCGACAAGTTTGAAAAATACACGAACCACAGAGCGTTTGGTTCTTCAAAAAAGGGTAGAAGGGAAGTTTTTAAATCAAATCCGAAACATTTGTGCTAGAAACTACTTTAGATAAAACACCAGAATTTTGCTCATGCACTATTGTTGCTAACGGTCTTGTGTATGAAACGTAGCGTATAAATAAACGCTAACTTTTCGGATTTAGCACGAGCCGAATTTTTTATTTTTATGTTTATTTTTCTTTTCTAAATATAACCAAATAAAAAATTTGGCGTACTTTGTAAATATACAAAAACCTCTCGGAAAGCCTATAATAGCTATGTTTTATACACGTTGTTGTGCATAGTGCTTTTCACGTTCAGTTTGGTTTTCCGATGTTTCTCATTTAGTTCGGATTGAGCGTTGGCAAGACATACTCTTTTGCAATTTTTGGCGTAGCGTTGGCTTGAGCGAATTGCGAATGTGTATGGCTTTTAGCGTTGGACTCTTTTTTCTATTAACTTTATTATTTCCTTAAATTCCTTTTTATCCGTTTCGTTTAAAGATTCCATAAACTTTTCAATCCGTTCTTTTGATTTATAATCTAAATTAAGTCCATTCCATAAGTTGACTTCCTTTTCCAAACTTTCGGTAAATAATTCAGATTTATTTTCGTTTACGATACTCAATAATTTCGCAAATCGACAAAACTGTCCGTTGTCAAATTGAACATCTAAAATCAAATTGTATTTCCCTTTTGTTAAAGTCTTTTGTCTGTCAATTGCTTCAATTCTTCCATCTCCTAAAGTTTCAAGAAAGACTCTTTCGTTAATTTCAAAATTGTCATTTTCAATCTCTGAAATAGATTTAGTGCTTTTTTTGTTTATTATCTTATTAAAATCTGCTCGACTTTCGGAAATTTCAAGTAAGCGAATTGAGATTGCATCAATATAATCAAGGTCTTGAACGTTTTTCCATTTTGAAGGTATAATAGATTGTCCGTGTAAAGCGCCAATTAAGCCACCTGCAAATGCAGCAATACTATCTGTGTCAGTTCCAATTGAGTTTACAGCTTGCTCAATTCCTTTTAATGGTTCTTTGGAATATTTACAAGCTAAATAAATACCTGCAATTACAGTAGAAGTTCCTGAACCTTTAGTCTCGTTTTTATAACAGCCAAGTTTAGATAACGCATCAAAATCTGATGAATTATTAGTAATTAATTTGTAGGTTGTTCTTAAATATTCTTGTGTTTCATCGACAATAGATTTGAATAAAATTCTAAAAGGTTCTTTGGTGTTTTTATTCCATTCGGTTTCCCAACTTTTTAGTTTCGGACTATCTAAAAAGTCAATTGAGAATTTTTGATGAATGTCTTTCCCTAATTCGGTAAGAAAGTTCTTGTAATCAAAATTTTCGGGATTAAATCTCAAAATAGTGTCCACGGAATATCCATAAAGCATAGCTCCTAAAATCGCTCTTGGGTGTCCGTGGGTTATTATACTGTTACAAAAGATTTCTTCTTTGATTTTATCTTGCTCTCCAAAATTGGCTAATGCAATTGGCAGTATTCTCATTGCTGCACCATTAGCACCACTTTCTCTATAGTCGATTGTAATTTTACCAGATTTAAATGTGAAAAAGTTATTATTCCATTTAGCAGATTTTCTTTCTATTTTTCGAGCTGCGTTTTTTATGGTTCTTCCTGCACCTCTTGAATAAAGTAACCAATCTGGTAGTTCTTTTTTTGCAAAATATTGTTGGTCGACAAAACCATCTTTGTTGATTGAACGAGCAACTGAAAGTAAGAGTTGAGTATCATCAGAATATGAACCTGAATTAAGTTTATCGATATAACCGTAAAATCTACCACCAACATTTTTTTCCCAATCGTGAAAAGTATTGATGTAATCAGTTCCAAACTTTTTCTTCAAAGAACTTTTACTTTTTTCAAATTCAGTCATCCAACCTAAAGCGTCTCCAATTGCTGCAAGTTTTAAACTGCCTTTATATTTTGTTTCTGCTTTCATAGTGTACGAGTTGGTGAAAATATTTCTTTGTCAACTATAAATTTACTTGTATCAAAAGAATACATTGCTCCTTTAGCTGCTGCCAAATTTTCTTCATTTTCAAAACAAACGGCTAAAATACTGTCGGATGAAATAATATCTCTGACTAATATTTCTGCTTGAACATTCGTTGGATATTTGTTAGCAATATTGCCTCTCGTTCCAAATGGAATAGGTATGTTTTGTGCAAATAACATTTTAAACTTCTCTAAATCTCCCGTGATTCCAATACCTTTTGCTGCGTTAGAAGCTGCATTAGTTACTGAAAATAATGTTTTATCGTCATAGATGTGCTTTGGGTTTATTTTTAAAACACACCAATTTATTGTAAAATCTTCTTTTGTTTTTTGTCTAAACTTTGAAAACAAAAAGGTGTTAGGGCCAGAAACAGAAAGATTAATATAATTTTTATCATCATAACGCACATCATCAGTAAATTGCACATAATCTAATATGTCAAATTGTTCAATATCCAAATTTTCTAATTTGGCTCTACTCATCAACTCGTTATTTTCTAATATGCTGAATAAATTTCGAGTTGGTGTAAAATGAATTAAACAGTCAATCTTTCTTTTGTCAATTTCTTCTTGAAACTCGGTGTAATTAGGTTTTAAACTCATTGAATATTTTTAAAAAGGTAAGTCATCATCATACGTATTTCTTGAAGTATTTTTAGGACTTATATCTTCTAATAAACTTGCCTTTATTTCTTTTAAATATCGTGATGGATTTTCTTTATCACTTGAAAAAAGATAAAGGTTATTTCTCGCTCTTGTCATACAAGTGTATAGTAATCTTCGCTCTGTGGAAATATGGAATTCATCATCTGCTTCAATAAATCCTGCTGGAAAAGGGATAATATCGTCATTAAGGTCAAGTATAATTACATTGTTAAATTCAAGTCCTTTTACTGATGACATTGTGCAAATTTTAATGCTATCACTTCCATAATTTACGGGAAGATTAGATTTTACTAATTCCGTTGAAAATCCATTAGCATCTAAAAATTCTTTAATTTGTTTTACACCATTTGTTGACCTATGAAGAACTACCGTACTTTTAAGATTTTTGTTGTTTTTTAAAAGTGTGAGTTGGTCGTCAAGATGATTTAATTGTTCATCAAAATCTGAATAGTAGGCTACTTTTGGTTTATCCGTTCCTTTTCTTGCTGCTTTTACTGTCGTAAATTCAGACTTGTCACTCTCCTTATCTAAAAGCGACAGAGCTGCATTGGCAATAGGTATTGTATTACGATAGTTATTTTTAAATTCTATGGTTCTACCACCTCTTACGTTAATACCAACTTCACTCCAAACAAAACCACTTTTGAAAATGCGTTGTGCAGCATCTGCAATTATTGATAAACTATTTGTTTCAGCACTTACTAATTTTGAAATGGTTAGAATCTGTGCTTTGTTCAAATCTTGTGCTTCATCAATTATTATGTGTGTATATGGTGGAACAAAGTTTGGGTCATTTTGAATTTTTTTTAATGCAAGGATTGCATAATCATCAAAATCGACTTTACCTCTGGTTTTTAATTCTTGATTGTATTTTTCATAAACAATCCAAATAACTTCTTTATCAGTTTTTGTAACACGGTCGGAAGTTCCTCTTCCTGTTCTTGTAGCTTCAAGATACTCTATTTTATTTTTAAAAACTTTACCTTTCATCCAAGATATTTCCTCTTGAAAAAACTCTGCACTTTTATCTAAAATGTTTGAAGTACTTGAAGATAATCCGTTTATTATGTCCTCAATGATTTCAATTTGAGTCCATTGCATTATAGTTTGGTTATATTCAATTCCTGCGAAACGGTAAGCCCAACTGTGAAAATTTATTATTTGGACATTAAGTCCATCTGCTGTTTTAGGTTTGATTTCGTCACTATCTTTTTGATAACCTCCATTTATAAAAGGTTTGATAGCTGTTATGTATGCTGCAAGAGTTTTATTATAAGTAAATATTACAATTTTTGTCTCCCTGAAAAGATTAGCTTGTGTCTCAAGCAAATGTTTGGCTCTATAAAGTGCAACTGTGGTTTTTCCGCTTCCTGCAACACCTTTTATCTGAATTGGGTTTGTTGGTGGTAAGAATAGTACTTTTTTCTGTTCTCCTTTCAGAGTAATTTTTTTCAGCATTTCAATTCAGTTTGGTGTTGAGCGTTGGCAAGAAACAGCTCTTTTATTTTTTTTAGCGTTGGCTTTTCGTGTTGGCAAAAAAATAAATGTGCTGTTTGTGCGGCTGGCTTTTTTAGTTCATATGTTCTTTTTTAGCACGATTTTCGCATTATGCACAACGTGTTGTGTATGATTTCGTTGTGTAGGCTAGGACTAAATTAATAAAAGAAAACTGACCAGAGGAAAATTCCGCAGGAATTTTCCGAGTACACACAAAACAAACAATGAATTATACACGTTGTTGGGTGTAGTTATTTTTCGGATAATTTGTTCATTGCTTCTCTAGCGATTTTTATTTCCGAATTTTCTTCATTAATTTTTCTGATAACAAATTTTAGTAAAGTGTCTATCAATTGAGCTTTTTCTAAGCATTCATCTTCACTAAAAGAATGAATTCCTCCTGAAAGTTGAGAATAGAGAACTTTTATTGGATTATTACCAATGCTCTTTAATGTATTTGGTAAATAGTCATTAATTCCTTCAATTAAATTTGCCATTTGGTGATTTTTAGAATATGTTTCTAATAAATCTTTTATTTGATTCGATTCTGGAAAATCAAGATTTGACAAGTCTTCTATTATTCTTATTATTTCATTTTCTACAATTCTTCTTAAATAAGAAAACGCTCCTATACCAAAGCTTTGTGAAAGCAGTAATAATGCTTTTTTATAATTTTCTTTATCCTCTTTAATGAAATAATTTAATAGATATTTTTCTGGTGTAATTTCGAAAGGTGGATACTGTCCTACTTTTCTTAGATGCAAACCTTCTTCGTCAGCATATGTGTTTAATAGAAAGTCGATATGATATTTATTACATCTTTTACAAATCCCTTTATATTGTTGAGTTAATGAGAAAAAATCATCTTTATTTTTCCAATGTTTTTGACCTCCAGTATTTAAGTGATCTCTAAAAGGCATGTAACCATGATATACTATTAACTCAAAAGTTTCAATACTTTCATCAATTTCACAGAAATATTGAAAAGTAGATTTGTCAAACTTATTTGCAGAACTAAATCCACTTTCAAGTTTTATTTTACTGTAAATAGGTTTGTTACTTAAAAATTCACCAAGATCTTTATCGTTTTTTAGCATTCTGAATTAGCTTTTTTAATTACACCCAACGTCTCTGTGTATGATGTGTTGCGTTGGTTAGCTTAAAGATAATAAACTATCACGAACCAGAGGAAAATCCGTAGGATTTTCCGAGTAGGCTAGAAGCAGCAATGCGTTATACACGTTGTTACAAGTTGTAGCTTTTGATTTTAATGACTTTTTTTGTTGATAAAGAAATACTAAATCCTCCAATTTGAAAGTTTTGGAACTGTTTTATCAAGTAATTCCTTTTTTTAATTCAACATTTGAGTGAGAAATTCCGCAACTTGCTCAATTCCGTATGAGTGATTTTCCGCGTATGAGTTGAAAATTCCGCAATGTTTCTAAATTCCGTTTGAGTTGAAATTCCGCAAACTTGCTCAAATTCCATTCTATTTTTTCACCTATACTTTGATTGTAATATTCCTAACGAGATTCAATTCAGATTTCGAGTAAGAAATTCCGCGTTTAGTTTGGTGAAAAGAGGCAGTTTTAAATTCCGTATTGCTTGCGTCTGAGTGAGATTCCGCTATTACTTGTAACGTATTGTGTATGATTTCGTGCGATAGAAAATCGATAGATTTTCCGTTGCCTCGAAATTATAGATTAAATATAAGAATTAAAAATTGAAGCAATTTTTAAGCATGAATTATACACGCTGTTAGCCACTTTAGGGCAACACGAACCATTGGATGTTAAAAAGAAAACTGATTATCACATGCAACCGAATCAGAAATGCTTTGACGAATTTAGCAGATACACCCAAGAACTCTTTACGATCATAAAAAAGTACAGGTCACACTCATGCATTTAGGTTGCAACATTGTTTTAAATACAGACACCTTTTTTGGAAAAGAACGATTCATAACGCATCACTAAAATTTGGCAAGAATGTATAAGATTCCGACAAGTTTGAAAAATACACGAACCACAGAGCGTTTGGTTCTTCAAAAAAGGATAGAAGGGAAGTTTTTTTAAATCAAATCCGAAACATTTGTGCTAGAACTACTTTAGATAAGACACTAGAATTTTGCTCATGCACTATTGTTGCTAACGGTTTTGTGTATGGCTAGTTGCGTTGGCTAGAACTAAGTTAGTAAAAGAAACCGAACCAGTAGGAAAATCCGCTAGGATTTTCCGAGTACACACATACCAAGCAATTGGTTATACACGTTGTTGTGCTTTCGTTATTTTTATTTGTTCTTTTTATAATATTCTAAATTTTCAATTAGTTTTTCAATAGCTGGAATAGTTGTTTTAAAATTAGAGGTTAACCGAATAACTCCACTTTTGAATAGTTCAATTTGTTTAATAAATTCCTCATCTTTTTCGGACACGATTTGCTGTATTTCTGAAGTACTTTTATCTAATGTCAACAGTCGATTTGTTGTGAGAAATGTCAGTTTAGTATTTAAAGCGTATTCGCTTTGTTTTACAAATGCTGACTTTATTCTTCCAAATTGCCCTCTATAAATTTCATCAATTTGTTTGTTTAAACTGTCAGGTAATTGCTTCCACAAACCCGAACCAGAGATGGTTGAATAAATTGGAGAGTTTACTTCAAAAAACCATTCATCTTCACCTAAAAATTTTAATAAGAATTTTAAATTTAAAGTGTCAATTTCGCTAGTGTTTTCCCAATGATTTATTGATATATCGGAATTTTTAATTATTAATTTTCCGATTGCCAAATCACTTAAAAATTCTGTTTTCTTAGATTTTAAGTCTGTAATTAAAACGTCAATCAATTCAACTTCTACTATATTCTCTTTCCTCTTTTCGTTCCAATTATTAATTTGTAGTGCAATTAAAATTCCGATAACTACAAGTATAATTTCACCAATTGCATACTTAAAATACTTTCCAGTTTTTCCTTCTGAAAGTAAATTTTGTCTAATATTCCTAAAGAATTTTATCATTGGTTAGCGGTTTCAGATAATGAAGCACAACGTTTGTGTGTATGATTAGTTGCGTGTTTTAAGCACTAAAGTTAGTAAATAAACACAGATAGAAAGTCCGCGAGGACTTTCGTAAATTGGCTAAAACCAAGCAATTAATTATACACGGTGTTGCCAACAGTTTTTATTTCAGTTCGTAATTATAATCAGATTCACTATTCCAAAAATCCGTTATTTTCTTTTCTCCATTTGAGTAATCCAATTCCGCGTTTTTGTTTTTCTTTAGTAATCCAACTAATTTTTTGTCAGATTTCATTTTTTCCTCAATCGCTGGAATTTGAACAGCAACTTGTGAGTCAGTTAAGCCTCTACTTTTCAAATCGGCTTTAATTGATTCTATATCTATATTCACGTAATTTTCCATACTTGAAATGATTCCATTTAGCAAATTATTGTCCATAACCATAAAATCAAATTTAACTGGTGTTTTGTCTAATGGTATTCTTTCGTCAAAATAGTGCTTTAATTCCGTGTTTTGTATCATTTGCTCTTTTGTCAAGTTTACAATTCCATTTGAGTTTGTAGGAATAAAACTGTAAGTATAGTAACTCAAAGAGTCAATATAAATATTCAGATGACAGAGAACGTTTTCCATTTTTAAATTGTCTCCATTTTCATCTTTCAATTGAACACTAATATTATTTGGCAAAATCGGATGCTTTCTATTCTGTAATTCATCTGCGTATTCAGCAAATTTTTCTGGATTATCAATTCCCACAGTGTTTTTGTTATTCTCTTTGCAAGAGAAAATTGTCATTATGATTAGTATGCAGATTGTTTTTTTCAAATTGTTGGCAACGTATTTGTGTATGGCTAGTTGCGTTGGCGATAACTAAGTTAATAAAAGAAACCGAACCATTAGGAAAATCCGCTAGGATTTTCCGAGTACACACAGACCAAGCAATTGGTTATACACGTTGTTGTGTGTAGTTATTTATTCCACTTTTCCGTTTACTCCATTCCAAGTCAGAGTTTCTTTTTCCAATTTTGAAAACTCACGGAACAGTTGTCCAAGTTTGTTCAATTCCGCTGGTTTGCATTGGATATTAAATTCAGATATGGATTTCTCAATTCCGTCTTCATTATTATTCAATCTAATTCCGACTAAACAGTCACTCGTATGTTTTATTAATGAGAACTCACACTTAAAATAGAATGCAAATCTATCTTCAGGTTTTTCCGAACCCAATTCCCATAAATATTTATTCTCGTCTTTAAACGGAAAATCTTCAAGAACATCCGCTAACTTTTTAAGTCTATCCGCATTGTCATATATCTCAAGTTGTCCCATGCTTTCTCCATTTGAAGCCTTAAAAATCAAATTAATGTGATAAGGTTCTTCATAAGGATTTCGAATTATTTTAATTGATTTTTCCAATTATCAGTAGGTTTTGTTTAATTACACACAACGTATTTGTGTATGGTTTCGTTGTGTTGGCTAGGTCTAAATTAGTAAAAGAAAACTGACCAGAGGGAAATTCCGCAGGAATTTTCCGAGTACACACAGAACGAACAATGAATTATACACGTTGTTAGCCTTTCGTTATTTTTCTTTTATCTCACTATCAATCAATTCTATAATTTCATTGATTCTTTTTACTAAAGTAAGCGATTGTATGTTGGCTGGTTTATTAAATGAAATAGCACTTGCTACTATACCTTCTAATTCTTTACAACTTGTAATTTCAATGACTGATACAGAATGCTTTGAATTTTCAAAATTAGTCTCTGTTATTTTTTGATTTTTGTCTAATAACCAAAGTTGGTCAGAATCGTTTATCCAGCTATTGACCACATCTCTTGAAATTCCTAATTTCGCAATTTCATATTCCATGTGTTGATTAACTATATTAGACCAAGCTTCCTCAAGTTCAGTGAGTGCAACAATATCAGAAGACCAATTCGATAGTTTGCGTTTCAATTTTTCATTCTTAATTAACCTTAGATTTCCTGAGCTTGTTAAATCATTTTGAACTGGATCAAATGTTGGATCTTGGTTTATGTTGCCAATTAATCGAATAAGACTATCACGATTAACCTTTTCAGGATAATCTATTGCTTTAAAAATCTTTATTCCTGAATTAATAATGTTATTTCTCATTTCAATTTTTTGTTCCAATTGAATGAGATTGGCTTGGTAATCTTCTTTTAATTGCTTTAGAATAACTTGTTCTCTTGTTGAATTTTTTCGCTCTTCATTCCAATTATTTATCGAGAGCGCTATTAGAATTCCAATAACTACAAGAACAATTTCACCAATCGCATATTTCAAATATTGACTAGTTTCACCCTTTGAAAGTAAGTTTTGCCTAATTTTTCTAAAGAATTTTATCATTGGTTGGTTATTTCTCTAAAGTTAGAATAATTATTTTATTCCGTCTGAGTCAGAAATAATGAAGGCTAACGGTTTTGTATATGGTTTGTTGCGTGGTTAAGCACGTAATTTAGCAAATAAAAACCGAATAGAAAATCCTCGAGGATTTTCGTAAGTAGGCGAGAACCAAGCAATAAATTATATACGGTGTTGGCAGTAGTGTTTTATTCGAAGAGTTTAGTCTGATTCTCAATCTTTGGATGAAAAGTTCCGATTATCATAAATGGATTGTGAGATACATAATGGTGAACTTGAGATGTTCCTAAAAACAAATACAAGTCTTTAGTCATCGCAAAATCGTCAAAGTATTTTTTTCTCACATCAGCAACTGCTTTTGCCTCATTTCCTTCGTATTTGGCAAGTTGTCTCCAATATAAAGCTCCAATTTCCCAATCCTCAATCATCATTCTGCTTTCTTTTCCTTGATTGTCCTCAAGAACATAAGTAAATTTATATGGTAGCTTGTCAACTACATCAAAAGGGTCTTCAGGATGCTCAAATAGATTTCCTTGTTCTCTTTGTGCTTTTAATTTCGCGATTTTCTTTTTATCCCAAACTCTGTCAACTTCTTTAGCAACAAAATCTTTGATTTTTGTAGGTTTAAAAACAGCAAGAGAAGTACAAATCTCTTTGTTTTTAGCTTCTGCAATTAGTTCTGCAAGGTTTTCATATACTTTATTTAGTACTGATTTTTTTCGTAAGTACCAATTACCAGCAGTATCTATATGTTCAAGGATTTTTATTTCACTATCCATTGAGTATGGTCTATAACTTTCAGGTCGAAAATCACTCGTATTTTTAACCAAGTCTAGTTCAATCCATTCATATTTTCGATATTGTTCCGAATAATCTTTTTTTCGGAAAGGAACAGGATAAATTCTAATCCATTTTCCATCTTCGGTAAATCCTGCTGTACAAACTAATTCATCATATTTTCCAGAAATTGCCGGATACGTTTTAACTGTTATTAGAACCTTTGTTTTTGCCATAAATTATATATGTTCAACAACTAAATCAGATTCTATAGATTTCAATGATTCAGCTAATGGTAATCTGTGACATTGACAAATGTTTGATTCGAAACAGGTAAGTGCAATTCTATTATACTCGTTTAATAGATTAATGATTTCTTGTTGTTGGGTTGATGTTTCTTTAAGTGTTGTTTTTTTGTAACTCTCAAAAAGTATATCATAGTCTTCTTGTTTTTCAAGAGTCTGTCTTTTATTTGAGTTTATTCCTACTTCTGGAATGTGTATATATTTAATCCCTAAACTTTCACAAAACCTCTTTAGTAGAGTTTTGCTAAAGCCATACTTCATACTCAAAGGATTCTTTCTAACATCAACTAAAAGTTTAATATTGTTTTTTACAAGTTTGTTTAAATACTTTTCTAAACTAACTCCTTCATAACCAATTGTAAAAACGGATTTTTCATTTTGATTTGGTATCGTATTTAAAACTCTATTATAATATTCTTCGTTTAATATTCTTTCAGAAATTGTACTGTTAATTGCATAATAAGGGAAATTAATATAAGTATGTCTTATTAAGGCTTCACTTGCCATATTTCCATAGCTGTCAATTGTTTCAGTTAATAGTTCTCTGTCTTTAGGTTTTAGAGTAGGTAAATAATCTTTAGGGTCAATTTTGGAATAACCTCTTTCCGATTCAGATAAAAACTCTTTTTTTACCATTGTCACTAAATCAGCGTGTGCTGAATAAGAGTAGCACCCAAATTTATATGGTACAAAGTCATATTCAGATTCTCGTTTTCTTTGACTATATAAAAACAACAACTTTTGTAATTTAGTTTTTTCAACATTTCCGTTACAAAGTTGGAATAATGATAATATTATTTTTCTTCTATAAAACATTCTACAAAGTTAGTGTTTAAAAAATGCCTTTAAAAATATTCTCGATTTTTTCACATTACTGCCAACGTATTTGTGTATGATTTCGTTGTGTAGGCTAGGACTAAATTAATAAAAGAAAACTGACCAGAGGAAAATTCCGCAGGAATTTTCTGAGTATACACGAACCGAACAATGAATTATACACGTTGTTGTGTGTTCGGCATCTTATCTTTCTCTAATTGATAATAATAAACTATTTAGTCCCAATTCAATGTTTTAGTGTAAAGAGATTTATTAATTTTAAAATCGTTTGGAAAAAACTCACTCTTGATTCCGTAATCAATTAAATACTGAAAAGAGCAAGTTGTTTTATTTTTTTAGAGAAATGATATAAATTCCATAAATACTTTTTTGTTGAATCCGAAACGCAAATTCGGTTTATTTCATATTGAAAAATTTTAAATTCAGTCGCTGATATATTTCGTGTTTTTTTTAAATAACATATATAATCTACATATGAAAACAACCTGTCAATTGAAATTTCTAAATTACCATTATGAAAAGAACTATCGTACCAATTTTGATTATAGTCTATTATATACATTGATTTTGGAAGCTCTTTGTCAAACCTAAGCTTTTCAAGAATTTGGTTTATAAATTCCGCACGTCTTGTTTTCGTGCTTTTGCGCCATTGATAATAAACAAAACCACCAGCAATTACTGCAAATAGCAATGAAATTAATGTAAGCCAATTATCTGTATTAAATTTTAGGCACATATCTATTTTTGTTTTTAGCTGATATTTTTTTATGCTGACACACAACGGTCTTGTGTATGATTTCGTTGTGTTGGCTAGGTCTAAATTAGTAAAAGAAAACTGACTAAAGGAAAATTCCGCAGGAATTTTCCGAGTACACACAGAACGAACAATGAATTATACACGTTGTTGTAGCCAGTTATTTAGACCTATTTATTGGAATTCCTTTTTGTAATTCTATGTTCTTGAGTTTGTTTTACCAAGTCCATTTTCTAAAAAGAGAGAATTACTATCATTACTTATCATCTTTTTCAATTTTTCCTGAAGCAGTTACTTTATCCGTATATAAGATATGTGTACATCGATTTTGTTCTTCAGGAAGTTTCTTATATAAAAACATATCATGGGATAAGGTAGTATTATAGATATTATCCTCTCTTTCAATAGTGCTAATTTTAATTCCGGTGCCATCATTATTAAACATGGTTCCTTCGCTGTACACATGATTAATGGACATAATCTTTTTGGAATCGAAATTGACAGTATCTTTTACCAAGTATCCTCCAATTCTTACTTTGTCAAAAAGGGGTATAAAAGAATTATGTACATTTCCTGTTAGAGTAACTATTTTGGTGTTCGGATATTTATTATGGATGTTGCGTATTTCCCTGTACATGGACGAATCTCTGGTTGAAGATGGGTAAGGATTATCAATGAATTTTAAAATGATTCTTTCATTTTGATTGCTCTTGTATATTAAATTCAGCATTGACACACCATTTCTGCCATCAAAATTTTCTCTGCGAAAAAAATCCAACTCTTTTAGTTGAGTAATTGACATTTCATCTGATAAGTTATTCATTTGTGAACTACGAATTTCTAAAGCTAAGACTACATTTTTTTCAGACTTAGTTATAAGATTACATAATCCATAAGCAAATTCGGCAGGCTCATTTGTTCCATGCATTTCTCCAATCATTATTATTTCATAATTTGCGATTTCATCGTATATCTTGTCGCTCAGTTTGGATAAGTTTTGAATGGGTATCGCATTCTTTTTTAGATCCTTTTGCTCTTTTGTCAATTCTACAGAATTATCAATAGAATTAAGTGTTTCATCAGGTACTGTTTGTTTGTTGGGAAAATCTCTACAAGAAGTTAATCCAATCAAAATAATTAATAGGTGTAAGATATTTTTCATAAAACAAAAAATTTAATTTCCACAATTTTATAACTATTTTTTTTACGAATGTAGAACTTGTTGTGTGAATTTTTTTTAATTGGCTACAACGTATTTGTGTATGGCTAGTTGCGTTGGCGAGAACTAAGTTAATAAAAGAAACCGAACCAGTAGGAAAATCCGCTAGGATTTTCCGAGTACACACAGACCAAGTAATTGGTTATACACGTTGTTGTGTTTTCGTGCTTTTTAATTTGCCAATTTCAAGAATCTGTTTTAATATTTTTCTTTCAATACTTTTCCATTCTTCTGCAAGAATTTGTTGTGCAGATAAAATAAATTCTCTCATTTTAGCCCTTAAACTATTGATGTCTTCTTTATTTTTAACTTCGCCATACAAGTTGTCTAATTCATCTAGTAAAGTTTCGAGATGTTGAAATTCTCTTGTGTTTTTATAAAAAAGTAGTTTAACTTGAAAATAATATTGACTAGCTAAATCTGTTGCTGCACAATATTTTTTATAGCAATCATTGTATTCATCGCTTTTATCTGTTTGATCAGCTTCTTTTTTATTTAAATGTATATAATTTGTTAATTCCACAGCAGAAGAATCAATGTTCATAAGGTAATGGCTTGAAACATCACTAAATTTTCGTACCCATTCTATTTTTGCTGACGTAATATTATTAAGTTTTACCTGATATAAAGCAATTAGACCAGCCAAAAGTCCTAAAACTATTGGTACTGCATAACTGAGCCATTCTGAGCTTTTCTTTTCAACTTTTTGTGCTGTTACTAAATTGATGTTACCTTTAACATCCAAAGTATCTAATTTTGAAATTACTTTAGTATTTTCAATTTTTACTTTTAGTGTGTCATTGGCATGAGAAAGTGAAATCTGACCAAAAATTACTAAAAATAATATTATTCGATAGATTAATTTCATTTATTTATAAGTTTTAGTACTCATTTAATTTTACGACTTTCACTGCATGAAACACAACGTATTTGTGTATGGCTAGTTGCGTTGGCGAGAACTAAGTTAGTAAAAAGGAGACGAACCAAAGGAAAATCCGTAGGATTTTCCGAGTACACATAAACCAAGCAATTAGTTATACACGTTGTTGTGCTTTCGTTATTTACATTTTGTCTTTAAAAGTTTTATTGGCTCTTCCATTTCTTTTTTAAGATTATACAGATGATGTTTCTGTCTAATGAACATAGCAACCATAAATACTAGATTATCCTGAAATTTTAAGAATAATGGGTGAGTTTGGTCATTTGTCCAATTATTATTTGGAAATAGAGCAATAATATCTTTACCAAGTTCTTTGTTCAAATAATCAATATCTTGATATCCAAATTCAGTTGCAGATTCATAGTTCATCATTCTTTTAATAAGTTCATTCCTGTTTTCTTCAAGTAAATTTAATGTATTGTTCAAAAATGTACTATGTGTAATCAGTCTGTTTTTTAATTTAATATCTGTTAATAGTTTCAGTTGCCCCGAAGATGTTAAATCGTCAAAAGTAATAGTGCTTGGCACAAAAACATCTTGTCTTACAGCAAGTACAAATTTATTAAGTATTTCACCTCTGTCATTTGGCGGGTTGTTTAAATCTAATATCAGCTCTTTACAAAGCTTTATTTTATCAGTTGTGAGTTTAGAAGTTTCATCAATTAATTTTTCATTTAACTCAAAGTCGTCTAAAATTCTACAATAATAATCTGCTTCGGTAATTTTATTTTTTCGGTTTTCATTCCAATTATTAATCTGCAAAGCAATTAAAATTCCAATAACGACAAGAATGATTTCTCCGATGGCATATTTAAAATACTTTCCAGTTTTTCCCTCTGAAAGTAAACTTTGTCTAATTTTTCTAAAGAATTTTATCATTGGTTAGTGGTTTCTGATAATGAAGCACAACGGTCTAGTGTATGATTTCGTTGCGTGTTGAAGCACTAAAGTTAGCAAATAAATCACAGATAGAAAGTCCGCGAGGACTTTCGTAAGTAGGCTATAACTAGCAATGAATTATACACATTGTTGGCAACTGGCTTTTTTTCAGTCGTAGATTCTAATTATTTCGCCATTTCCTTTTCCGTTTACACTTCTTACATATCCATTAATTACTTTTTTCATTGGTATTGGATTATGTCCTGGGAAATAATCTTTGTATTTTTCATACGCATCTTCAACCATTCCTGAAGAAACTACATTTACCCTAATTCCGTTTTTAATTTCAAGTGCAACCGCTTTTACAAAACTATGAATACCTCCATTTACCATTGAAGCACTTGTTGTTTTAATTACTGGGTCATCTGCTAAAATTCCTGTAGATAGAGTTATTGAACCTTTAGAATTTAAATAATTCTGTCCGATTCGTACAAGGTTTACTTGTCCCATTAATTTGCTTTTCAGTCCGATATAATAATCGTCTTCAGAAAGTTTATTAAAATCGTCCCATTTTGCTTCTCCAGCGATACAAATTATAGCGTCTACTTTTCCTATCTTTTCAAACATTGACTTTATTGAACTACTATCAGCAATGTCAACAGTCACATTTCCATTTGTTCGTCCAGCGATTAAAATTTCGTTCTTTTCTTTAAAATGTGAAACCACAGTTTTTCCTATTGTTCCGTTTCCTCCAATTATTAAAATTTTCATAGTCGTTGGTTTAAGTTAAACATTGAGTTTTGTTACAATTTTGTTTTTTATTTCTTGATTTGTAAATTGTTAAAGTAGCAATTACGCTCCAAAGTAAATTGGTTACAAATGGTGGAATAGCATTGTAGTAATAACAGTTTATGGCTATTAAAATTCCTCCAAGCAAATTTAAATACTTGCCATAGTCTAAATATTTTTTGTTTTCGATTAGAGTTAGGGCATAGGCAAGGATTATCAATCCTGAACCTGACCAACCTAAAATGTCAATAAATAATTTCATAGTTTGTTATATTGCGAAATGTCGATATGTGTTATCAAATTTTTTTTATGTTAGAAAATCCGTAAACTGTTTAATTGTCTCTTCGTTTCTTTTTAAATACGACCATTTTCCGTGTCTTGTTGATATTAAAAGTCCGCATTTTTCCATATTAGTCAAATATGTTGAAATAGTCGATTGAGATAATTCTGTTTTTTCTTTAATATAAGTAACGCAAACACCATCATTAAAATGCTTTAATGTTTCGTGTGGTGGAAAGTGTTTTTCTGGTTCTTTCAACCATTCCAATATCTGAAATCTGATTTGATTCGATAAACATTTACCAATTTCTGTCGCTATTTTCAAATTCATAACGCAAACATATCTATAATTCTCGATATATAAAAATGAATTCGGGTTTTTCTTTGAAGTTCGGTTTTTTAGCTTGTTGCCAACGGTTTTGTGTATGATTAGTTGCGGAAAAGGACGCGAGTCGTTTTCCGCTTGTGACTAAAGATAATTAATAAGATTGAATTTCCGATAGGGAAATTCAGCCGCAATTAATTATACACGTTGTTGTGCAACGTTATTTGAGATTTGTAGACTGTACTATTTCCAGGCAATCATATATTCCAGTTTCTAAAGCTCCTCTTTTTAGCATCTTTTGCCGAAAACTATCTGTCATTTGCACAAGAGCTAATCCAAAGTTTAATTTTTGTGCTATTTCATAAATAAATGCAATTAATCCTAATCCAATACCTTTTTTTCTGTCATCTTTGGGGATAAAAATATTTGGAATTAAAAACTCTCTGTGTTCTTCACTTATGCCTAATCTTAAAAGATTAAATTCACTGATGTCATCTTCTTTTCTCTTGCCACTAACAGTAATAATATTGTCCATTGAATAAATAGAATAGTGATGCAATGTGAATAAATAATCTTTTAAATGTTGTTCAATTAACTTTTCTAAGGCATTTATTAATTCCATTATTTTTCTGTTTTTAAAATGAATCGTTCTGCTTTTTTAGTTTATTTGTTTTGATATACAATTTATTACTTACCTTCGAGTTTTATCTTTGTTTTACTTTTTTCGTTACTAAGGTTAATCTAAGTGCAAATGCAAAAATTAACATAACAACTCCAATTGAATATTGAAAACCTAACCAATAATTCGACCTAATTTCATTTCTTAAGTTATCTCTTACTAAAATATCCTCATTGATTTCCTTAATATCGCGTGTAATTCTGTCAGGCGTATAGTTGCCTTTTAATTCCTCAAGTTCTAATTTTTTATATTCTCCGATTTTTTCAAACCCATTATCTTTTGATTTTTCCAAAATTGGAAGGATTTCTTCTTTAACCCAATTACATATTCTATCAGATTCAGCCTGTCGTTTGTTGAATTCCTCTTCTGGCATCCAATCACTTTTATTGAATTTAAAGCAAACAGTTTCTCTCTCAGCAAAACTCATCAACGATTCAAATTGATTTTCTATCCAATTTTCAGTAAATGTTAAATCTCCTTTTTTATAGTTTCTATTATTTTCAATAATAATCGAGATAACACCCATAAAACCGATGATAATCCAAATATATTCTAATCTTGCCCAAGTTTTTTCAGTTAATTTTGAGTTACCAATAAGGATTAGATTCAAAATTTGCCAAATGGCTAGAACTCCAATTATTGCATAAAATGGATTTGTTAATATTTCTTTCAGCATGAGGTTGTTCTTTAATGTTGCACAACGTATTTGTGTTATGGCTAGTTGCGTTGGCTAGAACTAAGTTAACAAAAGAAAACGAACCAATAGGAAAATCCGTTAGGATTTTCCGAGTACACACAGACCAAGCAATTAGTTATACACGTTGTTACAGCACGTATTTATTCCGCAAAATATTTTTAGAAGCTATTTTCGCCTCGTTCACGTATCCGCTTTTTTCTTTTGCAATATTTTTCAATTCAGATTCCGTTTTTGATTGGAATTTCTGCTCGTAATTTTTAATCAGATTTTGGTTTTCCGCATTTCTTTCCGCCAACTCTTTTTCAGTCAGTTTTTTTTCAGGAAACATTCTGTTCAACAGTTCTTTATTCAAAGCTAGGAATATAATTAGTAAAGTCAGGAATATTGGATTGAACTCAATTGGTCCAATTCCGAACAATATGTTTGAATAATAAATGTCAATCAGGTTTATAATTCCGATAACCAAAGTCAGTCCAAAGACATAAACAAATAGCTTTTTGTTCTTAAAATACAAAAGCGCTGAAATTCCAATTAATCCAATTCCTATGTAATGCTTATAATTTAGAGTGTAATCCGTAAACAATGTAATTCCAATAGAGATTATCACAAGAATGGCTGAAATCAGAAGTGGAATTATGTCTTTACTGATAGTTTTTCTCATATGTGCTGTAACTAGTTAGTGTTATGATTAGTTGCGGGATTCAGCCTTGCTACGTGTGGTTGGCTTGCCGAATTCCCTGAAAGGTAGGCAAAAGTAGTGGAAAAGGAGCAAGGCTGAACCAGACTGTTTTTCCGAG
>NZ_JACNMJ010000008.1 GCF_014526325.1 Psychroserpens algicola
AGGAAATGATGATTTCAGATTTACAATGCCTATTCCACTATCAGAAACAACTGCAAACAGTGCAGCGGAACAAAACCCTGGGTATTAATAAAAAAAATATATGATTATGAAAAACATTAAAATAACCATATTATCATTAATAGTTGTAGCCTTCTTTGGTTGTGATCAGGATGATAATATCAATACAGTATTTGATAACGTAAACGGACAGAGTTTAGTTGCATTTGCTGCTTCAAGTTCAGATTTAGCAGTAGTTATTGATGGAACAGGAAGTGTAGATGTTCAAATCGAAGTGTCTACCGTATCAGATTCAGATAGAACAGTAACTGTTTCAGTTGATGAGAGTAGTACTGCAGCAACAGAGAACTATGCATTAGCTTCTAATACGGTTACAATACCAGCAGGATCTTACTCTGGATTATTAACTATAAATGGTGTAGATGTAAGTGTAGAGCCACAGGCAGAAACAATTGTATTAAATATAGAAGATACAACTGCAAGTAACCCTGCGTTTACTTCAAATCAACAGCATACTGTAAATATCTTTCAGGTTTGTCCAGTACCATCAGATTACTTGGTTGGTGACTATATCTTAACAGATAATGGAAATGGTAACTTCGGACAAAATGTTCCTGTAACAATTACTGTAGATCCAGATGAGCCTACACTAAGATTATTTACAGCTACATTTCTTCCAGGTTCTGGAGTAGATCAAGATGTTGAAGTTAATTTAACATTAGGGTGTAATTTCTTTAGCCTTTCAACTGTTGATATCAATGTGACATGTGATGTTGATGGACCTTTATCTTATATAATTGGTAATGCAGGAGCTTCCAATTCAATGTACGACTTAGATGTTGATGATGTAGGAACTGTTCATACAGTAAACTATCTTGAAGATATAGAGGCTGATTGTGGACCAGCATCTGTTCAGAATTTTACACTAACTAAAATATAAAACAGAACTATGAAAAATATTATAAAACTATTTAGTGTGATTTGTTTAGTTATGTGCTTTTCGGCATGTGATGATAATGATGATTTAAAATTTAGACCTACAGAAAATATAGGTTGGATTCAGTTTCCTGAAAGCAATCCAGTATCGCTTAATTACAACTTATCTTTTGATATTGCAGCACGAGTAGGTGTCGATATTCAAGTGCCTAAAGTTGAAAATGATTTGACTATCGGGTATAACTTGGTGAGTGTATCTGGATTAGATCCAAATTCAGCATTCTCTAACTCTGGATCTATTGTAAGTCCGGCGGGAGAATCAAGCTATGCAGGACCAGATAACGGTACAGGATTTGATTATGTGTATTTGGCTAATATCGAGTTTGATTTTACAGAATTACCTGTATTAACAGAGCCAATGGTATTTGATATTGTATTAACCACTACAAATGATGCAGGGATACAAGTTGGATTTAACGATGAAAAGCCAACTGTACAACGAATGACTATTTGTCCGGCAGTAGAGTCTACTACAGGCTTTGCTTTAGGTGATTACACACTTACAGTACCAACAGGAGATGGACCATTTGGAGCGCCATTTGCTGACGGAACAGTAGTTACTTTAACCGAAGGATCAGGTGGAGAGTTTACAAGAGTATTTCAGGCAGATTACTTGCCAGGGATTGGAGCAGGATTACCAGTTGTAGATGTAGACTTTACATTTGCTCAAGGCGGAACAACAATTTCAGGACCAATATCAACAGGAGTTGGATGTGGAGCTGAGATTCTATTAGATACAGGAGATGCAGCAGAGTTACCATGTGGTGATGATGTAATCATGTTAAATCTTTTAGACTTTGTTGGAGGTTCAGGTGACTGTGGTCAGGCTGATGTTGAAATGACAATCATGTTAACCAAGAACTAAATAATAACGTGTTTAACTATTTGTTTTAACTAATTAAAGTTGTTTGAATTAGTGTTAATTAAATAAGATAAATAGTTTTTTAAAAAAATGTGGAAGCATAATAGGATATATTAGGCTTTCACATTTTTTATTTCTTAACCATTACTAAACTGTATCAAAGTATCATACTACAGGGATGCGCTTAAATATTTAATTAAAAGAGTTACTTTTTCGTATAGGTAATTAGCCATAATCTCTTCCAGCTTTTGCCACCATCTTTTGTGCCTTCCCATATCCAGTCAAATCCTGTGGGTTTAATATTTTTAAATACCATCCGTTGCTGAGTATTATTTATCATTTCAGTTTTAAATACAGGATGTCCATCTATAATAGCTCCAGTAAAATTAAAATGACTACCTGCCGAATCAACCCAGGTTTGTTTCCAGACTTTTGTTGTTGAATTAAAAATAGATAAACTCATTCCAGTATAATTTGTTGTTGGGTCTTTAAAATTCTCCTGAATCACTTTATCGTCAAGAATACGCTTAATGTCATTTTCTCCCGAAACTTTCTCGCCATTAGCATTTGTCCACGACACATTCCAATGGCCAATCCAAAAATCAAATGTATGCTCATTTAATTCCTGAGAATACGTATAACTAACTACTAGAATTAATATAAAAAATAATTTTCTTTTCATGTTTTGGAAGGTTAATGGTTTGTTTTTTGTAAGCTATTAAATTCGAATGAATTTCAGGTTAATTAGTATCGGGAATTTGTTTTAAATGAACATGTATACGATTTAAATTTGCCTGACTGTTTTTATTCTAATATAAGCAGACTATTATTTATCTGATACTGAACACTATTTAGAATCGATAAAAATAACAAACTTAGAAAGACTGACTATTTTATTACGTGGTAAATTCGTAAATTTGCACCGATTTTTAGACAACTAATTTCAATATAAAGCGTATGTCAAAAGACATTAAGATTAAAAAAGGTCTGGATATAAAACTTGTAGGTGAAGCTGAAAAAACAGTTGAACAAGCCATTATAAGTAATTTCTGCACTATCAGACCTGAAGATTTTCACAGCGTTATACCAAGACTCATAGCAAAAGAAGGTACTACTTTAAAAGCAGGTGATGTTATCTTTCATGATAAATCAAATGAAGCAATAAAGTATGTATCTCCAGTCTCTGGAACCGTTGTAGAAATACAAAGAGGTCCTAAGCGTCGTATAGATGCTATTAAGATTCAAGCAGATAAAACACAATCTTATAAAGACTTTGGAAAGTTCAATACTGATACCAATGCTGAAGCTATAAAAGCTCATTTTTTGGCATCAGGTTGCTGGTCATTTATCAAACAAAGGCCTTATGATGTTGTAGCAAATCCTGAGAAATCACCTAAAGCGATTTTTATTTCTGGACATTCTACAGCGCCTTTAGCTGCTAATTTGGATTTTGTACTTGAAGGTAAAGAAGCCGAATTGCAAGCTGCTGTTTCTGCCTTATCAAAGTTAACTGAAGGACAGGTTCATATAGGAGTTGGTTCTAACAACTCACCATTGGCAAGTATGAACGATGCTGTAATTCACAAAGTGTCTGGTCCGCATCCTGCAGGTAATGTTGGAACGCATATCAATAAAATCGACCCTGTTAACAAAGGGGAAACGGTTTGGACAGTCAATGCGCAGGATTTAGTGATCATTGGTGAATTATTACTTACAGGTAAATTCAATGCCGAACGTATCGTTGCTTTAGCTGGGTCTTCAGTAAAAAAACCTAGATATTTCAAAACTAAAATCGGAAGTGAAGTGGCTACTATGGTCTACGATAATGGTGTTGAAAAAGACGGTAACGATCGTATTATCTCCGGAAATGTGCTTACTGGAAAACAGTTAAAACCAGACGGAAGTTTAGGATATTACGATAACTTAATTACAGTGATTCCTGAAGGTGATGATTATGAGTTTTTCGGTTGGAACAAACCCGTTTTTAATAAAATTTCTACCTCAAGAGCTTTGACATTTTCTTGGTTAACGCCTAAGAAAAAATACAGCTTAAATACCAATACGAATGGTGAACATCGAGCTTTTGTAGTTACAGGTTCTTATGAAGAGGTGTTTCCTTTAGATATTTATCCGTTACAAATTTTAAAAGCGTGTAAGTATGAGGATTTAGATGAAATGGAAGCTTTAGGAATGTACGAAGTTGCTCCCGAAGATTTCGCATTAACAGAATTTATATGTGTGTCTAAACAACCGCATCAAGATATTATTAGAAAAGGTTTAGACTTAATGCTTAAAGAGATAGGATAATGGGTTTAAAAAATAGTTTACATAATTTTAGAGAAAAGAATAAAGACAAAAAATGGTTACCTGCATTTTCTGCAATACATACCTTTTTATTCTTACCTAATGAGACCACTCATAACGGAACACACATTAAAGCAGCCGACGATTTAAAGCGTACCATGAACATTGTGATTATGGCTATGGTACCATGTTTAATCTTCGGAATGTTTAATGCTGGATACCAACACCATGTCGCATTTGGAGATATTCAACAAGCTACTGGAGGATTTTTTAGTTCAGAATTCTGGACGATGGATAACTTTATGGTTGGCTTCTGGAAAGTACTGCCTTTAGTCATTGTATCTTACGGCGTTGGTTTAGCGATTGAAATTTTATTCGCCATCAAAAACAGCCACGAAGTAGAAGAAGGCTATTTAGTAACAGGAATGTTAGTGCCTTTAATTATACCAATTGATACACCATTATGGATGCTTGCAGTTGCTGTAGCTTTCGGAGTTGTAATTGGTAAAGAAGTCTTTGGTGGAACAGGAATGAATATCTTAAACCCTGCTTTAACCATTAGAGCCTTTTTATTCTTCGCTTATCCAACATGGATGTCGGGAGATAAGGTATGGGTTCAAGGTGCTGTTGCAAGAGATAAAGCGATTGCTGCTGGTGAGAATCTAGATGCTATTTCTGGAGAGACAATTTTAGGAAGTCTGGCTCAAAATAAAGGCGCAGGTTATGATGTGATGGATATGTTCTACGGATTAATTCCTGGCTCTGTTGGAGAAACATCGACCTTAATCATTTTAATTGGTGCTGGGATTTTAATCTTTACAAAAATAGGAAGCTGGAGAATTATGTTATCTTCAGTATTAGGTGCTTTGGCAATGGGATTAATTTTCAATTTTGCTGTAAGCTCTGAATGGATTACTGAAAGTAGTAAGTTCTACGGATTGATGAGTACAACATGGTGGCATCATCTATTAATAGGTGGATTTGCCTTCGGTACTGTCTTTATGGCAACCGATCCTGTTACTGCTTCACAAACCAATAAAGGGAAATGGATTTATGGATTCTTAGTAGGTTTTATATCAATTATGATTCGTGTATTCAACCCGGCTTATCCAGAAGGTGTGATGTTAGCGATTCTGTTAATGAATGTATTTGCACCAACAATTGATCACTATGTGGTTCAAGGTAATGTAAAGAAAAGAATGAAACGTCTAAAAGTTAAAACTGCTTAACGATGGAAAAGAGAACAGATAAAAATTCGTATACCATAATTTTTGCCATAGGAATGGTGATTATAGTAGGTGTAATATTATCAGGATTATTTGGTTGGACTAAACCTATGATTACTGCTAATGAAGAAATAGAGAAGCAGCAAAATATTCTTTACGCTATGGGTGTAAATAATAATGATGATACTAGCGCAGAATTTGTCGCGTCTGATAAAGCTGAAGCGTTATTTACTGAAAATGTAAAAGAGCAAATGGTCTTATTTTCTAAAGATGGTAAGATCGAAAAGCAAATGACAAGACAAGAATATATGGATGCTAACAATGGGCAAGAACCATATTTGATTGATGTGAAAAAACAGCAGAGTAATGCCAAAAAAGGAGAAGCTAGAAAGTTACCTTTATTTATAGGACAAAATAAAGAAGGAAAAACAGTATATGTGGCTCCAATTTATGGTAAAGGACTTTGGGATGCCATTTGGGGTTATGTTGCTATTGATAAAGATATGGTCGTTCAAGGCGCTTATTTTGATCATAAAGGAGAAACACCAGGTTTAGGTGCCAATATCAAGCAACGTTATTTTATGGATGATTTTTATGGAGAACATCTATTGACATCCAATGGTGCTTTCAAAGGAATCACTGTTGCTAAAGGTAATGCAGATCCTAAAAATGAAGATAAAACTGATAACGAAGTAGATGCAATTGCAGGTGCTACGATAACAGGTGATGGAGTTTCAGCTATGATTAAAAGTGACTTGAAACTATACAAGCCTTATTTTGATAACTTAAAAAAACAAGCTAACTAATATGGGACTACTTTCAAAAAAAGACGCAGCCTTAATAAAAGATCCATTAGCAGATAATAACCCAATTACAATTCAGGTACTTGGTATTTGTTCAGCTCTAGCGATTACTGCAGAATTAGAAGCATCAATAGTAATGTCAATTTCTGTATTGTTTGTATTAGGTATCGGAAACGTTGTTATCTCTCTAATGAGAAATATCATTCCTTCAAAAATTAGAATTATCGTACAACTTATTGTCGTTGCTACGCTTGTAATTATAGTAGATTTGGTTCTTAAAGCATTTGCTTACGAGTTGAGTAAAACCCTATCGGTTTTCGTTGGATTAATTATTACCAACTGTATCATTATGGGACGTTTTGAAGCTTTCGCTCTAGGAAACGGTCCTTGGAGGTCGTTCTTAGATGGTATAGGTAACGCTTTAGGATATGCCGTGATTTTAATTATAGTAGGTTTCTTTAGAGAATTATTAGGTTCTGGAACTTTACTAGGAATCCCAGTACTTGGAGATCCAATTGAAAAAACAGGGCTATATGCCTTAGGCTATGAAAACAACGGATTTATGTTATTATCACCAATGGCATTAATTGTTGTAGGAATCATTATCTGGGTACAACGTACAAGAAATAAAACATTAATCGAAGATTAAAAGATATGTTAGAGCACTTAGAATTATTTTTCAAATCAATATTTATAGATAACATGGTATTTGCCACGTTCCTTGGAATGTGTTCGTACCTTGCCGTATCTAAAAAAGTATCTACAGCTGTAGGACTAGGAGCAGCTGTAATTTTCGTACTTGCTATTACAGTACCTTTAAACTGGTTGTTAGATCAATATATTTTACAACCTGGAGCACTGTCATGGATGGGACCAGAATATGCCGATTATGATTTAAGTTTCTTATCGTTTATCATGTTTATTGCAACCATTGCAACCATGGTACAATTGGTAGAAATTGTCGTTGAGAAATTCTCTCCGTCATTATATAACTCACTTGGTATCTTCTTACCGCTTATTGCTGTAAACTGTGCTATTTTAGGAGGTTCATTATTTATGCAATCTCGTGAAATTGAAACTTTAGGTTTAGCAACAACCTATGGTGTCGGTTCAGGAATTGGATGGTTTTTAGCGATATTGGCAATTGCTGCTATTCGTGAAAAAATCAGATATTCTAATGTACCACCTGCTTTAAGAGGTCTTGGTATTACATTTATCATTACTGGTTTAATGGCTATTGGATTTATGAGCTTTGGAGGTATGTTAACTGGTGGTGACGAAGAGACAAAAGAAGATACAACAGTTGAAGTGCAAGTCACACCAACTGATGATAATACAGAATTAGCTAATAACACTAAAATAGAAGAGTAGTATGATTTTAGCAGCAGGAACATTAGGGACAGTTATAGCAACCGTAGTAGCGTTTTTATTGGTGACATTAATACTCGTAAGCTTACTATTATTTGTTAAACAAAAATTATCACCATCTGGCCCAGTAACAATTAAAATTAATGGTGAAAAAGAAATTCAAGTCGCTTCAGGTGGTACTTTACTGTCTACCTTAGGAAGTGAAAAAATATTCTTACCATCTGCTTGTGGTGGTGGTGGAACCTGTATTCAATGTGAATGTCACGTCCTTTCAGGAGGTGGTGAAGCATTACCTACAGAAACGCCTCACTTTAGTAGAAAAGAATTACAACATGGTGCGCGTTTATCATGTCAGGTAAAAGTAAAACAGGATATGGAAATTACCATTCCTGAAGAAGTCTTCGGAATTAAAAAATGGGAAGCTACTGTTGTAAGAAACTATAACGTAGCCTCATTTATCAAGGAATTTGTTGTTGAAATTCCTGAAGATATGGGATATAAAGCTGGTGGATATATTCAAATCGAAATTCCAGAATGTGAAATTAAATATTCTGATATTGATATCACGGCTCACCCAGAAGAACACGAGACACCTGACAAGTTTCAAGCCGAATGGGATAAATTCGGACTTTGGCCATTGGTGATGAAAAATACCGAATTGGTTGAAAGAGCATACTCTATGGCTTCTTACCCAGCCGAAGGTCGTGAAATTATGTTAAACGTACGTATAGCGACTCCACCTTGGGATCGTGCTAAAAACGGATGGATGGATGTGAATCCAGGTATTGCATCGTCATATATTTTTGCTCAAAAGCCAGGTGATAAAGTTACCATTTCAGGACCTTATGGTGAATTCTTTATCAATGAGTCTGATAGCGAAATGTTATATGTTGGTGGTGGAGCAGGTATGGCGCCAATGCGTTCACACTTATACCAGTTATTTAGAACTATTAAAACTGGACGTAAAGTAACCTATTGGTATGGTGGACGTTCAAAACGTGAGTTGTTCTATATCGAACACTTTAGAAAATTAGAAAAAGACTTCCCTAACTTTAAATTCTATATGGCATTATCAGAGCCTATGGAAGAAGATAACTGGAAAGTAAAAAAGGATATCAATGATGAAGAGGGAGACGGATTTGTAGGATTTATTCACAATTGCGTAATTGATAATTACCTAAGTCACCATGAAGCTCCTGAAGATATCGAATTATATTTCTGTGGACCTCCATTAATGAACCAGGCGGTTCAGAAAATGGGAGAAGATTTTGGAATTCCAGATGAACACATCAGATTCGATGATTTCGGAGGATAATATTCAAAATTCAATATAACGTCATTCTGAACTTGTTTCAGAATCGCGTCTAAAACAAAAAACCAACTCACATGAGTTGGTTTTTTGTTTTAAATGTATTACTTGATTATTTAAGAGTCATTGTTAGAATCCTCTTTATTATTGTCCTTTTTCATTTTGATATAACCCGTTACCAAACGTACTCCTAATCTTGCAAAGAGTATGATGGCTATGACCATAACAATATCAAATCCGTCCATGCTTTATTTATATTCTATAATTAAAAATACTGCTGTACTATCACCAATATTAAGAACTTCATGTGTTGAGATAGCTTCCTTACTAAAGCTATAGTCTGTTGGTACATTAACTTCTCTGATTCCTGTAGTGTCTTTAATTCTGAATTGACTTCCAGCTAAGGTATAGCCAAAATGCGGATTATGATAATGTTTCTCATGTCCAACACCTGGAGCAAAAGTACATTTTAAAACCCTAATTTTCGCATTGTCTTCAACAACCTCACAGACAGCCTCGTTATTCCAACCGGCTTCTAACGGGTCTGGCAAGACAGGCAAGGTTGAGTTTTCATTACAACCCCAAAAGACAAGACATGATACGAAAAAACAAACCAAAAATAAGGCCTTTGTTATCCTGAAATATTTAAACTTACACATGAATCAAAAATACGTTATTTTATCTAGTAGATAACAAAATTCAATGTTTTGACGTTTAATATTCATATGAAAAAAATAGTACTCACTTTTTTAGTTTTGATATCGCTAATTGTTCTAGCATTTCAATTCAAACCCGTAAAGCAAATAGCACATAATGTTGTGGCTAGCGTAGAGCCTCAAAACCTTGTCGTTAAAGATAGTTTAACGATAAAATCCAGAGTTAAGATTCCTGAAGGTTACCAACGTGTTGCTTACGAGAGCGGAAGTTTTGCAGAGTACCTTCGGAATTATAAGTTGAAACCCTTCGGAAGTAAAATTATAAATTATGATGAGTCAGAATATTTCTGGCAAGGAGGTCATATCGGAATACTAGAGGTTCCTGTGCCTAAAAATGGTTTACAACAATGTGCTGATGCACTTATCAGAATCCGTAGTGAATACCTATGGGATAACAACAGAAAAAATGAAATAGGCTTTAATTTTACGTCAGGTCACTATTGCTCATGGAAGAACTATGCAGAAGGCTACAGACCAAAAATTAATGGTAATAAAGTTGTCTTCAATAAAACTGCAGGCGCTAATCATTCCAAAGAGAACTTTTATAAATACCTTAATTTAATATATATGTATTCTGGTACCTTGTCACTTTATAATGAATTAGAATCTGTTGATGATTCTAATTTGCATATTGGAGATATGCTTATAAAGGGCGGTACTCCTGGTCATATTGTTATGATTTGTGATGAAGTTATCAATGATAAAGGAGAAAAATTATTCCTGTTGTTTCAAGGCAATACACCTGCTCAAAGTGTTCATTTAGTTAAAAATCTTGAAGATTCAGATATGTCGCCATGGTATGACTTAAAAAATAATGCGACTATACCAGTGTCAAATTATACGTTTAGTAGCGCAAAGTTTGTGCGATTTAAATAAGCTTCTTTGTATCTTTGCATCATGAGTAAAGCTTTAACACCACAAGAGTTGCATAACCTTGCCATGAACCATGTTGGAAAAGATTTAGAACAACGCGGATTTGAGTTCGTGGCTATTAATAGCAAGTTGAAACGTCACCCTCAATTTGTATGTATTGATAAAAACAGCCAGTATTTTTTTGTAATTGTAAGAGCCGTAAAACTTCCTGAAAATCCAAATAATTATGATATTGTATGGATGGAAACATTTAAAAAACATGCTCTTGAAAAAGATGCCAAAGTCTTATATGCAGGCGTTGGTTTAGGAAACCCTAATAGTGATGACTTACCCGTGTATTTAAATGAAGACTATCTCATCGAGTATAACGGAATTCAAGTTATTGAAGATAATCGTAATTAGATGAAACAGGTTTATGTTCTACTAGTTTTTAGTTTGTTTTTTGTTTCATGCAAAAATGATCAAAAGAGTTCAATTGCTAAAAACACCAAGCTTTCTGGTCCGGTTTTTGGCACATCGTATTCTGCGATTTATGATTCTGAAATTGACTACTCCAGACAATTTGATAGTTTGTTTACTGTTATTAACCAATCAATGTCAACGTACATTCCAGATTCAGAAATATCAAAATTTAACAGAAATGAGCCGTACATAATTGATACGCATTTTAAAACAGTGTTCCTAGCATCTAAAAAGATATTTAAAGCAACCAATGGTGCCTTTGATCCTACTATTGGCGATGTTGTAAACGCGTGGAGTTTTGGTGCAAATCAAAATAAGTTTTTAACCGATAGTACAACCATAGACAGCCTAATGCGGTTTGTAGGTTTTGATAAAGTTTCACTAGTTGATGATAAACCTACTGTAATTACCAAACATCCAAATACCTATTTGGAGTTTAATGCTATAGCTAAAGGTTATGGCGTTGATGTGATTGGAAGATTTCTAGAAGCTCAAGGTGTTGAGAATTATTTAGTTGAAATAGGAGGAGAGATTCGAACGAGAGGTATCAATAAAGAAAAAAGTAGCCCATGGAATGTCGGATTGGACGAACCGCGTTTTGACGGTGAACAATCGGTTTTAAAAGCCATTCAACTGAGAGATGAAGCTATGGCAACCTCTGGTACATATCGTAAGTTTAAAATTGATGACGATGGAAATCGTTACGCCCATATTATAAATACCAAGACAGGATATCCTTCTAAAACAAACATTTTAAGTGTCTCTGTTATTGCTCAAGATTGTATGACTGCTGATGCTTATGCGACTGCATTTCAAGCCATGGGAATTGAAAAGGTAACAACGTTTCTTAAATCACATCCAGAACTAAAAGTATATATCATTTTTGAAAATGACAATAAAGTGTTTGAGACTTTAAATTTGAATAATTTTCCAGAATAGAATAACATTTGATTGTGACCTATTGAAATTTAATGGGTCTTATTAGTGCTATTAATCAATTTAAAAAAGTTGGGCCAAATGTTATTGGTTCGGCTTTTTTTGTTTTTATCACGTTACATTGTCATTCTTCTACTTCATTAGAAAAAATGAGGTTGTTTATAATTCTGTTAGACGAAATAAAGCCTTTCAAAGAAAGAAATAATCATTTGACCGAAAATTCTCAGAATATTGTATTTTCCTACAAAAAACTAATTATTTTAGTAACTAACGCATTGATGTTTAAATATTAATGACGAATTAGCATTTGTAACAACCAACCATTATGAAATCCCTCACCACTTTTCTATTACTCTTTATATCTATGTCAATGTGTAATGCTCAAACCGATCTCGAGATTGGTTCTGTATACATCAAAAGAGCAGAGCAAAGTTATCTCGATAATGAGATGGGTAAAGCACGAGAGTATTTTGATAAAGCCATAACTTATATTAAAGAAATAAATGACAGTCGAGTTGCGAGAATTGGGACTATCTTGAGTTTTGATATCAAGGATTATACTAAAGCAAAAATATTAGCACAGCGTTACTTTGAATTAGAACAAGAAAAAACAAGCGAGGATTATTTCGAAATGTTAGAATTGTATGTCACAATCGATGAAGCTATAAAACAGAGGGCAATTGAAGAAGAGCGTAATCGCTTAGAACAGCTTAAACTGGCTAAAGAAAAAAGACGTTTAGATTCTCTTACAAATTTGTGGCATGAAAAATCTCAAAAGTTTTATATCGAGATAGATAGTATTGGAGATTTTAATAAGTATAATCTTGCGATATACAAGTCTAAAGACTACCTAGGCATTATGGATGATTACGGTAGAATACTCATGAAAGCAGATACTTTTCCTCATGCTATTGCCTATGATGGGTATATTATTTTTATGAATGATTTAGAGCGTCCAACACGATTGTTTTGTTTCAATTCAAAAACTCAAGAAAAATTCTTGCTACCAGATGTTACAGCATTCAATCCGCAAGCTTATGATTATGGTGAAATTATGCTGCCTAGAGCTAATGGATTACTAGTAACCTACCCTAAGAATTGTAAAGACGTAGTTGTGTTTAATTTAAAATCTAAAGAGTTTAGAGCTATTGAAGATAAAAAGGAACTGCTAAAAAATTTAAAGAAAAATGATATTATCGATAAGTATGATAAGGACTTAAATGTGAGAATTGAAAAGCAGTGGTATGCTATTGGAAACTCTGTAGGAGGTAGTTTTTATGCGTTGTTTAATGAAGATAAAGAACTACATGGGTTTATAAGTGCATCTGATGGACGTGTTTATACTTCAGATTATTATAGCAGTTTTGGAGGCTTTTGTGATAACAAATTTCAAGTTATCGAAAATGGTAAAACGATTTGGATGGATGCCGAAGGGATTAAATATTACAGTAATGAAAACCTTAGCGGAGCGTACTCTGGTACAACGAAATTTGTAAAAACTGACCAGGGGAAATTTAAAATCTTACAAAAAAACAACGGAAAGGATGTATTGATAAAAGGAAATGAAACTTTACACCTATTGGAGGATTTTATTGAAGAACGCTCTAAATAAATACTATTTTATTTATAGACTACCGGAATAATTTCGCCCTTAGCTAAGCAGTATTTTTTTATCTCTTCTTCGGAAAACTGAGTTGTATAGTCAACTTCTTCTACCTTAAAACCAATATTTCGAAGTTTATCAAAATAATCACGACCATACACGCGAACGTGGTCGTATTGCCCAAAAATTTTAGCGCGTTCTGATCTATCTGTAATGGTGTCATCTTCAAAAGTAACAGCCCTTTTCAAATCCTGAGGAATCTGAAACACACCATAACCACCAGGTTTCATAACTCTGTATAGTTCTTGCATGGCTTTTGTGTCATCTGGAATGTGTTCTAACACATGATTACATAAGATTACATCATAACTGTTGTCTTCAAACGGTAGATTACAGATATCGGCTTTAACATCAGCAATTGGAGATTCTAAATCGGTTGTAGTATAATCCATATGCTGAAGTGATTTAAATCGTTTTAAAAAGCATTGTTCGGGTGCAAAGTGAAGCACCTTCTTTTCAGCTGAAAAAAAATCAGTATCATTCTTAAGATACAACCATAATAGCCTGTGACGCTCTAAACTTAATGTCGAAGGTGATAAGACATTATTGCGCTGGTTGCCATAACCATAGGGTAAAAACGATGTAAAGCTTTTTCCATCAATGGGATCAACATAAGTGTTACCTTTTAAAATAAATGCTAAAACCGGACGCGCTACATAGCTTAACCTTATAAGCAGAGGTCTAGGAACTACATTTAGAATTATTTTAAAGAGTTTTTTCAAGGGTTATGATTTTCTCTCCTTTGTTGAGAAAAATTGTGATATCCGACTATAATTAGTTTAAGCTTTTAAGAGGATTAAATTTATATTATAATACTAGTGCTTCCTTTCTAAACTCATCTTCTTCATTAGATGTAATACCTAAGGCTTTATGAACATAAGCAAAGGTTGAAAGAATTTCAGGTTTCCCATCCACAAGTGCAATATCATGCTCAAAATGAACACTAGGTTTGCCATCTTGAGTGACTATGGTCCAACCATCTTTAAGTTGTTTTACACGATGCGTTCCACCATTAATCATTGGTTCTATTGCTACAACCATCCCTTCAACAAATTTCTTTCCGCGACCTCTACGACCATAGTTAGGCATTTCAGGATCTTCATGCATTTTACGACCTAAGCCGTGTCCAACAAGTTCTCTAACCACTCCATATCCTTGAGCTTCACAATGCTGCTGTATGGCAAACCCTACGTCTCCAACACGATTTCCAGCTTTAAATGCTCTTATTCCAACATACAGAGATTCTTTGGTCACCTCTATTAGCTTTTTGGTTTCGGGATTTACATCGCCAATTTCAAACGTATAAGCGTGGTCACCGTAAAAACCATTCATCAAAGCACCACAATCAATAGATACTATATCACCATTTTGTAGCGGTTTATCAGTAGGTAAACCATGAACAACAGCTTCATTCACACTGCATAATAAAGTAGATGGGCAATCGTACAGTCCTAAAAACCCTGGTAAAGCACCTTGTGCTCTAATGAAGTCTTCAGCCAGTTTATCTAATTGCATTGTTGTTACGCCTTCCTTAACTTCGGTTGCAAGCATACCTAAGGTCTTGGATACAACGAGAGCACTCTGGCGCATTAATTCAATCTCTTCTTTTGTTTTTACTATAATCATATTAAAAAAATATGTGCAAAGATACTTAAAATTAAGATGTAATTCCTTTTGAGTTAACTAGGTCGTTTTAAAGGAAGGTAAACAAAAATTTTATGGTAATTTTTAACGCCTTAAAAATGAAAATAAGCCTTTTTTCTTAGGTTTGATATTCATGTTTGGCGCTTCATTAGTAATCAATTGATAGACTTCGCCCCAACCTAAAATACCACCTATATTTCTGTCGTCTATGTAAATGTCTGCATAAATTTTTCGACTGACTGAGTTGTCATATTGTTCTTCAGGGAAACTTTGATTTACAGCATAGAATGTAATATCATTAGCTTTACAAAAGGCAACAGCTTCGTCTAATTTTTGTCCGCATCTATATGTCCAAAGAATAAGACGATGACCATCTTGTTGAAGGCGTTTCATTGTTTCGAATGCAAAAATTCGAGGTTTGCCTACTTTAGGATAAGCATCTTCAACAATAGTACCGTCAAAATCAATGGCTATAACGAGTTTGTCTTGGAAATTCATGAGCTAATTTTTGTTATGTTATAAAGGTACGAGTTTTAAAAAATTATCCAACTAATGTGTGTTGCGTCATCGATTTAGGTTGTTCAACTCCCATCAGTTTTAAAATAGTAGGTGCAATATCACCCAAAATACCATCTCTAATTACTGGTTTTTCATTGTCAATTAATATCACAGGAACTGGATTTGTCGTATGCGCAGTATTAGGAGAACCATCAGGATTAATCATAGTTTCACAGTTACCATGATCTGCAATAAGAATCGTAGTGTAATTATGATCTAATGCAACTTCAATCACATCTTTGACACAGTTGTCGACTGCTTCACAAGCTTTAATTGCGGCTTCCATAACACCAGTATGTCCTACCATATCTCCATTTGCAAAGTTTAAGCATACAAAATCGACATCACCTTTTTTAAGCTCAGGGATGAGTGCATCTTTTAATTCGTAGGCACTCATTTCGGGTTTCAAATCATAGGTCGCTACTTTTGGTGAATTTCTTAATATTCTGCTTTCCCCTTTAAAAGGTTCTTCTTGTCCGCCAGAAAAGAAAAAAGTGACATGAGGATATTTTTCAGTTTCAGCAATTCTAATTTGAGTTTTATTATGTTTTTCTAATACCTCTCCTAAGGTTTCACTAAGATTGTCTTTATTGAATACCACCTGAATCCCTTGATAAGAATCATCATAATTTGTAAGCGTTACATAGTGTAAATCGAGCTTATGCATGTTTTGTTCATGAAAATCTTCTTGTGAAAGCGCTTCAGTTAATTCACGACCACGATCAGTTCTGAAATTGAAAAACACAATAACATCTCCATCTTTAATTTGCGTAACCGGCTGATTGTTATTATCAACCATAATAATAGGTTCAATAAATTCATCGGTGATATTATTATTGTAACTATTTTGAATAGATTCGGTAGCAGAGTGTGATTTCACACCAGCTCCATTCACCATAGCATCATAGGCTAGTTTAATACGTTCCCAGCGTTTGTCTCTGTCCATGGCATAATATCTGCCAGTTACTGTAGCGAGTTTGGTATTGGTGTTTTTGATATGATTTTCAACCGAAGTGATAAATCCGAATCCAGATTTTGGGTCAACATCTCGACCATCAGTAAAGGCATGAATATAGGAGTTTTGAACGCCATAATCATTAGCCGCATCAACCAAACCAAATAAATGATTAATATGCGAATGGACGCCACCATCACTTACCAAGCCTAAAAAATGGACAGGTTTATTGTGTTGTTTTGCATACTGAAATGCATCAATTAAAACTTTTTCGTCTTTTAACGTATTATTTTTAACTGCCAGATTTATTTTAACTAAATCCTGATATACAATTCTACCAGCGCCAAGATTCATGTGCCCGACTTCACTATTACCCATTTGACCTTCAGGTAATCCAACATGTAAACCGTCTGTTCTTAATGTGGCATGAGAATAATTATGATACAGCGAATCGATAAAGGGTGTTTTTGCATTGTCAATAGCAGAAACTTTTGGGTCTGGAGACATTCCCCAGCCATCTAAAATCATTAAAATAACTTTTTTATTCATTGTCGAAGAGTTAAAAACCAAAGATAAAAGTTTCAGGCAGTTTATTTGCGATTGATTTTACAAAATGTAACTAATTACCAATTAATTATTTATATAAATATTTAATGTTACCACTATAACATACCTTATGAAGGTATTAACAGATTTGTTTACAAAGAGTTAAATAAATGTTATTAAAGATTTTTTTGTGTAACACTTTAAAAAATAAGTCGTCTTTTTAATATAATCAAAAAACAATCAATTAATTTAAATCTTTCATCATGAAAAAATCAGCAGTAATTATCGCAATCGCATTAGGATTTTCTTTTACATCCTTAAATGCAAAAAATGAAATCACTACAACATCTTCTTACGAAACTGTAGCTGTAGAAAAAGGAGCAGTCAATCCATTTTGTATGTCTATTGTTAAGGGAGACATTGACACAGTAAAAAAATTAATTGACTTAGGTCAAGATGTTAACAAAAAATCGAATGGTTTGACACCTGCAATGTATGCAGCAAAATTTAATCGTTTAGATATTTTGAAGCTTTTAGTAGAAAAAGGTGCAAAATTAAAACTGAAGTCAGAAAAAGGAATGACAGCTAAGCAATATGCAAAATTATCTAATGCAAAAGATACTTTAGTCTATATTGAAGGGCTTGAATCTTAAAAACAAAGTCTTAACAAGACAATTATTTGAGTTAGTTAGCAAAAAGTGCACTTTAATGATTTAAAGTGCATTTTTGTATTTTTCTATAGATTCTCTAATTTTTTCTTTTCTATTATCAGGATCTGGATGTGTACTTTGATGTTCAGGAATACGGTTTGGACCTGCTGCAGCTTTTAGTATTTCCATTACACCAATCATTTCTTCTGGGTCGTAGCCTGCTTTAATCATAAATCTCACACCTAAATCATCACTTTCTAATTCGTCATCTCTACCATTAGTTAATAATGTGTTTTGACCAATCCCACTCACTAGGCCACCGATATCGCCACCCACAGATCCAGCAGTAGCCAAGCCTTGCCAATATTCACTTTCGGCAATACGTTCGGCGCTATGACGACCTAAAACATGACCAATTTCATGACCTAAAACTCCAGCAAGTTGTGATTCATTTTCTAATTTAGAAAACAGAGAGAAGGTGATAAAAATTTGTCCGCCTGGTAATGCAAAAGCATTAATTGTATTAGGATCAGCTAATAAGTGAAACTCATAATTATATGGTGTTTCACGTGCAATACTATTATTTACCAGCTTGTTTCCGACATTATCAACTAAGGCCTGATACTCATTATTTGGATGCAATCCGCCATGTTGCTGTGCCATTTGTGGTGCACTAGCCAAGCCAATTTGTATTTCTTTATCTGGCGTCATAGAAATGGTTTGCATTCGACCTGTATAAGGGTTTTCCTCTCTTTGACTACAACGTTTAATTACAAAAAAGAGTGCTATAGCTACGCCTATTAACAATCTTACTTTAAAATTTCTTCCTCTCATAATAGTGGGTATTGATATCTATAAATTTACAAAAGTTCTGGATTTATATCCAAAATATTTTCGTTTAAGTAATTGGTTATGAATTCTTGAGAAAAATGAGTGCATCCCATTAATTCTTCAGAAATGATAATATCTTTTAAATTCAGTTTTTGATAAGCTTCGATATAAGGCTTAGATAGTGGCTTATAACTATAATGCCAAGGTTCATATTTAAATCCTTTCCGTTCCTTTATATCAGTGTAAACTAAATGAAAACCAAAAGTATTAGCATGTTGATCCATCCAGGATTTAAACTTAGAGTAACAGCCGTTTTCATCAAAATGATTTGGATTTAAAACATGACTGGGCTGCTTTACATTAGCATCGATTAAGTCGAGATCAGTTCCCCAATGATGACGCGATGTTCCCGGAATTGTCGAGTACTCTATAATTTTATTTATACTGTCTTGTGGATTCAAACCGTTTGCGATATACCTTTTGTATTTACGTTCCCAAATTCTCTTTTGATGATCAAAGCTTCTATAACTAGACACAACTTGAATGCGAATGTCACTTTTTAAGGCTTCAGCAGATAGTTTTAAAAATGCATCATATGCTGCTTTTCGAAGTTTGAAATCCTTGCCAAATAGTTTAGGTTGTCCTTTTCCAATGAGTTCATCATACGAAATATCAACGTTCTTATTTTGAAAAGCAAGCTGTGGAAAAGTCAATAAGCCTAATCCTGCCAGTGCCGAAGTTTTTATAAAAAAGCGTCTGTTTATCATATCAAATGTATTGCACAAGTTATGCCAATTTCAGGACTTTAGGTTTTCAATTTTGTACAGTTTTGCAGGCATGCCGTCATATATGGCTTCATCGACTAAGGTGAAACCACATTTGTTGATCACATGATGTGATGCAAGATTGTCTACGTGAGCATGAGCATAAATTGTTTTAAGACCTAATGTTTCAAAACCATAATCAATACATGCTTTGGCGCTTTCGGTAGCGTAACCTTTGTTCCAGTGGGACTTATAAAAGCGATAACCAACTTCTACTAAATTTTCCGAAGGATGAAACTTGAGTCCGCACCAACCTACAAATTCGTCGTTGCTTTTTAAACAAACAGCCCAGCGTCCCATATTGTGAAGTTTATATTGTTTATAATTTTTTAAAAACAGTTTTGCTTCATCAACCGATTTAAAAGCGACATCACCAGTATATTTTAAAACATCATAATCAGCATTCATAGTATAAAAATGAATAGCATCATCAGGTAGAAATTCTCTAAGGTAAAGACGTTCGGTAGTTAAGATGTGTGTCATTTTAATTTGAACTATGTTTCTAGGTCAAACTTAACCAAAATATTTATCTTCACTTAAAATTATAAGTCATGTCATTTCAGTTTAAATTAATAGAGGCTTCAGAGATCCATAAGATTATTCCATTAGTACAAAAGCTAACAAATCATAAGTTTTCTGATGCAATACTCAAGGAGCGTTTTACTGAAATGGTATCTCAAAATTATGAGTGTGCAGTTATTATGCATGAGGCTGAGATTATTGGTGTTTCGGGATTATGGTTTTGTACGCGGCATTATGCAGGAAAAACGGTAGAGATCGACCATGTTTATATTGATGATGACTATCGAAATAAAGGTTTAGGAAAGCAGTTTTTAAACTGGATTTATAATTATGTCAAAACCAAAGGTTGTAATACTTTGGAACTCAATACTTATGTTCAAAATTATCCGTCGCATAAATTTTATTACAACGAAGGTTTTGAAATTTTAGGATATCATTTTTTAAAAAAACTATAATTTTTTCTCTAACAAATGAGAAGTTATTTTATATTTGCGCCCGAAATGCGAGAGTAGCTCAGTTGGTAGAGCGTCAGCCTTCCAAGCTGAATGTCGCCGGTTCGAACCCGGTCTCTCGCTCAAAAGCTTCACAATATATGTGAGGCTTTTTTATTTTAAATGACTCAGTTCTGTTTCTGTTTTTACCTCATAAGGTGATTTGTCATACTCAAAAATTCGAGCATCTAACGCACCTTTTAAAACAATTTTATCTCCTCTAACTGCCAGCCAGCTACCTTCTCTAATACCAACAACAGGTTGCGTATTAAATTTATGAAACTCTTTAATTCTCGTTTCTCTAGTTTCACCCATGTGCTTACTTGTTGGATCTGGGTCTAAATAATGCGGATTGATATTAAACGGAACAAAACCAAAAGTTTTAAAACTCGGAGGATACACAATTGGCATATCATTGGTTGTGTTAATTGTAAGTCCGCAAATATTACTTCCAGCACTTGTTCCAAGGTAAGGTGTGCCGTTTTTCACAACAGTCTTGATAGTATCAATAAGGTCATTTTTATACAGTTGATTGACCAATACAAATGTATTTCCTCCTCCCGTAAAAATACCTTTAGCATCGCGTATAGCTTCTTTTGGGTTATCAAACTCATGAATGCCAACAACATTTTTATCTATCTTTTGAAATGCAACATTTACTTTTGCAGTGTATTCTTCATGAGAAATGCCACTTGGTCTGGCATATGGAATAAATAAAACTTCGGAAGTGTCTTTGAAAAATATTTGCAATTCATCTAATAAATAATCTAATGGTTCTCCACCATGAATTGTTGAAGTACTAGCTATGATAATATTTTTCATTCGTAATTTTTTATTGTAAATTTAGGTAAAAGCAAAATAAGGGAAAGGCTCTAATTTAACAAAAGTTTAGCCAGTCATTATTACAAAATTAAGTTTTCAAAGAGTTACTTTACCATACAAAACCACCAAATATGAAAAAAATTACACTCGTTTTACTCACATTACTATCCATAAGTGTTACAGCTCAAAGGTTTCAGCGTGTAGAAGTTAATGGAAAAATTATTGTTGAAGGTAATGATGTTGAAGGCATTACAGTTTTTAACACCTCGTCAAATAAAGGCGTTATAACCAATGAAAATGGCGAATTTACATTAGAAGTTGCTCTCAATGATTTTATCGAAATAAGAGCTTTACAGTATCAGAATTTTGATTTACAGGTAAGTCAGGCCATTATCGATTCTAAACGAATGCGAATTTTTTTAATTGAGGAAATTAATAAACTTGATGAAATATTAGTACTCACTAAAGGACTTTCGGGCGAATTAAAAACGGATGTAGCTACTGTTAAAACATTTAATCCAAAGCTGGATGCGCTTTATTTCGGAATCAAAAAGCTAGACGAATACGAGTTTTCAGATGACCTTCGGTCCGAAGTTAATAATGATGCAATGCACTCTCAATCGCAAACGATGGTTAATGGGTTAAACGTCATAAATGTTGTAGATCAATTACTCATTCCTTTGTTTCGAAGCAAAGTGAAAGATAAGGAGTCGAAGGGTATTCCAAATGTTCCCGTTAGTGCCGTTAAGTACTATTTTGGGTCAGAATTTATTATCGATAATTTTAATATTCCTGAGCATCGTGTTGAAGAGTTTATACAATATGTAGAAGACGATAAAACGTTTGATTTTGCATTACTTAATTATGGAAATGAGCTCGAATTTCTAGAGCTACTTAACAAAAAGAGTAAAGCCTTTTTAAAAGTTAATAGTGAAAAGGATTAAGTTGTTTCTATTTCTTCTTGCTGCATTTTGTATTTCGGAAATGAACGCCCAAACACAAGATATCATTGGTGAAGTTAAAGCTAGTGGTGATGTGGATAGAATTCATATCATTAATAAAACGGCTAGTAGATTTACTATTACTAATGCTGAAGGTCTCTTTGAGATTCCGGCACAATTAAACGATACTATAATTGTTTCAGGAATACAGTATGTGCCCAAGGAATTTGTAGTTACCGACATAATTATGCAAACCAAAACGGTAACGGTTAATTTAGAGGAAAATATAAATGTGCTCAATCAGGTTACCGTTGGTAAAATATTAACGGGAGATTTGATTTCTGATATCGAAAATAGTGATGTGAAGCGAAACCTCAATTTCTATGATTTAGGAATTCCGGGTTATACCGGACCACAAAAAACGCAGAGCGAAAGACGTTTGTATGAGGCGAAAAGTGGCGCAGGATTAGTACCATTAAACCCTTTGATAAACTGGATTTCGGGTCGAACAAAACGATTAAAAGGCCAAATCAAACAAGAGGAAATTGATAGTGCTGTCAACGAAGCCTATGCAGGATTTTCTGGTTTGCTTTTTGAAACGGATACTTTAGAAAAATCTAAGCATATGGAGTTCTTTTATTACAGCGCTGATGATCCTAAATTTTTAACTTTGAGTAAGACTAAAAACAAGATGCAGATGTTTCAGTTTCTAAAGGAAAAACTAAAAGCATTTAAACTACACATTGAAAATAATTAACAACATAATTTGTTTATGCTTCGCCATCGGTTGTGTTATGATTTGTGGAGCTCAAACTACCAGTTTAAAAGGAAAAGTCATTGCAAGTTCTGAACTGGGAAGTATTCATGTTCTTAATATTTCAGCACAAAAAAACACAATAACAGATGAGCAAGGAGCCTTTGAAATTTCTGCTAAACAAAATGATACCATTTTAATTTCCAGCATTCAATATACACCGCAAAGTATTGTTGTGAGTAAAGCTAATATCGAAATGAAGTTTATCACTATTACGCTTTCTGATCGAGTTAATGAACTAGATGAGGTTGTCGTCGGAAAAGTGCTTACGGGAAATTTGTTATCTGATATTGAAAACAGTGATGCCAAACGCGATATTAATTTTTACGATGTTGGTATTCCAGGATATACAGGAAAACAAAAAACTCAAAAAGAACGCAGACTTTATGAGGCAGATGCTGGCAAGTCAATCATTATAGCGCCTTTATTTGTTGGAATTAATATTCATAAAATTCTGAATAAAATTTCTGGCAGAACAAAAAAGCTAAAACGTATCGTTTTACTGGAGCAGCATGAAAACTGCATTAAATCATTATCTGCTGAGTTCTCTGATATGCTATTTGATGGTTATGATATTGAATCGGGTTTAAAAATTGACTTCTTTTATTATGTTGTTGAAGACCCAAAAACTTTAGAATTATGTGCAGCTAAAAACAGTTTAAAAACCTATGAATTTTTACTTAAAAAACTCTATGAGTATGAAGATACAGGTTCTGTTTCTGAAGATTAATAGCTACTTTTGATACTTATTTTACATTTATGAAATTTATACAATATATTTTGTTGTCAGTTGTGTTTATCAGCTTTAATATATCAGCTCAAAACGCCGAGGATGTTACTAAGTCAGGTCATACGAACCTGAGTAAGTTTAGACAGCTTAATGACGAATTTGCAACTCCAAATAGATATAGAACAGCGTCAGGAGCACCAGGTCCTGCGTACTATCAACAGCAGGCTGATTATAAAATTGATGTCACTATCAACGATAAGACTGCAGTTTTAAATGGATATGAAACCATCACCTATACTAATAACTCTCCAGATGAATTGTCTTATTTATGGGTTCAGTTAGATCAAAATGTTAGGACAAAAGAGCTACCTAGAAAGTCGATTACAACAGACCGATTAATTCCAGCAGTATCTCCTTCAAATTTCACCTCCACTTATATGGAACACGAGTTTGATGGCGGATTTCACATTGAAAAAGTTACCACTACAGATGGTAAGCCACTGTCATTTACAATCAATCAAACGATGATGCGTATTGATTTGCCTAAGCCAATGATGTCTGGTGATATATTTTCATTTGATATCCAATGGTGGTATAAAATTAATGATCATGTTAAAGATGGAGGAAGATCAGGTTATGAATTGTTTCCCGATGGAAATAGAAACTATATTATCGCTCAGTTTTATCCGAGAATGGCAGCCTACAACGATGTTGATGGCTGGCAAAACTTTCAATTTTGGGGCAGTGACGAATTTGCGTTATCCTTTGGAAATTTTGAAGTAAATATTACGGTGCCTTCCGATCATCTATTAGATGCAACCGGACGACTGATGAACAGAGAAGATGTGTTTACAGAAGCTATGATGCAACGCTATGAAACAGCAAAAAAATCGTATAAAAAGCCAGTGGTTATAGCAACTCAGGAAGAAGCGGAAGTAAGAGAAAAAGGACATGCAAAATCAAAAAAAACCTGGAAGTTTTTAGCTGAAAATGTAAGAGATTTTGCGTTTACAACGTCGAGAAAATACATATGGGATATGATGGCTGTAGCTATTGGGGACAAAACGGTTATGGCGGCCTCTTTGTATCCCAAAGAAGGTAATCCATTATGGGAAGAGTGGTCAACAAAAGTAGTTGCTTCTACATTGAAATCGTATTCCGAAAGAACTTTTGATTATCCATATCACAAAGCGGTTTCTGTGCATGCAATTGGTCAAGGTATGGAATACCCGATGATTTGCTGGAATTACGGCAGACCAGAACCTAATGGAAAATATACCGACTATACAAAATACCGAATGATGGGTGTTATTATTCATGAGATAGGACATAACTTTTTTCCAATGATTGTAAATAGTGATGAACGTCAATGGAAATGGATGGATGAAGGTGTTAACGCATTCGTTCAGTATTTAGCCGAACAGGATTTTGTAAAAAGATATCCAGAAGCATTGTCTGAAGGTGATGTTGCTTTTCCGTCACGTCGCGGACCAGCAACAAAGGCTATACGCTATATGAGCGGAGATCAGGATCGGTTGGCTCCAATTATGAGTACTGGGTTAAATTTATATAAATCGGGTAGTAATGCTTATGTTAAAACATCTTCAGCTTTAAATATTTTAAGAGATGTGGTCATGGGACCAGAATTGTTTGATTATGCATTTAAGCAATATGCAAATCGATGGATGTTTAAACATCCAACACCTGAAGACTTTTTTCGTACTATGGAAGATGCTTCAGCAGTAGATTTAGATTGGTTCTGGAGAGGATGGTTTTATACAACAGACTGGGTAGATATTGGAATTAAAGATGTAAAAACCTATTACGTGTCTTCAAAACCTAATCAATACGCTAAAAATTATGCACTGAGCAGAAACCTCAATTTAGAACAATTACACTGGGTCTATTTTCATGAAGACGGAAGTGTCGAGTTTGACGATAGTATAAGAGAAGGCTCATCAGCAGATAATTCTCCATATCTAAAGACTTTTTTAAAGGACAATTTCTCCAGAAAAGAACTTAAAAACCTAAAGCAGCCCAAATACTTTTATAGTATCACTTTTGAAAAGCCTGGCGGACTCGTTATGCCAATTATACTAGAACTTAAATATACAGATGGTACTACTAAGACCGAAATATTTCCTGCTCAAATCTGGCGATTTAATGATAAAGAAGTCACCAAAGTAATTGCTTCGGAAAAAGAAATTGAATCTTTTATAGTTGATCCTGAAAAACGAACAGCTGATATTAATATTTCAAATAACTCATGGCCTAAAGAATAATTTTGATGAGATTTTATCAATTTATAAACAGTTAATCTATTATTAATGTCAAAACATCTCTTTATATTTGCATCGTGATACAATTAGCAACATTTTTATTTATTGGTGCACCAGAGGTAATGTTTATTCTCCTTATCGTGGTGATGGTATTTGGTGCCGACAAATTGCCAGATATCGCTCGTGGTATGGGTAAAGGAATGCGTATGCTAAGAGATGCCTCAAGTGATATTAAATCTGAAATCACTAAAACAGCTGAACAACAAGGTATCGATACCGATGTAACCAAAGACATCACTGAAGAAATCAATAAGGTAAAAGATGAACTTGGTGACTTTACAGGTTCTGTTAAACGAAATCCTTAATTGCTGTATCTGTAATTTTCAATAATATTTTTTACTGAAATCGTAATTTTAATAACGAATTGTTATTAATTATTTAATATATTTAGAACATCATTAACCACTAAATTATATTAAATGAAAAAAATGTACGTTAAGGTGTTGCTTCTCCTGGCAATAACCATAGTTTCTTGTGCTAAAGAAGAAGCTTTTATTGAAACCGAATCTCAAGACATCCAATTTCCAAGTGAACCACTTACTGTTAAGCAAATCAATGATCGTATTAGTGAAACTTTAAGAGCAACAGGTGATTTTGATTGGAGTAATGAGGATGCCCATTTTTTATGGAGTGCTGTTGTTCATGGTCAAAATGTATTGACTATTGGTTATGGAAATGAAGGTCAGAGTTTTAGCGAAGAACGCGACCCTGTTTTAGAAGCTAAAAAAAATGGTTTAATTGAATTAGTTCTTGACAATGAACAAATTGATAAAAATAAACTCAAACTTGTAGATCAGGATATCCTTAATGTTATTGATATAGGTGTAGAAAATATAGAAACTATAATCGCACTTAGAGCACATAAAGATGTTCGATATTTGGAACCAAATGGCTATAGCCAGTTTACTTATAATGAAGTTGAAGGAAAATCTAGTTCTGGATGTGATAAAAATGGCGATTATATAAATCCGGCTCATTACACGACTATAAGTCCAAATAATGCTCAAGTGGCATGGAATTTCAGTGAGCATAACATTCAGCAAGCTTGGGGATTATCAACAGGATCTGGTGTAACTATCGGATTAATTGATACTGGTGTTTCGGCATCACAAAGTTTACTAAACGCTTCAGGGATAAATGATGGATATTCAAGCGGACGTTTTGTTCAGAAGTATGGAACATTTATAGATTCGAATTGGTGGTGGTCAAGTAATTATGACGGACCGCATGATAAATGTGGTCACGGAACTGCTATGGGATCAACTATGGCTTCTCCTCGTAACGATAATGGTATGCCTGTTGGTGTCGCTTATAATTCGAATTTAGTAGCGTATCGTGCAACTGAGGATGTATTGTTAAATGATTACCATGAACGAAAAGGTGTGTCAAAAGCATTAACACAATTAGGAAACAGGAGTGATGTTAAAATCATTTCAATGTCTATTGGATATGTTTGGTCTATCGGAAATATTAAAGATGCTGTAAGATATGCTTATAGTAAAGGTAAATTGATTTTTGCTGCTGGAGGAACATCAACAAGTTTTACAAACGGATTTGGTGTGATTTTTCCAGCGACAATGAGCGAAACAGTAGCAGTAACAGGTGTTGATGATGGCAATAACTACGATCGTTGTGATACCTGCCACAGTGGTAGTAAAATTGACTTTACCATCATAATGGAAGGTGATAATAATACAAGTAAAGCACCTCCTGTTTTAAGTTTTTATAATGGCGAAAGACGTTATACAGGTGGTTCATCTGTAGCGACTGCAACTACTGCAGGAATTGCAGCCTTGGTTTGGTCTAGGTATCCAAATTGGAGCCGAACACAAGTATTAAACAGGTTGAAGCAATCTGCCGATTTCTATCCTTCAAAAAGCAGTAATTTTGGATATGGAAATATTGATGCTTGGCAAGCGGTTCAGTAATTAAAACAATTAAATAAACGATAAAAAACTCTTCAGTTTATGAAGAGTTTTTTTGTTAATGAATTGATAGCCAGTATGTATTTCGTCGATTTTGTACTTGTGATTATGACGTTCAACCGAAAAAAAAGTATATTCATCGATTATATTGTTGAATGTTGTTAGCTTAAAGATACTTTAACTGTCCCAAACAAACTTAGACCTACTATGAAAGCAAAATTACTATGCTGTTTTCTGTTATGCTTCTTTTTATCTTTTAGTCAAACTGAAAGAGACATTATCAATAAAATAGATAGCCTAAATACAATAGCCTTAAGTCATTTCAGTAATAATGATATGGCTCAGTCATTCAATATATTTAATCAAGCCATTCATTTATCCGATTCTATTAATGATAACTATGGTAATGCTCTTGCTAATTTTACCGTTGGAAAGATTTATGACTTTATGCAAGAATACGATAAAGCCGAATCTAGTTTCAATACTGTAATTGAGGTTTCAAAAAAAGCTGATGATAACTTCTTAATTGCAAGTGCTTATTTAAATTTAGGAAAAGTGTTGATGCACAAAACACCAGCAAGTGATCCAATTCCCTATTTTGAGAAAGCTCTCGTATACGCAATGAAAGATGATGTTCAAGATTACAATAATAAAGATCAGAAAGATGTCCTTTTGTTTAATATCAGATTGAACTTGTCAAAACTATATCTAGCAGCTAATAACTCTAGTAAAACACTGGTGTACTTATCTAGAGCTCAAGAAAATTTAAAGTATATAGATGATAGTAACTATGCTACTGCACAATGGAACTTCATTCAGGGGCAATATTTTTTCAAAAAAGAGTTTTACAACAATGCCATAATTAAATATAGTGAAGCTGCCAACGCTTTAGAATCTAAAAGTACTGCAGAGCACATCAATAAGAATGCCTTATTAAGTGATATTTATAAATCGCTATCCTCAACCTACGCTCAACTGGAAAAATCTAATGAAGCTTATCAGGCATTACTTATGCATAATACGTATAGAGATGAGTTTATAAATGAAGATAAAACACGTCAGGATATTATTGTGAAATCAAAATTTTTAATTGAGAATTACAAAAATGTAGCTCAGCTGGCAAATTCTGAACGTATAGAACAACTGGCACAAAGTAACAAGATTAAAAATGTGAATATCATCATATCAATCACCGTATTTTTATTGATTATTTCATTGCTTACAATGTATAAAAGTTATGTGTCAAAGCGAAAACTTAGTAATATCTTAAAAGTAAGAAATGACGAGTTGGAGCTTGCAAAAAATCAAGCTGAAAAATCGTCAGAATTAAAAAGTAATTTTATTTCTAATGTAACTCACGAGTTAAGAACGCCTTTGTATGGTGTAGTGGGTTTAACATCATTATTGCTTAAAAATAACGACCTAAGTGCAAAAGACACAAAGTTTCTCAAGTCGTTAAAGTACTCAGGAGATTATCTGCTAAACCTTGTTAATGATGTCTTACAGATTGGAAAAATAGAGTCTCAAAAAATAGAACTCAAAAATGTAACGGTTAATATCAGATTGCTGCTTGAAAATATTGTCAATTCATTTGATTATAGATTAGAAGAGACAAACAATCAAATTCAGGTAAACATAGATAAAAATGTACCAGAGTTTTTTAAATGTGATAATGTTAGACTATCTCAGGTGTTAATCAATCTCATTGGGAACAGTATTAAATTTACTGAAAACGGAAAAATCCATATTAGAATTCAACTTTTAAATATTGAAGGCGATGATGTGAGTTTACGTTTTGAAGTCGAAGATGATGGACCAGGAATTCCGAAAGAAAAGCAAAAAATGATTTTTGAGAACTTTTCTCAATTAGATAAAAACAACAATACAAACTATCAGGGAACGGGATTAGGACTACCTATTACCAAAAATATTATCGAACTTTTTGGGAGTTCTCTCGAAGTTGAAAGCGAACCTAATTTAGGAACAACCTTTAGTTTTGAATTAACCTTTGAAATCGATAGAGACGCCAAATCTGAAACGATAACAATTAAAAAGTCTAAAGGCAGTCCAATAGGTGAAACTAAGAAGTATAAAATTTTGGTAGCAGAAGATAATAAGATCAATCAGATTGTGACTCAAAATTTATTACAACGTGAAAACTACGAATGTGTCATAGCAAAAAATGGTTCTGAAGCATTAGATTTACATAAAAATGCAACTTTTGATTTGATTTTAATGGATATCAATATGCCTGTGATGAATGGGTATGAAGCAACAACCGAAATACGTAAATTCGATTCAAAAACACCTATTTTAGCACTTACAGCTGCCGATATTGAACAAATAAGAGACGATTATGAACTTGTAGGTTTCAACGGAATTATCACAAAACCATTTGATAATTATGAATTTTTTCAAACCATTTCAGAGCATATCGAACAGGCAAAATCACATGATGATAAAGCCGATTTTAAATTGGTTAAGGTGTCTTAAATTTATTTTTTCCGACTAATAGTAAGGCCATCACGTATAGGAAGCATCACAGTTTCAATTCTGTTGTCTGTTTTTAATAATGTATTAAACTCTAAAACAGCTTTGGTTGAAATGTCTTTATCGTCAACAGGTGCGATAACTTTTCCATGCCATAGTACATTGTCAGAAATGATGATACCACCAGAATTCAGTTTATCAATAATAAGATGAAAGTAGTTGACATAATTGGGTTTGTCGGCATCAATAAACACCAGATCAAAAGTCATATCAAGCGTTGGAATGATACTAATCGCATCTCCCAAATGCTGATGGATACGCTCACCATAATCTGATTTGTCAAAGTAAGCCCTCTGAAAGTCGATAAGTTCTTCATTAACATCAATAGTATGAATCTCACCATCACTTACTAAACCTTCAGCTAAACATAAGGTCGCATAACCAGTAAACGTGCCTAATTCTAATATGGTTTTTGGTCGAGTTAATTTCGAAATCATACTCAACACACGACCTTGATAAGGTCCGCTAAGCATGATAGGTTGTAAAATCTTTTGGTACGTTTCCCGTGTGAGTTGTTGTAGTAATTCTGGTTCTTCTTCAGAATGTGCTACAATATAATCATCTAATTTTTCAGGTAAAAAATGCATTATCCTAAAATACGTTTTACTAATTTATCTTTCGCATTTTGATCATCACCACAAAGCCATTGAATAACATTGTCTTCCCAAATCGCATCGCGTTCAGTCTCATTAATGATTTCACGATCCATAGCTAAATCTAAAATTTTACCTGGATACGACGATTGTTTTTCACTTTCCATTTCTCCTAAAGGATAAGGATCATCTAATCCCATTAAAACTTGTTTATAGCCTTGATTTTTAATTAAGAGTTGAAGTCCGCCAGTATCATGTACTAAGGTGTCAAAAAAGATATTTCTGTGACCTACAGCTTTTCGAGGGTGGCTTTTACCTTCAAATAAATCTGGTCGACCATCAAAACCTTGAATACGGCGTCCTAAATTTATTTGCGCTAATTGGCCACCATGAGCAAAACAGGTTCGCATATTCGGATATTTATCCTGATAGCCATTAAGCGTTAAAAAATGATAAGCATCAGCACATTGGGCTAACATCCAGATTAAATGAAAACGCCAAGACGTATTCTCTAATTTGATAAATTTCTCACCATCATAAGGATGGATTTCTACAGCAAGATTGTATTTGTTTGCCAGTTCAAAAATGGGCTCATTTTCTTCATCAAAGATACAACGCCAGGTTCCAATGGTATCCATATAGTGCGTTGGTAAGCATAAAAGCTGCATGCCTAACTCTTCCACACAACGTTCAATTTCCCAGCAGGCACCTCTAACAAAACCAGGATGTACCACAAAACCACAGGTGAATTTACTCGGGTTTTCATGTTGTACTTTGGCATTAAAATCATTTTGAAAACGTAGCGCTTGCTTCATTTCTTCAACGCGTAGCCCATTGCCATAAAGTTGCGATAGATTTAAAACGACAGCATGGTCTATTTTAAAGTTCTCCATCCAGGCTAACTTTTCATTTAAAAAGAAACTCGAATCTGTAATTGGACGATTCCAATCTTTCTGAAGCATAAATTTTCGGTCTTTATCCACCCAAAAAATACCTTTATCCTGCATAAATTGAGGAATTTCTTCCGGGTAAGGAAGGAGATGAGAGTGACCATTTATTCTAAGTTTTCTTTTTTCCATAGCTGGGAGTCTAAATCTAATTTAAAAACTAAATACGTTTATTCTTCAATTTGAACCTTTTTAGGAGGTTGCATTACTTCGCCACAATTCGGACAGCTGCGTTTTTCGGTATCACCATAATATTTGTCAAAAATCTTAGGCATATCGGTTTCAATATTATCGAGCGTAAAATCTTCTTCATACAGTTTTGTTGTACAGTTCTCGCAAAACCATAATAGCGCATCTTGAACGCCTTTTTCTCTCGGATATTCAATAACCAATCCTACTGTATTTGCTCCACGCTGAGGTGAATGCGGTACTTTTGGAGGTAGTAAAAAAATATCACCTTCTCTAATATGAATATCTTTAGGCGTGCCTTTGTCAATCACTTTTAAAACCATATCACCTTCAACCTGATAGAAAAATTCTGGAGTTTCATTATAGTGATAATCCTTTCTGCTATTGGGTCCACCAACAACCATCACAATAAAATCACCATCTTTCCAAACCACTTTATTTCCAACAGGAGGTTTCAGTAAATGGCGGTTTTCTTCAATCCAGGCTTTAAAATTTATCGGTGGAAATAATGTGCTCATAGTATTATATTTTGGGCGTTACCCTAAAAGGGTCAGGCTTTCCGCTGTATCTCTAACGTCACCGTTAGAGGATGCCGCTTCAATCCTTAACGCAAATTCATCAATTCAATAAAATTAGTAATAAAAAACGATTTTTCAGACTTATAAAGACTTTGTTCTTCCGCCATCAACAGGAAGATTAATACCATTAATATAAGCTGCACGCTCACTGGCTAAAAATGTGATAGCGTCAGCCAATTCTTCTGGTTTAGCAAAGCGTTTTGCAGGTACAGCATTTTTCATGGCATTCGCAGCTTCATCTTCTGTTTTACCTGTTTTAGCAGATTTATTTTTTATAATTTCAGTTAAACGTTCTGTTCCTGTGGCACCAGGAAGAACATTGTTTACTGTAACTCCAAATTGTCCAAGCTCATTAGCCAGTGTTTTACTCCAATTGGCAACAGCTCCTCTAATGGTATTACTCACACCTAAACCGTCTAAAGGTTGCTTAACAGACGTTGAAATCACATTAATAATACGACCATACTGTTCACTTTTCATAAATGGTACTACAGCCTGTGCCAACACATGGTTGCATTTTAAATGCTGTGTAAAAGCATGTTCAAATTCTTCAACTTCTGCAGAAAAAACGGGTCCGCCTTTCGGACCTCCCGTGTTGTTGACCAAAATATGAAATCCGTGATGTTTAGAGATGTAGTCTGAAACCTTAGCTTTTAAAGTCTTTGGGTCAGAAAAGTCGGCAACGATATAATCATGATTTCTATGCTGAGGTAATTCGGCTAGTGTAGCTTTAAGTTTGTCTTCATTTCTGGCAATTAAAGTCACGATTGTACCTTCTTCAGCTAAGGCTAAAGCCGTGGCTTTTCCTATGCCTGCTGTACTTCCGCAGACTAATGCGTATTTATTATTTAATTCGAGATTCATTTAGTTGATAAATTTAAAGCTGTTAATAATCGCATCACTTACAGAGGAGTAATCATCAAAATCAGATGCTGTGGATGTGAATGTCAATATGTAGGCTTTTTCCTTATGTATTAGAAATACCTGTTTAAACTTGACATTTATACCAGTGCCAAAATTGGCAGTCCATATAATTGAATGCGCTTCTTGCTGGTTAATTGTAACTGCTTTATTCTCTAAGAATTTAGCGCTGGGAATCTGACCAGTAATTTGTTCTAAGGATAGTTTGACATAAGCTTCTAAACTGATGTTCTTGCCACTTAAATCTTCTAAGTTTAAGTTGATGTTTTCTCTAAAATTATCGCTTTCTTGAGATTTTTCATCTGCAAGAATAAGAAACTGTGTCGCAGGCGTTTGTTTTTGGTCACTAGAAACCCAGTCTTCAGGATAATTAATAGTAAAATCATTTTTGGTTATTTGATTCCAATCGCTTTGAGCGAATCCTGTCATGCCTATTAATAAGGCGAATATTGTTATAATTTTTTTCATATGTTTTTTTTAATATTTAATACACACATTTTTAGCTTCGGTAAAAAATCTAAGAGCTTCAAATCCACCTTCACGACCAACTCCAGAGGCTTTAACACCTCCAAAAGGTGTTCTTAAATCTCGCATCATCCAGGTATTCACCCAAACAATACCAGCCTGTAATTGGTGACTCATACGCATGGTCCGTTTTAAATCGTTAGTCCACAGTGTCGCTGATAATCCGTATTTGACTTTGTTGGCCATTTGTAGTACATCATCTTCGGTATGAAATGGCATTAAGGTTACTACTGGTCCGAAAATTTCTTCCTGATTGACTCGGCACTCATCATTTGGGACTTCAATAACTGTAGGCTCTAGATAGTATCCGTTTTCGTAGCCTTTAAGTGTAATATCATTTCCACCGCATAATACAGTACCATCTTCCTTTTTCGCAATGTCTATATAATCCTTTACTTTTTCTAAATGAGGTTGAGAAACCAAAGCACCAATATTGGTGTCGGCTTCCGAAGGATGTCCAACCTTGAGTTGCTTAACTTTTGCAACAAAATCGGACTTGAATTTATCATAAATTGATGCTTCTACAAAAATGCGACTTCCACAGAGGCAAATCTGACCTTGATTGGCAAAAGATGAACGTACAGTGGTTTCAAGCATGTCTTCATAATCACAATCGGCAAAAATGATATTCGGATTTTTTCCACCTAACTCAAGCGATAATTTTTTAAACATTGGAGCAGCTACTTTAGCAATATGAGCTCCAGTTGCTGTGCCACCTGTAAATGAGATGGCTTTAATATCTGGATGTTCTATAATGGCTTGACCCGTCGAACCACCAAGTCCGTGAACAATATTTAAAACACCTTTAGGTAAGCCAGCCTCATTACAAATTTCACCTAATAAATAAGCGGTCATAGGAGTGACTTCACTTGGTTTTGCCACAACACAATTTCCTGCGGCAAGTGCTGGTGCGATTTTCCAGGTAAATAAATAAAGCGGAAGGTTCCAGGGCGAAATACAACCTACAACGCCAATAGGTTGACGTAAAGTATAGTTTATAGCTTGCTGACCTATGCTTTCATGGCTTTCACTTGCAAATTGAGTTATCGCGTTTCCGAAGAATCTAAAATTACTTGCTGCCCTCGGAATATCAACAGCTTTTGCTAATGAAACAGGTTTCCCGTTATCTTTAGATTCTGCTTCTGCAAAACGTTGAAGATGGGCTTCTATTAACTCTGAAATTTTAATGAGAATACGACTGCGTTCTTCTAAATCAGTTTGCGACCAGCCAGGAAATGCAGATTTCGCAGCGATGTAAGCATTCTCAACATCATCTTTAGATGAGTTAGGAATTTGCCCATATATCTCGCCATTAGACGGATTATAGTTGTCTATCCAGTTGTTGTCAATGGGGTTGTGAAAATGTCCGTTAATGTAGTTTTGAATGTTCATTTTTTGAACTATTATTTCTAGCCTACAAGTTAAATTTTATTTAGCTGAAATTCTATTTTTAGGTCTAATTTTTCATGATCACTCATTGCTTTGAATTGAAATGATTTAGTGATTTTCAGGTACCATTTCGGCAATTAAATCAACAGTTTCACTGGCAGCATCAATGGCGTTTTCATAGCTTGACATAATTTTTTTTAAGCTAGAAACCCTAAAGTTGGCGCCTTTAAATGCAGGGAAATTCATAAGTTCATGCGCTTTTTTTAAATGGGCTTCAGTAGGTTGTTTGTTAATCGCCTTAAGCACATTGATATATTGAAGAACGATACCAGACTTGAACATGTCATATTCCATTTCTTCAATAAAATTATTCAAGCTCTTTTCTTCCTCTCCAATTTCGGCAACTATATTGTAATAGTTATAAATTTTGGTTTCAAGTTCTGTCTCTTGAATTTTATTGAGATATCCAGAGTTTTTGAGTGCTTCAAATCCGCTCTTATCCGATTTAAAGTACACATCAAAAAGGCTGTTGTATTTGAAAAGATAGGTCGAGGTAAAATAGTGTAAGTCTTCGGCAATTAATTGCGGACTTTCAGTAAGTTTTAAAAATTCTTTTGAACCCAGTCTGGAACTGTCTCTAAAATTTTTGATTATTGTCAGGTTTTCGATATCTGATTTGATATTCTTTGAGATGTTTTTTAAATACCCGTTTAATTGCGCTTGTTCTTTTTTTGATTCATTCCAGTTGTTAATCTGAAGCGCAATAAGAATACCAATAACCACAAGGATAATTTCACCAATGGCGTATTTAAAGTATTTAGAGGTATTTCCTTTTGAGAGAAGGTTTAACCGTATTTTCCGAAAGAATTTTATCACAATTAAAAAAATTAAAAGTGACTAAGTGATGGTTGGTTTGAGGTGAATTTAAATTTAAGTAATTCTATTAGTTAGTAGTCTGTTTTTAATAAATGTTACGAATCTATTTAGGTTTGTACGCCATGACCTTAATTTCAACTACCAAATCGGGATGTGGTAATTGATGAACAGCAACAGTCGTTCTGGTTGGTCCTGTGGCTTTATCAAAAAACTCTGCATAGGCTTTATTATAGTCTGCAAAGTCATTCATATTTACTAAAAATGAAGTCACATCAACAACATCTTTAAGGCTGGCTCCTACCTTTTGTAAATTCTTATCAATATTTTTTAAAACTTCTTGCGTCTGAGTATAAGCATTTAAGCGTTTTGTTCCCATCTCGTCAATAATATCAACACCAGCAATAGAATTGTCTGGTCGTCTAGAACTGGTTCCAGAAACGAAAATAAAATCGCCAACTTGTTTAACATGCGGATAAGCGCCTCTTGGTGTTACGGTGTTTTCGCTCATAATTATTTAATGTAATCCAGCAATTCTATCATCTTCTAAAATCGCTTCGGTTTCACTTTTTACTTTGTCTAAAATCGTTTTAATAGGTGTTGCAGTAGAGATGATACCATCTGCTAGCATATTGAGTATGGCCTTATCTTGAGCACGACCTCTAAGCATAGCTTCACGATAACCGATGTGCTCATTAAAAGTGACTAGGCTGTATTTTGATGCATAATCATTTGGGAACTCTTTTTCAAGCGCCATTTCAATTTTTCGTTTTTCCTGAAATAAGGCTTGTCCGACATGGTCTTTCATTTCATGAAAATTATCAATAGCTAAATCGGCAATGGCATCGGTATCTTTTTTTCTGGTTTTTTCATATTCAGAAAAAATAGTTTCCCAATCCCCATCATGTTTATCTAAAACAGCATCAAATTCTACAACATCCTCAAAAGACGCATTCATGCCTTGCCCGTAAAAAGGGACAATAGCGTGAGCAGAATCTCCCATCAGTAAGGTATTGCCCTTGTAATGCCAAGGCGAACACTTAACCGTTCCGAGTGGTGCTGTTGGGTTTTCAAAAAAGTCTTCAACAAGATTTGGCATAAGTTCTGAAGCGTCTGGGAATTCTTTCTGGAAGAATTCGGTCACACGTTCAGGAGTAGTAAGATTATTAAAATTATATTCGCCTTCATCATAACTCAAAAACAGAGTGACTGTAAAACTACCATCTAAGTTTGGTAAGGCAATTACCATAAAATCACCTCGAGGCCAAATGTGTAATGCGTTTTTATAGGTTTTATAATCTCCAGTTTCCGTAGGTAAAATAGAGAGTTCTTTATAACCATGCGTGAGATAATCTTGCGAGAAACTGAATAAAAACTTCTTGCCTAAATAATAACTTTTACGCAAAGCAGAACCAGCACCATCAGTTGCAATAATGGTATCTGCATCTTCGATAAACTCATCTTTTGTTTCATAATCTTGAAACAGTGCTGTTGTTTTTTCAAAATCTACCGATTTACATTTTTTATTAAAATAAATGGTGACATTATCGTGTTTTTCGGCTTCGGTTAATAGGAGGCCGTTAAGCTCGCCTCGAGAAATAGAATTGATGTACTCATGATCTCTACCGCTATAATTTGATAAAAAGGTATTGCCTTCTCTATCGTGTAGCATTCGTCCGTTCATTGGGATACAAAGCGATTTTACTTTGTCCTCAATGCCAACTAATTTCATGGCTTTATTGCCACGATCAGAAAATGCTAAGTTAATGGATCGTCCTGCCGAAATATCTGTTTTGCGTAAATCGGGACGCATTTCATAAACCGTTACGTTATAACCTCGTTGACCCAGGCGTAACGCGAGTAAGCTTCCGCAGAGTCCAGCTCCAATGATTAATATGTTTTGTTGTTTATGCATATAATTGTTGTTCTTCTGAAGTTGTTTCAGAATCTCATTATTTAATTCAATATTGTTTTTAAACGCTCTACAAATCCGTAAACATCCTTAAAGGAATTATAGAGTGGGACAGGTGCACAACGAATCACATCTGGTTCTCTCCAATCGGTTATGATACCAGCTTCAGTAAGTTTTGTATGTAAGCTTCTATCGGCATTTTTAACCTGGATGGATAGTTGGCATCCACGTTCGTCAGGACTACTAGGTGTAATGATTTTAATATCAGAATTGTTGAGTTCATTTAAAAGAAACTCAAAATAACCTGTAAGCTGTTTCGATTTTTGACATAATTTATCAAATCCTGCTGCAGCAAACACATCTAATGATGCACGTATAGCAGCCATAGATAAAATAGGCGGATTACTAAGTTGCCAGCCTTCGGCACCAGGTAACTGGTCAAAGTCGTCACGCATTCTAAAACGGGTAGTCTTGTTATGTGACCACCAGCCTGTAAATCGGTTGAGGTCTTTTCGATTGGCATGACGCTCATGAACAAAAGCTCCAGATAAACTTCCTGGTCCAGAGTTTAAGTATTTATAGCTGCACCACACCGCAAAATCGGCTCCAGAATCATGAAGGTTTAATTGCACATTTCCGGCGCCATGTGCACAGTCAAATCCGATCATACAACCATAGCTATGTCCCAATTGCGTGATGCGTTTTAAATCAAAAAACTGACCTGTATAATAGTTTACTCCACCAATCATAACTAAGGCAATTTCGTCACCATGTTGTTTTAAAATAGTTTCTAAATCGTCATAATTGGCTAGCTCTTCACCTTCTCGGGCTTTCCACAAAATTAAGCCTTCTTTGTCATCATAGCCATGATGACGCAACTGCGATTCTACAGCATATTTGTCACTTGGAAAAGCATCAGCTTCAATTAAAATTTTATAACGTTTAGGAGTTGGTTTATAAAAACTCACCATCATAAAATGAAGGTTGGCTGTAAGAGAGTTCATAACGACAACTTCCAAAGGTTTGGCTCCAACAATATCAGCCATGGTTTGAGTTAAAAACTCGTGATAATGTAACCACGGATTTTTGCCTTCAGTATGGCCTTCAACTCCTAGATTAGCCCAGTCTTCAAGCTCTTGATTAATATAGTCTTTTGTGATTTTAGGTTGTAATCCCAGCGAATTTCCAGTCATGTATATGAGCTCATTGCCATCGGCATCTTTTGGCATATGAAATTGATTTCGATATGTGGAAAATTCGTCATTTTGATCTTGCTGCAGCGCATATTCAAGACCTAGTTTATAATTAGACAAAGTTGTTGGTTTTATGGTATCTAACAAAAGTAAGAATAATTATGAAAGGAATGAACTGTTGAAAGCGGCATTTTTAGATGAAAAAATGAATCTCTTTTTTTACTATCTTTAAAGAAATGATCGTCTTATGGGAAAAGTTAAAGAATATAGTAATGGAGATGTTACTGTCGTTTGGGAAGCCGAAAAATGTATTCATTCAGGAATATGTGTAAAAGGGCTGGGAGAGGTGTTTCAGCCTAAAGAACGTCCTTGGATTAAAATAAATGCGGCCTCTTCTGAAGCTTTAGTAAATCAGGTAAAAGCATGTCCTTCCGGAGCTCTTGGGTATTATATGAATGGAGAAGATACGCAAGAAGCCGAAGTATTAGAAACCAAAGTTGAAGTTTTAGAAAACGGACCACTATTGGTATATGGCACATTAAAAGTAACCTATAAAGATGGCAGTCAGGATACAAAAAATAAAACGACTGCTTTTTGTAGATGTGGCGCTTCACAAAATAAACCATACTGTGATGGTGCGCATGTTAAAGATGGATTTCAAGGATAAGTAAAAAGCGCTTCAACTAAATAATTGAAGCGCTTTGAATATATATGGACGCCAATGGCGGAATATTAATATACTTTATATACGTCAATAAGTCGCTAATTGGATGTTTTGATTACAAAAAAATGAAACTTTATTTTTTTAAGATGTCAGATAAATACTAATCTATTGAATTTTAATATTTGAAAAATACAGATTAAAATTGCCGTCAGCCATTTTATGATCTTTAGCAATTTTAATCCCATTAAAGTCTTCGTAATTTTCAAAAGTGGTAGTCATTGTAGGAGTTTCAGAATTACCTTTTCTAAAAACCCACTCTCGAATTATAAAATCTTCATCATAAAAAATATCATAGGCATCTCCAGGAGTATAACCACCTTCATTGCTATAGGTTAAAATGATTTTATTCATTTCAGTTTTAGCTATTGGAGCGACTGCTTTTATCGGCTCAGATAGCGTTGTACCATCATCCCAAACTATTTGGAAAGGTATTAACAACCAAAACTTATCATTGATAAAGCTTTTATCAACGTTTATAAATTTCGGGTCAATAGTTTCTATGGTGTTGCTAGGAGCTTGTCTTGTATACATTGATATCGAGTCTTTACTTACCATCGATACAACATAGTCCGCTTTGGGTTGCCATTGCCAAGAGCGTTGAACATGCTTATCGCCTCTATCGACATTAAACGTAAATTCAATTGTATTAACGTTTTTCCAATGGTCATAACCGTGAGCTTGTGCTATTTTTTCGGCTACTGTTACTTCGATTTGTTTTTCGGAAATGGTCTCAGTTGTATGGTTTTGCGCTTTAGATTCTGGCTTGCAGGATATCAAAACTGTAATTACAAGCAAAAAAGTCAATAATCGTGTCATTAGTTTTTTTGTAAAGGTAGGATAATATCTGCATTTCAGAAGTAATTATTACTTTAGGGTCAAATTACTAAAGTTATGAATGAAGATTATTTTGAAGTTAATAAAGCCACTTGGAATGAGAAGGTAAAAGTTCATTCTAAAAGTGAAATGTATGATTTAGAGGCCTTTAAAAAAGGAAAGTCTTCATTAATGTCTTACGAACATAATGCGCTTAAAGATGTTAAAGGGAAAACGCTTTTGCATTTGCAATGTCATTTCGGTCAGGATACGCTGAGTTGGAGTAGGTTGGGAGCCAATTGTGTTGGAGTTGATATTAGTGATGAAGGCATTAAGCTTGCCACTGCGTTAAATGACGAATTAGGGCTCGAGGCTACATTTGTATGTTGTAATGTTTTAGATACCTCAAAACATATAAAATCTACTTTTGATATTGTTTATACATCCTATGGAGTTATTGGCTGGTTACCAGATCTAAAGCCTTGGGGATTAATGATTGCAGAGCGCTTAAATAAAGGAGGGATATTTTATATGGTCGAATTTCATCCCATAGTATGGATGTTTGATTATTTAGAAGAAACACCAGTAATGCGCTATGGATACATGCAAGAGGAAGCCATATATGAAGAATATGAAGGAACGTATGCCAATCAGGATTCAAAAATGATGAGTAAAGAATACGGCTGGAATCATGGTTTGAGTGAAGTCATAAACGCTCTTACCGAAGCTGGTTTACATATCGACTATCTCAATGAATATGATGAAAGTCCGTATAATGTATTGCCAGATTTAGTCGAAACCGAATCTGGCAATTATGTGACAAAGGATAAATTATATCCTCTTATTTTTGAGATTAAAGCAACTAAAATTTAATGCTTTACAATTAATTTTGATCCAACAGATTTGTCATCAATATAAAACGTTATGAGGTATGAACCTGTTCTTAATTGAGAAATATCTATTGATGACTCATTATTATTAATACTTTTTACGACAAGACGTTGACCAAGAACACTATGAATTTTAACTTCTGAAATTTGAGTGTTCGATTCAAAGTTTATGATGCCTGAAGTCGGATTTGGATACAGTTTTACTGATAAGGCAGTTTCTTCTGAAATACTTAAATTATTATTAGTTATTTCAATACTTTTTGCTGTGTTATAATACCTGTGTGGTGCAGTAATAGTTGAATTAGGTCCTACCGAATAGGTGATAGTATAGGTCCCAGCAGTAGATTCTGAAAGGTCTATTGTTCCCGTATTTTGATCAATCACTAAACCTGAAGGCGTACTTAAATAAAGTCCGCCAGAAAGGCCTCCATTAGTTACTACAGGAGTAGGATCAGCATCTGTAATGTCATAGCTTGTGGTGGCATAATCGAAACTTGAAAAATCATCATAATGTATGCTCAGGTATTCCAGAACCACATGGGCATAATCAATAGCAAACGGCTCTAAAGTATTTGGGTTAGAATCATAAGGAGCTCCCAAATCTCTTACGCGTCTGTTAACTTCGGTCATGATGCCATCGATTGTTCCGCTTCCTCCAACGCTAGCAGGTCCTCCAGTGCCATCACCTGAACCGTGCCTTCTGTTATTGTAATAATTTCCATCAAAGTAGGAGTAGCTATGTGGAGTTGTATCATCACAACTTGTATCTCCATAATCTGAATTACTAGGAACCGCTCTGTAACCTGATGTTACACCACATCCTGGATAACTGGTATCTGAGCCAGATGGGTCAATCGAATTATAAAATGTTGCTGGTGCCTCTTGAAACAATTGTCCGAGACTAAATGCACCTCTAACAAGTTCTTCGTGAGTGTAACCATTTAAATTTGTTGATACAAGATTCATTATTGTAGACTTGTTTACAATTGAAGCACTATTTAAATCTGATGCATTCAATTCTGAAGCCGAAATGTTGTACCCAATTTCAATTCTAGGAACTGTATGATTTTGTCCGTGTAGATCAATATACAAACCTTTGCCCCAGTTTGATTCTACAGACTGGCTTGCAACATTGATGTAGTTTTGAAAATCACTCCAGTAAGATGCTGCATGACTATTACCACAAGATCCCTGACTAACTATACGATTTGGGTCCATTTTTGAGCGATGTAAATTATTAATAATAACATGAGCGTATCCGCCTGTTTGAGCAAATATTTCATCTTGAATACGTCTTACAAGTACATCCGTATTATCATCTCTTTCGTTATTTCCACAAGTCCTGTCGGGTAAATTAGCATCCTCATCAGGATAGAAAACTCCACCAATGGTTTCACCAGAATTGATGACACCTCCATGAGGAGCAGATATAATTATTGGTAAATTTCCAGGGATGTATTCGATATAGCCATTAGGATTTGAAAATTCAGAAACGCCAGGTGTTTGTGAAAATGCTACACTAGAAAGCATCGCAAAAAGTAGTAAGCAGGTAATTTTTTTCATCATAAATGTATTTTAGATTTGGGTAATCTCTAATTACTGAATCGGTAAAGTACATATATTGTCGACAAAAAAACAAATATTATCGATAAAACGAATTTTTTAATGTGAATTTTCTTTCAAAACTTCAGGCATTTTAGATTTAAATCTTTGCAATCTAGGGATAGAAACGTTTCTGATATAGCCTTGGTTTGGATGCAGTTTTTCATAATCTTGATGGTAATCTTCTGCAACCCAAAATTTCTGAAATGGATAAACTTCTGCAGCGATTTTAGCATTGAGTTTTTTGGCTAGTGCTAATTTTTTTTCTTCAATAATAGTTTTCTGATTTTCATTTTGATAAAAAATTATTGAACGGTATTGCGAACCGCGATCTGGTCCTTGGCCATTAACTTGCGTTGGGTTTTGAGATGCAAAATAGACATCAACTAATGTTGAAAAGCTTACGACATTAGGATCATAAATGATTTCAACAGCTTCGGCATGACCTGTTGCTCCTGTGTTGCTTAGCTCGTAAGTGGGATTATCGGTATGTCCTCCAGCGTATCCACTAATGGATTCTTCTACACCTTTTACACTTTCATAAATCGCTTCAACACACCAAAAACAACCGCTGGCAAAATAAGCTCTGGCTTTTCCGTTTTCTAATGGAACTTCAACAGGTTCGGCATTAATTACTGCTTTTTGTGCTGTATTGGACTGTGCATTATTTTGACAGCTAAATAGTAAAATTACTGCTAACGTAGATATGATTTTATTCATGTGTTCTTTTCTTTTTCTATGAGTCGTAATAAGATAAGAAACCTTAATGTAAAGTATGTGAAAGTTTTATTAAAATAAAAAGCCTTTATCAAATGAGATAAAGGCTTTAAATGTATAGGTGTAACGGATATTAAAGTTTAGAAAACATTTTCTCCATTTTTTCTTTTTCTTCTTGAGCTAATTCAGCGTCAACTAATATTCTTCCACTATGCTCATCTGTAATTACTTTTTTACGAGAAGCAATTTCAACTTGAATTTGAGGCGGAATGGTAAAAAATGATCCTCCAGAAGCACCTCTTTCAATTGGTACAACAGCTAATCCGTTCTTTACATTATTTCTAATACGTAAGTAAGCATTTACTAAACGCTCGTCTAATTTCTTTTGGAAATCTTCAGATTTTTTAATTAAAGCTTCTTCTTCTTTTTGAGTTTCGGCTAAGATAGCATCTAACTCACCACGCTTGTGTTTTAAGTGTGTCTTACGATCTTTAAGTCGACCTTTTGTTTCGTCAATGACTTCTTTTTTCTGTTCAATTTGAACTTTAAATTCTTTAATATGCTTTTCAGCTAATTGGATTTCTAATTCTTGAAACTCAACTTCTTTTGTTAAAGAATTGTATTCTCTGTTATTTCTAACATTTTTTTGTTGTTCTGAATACTTCTTGATAAGCGCTTTAGCTTCTTCAATTAAATTCTTTTTTGATTTAATTTGATCGTCAATTAAATCGAGATTAGTTGCTAACTTTTCAAGTCTTGTATTTAAACCTTCAACTTCATCTTCTAAATCTTGAACCTCAAGAGGTAATTCACCTCTCACGTTTCTAATTTCGTCAACTCTAGAATCTATTAATTGTAAATCATAAAGTGCTCTTAACCTATCTTCAACAGTTGCTTCAGCTTTTTTTGCCATAATTTATAAATACTTTACCGGATTTGTATTTGTCGTTGATAAAACGACTGCAAAATTAGTGATTTTTTTTGAGAGATAGTCTACTAAAAAGTTTTTTGTGAATTGTTCGCTTTCATAATGACCAATATCTGCCAAAATAATAGTGTTTTCTGCGGAAAAAAAATCGTGGTATTTTAAGTCGGCCGTAATTAAAACATCCGCTCCAGCACGCTTAGCTGCTGAAATCGCGAAACTTCCTGAACCTCCAAGAACCGCAATTTTCTGTACTGATTTTTTTATGATTTTGGAATGTCTGATACATGATACATTCATTTTTTCTTTTACAAATTCAAAAAAAGCCTCTGTAGATTGCATTTTTTTTAGGTCTCCAACCATGCCAATGCCAATATTTTGATCGTAATTATCAAGTGTAGAAACTTCAAAAGCGACTTCTTCGTAAGGATGGTGTTCAAACAAGGTGCTTAATAATTTTGATTCTATATGCTTATTAAAAGTCATTGAAATTTGTACTTCTCCTTCTTCATGAAGTTCCCCTTTTTTTCCTAAAGTTGGATTTGAACTAGCATTGCCTCTGTAAGTACCAGTACCTTCAGTATTAAAACTACAATGGTCATAGTTGCCAATGTTTCCTGCGCCAGCTTTAAACAGTTGAGTTCTTAAAGTATTTGCATTTGCGATAGGAACATAGGTAGTTAGTTTTTTAATGGTTCCTTTTTGAGGTATTAAAATAGATTTGTTTTCTAAACCCAGAGTATTACATATGATATCATTAACTCCTTTTAGTGCATTGTCTAAAGCGGTATGGATTGCATAAATAGCAATATTGTTTTTAATAGCTTTTAAGACTGTACGCTCCACATAATTTTTTCCTGTAAGTGATTTTAACCCTTTGAAAATTATAGGATGAAAACTCACGATAAGATTGCAGTTATTTTCAATAGCTTCATCAACTATAGCTTCTAGAGTGTCTAAAGTAACCAGGACACCAGTTAGGTTTTCATTTTTATCACCAACGAGGAGTCCAACATTGTCAAAATCTTCAGCATAATCTAAAGGCGCTAATGCTTCTAAGTGGTTAATCACATCTTGAACTTTCATATTATTTATAGTGTTAGTTTAAAAACAAATATAAAATATTAACTTCGTTCTAATGAAGCTACTTAGAAAAATACTCTTTCCTATTGTTCCTATTTATTTTGGCATCACCTGGTTGCGAAATAAATTTTATAATCTGGGATGGATGTCATCAAGATCTTATGATTTTCCAATCATATGTGTTGGGAATTTGAGCACTGGTGGAACAGGAAAGACACCTACAATAGAATATTTGATTAGGGTATTGAAAGAAAAACATAAGGTAGCAACATTGAGTAGAGGTTATAAGCGTGAATCCTCTGGTTTTATTATTGCAGATGATAATGCAACTGCCAAAACTATTGGTGATGAACCTTTTCAGTTTTATAAAAAATTTGATGATGTTGTCGTTAGTGTTGATGCAAATCGCCAGCATGGAATTTCTCAACTCCTTAGTAAAGTACAGCCAGATGTTATCTTATTAGATGATGCTTTTCAGCATAGAAAAGTGAGAGCGGGTTTGAATATTCTCTTAACATCATATGGAAATTTATATGTTGATGATATCGTATTGCCTACAGGTGATTTGAGAGAGCCAAGGGCAGGAGCAAAGCGTGCTGATATGATCTTGGTTACTAAATGTCCGCAGTCGCTTTCAGTATCAGAAAAAGAACACATTAAAAATAAGCTTAAGCCATTGAGTCATCAGTCGGTGTACTTCAGTTCGATATTTTATTCTGAAGATGTATGTAATGAGCATGAACGCTTTCCCTTAACTCAGTTGAAAGATAAGCAAGTGACATTGGTTACGGGAATTGCTAATCCGCAACCGCTATTAGATTATTTAACAGCTAAGTCGATAGCTTTTGAACATTTAAAATATCAAGATCATCATAGCTTTTCAGTTTCAGAAATTGAGACTTTAAAACAGAAAGAAATTGTGTTAACTACAGAGAAGGATTATGTAAGGTTACGTGGTGAATTTTTATCTCAAACGTCTTCTATATACTATTTACCGATACGATTTCAAATAGATAATCATAATGCGTTTGAGCAACAAGTGACAGCATTTGTAGGTTCAAATTAAAATGACGCTGTTGAATTTTGGTTCTCGGCTAAGACTTCGTACAATTTCTTTTCAAAGTCTTCTTGCTTAAATGGTTTAGAGATAATATCATCAAACCCAGCTTCGTCAAATTCGTGCATTTTGTCTTCAAGCGTTACCGCAGTAAGTGCAAAAATGGTTAATTCTTTATCAAAGGTTCTAATAATCTTAGTGGCTTCTAATCCGCTAATTCCAGGCATATGAATGTCCATTAAAACGATTTTATATTCGTTTTGTTTAACTTTCTCTACGGCTGCTTCACCATTGTCTACGATATCACATTCCAGATTCATTTTATTGAGAATCTTTTTAGTGATCATTTGATTAATCTTGTTGTCTTCGACAATTAAGATTTTAATGTTGCTAATGTCCAATTTGCTAATGTTTTTAGAATAATCTTCTTTTTTGATTTCAACAGTTTCTGGAGCGTAGGTTAATGGAATTTCGAAGAAGAATGTTGTGCCTTTTCCGAGTTCACTTTTGAGGTAGATTTTTCCTTTTAATATTTCAATAAGACCTTTTACGATAGACAAGCCAAGACCTGTTCCTCCGTATTTCCTATTGATTTGAATAGAGCCTTGGGAGAAGCTCTCAAACATATTGTCTTGTTTTTCTTTAGATATACCTATACCATTATCTTCAATTTCAAAGCGAAGAATATGGTCGTTGTTATTTTTTGAAATGCTATACACTCTTACCCATATATCACCATCTTTTGTAAACTTAATCGAGTTGCCAATGAGGTTGATGAGGATTTGAGAAATTTTTAGATTATCACCAATAAAGGTTTCTGGAAGTCCTTTTTCATAATCATAATGCATTTGAATGTTATTGTCTAAGGCCGAATTATTTAAGGCAGAACATACATTTTCAACCTTGGTTTTAAGGTTAAATAATACAGGATCCAATTCTACTTTATTAGCTTCAATTTTATTAATTTGAAGAATATCGTTTATAAATGTCAATAGATAATCACCTGAAAACTTAAGAGACTTTAGATGTGGAATTTGCTCAGGATTGGGCTTTTCTTCTAATAGCATATTGGTTAAACCAGTAACGGCATACAGTGGTGTTCTTAACTCGTGAGTTACTGTCGAAAGGAAGTTAGCCTTAGTTTTTGATGCCAGTTCGGCACGTTTCATTGCTTCAATTAAATCGTCATTCTTTTCTTGAAGCATATTATTAGATTTTAATCTAATATTATTGTTTTTATAAAGCGATAAGGTGAGTAAAGATAAAATCGTAATTAAGGCAATACTTAATATGGTAGTGATTTTTGCCAGGTTGCTATCCGATTCTTGTTCTTCAACTTTCGTTTTGAGTTTTTGAAATTCAGCAGCATTGTACGTATCTATATACTCTGCGCGTTTTTCTGGTGATAAATTTGCTCTTTGAATATTTAAAATTGAATCTGTTAAATGAACATGCTTTTCAAGATACTGATGTGCTAATTCAAAGTTTTTATCATTTTCATAAATTTTGCTTAATGTGAGTAAGCCTTCATTAATATTTTCAATTTGTTCATTAGCTTGAGCAATGTCTAAACCTTCGTTAGTTAAATTGATTCCTTGTTGATTATTTCCAAGTTTATCTAAGGCTTTACCACTAAAAATTAATGCACTGGCTAAAATATCATTCTGATTATTTTTTTTAGCAGAAACAATCGTTTTTTCTAACAATGATTTTGCTTGTTTATAATCTTTTAACTTTAAATATATTTTGGCTTGATTAAGTGTAACTTCTGGAATATTGATTTCTAAATCCTCTTCTTCAAATAAAGTTTTAGCCGATCTTAGATAACCTAATGCATCTTTATATTCTTTCATACTAGCATGAAGTACACCCTTGATACTATAGGTAATCGCTAGATTTGGTTTGTCATCTAGTTCTCGTTGAATTTCTGCTGCTTTGGTAAGTGATATTAAAGCTTTATCAAACTCATTAACGGTAAATTGAAGTTTTCCAATTTTGGTATGGATAATACCTTGACTTTTCTGATCTTCTATACTAATAGCAAGTTCTAAAGCATTTTCTAGATTGTCTTTTGCATTAAAATAATCACCTCGTTCCCTATCATAATCTGATTTGGTTATGGTGTTTTGAATACGCATTTTTAGCACTTCTATATCCTCATTTTCATTGGTTTGAGCAGATAGAGCACATGAAAAAAACATCAAAAAAGCAACTATGTAGTATTTGGTTTGGGACATATTTGGCCACTTTCATTTGGACAAATATAAATATTTATTCGATAAAAGACACTATTTCATCGATAAATTGCAAATTAAATCTAAAATTCTACTAGAATATCCTGTTTCATTATCATACCAGCCTACTATTTTTATCATATTTCCGATTACAGAAGTCATCTGCGCATCAAATATGCAGGAATGAGAATTTCCAACAATATCTATAGATACTATTGGGTCTTCGGTATATTGTAGAATCGCTTTTAAATGTGTTTCTGCGGCTGTCTTGAACGCAAGATTGATATCATCTATAGTAACCGTTTTTTCAACATTAAACGTGATATCAGTTAATGAGCCATTAGCTACAGGAACCCTAATGCCACAGCCTCCTATAACATCGGATAGTTTTGGAAAAATTTTAGTCAATGCTTTTGCTGCTCCTGTTGTTGTAGGAACTATAGATTGACCTGCTGCTCTGGCACGGCGTAAATCTTTATGAGGCTGATCGTGTAAGCTTTGATCAGTAGTGTATGAATGTACTGTTGTAATATATGCTTGTTTTACGCCACAAAGTTCATTGATTACCGAAATCATCGGTGCTGCATTATTAGTAGTACAAGATGCATTAGAAATAATAAGTTCATCTCCAGAAATTTCATGATCATTTACACCAAGCACTACAGTTTTTATATCATCTTCAACTGGAGGTACTGATAAAATGACACGCTTGGCACCATTATTAATGTGGTGGATGAGGTCTTCAGACGTTTTAAACTTTCCAGTAGATTCAATAACAAAGTCTACGTTAAATGGTGACCAATCTATAAGTTTTGGATGATTAGAATTGAGCAAAGGTATCGCTCTTCCACTAAGCACTATATCATGTTGAGTATACGAAATATCTTGTTTCGAAACACCATGGATACTATCATATTTAAGTAAATGACTTAATGTTTTAGCATCGGCGAGATCATTGATGGCAACAACTTGGATGTCTTCTCGGTCTTGAATAAGTCTAAACACACGACGCCCAATACGACCAAAGCCATTAATAGCAACACGAATCATTAATTAATATGTTTTTGAGCTTTGTAAGACGATCTCACCAAAGCACTACTTTCAACATGACGAAATCCGAGATCGAGACCTATTTGTTTGTATTCCTCAAACTGATCGGGAGTGATAAATTGTTTAACAGGTAAGTGTTTTTTACTTGGCTGCAAATATTGTCCGATAGTCACCACATCCACATCATTAGCTTTGAGGTCGTGTAAAGTTTCAATAACTTCTTCACGGGTTTCACCTAAGCCAAGCATAATTCCAGATTTTGTTCGACGTTGTCCTTGTTGTTTTAGGTATTTTAAAACGCCTAGACTTCTTTCATATTTTGCTTGAATACGAACTTCACGAGTTAAACGCTTTACAGTTTCAATATTATGCGATACCACTTCTGGAGCAACTTCTATGATTCGGTCAATATGCTTTTCAATACCTTGAAAGTCAGGAATAAGTGTTTCTAAAGTCGTTTCAGAATTCATACGTCTAACGGCTTTAACAGTTTCACTCCACATAATACTTCCCATGTCTTTAAGGTCATCTCGATCAACACTTGTCAATACAGCATGTTTGATTTGCATAATTTTAATAGAACGCGCCACTTTTTCAGGTTCGTCCCAATCAACCGTTTCTGGTCTGCCTGTTTTAACACCACAAAACCCACATGAACGCGTGCAAACATTTCCTAATATCATAAATGTAGCGGTGCCTTCTCCCCAACATTCACCCATGTTTGGGCAACTTCCCGAAGTACAAATTGTATTTAATTTATACTTATCGACAAGACCTCTTAATTCGGTATATTTTTTACCTGTAGGTAATTTTACACGAAGCCATTTTGGTTTTGGTTCCCGAATGGCTGTTGATTTTGATGCAATGTTTGTATCCATGTATTGTATTTATGGATTGCAAAGATACGAAGTAAATTATTAATGAAATGTTATAAAATGCTCAGATACCATAGGCCAAAACCAATTAAAAATACAATGCCTATCCAGCTTAAAACGTGAAGCTTTTTAGAAGGTCGCCAGGCCTTTGGTGTATGGTGACTACTAATTAGTTTATAATTGATTATGGCATAAAAAGGAGCCGTTAAAAATGACAAAATCGTTGCAATTTTAATGAGTAATCCCATTTCAGATTTGAAGAAAAAGAAAATGAGTATAGATCCTAGAATTAAAAGCAAAATCCAGAACAGGTAACTTCGCTTTATAATATTGCCAAAGAGAAGACTGGTGGTTTTAGCCATAGCTCTCGGTGAAGCATCTAGTGTTGTTAAAGTTGTACTAAACATGGTTGTAAATGCTGCAATACCAATAATAATATAAGACCAGTCTCCCAAACTTTTGGTGTACATGGAAATTAGCTGATTTGAAAACTCTCCAGCTTTTCCACTAAAGTTACTTCCACTTTGAAACATGACTAATGCACCTAAAGCTAAAAAGCCTAAACCTAAAATAATTGTCGCTAGATAACCAACGTTGAAATCAAAAAGTGATGATTTTACTGAATATTCTTGTTCTGTTTTTTTCTTTTCTATAGCCCAAAGTGAGTGCCAGATTGATATATCTAAAGGTGCAGGCATCCAACCCATAAAAGCAATTAAGAACCCAAATTCTAGAGCATTAGGAAACACTTGTTGTAAAGATATACTTTGTGTTGCGCCTTGAAATGCAAAATAAACAGCTACGATGGTACTAATGGTCAGTGTTATGATGATAATCTTCATGAGTCGATCTAAAAAGTTGTATTTGCCTATAGTTAAAATAATAAAGCAAACACTTAAAATGATAACAGTCCAGATTTCTGTTGAAATAAAATTTCCGAAGATTGTCGATGCCAATCCTGCAGTGACAATAGTTACAGCAGTTTGTATGGTAAACATCGTTGCAAAACTCAATATAAAGTAAGTTATTAAAACACCTTTACCTAACTTTTTGTAACCATCCAGTAGAGTTTCACCTGTAGCCATGGCATAACGGGGTCCGAATTGAAAAAAAGGATACTTAAAAATGTTGACCAAAAGTAAGGCCCAAATGAGTCCAAAACCAAAATCCGCACCAGCTCTTGTTGATTGAACCAAATGAGATACGCCAATAGCAGCACCTGCAAATAGTAATCCTGGACCTATTTTTTTAAAACTTAAAGCCATTATTCTTTTTTAATAATCTCAGCCAGTAATTTTTTTGCTCTTAACAGTTTCACCTTAACATTGTTCATGGGTTCATTTAAATGTTCGGAAATTTCCTTATAGCTTAATTCTTGAAAATATCTTAGATTAATGACTTCCTGATAATGTGGTTTTAGTTTTTTTATGTCTCGTAGTAATTTCGCTAAGTTTTGTTCAGTAATCAATTTATCTTCAGGTGAAGGAGATGCATCTATAATAGTAAAGTAATCATCTTCTTCGTCACTGTTTGACCGGCTTGTGATTGTAGATTTTTGCTTTCTAACTAAATCAATATGAATGTTTTTTGAAATAGTAAATAACCATGTTTTAAACTCGTAGGTATCCTTATAAGTATGAATTTTGTCAAAAGCTTTTGAAAAAGTTTGAATGGTAATGTCTTCAGCATCATTTTCATTTTCGGTACGCTTAAGTTGAAACCCATAAACAGGATTCCAGAAGGTGTCTAATAGAAAGTTGAACGCAATTTGATCATTCTTTTTGGCTCTTTCTATCGCGTCTTTTACTTCCAATGGTGAGGTTTTGATATGAGATTTTTTATAAATATAAAGAATTGAAAAGTAATTAATAAAATTTCTAAAAGCGGAAGAAAAAATAATAATCTATTCTCATTGAGTTTTTTTGATATCAAAAGGAGTGTAACGTACTGAACAATAAATCGAATAGCCACTAAAGCGATTACAATTTTCCATTGAAATGTAAGTAGTGATAGTACAATTGCTAGCGTCCAAAATAAAACTTGTGACAAGTAAAAAAGCGCTAATAAAAACTTATGTAGCGGTTTGTAATGATTTGCAGAACTAATATGTCTTCGTTTTTGAAGTATCCAAGATTTGAATGTCGTTTTTGGTATAGACTCTGTAAAACTATCTTTAGAAACACATAAAACTACATTAGATGTTGTAGCTACTTGATTAACAAAGAGATCATCATCACCTGACATGATATTCATGTGGTTCATAAAACCATTAGCTTCAAAAAACTGAGCTTTTTTATATGCAAGGTTTCTTCCTACAGCCATATAAGGTAGGCCTAATTTAGCATATGACAGATATTGAACAGCTGTCATGAAAGTTTCAAATCGTATAAGTAAGTTGAGTAAAGAACCTTTAATTTTTTTATAAGGTCCATAACCAATAACAATTGATTTGGTAGTGCTAAACCGATTGGTCATTTCTGAAATCCACCGATTAGAAAGCGGCTTACAGTCGGCATCAGTAAATAATAAAAACTCATGAGTTGCCGCTTTGATACCGAGGGTTAACGCATATTTTTTATTGCCCCAAAATTTTTCAACAGGCTTAACATCAACAATTTTGATATTGTTATGCTGCGTTTTGAAGCCTTCCATAACCTCCAAGCTGTTATCTGAAGAATTATCATTGATAAGAACCAATTCAAACAACTTGTGGTTTTGATTTAAAATAAGTGGAATATTTTCCTTTAAATTGTCGGCTTCGTTTTTTGCGCAGATAATGACTGAAACACCAATGTTTTTTTCTGAAGGTATTACAGGGGTATGAGCTGCAAAACTTCCAAAGATAATTCCGTAATAAATAAGTTGAATCGCTACAATGGCAATGAAGCTGTAGAAGAGAATTTCAAAAATCAGCATCAACAATTATGAGTGTTGCGGTTCGTTGCAATTTTCAAATTGATCAGGAGTCTTTCCACAAAATCCACATGCGTCGCCATTTTTGTTAAGCATTGGGTTTTGACTAGCGCAAGTACCAGCAAACTCTCCGTCTTTTTTTGCCCATAATTTTATAGCTATACCAGCTACGGCTAAGCCTAAAAGTAATAATGTAATAAGAATAAGTTTCATTTGCTTTAGGAAATCATTTATTTAAAAGCTGTTACATCTATGATTAATGTCATTGGTTTAATGCCCAAGATGCTCCAGAGTAATTAATTTATGCAAAGGTAAAGATTTTGAATCTTTTATGATAAATAAAGATCATAGTAATATGCTTTAATTTAAATGAATTGTGACTTATCGATTGGTTTAAGTGTCTAAAAGTTAATAATTTAAATTTTTTACTAACTAATATTAATCATTATGAAAAAATTATTAGCAGAGTTCTTCGGAACATTTTGGCTTGTGTTTGGAGGATGTGGTAGTGCGGTTTTTGCAGCTGCTTTTCCAGAATTAGGAATCGGTTTTGTAGGTGTTTCTTTGGCGTTTGGTTTAACAGTATTAACTATGGCTTATGCCGTTGGTCATGTTTCGGGAGCACATTTTAATCCTGCAGTGTCTTTTGGTCTATGGGCTGGAGGAAAATTTCCTGCCAAGGATCTTATAGGTTATATCATTGCTCAAGTTATAGGAGCTTGTGTTGCAGCTGGAGCATTGTATTTGATTTTAACTGGAAAATCTGATTTTGTAGACATTGGAAGTTTTGCTGCAAATGGTTATGGTGAATTATCACCAGGAGGTTATAGTATGATGGCTGTACTCATTACTGAGTTTATTTTAACTATATTTTTCTTACTTATTATTTTGGGAAGTACATATCCAAAAGCTCCAAAAGGTTTTGCCGGAATTGCTATTGGTTTGGCTTTAACTTTAATACACTTAATCAGTATTCCGATATCTAATACTTCAGTGAATCCTGCGCGTTCTACAAGTCAGGCTCTTTTTGCTGGAGGTGAGTTTACAGCCCAATTGTGGTTGTTTTGGTTAGCTCCAATTGCAGGTGCTATTGTAGCTGGATTTATTCATAAAGCATTTTTTGATAAAGACTAACTTTGATGCATAAAAAAAGAAAAGCCACTTTTATTAAAAGTGGCTTTTTATTTTTATTCAGGTGATGCTTAATTGTTTTTACCTTTTAAAGCAATTTCTGCAACAGCATTATCTGCATTTTTAGTGTCCTCTTTAGGTCCAATTGTAAGGCTTATGCCTAAAGCATCTTCCATATAAGGTAAAGATTGCATGTTTTTTTCAGATGGATCAATAATACCAAGGCTAACAAAATGGTCTGCCATTTCTGCCCATACATGTACAAATTGATCTTCAGATAATTGAGGTAAAGAGACCACATCAATCATAGATGTTTTTTCAACAGCATTAATATAAGCTACTGTTTTTAATTCTTTTGCTCTTTCGTTACCTCTTAAGACATACTTTTCTGTTTCAGGGTTATTGAGTTTTAAAAATTGACGCATTAAATTGTCAAGTTTTGCATTGTTGTTCTCAATATCATCTCTTAAGTCAAAAATCTCTTCAACTACGACTTGATTTTCTTGAAGTAAAGCTTTGTTTTCTTCATTTTTCATGTAGTATCCACCAGCAAATAATAGCGCTACAATACTTGCAGCAATACTATACCAAGGTGTTCTTCGCTTAGATGTCTCTAAGGTAATCACAGGTGTTTCTTCCTCTTCTAATTCATTTTTAATTTGATCTAAAATGAATTTAGGAGCTTCAACAGCATCAGCTTTAGCTAATATATGAAGGTTATCTTGTAACCTTAAATACTCGCTTTCCACTTCTGGATAGGTCTCAATGTAATGTTCTACTTTCAGGCTTTCTGAAGCAGAAGTTTCATCTAGTATATACTTGTCAAGTAAACCAGATTGAAAAAAAGTATGTAATTTTTTTTCCATTTTTAATTTATTTCTGGATCATAGACCTTTTTAAGTTCTCGTAATCCTATTTTTAATCTGGACTTAATTGTACCTAACGGAATGTCTAGTTCTTCACTTGCTTCTTGTTGGGTCATTCCCTCGAAAAACAATGCTTTCAAGACTATTTGATACTTTTCGTCCAATCTTGCAACATGCTCCTTTAAATCCAAAACATCTTGGTTTAAACTTGCTGTCGGTAAGATATATACGTTAGATTTGTCAATTTGGACTTCTTTTTCAAATCTATTATTAAAACTTCTTAGTTTATCAATGGCTGTATTTTTAGCAATTCGAAACAGCCAGGTAAATAATTTGGCTTTTTTAGCATCGTATTTTTTTGCGTTTTTCCAAACTTTGACAAAAGTTTCCTGGAGTGCATCTTGAGCTAATTCTTCATTGATAGTCACTTTTAAAATAACTCCATAGAGACTGTCTGCATAATTTTCATAAAGAAGATTTAATGCTTTTTTGTCGCCTTTCGCTAGTAAGTCGACGATTTGTTGTTCTAAAGAATTGCTCAAAAGCTTGTAATTAAATATTTATTTAAAAAAAAATGAATTTTAAAACGTCTAAAAATAACTTTCATACGTATATAAGATTAAGATAGTAAAATTAGTAAAATAATACTAAAACGGAATTTATTCCGATAACATATAATTTCTGTGGAATAGAATTTTTTCTTCCTTGATAGAAAAATTGATTAATAGCATTTTCAAAAAACTATTCTGTAGTGAACATTAGCCTCATTAATTTGAGGCTTTTTTTTACATTATATTGACTTCAGCTTCTATATTAATATCAAAAATACGCGCTATAGTTTTTTGAATAAGTTGGGAAAGTGCTAAAATTTCTGTGCCTTTTGCTTCACCATAATTCACCAATACTAAGGCTTGTTTTTTATGTACTCCATAAGTGCCAAAGGTTTTTCCTTTAAAACCAGCCTGTTCTATAAGCCATCCTGCAGGAACTTTTACTTCAGTGTCAGAAACTTTATACGATGGTATTTCAGGGAAGTTTTCTTGTAATTTCAGAAATGAAGCTTTGGATATAATGGGGTTTTTAAAAAAGCTTCCAGAATTACCAATCTCTTTTGGATCAGGAAGTTTGCTCTGGCGAATGGATATTACCGCTTTAGACACATCCTGAATGGTAGGTTGCTGGACCTTCATGTGTTCCAATTCAGAAGAAATAGCACCATAATTGGTGTGTAAATCATGATTTTTAACACTGAGTCTAAAGACTACGCTTGTAATAATATAGTGTCCTTTAGCTTCTTGTTTAAAAATAGAATTTCGGTAGCCAAACTTACATTCAGAATTTGTAAAGGTTTTTAATTCTAAGGTTTTGAGATTTAAAGCCTTGCATGAATGAAAAGTGTCTTTTAATTCGACACCATAAGCACCAATATTTTGTATGGGGCTAGTACCAACATTTCCAGGAATTAGTGATAAGTTTTCTAATCCTCCAAAATCCTTGTCTAAGGTCCAAAGCACAAACTCATGCCAGTTTTCTCCAGCTTGGCTTTCAACATAAACTTCGGTATCTGTTTTATTCAGTATTTGCTTACCTTTTAAGTTTAAATGTATAACTAAAGCGTCTATGTTCTTAGTTAATAGCATATTGCTTCCGCCGCCTAGTATGAGTTTTTGCGGAAATTCTTCTGAAGAAAAAATTGCTTTCAAGTCTTCTACAGAGCTTACTGATACAAAATGCTTAGCACTAACATCAATACCAAAAGTATTGTAAGTTTTTAAGGATATGTCGTTTTGAATTTGCACTAGTCTTTATATACTTTTAAAGCTTCCTTTAAAATATTAACTGCCTTTTTTAAACTGTCGGTATTTAAGACATAGGCAATTCGAATTTGGTTCAAACCTACTCCCGGAGAACTATAAAAACCTGCGGCAGGTGCAACCATTACTGTTTCACCATCAATATCAAACGATTCTAGTAACCATTGAGCAAATGCGTCTGAGTTTTTAATAGGAAGTTGTGCAATACAGTAAAACGCACCATTAGGATTAGCTACTTGCACGCCTTCTATTTTATTAAGTTCTTCAATAAGGACATTTCTACGCTCAACATATTCTTCAATTACATCATCAAAATAACTTTGCGGTGTTTCTAAGGCAGCTTCACTTGCAATTTGGGCTAAGGTAGGTGGACTCAACCGCGCTTGAGCAAACTTTAAAGCTGTTTGTATAATGGTTTTATTTTTAGATACTAAACATCCAATTCTTGCGCCACACATGCTGTAGCGTTTTGATACCGAGTCAATTATAATAGCGTAGTCCTCTAAACCTTCTTCTTGAAGAATGGAATAGTGTGTTGCACCATCATAGGCAAATTCACGGTATACTTCGTCTGCGATTAAGAATAAATCATGTTTTTTTACAATGGCAGCAAGTTGCTTAATTTCTTCTTTAGAATAGAGGTAACCAGTAGGATTTCCTGGGTTACATATGAGAATAGCTTTAGTTTTTGGAGTAATTAATTTTTCAAATTCTTCAATTGGAGGTAAAGCAAAATTATCTTCAATTTTAGAGATTACAGGAACAACCTTAACGCCAGAAGCCGTAGAGAATCCGTTATAATTGGCATAAAAAGGTTCAGGAATGATAACTTCATCGTCAGTATCCATAATAGTTCCGAAGGCAAACAATAAGGCTTCGCTACCACCAGTAGTTACTATAATATCATCGTGTTTTACATGAATATCATTTTTAGCATAATAATTTGCAATTTTTTCTCTGTAACCTTCAGAACCTTCTGAACGTGTATATGCTAAAATATCTAAAGAGTGAATCTTAACAGCTTCTAAGGCTATTTGAGGTGTTTTGATGTCGGGCTGACCTATATTTAAATGGTAAACCGTTTTTCCTTGTTTGTAAGCCTTTTCAGCATAAGGAACCAGTTTACGTATTGGAGATTCTGGCATAGAAGCTCCTTTCTTAGAAATTGTTGGCATGTTTGAAAGTTTAGAGTGTAAAGTTCTGAAAATTATCTTAAATTTTATTTAAAAGTTAGTGTTAAAAACTTAACATAGAGCAAAGATTCGTAACTTGTTACTAATGCTTATGGTTTTATCCAAAAAAATACTCATTGTTATCCTGCTAACTGTAGTTTGTTTCTTTCCGTTATATGGACAAGGAGACTTCAACTTGCCAAGACATAATAACGATAAAATCAGATTTCAACTTATTAATAATCTCATTGTTGTTCCTATTGAAATCAACGGCGTAGAGTTATCATTTATTCTAGATTCAGGAGTTAGTAAGCCTATTTTATTTAATATAACCAATACTGATTCGCTTCAAATAAAAAATGTAGAGACCATTTTCCTGAGAGGTTTAGGCGAAGGTGGAGAGCCGATTGAAGCATTGAGATCCAGAAATAATTTTTTCAAAATAGGAAATGCCATCAATATCAATCAGGATATTTTTGTGGTTTTTGACAATTCTATAAATTTCACTAATCGACTTGGCATCAATGTTCACGGTATCATTGGTTATGACCTTTTTAAAAATTTCGTGATTGAAATTAATTATATAAACAAATTTATCAGACTCTATAAACCCGAAAAATACGTTTATAAGAAATGTAAAAAATGTGAAGTATTTAACCTTACACTTTATAACAATAAACCTTACATAGAAACTGCGGTAAAAGTAGACTCATTGTTGTTGCCAATTAAACTGTTAATTGATACTGGTAGTAGTGATGCTCTCTGGCTTTTTGAAGATGAGTCACTTGGTTTAGAGCCTTTAAATAATATGTATTTTGATGATTTTATTGGTAAAGGTTTGAGTGGAAATGTCTACGGAAAACGCTCTAAAGTGAAACTGTTTAAATTAAAAAGTTTTGAGTTGGAAGATGTTAATGTAGCTTTTCCAGACTCATCATCGATTAGTACAGCAAGACGAATTAAAGGCAGAAATGGCAGCGTTTCTGGAGAAATTTTAAAACGATTTAATCTTATTGTAGATTATAAGAATGCTAAAATAACCCTAAAGAAGAATAGTAATTTTAGAACACCTTTTTATTACAATAGAAGTGGAATAGTTTTAGAACAAACCGGATCGCGAGTTGTTAAAGAAAAAGAGGATAGAGGCCGAGTTGGTTATGGAAATACCAATGACAATGAAACAAAAATTGAATTGAGTACTTACTATAAGTATACCTTAAAACCTGCATATTCTATAGTAGAGTTGCGCAAAGGTTCTCCTGCAGAAAAAGCCGGATTAAAAATTGGTGATGAAATTATATCTATCAACGGAAAGAAATCCCATGAACTCAAACTGCAGCGAATTATGGAATATTTTAAAAACGACATAGGCAAACTCATTCGGATGAAAATTGAAAGAGACGGAGAAGTCTTACCCTTTGAGTTTAGGCTTGAAGATGTGTTTAAACAAAAAGAACTCCCTAATTAAATAGAGAGTTCTTTGTATAAGTCAATTACGCTAGAGTTATTATTGCTCCATAACGCTTTTATCTTTCTTTTCTAAAACACTTGTTTTACTTGGGTCAATTACTAAACCTTTAATTTTAAGTGCTACAGTTGGTGTATCTGCATTTGATGTTACAGTAATGGTTTTTCTAATAGGATTAACTCTATTAGTGTCATACTTTACTTCAATTTCTCCAGTTTCACCAGGTAGAATAGGCCCTTTAGGTTTTTTTGGAACTGTACATCCGCAAGTAGACTTAACGTTAGATATGATAAGAGGAGCGTTTCCTGTATTTGTAAATTCAAATACTCTAACACCATCTGCACCTTTTTCAATGGTTCCGTAATCAATAACATCTGTTTTAAATTCAATTTTCGCTACTTTTTCCTGGGCATAAGCTCCAATACTTAAGAATGCTACACATAAAATTACTACTAAATTTTTCATCATTTTAATTTTAAATTGATACTATCAAAACTACTTACTTTTTACGATTCTGCAAAATAAATTAGCTGTATGACCATATAATTAACATTAATTATAAATTAGTCGTCATTATTTCTTTTAATCATTTCGCAAAAAAAGAAATATAAGTACTTTTGTCAGTCATAAAGCAAAAACAATACCAAAGCATGGACATCCCATCAAAATATTCAGCTCAAACCATAGAAAATAAATGGTACGACTACTGGATGACGCATAATTACTTCCATTCAACACCAGATGAAAGAGAACCTTATACCATAGTAATTCCACCACCAAATGTGACAGGAGTGTTACATATGGGGCATATGCTTAATAATACCATTCAAGATGTATTAATTCGTCGTGCCAGATTACAAGGAAAAAACGCCTGTTGGGTTCCAGGAACAGACCATGCATCTATTGCTACAGAGGCGAAAGTTGTAGCAAAATTGAAAGCGCAAGGTATTGATAAAAACGATTTAACTCGTGAAGAGTTTTTGAAGCATGCCTGGGAATGGACAGAAGAATACGGAGGCGTCATTTTAGAACAGTTGAAAAAATTAGGATGTTCCTGTGATTGGGATCGTACTAAATTTACAATGGATGATGATATGAGTGAAGCCGTAATTAAGGTTTTTGTTGATTTGTACAACAAAGGTCTTATTTATAGAGGTTATCGTATGGTTAACTGGGATCCTGAGGCTAAGACCACATTGTCTGATGAAGAAGTTATTCATGTTGAAAAACAAGGACTGCTGTACTACTTAGAGTATCAGGTTGAAGGTAGTGATGAAAAATTAACTATTGCGACAACGCGACCAGAAACTATTTTTGGCGATACAGCAATTTGTATTAATCCAACAGATGACCGTTTTAAACATTTAAAAGGTAAAAAGGCTATTGTTCCTATTTGTGGCAGAGTAATCCCTATAATTGAAGATGACTATGTCGATATCGAATTCGGTACTGGTTGTCTAAAAGTTACACCAGCTCATGATGAAAATGATAAAGTTTTAGGTGATAAACACAATTTAGAAATTGTAGATATTTTTAATGCTGATGCTTCCCTTAATAGCTACGGAATGCATTACGAAGGACAAGATCGTTTTGCTGTTAGAAAAGCCATAGCTAAAGAATTAGAAGCTGCAGGCCTATTGGTAAAAACGGAGAACCATATCAATAAAGTAGGAACGTCAGAACGTACTAAAGCTGTCATAGAACCACGTTTAAGTGATCAGTGGTTTTTGAAAATGGAAGAATTAGCTCAACCTGCTATTGATGCCGTTTTAAATACTGGAGATGTAAAGCTCTTTCCTAAGAAATTTGAAAATACCTACAGACATTGGATGGAGAATATTCGTGACTGGAATATCTCACGTCAATTGTTATGGGGACAACAAATTCCAGCATATTTTTATGGTGATGGAAAAGAAGATTTTGTTGTTGCAGAAACCATTAATGAAGCACTTGATTTAGCAAAAGAAAAAACAGGTAATTCAGGTTTAACTGCTGAAGATTTAACTAAAGATACTGATGCTTTAGACACTTGGTTTAGCTCGTGGTTATGGCCAATGAGTGTTTTTGACGGTATTCGTAATCCTGAAAATGAAGATATTAAATATTACTACCCAACAAATGATTTGGTAACAGGACCAGATATTTTATTTTTCTGGGTAGCGAGAATGATTATTGCAGGTTACGAGTATAAAGACCAGAGACCTTTTGAAAATGTTTATCTCACAGGTTTAGTAAGAGATAAGCAACGACGAAAAATGTCTAAATCTTTGGGTAACTCTCCTGACGCTCTAAAATTGATAGAAGATTATGGCGCAGATGGGGTTCGCGTTGGACTCTTATTAAGTTCGGCTGCTGGAAATGATTTGATGTTTGATGAAGCACTGTGTCAACAAGGAAGAGGTTTAGCAAATAAAATATGGAGCGCTTTTTATTTAACGACCCTTTGGGAGGTTGAAGATATAGAACAACCTAATTCTAGCAAAATAGCTTTAGACTGGTATGAGTCTAAATTTCAAGCAGCATTAGTAGAGATAGAAGATCATTTTAGTAAGTATCGTTTAAGTGATGCTTTGATGGTGATTTATAAATTAATTTATGATGATTTTTGTGGTTGGATGTTAGAAATGGTCAAGCCAGCATATCAACAACCAATAGATTCTAAAACCTATAAAAAGGTGATGTCTATTTTTGAAGAAAATTTAAAAATTGTACACCCGTTTATGCCGTTTATTACCGAAGATATCTGGCAAAGAATAAGCGACCGTTCACCCGAAGAGGCATTAATTATTGCTAAATGGCCAGAAGCTAAACCGGTTAAAACAGAATTGATCGCAGAATTTGATTTTGCCTCTGAAGTAATTTCAGGTGTTAGAAATATCAGAAAACAAAAGAATATTGCTTTCAAAGATGCTATTGGTTTTTCAGTAGTAAACAATGAACATGTAGCGTCAACTTTTGATGAGGTAATTTCTAAACTAGGTAATTTAGAGAGTTTTAATTATGTCAATGAACCTGTAGAAGGAGCTTTGACTTTTAGGGTTAAATCTAACGAGTATTTTATTCCTATGGAAGGAAGTATTGATGTAGATGCTGAAATAAAGAAGCTTACCGACGAGTTGACTTATACAGAAGGTTTTCTGAAATCGGTTCAAAAGAAATTGTCTAACGAACGTTTTGTAGCTGGAGCTCCAGAGCAAGTTGTAGCTTCTGAAAAGAAAAAAGAAGCAGACGCCTTAGCTAAAATTGAGACGTTAAAGTCTAGTTTAGCCAGTTTGAAATAAACAAATAGCAACATTTATTTTTAAGAAAGACCATATTTAAGTGGTCTTTTTTTATTACCATTCATTGATTTTATTACTATCTAACTTTATAAAAATAAATAGCAGTATTGTAAAGCCCCAAAGTCCGGAGCCACCATAGCTAAAAAAAGGCAACGGTATACCTACTGTCGGAATGAGTCCCATCACCATACCTGTGTTTATAGTAAAGTGGATAAATAAAATAGAGGCAACACCATAGCCATACACCCGACTGAACTGTGATTTTTGCGATTCGGCCAAAAAGAGAACCCTAATAATTAATCCCATAAACAGAAGTACAACCAAGCTGCTTCCTAAAAATCCCCATTCTTCACCAACAGTACTAAAAATATAATCTGTCTCTTGTTCTGGTACAAATTTTCCTGTTGTTCTCGTCCCTTGCATAAAACCTTTGCCTGTCCATCCACCTGAGCTAATAGCTTGTTCAGACTGGATGAGGTTATAGGCTTCTTCTTTCTTCATTTTCTCAAGCTTTATAGGGTCTTTTTCTAAGCGTAGCCATAAACTAATTCTATTTTGCTGATGTGGTTTTAGCACATGATCATAAAACATACGAACACCTGCCGAAAATGATATGCAAACCAATAATATTAAAATAGACTGAAGGATTGAAGCGCGTTTTTTTCTTCGGAAAAAATAAATACCAGACACTACGATAGCTGCAGCAATAGCTGTAATGAGAATTCCAAATTTAAGAGCTAATACCGCTAAAACAATTGCCGAAATTGCAATAATTAAATAGACTTGCTGAAGTCCCTCGCGATAAAACACAAAGAAAAACGATGCATATACAATGGTACTTCCGGCATCATTTTGAAGTAGTATCAAAATGGCAGGTAATACAATAATACCAACTGCTTTTAACTGGTCTTTGACGGTATCCATATCTGTTTGCAAATCACTCATGTATTTGGCAAGTGCCAAGGCAGTAGCAAATTTTGCAAACTCACTGGGTTGTATGGTCATGCTTCCAATTCCGTACCAGGAACGTGCTCCATTAACATCTTTCCCAAAAATAAATAGACCTACAAGCGCAAGCATGGAGACGATGTAAATTATACTGGCAAAGCGTTCATAAAACTTAGCCTCAACAGATAAAATTAAAATGATTAGGACAAAGGTTAGTCCGATAAATATAGCATGCTTTCCATACAGTTGACTCATGTCAAAGTAGCTCACGATGTCACCTTCATGAGAGGCAGACATGATATTAAGCCATCCAAAGCCCACAAGTAGTAAGAATAAAACAATAGTTATCCAATCAAAACGAAACCCTCTGTGCTGCTCTCTACTATGCATTATTATAATTTGGGTGTGTTAGCATTGCTATTAATAGAATTGTTAGATTCATTATCATTTGGAGGCTTTACTTTATCTATAACCTGTAAGGTAGTTTCACCATTAATTTTAAAGGGTTCACCTGAATACGGTTTAGCATATTCGTTTTCTAGACTATGTGTTAAAATCCAGTGTTCCATATCGGTTCTAGTAATCTCACCTTTAATGTATTTTTCTATCATCAAGCTCGCCATACGGCCAGCAAAACGGCTTCCCCAATACCCGTTTTCTACAAAAACAGCAATGGCAATTTTCGGGTTGTCTTTAGGTGCAAATGCTACAAAAATAGAATGATCTGTTAATTGCGTTTTTACACTATCAATTTTAACGAAATTTTCAGCAGTTCCGGTTTTTCCGCAGATATCAATACCTGGTATTCGAAGTGTTGCTGCTGTTCCTTTATTATACACATCAAACATGCCCTGTATTACAGGTTCAAAATGACGTTTGTCTATTGTTGTTTCGCGTCTGGTGGTGTATTTACTCGGAATGGTATCACCTTCAATTTCTTTGATAATATGAGGTGTGTAATAATAACCTCTATTTCCTATTGCAGCTGCCATATTAGCTAATTGAATAGGAGTTGCTTCAACTTCACCTTGACCTATGGCATTAGATACGATATAAGTTGAACCCCATCGGTTATCACCATAAGCTCTATCATAATAATCACCATCAGGAATTCTACCTTTTTGCCCTACAGGTAAATCGTAACCCAGATAATTACCTAATCCAAAACTTTTAGCATGATTTGCCCAGGTATTCATGCCGTTTCCAGCATCAGGATATTTATCAATTATTTTCCGGTATGCTGTCACAAAGTAGGCATTACAGGATTGAGCAATACCAGCATTCATGTCGACAGGGCTTTTGTGATGATGGCATCCGGTAAGTCTTCGGCTTCCATAGTAATAACCCATTCTACAAGTGACTTTTTCTTCAGGTGTAATTACACCTTCTTGCAAGCCTATAAGCGCATTGATGACTTTAAATGGAGAACCTGGAGGATATTGTGCCTGTAGGCCTCTGTCAAATAATGGTTTTGCTATACTGTCTCTGTATAGTTTGGTAAAGTTTTTAGAACGCTCTCTTCCTACTAATAAATTTGGGTTGTAACTAGGAGCAGAGACTAATGCCAGAATTTCTCCGTTTGTTGGGTCAATTGCAACGATTCCGCCTCTTTTATTGGTCATTAATAACTCACCATATTGTTGTAATTCAGAATCAATTGTAATTTTGATATCTTTTCCTGGTTGAGGCAAAGTATCAAATCGCCCATTTTTATAGGGACCGATATTTTTATTAAATCTATCTTTTTGGATAAACTTAATGCCTTTTACACCACGTAATACATCTTCATAGGATAGTTCAATACCTTGTTTTCCTATGAGATCACCCATTTTGTAATAAGGTTGTCTTTTTATAATACGTTGATTAACTTCTCCTAAATCTCCCAGAACATTAGCGCCTATTGAAGTTTGATAATCTCGTAATGATCGTTTTTGAATATAAAATCCGTCAAACTTTCTCATTTTTTCTTGAAGTACAGCATAATCTTTCTTAGATAGCTGTGGAACAAATACAGAAGGAATTCTAGGAGAATAATTTTTAGCTCTTTCAAATTTCTTATAGTAATCTTCACTAGAGATTTTTAGAAGTTTACAAAACTCATTCAACTGTTCATCATCAAGAGGTTCTACTTCCCTCGGAATTACCATGACATCGTAAGACGGCTGGTTAGCGACCAGTAATTTACCGTTGCGGTCATACACATAACCGCGTTTTGGATAGTCATAAACAGGTCTTATAGCGCTATCTTCAAAAAGGCTATATGCCTCTTTATTGTAGACTTGTAGATAAAACAGTCGTGCAATAAATAAGAATCCTACTGTAATGACCGTAAATAAAAGTAGAAGTTTTCTCATTGTTGTTTGTTACTAAAAAGTATCGATATTAATACACAGAGTATAATAGTAAAAATACTTGAAAATAACGTTTTCTGAAGGATTAAAATTATGTTCGAAATGTTAAAAATTTCCATCGTAAACATAATAAAATGATGAATGAAAATAAGTATTGAAAAATAGATAACCCTGTTGCCAAATTCAGTATTACTAAACTTTATACTTTGATGTTCATACATCATTCCGAAGGCAAATTTTAATACTGTTGGTCTTACAAATGCTATGGTAACGCATGCGGCTGCATGAACACCTCCAGAATCTGAAAATATATCTACAAATAGCCCTAGCATAAAACTTAAAAAAATAAAAAGTGTTCTGTTGTTATTTACAGGGAACAATAGTATAAATAAAACGTATGGATACGGATTTACAGAGCCTGCAAAATTGATGTGATTACAGATCAGTACTTGTACTAAGATTAGTAGAAAAAACCTAAAGATGCTATGAAGTGTGAGGCTATTCATCGATTGGGTTTTCGAGACGTTTAATTTCTTCTGCATCTAAATTTTCAATCACATATACATGTGAAAGGTTAGTCATATCGTTAAATAAATTAATTTCAACGGTATAGGTGTCACCACTTACATCTAATACAAATTCATCAATTACACCAATTGGAATGCCTTGTGGGAAAATAGAAGATTGTCCACCTGTTACAATAGTGTCACCTTCTTTAACAGGTGCGAATTTTGAAATATCGTTTAGCTGTACTTTTTGCGACGATTTACCGTTCCAAATTAAAGATCCAATATGATTAGAAGATTTTAATTGTGCGTTTATTCGGCTTTTAGTATTCAATATAGAAAGAATGCGCGCATAACCATTAGACGTATTATCTATGATACCTACAATGCCCTTTGAAGTGATTACTCCCATATCTTCTTTGATGCCAACTTTTTCTCCTTTGTTTATTGTAAGGTAATTTTTAGATGAAGCGTAATTATTGTTAATAATTTTTGCAGATTGAATTTTATATCGACCATTATACGACACACTATCTACAGAAGCATAACTTGATGAGGTAGAATCACTGCTATTTAACAATTGTGAGCGAAGTCTGTTATTCTCTTCAACTAGAATTTCATTTTGCGTTTTTAAACCGAAATAGTCTGAGATGCCGCTGGCACCTTCATAAACGCCTCCAGTGATAAAATTAGCGGAATTTATGAATTTACTTTTGTGGTAAGAATGCGATTGAATAGTTAATGCTAATGAAATAACAAACAACAGCAGAAACAAAAGGGAGGTCTTGTTTCTAAGGACAAAGTTGATAATTTGTTGCATGTTAAGCTATTCTGAATTCGGTTATTTAATCAATACACTTTTAAATTTTGGTAAGTTTTTAAGTGTAATTCCTGTACCTCTTACAACAGCTCTTAAAGGATCTTCAGCAATATAAACCGGTAAATCTGTTTTTTGAGACAGACGCTTATCCAGACCTCTTAACATTGATCCTCCACCTGCTAAATAGATACCAGTATTGTAAATATCTGCAGCTAATTCAGGTGGTGTTTGAGATAAGGTTTCCATGACTGAATCTTCAATTCTTAAAATAGATTTATCAAGAGCTTTAGCTATTTCACGATATGAAATCTGAACTTGCTTAGGCTTTCCAGTCAATAAATCACGGCCTTGAACACTCATTTCTTCCGGTGGAAGGTCTAAGTCTTCAGTAGCAGCACCAATTTGAATTTTTATCTTTTCAGCAGTGCGGTCACCTACATATAAATTATGTTGCGTACGCATGTAATAAATGATGTCATTTGTAAATACATCACCAGCAACTTTTACAGACTTATCACATACAATACCACCAAGTGCTATAACGGCTATTTCTGTTGTACCACCACCAATATCAACAATCATATTTCCTTTAGGTTGCATAATATCGATACCAATACCAATTGCAGCAGCCATTGGCTCATGTATAAGGTAGACTTCTTTTCCGTTAACACGTTCACAAGATTCTTTTACCGCTCGCATTTCTACTTCAGTAATTCCTGAAGGAATACAAACCACCATTCGTAAGGCAGGAGTAAATAGCTTCTTTTTAAGTGCAGGTATGTTTTTAATAAACATGCTGATCATTTGCTCAGAGGCATCAAAATCGGCAATTACACCATCTTTTAATGGCCTAATTGTTTTAATGTTTTCATGCGTTTTACCTTGCATCATGTTGGCTTCTTTACCAACGGCAATAATTTTACCAGAAATTCTATCTCTTGCAACTATCGATGGACTATCAACAACAACTTTGTCGTTGTGAATAATTAGTGTGTTTGCTGTTCCTAAATCTATGGCTATTTCTTCGGTTAAGAAATCAAAAAATCCCATTCGTTATTCTAATATTATGAGGGTGTTATTATCTAAAATGTTTGACGTGTTGTAAATGTAGTAAAATTAATGTTTAAAATGACGTGTTCCGGTCATTACCATTGCTAAATTATTTTCATTACAATAATCAATCGTCAATTGATCTTTAATTGAACCTCCAGGTTGTATCACTGCTGTGATTCCTGCTTTGTCTGCAATTTCTACGCAATCTGGAAACGGAAAAAATGCATCACTAGCCATGACAGCACCTTTTAGGTCAAAATTAAAAGATTGTGCTTTATGTATTGCTTGATTAAGTGCATCTACACGACTTGTTTGTCCGGTTCCACTAGCACACAACTGTTTGTTTTTTACTAAAACAATGGTATTCGATTTTGTATGCTTGCAAATTTTTGAGGCAAATATTAAATCTTCTAACTCGTTTTGAGTAGGTTTATTGTTAGTAGCATGAGTTAAATCAGCTACACTATCGGTTTTATTATCTCTATCTTGAACTAAAATGCCATTCAGACAGGTTCTAACAGTCGTTTCACGGAAGTCGATATCATGTAAAATCAATAAGATTCTATTTTTCTTTCCTTTGAGAATGTCTAGAGCTTCTTCTGAAAAAGAAGGAGCAATAACCACTTCACAAAATAGGGTGTGAATTTTTTCGGCTGTAGCCTTGTCAATTTCAGTGTTTGCAATTAAAATCCCTCCAAAGGCAGATACAGGATCGCCAGCTAGAGCATCTACATAAGCCTGATGAATACTGTCACGTTGTGCAAAACCACAGGCGTTATTGTGTTTTAGTATCGCAAATGTTGGTGCTTCACCTTTAAATTCATTGATAAGGTTTACAGCTGCATCAACATCTAAAAGGTTATTATAGCTTAATTCTTTTCCGTGAAGTTTCGTAAATATGTCATCGAAATTTCCGAAGAAAAAACCACGTTGATGAGGGTTCTCACCATAGCGTAGCACTTTTCCATTGGTTTCACTAATTTTTAAGGATGCAATGTCATGATTGGCATTAAAGTAATTGAAAATAGCCGAATCGTAATGTGATGATACATTAAATGCTTTAGCTGCAAAATGTTTTCTATCGGCTTCGGAAGTTGCTCCGCTTTTTGATGTCAGTAATTCTAAAAATTCAGAATAATCATCAACCGAAGATACGCAAACGACATCTGCATAGTTTTTTGCCGCTGCACGAATTAGAGAAATACCTCCAATATCGATTTTTTCAATGATATCCTGGTTTGAAGCTCCTGAAGCAACTGTTTTTTCAAAAGGGTATAAATCTACAATAACCAAATCAATTTGTGGAATATCAAAATCAACCAATTCTGCTACATCGCTATCATTATTTTGACGGTTTAAAATTCCGCCAAATACTTTAGGATGTAATGTTTTAACGCGTCCTCCAAGAATAGAAGGGTAGGATGTGACATCTTCAACTGGGATGACATCAATGCCTAAATCTTTGATAAATTTTTCTGTTCCTCCTGTAGAATAAATAGTAACGTTTTGTGCGTTGAGTTGCTTGACTATAGGTTCTAGTCCGTCTTTACTAAATACTGAAATTAATGCAGATGTAATGGTTTTGTTGTTGCTCATTTTAGTGTTGTTGTGTTGTGTTTTAATCGGCAATCAGATTTGCTGAAATTTAAAGCCCAAAAATACATAATATCATGAGTTATTATAAGTCGAAAACCGAGTTTATTTAAGTTTTTTGTAACAATAAATTGTTGAAAACGTCCTATCTTTATAATTCTAGAGAAAATCTAGTCAACCAAACCCAATTTATGCTTGTTTATCTAAGGCTGTTTAAAGAAAGTTTTTCGTTTGCAATCAATGCATTACGAAATAATAAACTGCGTACTTTTCTGTCTCTTTTAGGAATTACAATAGGTATTTTTTCAATCATTGCGGTCTTAGCTGCAGTAGATTCTTTAGATAAAAGCATCAAAGACCAATTGAGTGGTATTGATAAAAATACCATGTATTTAACTAAGTACTCTTTTGGGCCCACAGAAGTGCCTAGGTGGCAGCGTGATAATTTTCCGCAAACCGAATATGATGATTTTGAGTTTATACAGCGAAATGTGCCAGATATTAGTGCGATAGCCTATGTTATTTTTGGAGGCTCTGAAAATTTAAAATACGAAGGCAACACGGTTTCAGGAGTTAATGTTACGCCTGTGTCGAATGGCATCTACGATATTGAAAATTTGAAAGTCGAACAAGGACGATTTTATACCGAATCTGAATCTAATTCTGGTGCTCCAGTAATTGTTTTAGGAAGTGCAACAGCAACAAACTTATTTGATAACCTTAACCCAATAGGAAAGACTATTCGTGTTTACGGTAGAAAATTAACAGTTATTGGTGTGCTTAAAAAAGTAGGAACAGGATTAGGCGAGTCTCCAGATGAAAACGCTTATGTACCTGCAAACTTTGTGAGACGTTTTAAAAATGGTGGAGCCGAAGGACTGCCAGGAGCAATTATTTTAAAACCAGAAAAAGATGTTGATGTTGGTGCTTTTGAAGCCGTTTTAAAGCAAAAATTTAGAGCTTATCGCGGATTGAAAGCTGATGATCCAGATAACTTTTTTGTAAATAAAATATCAGGATTTACGCAATTTATAGATGGTATTATTTCAACTTTAAATCTCATTGGATGGATTATCAGTGGATTTTCACTTTTAGTTGGTGGTTTTGGTATTGCTAATATTATGTTTGTCAGCGTTAGAGAACGTACTAACTTAATTGGAATTCAGAAATCTTTAGGCGCAAAAAACAGATTTATCTTGTTTCAGTTTTTATTCGAAGCAGTTATTTTATCGCTTTTAGGTGGTATTATAGGAATAATTTTAGTGTGGATAGTTTCTATTATTGCTACGGAAATGGCTGGTGATTTTGAATTTATCTTGTCCTTTTATAATATTTTCTTAGGATTTTCCCTGTCAACTTTTATCGGACTGATATCTGGTGTTATACCAGCGATTTCAGCATCCAAGCTTGATCCTGTTGAGGCCATTAGAACAGGGATGTAAATCCAGTCTCCGTATTTTATTTCAAGTACGTTGATGTAATCTTTTCTACGTGGTAGATTTAGAGAATTTCTGAAACTTGTTCACAAACAAACTCTAAAAAGCGTTCATCTTCTTCAGAAAAAGGATTTGGTGTATTTGAGTCGATATCAATTTGGCCTATGTTTTCATCATTTAAAAAAATAGGAATCACAATTTCAGCTTTTACAGTGATACTACAAGCAATATAATTGTCTTGAGCTGAAACATCAGGAACTACAAAATTTTTGTTTGAAACAGCAACTTGTCCGCAAATTCCTTTCCCAAAAGGAATAATCGTATGATCTGTAGGTTCTCCAACGTATGGTCCTAATTTTAATTCGTTTTTGTCACCGTTTTTAAAATAAAAACCTACCCAATTATAGTAATCTATATGTTGTTCAAGGAGTTGGCAAATAGCTAACAAGCGTTCATCAACACTATTAGAGCTTGTGATTATAGATGTAACCTGAGGTTTTAGGGCTTCAAATGTCATGGGTTTCATAAATTTTGGTAAAAGTATTTAAAAAGTGCCATTTCTAGATTCATTTTATATAATTTTAACTACATAAAATCAATTGTATTGAAAGCCCTTCTTATAAAATATAAATCTGTCGTAAAGTTTATTCTGACCTTTCTATCGGTTTATTTTGTTTTAACACTAGCTTACAAATACTATTTAGACTTGTCTGATGGGTCTAAATACTATCCAGATTATATAACTCATCTGGTCGCTAATCAAAGTGAATTGGTATTAAACGCTTTTGGTTATGACACAGTGATTGTATCACATCCCGATGAGCCGTCGATGAAATTAATTGTTAAAAATAAGTTTGTGGCTAGAGTGGTAGAAGGATGTAACTCAATAAGTATAATTATTTTGTTTGTATCTTTTATTGCTGCGTTTTCTGCTCGGTTTAAATCTACATTCATATACATGCTTTCAGGAAGTGTACTTATCTATTCAGTGAATTTACTTCGTATTGCAATTCTATCTATCGGTTTGTATAACTATCCGTGGCGACGAGATATATTGCACACTGTTATTTTTCCGATGATTATTTACGGGATTGTATTTTTACTATGGATGTTTTGGGTGAATCGATTTTCTAAACAACAAAAAAAGCATGCGTAATCCAATCACTTATATATTAATTCTGGTTTTATTTGGGCTGCTTGTTCTCATCCGCGTTTTTGAAAACGAATTGTTTTATGATCCTTACTTGCTGTTTTTTAAAAGTGATTATTTGCACATGGATTTTCCGCGTCGTGAAATATTAAAACTGACACTTTATACAACATTGAGATATGTGTTAAATACCTTGATTTCACTAGGTATTATTTATCTGTTTTTTAAAGATAAATCTATTGTGAAATTTTCGGTTATCATATACACCATTGCCTATATAATTTTGTTATCATTCTTTCTGTATTTTGTTATTCATCCACGTCAGGAAGATTACTATCTGTTTTTTAATTTCAGGCGTTTTTTAATTCAGCCGATACTATTAATACTGCTTATTCCTGCTTTTTATTACTATAAATTAAAACAATAAAAAGTGTTAAGCAATTTGTAAACTGAGTGTTAGTAGTTCTTTTTTTTGTAAATTTGCCTCATGTTAAAACAATTTTTACATAAAGCAGCATCTACAATAATGGCATTGTTATTATTGTTGTCAACCGTATCTTTTACTGTTGAAAAGCACTTTTGTGGAGATGTTTTAATTGATGTTGCAGTGATAGGTGAAGTTGAAAAATGCCAAATGGAAGCTTTTGAAATCGAACAAGAAAAGCTTACAAAAATGTCATGTTGTAAAGATGTTCTTGATGTTATCGAAGGTCAAAATCAATTAACGCTAAAGTCGTTTGATGATTTAGATGACCATCATCAATTATTTCTTATAGCATATGCACAATCTTATCATGCATTATTTGAGGTGTTGCCTAAGCAAACGGTACAACATTTACATTATTCTCCTCCAAAGTTGGTCGCCGACATACAAACGCGCGATCAGGTGTTTCTCATTTGATACAATACTGTTTTCCAGACTTAACAGACTGAAACCCTTCAGTCTTAAACGTATTATATCAAAAAAAACATAATGACACATAGATATACAATTACAGGTATGACTTGTAATGGGTGTAAGGCTTCAGTAGAAAAAGCCTTGACAGCCATTGATGGTATTGAAACTGTTGCGGTTGATTTACAACAATCTGAAGCAAGGTTAACAATGTCTAAGCCTATTTCAGAAGCTATTTTGCAAGAGGCTTTACCAGAAAAATACACCATTACAGAACAAAAAGAAAGCAATGTTTTTGCTTCAGTTTCTAATAACGATACAGATAATAAAAGTGAACTAAAACAGTTGTTTCCGTTGTTTTTAATATTTGGTTATATCCTTATTGCTTCGTTTTTAATGAATAAAAACCCTTGGAATCCAGAAGCTTTTATGCTTGACTTTATGGGGTTGTTCTATATCGTTTTTAGCTTTTTTAAGCTTCTAGACTTAAAAGGTTTCCCCGAAAGTTTTAAAATGTATGACCCTTTAGCAAAACAAATTCCTATATATGGTTGGATATATCCTTTCATAGAACTTGCCTTAGGCTTACTATTTTTAATGCGTATTGAAATTCCTATCGCTTTAGTGGTCACCTTAATTATTTTAGGCATTACAACGATTGGTGTTACAAAAGCATTGTTAGATAAAAAGGTGACTCAATGTGCTTGTTTAGGCACTGCTTTAAAGCTTCCTATGACAAAGGCGACCTTTATCGAAAATACCGTTATGCTTATCATGGCAGTCATTATGCTCATAAAAACCTACAGTTAAATGAAATACATTATATATATATTAATAATGCTTCCTGTACTTGCCTTTTCTCAAGACAAGATAGAAGGCATCGTCACTGAAGCAACATCAGATGATAAAATTTATCCACTCGCTGGAGCCAATGTGTTTTGGCTGGATACATCAGTTGGAACGGTTACTGATATCGACGGAAAGTTTAGTATTCCCTATCAGCCCAGCTATACAAAACTTGTGATTAGTTTTGTTGGTTTTAAAACCGATACACTTACGATTACCGAACCTAAATTCATCAAACATTTACTTGAAGCTACAAGTGATTTAGACGAAATTACCTTAACGGCACGTAAACAGGCAACTTCAAGGTCTTATTTAAGTTCGCAAAATATTACGACGGTGAGTAGTGCCGAATTACTCAAAGCAGCGTGTTGTAACCTGTCTGAAAGTTTTGAAACCAATCCGTCTATTGACGTTAATTTCTCTGATGCAGTTACAGGAACGCGACAAATAAAAATGTTGGGATTAACCAGTAAGTACATTTTAATTACTACTGAAAATATTCCATCAATCAGAGGTGCATCTCAAGCGTATGGGTTGAGTTTTATTCCTGGAACTTGGGTAGAAAGTATCCAAATCACTAAAGGAGCAGGAAGTGTCGTAAATGGCTTTGAAAGTATTGCCGGACAAATTAATGCCGAATTACAAAAGCCTACAACTGATGATAAGTTTTTCCTGAATCTCTATGGTGCAAGTAGTGAACGACTTGAGTTGAATACACATTTCAACACCAAAGTGAGTGATAAATGGAGCACAGGGATTTATCTTCATGGTAATACGCATCAAAAAGAACATGATGTAAATCATGATGGTTTTTTAGATATGCCATTATATAATCAAATTAATGTGATGAATCGCTGGCAATATACCAATCCAGAAAAAGGTTTGGTGAGTTTTATTAATGTGCGCTACCTTAACGACAGTAAGCAGTCTGGGCAATTAGATTTTAATCCAGATACCGATCGATTAACTACTAATGCTTGGGGAAGTGAGATTGATACCGAACGCTTTGAGTTGTCTACAAAATTTGGGTATGTAAATCCTGAAGTGCCTTGGCAAAGTTTAGGTGTTCAATTTGCATTTAGTAATCATAACCAAAATTCTTATTTTGGATTAAATACGTATGATATAAACCATAACAGTGTTTACTCCAATGTGATTTATAATAGCATAATCAGTGATTCCAGGCATAAAATTAAAACAGGCTTAGGCTTTACTTATGACCATTATGATGAGAATGCTCTTAACACGACATTTGAACGTAGTGAACGCTCTGCTGGCGCTTTTTTTGAGTATGCTTATGACGACTTAGACAAATTAACAGTCACGGCAGGATTGCGATTTGATACGCATAATTTATTAGGTGAATTTATCACGCCTCGTTTGCATGCGCGTTATACACCATGGGAAAAATCGGCTTTCCGTGCCTCAATTGGTAGAGGTAAGCGCAGTGCTAATATTTTTGCTGAAAATCAAAATATGTTCGCTACCTCGCGGTCGATTAATATTTTAAATTCTAACGGAAATATCTATGGGTTAGATCCTGAAATTGCATGGAATTATGGTGTGTCTTACCTTCAAGGGTTTAATCTCTTCGGAAGAAAAGCAGATATTACATTTGATTTTTATAGAACCGATTTTCAAAACCAGGTTGTTGTCGATTGGGAAAATCCACAGGAAGTGAATTTCTATAATTTAGAAGGTGATAGTTTTGCTAATAGTTTTCAAGTAGAATTAAATTATAATGTGTTTGAGAATTTCGATTTTAGGACAGCTTATAAATATTATGATGTGCAAACCGATTACACCTCTGGTAGGCAAACAAAACCATTAATACCAAAACATCGTTTTTTTGCTAATGCTTCGTACGAAACACATGTAAAAGAAGGAAAAGCGAATCCTTGGAAATTTGATGTGACGTATAATTGGTTAAGTGAGCAGCGATTTGCTTCAACAAGTGCTAATCCTATAGCGCTCAGACTACCTGATGAGTCACCTACTGTGGGAACTCTGAATGCACAGGTGACTAAAGTATTTTCTCCAAAATTTGAAGTATATTTAGGTGGTGAAAATATAACAAATGTCAGGCAAAGTAATCCTATTTTAGGAGCCGATGATCCGTTTGGTTCAAATTTTGATACGACATTTGTGTATGGCCCAATTTTTGGGAGTATGTATTACGCAGGATTACGATATAAAATTAAATAATAACTTAGATTCCATAGCTTATATGGATTCAATAAAACTTTATAAAGACAATAGATTATGAAAAAAGTACTTTTATTATTTTCTGTAGTATTAACAACAGCAGCATTTGCTCAAAACAAAAATGCTAAAGCTTCTATAGAAGTCGATGGTGTGTGTTTAATGTGTAAAGACCGTATAGAAAAGGCTGCCATTAGAACCAAAGGCGTAAAATCTGCCGTTTGGAATGTAGAAACGCACGAACTGAAATTGATTTTTGATGAACGCAAAACCGATTTAAAAAAGATTAGTGCTAAAGTGGCGTCTGTTGGTCATGATACTAAAGAAATCAAGGCTACAGATGAGGCCTATAACTCCGTTCATCCGTGTTGTAGATACAGAGATGAAAATGTTGTTGGAGATCACAAAAATTAATCTGATTTTAAAATAGATAATAAACTATCACAGTTTTTAATGCCACGTTCAGTGGCATTTTTTTTGAATACAAGCGAACCGCTCATACTCTGGAGTATATTTTTAAACTTTTGTTCATTTTTAAAACCAAATGCGCCTTGTCTCATAGCATCGTAATCGGCATAATCCATTAAATAAGCTCCCAGATAATCTCTGTGTATGATTTCTTGTCGCTCATAATCTTTTAAGATTTTTTTATAAGCAGCATAATGAGTTTCAATTGCGGCTTTTAATTCAAAATTATCTATAAGTTTAAAATCCCCAGAATTAATCATGGTTTGATAGGTGATGTCTTTAGGGTAAAATTCGACCAAACTAAACAGGCTGAATATATGTCTTAAGGATTTTAGTTTTTCAGGATTATCGGTATTTATCAACGGAAGCACCTCGTTAAGAGTCTGTATTTTTGAGCCAATTTCAGCTAAATTAGCTGTAAGATTTTCCTTATCGATTGCAATATCATTTCTAATATTCGTTAAGTATTGATTTTTTGTAGCTTCATCTTTACGATTATCAGCACATTTATTCATACTAAAAGCAATAGAAATACCAACAATAACAATGAGTATTTCTCCTGTAGCGTAGCGAAATCCTTTTTTCATAATGGTTAGTTTTTTTAAAGCTATGAAAATTAATTTAATAAAAAAGCCTTTGATAAAATCAAAGGCTTTTTTTGAAAAATTGGTTTACGTTTGCGTAATTGATTTACTCGCAACGGTATTATATTACATCATACCTGGCATTCCACCACCCATTGGAGGCATTCCACCACCAGCAGGAGCATCTTCTTTAATATCGATTAAAGCACACTCTGTGGTTAAAATCATTCCAGAAACAGATGCAGCATTTTCTAATGCTATACGAGTTACTTTCTTAGGGTCAATAATACCAGCTTTAAGCATATCAACGTAAGTCTCAGATTTAGCATCAAAACCAAAATCTTTTTTACCCTCTAAAACTTTATTAATGACAACAGAACCTTCACCGCCAGCATTTTCAACAATAGTGCGTAAAGGTGCTTCAATTGCTCTTGCTACAATTTGAATACCTGTAGTTTCATCTAAGTTGTCAGTAGTAATCTTTTCAAGTACAGATTTAGCTCTAACTAATGCAACACCACCACCAGCAACAATACCTTCTTCAACAGCTGCTCTTGTCGCATGTAAAGCATCATCAACTCTGTCTTTTTTCTCCTTCATCTCTACTTCAGAAGCTGCACCTACATATAAAACAGCAACACCTCCAGCTAATTTAGCCAGACGTTCTTGAAGTTTTTCCTTGTCATAATCACTTGTTGTAGTTTCAATTTGTGCTTTAATTTGGTTAACTCTTGCTTTGATGTCAGAAGACTTTCCAGAACCATTTACAATAGTCGTGTTGTCTTTGTCAATCATTACAGATTCAGCAGTACCTAACATACTTAAATCGGCATTTTCAAGAGAGAAACCACGTTCTTCAGAAATCACAGTTCCACCAGTTAAGATTGCGATATCTTCAAGCATAGCTTTACGACGATCACCAAATCCTGGAGCTTTCACAGCAGCAATCTTTAATCCGCCACGTAATTTGTTTACAACTAAAGTTGCTAAGGCTTGACCTTCAACGTCTTCAGCAACAATTAATAATGGACGACCAGATTGTGCTACAGGTTCTAAAATTGGAAGAATTTCCTGTAAGTTTGAAATCTTTTTATCAAATAATAAAATGTACGGATTTTCTAAATCGGCAATCATTTTATCAGAATCAGTTACAAAGTAAGGAGATAAGTAGCCTCTGTCAAATTGCATACCTTCTACAACATCTACGTATGTTTCCATACCTTTAGCTTCTTCAACAGTAATCACACCTTCTTTTCCAACTTTACCGAAAGCTTTAGCGATTAACTCACCAATAGTATCGTCATTATTTGCAGAAATAGCTGCAACCTGCTTGATCATTTCTGAAGAGCTTCCTACTTTTTTAGATTGTTTTTCAAGGTTTTTAACAATAGCTTCTACAGCTTTGTCAATACCGCGTTTTAAATCCATTGGGTTGGCTCCCGCAGCAACATTTTTTAAACCTTCTTTAACGATAGCTTGCGCTAAAACGGTTGCCGTTGTAGTTCCGTCACCAGCTAAATCATTCGTTTTAGATGCGACTTCTTTAACCATTTGAGCTCCCATGTTTTCAAGCTCATTGTCCAGTTCAATTTCTTTTGCCACCGAAACACCATCTTTAGTGACTTGTGGTGCTCCAAATGAGCGACTGATAATAACGTTACGACCTTTTGGTCCTAATGTAACTTTTACTGCATTTGCTAATGCATCTACGCCACGTTTTAGTCCGTCACGTGCTTCAATATCAAATTTTATATCTTTTGCCATATCTTTTAAATTTTAGCTTTTGGCTTTAGCCTAAGCTTAAGTTTGTAATTTAGTTTTTAACAGCTATGTCGTAAATAACTAATAGCTAAAAGCGATGTTAGACAATTGCTAATATGTCACTTTCTCGCATAATAAGGTAATCTTTACCTTCTAATTTAAGTTCTGTACCAGCATACTTTCCATAAAGAACAGTATCACCCGATTTTACGGTCATAGGTTCATCTTTTGTGCCTTTACCAACAGCGACAACTTTTCCTTTTTGTGGTTTTTCTTTGGCGTTGTCTGGAATAATAATTCCTGAAGCTGTTTTAGTTTCAGCCTCGACAGGTTCAATAAGAACTCTGTCTGCTAATGGTTTAATGTTTAAGCTCATTGTATGTTTATTTTATTTAATTAGTATTAATGTTAAATATTAACGCTTAAGCGTTATGCTAAAAATGTGCCAATAGAATATAACTGACAAAGTTACAGTCATAAAAAAATGCCAACTGGAAAGTTGGCATTGTATAATATGTATTGTGATTACGTTTAAAGTGAATCTCCAGGAGTCGCTATATCATCAGCTGAATTGTCAGCAGATGGTAAAGGTTGCGTACTGTTTGTTGTTTCGTCACCATTGATAACTTTAGACTCTGAAGCGCCACCACCAGCACCAGGAATAGCAAAATTAGATGCTAAAATTAATGCTAATAATAAGGTTGCTAAAGCCCAAGTACTTTTGTCTAAAAAGTCTGTTGTTTTTTTAACACCACCTAATTGTTGAGTGCCTCCGCCACCAAATGAAGAAGATAAACCTCCACCTTTAGGGTTTTGTACCATAACGACTACGACTAGTAAAAAAGATACTAGGACGATTAAGATTAAAAATATAGTAAACGTATTCATTAGTTCTGCGTATTATTTTCTTGTAATTCTTTTACTGCTTTAATTTGGTCTGCAAAGAAACCACTTTTTTCTGGATATTTCAAACTTAAAATTTTATAAGATTGAATTGCTTTTTCATAATTGTTTTGCTCGAGATAAATTCGGGCTAAAGTTTCTGTCATTAATCCGTCATGAGCCACTTTATCTTCGGTGTCAATATGTATTTTAGGTGCATTTTTAGAAGGGATAATCTTAGGGTTCGTTTCTAAAAACTTATCGATAAGTTCAAACTTCTTATGCACTTCTGTTGGTGTTTGATCTTGAGATACTTCTGTTTGTTCTTCGGAAATAGTCTCGTCTTCAATACGTTCAATAGGTTTGAAACTTGTTATTTTTAACCATTCGGCAAATGAATGCGTTTCTTCTTTATCAAATGTAAGAGGTTTTCCGATTTGAAGTTTCTCCTCTGGTGTTTCCTCTATGTGTTTGGCATCAATATCGAGAATCACCTGTTCAGGAGTGTTTTCCGGAAGGGATAAAAAATGAGCAACATCTTCAGGTTTTACTTTTTGTTCAAAAAGATTTGGATCCAGAACACCTTCTGTATTTTTGATATGCTCTTTTAAAGCATCATCTATGGTAACACTTTTATCTACTGAAATATCATCAAGATCATGAACAGTAATGTCTTTAAGATGTTCGGAGTTTTGCTTTATCGCTTTAGAAATTTCATTTTGATTAAAATCATCCGAAGTGATATAGTCAAATAGTATACTACGATCTGTTGTGTAGGCTGCTGTTATTTTTAATTCTTGATTGTATTTGTAGCTTTCTTTATTTTTAAGCCCTTTAAGATATAATGCTCTTGCCGATTGAAAATAGGGATACTTAACAGTAAACTCTTGTATGGCATTGATTTGTTCCTCGGTAATGTGTTGAGGGTTTTGAAGACAATATGTAAAATCGGCACTATTCATTTACCATTTGGCTAAGGTTTCGTTAAATATATCTTGTGTGATGCGCTCAAAAATTTCTTCATGAGCAGTATCTTTTTGTGCGCCTTGTAATAGTGCGCTTCCTGCATAGTCATAAAAAAATGAAAACCGCTTTTCAAATTCTTCATCAGGTAAGTTCTTGTCAAAAAAACGAACGTTAACCGAAACTGTTAATCTATTTTGCGCAGCTGTACTATTAGCTTGTGCAGTAGTAGGAGAGATGCGGTATTCGATGATTTCACCTTCGTAAACCAAATCGCCATTTGAATTGGTAAGATTTAAATTGGTTTGATTTTGAATAAGATCCTGAAGGGCTAAAGTAAAATCTCTATCAAAACCAGGTTCTATTAAATCGGCAGTATTTTGAAAATAATTAACCTGAAAAGTTTTTATATTATCGGCAATAGAAGTTCCTGTAAAAGAATAAGGTCCGCACCCTAAAATAATGAAGGAGAAAACTAAAAATAAGCTGTATCGTGTTGATTTCATTTAATTAATACGTGTTTGGACGTTTCATAGTTATAAAAGCGTAGATATAGCCAGCATTATCGGCAATATCAAAATCGATATTGATGACTCTGTAACCTTGATAATGTTTTTCGTTGACGAAATCTTCGGCCTCTTTTCTAATCGCTTCAGAACTATTTCTTCCAAACGATTTTCGTATCATAAATATTTCTATTGCACGCATAAACTTTTGTTAAAGATCGTATTGTTTGATTTTTCTGTATAAAGTACGTTCACTAATACCTAATTCGGCAGCAGCTAATTTACGTTTGCCTTGGTGACGTTCTAATGATTTTTTAATCAGTTCTAATTCTTTATCATGTAAAGATAAGGTTTCTTCTTCTTCAATTTCTTCGGCAAAATGATATTTGTCCTGAGTTTTGATATCCGAGTGATAATCTTCGTCTGCTTGTTCAGGTATGGCAAGAACCTCTAAATCTTCAAATTCTTCGGTATAGTTATCTTTTTGCGACTCACCATAAATTTTCTGAATCAGGCCTTCATTGTCTTTTTCGACTTCAGAAACGTTACCACTTTTCATCAACTCCATAGTCAATTTCTTGAGGTCATTTAAATCACTCTTCATATCAAAAAGGACTTTGTATAAAATTTCACGTTCGTTGCTAAAATCACTTTCCGATTTCGATGTATTAATAACAGCAGGAAGGTTATTGCTGCCGTTAGGCAGATAGCCTTGTAAGGTCGAAGCACTAATAGTACGATTTTGTTCTAAAACTGAAATTTGCTCAGCTACATTTCGCAACTGACGAATGTTACCATTCCAACGGTGTTTTTGTAAGATTGGGACAGCGTCATCAGCAAGCTTTATAGTTGGCATTTTATATTTTAAAGCGAAATCACTGGAAAATTTCCGGAACAACAAATGTATATCCTCTTTGCGTTCACGAAGTGGTGGAATATTAATATCTACAGTACTTAAACGGTAGTATAAATCTTCACGAAATTTCTCTTTTTTTATGGCATCAAACATATTAACGTTTGTGGCAGCTACAATTCTAACATTGGTTTTTTGAACCTTACTAGAACCCACTTTAATAAATTCACCATTTTCTAATACACGTAATAAACGTACTTGAGTAGTTAAGGGTAATTCGCCAACTTCATCGAGGAAAATGGTTCCGCCATCAGCAACTTCAAAGTATCCAGAACGGGTTTGAGTCGCTCCTGTAAACGCTCCTTTTTCGTGACCAAATAATTCACTGTCAATAGTTCCTTCGGGAATGGCACCACAGTTTACGGCAATATATTTTCCGTGTTTGCGATGAGATAATTGGTGTATAATTTTCGGAATACTTTCTTTTCCAACACCACTTTCACCTGTGACCAGTACCGAAATATCGGTTGGAGCCACCTGTATCGCTTTTTCAATTGCGCGGTTGAGTTTTGGGTCGTTTCCAATAATTCCGAAACGTTGTTTTATGGCTTGAATGGATTCCATGTATTTCTTTCTTTTTAGTTGTACTTAGAATATCCGAGAGCTGTACCAATAAGTGTTGCACTGGTACAATCTTTTACGTGTACATTGACCAAATCACCAATGTTGTAATGCTCCTTAGGAAATACAGCTACAATATTTTGTGAAGTACGTCCAGACCATTGATCTTCAGATTTTTTCGATTGGCGTTCGATTAACACTTCTACTGTTGTATTAAGATATTCTTTAGTTCTTATTTCGCTATGTTCGCGTTGGCGTTGTACAATTTCAGCAAGTCTGCGCTTTTTTGTGTCTTCAGGAACGTCATCTTCCATTTTACGTTCGGCCATTGTTCCTGGTCGTTCTGAATAGGTGAACATGTATCCGAAATTGTACTTTACATAGTCCATCAAACTTAAGGTGTCTTGATGATCTTGTTCTGTTTCCGTAGGAAAACCAGAGATTAAATCCTGACTAATGGCACATTCGGGTAGTATACGACGGATATGATCAATCAATTCAAAATACTCTTCGCGAGTATGTAAACGGTTCATTTCTTTTAAAATACGATTGCTTCCGCTTTGTACTGGCAAATGAATATGCTTGCAAATATTATCGTATTTCGCCATCGTTTCAATCACATCAAGCGTTAAATCCTGAGGATTAGAAGTCGAAAATCGAATACGCATTTTAGGTTGTGCTTTAGCACACAATTCTAATAATTGGGCAAAATTAACAGCAGTTGCCTTTTGCATATCACTGGCTTTAACGAAGTCTTTTTTAAGTCCGCCACCATACCATAAATAGCTATCTACATTCTGACCTAAGAGTGTAATTTCTTTATAACCTTTAGACCATAAGTCATTGACTTCTTCAATAATACTTTGAGGATCTCTACTACGCTCGCGCCCACGTGTAAAAGGCACGACGCAAAATGTACACATATTGTCACAACCACGAGTAATAGATACAAAGGCGGTCACACCATTAGAGTTTAAACGTACAGGAGCAATATCGCCATAGGTTTCTTCTTTTGAGAGGATGACGTTAATGGCGTCTCTACCTTCATCAACTTCTGCTAAGAGATTTGGTAAATCTTTATAAGCATCAGGTCCTACAACAAGATCTACAATTTTTTCTTCTTCTAAAAATTTAGTTTTTAAGCGTTCGGCCATACAGCCAAGGACGCCAACTTTCATTTTTGGGTTAATCCGTTTTACGGCATTGTATTTTTCAAGACGTTTTCTAACGGTTTGTTCTGCCTTGTCACGAATAGAGCATGTATTGACTAAAACCAAATCGGCATCTTCTAAGCTTTGAGTGGTATTAAAACCTTGCTCTGAAAGTATAGAAGCCACAATTTCACTATCACTAAAATTCATAGCGCAGCCATAACTTTCTATAAAAAGTTTTCGTGTATTGCCTTCTTTTTGTTCTAATACAAGGTGTTGACCTTGCTTACTTTCGTCAATTGTTTTCTCCATAATCCTTTTTAGCAGAAACTGAAATTTCGTTAAATTGTGCTGTCAATAAGCATGCAAAGATAGTATATTTTTGAGTATTGTGACAAAGTGTCATAGCCTAATTTAGTTTGAGCTTAAGTGATTTTTTTGTTACTTAACGCAACCATTTCCATAGTTTTGCATCTATATATAAATTGAACACCATGAAAACACCTAAACTACTCTTATCATTTTTTTGTTTTATGTTGCTTTTTATGAATACTCAATGTGACGACGACGATGAGGTTCAGGAACCTTGCGGACAAATGGTAGTTGTTGATTCTGGGTTTTATGATTCAGCCGAATCCGGTTTCTATGACTTAATTAGTGCTGAAATTGAAGACAATTGTCTTAATATTAATATTTCTGCTAGCGGTTGCGATGGAAGTACATGGAGTATGGTTTTAGTAGATTCTGGAGCTGTTGCCGAATCTTCTCCAGAACAACGCTTTTTAAAATTTGTATTTACAAATCAAGAAGTCTGTTTAGCAGTATTTACTCAAGAGCGATCATTTGATTTGTCTACGCTACAAATAGATGGTAGTCATGAGATTATTTTAAATATTGAAGATTTCCCAGAGCCTTTAACTTATACCTATTAACTTTAGTTTGTAAATCATGAGAAAACTTATTCTACTCTTAGTTATAGTGTGTTGCTGGTCATGTAAAAATGATGATAGCCAATTTGAAATAGTTACAGTAGCTATTCCAGAAACCATTAGCAAAATGGAATTCAGATCGTCAGTGGTAGTCGAAGCACCTAAACCAATTTTGAATGTCGGAAAAATTTACGCCTATCAAAACTATATATTCATCAATGAAAAATATAAAGGTGTTCATATTATTGATAACACAAACCCATCTTCACCACAAACCATTGCCTTTATAAACATACCTGGCAATGAAGATATTTCTATTAAAAATGATGTGTTATATGCTGATAGCGCAGTAGATTTGGTAGTGATTGATATTTCAGATGTGAATTCAATTAGCGAAATAGAGCGCATTGAAGATGTGTTTAGTGTCTATGATTATCAAATTCCTAATGAAGCACAAGAAGTAGATTTTGGTAATTTTAATGCTGAAACTGATGTTATCATAGGATGGACACTCGACCAACAGCAACGTGAATTCAATGATATTAATACCATCGATACTTTTGATGGCGCTGAAGCTTCAAATGGTGTTGGAGGTTCTTTAGCGCGTTTTCAAATTGTAGATAACTACCTTTATACTGTTGGTGAATTTGAAATGACAGTATTTAGTATAGCTAACCTTTCTGAACCAACGCTTGTATATACTGATTATGCTGGCTGGAATATTGAAACCATGTTCTATGCAGATGGTTATTTGTATTTAGGAGGTACAAACGGTATGTTCATTCATAGTCTAGAAAATCCTGCAGCGCCGCAAATGATTTCAGAATTTACGCACTGGGAAGGCTGTGACCCTGTTGTTGTAGATGGCGATTATGCTTACCTTACGTTAAGAGGTGGTAACGATTGTGGTCAGGATTTAAGTGTGCTTGAAGTAATTGATGTGAGTGATAAAACGCAACCAACATTAGTAGCTCAGCATACTTTAGATAATCCTTACGGACTAGGTTTTAAAGGGAGTCAGCTTTTTGTGTGCGACGGCACTTCTGGTCTTAAAATATTTGATAAAACCAATCCTTTAGATTTACAAATTATAGATACGTTTACGAATGTACAAGTAACCGATGTGATTCCTTTAGAGGATAGATTGTTGATGATTTCTGATACGGCTTTATATCAATATGAATATGAAACAGAAAGTTCTATTGTATTGGTAAGTACTTTTATTTTGAATTAAAAAAACAAATCATTTAAAATATAAGCCTGAAATTTTTCAGGCTTTTTTTATTGAAATTCACTAGACGAAATCTACTTTTTTTAAGTTAAAATGCAATCGAAATTGACTAAAATTAGGAAGATAACTTTTTTTTCACATACATTTGTAGCCTCAAAAAATCATATATGCCGAAGAATTTAGTCATTGTAGAGTCACCAGCTAAAGCCAAAACCATAGAGAAATTTCTAGGAAAAGATTTTAAAGTGGAATCTAGTTTTGGACATATTGCCGACTTGCCTTCAAAAGAATTAGGAGTTGATGTAGAGGGTGATTTTAAACCAAAATATCAAGTTTCAAAAGATAAAAAAGACGTAGTTAAAAAACTTAAGGAACTTGCAAAAAAAGCAGAAACTGTATGGCTGGCGAGTGATGAGGATCGAGAAGGAGAAGCTATTGCATGGCACTTGGCTGAAACCCTTGGTTTAGATAAAGCTAAAACCAAACGAATTGTATTTCATGAAATTACAAAGTCTGCAATTAATAAAGCTATTGAAAACCCAAGAGGTATAGATTATGATTTAGTTGATGCACAGCAGGCTCGTCGTGTTTTAGATCGTATTGTAGGTTACGAATTATCTCCAGTACTATGGAGAAAAGTAAAAGGAGGTTTATCAGCAGGACGTGTGCAATCGGTCTCTGTGAGGTTGATTGTTGAGCGTGAACGCGAGATTATAGATTTTACACCTCAAGCTTCATATAGAATTGATGCTGAATTTTCTAATGAAGACGGACAAACTTTTAAGGCAAAACTTCCGAAAAATTTTGCTACTAAAGAAGAAGCTTATCAGTTTTTGGAAACTAACGCTAAAGCAAGTTTTAAAGTTTCAGATTTAGAAAAAAAACCAGCTAAAAAATCGCCAGCGGCACCATTTACAACTTCTACTTTACAACAGGAAGCTTCTAGAAAATTAGGGTTTTCCGTAAGTAGAACAATGAGTAATGCACAACGATTATATGAAGCAGGTTTGATTACTTATATGAGAACAGATAGTGTCAACTTATCTGATGAAGCCCGAAAAGGTGCTCAGGCAGAAATTGAAGATGCTTACGGTTCAAAATTTAGTAAACCAAGAAATTATAAAGGGAAATCTAAAGGTGCACAAGAAGCTCACGAAGCTATACGACCAACAGATTTTAAATTACATACTGCTGATGTTGAAAGAGATCAAGCACGCTTATATGATTTAATCTGGAAACGAGCTATTGCATCGCAAATGAGTGATGCTCAGTTAGAGCGTACCAATGTTAAAATTGAAGCATCAACACATAACGAGACCTTTTCAGCAAATGGTGAAGTGATTACTTTTGAAGGTTTTTTAAAAGTATACCTCGAAGGTACCGATGATGAAGATACAGAGCAAGAAGGAATGCTTCCTGCAATGAAAGTTAATGAGACCTTGCTCAATAGTTACATTACGGCGACAGAGCGTTTTTCTCGTGCTCCATATAGATATACAGAAGCCTCTTTAGTAAAACAATTAGAAGAATTAGGTATTGGTAGACCATCTACTTATGCGCCAACTATTTCTACAATTCAAAATAGAAATTACGTAGAAAAAGGTTCTAACGAAGGTGAAGTACGTGAGTACTCTCAATTACTCCTTCAGGAAGGAAAAGTTACCGATAAACAATTGTCTGAAAAAGTAAATAGTGACAAAGGGAAATTAGTGCCAACAGATATTGGTATGATTGTTACTGATTTTTTAGTGAATCACTTCGGAAATATTCTGGACTATAACTTTACGGCTAAAGTAGAAGCCGATTTTGATGAGATCGCTGAAGGTAAAGAGGATTGGACAAAAATGATGAAAGAGTTTTACAAGAGCTTTCATCCAAGAGTAGAAGATGTTCAGGAAAATGCAGATCGTGAATCTGGCGAACGTGTTTTAGGAACCGATCCAAAAACAGGAAAGCAAGTAAGTGTACGTTTAGGTAAATTCGGACCTATGGTGCAAATAGGGACTGTTGATGATGAAGAGAAACCTCAATTTGCCAGCTTGTCTCCAGATCAGCAATTAACGACAATTACCTATGAGGAAGCTATGGAACTTTTTAAGCTTCCAAAGCAATTGGGAACTTATGAAGGAGAAACTATAGAAGTGAATAACGGACGTTTTGGACCTTATGTGAAATTTGGTAAGAAATACATATCTCTTCCAAAAGGGACTAATCCAACAGACGTTGAAATGGACCAGGCTGTTGAGCTTATCAAAGAGAAGCAAAAAGCAGATGCTCCTATATATACATATAAAGAGTTGCCAGTTCAAAAAGGTAAAGGACGTTTTGGACCATTTATTAAATGGAACAATATGTTTATAAACGTTAATAAAAAATACGATTGGGACAATCTTTCTGATTCTGATATTGTAGAATTGATTGAAGATAAAATTCAGAAAGAAAAAGATAAACTTATTCACCACTGGGAAGAAGAAGGCATTCGTGTAGAAAAAGCAAGATGGGGAAGACACAATGTTATTAAAGGTAAAGTGAAAGTTGAACTACCTAAAACTGTTGATGTTTCTGAAATGACTTTAGAAGAAGCAAAGGCCCATATCGAAACAAAAGCACCTAAGAAAAAAGCTGCTGCCAAAAAGAAGACCACTAAAAAGAAAACCGCTACAAAAAAATAACACCAAATGAATTTTAATTTTTTGTCTCCAGTCTCTGATGCCGTTTTAGCTCATAACGAGTTATTGTCAGAACAAGCACTTGGTAAAAAAATAAAAATTCATTCTTCTCAACTTGGTATTCCAGATTTAGATAAGGTCAAATTAGCAATCATTGGTGTAAAAGAAAATCGAAATGATGTCAACTATATGGGTGAAGCCTTAAGCTTTGATACCATTAGAACAGCATTATATTCATTATTTCCAGGAAATTGGCATACCGCAATTGCCGATTTGGGTGATATTCCTGCAGGTTCATCTATAGAGGATACCTATTATGCTTTACGGACGATAATTTCAGTTTTAATTGAAAAAAAAATCATTCCTATTATCATAGGTGGAAGTCAAGATTTAACCTATGCCAATTATCGTGCTTATGATACGATGGCTCCAATGGTTAATATCGTTAATGTAGATAGTAATTTTGATTTAGGTGATGCATCTGTTGAAATGAAAAACAATAGTTTCCTCGGAAAAATCATTCTCGAACAACCATATAATTTATTTAACTACTCGGCAATTGGATATCAAACCTATTTTAATTCACAGGAAGAAATTGATTTGATGGAAAAGCTTTATTTTGAAGCTTACCGATTAGGAGATGTCACTCATAATATCAATAAAGTTGAACCTGTGATGAGAGATGCTCATATTGTGACTATGGATTTAAAATCTGTCAGAGCAGCTGAGGTAGGTGCAAAGCAAAAGTTTTCGCCAAATGGTTTTAACGGAAAAGAGATTTGTACAATCTCAAGATATGCAGGTATAAGTAATAAAGTATCCTCTTTTGGGATTTATGAATTTAAATCGACACATGAATTGGATGCGACACCAATGTTGATTTCTCAAATTATATGGTATTTTATTGAAGGTGTTAATTGTCGGATTAACGATGATGATTTTACCAACGATGATCACTATCAAAAGTATAATGTATTGATTGAAGATGAAGAACTTATATTCTATAAGAGTATTAAAACCGGGCGATGGTGGATTGAAATACCTTTTTTGCCAAATGTTAATAATAAATTAAAAAAGCATACGTTATTACCATGCACGCATGACGATTATATTGAGGCAAGCCAAGGGAAAATACCAGAAAGATGGTATAAAGCTTACAGAAAGAACAGTTTTTAGCCAATTTGGCTAAAAACATTTAACACTTTTTTAATCGACGAAATGTTAACTTTTTGGGTTTAAGTGCAAAAAAGATGTAAAAAAAATTGTTTTTTACTAAATATATATATATGTTTACTGCCTTGAAAAAAATCAAGACGGTATTTAATACATAATTACAACTAAATAATTTAACCTCGAGTTTCTATGAATATTAAGAAGTTTGCTTTATTAACAGCTGTTTTAGCCCTAATGGTTGGATGTAACTCTGGTGACAGAGGACAACTTGTAGGCGTTAAAGGAAAGAAATGGCATCCCGAAAAACCCTATGGTATGGTACTTGTTCCTGGTGGAGCATTTATTATGGGAAAGTCTGATGATGATCTAGCTGGAGTACAAGATGCTCCAACACGTACTGTCACAGTAAGAGCCTTTTACATGGACGAAACAGAAATCACCAATAGTGAGTATCGTCAATTTGTAGAATGGGTAAGAGATTCTACGCTTAGAACAAAATTAGCAATTCTTGCTGATGAAATAGGAGAAACTCCAGGAAACGGAGGTATTGGTGAATTTGCATTTAGTGATGCAGATCCAGAAAATATGTCGGTTTACGAAAAATACATGTACAATAATTACAGTGGTCTTGGACCAACTGGTTATGAAGGTAGAAAACTAAACAAGGATGTTGATTTAATTTTCGATACTGCTGATTATCCAGATGAATACTACGCTGAAGTTATGGATACCATGTATTTACCAATAGAAGAATCATATAATGGTCAGCGTACTTGGGATGTTGATAAATTTAAATTCCAATATACATATATGGACATCAAAAAAGCGGCTAAGGATAGAAGCTTAAGACGTAAAGATGTGCTAGTAACTGAGGAGGTTAAAGTTTACCCTGATACAACAGCTTGGATTAGAGATTTTTCTTACTCGTATAACGAACCAATGCACAATGACTATTTCTGGCATGATGCTTATGGCGATTATCCAGTTGTAGGTGTGTCTTGGAAGCAAGCTAATGCATTTTGTCAATGGAGAACCTTATATCACAATAGCTACAGAAAATCAAAAGGAAGACATTTTGTAAATTCTTATAGATTACCTTCGGAAGCAGAATGGGAATATGCTGCGAGAGGTGGTTTGCAAGGAGCGACATTTCCTTGGGGTGGACCATATGCTAAAAATGACAGAGGTTGTTTTATGGCAAACTTTAAACCTTTACGTGGAGATTATGCTGCAGATCAAGCATTGTATACTGTAGAAGCAGATGCTTATGAGCCTAATGACTTTAATCTTTACAACATGGCAGGAAATGTTTCAGAATGGGTTCAAGGATCTTATGAAGCATCATCATATGAATATATGGCATCATTTAATCCTACAGTAAATGATCCAGATAACGAGCGTAAAGTAGTTCGTGGAGGTTCATGGAAAGATGTTGCTTACTTCTTACAAGTGAGTTCAAGGGATTATGAATATGCTGATTCAGCGAGAAGCTATATCGGTTTCAGAACTGTACAAGATTACATGGGAACAGAAGTTACTAAAAACGCTGCAACCAACTAAACAATTAAATAATTAACTCAACTAAATAAATATTAATCTACTTAAGTTTACTATTGACTTAAAAACTAAAAATTAAAATTATGGCACAGAAAGGAAACATCACAATCACAAACATGGTCTACGGACTAGGAGCAGCAATCGTAATTGTTGGAGCTTTATTTAAAATTCAACACTGGCCTTTTGGTTCAGAGATTTTAACTGTTGGTATGATTGTAGAAGCCTTAGTATTTACATATTCAGCATTTGAAAGACAACAATCTGAACTTGATTGGTCATTAGTATATCCAGAATTAGCTGGAGGAGCATCTTCTGCTAAGAAATTAAAGAAAGAAGAGCCTAAAGATGCTGAAGGATTATTATCTAAAAAATTAGATAACTTATTAAAAGAAGCTAAAATTGATGGAGAATTAATGGCTAGCTTAGGATCAAGTATCAAAAACTTTGAAGGTGCTGCAAAAGGAATTAGCCCAACAGTTGATGCTATGGCTGCTCAAAAGAAATACAGCGAAGAAATGTCTTTAGCTGCAGCTCAAATGGAATCATTAAACAGCCTTTATAAAGTACAAATGGAAAGTGCTAACCGTCAGGCGGCAATTAATGAAGAATCTGTTGCCAATGCAGAAAAGTTAAAAGAGCAAATGCAATCTTTAGCATCTAACTTATCATCATTAAATGGTGTTTATGGTGGAATGTTATCTGCAATGAACAAAAACTAATTAGTTTTTTGAACTATAATTAATATTAATTAACTACTAAAAACTAATTAACATGGCAGGAGGAAAATTATCTGCAAGGCAGAAAATGATTAACTTAATGTACTTAGTCTTCATTGCAATGATGGCTATGAACATGTCGAAAGAAGTATTATCGGCTTTCGGTTTAATGGAAGCTAAGTTCGCAGACTCAAATGAATTAACAGGCGAGCGTAACGAAGCATTACTTGCTGATCTCGAAAAGAAATCAACTGAAAAGCCAGAGGAATTTATGGTTCCGGCGGCAAAAGCAAAGCAAGTGAGTTTAGCATCAGCAAAATTCTATAACTATATCGAAACTTTAAAAGCAGATCTTCTTAGAGAAGGGAAATATTCTATTGACCCTGAAACAGGAAAATTACCTTTTGAAGCAATGGATAAAACAGATATTCTTGATGAAGCTTGGTTTACTGGAGACAGATTAACTAAAAAAGGTGAAGAAGTGATGTCTAAAATTGAAGGTTATAAAACTGAAATTAGAGATATCCTTGGTAAAGATGTTAAAGCTCAAAAAGTTTTAGCAAACTTCGAAAAAACATTTAGCACTGAAAAAGTTGAAAATAAAGACGGGAAGAAAATTGATTGGTTAGATTACCATTTCCAGGGATTCCCTGCAATTGCATCTTATACTAAATTAACAGCTTTCCAAAATGATGTAGAAGTAACCGAGGCTAATATCATTAACTATTACTTAGGTAATGTATTAACCGATGCGGTATCACTTGATAAATACAAAGCAATTATTCTTGCTGATAAATCAGCGTTTTTTGCTGGAGAGAAATTTCAAGGAAAAGTTGTAATCGGTAAGTATGCTAAAGTGCCTCCTACTGGATTAAGTATTGGAGGGCAATCTATCGACTTAAATGAAGCTATAGATTCTACTGGTGCTGCACGTTTAGATTTTAACGTTGGTGGTGTTGGTGAGCATGAAATTGACGGAACTTTTACGTTCATGGAAGATGGTAAGCCATTAGAAATTCCAATTAAAGGAAACTATGTGGTAGTACCTCGTCCAAATTCAGCTACAATTTCTGCTGATAAAATGAATGTAGTATATCGTGGTGTTGTTAACCCAATGACTATTTCTTTTGCTGGTGTTCCTGATAATAAGGTTTCAGCTTCTGGAGCTGGACTAAAAAGAGCTTCTGGTATGGGTAAATATAATATGGTTCCTACATCTGGTAGAGAAGTAACAATTAATGTTACTGCAACATTAGACGATGGTTCTAAAGTAAGTGATAAAGCGGTATTCAGAATTAAAGATATTCCTAAGCCAACAGGGAAAATTGTTGGACAAAGTGATGGAAAGTTACCAAGAAACAATGTTGAAATTGGTAAAGTTTCTGCTGAATTAGAAGACTTTGATTTCGATTTACCTTTAACAGTTACTAGCTTTAAATTTAAAGTGCCAGGTCAACCATCTGTAACATGTTCAGGTAACCGACTAAGTGGAGCAGCCAAAGCAGCTTTACGTAAAGCAAAGCGTGGTGCGACAGTTCAAATTTTTGATATCAAATCAAGAAGTAACGGTCCAGCAATTAAGCCTGCTACACCAGCGGTTATTGAATTAGCAAACTAATCAACTTTATATAGTGATTAACCCAAATTAAAATTAAATTAAGATGAATTATAAATTTTTATTATCAATCATTGCCGCAGTTGGATTTACATCTAGTATGTACGCTCAGGCAAATCTTTTAAATGCTAAAGCACCAGAAGAAATTGGTGTTAAAACTGAAGCTCAGTTGGCATTAGATAATGACAAGCCTTTAGAATATGGTTATGTTGATGATAGAGACATACTGTTTTCTAAAATGACTTGGGAAAAAGTAGTTTTAGACGAACGTGTAAATTTTCCATTATACTTTCCAGTAGATACTAATAATATCGGTAAAGAAAGACGCTCACTATATCATACATTGATATCTGCAGTTAAAGATGGACGAATTAAAAATGTTTATAATGATTCTTATTTCACTGAAAAACGTTCAATGAAGGAACTTAAAGACATCACAACTAAAACAGATACTTTAGATATTGGTTACGACCAGTTAAATGCTGATGGTTATGTAGATCCTGAATATGTTAGAACAAGAAACATTGAAGCATTCGATATTAGTGCTTATCTAATCAAAGGACTTTGGTATTTTGACAAACGTCACGGAGAATTAAAGTATAGAGTACTTGGTATAGCTCCTGCTGCACCAGACATTAACTTTATTGATTCTGAAGACGAAGCTAATAAAGTGCCTAATGCTTTATTCTGGGTGTTCTTTCCAGAAGCAAGACAAGCATTACACGAAGGAAAAGCGTTTAATAATAAAAATAGCGCCATGCCTTTGACTTTTGATCATTTATTAAATTCTAGACGTTTTAATGGATACATGTACAAAGAAGAAAATGTATATGGAGACAGAGAAGTTAAAGAATATATAGCTGATAACGCTTTAATGCAATTGTTAGAATCTGATCGTATCAAAGATAAGATTCGTAATTTCGAACAAGATATGTGGGCTTACTAAGTTAAACCCAATCCTAATAAAAAACGCTCACTAAAACAAGTGAGCGTTTTTATTTGCTTTACTTTTACATATATGACAGATGTTGATTATATTATTGTTGGTTGTGGATTAGCTGGTATTGCTTTTTGTGAGCAATTACGAACTCATCAAAAAAGCTTTGTCGTATTTGATAACCAATCACAACAGTCGTCTAAAGTAGCAGCAGGATTATATAATCCTGTCATATTAAAACGATTTACACAAGTTTGGAATGCGAAGTCCCAATTAGAATTAGCTGCTCCAAAATATAAAGCGCTTGAGGCATTGCTCGATGTGAAGTTGGATTGTAAATTGCCTGTCTATAGGAAATTTACGTCTGTAGAAGAGCAAAATGAATGGTATATCGCTTCTGAAAAACCGGTTTTAAGCGACTTTATGTCTCCTAACATTGTTAGTAATACAAATGCGTTTATTGATGCACAATTTGGATTTGGTGAAGTGATGCATTCCGGAAGAGTTAATACAACTCAACTTGTTACATCTTATCGGGATTACCTTCAAAATTGCGATAGATTAATTTCTGAAGAATTTCAGTTTTTATCATTACAAATTAATTCTGAAACGATTAATTATAAGAAAATCAAAGCTAAGCATGTTGTTTTTGCTGAGGGATTTGGGTTAACAAAAAATCCTTTTTTTAAACATTTGCCTTTACAGGGAACAAAAGGGGAAATGCTAACTATAAAAGCTCCAGATTTGAATATTGATTTTATCTTAAAATCAGCTGTGTTTATAGTGCCTTTAGAAAAAGATTTGTATTGGGTTGGGGCAACCTATGAACACCATGATAAAACATATGAGGTTACTGAATCTGCTAAAGAAGACCTTATTAATAAACTAAAACAATTCATCACCTGCGATTTTGAAATTGTAGATCAGGTTGCCGGAATTCGTCCTACTACAAGAGATAGACGACCATTGGTTGGTTCGCATTCAGAATATAAAAACATACATGTTTTAAACGGCTTAGGAACGCGAGGTGTTATGATCTCTCCGTTTGTGGCAGAACAATTATTTAACTACATCGAAAATGGAAATCCTTTAGATCCTGAAATTGATATTAAAAGATTTGAATCAAAACCATACTAATTATATAGTTTATTGATTAGCTTTTTTAACTAATGTTTTGTCATAACTCATAAATAAGTTAATCCATATATTTCGCGATAACCTCATGATTATCGGACCAAAAAGAAGCATTGTAAGTACAATAACGATAAATGATGTTAGCAATGTAGTTCCTATAAATAAATAACTGATAATAAAAGCAGCAACAGCAAATGCAATACCAACACCGTAACTCACGTACATAGATCCATAGAAAAAAGATGGCTCCAAACGGTAACGTGTTCCGCAGTGTGAGCAATTATCATTAATTTTTAAAACATCACTCAAAACATATGGGTTTTTGTTTTGATACATTGATTCTTGATGACATTTAGGACAAGCGCCTGTGAAAATGCTGTAAATTTTTGTGCCTTTTAACATGAGTTAAATTTGTTTACTTTTGTTGCTTTTACGGATTACAAAATTAATTTTTTTGCGCATACGATTGTAGAAAATTGTACTGTTTATTGCAATTGTAATATTTGAAAAAACTATGCTTAATATACATAATCTTTCTATCTCATTTCAAGGTGAATATCTATTTGAAGATATCACTTTTAAACTTAGTCCAGGTGATCGTATTGGCTTAATTGGAAAAAATGGCGCTGGAAAATCAACGATGCTCAAAATTTTATCTAAAGAATTAGAGCCAGATTCAGGTCAAATTGCTGCTGATAAAAATTTAAGTTTTGGGTTTTTAAAACAAGATATTGATTTTGTCTTCGGAAGAACAGTTCTAGAAGAATCGTATGAAGCTTTTAGCGAGATTAAAGAACTCGAAGCTAAAATGGAGTTTGTAAATACGCAATTAGCTGAGCGTACCGATTATGAAACTGAAAGTTATAATCAATTAATGATTGACCTCAATGATATTCAGCACCAATATGAAATCATAGGTGGTTATAACTATCAAGGTGAAACTGAAAAAATATTACAGGGTCTCGGGTTTAAACGAGAGGACTTCGATAAACTTACAGATACGTTTTCAGGAGGATGGCGAATGCGTATAGAATTGGCAAAACTGCTTTTGCAAAACAATGATATTTTACTACTCGATGAGCCAACCAACCATCTGGATATTGAATCTATTATTTGGTTAGAAAGTTTTTTAAAAAATTATTCGGGAGCAGTTGTTATTGTATCTCACGATAAAATGTTTTTAGATAATGTTACCAACCGTACTATCGAAATTTCTCTCGGAAGGATTTATGATTATCCTAAACCGTACTCTAAATTTCTTATTCTGAGAAACGAGATTAAGGCACAACAATTGGCATCACAAAAAAATCAACAGAAGCAAATAGAACAAACCGAAAAGCTTATTGAAAAGTTTAGAGCCAAAGCAAGTAAAGCCACAATGGCTCAATCACTCATTAAGAAGTTAGATCGCATGGATCGCATTGAAGTTGATGAAGATGATAACAGTGTGATGACGCTTAACTTTCCTGTTTCAGTAATTCCTGGAAAAGTGGTTATAGAAGCCGAAAATGTGTCTAAAAGCTATGATGATAATCAAGTGTTATCTGATGTTAGTTTGATGATTGAACGCGATAGTAAAACAGCATTTGTAGGACAGAACGGACAAGGTAAATCAACGCTGGCAAAGATAATCGTTGGTGAACTCAAACATAAAGGACAGTTAAAACTCGGTCATAATGTTCAAATAGGATATTTTGCACAAAATCAAGCCGAATACCTTGATGGAAGTAAAACAGTACTAGATACAATGATTGATGCTGCAAACGAAACCAATAGAAGTAAGGTTCGTGATATTCTTGGGTCATTTTTATTTAGAGGTGAAGAAGTAGAAAAGTATGTACGTGTATTATCAGGAGGTGAACGTAACCGATTAGCTTTAGCAAAGCTCATGCTAAAACCACTTAATGTTTTAGTGATGGATGAGCCGACAAATCACTTGGATATTAAATCTAAAAACGTGCTAAAAGAAGCTCTGAAAAAGTTTGAAGGGACACTCATTCTCGTGTCTCATGATAGAGATTTTCTTCAAGGGCTTTCAAATATTGTTTACGAATTTAAAGACCAGAACATAAAAGAATATTTAGGTGATATCGATTATTACCTAGAGCAAAGAAATGTTGAAAATCTTAGAGAAGTTGAGCGACGTACTGTTATTAAAGAAGAACCAAAGGCCAATAATAAGCAGTCTTACGAAGATCAGAAGAAATTAAAATCCTTAAATAATAAATTAAGCAACATTGAGTCAAAAATAAGTCAGCTTGAAAAAGATATCAAGCAAGATGATGTCGAATTGGCTACAAATTATGATGCTACTGTTGCTGATACTACATTTTTTGATCGATATCAATCCAAAAAAGAACAATTAAAACAACTCATGGAAGATTGGGAAACCATCCAGTACCAATTAGAGGAGTTGTCTTAATTTATATTTTGTTTTAAGTTTTTTTTAACTCCATACCATTTAGTATTTAAATATTTTTGTTCTGCATTAACTTAAGTTTCAAAGAGAAAACTAAAGTAATGCCTAACCATCTTTATACTTATGCGTAATATTATTCTTTCCATACTTGGAATTATCTTAATTATTGGCTCATTCTTTTTTGCTAAATATTTAATTGATAACAAAAACAAACCGAAACCAGTTGTCCCTAAAGTCGTTAAAACCGTACTTGTAGATACAGTTCAAAATAGCTTGGTGCCTATTGTGATTTCAGCAAATGGTAACCTCAATGCAAAACAACGTGTCGAATTGTATTCTGAAGTACAAGGCGTTTTTAAAACAGGAAGTAAGCTTTTTAAACCAGGTCAAAAATTTAATAAAGGTGAAACCCTAATTCGTTTGGATGCTTCGGAGTATTATGCAAGTGTTCAATCTGCAAAAAGTGATTTATACAATAATATTGCGGCAATTATGCCCGATTTACGATTAGACTTTCCTAATGTGTTTCAGAAATGGCAAAACTATTTAAACAATTTCGATTTAAATAAAAGCACACCGCAATTGCCTGAAATATCAGATGAGAAAGAAAATTATTTTATCACAGGTCGAGGCATAGTAAGTGCTTATTATAATGTAAAAAATTTAGAGCAACGGCTTTCAAAGTATAGAATTTCAGCACCTTTTACAGGAATTTTAACCGAAGCTTTAGTTACTGAAGGAACATTAGTAAGAAGCGGACAAAAACTAGGAGAGTTTATCAATCCGTCAGTTTACGAAATGGAAGTAGCCATTAGTAAATCATTTGCTGATGTCTTAAAGGAAGGTGAAAAGGTGAGTTTAACCAATCTGGAAAAAACTAAAAATTATAACGGAATCGTGTCCAGAGTTAATGGAAGTATTGATGCCACAACACAAACCATAACGGCTTATGTTGAAGTACAACACCCAGATCTTAAAGAAGGCATGTATTTAGAAGCAAACCTGAATGCCGAAAAGGTTGAAAACGCCATAGAAATAGACAGGAACTTGTTATTGGATAGTGAAGAAATATATGTCGTTAGAGATAGTTTGCTTGATGTTATTTCTGTTAAGCCTGCACATTTTTCAAATGAAAAGGTTGTTTTACAAAATGTACCAAATGGATCGATAATTTTGAGAAAACCTGTGCCAGGAGCTTATGCAGGCATGCAGGTTAAGGTCGCCGAAATTAATTCGTCAACTAATGATTCTATTCAATAATGAGAAAAGTAATTGAATATTTTATTAGATATCATGTTGCGGTCAATGTGGTAATTATCGCGTTTTTTATTTTCGGAATTATTGGTGCATTATCATTAAAATCCTCGTTTTTTCCACTAACGGAGTCTAAAATAATAAATGTCACAATCACATATCCTGGAGCCTCACCTCAGGAAATTGAAGAAGGGATTGTACTTCAAATTGAAGATAATTTAAAAGGGTTAAAAGGAATCGATAGAGTCACCTCTACATCTCGTGAAAACAGTGGAAGTATCACTGTAGAAATAGAAAAAGGTGAAAGTTTAGACTTTATGTTGCTTGAGGTGAAAAATGCTGTTGATAGAGTGCCTTCATTTCCAACAGGAATGGAGCCTCTGGTAGTTTCAAAACAAGAAGCTGTAAGAGAAACGATATCATTTGCAATTAGTGGTAAAAATATTCCGTTAGTTACGTTAAAGCAATTAGCACGTCAGGTAGAAACCGATTTACGTGCTATTGATGGGATTTCTCAAATTGAAATTTCAGGGTTTCCTGAAGAAGAAATTGAAATAGCAGTTAACGAAACCGATTTGTTAGCCTATAATTTAACCTTCAATGAAGTAGCTGAAGCAGTAAGCAGTTCAAATATTTTGGTTACAGGTGGAAATGTAAAAACAGAAGCCGAAGAATATCTAATTAGAGCAAATAACAGAGAATATTATGGTAGTGAGTTATCAAATATTATTGTAAGAGCTACTTCCGACGGAAAAGTAATCAGACTGAAAGATGTGGCAATTATTAGAGACCGCTTCTCTGAAACACCAAATTCTACCTATTTCAATCAGGAACTGGCAGTCAATATATCTATTACAAGTACCAATAATGAAGATTTAATTACGTCGGCTGATAAAGTTGTAGAGTTTATTGAAACTTACAATCAAAAGTATGATAATATTAAAATTGATGTGGTCAATGATAGGTCGATTACACTAAAACAACGTACTCAGTTATTAACTGAAAATGCGGTAGTGGGTATGATTTTGGTATTATTATTCCTATCTATCTTCTTAAATACAAGACTCGCATTATGGGTGGCCTTTGGTTTGCCGATATCATTCTTGGGCATGTTTATGTTTGCTGGTCAGTTTGATGTTACCATTAATGTATTATCACTTTTCGGAATGATTATCGTAATTGGTATTCTGGTAGATGACGGAATTGTAATAGCAGAAAATATCTATCAGCATTATGAAAAAGGGAAAAAACCAATACAAGCTGCAATTGATGGTACTCTTGAGGTTATTCCACCTGTCGTATCTGCAATCATCACGACAATTTTAGCCTTCTCCTTATTTTTCTTTTTAGACAGCAGAATAGGTGAGTTTTTTAGTGAAGTCGCCGTAATTGTGATTCTAACCTTAGCCGTTTCCTTATTTGAAGCGCTTATAATTTTACCAGCCCATTTAGCCCATTCTAAGGCATTGCGCATAAAAAAAGAAGATTTATATGCTAAGAAATCAAAAGGATTTTTTGCGGTAATGCGTGGTATTAATAAAACGGGTGACAATTTTATGGCTTTTCTTAGAGATAAAGTCTACACGCCAATTTTGAACTTTGTATTGAAATTTAAATTATTTGCTTTAGGAATTTTTGTGATGTTATTGGTACTTACGTTTGGTTCTCTTGGTGGCGGAATTATTGGAGTTACATTATTTCCAAGAATAGCAAGTGATGCAGCAAACATTGAGTTGGTGATGCCAGCAGGTACGAATGTAAAAATTACAGATTCTATAATTTCGATGATTGAAGAGAAATCTTTCATTGTGAATAAAGAACTTACAGATAAGTACTTAAAAGGTACCGGAAAACAATTGTTTGAAAATACAATTGTCGATATCACCAGTAGTTCAAGTGCCAGACTACGAATTAACCTTTTACCTGGTGAGGAGCGTCCAGATGCGATACAATCCTTTTTGGTAACTAATCGCCTCGAAGAATTAGTCGGTCCAGTACTTGGTACAGAGCGTCTTATCTATGGTTCTGGCGGAAATTTTGGAGGAAATCCTGTTTCAGTATCCTTATTAAGTAATAATATTGAAGAGCTAAAAGCATCTAAGGAAGAATTAAAAACTTATATGGAGTCAAACCCATTGCTTAAAGATATTGGTGACAATGATCCGGCTGGAATTAAAGAAATTAGGCTTGAGCTTAAAGAAAGTGCCTACTTATTAGGCTTAGATTTGAGAACAGTTATGGCTCAGGTCCGTTCAGGTTTTTTTGGAGCACAGGCGCAACGTTTTCAGCGTGGACAAGATGAAATTAGAGTTTGGGTACGTTATGATAAGAACAACAGAAGTTCTATCAATGATTTAGATGATATGCGAATAGTGACTCCATCAGGAGAGCGCGTGACTTTAAAAGATATAGCAAGCTATAGTATTGCAAGAGGCGATGTCGCTATTAACCATTTAGAAGGAAAACGAGAAATACAAGTGTATGCCGATTTAAAAGATCCTAGTACCAGTGCTACAGATATTATTGATGATATTAAAACAACGTTTATTCCACAGTTGCAATCTAAGTATCCAACAATCAACGCATCTTATGAAGGTCAAAATAGAGAAGCAGGTAAACTAACCAGTTCTCTGGCAGTAGCTGGTCCAATTATATTATTACTCATATATATCACTATTGCTTTTACATTTAGAAGTTATTCTCAACCACTATTACTCATATTGCTTATTCCATTTAGCCTTACTGCTGTAGCTTGGGGTCACTGGTTGCTGGATTTTCAAGTTAATGTTTTATCCTTATTAGGAATCATTGCTTTAATTGGTATTATGGTGAATGATGGTTTGGTGTTAATAGGAAAATTTAATACCAACCTAAGAGAAGGGATGAATTTTGATTTGGCGCTGTCTGAAGCCGGTAAATCACGATTTAGAGCTATTTTTCTAACCTCACTCACCACTATTGCTGGTTTAGCACCATTGTTATTAGAAAAAAGCAGACAGGCTCAGTTTTTAAAGCCTATGGCCATTTCAATTTCATTTGGTATTGGATATGCTACTGTGTTAACATTACTGGTGTTACCATTGTTCCTATCTTTTAGTAATAGTATTAAAAAGAATAGTAAGTGGTTGGCAACAGGAAAAGATATCACGAAAGAAGAAGTAGAACGTGCAATTAAAGAACAAAATGAAGGTAATGAGCATTAGTAACAAAATCATAGTCCTGTTTGTATTGTGTTGCCTAAGCACACAAGCACAAGACGTGCTAACTAAGGAGCAAGCTGTTGCTTTAGCTTTAGAACATAATTACGGAATTAAAATAGCTAATAATTCGGTTGAAATTGCTGACAATAATACAGGAATTCTCAATACAGGATTTCTGCCAACGCTTACAGGTAATGCTGGAGCTACTTACAATTTAGACAATACTGAAGCAGAATTTTCTAATGGAGAATCGACGACATTAAATGGCGCTGAAAGTAATCGGTATAATGCTTCCATAAATTTAAATTACACACTTTTTGATGGTCTTGGCCGAAGATATAATTACAAACGTCTCAAGGAAGAATATCAATTGTCTGAACTTGAAGCTCGTGAAACTATTGAAACTACAGTGCTTCAGTTGTTTTCAATTTATTATACTGTAGCACAACTATCAGAAAACTCTGAAGCTCTTGAGCAAACTATAGCCATATCAAGAGATAGATTAACCCGAGCTGGTTACCAGTTTGATTATGGACAAACCACTAAATTAGATGTGTTAAATGCCGAAGTAGACATCAATAATGATAGTATTAATTTAATTAATATCAAGCAACAATTAAAAAATACAAAGCGTGATTTAAATGTGGTAATGGGAAATAAGCTCAGTGATATATTTGATGTTGATACAGATGTGAGTTTTTTACTTCAGTTAAATAAACAAGAACTGTATGAAAAAACAATAGCTAATAATGTGTCCTTACTACAAGCAGAAAAGAATATAGCTATTAGTCAGTATGATATAAAAACAAATAAAGCTCAGTTTTTACCAACAATTGGTTTAACTGGGACTTATGGCTGGAATAAAAATAATAACAATGCTGCATCCTTTGTTGCAGTTTCTACTAATTCCGGACTTTCGGGAGGTTTAAATTTAACCTGGAATATATTTGATGGAGGAAGCACAATCACAAGTGTTCAAAATGCAAAAATCAGTTTAGAAAATCAAAAACTACAAAAAGAACAGTTGCGTATAGATATAGAACGAAATTTTAATAATGCCTGGGATGATTATGAGAATAAATTGGTTATATATCAGGTGCAAGAGGATAATATCAAAACGTCTCAAAATAACTTTGATCGAACCCAGGAAAAATTTAAAATAGGACAAGTTACTTCAATCGAATTTAGACAAGCCCAACTCAATCTATTAAATGCTGAGTTAAGTCGTAATCAAGCAAAATATGATGCTAAACTAGCCGAATTAACTGTCCTTCAATTAAGTGGTGATTTATTAAATACTGAACTTTAAACTTTATAACAACGACTAATGTTAGAGCACTTTTTTCAATGCCCTTATTGCTGGGAAACCATTTCGATGCTCATTGATATTTCACAATCTAATCAGCTGTATATTGAAGATTGCGAAGTCTGTTGTAACCCAATTCAACTCCGAATAAGTACTGATAAACAAGAAATTACGGGTTTTGAGGCTTTAGATATCGAACAGTAAAATTGTTTAAGTGCCTAATTTACAGGTATTTATATATTTTAATGTTAAAGAAAAGTGTATTTCGTCGAAAATAATTGTATTTCATCTGTTGTTGCGCTATTTTCGTAACAGAAATTGTTGTCCCAAAAACAATCTACTATTATGAAAACCGCTAAAATTACATTATTACTTTGCTTAGTTACCTTATTGTCCTATGGTAACGTTTCTACAAAGGAAAAAGAAGCACTAAAGGCTTTATACACATCAACAAATGGAGATCTCTGGAGAACATCATGGGATTTTAACAAGCCTGTTCAAGACTGGCATGGCGTTGTTGTGAAAGATGACAAAGTGATAGAGCTTAACTTAGAATTCAACAATTTAAGAGGCACACTTCCAGATGCTATTGGTGATTTAGTGTATCTAAAGCACATCAATTTTTTTAGAAATAAAATTAGTGGAGGTATACCAGCAACCATATCAAATTTAAAATCATTAGAAACATTAAATATTTCTTTTAATATGCTGAGCTCAGCATTGCCAAATGAAATAGGTGAATTGAAGTCCTTGAGAAAATTAAAGTTGTTTATGAATACGATTAATGGAGAAATCCCATCATCTATCGGACAACTTACAAATCTTAATTCATTAGAATTATATAACAATCAGTTGACAGGTGAATTACCTTCATCAGTTGGTGAATTAGTGAACTTAAAAGAAATGTTATTAAGTAGTAATAAACTTTCAGGGAAACTTCCATCAACTATAGCAAATGCTAAAGAACTAAAAAAGCTTAGTGTTTTTGATAATAATTTTTTCGGAACATTGCCAAACTCAATTTGTAGTTTAACCCAGCTTGAAGAATTAGTAATTTCTGATAATGCTTTCTACGGAAAATTACCTAACGCTATGGCTAATCTTGTCAATTTAAAAGTATTGCTTTTAGGTAACAATGATTTTAAAGGAGAGTTGGTTCAACTTAAAGAACAACTTCCGGAATTAGTTCAGTTTGACTTCGTAAATATGAATTCAGAAGGTGTTATAGTGACTCTTGATGAAGAAGATGATAATTAACATATAGTTTTAAATTAGTTAGAATAACTCTCAATATCTAGGTGTTGAGAGTTATTTTTTTATGAGACAATAAAAATTTGTTATTAAATGATTCTTGTGTTAACTCATTGTCACTGTATAGTATAGATGTGCTGATTGTTCTCCTCTTTAAAGCATGATAGAAAAACATCAAAATTATAGATGTGATATTTAGAGATTAAATTGGTATTCTCTAAAAAAGCTATTATATTTGCAGTCCTAAAATGATAGAGTCGGTATTATGAGCCGAAAGTTTAAAGCTAAGTTCAAATCATTTTTTGATTAAATCGCGGGATAGAGCAGTAGGTAGCTCGTCGGGCTCATAACCCGAAGGTCACTGGTTCGAGTCCAGTTCCCGCTACAACAAGCCAAACACGAAAGTGTTTGGCTTTTTTTTTAAAGCTTCATGTTTAAAAAATTTACTAACTGACCATCTGAGCCCTTTTGGTAGATGTCATATTTCCGTCACTTTTTCTTAGGCAATCAACAATGATATCATATGTGTGTAATTGTTAAGACTTACTATTTTTTCATGATTTTAACAATAGTTTTATAATAACCAATTTGAGTAATTGATATTTGAGGATTTCTAAACTTTACACGCAATTTTTTGCACAATTAATAAATATGATTATATTTGGTAAACCAGATTGGTAAACCAATTTTGATTATAATGAAAAACACACTAAAATTTAATCTTACAGTACTCTTCATAAGTTTGTTTTTTTTTCCAAATTTTGGATGCTCTAGCGATACTGATAATGAAGGTGATCCACAGATTATTGATGAAGTTATTGAGGAGGAGGAAGAAGAGGAAGAGAGTCCTGTTTATGCAGAAGTTGACTTTTCAAATTGGAAAGTGACACTCCCTGTTGATGAAAATAATAATGGGAGTCCTGATGAATACCAGCCAAACGTATTGATTAATTATGGTTACCAAACCTTAGAGCCAGTTCAGCCATATATGTATGATGATATTTCTGATAGTTCATTAGTGTTTTATACATTTCCTGATGTGTCTACAACCAATAGTTCGTATTCTAGAACCGAATTGAGAGAGCTTATAAATCCGAGTAATTCAAGAGAAAATTGGACGCTTTTAGAAGGAGGAGAAATGACAGGAAGACTTAAAGTTGATGCGGTCTCAGAAAATAACGAGTCTAGTGATGACTATCACAAAGTCATAGTAATGCAAATTCATGGTATTATTTCAGAAGATGATATGAATACTCATGGTTTTTCATCGAATAACGGGCCACCTTTAATTAAGATTTACTGGAAAGATGGACATGTTTGGTGTCACAAAAAATCGCTTGTTGATGAATCGACTTCAGGAGATGATTTATATGATGTTTATAATGGAACTTGGGCTGATATAAAAGTGAATTTAGGATACGTTGGTTTTGAACCATTTAATTTTAGAATAACAGCTTCTGATGCCCGAATAGAAGTGCAATTAAATGAAGACGAGCCTTATATATATGAAGATATTAGTTTAGAAAAATGGCCTTTTGAAAATTATTTTAAAGCAGGAAATTATTTAACCTCCACTAATGCTGATGCATTTTCATATGTGAAATATTATAATTTGAGTATCACCCACTAATATATAACAAACAAAACAGCACGTTTATGAAAACAAAATTACTTTTAATAGCAATACTTTTTTCAAGTTTTGCTTATTCGCAAACAACACTTACCTTAGGTACAGAGACGTCTTCTTCTGCTACTAGAGGTCCTTTTCAACGTTCTAGCAGCTCATCGAGTTCAGTGTATTCTCGTGCAAGTATGTTGTATTCAGCTACTGAATTGGCTTCGTTGCCATCTTCAGCAACCATATCTCAAATAAATTTTGATTTAGGTTCAACAAATATTATCACAGCTTCAGGTGATGCTACCATGACAGTTTATATGAAAAATTCTAGTGCAACAGAAGTCGTTGCTTTAGATAGTTCATGGGATGATGCTATAGCTGGTGCTACTATTGTTGGGACATATACATTTAATACAACTAACAATTTTCCTGGTGCAGAAGGCTTTATGAGCTTTGTTTTATCTTCAGGTTTTAACTATACAGGAGGCGCTTTAGAAATCGCTGTAGATTGGGATTGCTCTAATTTGATTCCTGCAGATCCAGGACAGCCTAATCTGTTGTTTTCTGATAACGGTTCATTAAATTGGCATTGGAGCCCCACAGCAAACCAATCTCTAAATTACAGAGCTGGTTCATCATCAGCACCAAGTACATTAAACCAAAGAAAAGCAGAACGTGTAAATACGCAAATTGTATATACAGGTGGTACTACACCTCCAGCAGTTGGTCAAGTAATTGGAGAGTTTCCTGAGATGGATGGTGGTATGGAAATGCAAACAGCTGATGATACCATGAGTTCTGCCGGAAGTTGTCAAATTGATACTGCTCAAACGGAATGGACGGTGTCTTCAACAGGAAACTCAGCCGTAAGAGAAATGACAGATGATGCATCATTGGCAAGAACGGGTACGTTTTCAGCTGCATGGGCTGTTAATCCAGGTTCTAATAATGTTCGTATGCAGTCGCCTTCACCGACAAATCCTACAATTCAAACAGATACAGAATATACTGTTCAATACTTTTACTCAGCACCAACAGATCCTGGTAATGATTTAGATGCAGGTATTTATTTAAATAATACGTCTAGTGGTGTTGCTGGAAACACAACGGATGTCACACCATTTGCTGCAAACACCTATACTAAAGCCTATAGAACTATAACAACGGGCTCTGTGTTTAATGCATCAAATTGGGCTGTTGCACGTCTTGATGGCGACGATAATGGATATACAGATACAGTACGTATAGATGATTTTGTAGTGTATTCAGGTGCTTATGACGATAGTGCTCCAAGTGACCCAACTAGTGGTACTTATGCAAATAATTCGGGTACAGCCACAATTGGATGGACTGCACCTGCAGGCGGTGTTGATGGCGGCGGCTATGTTGTTTTTAAATATACTACAATGCCAAATGCTGATAATGATCCGAATCAAAATGGCATTTATCAATTTGGAAGTACAACTACAAACGGTACCGATGGTCTTACAGGAACAGTCGTGTATATTGGGACTGATACTAACTTTACAGAGACGTATTCTGCAGGTAATTATTATAAGATTTATGCTGTTGATAAAGCATTTAACTATTCTGGTGAAATCGTGGTTTCTGATGCAACTTTAGGCTTAGCTGAGACTGATATTACTGATTTTAGAATGTATCCTAATCCTGCAAAAGAGTATGTTATAATTGAAGCTAATACTTTAGAAATAACTTCGATAGTGATGTACGATGTATTAGGAAAAAAGGTACTTTCCCAAGATAAATTAACAAATAACCGTATTGATGTGTCTGACTTAAATAATGGGATGTATTTTTTAAAGATTCAATCTAACGGAAACAGTATTACAAAAAAACTTATCATAGAGTAAGTAAGTTTAAATTGATGCTAAACAGGAAACTTTTGAAAAAAAAGTTTTCTGTTTTTGTATCTTAATGTTTTAAATACCAAATAATTAGTTATGAAAAAAATCATTTATCTATGTTTTATAACACTCCTTTGGTTAGGCTGTGAAGAAAAGTCAAATAAAAATTCTATTGTAGTTCATGATGCAGAAGAATTAAATCAGGCGATAACAAATTGTAAAGCAGGAGATGAAATTATTTTAAGTAATGGCGTTTGGAAAGATGTAGAAATTAAATTTACTGGTGAAGGCACTAAAGACAAGTCAATTACCTTAAAAGCAGAAACTGCTGGAAAAGTGTTTATTGAAGGAGAATCAAGTTTAGAAATTAGCGGAAATTACTTAGAAGTTAATGGTTTGTTTTTTAGAAACGGACATTCGCCAAAAGATAATGTTATTGCGTTTAGAACCAGTCAAAAAGACGTCGCTAACCATTCTAAAGTAACCAATTGTGTGATTTTAGATTTCAACAATTTAGAGCGCGATCAAGACAATCTTTGGGTGCAGCTTTACGGAAAGCATAACGAATTAAGTAACTGTTATATTGCTGGTAAGACCAATGGCGGACCAACAGTAAGAGTGGATTTAAAAGGAAACCAAAGTATAAGAAATTATCACAAAATAATTAATAATCACTTTGGTCCTAGACCACGAAAAGGTGGTGCAAGAGGTGAAACCATTCAGTTAGGAAGTAGTTTCACGTCTATGAGTCCGAGTAACACATTAATCGCAAATAATTTATTTGAGGAATGTAACGGCGAAGTTGAAATCATTTCAAGTAAAACCAATTTCAATATCATTAAAAACAATGTGTTTTACAAAAGTGAAGGCTCCGTAGTTACAAGACATGGTAACTATGTTGCTGTTGATGGCAACTATTTTATTGGCAATGGTGAAAACGATCAGTATGGTGGCATTAGAATTATCAATACTGGTCACTGGGTGACGAATAACCTGTTTTACAAAATAAAAGGCAAGAATTTTAGAAGTCCGATTGCAATTATGAACGGCATTCCAAAATCGCCTTTAAATAGATACAACCAAGTGACTGATGTTGTTGTGGCTTACAATACCTTTGTAGATTCCGATTCGCCATGGCAATTTGGTGTTGGTACAAATATATCACAGGCAGATGTATTGCCAGAGTCTGAAATTCGCTCAGCAAGAGCTTTAAGAACTGAAGTCGTCAATAACATTATTTATAATTCTGAAGGTGATCCAAACCCAATAATTGAGCATGATAAAGCTGATGGTGTCACCTTTGCGAGTAATATTATTGATAACAATGGTGTGCCATTCGAAAAACGTGAAGGTTTAACAGCTTTGGAATTAACGCTGACAGATATAGGCTCAGATCTACGTGTGCCTATTTCAGGATATAGTGATGTTGAAGTGTATAACGGTTTTGATTTTGAAACGATCACGGAAGACTTACTAGGAAACTCAAGAAGTAAATCCAATCAAATTGGAGCGATTTTAAAAGGAGACAACATCAATTTAGACCTCTTAGATAAATCAAAATATGGTGCAGATTGGTATTCAAATGAAGTTGAAGCTAAAGACCCTAAAACGCATACTGTTTCAAATGCTTCAGAATTAGTGGCTAAACTTAAAGAAGCCGAAAGTGGTGATATTATAGCTTTAAATGATGGTGTTTTTAAGATTTCAGAATCCTTAGTCATTGACAAAACGATCACTTTTCAATCCAATGGGAATTCAGAAATTAAATATGAAGGTGCAGCAAATACACCAGCATTTTCATTACAACCTTACGGAAAATTAACAGTTAAAAACATCAAGTTAAAAGGGAATAATACTAATTATGCCTTTGCGAGTTTAAAAAAGAATATGTCTAATCATTTTGGTTTAGAAGTTTTTGATGCTGAAATCAGTAATTTTAATTATGCATTAAGGGTTTATAAACAAGCCTTTTCTGAAGAAATCACATTCAAAAACACGTCTATTTCCGACTGTGAAAATGGGATTGAATTATCTGAAGAAACCAACGACAGAGGCGATTATAACACCGAGTATCTTACCATAGATAATTGTAATTTCAATAATGTCAAACAAAATGTCATCGATTATTATCGAGGTGGTTATGACGAGTCTACCATTGGAGGAAATCTTTTAATAACCAACAGCACCTTTACAAATTGCGGAGAAAATGAAAAAAACAAAAGGTTATTTAACCACAACGGAATTGTAAATGTGAACATCAATAACAACACCTTCAAAAACAATAAAGTAAAATTTGTCTCTATTCTTTGGGGCGCAAAAAATAATGTAGAATCAAATAATACAGTCATTAATTCAGGTGAAATTAAGACCGAAGAAAATTTAGTTATGACATTGATGTATTAATCTTAAGGCTATAAACAAATGAAGAAATCGCTATTTATTTTCCTTATTCTTTTAACAATATTGTCTTGTAAGGACGAAGCAAAAAAAACTGAAACTAACACTGAAGTTGAAACTGAAACAACTGTAAAATATCCAAGTGACGTTATTCCGTTTATGGACAAATGGAAAATACTTTTGGGTGATGGGACTTATGTAGACAGCTTAGTCAACTATCAAAAAGACGATTTCTTTTATGTTGAAAACGACGGTCAAACCGATTGGGTTGTCTACAAAACGCCAAATTCTGGAGTCACTTCTAGAACCTCTAGTAATACAAGAACTGAGTTAGGTGAAAAAGCACATTGGATTCCAGAAGAAGGCGGAAAGCTAACGGGAACACTCAAAGTGCAGCACGTGTCCACTACAGGACATGCCAATGTTTCATCCTCTTTTTCAGTAGTTATTGGGCAAATTCATAGTGACGAAGGTCATGAAAATGAACCGCTTAAAATCTTCTATAAAAAATTCCCAGGCCATACAAAAGGCTCTGTGTTTTGGAATTACGAAATCAATACTGAAGGTGATAATTCAGGACGATGGGATTATTCTACCGCAGTTTGGGGTTATGACTTTTCGGTTAAAGGACCAGATGAAACTACTAATCCTGAAGAGCCAAAAGATGGCATTGCTTTAGGTGAAGCGTTTAGTTATGAAGTAAATGTTCATAAAGGAATCATGTATTTAACGTTTACAAGTGAAGGTCATGACACAAAAACGTTTACTAAAAGTTTAATCAAATCAGATTTTTCTACACAAGAAGCAATTCCACAACAGATTATTGATGTGTATGCTTCCAGAAGAACACCAGGTGTAGAACGAGAAATTGCTTATGCTGGTGAGATTAATTATTTCAAACAAGGTGCTTATAATCAGGCTAACGGAAAGAGTACCAAGTCTGAAACCTATGGAGGCGATATTGCAAAGCAGTATGAAAATGGAAGTTATGCTGAGGTTTGGTTTAAAGAGGCGACGGTTGGTCCATCTACTGACCCCAATAAATGAAATAAGGAACATTGAATAAAGTCATATTTATAATGGGTGTTTCTGGTTGTGGTAAAAGTACCATCGGAACATTACTTGCTGAAGAATTAAAGATTCCTTTTTTTGATGGTGACGATTTTCATCCTAAGGAAAATATAAAAAAAATGGCAAGTGGTCAGCCTTTGAATGATGAGGATAGACAAGGTTGGCTGGAGACATTAAATACATTAGCGACACAGCAACTAGCTAAAAACAGTTGCGTTATTGTATGTTCTGCATTAAAACAAAAGTATCGTGATATATTAAGTTTAGATATTAAATCCAGAACAAAATGGGTGTTTTTGTCTGGGTCTTTTAATGAGATTTTTATAAGGGCAAATGCTAGGAAAGATCATTTTATGCCTTCGGAATTATTACAATCACAGTTTGATATTTTAGAAGAACCCGAAGGTGCCTTAAAGATTAATATTGAAGTAACACCAGAAAACATTGTAAAAAGGATAAAAAGCAAATTAATGAATACTTCAGAATTTGGATTGTTTGGCTTAGGTGTTATGGGAAAAAGCCTGTGCCGAAACTTAGCTAAGAACAGTTTTAAAATTGCTATGTTCAACAGGCATGTTGATGGTGTTGAAGTTGATGTGGCTAAAAACTTTAAAGCTGAGCATCCCGAATTATCTGAAGCTGCTGCTTTTGATAATATTTCAGCATTTGTAAATGCCTTAGAAACACCAAGAAAAATTATGCTCATGGTGAATGCAGGTAAAACAATCGATTACGTCATTGAAGATTTGCTACCTCATTTATCTGTTGGTGATATTTTAATTGATGGTGGAAATTCCAACTATAAAAAAACAAAAGAACGCTTCGAGTATTTAAAATCTAAAGGCATTCATTTTATAGGAACAGGTGTTTCTGGTGGTGAAGAAGGTGCTCTAAAAGGACCATCTATTATGCCAAGTGGAGATCAAGAAGCGTATAACAATGTGAAGCCTTTTCTGGAAAAAATTTCTGCAAAAGACCAAAATAACTTACCGTGTTGCACCTATGTTGGACCCGAAGGTAGTGGTCATTTTATTAAAATGGTACACAATGGTGTCGAGTATGTTGAAATGCAATTACTGGCTGAAGTTATCACTATTTTGGAAGCTTCGGGTCATAACTTAGATGCGATTGCTAACATTTTAGAAACCTGGAAAAACACGGCGAATAGCTATTTGTTAGAAATAACTATAGATATTTTAAGAACAAAAGAAGGTAATGATTGGCTGGTAAAAAAGATACTGGATAAGGCAGGAAATAAAGGCACAGGAAACTGGACAACTATTGCTTCAGCCGAATTGGGCGTACCGAGTACATTAATCGCTTCGGCGTTGTTTGCAAGATATACCTCATTTTATAAAGAGGAACGTATGCAGTTAGATGCTAATTTTAAAAGTGAAACCATTTCAGATGTACAGGTGTCTTCAACCGAAATTTTAGAAGCCTATCAGTTTGCAAGAATTATCAATCATTATCAAGGTTTTAAACTCATTGCTGAAGCTTCAGATAAATTCTCATGGAACTTAAATTTAAGTGAAATTGCTAGAATCTGGACAAACGGTTGCATCATAAGATCAACATTAATGGAAGCATTAGTTGAAGTCTTCAAAAAGACAACGAATATATTAACCGACTCGCAATTGATAGCATCAATAAAACACTACAAACCATCTGTTAAAAAGGTGGTGTCGCAATGTGTGCTTAATGATATTACAGCATCATGTCTGAGTGAATCTATTCAGTTTTTTAACGGAATGACAACTGTAGATTCTTCAGCAAATATCATTCAGGCGCAACGTGATTATTTTGGAGCGCATACATACAAAAGAAATGATGATGATGGCGTGAAAAGTCATCACACCATTTGGAATAAAACAAACTAATATTATGGAAACAACATCACCGAAGACATCGTTACTTAAAAAAATTATTGCCATAGTATTAGGGTTTGGTCCTGGTATTTTTGCCATAGGTTATACCATAGGTACAGGTAGTGTGACGTCTATGATTGTTGCAGGAAGCAAATTTAATATGCAACTGCTTTGGGTGCTTTTATTAAGTTGTATCTTCTCTGGTGTACTTATGTTTGCTTATGGAAACTACGGATTGATAACAGGTGAAACAGCACTCTACGGATTTAAAAAACACCTAAAATATGGTAAAGCTTTAGCCATATTAATCATTATAGGTATCACCTTTGGGCAATGGAATTCCTTAATGGGAATTCTGGGGATTTCTTCAAATATCATTTATGAAATCTTAAATGTAAACTTTGATGGTTTAGCAGATTATAAATATCAAACTGTTTTAATAACAGCCATGATCATCATCATTACATTCTACCTCTTAATGCTTGTTGGTAAGTACACGTTTTTTGAAAAAATACTGGTCATTTTTGTTACCTTAATGGGATTCTCATTTATACTTTCGTTGTGTTTTGTGCAACCACTTCCAATGGATGTTGTAAAAGGATTAATTCCAACCATCCCAGATGTTCCTGGTGGTAAAATGCTAGTAGCTGCTTTTGTTGGTACGACGATGGCTTCAGCTACCTTTTTATCCAGACCCTTATTTGTAAAAGGAAAAGGTTGGACGATTAAAAACTTAGATCAACAAAAAAAGGATTCTATTACAGCTGCGATTTTAATATTTATTATTAGTGGCGTCATTATGGCAGTCGCTGCAGGTGCTTTATATTATCAAGGTAAAGAGGTGAGTCAAGTACTAGATATGGCAAATACTTTAGAACCAGTAGCAGGTAAATGGGCGGTTACTATTTTCTTTTTTGGAGCGTTAAGTGCAGGTTTATCTTCTATTTTTCCGTGTTTATTAATAGCCCCTTTATTAATTGCCGATTACCAATCTGGAGAGTTAGATACCAATTCTAAACAATTCAGGATTATAACCTTTATCGCTTGTTTGGTGGCTTTAATTGGTCCAGCTTTTGGTGCCAATCCTATTGAAGTTCAAATTCTTTCTCAAGTATTTAATGTATTTGTATTGCCAGCCGTTGTATTAGGAATCATTTTAATGGTCAATAGTAAAAAAATAATGAAAAACTATAAAACAGGGTTGGGCGTTAACATCGGACTTTTTGCAGCACTGTTCTTTTCATTAGTCATTTCATATAACGGGATAGTTGCACTAACAGAATATTTCTAAAAAAATAAAACATAAAATTAAATAATACCACCATGAATAAAAAAACAAGCACAATAGCACTTTGTATTTTATGTGCCATTTTTACACTGAATAGCTGTAAGAATGCAGCTGAAAAGGTAGAAGAAACAACTGAAGGAAAAGAGACTGAAAAAACAGTATTTGCCAGTGATGTCATTCCGTTTTTTGATCATTGGAAATTAATTTTAGGTGATGGATCTAATGTTGGAATTGCCAATAACTTTGAAAACAAGGATTACTTTTATACAACTAACGATGGTAAAAATAATTGGGTGGTTTTTAAAACACCTAATGGAGGCAATACACATGGCACCTCAAATAATACAAGAACCGAATTAGCACAAACCAAAAAATGGTATCCTAAAACAGCAGATGATAAATTAACAGCAACCTTAAAAGTTATGAATGTATCTGCTACTGGAGATGCACGCGTTGCGGCTTCGCATGCGGTTGTTGTAGGACAAATTCATAGTGCAGATAAGCACGAAAATGAACCTTTAAAAATTTTCTACAAAAAATTTCCAGGTCATACCAAAGGCTCTGTGTTTTGGCATTATGAAATCAATACAGCTGGTGATGATAATTCAGGACGCTGGGATTTTTCTTCTGCAGTTTGGGGACATGATTTTTCAGTAGTTGGTGATACAGAAAACACCTATCCTGAAGAACCAAAAGATGGGATTGCTTTAGGTGAAGAATTTAGTTATGAAGTGGTAGTTAAGGATGGTATTATGACTTTGAAGTTTACAAGTGAAGGTCATGAAACCAAGACCTTTACTAAAAACTTAATTGAATCCGAATACACAACAAAAGCAGATATCCCAGAGCAAACGCAAAAACTATTTGTACCTATTGGTCAGGATGGTGTGGAACGGAAAGAAGCTTATGCAGGTGAAGGCTGTTTTTTTAAACTTGGTGCCTACAATCAAACCAATGGAAAATCACCAAAAGTAAATAGAAACTGGTGTTCTGGAGCTGAAACCCATGATGGTGATGTTCAAAAACAATATGCCGACGGAAATTACGCGGAAGTTTGGTTTAAAACGGGAAGTATTTCAGTAAGCGACAATGCTGTATCTAACGAAGGCTATTTTAGTAAAAATGATAAAGTAAAATAAATTAGAATAGAGATGATAAATAATAAACTTTCAGGAAAAAACATATTAATCACAGCAGGAGCACAAGGAATAGGCGAAGCCATTACCAAGCATTTTATAGATAGTGGCGCTAATGTTGCCATTCACTACTTTTCGAGTGCCGATACTGCCAATACCTTGGTTGATTACGCAACTAGTAAAGGACTAAAAGCAGTTGCCATTAGTGGTGATTTAACAAAAGAATCGGATGCAAATGCTTTAGTTGAAAAAACAGTGGAAACCTTGGGAAGCTTAGACATACTTATTAATAACGCAGGTTCATTGGTTGCTCGCAAAATGCTTAATGAATTAGAAGCTGACTTCTGGCATAAAGTTATGGATATAAACATGACATCTATGCAATTTGTAACGCGAGCTGCTGCTCCTTATTTGGCAAAAAATGGCAACAGTAGTATTGTTAATTTGGCATCACTTGCAGGACGAAAAGGCGGACATCCAGGTTCATTAGTGTATGCAACTAGTAAAGGAGCCATCCTAACTTATACGCGTGCACTTTCAACGGAACTTGGTCCAAAAGGGATCCGTGTTAATGCGGTTGCACCTGGTTTAATTTTAGGAACATCATTCCATAATACACACACAACAAAAGAATCTGCAGCCAAAACAATTGAAGGTATACCTATTAATCGCGCAGGAAATGCTGACGATGTTGCTAGAGCAGTTTTATATCTAGCATCTGAATATGATGGCTTTATTACAGGTGCAACGCTTGATATTAATGGTGGTGTGTACAATATGTAGTGTGGTACTGAATTATAATAAGGACAAAATCACAAATACATATTAAAGTTTTTCTATCTGTCAGAAATCAAAATAGAATAGATTTCAGTTAAATATCTATACTTTATTTGGAATTAAGCAAAAAAATCCCTTATATTGGTAAACCAATCTGGTAAACCAATTTATTTGTATGAAAAATCTATCATCATTTGTATTCATTTTAGTTGCTGTTTTAGCAACCACATTTTCATGTAAAGATGAGGTTACCTCTGATCCAGCTAATGAGAATCAAACAATTTCTGATGAACACCCAAAACTAATTTTGACTGCTCAAGGCGTCAACGATATTAGAGCTCAGTTAGGAACCATCCCAATTTTTGATAACACCTTAGCCAAGGTAAAAGAAGAAATAGATGCCGAAATTGAAGCAGGTATCGAAGTGCCAATTCCAAAAGATTATTCTGGTGGTTACACGCATGTACGACACAAACGTAATTGGGTCGTATTGCAAAAAGCAGGTGTATTATATCAAATTTTAGATGATGAAAAATATGCCAAATATGTCAAAGACATGTTAATGCAATATGAAGCTTTGTATAAAACTTTACCGCTTCATCCAAAAACAAGATCTTATGCTAGAGGTAAATTATTCTGGCAATGTTTAAATGATTCTAATTGGTTAGTGTATGTGAGTCAGGCCTACGATTGTATTTATAATTATTTGTCTGAAGAAGAGCGCAACAAATTAGAAACAAATCTGTTTAGACCATTCGCAGATCATATTTCAATTGATAGTCCGCAGTTTTATCAGAGAGTTCACAATCATAGTACCTGGGGAAATGCAGCAGTAGGTATGATTGGTTTAGTAATGGACGATCAGGAATTGATTGATCGTGCTTTATACGGCATTAAAGATTTAAAACTGGATGCTACAAAAAAAGATGATGATGGCGGATTTTTAAACAAAGATGGAAAAGCCGGTTTTTTAGCCAATATAGAAGAACCTTTTTCACCAGATGGCTATTATAATGAAGGACCATACTACCAACGCTACGCTATGTATCCTTTTTTAATTTTTGCAGAAGGTTTGCATAATGTAAAACCCGAATTAAAAATATTTGAATACAAAGAAGGCGTATTACTAAAATCAATAAATGCCTTATTGAACTTATCAGATGCCGATGGTGATTTTTTTCCGCTTAATGATGGTCAAAAAGGTATGTCATATTACAATAGCGCTTTAGTTACAGCAGTAGATATTTCATATCATTATGGAGACCAAGATCCTGGTTTATTAAGTATTGCCAAAGAGCAAAACCAAGTATTGTTAGACGATTCTGGTTTGGCTGTAGCTTTAGGTATTAAAAACGGAGAATCTAAACCCTTCACTAAAACATCTATCAACTTATCTGATGGACAAAATGGAACTCAAGGTGGCGTGGCTATTTTAAGGAACGAGAATATTGAGTTGGTGTTTAAGTATGCAGCACAAGGCTCTAGCCATGGTCATTATGATAAATTGTCCTATTCATTATATGAAAACGGAGAAGAGGTTATTCAAGATTATGGCTTAGCTCGTTTTGTAAATATCGAGCAAAAAGGAGGCGGAAATTACCTAAAGGAGAACAAAACTTGGGCAAAACAAACCATTGCGCATAACACCTTAATACAAAACGAAAACTCTCATTTTAATGCGAAATATGATATAGGAAGTCAGCATCATTCGGTACTACATTATTTTTCTTCAGAAAATGAAAATGTACAAGCAGCAAGTGCCAAAGAACCTAATGCCTATCCTGGAACAGAAATGCTTCGTACGATGGCTGTCATTAAAGATGAAGATTTTGAAAAGCCATACATGCTGGATATTATGAAGGTAACTTCGGCTTCAACGAACCAATATGATTTTCCTTTTTATTATTTCGGACAAGTATTACAAACTAATTTTGAATACAAGACAAAAGAAACTTTACAAGCTTTGGGGAGTAAAAATGGATATCAACATTTATATTTAGAAGCTAGAGCAAAAGCAAATAGTGATAATTCTAAATTTTCATGGTTCAACAATAATAAATTTTATACACTAACAACTGTAACTAATAATAATGATGAATTGTTATTCACAAGAATTGGTGCTAACGATCCTGAATTTAATTTACGTCGTGATCCAGCATTAATACTTAGAGCAAAAACTACAAAAAACAGAATATTTGTTTCTGTAATAGAAGCACATGGAAGTTATAGTCCAGTGACAGAATCTGCTAAGAACTCAAACAGTAATATCAAAAAATTAGATGTTGTTTTAGATACTGAAGATTATACTGCAATTTCTATCACCACTATAAACGATAATACTAAACTATTTATAACATCAAATACCAATGCTTCAAAAGAGGCAAAACATAACATAACAATCAACGATAAGAACTATGAGTGGTCGGGTTCTTATTATTTCAAATAAAACAAGAACAATAAATCAATAATCACACTGAGCTAAGAGGAGCTCATAAAATTAAAAAACATATGAAACGATTTAGTGAAAAGTATATCATTACTAAAGATATGGAATGGGAAGAACTTGGAGGAGGAGTCTCAAGAAAGTTTTTAGGATATGATAACCAAATCATGATGGTAAGAGTAAAATTTGAAAAAGGTGCATTAGGTTCACCGCATCAACATTTTCATACACAAGCTACATTTTGTGTGTCTGGTAAATTTGAATTTGAAATTGATGGTGTAAAGCAAATTGTTGAAGCAGGAGATGGCGTGTATATTGAGCCTAATTTGTTACATAGTGCTGTTTGTTTAGAAGAAGGTGAGTTGATTGACACATTTAGCCCAGTAAGAGAAGATTTCTTAAGTGGTGACGGAGTATCTTATTTTGGAGACAAGAATTCAAAATAAAATTTTACTACACCTATATCTTAGCGCTTGATTTGTGGTAATATTCTTACAAAAAAGAAAATGTTTGCTATATTAACCTGATTATTTTCTTTTTTAACATATAAAATTTACGAAAACGTTGGAATTAACAAAATTTTATATATATTTGGTAAACCAATCTGGTAAACCAATTTATTTTTAAAGAAAAAAGGACAGGGTGGGCCTATCCTTTTTCTAACATTACTTCAATAAGACCGAAGTAAAAAAAGTAATTACTGAAGCAGTAAATACATAAGCAAAGATACAAATTTATTTGCTATGCATTGAGCTTTGGTAATTGTAAATACTAACTAATTTTAATTATAAAAGATTAATTATGAATTTAAAAAACAAACTACCGCTACTCTTTGCACTGTTGTTTAGTGTGACAGTGTTAGCACAAGAAAGCTTCTTGCTTAGAGGTACAGTTGTTTCAGAAGTTGAAAAGCAACCTATTCCAGGTGTGAACGTTTTAGTTCTTAACACTACAAGAGGTGCATCCACAGATTTTGATGGGAACTTTGAAATCAGAGTTTCAAGTGGTGAAGTCCTACAATTTTCTTATTTAGGATACGTCACAAAAACAGTAATTATTGATAACCAGACAACTTTAACAGTCTCATTAGCCGAAGATGCAGCTAAATTAGATGAAGTTGTTGTTATTGGTTATGGTACTCAAAAGAAAAGCCATTTAACTGGAGCGATATCGAAAGTTAAAAATGAGAAGCTTGATCAAATTCCTGTTTCAAGGGTTGATGATGCTTTAATTGGTCAGGTTTCTGGGGTTAATATTCAAGCGACAAATGCTGAAGCAGGTGGAGCGCCTACTATTACCATTAGAGGTGTAGGGTCAATTACCGCCGACTCTGGTCCAGCAGTAGTGGTTGATGGTGTTGTTGTAAGTTCTGATTTCTTAGGAAACTTAGATATGAACGATATTGAGTCTTTTGAAGTTTTAAAGGATGCTGCATCTGCAGCAATTTATGGTAGTGAAGGATCTAATGGTGTAATTCTTATTACAACAAAAAGTGGTAAGGAAGGAAAAACCAGATTTAGCTACCAAACATATACAGGTTTTAAAGAAGCTCACGGAAGTGATGATTATAGAAAAAGTGTGGCTGATTGGGCTAGAATTGAACAAGCAGCAACAGGAACATTATCAGGTGAAACTCTTTATGCACAATTACTAGTTGCAACTACAGGTGTTGATAGAGATTGGCAAGATGTATTTTTTGATGGAGGGACGGTAACAAGTCATTCATTTGCTGCTAGAGGTGGTTCAGAAACTACTAAGTTTAGTACATCTTTAAGATATCTTCATGATGAAGGTGTTGTTATTACAGATGATTTTAAATTATATACAGGATCATTAAAAGTAGATTCTAAATTAGGAGAAAAATTTAAATTCGGTATTCGTGCAACTCCGTCTTATACAGAGCAAAGACGATTACCAACATCTATACACAATCCAATACGTCAATCACCATGGTTACCTATTTACCATACCGAAGAGACGCTTCAATTTGTTAATCAAGATACTTATCCAGATATTGGTGTAGGGGATTACTTCTACGAAAACCATTTAATTAATTTAGATTTGGATAATGATGGTAACAATGAAAGACCTCGTACTTCAGGTGATTCTAACCCATATGCACAATATGTAGAAAGAGAGCATTATGAATATAATACTAAATTATACGGGTCTACATTTTTAAGCTATGAGATTTTAGAAGGCTTAACTGCAAAAACATCACTTGGTGTTACTTTAGAGCAGCGTAAAAGAACAAGATGGGATGGTACACAACATCATGCCGCTGGAGCTAGTAGAGCGCAATATAATTTGCAAAATAGATTCCGAACGAGATTAGTTTCTGATAATACACTATCTTATAATAAGATATTTAATGATGATCATGAAATCAATGTGTTAGCAGGTTTAACTGTTCAACAAAGAAAAAGTGAAGACAGTGATATTACTGGAAATGGTTATTCAAATGATTTACTTCCAAACCTTCAGGGAGCAACTTCAATTTCTGAGTATGGAGAAATCAATACTGAGCTAAAAAAAGTAGGTTACTTTGCTAGGGTAAATTATGCTTATAAAGATAAATATTTATTTAATGCTTCTTTTAGACGTGATGGTAGTTCTGTTTTTGGTATCAATTCAAAGTGGGGTAATTTCCCTGCAGCATCGATAGGTTGGAATGTTCATAATGAAGATTTCTTAATCGATAGTGATGTGATAAACAACTTAAAACTAAGAGTAAGTTATGGTTTTACTGGTGCTGAGAATTTTAATGTAGGTAATGATATCGTAAATGTATGGCCTTACTTAGCATTATTGCAAAATTCAAATGCTATTACAGAAGGAAGTATATCTCCTGGTGTTTCTCCTCTTAACATTGCAAATGCTTTATTACAATGGGAAGCTTCTGAAGAATTTAACCCAGCAATTGATTTTGGATTTTTTAATAACAGAATATCAGGATCTTTAGATTACTACCAAAGAACTAGTGACGAGTTACTATTAGAAAATCCTGTATCTTATATTACTGGATTTACAAGTGGTATTGTAAATTTAGGTGAGGTGCAAAACAGAGGATGGGAATTAGAATTAAGAACTAAAAATGTGGCTAAAGAGAATTTCTCTTGGAATACAACGTTAATTGCGTCTACTAACCAAAATGAATTATTAAGTTTTGGAGATTCTAACAATGCTCTTATCGAAGATACTTATGGTAGAAACTCACAATGGATTAACCGAATTGGAGAGCCAATATCATCGTTTTGGGGATATGTTGTAGATACAGAAGCATATAACGAAACTGAATTTAGAACAACTTATGTTGATAACCCTTGGAATCGTATTAACGGTCAGGCAGATGATACTATCGTAAAGGATTTAAATGGTGATGGAATTATTACAGAAGAGGATAAAACAATTCTTGGTGATCCTTACCCAGATTTAGTATATAGTTTAACTAACGAATTTAAATTCGGAGCCTTTGATTTTTCTTTCATGATTCAAGGTAGCGTAGGTGCTCAAGTAAATAATATTGGTGATCAATATTTCTACAACTGGTTTGGAAATAGAACTAGAAGTGGTGGTGAAGCTCAAGCCGTAGCTGATGGACTTGTACCACATGAATCTTTTATACAAGAAAAGGTGTTAACAAGCGAGGTTATCGCAAGTGCTGATTACTTCTCATTACGTAATGTAAGTCTTGGTTTCAATTTGCCAGAGGATTTAACATCAGAATTAGGTATCGAAGGATTGAGACTTTATGCAACTGCACAAAACCTGATTTATATCACTGCTGATGATTATCACGGTTTTAACCCAGAGCATATCGATGGAACTAACCCTAGAGCTTATGGTTCTCAAAGAGCGGGTACACCTATATTTAAAACAGTAACATTCGGTCTGAATATCGACTTTTAATTAAAAAAAAATAAATTATGAAACATATAAAATATTTAGTCTTAGCTATTACAGGTTTTATTTATACGTCCTGTAATGATGAGTTTTTAAATCCACTGCCAGACTCTGCAGTAGCAGTAGAAGCGTTTTTCCAGTCTGATGACGATGTACTGGCAGGTGTGATCGGAATTTATGATGCCATTCAAGGTGTTAATGAGAATACTGAAACAAATATTGGTCGTGCTAATAGAGGTGTGCAATTTGAGCACCTTTTAACAGAGCATCGTACTGATAACACAAGAAATGCAACACTTGAAGGGTCAAAGTCCGATTTTCACAGATATGTAGTCAACGCTAATAACGTAGAATCTGAAGACTACTACCAGTCAATGTATGAAGTTATTTTTAGAGCTAATAACATCTTAAATTTTATCGATGTTGCAGATGAAAACAATCGTGCAAAATATGCTGCAGAAGCTAAATTTTTAAGAGCCTATGCATATTTTAACCTAGTTAGATTATATAGTGATGTGCCTTTAGTAACATCTGTTGTAGGTCCTCAGGATAATGAGGCTTTATTTACAAGAATTCCAGAAGCACAAATTTATGATCAAATTGTTGAAGATTTACTAGAAGCTGTTAATACTTTAGATAATACATATAAATCAAGAGCTTCAAGAGCTGCGGCTCAAGGATTATTAGCTAAAGTTTATTTAACTCAAGCAACACCTAATTATTCAGGTGCTCAAGTATTGTGCGAAGCTATTATTTCTAGTTTAGATTATGATTTAGAAGATAATTTCAGAGATGTATTTTACAATGAATTGAATGATGAAATCATTTTTGCTATTCAATATGAAACAGGAAACTCTCTAGAAAGTCAAAGTTTTTCATCTGAATTTACGTCAGCATTCCGTCAAGGTAGAGAAGATGGTCAAAATATAGTAAATGATAATCTTGTAGCAGATTTTGAAATGTATGGAGGTAATAGAGGTCCTGAATCTTTTGTAACGTTTGGAACTTCAAATGAAGTTATTAAGTTTTTACCTGAAGGTTCAGATATTACAACAACACCACCAACATACGGAGCAAATGCTCGTGATGCTGGAAATGATTATATTGTTTTACGTTATGCCGATGTACTATTAATGCATGTTGAAGCTATCATTGGTGGAGGTACTATGACGTCTAGTTCTAATGCATTAAATTCTTTTCAGCAAGTAAGAAATAGAGCAGGACTAACAGATACAGTTACCTCGATTACTAAAGAAGAACTTTTAAGAGAACGAAGAGTAGAATTAGCTTTTGAAAATCAACGTTGGTTTGATCTAATTAGATTTGGTGCCGCTAATTCTGTATTAACTGCACATGCTGATGAAATGGGATATGTGTACTCTTCTAGAGACTTACTATTACCAATTCCAGCTAGAGAAATAAATATAAGTGGAGGTCTTTTAACACAAAATGCTGGATATTAATATTATAAAATAATTTAACTATGAAAAATAAAGTAAATATTTTACGTAAAACAACATTACTACTTGTAAGCTTATTTACAATAAGTGCTATGGTTAGTTGTGTTGGAGATGAACTATTCCGAGATGATTTACCAGATTCTAATTCTCAGGTGGATACACAATTGCCAGAAGCAAATTTTGCTTATTCGGCAGATGAAGATGACTTTACATTGATTTATTTTCAAGACTTATCTTCTGAGTCTAACTCATACATGTGGGACTTTGGAGGAGGAGATACTTCAACAGAACAAGATCCTACCTATACGTTTGTAGCTGGTGAAGGTACATATCCTGTTACTTTAACAACTAGTGATTCAAATGGAGCAATGAGCTCTATAACTATAGATGTTATTGTTGCAGAACCAGAAGAGCCAGAAGCAATCATACCTGAGATAGGTGGATGGGAGTTTGAAAGTTCTGGAAATAGTGATCTTTGTCCAGGTGATAGTAGAGATTGCTGGAGAATTGATGGAGAAACAATACATCAAACGTCTAGTAACGGTGATGGTGGAACACGATCTGCTAAATATCCTCCAGGTAATGATTTAAGAGCTTCTTACCAAGCAATTACTGTTTCTCCAAACACTAGTTATATCTTAAAGTTTAGATATTCAATACGAGTTGATGGTGTAGGTGACGGTCTTATAGCAAGTGTTATTGATGGTCAATTAGACAACTTTAGTGAATTTGAAAGTGCTACATTATTAGCACAAGCAGAAGCAACAGAGCCAACAGGTGGTGTTGATAGTTATGCAGATTTTTCTCTGCCGTTTGAAACAGGTGCCAATGGTCAAATAGCTTTACTGTTTAATCATACTGCTAACGTAGATAATGTGTGGTTAGATAATGTTGAAATTGAACTTGGATTTTAATTTAAATGAAAATTCAAAAACACATATTGTTAATTATTCTGATAGTATTCCTATCTGTTAACGCTACTTCTCAAAATCAGAAAAGTAGCGTTGCAGACACGGAAACTAAAGTTGAAAAAAAGGATAAGAAAAAGAAAAAGAAAAAACGAAAGAAAAAAGTTAGGCTTCCTGAAATTGACTTAAGTCATTGGAAAGTTACTTTACCAGTCACAAATGAAGACGGTAAGCCTTTAGAAATTAGTCCTCCTGAAATTTTAGATTTTGCTAATATTGAAGCGGCTAAACCATACATGTATATAGATTCTACAAAAGGTGCTATTGTATTTCATGCAATGCCTACAGAATCTAAAACAAAAAACACAAAATACACTAGATCTGAGTTAAGGGAGCAAATGGTTCCTGGTGATAACAATACGAACTGGACCTTTGCACAAGGTGGTACCATGAAAGGAAAACTTGCTATTGAAGATGTTTCAAGAGATAAGGATGGAAAATACCATCGTATTATTATTATGCAAATTCATGGTCGATTAACTAATGAGCAAAGGGATTTAATAGGTGAAGATGATAATAATGCACCTCCAATGTTGAAAATCTATTGGGATAAAGGTAAAATTAGAGTCAAAACCAAAGTATTAAAAAACTTAAATGCAACAGGTGCCGAACTACTTCATGAAGATGCATGGGATAATGATGAAGGATTTAATTTTGAGCAGGAAGTAGGCTTTGGGAAATTTACACTAGAAGTTAAAGTTTCCGAAGGAAAAATGGTAATCGTGTTGAATAACACAGAGTATAAAGTGTATGAAAATATTCACATGTCAAAATGGGGAATATTTGAAAACTATTTTAAAGCGGGCAATTATTTCCAAACAAGAGATGAAGGAGCCTTTGCTAAAGTAAAATATTATAGCTTAGAAGTTAAGCATTAAAAATTAATTATTTTTGAGTTAGTCACTTATTGAGTTCTACTGGTCAAAATTAAGATGAGTAGAATTCTTTAAGTACTTAAATTTTAGTAATAATCAATATGTTTTGGTTATTATTTCCATAAATTTAATCAAGAATTAAAACGTTTAAATATGAAAATAGAGATTCTAACTAAAACAGATAATTTTGATGTACACAAGACTATTATTTCTAAAATAAGAGATCTTATCAATCAAAAAAACCTCGAACCAGGAGATAAATTACCTTCTGAAAGAATGTTATCTGATAAGTTTGAAGTTTCTAGAAGTAATGTTAGAGAAGCTATTCAAAAATTAGAATTCTATGGCTTGTTAAAGTCAATTCCGCAAAGTGGAACTTTTGTTGCTAATATTGGTGTCATTGCCATGAATGGAATGATAGAAGATATTCTAAGGCTAGAAGATCCTGATTTTAAATCTTTAGTTGAAACCAGAATTTTATTAGAACTTAAAACGGTTCGTTTGGCAGCATTAAGAAGAACTGATAAAGATCTTAAAAAAATGAAGGCAGCTTTGGATGCCTACACAGAAAAAGTTTTAGAGGGAGAAGACGCTGTTGAAGAAGATCTACTATTTCACTTAGCAATTGCTAAAGCTAGTGGTAATAGTACGATGAATACTTTCATGCTTATTATAACTCCAGAAATCATTACAAATTTTGAAAAATATCATGTCTGTGATAAAGGTTTAGCGACTCAAGGTATTGACGAGCATATGGCTATTTATGATGCCATAGTGAAACAAGATCCAAAATTAGCTAAACAAAAAATGAAAGAGCACTTCAGTGTGTTATATCAATATTGCTACAATGTTTAATACGAACACACTAACTAATAGTTTATGAAATTAAAAGGTTTAAGATGGTGGATCATTGGCTTAGTATGTCTAGCCACAATCATCAATTATATAGACAGGTCAGCATTAGGAATAATGTGGCCAGAAATGAGTAAAGACCTAGGACTTACCGAAGAAGATTATGCATGGGTTATCAATATTTTTACTATCACTTATGCGGCAGGTAAATTTATTTCTGGTAAAGTATATGATAAAGTAGGAACAAGAATAGGGTTTGTGCTATCTATCTTCTTCTGGTCTTTAGCCAGCGTTCTTCACTTTTTTGCTAAAGGAGCAGCATCACTCGGTGTTTTTAGAGGATTATTAGGTGTAGCTGAAGCAGGAAACTGGCCTGGAGCAGTAAAAAATAATGCCGAATGGTTTCCTATTAAAGAACGAGCAGTAGCTCAAGGTATCTTTAACGCAGGCGCTGCCGTTGGATCAATAATCGCAGCACCAACAGTATCTGAACTTTTTGGAATATACGGTTGGAAAGTCACATTTGTGATTATAGGTGTCTTAGGTTTTTTATGGATTATCCCTTGGTTAATTATGAATAAAACAAAACCAAAAAATCATCCTTGGATCACCGACGAAGAAAAGAATCATATCGTTTCAGGACGATTGGAGTCACGACAAGATGACGATGATGCTAAGAGCTTAAGTGTCGTAGAAATTCTATCTATGAAAGAATCTTGGGGCGTTATAGCAGCACGATTTTTTATAGAACCTATATGGTGGTTGTTTGTTTTTTGGATGCCAATTTATCTATACAAGGAGTTTGGATTTGATGTAAAAGAAATCGGACTTTATGCATGGTTCCCTTATGTAGGAGCTGCAATAGGTAGTTTAGCAGGAGGTTGGTATGTTAAAAAACTCATGAATACTAAGAGTTTAGATAAATCAAGAAAGAAAGTTATTACTATTGGAGCGATAATTATTGTTATAGCAATTGTAGGAGCCATTTTATTTGCAAATACACCTGAGAAATTCGTATCATTTGTGTTTGTGGTTCTATTTGGTTTTCAGTTTTCAATTAGTAATATTCAAACCATACCAAGTGATTTGTTAAATGGTAAATCTGTAGGAACATTAGCAGGATTAGGAGGAAGTATTGGTGCTGTTTCAGTAATTATTATGAACTGGTTGATACCAATAATTACTACCGAATCATATACACCAGCATTTATTATACTAGCTGTGTTAGCTCCTTTAGCTCTAGTGTCCATTTACACGCTTATTAAAGAAATTAAACCTATAGAAAACGAAATAAGTTAAATTATAAAATAACTATAAATTAATATGAGTAATAAAGGAAAAGTAGCAATAGTAACTGGAGCAACTGGTGGAATTGGCTTCGAAGTAGCAAAACGATTAGGTAAAGACGGATATACTGTGGTTTTAAATGGTATTGAAGATGAATCAGGAGCAAAAAGAGTTAAAGAACTGGAAGCTGAAGGGATTACTGCTGAATATTGTGGATTTGACGTTACTAAAGAAGAACAAGTCACTTCAAATATCACAAAAATAGGTGAAAAGTATGGTAGAATAGATGTTCTCGTTAATAACGCAGGTGGATTAGGCGGACGATCTAGATTTGAAGAGATGACAACAGATTTTTACAGATTTGTAATGGCATTAAATTTAGATTCAGTCTTCTTTGCATCAAGAGCAGCTATACCGTTTCTTAAAAAAGGAGAGCATCCTTCTATAATTAACTATACATCAAATGCAGGATGGACTGCAGGTGGGCCAGGTGCTGGAATCTACGGAACATCTAAAGCTGGAGTTCACGCTATTACCAGAGCACTAGCTAAAGATTTAGCTGAATATGGTATCAGAGTGAACGCCGTATCACCTGGTACAATCGATACGCCTTTTCATGCGCAAATTAAAGCAACCAAACCTGAAGTTTTTGCATCTTGGGCAAATAATATTATGTTAGGTAGATTAGGTCAACCAGAAGATGTTGCTGGTGTTATTTCATTTTTAGCAAGTAAAGATGCAGCATTTATAACTGCCGAAACCATTCAGATTGGTGGTGGTCAAGCTTTAGGTATTTAATAAACTGACAAAGGCAATGTAATGGCACTTAGTGATGGTTTAATTTCAACTAGAGTTACACAAGTGCGACATCATTTTGAAATGCAAGAAGTACTGAGGAAGTTGAAAAAAAAAAGATGTAAATTGCAATAATAAAGTTTAGTATTTAGCTAGATTTTAATTTGAGTTTTAAACAACCAAATAATTTTATTTTTTAAATTGCTCTGTCATTGTTAATAAGAGTACAATTAAAAATAAGATTATTTGGTTTTAAAATATAAAGAGATAATAAAATGAGCAAAATTGTCACATTTGGTGAGATTATGTTGCGACTCTCTACAGAGCGACATTTACGTTTTTCACAAGCAAAAACATTTGCAGCTTCATATGGTGGTGGCGAATTTAATGTCGCTGTTTCATTGGCTAACTATGGACTTTCAGCCGAGTTTGTAACGCGTTTGCCTGAAAACGAAATCGGAGCCTGTGCATTAAAAGAAATGCGTAAGTATAATGTTGAATCTAAAAATGTCATCTTTGGTGGTGACAGATTAGGCATCTATTACCTAGAAACTGGAGCAGGAACACGAGGGAGTAATGTGGTTTATGATAGAGCTAATAGTGCTATGGCTACAATCCCAAAAGGTGCAATAAATTGGGAAGACGTTTTAAAAGACACATCATGGTTTCATTGGAGTGGCATTACACCTGCAATCTCTGAGTCTGCTGCATTAGAATGTTTAGAGGCCTTAAAAGTAGCTCATAAACTAGGAATTACGATATCATCAGATTTAAATTACAGATCCAAACTATGGCAGTATGGAAAAGAACCAAGCGAGGTAATGCCTGAACTTTTGAAATACAGTAATATCATCTTAGGTGATATTGATACTGCATTTTTTATGTTAGGAAAAGATAAAGTGTTTCCTAACTATCAGAATGAAAAATCCTTACCTGTATTATATGATCAATTGTTCAAATTATGTCCTAATTTAGAAACAGTTGCTACAACTTTGAGGTATTCTGTAAGTGCTTCACATCAACGTATAGGTGGTATTTTATACGATGGTAAATCTGTTTTTAATGCAGATGTGAAAGAGGTTACTCCAGTTGTTGACCGCGTTGGTAGTGGTGATGCATTTATGGGTGGATTAATCTTCGGATTAATAAACGATGCAACCGATAAACAAAGAGCATTAAACATTGCAGTAGCAGCTTGTTGCTTAAAGCATACAATTTCTGGAGATTGTAATTTAATTACGCTTGATGAAATTGAAAAACTATTGAGTGGCAATGCTTCAGGCAAAGTATCAAGATAAATAAAAGTAAAATGGCAAAATATTCAAGATTAGAAGTTGTAGATATAATGAACAAAACAGGGTTAGTACCACTGTTTTACGATAGTGATATTACTACATGTAAAAGTATATTAGATGCCTTGTATGAAGGTGGCGCAAGATTATTAGAGTTTACAGCTCGAGGAGATTTTGCCGAAAATGTATTTGCACAGCTTAACATATATGCCTTAGAAAAATTGCCAGGAATGATTCTAGGCGTTGGTTCTGTTACTGATGCTGCTTCAGCATCTAGATATATGGCTTTAGGAGCAAACTTTATCGTTACTCCGGTATTGAGAGAAGATATAGCAATCGTTTGTAACAGACGAAAAGTATTATGGTCTCCTGGATGTGGCTCCCTTTCTGAAATTGCAAAAGCTGAGGAATTAGGTTGTGAGATTGTAAAATTATTTCCAGGTGGAATTTATGGTCCAGATTTCGTAAAAGCTATTAAAGGACCTCAGCCGTGGACGAGCATTATGCCAACTGGTGGCGTTTCTCCAACAAAGGAAAATTTGCAACAATGGTTTAGTGCAGGTGTGTCTTGTGTAGGAATAGGTTCTAAACTGGTAAAAAAAGATGCTAAAGGAGCATATAATTTAGAAGAAATAAAAACAACTACTAAACAGGCTTTACAGTTCATTAAAGACGTTAGAAAATAAATCAGATTGTGTCTACAATTACACTTAAAGAAATATCTCGGGTTTCAGGTTATTCAGTGTCTACGGTTTCTAAAGCCTTAAACAATAAAACTGATATTAGTTCTGATACCAGACAAATTATTAAAAGTATAGCGCTTAAGTATAATTATATACCGAATAACTTTGCGGTGGCTTTAAGAAAAAAAAGAGCCAAAGCTATTTCTGTTATCATTCCGCAGGTTAACACGTCTTTTTACAGTTGTTTTTTGTTCAACATAGAAAAAGTAGCTTATGCCCAAGGCTACAGAATTATTTTGTTTCAATCTTTAGAAGATCTTTCCAAAGAAAAAGAGTTTATTCAGAAGAGTAATGATGGTAGTGTCGATGGTGTTATAATCATATCAAATAATAACAAACGCCTAAATTCACATTCAGAATGCAATAGTAACTTGCATATTGAGTACATAACAATCAATGATAAGCTATCCCGTGATCAATTAAAAAAAGAGAGCATAAAAGGCTTTAATAAATTACTCAGACGAATAAATTAATTTGAAATAAGCAGCGCTTGACATATGTTTAGAAAAGCAATAATTTTAATGATTATAAGTGCTTTAGCTTTTGCTCTTTTAAATGTGCTTGTTAAAAGTTTAAACCAGTTTAATGTCTATCAAATTGTATTTTTCAGGTCAATAGGTTCTTTATGTTTTACACTACCTTTTTTAACATACCACAAAATACCCATACTTGGTAAGAAAAAGGTATTGTTGGTTTCAAGAGGTGTTATTGGTTTTATTGCAATGACGCTTTTTTTTACATCACTACAACACCTATCTATGGGATCGGCTGTATCTATTCGCTATATCTCACCAATTTTTGCTGCCCTTTTTGCATTACTCTTATTAAAAGAAAAAATTAAATACTTACAATGGTTCTGTTTTGCGATAGCATTTTCAGGTGTCATTATTCTTAAAGGTTTTGACGCTCATATCAGTGGAATGGGAGTCGCCTATGCTTTATTATCTGCTTTTTTTACAGGATTGGTATTTATAATTATCCGAAAAATAGGAAACAGCGACCATCCTGTTGTTGTCGTCAATTATTTTATGATCATAGCTGCACTTTTTGGAGGGATTTTAGCTATTTCAGAATGGACAAACCCTACAGGTTTAGAATGGGTTCTTTTATTTAGTTTGGGCGTTTTTGGATATTTCGGACAATATTACATGACTAAAGCATTTCAGATTTCGGAAGTCAATCAAGTAGCACCATTAAAATATATTGAAGTTATCTTCACTATGATTATAGGTGTTGTCTGGCTAAGTGAAACCTATACGTTTATGAGTATCATCGGAATCCTCTTAATTCTTATCGGATTGATTTTAAACTTCATTGTGAAGCGTTAGTTTGGCTCTTTTAATGTAATCAAGAGAATTGTAGCATTCATAAAACCGACTGGTATACTTCTATAAAAACATAAGATTACTTAATTTTGAACCATGGTAGATAACTTCGAAAATGAGTTCTTCGGAATAGGTATTCAAAATGGTAAAACTCCAGAAAATCTTGGTGTACTCTGGCGTTCAGCACAAAATCTAGGGGCGAGTTTTATTTTTACAATCGGAAATCGTTATGCAAAACAATCAAGCGACACACATAATGCCGTAAAATCTATGCCTTATTTTCATTACGACACCTTTGATGACTTTTATAAAAACTTACCTAAAGGCGCTCGTATTGTTGGTGTTGAACTTACTGATGCAGCCAAAGATTTAGAAACCTTTCACCATCCCAGACGTTGTGTATATTTGTTAGGAGCAGAAGATCATGGACTCTCACATAAAGCCATAGAGAAAAGTCATTTTTTAGTTAAATTTAAATCACAATTGAGCTTAAATGTATCTGTAGCTGGAAGTATTGTGATGTATGATAGAGGAATAAACAAACCAAGGTCGTAACTTTGTAGCCTATTTAATAAGATTAATATGAGTCATAAAGCAGGTTTTGTAAATATTATCGGAAATCCTAATGTAGGGAAGTCAACCTTGATGAACGCTTTTATAGGTGAAAAATTATCAATCATCACGTCTAAGGCACAAACGACCAGACATCGTATTTTAGGGATTGTCAATGGTGATGATTTCCAGGTTATTTTAAGTGATACACCAGGTATTATTAAACCAGCTTATGAGTTACAACAATCTATGATGGATTTTGTGAAATCAGCTTTTGAAGATGCTGATGTGCTTATATATATGGTCGAAATTGGTGAACAAGAATTAAAAGATGAAGCCTTTTTTAAAAAAATCACAAATTCTAAAATTCCAGTATTATTGCTTTTAAATAAGATTGATAAATCCGATCAGGAACAATTAGAAAGTCAGGTAGCACTTTGGTCTACTAAAGTGCCAAATGCTGAAATATTTCCAATTTCTGCTTTAGAAGGTTTTAATGTAAAAGAGGTTTTTGGCCGAATCATTGAATTACTTCCAATGTCACCTGCATTTTACCCTAAAGATCAATTAACTGATAAACCCGAACGCTTTTTTGTTAACGAAACCATTAGAGAAAAAATCTTAATGCATTACAAAAAAGAAATACCTTATGCCGTAGAAATTGATACCGAAGAGTTTTTTGAAGAAGATGCAATTATTAGAATGCGCTCTGTAATTATGGTCGAACGAGAGACTCAAAAGGGAATTATCATAGGACACAAAGGAAGTGCGCTCAAGCGTGTTGGTATTGAGGCTAGAAAAGATTTAGAGAAGTTTTTTGGCAAACAGGTGCATTTAGAATTATATGTAAAAGTGAATAAAAACTGGAGGAGTAACGAAAGGCAACTTAAACGTTTTGGATACAATAACTAGCACTCAGTGTGAATCCCTTTTTTTCGTAGTGTGTCTCTCATAAAGTGATGCAACTCATGCATTTCTCGCATTCCTGATCGCTTGCCTAAACGACCTCCAAAATATAAAGCAAACCATATCACAACCATCAACAAAGTTAAAAATAACTGGATGGTATAATCAGTGTCTAAGTTCCAGTTCACATAAGTCCATATTGCAAAAGCAATCCAAAGTCCGGCAACTACAAAATGTAAAAACATAAACAGCGTCCAAACTGTTGGATTAGGACCAAATAATCCATAAATAGTACTACTGTTTTCTGTTTCGTGACTGTCAATTTCTAAATGCAGTTGAGGTGACCAGAAATGTTGTTTTTCTTTTGGGATTTTAATAAATATATGATTATCAACTCTAGAAATTATAAAACTAGCAGATGTCCTTTTTTCATCTTCAAATAACTTTAAAAGCTCCTCATTATTATGATTGACTTTAAATTTAAAGCGAGGTCTTAAAATGATAGTATTTGTAGTAGATGACATTTTTTAGCTGAAATAGTAATTCAAATTACTGTTTTTTATTGAAAGTTGAACTGATTCTTAAGGTTTAACGTTAAATTCATGCGACCTGCTTACTTATTTAGTATCTTCGCAGCCGCTTACAGGATATGTAATGCAGATAAAATTTTGAATTATGAGTAATATAGTTGCTATTGTAGGAAGACCAAATGTTGGAAAATCTACGTTTTTTAATCGCTTGATTCAACGTCGCGAAGCCATTGTTGATGCTGTTAGTGGAGTTACGCGCGACAGACATTATGGTAAGAGCGATTGGAACGGAAGAGAGTTTTCTCTAATCGATACAGGAGGTTATGTTAAAGGAAGTGATGATGTTTTCGAAGCTGAAATTGATAAACAAGTAGAGTTGGCTATCGATGAAGCCGACGCTATTATATTTATGGTAGATGTCGAAACCGGAGTTACAGGAATGGATGAAGATGTAGCACGATTACTTCGGAAAGTAGATAAACCAGTTTTTCTTGCTGTAAATAAAGTTGATAATAACAAACGTGCCGAAGATGCCGTAGAGTTTTATTCTTTAGGTCTAGGCGAATATTACACCATTGCCAGTATTAATGGAAGTGGAACAGGTGACTTACTGGATGCACTTGTAGAAGCGCTGCCTGAAGTGGAAGAAGACCTAGAAGAAGATGAATTACCAAGGTTTGCTGTGGTAGGCCGTCCAAATGCAGGAAAATCGTCTTTTATCAATGCACTTATTGGTGAAGAGCGTTACATTGTTACTGACATAGCTGGTACAACTAGAGACTCCATAGATACCAAGTATAACCGTTTCGGATTTGAATTTAACTTAGTCGATACCGCAGGTATCAGACGTAAATCTAAAGTAAAAGAAGATTTAGAGTTTTATTCTGTAATGCGTAGTGTTAGAGCAATTGAGCATTGTGATGTTTGTCTGTTGGTATTAGATGCCACTAGAGGGTTTGATGGTCAGGTACAAAACATATTTTGGCTCGCCGAACGCAATCGTAAAGGGATTGTAATTCTGGTTAATAAGTGGGATTTAATTGAAAAAGATACCAAGTCAACCAGAGAGTTCGAAAAGGTCATAAGAAAAGAAATCGAACCTTTTACCGATGTGCCTATTGTGTTCATTTCCGTAGTCAACAAACAACGTATTTATAAAGCTATTGAAACGGCTGTTGAAGTCTATCAAAATAGAACCAAAAAAATAAAAACGAGTAAACTTAATGAGGTTTTACTTCCAATTATTGAAAACTATCCACCACCAGCGTATAAAGGTAAATTCGTGAAGATTAAATACATCATGCAACTACCAACGCCTCAGCCTCAGTTTGCATTTTTCTGTAACTTACCGCAATACGTCAGAGAACCTTATAAACGCTTTTTAGAAAATAACTTGCGAGAACATTTTAATTTTAATGGTGTTCCTGTAAGTGTTTACATGAGGAAGAAATAACCAGTCTATGAAATTGAAGTGTGTGTTTTTGTGTCTTTTTGTATTCTTTGGTATTGAATACAACTATGCTCAAACACCTCCATCAATTTCAGCAGAAGGTAATCAGGAGTTTTGTGGAAGCTCACCAATGAGCATTGTAACTGATGTTAGCATTACAGATCCTGATCCAGGAGATACTACCTTAGCAAAAGTAGATGTTCAAATTTCTGAAGGCTATACCTTTGGTCAAGATGTTCTAATTTTAAATGGAACTTATCCCAATATTACATCTACCTGGATTATTGCTGAAGGTAAATTAACGCTCAACGGTCCTGCTTCTTTTACCGAATTTGAAGACGCCATACGTAATGTGGTTTATAGTACAGTTGAAGCTAACTTTACTCAGGATAAGTTTTTTTCAATAAATCTGGGAGATGCTAATTATCTGCCTTCTACCAATCACTATTATATTTACGTGCCTAGTCAGGGTATTACATGGACCAATGCTAGAGCTGCAGCTGAAACTCAAGATTATTTCGGATTACAAGGCTACCTTGCTACATTAACCTCTTTTGAAGAAGCTCAATTTGCAGGAGAACAAAGTCCGGGTGTTGGATGGATTGGCGCCAGTGACGCGCAAACCGAAGGTGTTTGGCAATGGGTTACCGGACCCGAAAATAGTACTGTGTTCTGGGATGGTGCTCCCGTTAATAACGAATTTTCACTTTGGAATACTGGTGAGCCAAATAATATCAATAATGAAGATTATGCACATATTACTGATGCTTCAGTTGGTATTGTAGGTTCCTGGAATGATTTGGCAAATACTGGTGATACTAATCCAGATAGCCCATATCATCCAAAAGGCTATTTGGTAGAATTTGGAGGCATGCCTGATGATCCTGTATTAAATCTTTCTGCAAGTACAACTATTACCACACCTAAGCTCTCTTTTGAGGCAGATGTGGCTTGTGGTGAAGGGATATCGACATTAAGTCTTACATCAAATACGCCGACAGTATTATGGTTTGAATCTCAAACATCTACAGATGTGATAAACTCTGGATTTGTGTTTGATGTTGCACTAACTGAAACGACTACATTTTGGGTTTTGCCTCTATTTGATGGTTGTTCAGATGGAAACCGAATTCCATTTACAGCAAACTTTCTGGCAAGTCCAGATGCTGAAGATATTACAATTAGTCAATGTGATGACGAAATTCTAGATGGTTTTACGGTATTTAATTTTGATAGCTCATTTGAAGATATTACTAATGGCATCACTCAGAACAGAGAACTGCAATTTTTTGAAGATGAGGCCTTAACGATCGAAATAGAAGGGACGTCATATAGTAATAGTTCGAATCCGCAAACCATTTATGCTAAGGTTACTGATACGAGTTCAGGGTGTACTAATAGTTCAGAGATTACATTGCAAGTCAATACTGAAGCCGTTCCTGCAGTAACACTCGAATCTTGTGATACCAGAGAACCAACAGGTCGTGTGATCTGGGATTTGTCACTTGCTGATGAATTGGTTCTGGACGATTTGCCTTTAAATTCTGAAGTGTCTTATTACGAGACTTATAATGATGCCTTATTAGAGGTTAATGAATTGCCTAATAACTTTTTCAATCCAGAGCCTTACAATTATACCATATACAGTAGAGTTGAAATTGAAGCCTCATGTTATGGTATCGGACAAGTACATTTACAGGTAAATCCTAATCCAAATATTTTAACCGAAGAAACGGTATTGTATTGCTTGAATTCATTTCCTGAAACCATAACATTAAGTGGTGGTGTGATGGGTGATACACCAAATAACTATTACTATAATTGGTCTACAGGCGAGACTACTATTGATATTGAAATTAACGAGACAGGAACTTATACAGTTGATGTATCATTTGTTGAAGGCTGCTCAAAAACAAAAACGATTACAGTCCTTCCTTCTAATATTGCTACAATTGAAGATGTTGTTATCGAAGATGTTTCAGTAAATAATTCTATTACAGTATTGATTTCTGGTGAAGGCGACTATGAATATGCTATTTTAGGAATAGAAGGGCCCTATCAATCATCTAATACATTCGATAATGTTGCTGCTGGAATCTATACGGTTTATATAAGAGATACTAAAAATGATTGTGGCATTACTTCAGAGGATGTGTCAGTCATTGGATATCCTAAATATTTCACTCCTAATGGAGATGGTGTAAATGAGACATGGCAACTTAAAGGAGTATCGGCTCAGTTTCAGCCTAATAGTAAAGTCTTTATTTTTGACCGCTACGGAAAATTGCTTTACACTATAAATTCGCCTTTTGATTCTTGGGATGGAACCTTTAAAGGACAACCATTACCTACAAATGACTACTGGTTTTCGGCAACCTTAGAAGATGGAAGAACCTTTAGAAATCACTTTACATTAAAGCGTTAAAAATTAAATAATAATCATTTAAATTCCTATTAATTAGCTATTATTTTTTACAAAAAGTAAATTATACTTTACATTTTGTAAATTTTTATTTACTTTTGAGTTGTTATTTTAAAATTTAATAGATCATGAAGACAAATTATTTAATTTCTAATAAGTATAAAGTACCTGGATGGATTTTATTAATGATTGGGTTAGTGGTAGGTGTGTTTTTGGCTTTTTCAGATTATGAGTCAAATATTTTTCAGGTCAAAGTTATATCAATATTTGGAGGAGAATCCACAATAAATAATAGTTTTAATGATTCGCCAAATACAATCTTTTCGATTATTGAGAATAGTATTATTGATGAGTTAGCAGCATTGTCTATTATTATTGGTGGCCTGTTGGTTGGTTTTTCTGAAGAGAAAGTTGAAGACGAGTTTATATATAAATTACGTAAAGATTCTTTAGTTTGGGCTATTATTTTCAATTATATAGTATTGATGTTAGCTATTATTTTTGTTTATAATTTTGCATTTTTTGATGTATTGGTATATAACATTTTTACACCTTTATTATTTTTTATCATAAGATTTAATTTTCTAAAGTCAAGAGCTTAATTATGAAGAATAATATTAAAATTGAAAGAGCGAGACATAACTTGACCCAAGGTGATCTAGCTGAAAAAATTGGAGTCAGCAGACAATCTATTAATGCTATAGAGAAAGGTAAGTACGTGCCTTCGGCTCTATTAGCTATAAAAATCGCAAGGTTATTTAAACTTCCCGTTGAAGAACTTTTCTTTTTAGAAGATGGAGAATAGGGTTCTTTCAAACGATTACCAGCTACCACCAGCACCACCTCCAGAAAAGCCACCACCTCCGAAGCCGCCACCAAAACCACCACCAAAGCTGCCTCCAGATGAACTTCCGCCTCCAAAAAGGCCTCCACCAGAACTGCTTCCGCCATAGCTTCCTCGTCCCATATTACTTAAAATAATAGCATCTAAAATACTGGTGCCGTTGGTTCGACGCCCACCATTTTTTCCACCACCACGTCGGTTTTTGGTAATTGCAATGATAAAAATGATAAACATGATAAACATGAATAGGAAGAACACTACAGGAAAATCACTACCCGAATTATTTGACTGGCGAGTACCTTGGTATTTTCCGGTTAACACTTCAAATATAGCATCGCTACCTTTGTTTAAACCTTGGTAATAGTCACCGCGTTTAAATTCTGGGATAATAACATTTCTTACAATTTCACCTGTTGTTCCAGCAGTAAGTCGGTCTTCGACACCATAACCTGGTGAAATCCATATTTTCCGATCTTCACTTGCTAGTAAAATAAAAACACCATTGTCTTCTTTTGCTTGTCCGACACCCCATTCATGAGCCCATTTAGGAGCTAAAAGACCAATATTTTCACCTTTAGTAGTTCTAATGATTGCAACCACAATTTGTGTTGAAGTGGTATCGGAATACCGAATAAGTTTTTGCTCTAAATTAGTTTTTTCAAAATCTGTTAAAAGCTTAGCGTAATCATAAACACTGGTTTGTTCATCTGGAATAGGAGGAATGTCAAACTGAGCATGCACAACAATAACAAAGCTGCTGATAAAGCTAAACAGTGTTAATAACAATATGTGTTTGTATTTCAACATTTATCCTTTTGAAATTTCATTTGGTAATTCGTTAATATCATTATGAATCCATGGGAAATGATTTTCTAATTGCTTTCCAGCTTTTAAAACACCTTCAATAAGACCTTGTTTAAAACGCTTGGCTTTAAAATGAGATTGCATGATGTCTTTAGTACTATCCCAAAATCCGTTAGGTACAACATCATTGATACCTTTATCGCCATAAATCACAAAGGTTTTTGCGTCTACAGCCACATAAATAAGTACACCATTCTGAAGTTTGGTATTGTCCATTTTTAGAAAATGAAACACCTCCATGGCGCGTTCAAAAGCATCAAGATGAGAGCCGTGTTCTATATGAATTCGTATTTCTCCAGACGTACTTTTCTCCGCAATGCGAATGGCTTCAATAATCTCTTGTTCCTCAGCAGCCGTTAGAAAATCTTCAACTTTTGACATGTTTAATTGCTAAAGTCAAATTCTACGTCAACAGGTTTTTCAGCTCCAGCTTCAGCATCAAAATAAGGTTTAGCGTCAAAATCGAGAATGCCAGCCAGGATTGAATTAGGGAATTCTTTTACATGAATATTATAAGGTTTAATAGCTTCATTATAACGCGTTCTTGCCGTTTGAATCGTGTTTTCAGTACTCGTTAATTCGTCTTGGAGTTTTAAAAAGTTTTGATTCGCTTTTAAATCGGGATAGCGCTCAACAACTAATAGTAGTCGAGATAAGGCACTACTTAATCCGCTTTGAGCCTTATTAAATTGCTCTAGCTTTTCCGGACTTAAATCTTCAGCATTATTGATGTTAATTTCAGGTTTTGTAGCTTCAGATCTTGCTTTTACAACAGCTTCTAATGTGCTTTTTTCAAAATCGGCAGCACCTTTTACAGTGTTTACTAAATTTCCGATGAGGTCATTACGACGTTGGTATGAGGTTTGTACATTTCCCCAGGCTTCACTTACATTTTCATTAAGTTGTACCGCTTCGTTATTAAATCCTTTTCCCCAAGAATATAATGCGAAAGCCAATAAACCTATGATGATAATAGGAACGAGTAGTTTTTTCATAATGATATAGTTTTAAAGTTGTGTTTTAGTTAGTTGAAATTAATTAGATTATGTTACAACTGTGATTTTAGTTTAATGAGTTGTGCTTTGACACTTTCTAGTTTGTTGATGATTTCAAAAGTATCCAGTGACTTCTTTTTTCCTTCTTTTAGGTGAATTTTTGCCCCTTCTAGTGTAAAACCACGTTCTTTGACCAAGTGATAAATAAACTTAAGGTTTTTGATGTCTTCAGGTGTAAATTTCCGATTACCCTTTGCATTCTTCTTAGGTTTTAAAACATCAAATTCTTTTTCCCAGAATCGAATTAATGAGGTGTTTACATTAAACGCTTTAGCAACTTCGCCAATACCATAGTAACGTTTTTCTGGAAGATCGATATGCATAGTCTTAGTCTAAAGATTGATTTTCTAGTGATGCTTTTTCTAAGAGTCGAGCATATTCTTCCGCAGTTAGATTTCCGTAGTAGAAATTTATCGGGTTAATACGTTCACCATCTTTAAAAACTTCATAATGTAGGTGAGGAGCTTCAGAACGTCCAGTGCTTCCAACATAACCAATTAAATCACCGCGTTTCACCTTTTGATTGGCACGTACATTATACTTATACAAATGTGCATATAAAGAGACGTAACCGTAACCATGGTCAATTCTGATATGATTTCCATATCCAGATGAATTCGCATCAGCGCGTTTAACAACACCATCTCCTGAAGCATAAATTGGTGTGCCGCGTGGTGCGGTGAAATCCATTCCAAAATGAAATTTTCTAACCTTCGTAAAAGGGTCGGTTCTATAACCATAGCCAGAAGCCATGTGCTTTAAATCTTTATTTCGAACAGGTTGGATTGCAGGAATAGAAGATAAAAACTTCTCTTTATCTTCAGCTAAAACAGCAATTTCATCTAAAGATCGCGATTGTACAACAATAGCTTTTTGAAGCTGGTCAATACGTTTGTTACTCTCGATGATTAACTTAGAATTGTCATAACCTTCATATTTTTTATAGCGGTTTACGCCACCAAAACCAGCTCGACGTTGCTCTTCAGGAATCGGGTTAGCTTCAAAATATAATCGGTAAATAGAGTTATCACGTTCTTCTACGCTTTCTAACGCAGCAAATGCATTGTCAACACGTTTATTAAGAAGCTGATATTGCAATTCGAGATTAGAGAGCTCTCGTTTTAGAGCACGCTCACGAGGCGATTCTACAAACTGACTCGCAATAAAAACAAAAAGAAATCCGAAGAGTGCAGCGGCCAGTAAAAATATAAATCCGTAGGTAATAGTCTTCCTTTTCTTTCGCTCTATTTTGCGATAAGAAAGTGTTTCAGGATCGTAATAATATTTTACTTTAGACATATCTTAAAAAATTCTATTTTTGCAAGAATAATAGAACGTAACACAAATATATAAATTGTTTCTTATTTATCGAATTTAATAGAAACAGGTTTTAAAACTAGCGCATGAAGTCTCAAGACATCCGAAATACCTTTTTAAACTTCTTTGAAGAAAAAAAACACAGCATTGTGCCCTCAGCACCAATGGTTTTAAAAGATGATCCAACATTAATGTTTGTTAATTCTGGTATGGCACCTTTTAAAGAGTTTTTCCTCGGAAATGCGCAGCCAAAAAATAACCGTCTTGCAGATACTCAAAAATGCCTTCGAGTTTCTGGTAAACACAATGATTTGGAAGAAGTAGGTTATGATACTTATCATCATACGCTTTTTGAAATGTTAGGTAACTGGAGTTTTGGTGATTACTTTAAGAAAGAAGCGATTGCTTGGGCTTGGGAGTTACTGACCGAAAAATTTGAAATCGATAAAGATATTTTATATGTGACTGTTTTTGAAGGTAGCAATGACGATGATAAGCTACCGATGGACCAGGAAGCTTATGATTTCTGGAAGGCATTAATTCCTGAAGATCGTATCCTGATGGGAAATAAAAAGGATAATTTCTGGGAAATGGGAGATCAAGGACCTTGCGGACCTTGTAGTGAAATTCATGTGGATATTCGTTCGGCGGAAGAAAAAGCTAAAGTTGACGGAAAAACATTAGTGAATATGGACCATCCTCAAGTGGTAGAAATATGGAACCTGGTATTTATGCAATACAACCGTAAAGCTAATGGTTCACTAGAAAATCTGCCCGACAAGCACATTGATACAGGAATGGGCTTTGAACGATTATGTATGGTATTGCAAGGTGTTCAGTCTAATTATGATACCGATGTATTTACACCTATTATTCGTGAAATAGAAACCATAACAGATAAAGATTATGGTAAAAATGAAAAGGTTGATGTCGCTATTCGTGTGATTTCAGATCATGTTCGAGCTGTGGCGTTTTCAATAGCCGATGGACAATTGCCAAGCAATACTGGAGCAGGTTATGTGATACGAAGAATTTTACGTCGTGCTGTACGTTACGGATTTACATTTTTAGACAAAAAAGAACCCTTTATCTACAGGTTAGTTGATGTACTCGTAAATAAAATGGGAAAAGCGTTTCCTGAATTAAAAGAGCAGCGTCAGCTAATTGAAAATGTGATTAAAGAAGAAGAAAATTCGTTTTTAAGAACTTTAGATCAAGGTTTATTACTACTTGACCGCATTATAACTCATTCGAATTCTAAAGAGATTTCAGGAAATAAAGTATTCGAACTTAAAGATACCTATGGATTCCCTGAGGATTTAACCGATTTGATTCTTCGGGAAAATGGCTTTACCTATAATCATGACCAATTCAATAAAAAACTCAAAGAACAGCAAGAACGTGGTAAAAAAGCATCACAATTAAAATCAGACGACTGGACTGTTCTTATCGATGATGAAGAGCAAGAATTTATTGGTTATGATACTTTAGAAGCTCAAGTGAAAATCACTAAATACAGAAAGGTGACTTCAAAAAAAGACGGTGAACAATATCAACTGGTATTTAATATAACACCATTTTATGCTGAAGGTGGCGGACAAGTAGGTGATAAAGGGTATTTAGAAGATGCTCATGGTGATGTCGTTTATATTATTGATACCAAAAGGGAGAATAATGTCGTCATTCATTTTGCAAAAAACTTACCGAAGCATATCAATGACACTTTAAAAGCATCAGTAGATACAAAACAACGCTATAGAACCGAATGTAATCATACGGCAACTCACTTATTACATCAAGCCCTTCGTGAAGTTCTAGGAACGCATGTAGAACAAAAAGGATCGGCTGTGCATTCAAAGTATTTGCGTTTTGATTTTTCACATTTTTCTAAATTAACTGTTGAAGAATTGCGAGATGTTGAAAGTTTTGTCAACAGACGTATCGAAGGAAAGCTTCCACTTAAAGAACAACGAAACATTCCTATGCAAAAGGCTATTGATGAAGGAGCAATGGCGTTATTTGGAGAGAAATACGGCGACACTGTAAGAACCGTTCGTTTTGGGCAATCTATTGAATTATGTGGTGGAACGCACGTTAAAAACACAGGCGATATTTGGCATTTTAAAATTGTATCAGAAAGTGCAGTGGCAGCAGGAATCAGACGAATAGAAGCGATTACCAGTGATGCTGTTAAAGATTTTTACTTTGAAAACAATCGCGCGTATTTTGAAATGAAAGACCTTCTCAATAATGCGAAAGAACCTGTAAAAGCTTTACAGAGTTTGCAGGATGAAAATACGAGCCTTAAAAAGCAAATAGATACCTTACTAAAAGAAAAAGCTAAGTCTATTAAAGGAGATCTTAAAAGTGAATTATCAGAAGTGAATGGTGTAAAATTCTTGGCTAAAAAACTCGATTTAGATGCTGCTGGAATTAAAGATGTATGTTTTGAATTAGGAAGTCAGTTTGATGATTTATTTTTATTATTTGGGGCTGAACATAATGGGAAAGCAATTTTATCATGCTATATCTCTAAAGAATTAGTAGCAAGCAAAGACTTAAATGCAGGAACGATTGTTAGAGAACTCGGAAAATACATCCAAGGAGGTGGTGGCGGACAACCATTTTTTGCAACTGCAGGAGGGAAGCATCCAAATGGTATTGATGAGGCTTTGAATGCAGCTATAGACTATATAAAATAATTGATCATTCTGTATAGAAAGCAGAACTAAATAATGAATCTTCAAACCAAAATACCTCTACAACCACAACAGTTTAATCGTATAGATTACAACTCGAAAGTAATGTTGATAGGGTCTTGTTTTTCAGAACATATAGGCGAACGGTTTGAGTACTTTAAGTTTCAAAAGCTTCAAAATCCTTTCGGAATTTTATTTCATCCCTTGGCTATAGAAACCGTCGTTACCAATGCTATAAACAAAAAAATCTATACGGATAGTGATGTGTTTTTTCATAATGAGCAGTGGCATTGTTATGAGGCACACTCTAAGTTGAGCCGTACATCTAAAGATCAACTACTTGACGAGCTTAACACACGTTGCATTGAAAAGTATCAATTTCTAAACTCAGCAACTCATGTTATCTTAACTTTGGGAACAGCCTGGGCTTATCGTTTTATTGAAACAGATTCATTTGTGGCTAATTGTCATAAGGTGCCGCAAAAACGATTTTTAAAAGAATTACTTTCCGTAAATCAAATTTCAGAATCTCTCAATGCAACTATGAGTTTGATTAAAAGTGTTAACCCTGAAGTGAGTTTCATTTTTACAATATCACCTGTACGACATATTAAGGATGGCTTTGTAGAAAACACCCTAAGTAAGTCGCATTTAATTGCTGCGGTACATCAAATAATAGAACCGCGACAGCATCAGTATTATTTTCCTTCTTATGAAATTATGATGGACGAATTACGTGATTATCGTTTTTATAAGGATGATATGCTGCATCCTAATAATATAGCTATAAATTATATTTGGAAGTATTTTCAAGACGTTTGGATTTCAGAAGATACTCATGCAACAATGAACGATGTTGATGCAATTCAAAAAGGAATGGCTCACCAACCGTTTAATCCAGAATCTGATGCTCATACTGCATTTCTTCAACAGCTAAAAGCTAAAGAAACCCTTGTAAAATCAAGGTTTCCGCATATCGTATTTTAAAAATACGTCATTTGTCGTATTGTCTTGCCTTTTGTTTTAACGCAAATTTGTCTCATTATAAACCCACAAAATTAATCAACAATGAGAAATTTTAAACAATTTATGTTATTTGTAATGGTAGGATCATTACTAAGTTTAACGTCATGTTCAAGTGATGACGATGGAGGAGGAGCTGGTTCTGCTGGTTCTGGAGTATTAGTTGCTAAAGTTGATGGTACATCTTACCAGTCTTTAGAAATATCATCGTCTGCAACAGTTGCCAATGGAGGTCAAAACCTGATTATTATTGCAACAAATAGCGATGGAAAAGCATTTGCATTTACAATTTTTGGTTATGAAGGTGTAGGAACTTATGATTTAGATGGTTCTGTGATTTCAAATGTTAATGTAGCATCTTATACCGAAACAGATGTAGATTTAAACAATCCGCAAAACTCAACAACAGAAATTTGGCAAGCACCTTATGATAACAGTGCCGTTGGTTTTTTAAAGGTATCTGAAGAAACTGATACTAAAGTAATTGGAACTTTCCAATTTACATGTAAAAACCTTAACGGTGACCAGTCTGTAAAAACAGTAACAGACGGTTCTTTTAACCTTAACAAGCAGGTACAATAACTGTTTGATTATGAAAATGCTATTAATTCAATTGAAGTATTTAGTGACGGTTGCACTCGTATGGAGTGTGACTTCACTAAACGCTCAAAAAGCGGAAACACCTGATCAAAATTATGATTTAGGAGCTAAGATTAACGAAATGACACTAACTGTAGGCGGTGTTTTAGTTGTCGCAACTAACGATGGTTTAATAGGTATTAAACCTACCGAAAGCCAGCCTGTTTTTACATTCACTAATTTCGGAAAGTTAAAACCAGAAGAAACAGATTTTGTTCCAAATTCACCATACATTGTAGTGTCACAAGGAGCAGGGTCTAAATTTGCTGGACTAACTAAGACCAAGCGAGCAGTTATAGATTACATTCAGGGTAAAGTTATTTTCAATTCCGAAAATGATAACTGGAACCAAATATACACTTGCAATGTTATATTACCACAAAATAAACTTGTAGTCAGTGGTATTCAAAAAGAAGGTGATAAATTTGAAAAAATGACACCTAAGGTTGCTGTTTACGATTTAAACACATCAAAATTAGACTATAGCTTTTTTTTAGATAAGCCTGGTAGAGTTGGAATTGCTAAAGATTTTAGCGTCACAGGTACACCTTTGCTATTAAAAGACTTTTTAATCATACCAACAGCACAAGGTTTGATTGCAAAATCCCATTCAGGCGATGATTTATGGCAAACTAAAATCAAGGGGATTAATTGGATGGTTGCTGATAAAACTGAAAAAGAAATTTATGGTTTTGAAACCACTGCTAATGGGAAAAATACTAGAATACATAAAATTGGAAGCAATGGAGATGAGTTATGGCAAGATGATAGAAAAGTTAAAGGGATAGTTTCAAACTTTGAAATTTTGCCACAGGGCTTAGCCGTTGTGAGTGACGTTGCAGGATCAAGTGGTGCATTTGCTGCAAGATCAGAGTCAAAAATAACCATGTTCAGTGCGGCTACTGGTGAAGATTTATGGGATAAGGCACCTAAAACCAAAGGCTATGTACAACATTTTTATATCATGGACGATGGTATTCTCTTTGGAATTTATGAAGGTGGTATAAACAAGATTTCATTTGATGGGAAAACCCTCTTTAAAAAGCCCCTTAAAACAGGCGAAAATATTATGGTGATGGCACATTCCCCTCAAGGTTTAATATATATTACAGGCGAAGATGCTAATATTGTAAATTTAGAAACTGGAGAAGAAGTTTGGGGAAAACCATTAAAATATAAGAGTGCAACATCAGTTGCTTCAACTTTTGATAAAGAAAACAATAGGTATTTAATTGCTGCAGACGGTAAAATAATGGCAGTTGATGCCAATAGTGGTGAAGTAAATGATTTAGCAAAGTGCGATTTTGAAGAAAAAGAAGATCCTAACCACATGGAAATTAGAAATGGCAGTATATTTTTATCTTCTAGTCAGAATATGACCGCATTAAGTTATGACGGAAACGAAAATTACCACACCTATTATAAATCTCCAGGCAGAAGTACTTTCGGTAAAATAGTAGGAGGTATAACAGCTGTGGCTTCTACAGCAATGACGGTCTCTATGAGTGCCAGAGCAGGAGCTAATAGAAGTGCTTATGGAAGTGTAAATGATTTAGGTAGTTATAACGACTACGGAAAAGAAGCGAAAAGAGCTGCCGATATGTTTGCAGGAATTGCAGGTGCATCATTTGATTATTTGTCAACGCGTTTTAAGGCTACTTCTGCAACTGAAAATTCACAATTTATATTGACAAAATTAGAGGATGGTGTAGGACTGGTCAAGGTAAGTAAAGATACAGGAGAGGTCGAAAAGGAGATTGTTTTAAAAGATAAAAAACCAGAATATCAAGTCGATGAATTTGGAGGGTATTTATACTATAAAGCAAACGACAAAACCATTTATGCATACAATCTTAATAATTAAATCTTGTTGTTGAGATTATGATTAGGCGTGATTTTTTATTAGATTACGCTTAATCTTTTTTAATTGCCTCTTATCGAAAAATCTTGAACTAACCTCATTAAGTATATATATTAGCTATGCTATTAATCAATTTTTATAAAAGAGCGTCAGTTCATTTTGTTGTCCCAAAAGGCCTTACAAATCTGATGCTTTTTTTATACCCAAAAATGAAAAAAAGTCAGTGCTTTTTTCTCTTCATTTTAATTTGTAGCTCTGGCTATTCACAAAATCTCGATAGTTTACTTACCGTTGCAAGACAAACCAAAAATGACTCTGTTAAAATTAGAATGTTTAATAAAATAGCATTCAGCTATATCTTTAATGATACCAATAAGGCCTTAAAGGTTATTAAAGAAGGTAAGGTACTAGCCAATGAAGCACAATTTCATTTTGGTCTAACAGAACTCACCAATACCCATGGCATTTATATGGACATTACCGGAAAGTCAGATTCTGCTGGGTATTACTTTGAAAAGGCTTTAGATATGAGCCGAACACATGATTTTCAAATCATAGAATCTATGTGTATCAATAATTTGGGAATGTACAATTGGAATAGAGCCAATTATGATAAAGCTTTGGACTATTTTTTTCAATCATTAAAAATGAATGAAGCTATTGATGATGAAAGATCTACTGCTTCATCACTAAACAATATTGGTCTCATTTACCAGGAAATGAATTTAAGTGAAAAGGCATTGAGTTATCACAAAAAGGCTTTAAGTGTTCGTGAAAAGTATAATTTAGAGAATGAACAAATAGCATCCTTAAATAATATTGGTATAAACTTAAAAGATTTAGGTCGCGTTGATGAAGCCATCATAACTTATAAAAAAGGGATAGCACTTGCTAAGCGCAAAAATAACTTAATCGATTATTATAAATTATTAGATAATCTCGCAAATGCATATAATGTTAATGGAGACCTTGATCTGGCTCTGCAAACGTATTTAAAAGCTTTGGATAAACCCGAAGGCTATGAGTCTGAACAAAAATCTCAGCTAACTACTCTAAACAATATTGCTGCACTTTATAATGAATTAAATCAGCCAAAAACGGCTTTGCGTTATGCAGAAAAAGGTTTCGAATTGGTCAAAAAATATCCTGAGATTGAATTGATATCTGCCGATTTGAATTTAACCACTGCCGAAAGTTACTATATGCTTAATGACTTTAAAAAAGCAAGGGCAAAACGTCAAGAGTTTATCACACTTAAAGATTCTATTTTTTCTGAAACAAATGCAGTAGCCATTGCAGATTTGGAAATCAAATATGAAACCGAAAAGAAAGAACGTGAAATATTAGTGCAGCGTGCTGAATTAGCTGAAAACAAACTTACCATTCAGCAGCGTGATTACCAAATTTATGGTTTAATAGCATTGGCATTAATATTAGGGCTTATTGGCTTCTTATTTTACAACCAGCAAAAACTTAAAAATAAACAGCTACAAAAAGAGAATGAACTCAAAGACGCATTGATTAAAATTGAAACCCAAAATCGTTTGCAAGAGCAACGTCTTAGAATTAGTCGCGATTTGCATGATAATATTGGAGCTCAACTGACGTTCATCATTTCATCAATCGATAATTTAAAATACGGTTTTGATATTAAAGATGAAAAACTCACCAAAAAGCTTGAAACCATCAGTCAGTTTGCTAGTACTACTATTTATGAGTTAAGAGATACCATTTGGGCAATGAATAAGAATGAGATTTCATTAGAAGATTTACAATCCCGTATATCTAATTTTATAGAGAAAGCCGATACAGCTTCAGATGGTGTTCAATTTAAGTTTAATTCTTCAACGTCTAAGATGGAACAGGTGACCTTTACATCAGTTGAAGGTATGAACATGTATCGCATTATTCAGGAAGGTATTAATAATGCATTAAAATACGCAGATGCCAAAAACATTACAGTTGATTTTTCAGTAGAACAAGACGATTTTGTTTTTAAAGTTTCAGATGACGGAAAAGGTTTCGATGTTAAAAATGCGACTCTTGGAAATGGCATTAATAATATGAAAAAACGCGCACAGGATATTGGAGGACTTCTAACATTACTGTCTGATGATAATGGTACCGTTTTACTACTAAAGTTAAAAAACCACATTTAAATATTTTAATGTAACTTTAGAGATAATAAAATTTTGAAACTATGTTATATACACCAGAAATCATCGCTGCATTTGCCTTATTCCTTGCCACTTTAACTGGATCGCCTGAAACGTATTCGACCGATATCAATGATTATGAAGTTACCGAAACTCGTACTTCTGAAACGACTACCGAATCGACTGAAGGTCGCAGCGGAAGAATTACTTTTAAAGCTAAAGAAGGAGCGACACTAGCACGATAAGACCTTGCTTAAAAGTTCAGGAAAACCTAAATCATTATATGTCGATTTAGGTTTTTTTCTTTACCATCAATAGTGGTAAAATACGGCAAATGCCGTAGCAATACTATACGCATAAAATCGTAACTTTTAAGCTCAAATAGAATAGATATGACTGTCAAAATTGCCATAGTAGATGATAATACATTCCTGATAAATACTGTGAAGGAAAAACTGTCTTTTTTTGATGATTTCAGTGTGAAATTTATGGCCATAAATGGTTCTGAATGTCTTACTAAATTAGAAGATAATCATAATCTTGATTTGATTTTGATGGATATAGAAATGCCTGTTTTAAATGGGATTGAAACTACCGAAATTGTAAAGAAGAAATATCCGCATATAAAAATTATAATGCTTACTACCTTTGATAATGATGAGCATATTTTTAACGCTATTAAAGCAGGAGCTGATGGATATTTACTTAAAGAAATTAATGCTCAAAACCTTCATGATGGTATCATTGAAACCTTAAATGGCGGAGCTGCTATGAATCCTTCCATTGCGTTAAAAACACTCAAACTGTTGCGTAACCCTTTGAGCATTGAAAACGAAAAAGATAAAGAAGACATCAGATTATCAAACCGTGAAACTGAAGTTTTAGAGCATCTTAGTAAAGGACTTAATTACATACAAATTGCAGATAATTTGATTTTGTCAAAAGGTACGGTCAGAAAACATATTGAAAATATATACCGAAAACTTCAGGTGCATAATAAACTAGAAGCCGTACAAAAGGCTAAGAAGAACAACCTTATTTAATTCTTACACTATTAGGTACTAATTTGGTATAATCGCCATTGTTTCTAATAACATCTCTTACAATTGAAGATGAAATATACGACGTACTCGCTGCGGTTAATAAAAATACAGTTTCAATAGGAGCGAGATCCCTGTTGGTATGGGCAATAGCTTTTTCAAATTCAAAATCTGCCGGATTACGTAAACCTCTTAAAATAAATTCAACATTATTTTTCTGGCAAAAATCTACTGTTAAACCTTTGTAAGTTACAACCGAAACCTTAGGCTCGTCTTTAAAGGCATTTTCAATAAATTCTTGACGTTCTTTTAGAGAGAACATGTACTTTTTTTCGGCATTGATACCAATGGCAACAATCACTTCATCAAAAAGCTTTACACTACGCTTAATAATATCGTAATGACCTAGAGTAATTGGATCAAATGATCCGGGAAATATAGCTCGTTTCATACTATAAAGATACAATTATGTTTTATAATCGTTAGTCGATATCATCGTCGATCAACTTCGAGAATAAATTTTTCTGAATATAACTCTTGAATGTCTTTTTTTGAATACTTATCTCTTAAGAACTCTGCATAGTTCTCAGGCTTATCTATAGTGTAAATTTTAGATCGTTTAGAGCTGCTTTCGAGATTGTAGATGACCTGTAAACTATCAACTGATACATCAGTAATTTTCATAGTTGTATAATTGGTTTTTGTTTTAAATTGTATGGTATAAACATCACCAACCATTGGATTGTTAATATATAATTGATCATTTTGATCATCTTTAATTACAGCGTAAGTCAAGAAAGAAATCATTAATATTGCGAGGAGCAGTCCGCTAAAAAACCAAATCGGATATGGAGCAGAGGCTTCAGTTTTAAACGTGTCTTTAACGCGTTTCGGTAGTTCTTTTAAACGAAACATCGCACCACAGGTATCACATTCTAAAAACTTTTGTCTACCTATGGGGAATGTCGGAATCCAAAAGACATCAACAAACCTACCAAAAACTTCATAATGCATGGTTGTTTTGCTGTCACAGTCAGGACAAGGTACATGGTGCAACCTCCCTTTTTTGATGATTTTTTTTCGAGTTCCCCAAATAATCATAGCATTACTTTAAACAAGACTCTATCGCATTTTCAAATAAGTCTAGCATGCTAATACCAGCTTCAACAGCTTGTTGAGGTAAAATACTTGCTGCTGTTAAACCTGGAACAGTATTGACTTCGAGAAGGTGAGGTTCACCATTTTTAAAGATATATTCGCTTCGGCTAAATCCTTGCAGACGTAAGACTTCATAAACTGTTTTTGCTACACGTCTTACCTTTTCAGCTTGTTCATCGCTAATACGTGCAGGTGTAATTTCTTGTGATTCTCCTAAATATTTTGCTTTATAATCGAAAAAATCATTGTTAGATACGATTTCCGTAATTGGTAATACCAACACTTCGCCTTTATAATTAATGACACCAACAGAAACTTCAGTGCCATCTAAAAAAGCTTCAATAATGACTTCGTCATCTTCTTTAAAAGCAACGTCTAAAGCATTTTGAAGCTCTTCTTTGTGATACACTTTAGAGATACCAAAGCTACTCCCAGCCTTATTAGCTTTAACAAAGCATGGTAAACCAACTTTGTCAATAATAGCATCTTCATCAATGCTGTCGCCTAAGTTTACAAAATACGATTCAGCAGTTTTAATGCCATAAGGTTTTAGAGCACTCAAGCAGTCTCTTTTATTAAAGGTTAAAGCAGCTTGATACATACCGCAACTCGTATGTGGTATGTTCAATAATTCAAAGTATCCTTGCATAAAACCGTCTTCACCAGGAGAGCCATGAATTGCATTAAATACACAATCAAATGTGATTTTTGTTTCATTTACCAATACCGAAAAATCATTCTTGTCAATAGGGAATTCCTCATTTAAATCATTAACAAACACCCATTTGTTTTTAAAAATATGAATGCGATAAGTGTTATATTTTGAAGTGTCTAAAGTATCGTAGACCACTTGTCCGCTTTTAAGAGAGATTTCATATTCGCTCGAAAATCCTCCCATGATGATAGCGATATTTTTTTTCATTTAAGACCGATTTAAGTATGCTGGGTTTATTTCAGTTTATAATTTGTATTAATTCACAATAAAAACAATGAATTATCAGTTAAGCTAAAATACCAAATAAACCCATAATAAAAACGCTTTCGTTTTTATATATTTGTCCTCTAGTACTAAATTTCATGAGTGTCATACAATTTCTTAAGAGTAAAACGTTTTTTAAGCAATTAGGATTAGCAATAGTCGCTTTACTTGTTATCGTATTTTTAACAATGCAATGGCTAAAAAGTACGACTAATCACGGAGAGTTTGTAGAAGTTCCTGACTTAAAAGGTAAAACACTTGAAACCGTTGCAATCGAACTTGATGACCATGATTTGGTTATGGAAATTCAGGATTCGGCTAACTACAATCCTAAATATCCTAAATTTTCTGTGATTGAGCAATATCCCAGAGCAGGAGCTCAAGTGAAAGAAAACCGAAAAATTTATCTCACTTTAAATCCGTCTGGATACCGTAAAGTAGCAGTGCCTAATATTGTCCGACGTACATTTCGTCAAGCGAAACCAACATTAGAAACCTTAGGATTTGAAGTTGGAAAAGTCACCTATGTCGATGATATAGGAAAAGACGAAGTAATTGCTATAAAATTTAAAGGCGAAACTATTTCAGCAGGCAGAATGTTGCCGCTAACTTCAAAAATTGATGTTGTTTTAGGAAACGGAAAACGAGGATCAAACTAAAACAATGACTACAGCACATACAGCAGCCGAACAAAATGATGATGAATTATTTGAGCATCACGCCTTTACAGTAGATAAAGGTCAGGCGCCATTACGTATCGATAAGTATTTAATGAATCGAATTGAAAATGCGACACGTAATAAAATTCAAACTGCAGCAAAAGACGGTAGTATTTATGTCAATGATGTTCAGGTCAAACAAAATTATAAGGTCAAGCCTTTTGATAAAATCCGAGTCTTATTCGAACATCCACCTTACGAATATTTATTAACACCAGAAGATATCCCTTTAGATATTGTCTATGAAGATGATGAGCTTTTAGTGATTAATAAACCAGCCGGAATGGTCGTCCATCCTGGTCACGGAAATTATTCTGGGACACTAATCAATGCCTTGGTATTTCACTTTGAAAATTTGCCAAACAACTCCAGCGAACGTCCAGGACTGGTACATCGCATCGATAAAGACACAAGTGGTTTATTAGTGGTTGCCAAAACAGAGCAAGCGATGACGCATCTGTCTAAGCAGTTTTTTAATAAAACCAGTGAGCGCGAATATGTAGCTATTGTTTGGGGAAATATGACAGAAGACGAAGGTACAATTGAAGGGCATATTGGTCGCCATCCCAAAAACAGATTGCAAAATACCGTATTCGAAAGTGATGATGCCGATGAGAAAGGCAAACCAGCAGTTACACATTATAAAGTAATCGAGCGATTGGGTTATGTGACTTTGGTGTCGTGCAAACTCGAAACAGGTCGTACACATCAAATACGTGTCCATATGAAACATATTGGACATACACTGTTTAACGACGAGCGTTATGGTGGCGAACGCATTTTAAAAGGCACTACCTTTTCAAAATATAAGCAGTTTGTAGATAACTGTTTCAAAATTTTACCGCGACAGGCACTGCATGCTAAAACTCTCGGATTTCAACATCCAAAAACGGGTGAGCAACTTAGTTTCGATTCGCCAATTCCAGATGATATGCAACAGTGTATTGAGAAATGGCGTCATTATGCCACGCACATGCAATAGTATTTGGGCGTTCCCTTTTCAGGTTTCAAACCTTAAAAGGTCAGGCTCTCGCACGTCGCTCTCGTTGAGGAGCTCCACAAGCGCTCCATCCTTAACGCAAGTTTAAGCCATTAGTTTTACTTATTGCCTTATAGAAAGATTTGAAAAGGTTTAGTTGACGATTAGTGTTTAGAATTGTAAATTTGAAATAAAAATTTCCGATATATGAAACTCGTTCTATCTCCAGCAAAATCATTAGACTTCGATAGTAAGTTGCCTACAACTAAAACCTCTGAAGCTTGTTTTTTAAAACAATCAGAACGTTTAAATAAGTTGCTCAAAAAGAAATCGGCAAAAAGCTTATCTAAACTCATGAAGATTTCTGATAATTTAGGGCAGTTAAACTACGAACGCAATCAGGAATGGTCGCTTCCGTTTACTAAAGATAATGCCAGACCAGCCGTTTATGCTTTTAGTGGTGATGTGTATCGCGGATTGGATGCTTACTCTATCGACACAAAAAAAATAGACAAACTTCAAGATACAGTAAGAATTATCTCTGGGTTATACGGTATTTTAAAACCCTTAGATTTAATGCAACCTTACCGATTAGAAATGGGCACCAAATTTCCGGTAGGAAAAAACAAAAATCTATATGAGTTCTGGAAAAAACAAGTTACGCAGGCTTTAAACGATGAGTTAGAAGAAGGCGAATTGTTTTTAAACCTGGCAAGCAACGAATATTTTAAAGCTATAGATACAAAAGCTTTAAAAGTGCCTGTTATTACAGCAAATTTTAAAGATTTTAAAAACGGAGAATATAAAACCATAATGACTTTTGCTAAACAAGCCAGAGGATATATGACACGTTATATTATCGATACCAATGCCAATTCAATTGAAGATATAAAAGGCTTTAATTATGAAAACTATCGCTTTTCTGAAGCATTATCAAGCGATACCGAATTGATATTCACGAGATAGTTAGGCTTTTTTATTTGGGTTGATTTTGTCTTCCGTTTTCGGACGCTTTTTTATACGCGGTCGCCTTACACCAAATGTGCCTCTGTGTATTTTTCCGCGTCTTGATTTTTTATCACCTTTTCCCATAGTTTTTGTGTAATTTGTAGTGTCTTTAATGTACAAAAAAATATCATCAAATTCAAGTTAAATCTGTGTTCTTTCATAAACATCCATACCAACCATTTATTAAAAAGGATACTACAAAATTAATTGTTGGTACCTTGCCACCTCCACGATTTACTACAGGAGAGCTCCTCGAAAATGATGTTGACTTTTGTTATGGTAGTTATTATAATTCTTTGTGGTTGTATATCGATGAAATTTACCAACTTAATTTGCGCTATGATAATTCTCAAGAAGCGATAGCACAACGTAAGGCGTTTTTAATTGCACATAAAATAGGTGTTTGTGATATTGTCGATAGCGCAGAACGTGATAAAATAGATGCTTCTGATTTGGGGATGCAACATATCAAATTAAGAGACCTTGTTGGTTATTTAAAACGTTATCCAAATATTAATACCTTACTATTTATAGGCGGAAACAGTAAAAACGGACCAGAATATTTTTTTAGGAAACATCTCAAAGATTACAATCTTAAATTAGAACTGGTGTCTAATGAAGTGCCAAGAGTACATCAGTTTCCTTTAGATCAAAGAAGCATTAAAACAATCTCTTTAACCTCGTCATCTGGTGCTGCCAATATCTCCATTAGTCGAATGCCTCTATACAAACAAATGAAAGCACGTCATCCAGAATTTAATACGTTCGATTTTAGAGTGCTTCAGTATCGCGAGTATTTATAGCTGTTTACTAGTATGGCCAATAAACATGTAGTGGTTTAGGCATCCAGGGAAATTTTATGATCGAAAATGAGTATGGACTTTTAATTAATAAAATGTCATAAGCTTTTTTTTCTACGGTTAATTCCCAAAGCGAATCATGTTCAATAAGTAATCCATCTCTAACAAGCCAATTTCCTCTAAATCCTTCATTGGAAGTTTGTCCTATACCTGACCAATGGTCTATTGCAGCTGTGATTAATCCGTCCATCAAATTTTTATCTGAATCTGAAATTGTTACAGTATTACTAATAGCTTCGCTTAAAGGAAAACCACACAGTACTTTATTTAATGCTAAATAACTGTCATCTGTTTGGGTAAAACCAGTCGCAAGATATTGCAAATAATGAATGGCGTTTTGTTGATCTTGTTTGGATGTAAAGACTTGGTTTTCAATGCAATTTAAGCGTTTAAAAAGTAATTGAAAATAATTGTTTAAAAGTACCAGGCCAGCATTTTGAGCTAGTATTTCATGCTCAGATAAGCTAGAGGGTAGGTCTGTCATAATTTTACGTATTGCATCTTAATGACTCTATTGCAATGGTTTTTGTCATTAATGATAAGGTTTGCATGAATTTGATGTTTATCAAAAATCAACAATAAATCTACAAGAGTCAATACGTACATCTACGTGATTTTATTTTTAAATTTTGTAAAATATAGAAAATTTACTACATTTGATTATGATAGAAAATTTTCTCTATTATGTGTGGCAATATAAAAAACTAAATGTTCTCCATTTAAAAACTACGCAACACGAACCATTGGAAATTATATCAGTAGGATTATTGAATCTGAATAGCGGTCCAGATTTTTTCAATGGTCAGTTGCGTATTGGAGAACAACTTTGGGCTGGAAATATTGAAATCCATGTCAAATCAAGCGATTGGTTTTTACATAATCATGAACAAGATGCGGCTTACGATAATGTCATTTTGCATGTGGTATTTGAACATGACACTGAAATTTTCAGAAACGACAATACAATTATCCCAACACTAGAACTTAAATCCGTTATTGATAAGGATTTGCTTGATACCTATTATAGGCTGTTTTCTGCACAAAACAAATGGATTTATTGCGAGAATGATTTTGCCAATGTCTCAGAGTTTACCATTTATAATTGGTTAGAACGCCTCTATATTGAACGATTAGAGCGTAAATCGAAAGGTATCGAGCAACTGCTTAAAACTTCAAAATATGATTGGGAAGCAGTGTTGTTTAAATTACTGGTAAAAAACTTTGGACTTAAGGTTAATGGTGAGGCTTTTGCAAGTCTTGCACGTTCTGTTGATTTTTCAGTAGTAAGAAAACAACAGTCTAGCCTAGTTGCTTTGGAAGCTTTATTATTTGGTCAAACAGGTTTGCTAGACCATAAAGCCACAGATGGGTATCATGTAAAGCTTCAAAGTAAGTATCAGTTTTTAAAGCAGAAGTATCAATTAAATAATCATGGCGTTGTACCATGTCAGTTTTTTAGATTGAGACCACCTAATTTCCCAACCATTAGGTTATCACAATTAGCAAACCTATACCATACAAAGCAACAGTTGTTTTCTAAAGTCATTTCAGCAGCTACACTATCAGATTTTTATTTGCTATTTGATGTGGCTACATCTGAGTATTGGACTACACATTACACCTTTGGAAAAAGCGCTAAGTCTTCGACTAAAAAAATGAGCCGATCATTTATTAATTTACTTCTTATAAATACGATAATACCTCTAAAATTTTATTATGCACAGCACAAAGGTGACTATAATCATGAGATGATTATGACCATTATAAGAGCAATTCCTTCAGAAAAAAACAATATAGTCAATGGATTTAATCAAATAAAGCAGGTATCAAAATCGGCTATGGAGTCTCAGGCGCTCATTCAATTAAAATCAGAATATTGTGAAAAACAGCAGTGTTTAAAATGTGCAATTGGAAATGCACTGTTAAGCAAATAAAGTTTAAATTGCAGTGTTAAATCTTTAGACTTTTAATAGATCTGAATTTCCAAACGTGCTAAAAGAATACACATGAACTTATTTTATCAAATATTATATTATTTCCAAAAACGTGGTTATTACGTATGTCAGCGAATTGCAGACCGTTTGGGTATTAGAGCAAAAGTAGTTCGTACCTCCTTTATGTACTTGACGTTCGTAACACTGGGTTTTGGTTTTGCACTGTATTTATTTTTTGCATTTTGGATGAAAATTAAAGACATTGTCTATACGAAGCGGTCATCTGTATTCGATTTGTAAACTATGAATCCATTAATAAAACTATTTAGAACCAAAATTTACACAGCAGTTTTTCTGCTTGGAATTATACTTATTATTGGTGTACTCGGATTTAAAATGATGTCTAATTACACTTGGATTGATGCCTTGTACATGACAGTGATTACGATTACTACTGTAGGGTTTGGTGAGGTTCAGCCACTAGATGATAACACAAAAGTTTTTACCATATTTTTAATTTTAGCAAGTGTCATTATTTTGGGATATGCCATAACTGTTATCACAGAATATATTTTGAGTAAGAATAATTTTGAAGAACTAAAACAAAGAAAAATGCAAAAGAAAATCGACAGCTTCAACAATCACATTATTATTTGTGGTTACGGAAGAAACGGAAAACAAGCTGCAAAAAAGTTGTTAGCGTATAAAAAGCCTTTTGTAGTTATTGAAAAGAGTAAGGAAACCATAGATAAATTTCAAAGTGAAATGGTGCCTTTTGTTTTAGGAAATGCAAATGAAGATGATATTTTATATCAGGCAGGAATTGATAGAGCAGAGACCTTAATTTCAGCTTTGCCAAATGATGCAGATAACTTGTTTGTCGTATTGTCTGCCAGACAAATTAATAATCAAATGAATATTATAAGTCGTGCATCACAAGAGACATCATATCAAAAATTAAAGCTGGCTGGCGCTAATAATGTGATTCTTCCAGATAGAATTGGTGGCGATCATATGGCATCTTTAGTTGTGGTTCCAGATTTAATAGAATTTATAGATAATTTATCTATAGTAGGTAAAGCAAATGTCAATATAGAAGAGGTTGCAGTCGAAAAATTATTTTCAGCATCTAAGATAGAAACCTTAAGACATTTAGACCTCAGAAAACGAACAGGATGTACTGTTATTGGCTATAAGGATAATAAAGGTGAGTATATCGTTAACCCAGAAGCAGATATGCAATTGCAGCCCAATTCGAAAATAATAGTTTTAGGACGACCTGAACAAATTCAAAAGCTTAATTCGCTCTACGATATCGATTAAATAGTATGCCATTTTAACAAGCTCTACTTTAAAAAGTCGTTTTTTTTTAGCATCTTGTGGGTTTAATACAAAAACTAACTAACTTAAATAATTCAAGTATGAAGAAATATCTTCTTTCACTTTTTGCTCTCGCATACCCTTTATTCACTTTTGCTCAAGACAACGAACAAAGTATAGATCAAATTATTGATGAAAAATTTGGTGATGCCACAGGTTGGTTTGTACAAGCTGTTTTTTATCAAATTCCTTTTACGGATACGATAAGTGTCTACTGGGTATTATTCCCATTAATTATTGGAGCTATCTATTTTACTATCTATTTTAACTTTATCAACTTTAGAGGTTTTTTTACATCTGTAAATATTGTTAGAGGAAAATATGATGATTTAGAAGGAAGAGAAAATCACAAGGTAGAATTAGAAAAATCATCTTTTACAGATGAAGATGATAATCCTGATACAATTAGAGTTGAAGGGCATGAAGGTGAGGTGTCTCATTTCCAAGCCTTAACTGCTGCCTTATCAGCAACCGTTGGTTTAGGTAATATAGCAGGTGTTGCTATTGCGGTGTCAATTGGTGGAGCAGGAGCAACATTCTGGATGATTATAGCCGGATTTTTGGGTATGGCTTCAAAATTTGTTGAGTGTACCCTCGGTGTGAAATATCGTGATATAGCCGAAGACGGAACCGTTTACGGAGGACCAATGTACTATTTAACTAAAGGACTCAAATCTAAAGGTATGGGTGGATTAGGAAAAGTTCTGGCTGTATTATTTGCCATTTTTGTTATTGGTGGTTCGTTTGGTGGAGGAAATATGTTCCAAGTTAATCAGGCGTTTCAATTGGTTGAAAACATCACTGGAGGTGAGCAATCATTCTTACATGGATATGGTTGGGCATTTGGTGTCGTAATGGCAATTCTTGTCGGTATTGTAATTATTGGTGGAATTAAAAAAATCGCAAAGGTTACTGATAAGATTGTACCTTTTATGGTGGCAATTTATGTAGCTGCAGCCTTATTTGTTATCTTTTCTAAATTCGATATGATAGGTTCTGCATTTGCTGCTATATGGAATGGAGCATTTAGCCCTGAAGGTATTGCAGGTGGAGCTGTTGGAGTATTGATTCAAGGGTTTAGACGTGCTGCTTTCTCAAACGAAGCAGGTATTGGTTCAGCATCTATTGCGCATTCAGCAGTAAAAACAAAGTATGCAGCTAGTGAAGGTATGGTAGCTTTATTAGAACCGTTTATTGACACCGTTATCGTTTGTACAATGACTGCTTTAGTATTAATAATTACTGGTTTTGTTGATCCGTTAAATCCTCCAGCTAATGATGCGCAAGCCATTTTATTAACCTCGAGTGCTTTTGAGTCTTCAATATCTTGGTTCCCATACGTATTAACTGTTGCTGTAGTATTATTCGCCTTTAGTTCTATGATATCATGGTCGTATTATGGATTCCAAGGATGGACCTATTTATTCGGACGCTCAAAGAAAACAGAGTATACCTATAAAGTGATTTTCTGTATTTTTGTTATCATAGGTGCTGCGGCTAGTTTAGGGTCAGTTATTGGATTCTCAGATGCCATGGTATTTGCAATGATGGTTCCAAACATGGTTGGTTTGATACTCTTGGCTCCAAAAGTTAAAGAAGAATTAAATAAATATATGTCAGCTATAAAAGCTAGAAAATCTTAAATAAAACATGTCAAAATTTAAATCCCACTTCACGTTTTCAAAACAACAACGGAGTGGGATTTTTGTGTTAATTGTGCTGATATTGATTGTGCAATGCATTTATTTTTTTGTAGATTTTCCTGTAGAAAAAAAGGATATCAATTCTCAATTAATTGCAGAATTTAGGGCAGAGGTCGATTCTTTAAAACAATTAAAATTAGAGAACAATCAGCCTAAAATTTATCCTTTCAATCCAAATTATATTACCGATTATAAAGGCTATACACTTGGGATGACTAGTGAAGAAATTGATCGCCTCCATGCATTTAGGGAAACTAATAAATGGGTGAACTCAGCAAAAGAGTTTCAACGTGTAACTAAGGTGTCAGATACTCTTTTATCTGAAATATCTCCATATTTTAAATTTCCGGACTGGGTTACTAAATCAAAACCTAAAACGGACTATTCAAGAGCGTATTCTAAGAATTCTAAACCAAAAACATTTGATCAAAAACAAGATTTAAATACTGCTTCTGCCGAGCAATTAAAACGCATATATGGCATTGGCGAAAAACTGTCAGAACGTATCGTTAATTTTAGAACTAAATCTGGTGGTTTTATTTCCGATGTGCAACTCACTGAAGTGTATGGTTTGTCGCCAGAAGTTATAGAGCGCTTGTTAAATGAGTTTACAGTTAAGACTGCTAAGCCAATAACAAAAATTAATATTAACTCGGCAACCATTGAGACACTTGTTACAATTAAATATATCGACTATGAGATTGCTTATGAAATCATTGAACAACGTACACTTAGACAAGGATTTAAATCGTTTGAAGAATTAACAAAAGTTAAAGGTTTCCCTATTAAAAGAAGTGAGATAATTAAGTTATATTTGACCTTTGATTAGAATTACTAAAAAGACAGGTTATGAGCAGTAGGTACTTCACCGAAGAGCACGAATTATTCAGACAAAGTTTAAAAGATTTTTTACAAAAAGAAGTCGTTCCTCATATTGAAAAATGGGAAGAAACAGGACATATAGAACGTTTTATATGGAAAAAATTTGGTGACATGGGGTTTTTCGGATTAGCATATCCTGAAGCCTATGGCGGAATGAATCTCGATTTATTTTACACCGTTATTTTGCTTGAAGAACTTCAAAAAATTAATTCCGCTGGATTTTCAGCAGCAATTTGGGCTCATGCTTATTTAGCAATGACTCACGTCAATAAAGAAGGTAATCATGACATTAAAGAAAAATATTTGACACCAAGTATTTCTGGTGACAAAATCGGTTGTCTTTGTATTACAGAACCTTTTGGTGGAAGTGATGTGGCAGGTATGCGAACAACAGCAGTTAAACAAGGGGACTCTTACGTGATTAATGGGTCTAAAACATTTATAACTAATGGTGTTTACAGTGATTATCTCGTAGTAGCCGCTAAAACAAATCCTGAACTTGGTAATAAAGGCATCAGTATTTTTATCATGGATCGCGATACACCTGGTATTTCTGCAACCAAGTTAGATAAATTAGGCTGGCGCGCCTCAGATACAGGAGAAATTGCTTTTGATAATGTAACTATCCCAGCATCTAACCTGATGGGAGAAGAAAATAAAGGCTTTCCTTATATCATGCAGCATTTTGCTTTAGAGCGTTTAATTATGGGAATTAATGCACATGCCCGAGCAGAGTACGCATTAGATTATGCAAAACAGTATATGAGTGAACGACAGGCTTTTGGGAAGTCTATAGATAAGTTTCAAGCTTTGCGTCATAGCTTTGCCGATTGTTATGCCGATATGATGATGTGTAAAGAATTTAATTATGCTATTGCCGACCGCCTGGATAAAGGTGATTATGTGGTAAAGGAGGCAACCATATCTAAGCTACGTTCTACTAAAATGGCAGACGAAGTCATATATCAATGTCTTCAGTTTTTAGGTGGCTATGGTTATATGGAAGAGTACCCAATGGCAAGATTATTGCGAGATAGCAGACTAGGACCTATTGGTGGCGGAACTTCCGAAATTCTCAGAGAAATTATAGCTAAAATGGTTTTAGATAATAAAGACTATAAACCAGCGACCTAATATGATGTCTTCGGAAATGTAATTGTCAAGCAGTTCCATATAAATTAACAGAATACTTAGAATGGTACAAAATAACTATAAAAAATATCTTGTTTTAATAATTCTACTGGTGTCATTGGTAGGATATTCTCAAGTTGAACTGAAAAATAAAATTGTTGATTTTGGTACACTTATGCCTATTGAAAGTGCAAGTATCTATGTTAAGAATACAACGATTGGTACAGTGAGCAACTCCGATGGAAAGTTTGCGCTTCAAGTGCCGCAAGAGTTTTCAAAAGATACTTTAATTATTTCATCTATTGGATATAAGAGTTTTAAAGTTCAGGTAGAAGCGTTTGATAATTCTGAAGAAATCTACTTGGAGGAAGATATCGCTTCCTTAGATGAAATTTTATTAATTGCTGAAACGCGCCCAAAAACAGGAAATGAAATTGTATTAAAAGCCATGGAAAAATTGGCTAATAATTTACCTGATTCTGCATACATTCAAAAAGGATTTCTAAGACATAAAGAACGAAATAAAGTAGAATTTAAATGGCTCATTGAGAGTGCTATTACTGTATACGATTCGGGTTTTGCATCTAATTCTGACGAGTATTTAAAAATAAATGTAGATCAGGTTAGAAAGAGTTATGACCTCAGAGATGTAGATAGCGTGTTTTCATATGTTTCTTATAATAACCAAAATGCTAAACGTAGCAGATTAAGACCTAAAGATGTGAAACGCAGCCAGCTTAAAACGTCTCAATTGGTTAATGCCATAAAATGGAATGATAACAGAGTTAACGGATTGCAAAATATTTTTCAGGGTAAATTAAACTTACTTCGAAATTCATCAGATGCAAAAGCTTTATTTGGTGAAGATATTTTAGAGAAACACCAGTTTGCATTAGACACGATTTTAGTAGATAATGACCGTAAAATCTATAAAATTAAAATTTCCGAAGGTAATGATTTCGTCGGGCTGGATACTAAAGGGATATTTAATGAAGGTTATCAGGCAAAAGGATGGCTTTACATTTATTACGACAATTATGCTATTAAAAAAATAGAATATGAACTCGTAGCGGCTTCAGATGCTCAAAAAGTACGAAGTAAGCGATTGTTTGATACGCAAGTCAATCATAAGTTAATCATGACTTATATCGAGTATCAGGATAAAATGTATCCTAATTATATCTACTATGAAACTCCAAAACTTGTGAATGTTGGTTTTAAAGCCGACCAAAAAGTCAGTGATGAAGAGAAAGAGCGATACAATAAAGAAGAACGTTACTATTATACGGTTCAAGAAATATTGTTTTCTGAAATTATTTTAGACAAGGACATTATTAATACTGAACTTCTCAGCGAATGGGATATGGATATATTTTCACCAAAACCCTATGATAAGGCCTTCTGGAAAAACTATAACATTCTTTTAGAAAGTGAAGAAGATGAAAAGCTCATTGACGATTTGAGTAAAAAAGCTTCGTTATTTAAGGATTAAGTGCTTTCAAAAATACAGCGCTCCAAATTGTAATCTTAATCTTGTTAATTTTTAAATTTCACAATAAAACACCTCATTTTTTTAATAGATGTTAATATTTTAGCTATAAAATTGATTATTTATTAACACGAAAACGTTTTCGTGGATTTTGCTATTTTAATTTTCGTACTTATTTAGTTAACTTTTTACTTCAACTAAATAAATCAATTATGAGAACTATCAAATTTATGGGCTTGGTATTAGTATTCTTAAGCCTTTTCAATTGTGAAAAAGAAGACCTTCAAGACACTGAAAATCTAACACATGAAAACCAGACAACTGAAACCATTCAGAAACGAGCTGGCTTGAAACCTATTGGAGAGGGAGTAATGATGCAAGCGTTTTATTGGGATGTCCCGGCAGGAGGTAACTGGTGGAATACCATCAATTCTAAAGTTGCCGACTGGAGTAATGCAGGTATTGATGCCATTTGGCTTCCTCCAGTATCAAAAGCACAAAACGGACCATTTTCAATGGGATATGATCCATTCGATTATTTCGATTTTGGTGAATATGACCAAATGGGAAGTATTGAAACCCGATTTGGCTCAAGAACCGAATTGACAAGAATGATAAATTCAGCACACCAGAATGGATTAAGTGTTATTGCCGATATAGTCATAAATCATAATAGTGGTGGCGCTAGCGAAGCAAATCCATATACAGGAGGAAATACCTGGACAGATTTCAACCCATTATCTGGAAATTTTTATCGTTCAGCTACCGATTTTCATGCAAATAATATTCATTCTAACGATAGTGGTGCTTTTGGTGGCTTTCCAGATTTGTGTCATCATCAGACCTATGTGCAAGACTGGTTATGGAAAAATTCTAACAGTGTAGCAAAATACTATAGAGATGTTATTGGTTTTGATGGCTGGCGTTTTGATTATGTAAAAGGCTTTGAGCCTTGGGTTGTTAAAGATTGGAAAAATGAAGTTGGTGGCTTTTCTGTTGGAGAATATTGGGATAGTAATGTGTCTACATTAGATTGGTGGACTGGTGCAGCCGAAGTAAGCGCATTCGATTTTGCGTGTTACTATAAAATGAGAGATGCCTTTATGGGAAATAACTTAAGTGTATTAAATGACAATATGCTTTGGAAACAAAATGCATCTAAAGCCGTGACATTTGTCACAAATCACGATACTGATGAAATTACAAATAACAAAATATTAGCCTATGCATATATTTTAACTCATGAAGGTTATCCAACGGTATTTTATCGTGATTACGAAGAATGGTTAAATAAAGAACGTTTAAACAATCTTATTTGGATTCATAATAATTTAGCTTCAGGGAGCACCACCATACTTCATGCAGACACCGATGAGTACGTCGCTAAGCGAAATGGTTATAACGGACCAGGTTTAATCGTATACATTAATAATTCAAATTCATGGCAAGAACGTTGGGTAGAAACCAATTGGTCTAACACAGTTATTAAAGATTATACAGGACATTCAGGTTGGGAGCCAACAACGCAATCCGGTAAGTGGGTTAAGATTCAGGCACCACCTAAAAGTTATTCGGTTTGGTCAGTAAAATAAACCAATATCTATTTTTATAATTTTTAATTGTTAAATTAAAATTACTTTTTATATTTGCAGCCTTAAAAATTCTAAAAGAGAGGAGGTTAAGAACTATGTTAATAATTCCAGTAAAAGAAGGAGAAAATATAGAGAGAGCGTTAAAACGTTACAAGCGTAAGTTTGTGAAGACAACGATTAAAAATCAGTTGCAAGAACGTAAGCAATTTACAAAACCTTCAGTTGCACGTAGAGCACAGATTCAAAAAGCACAATACGTTCAAGGTCTTAGAGATCAAGAGGTCGTATAACCATTGCTTTTCAAAAATACATCCCGCTATTAATTAGCGGGATTTTTTTATACCTAATCTAAAAGTTGTACATTTAATTTTATGCTTCGGAAAAATTAAACCCATGACTTTTAAGGCATTTTCAGATTATCTATTATTAGAAAAAAACTACTCTAAGCTAACGCTTAAAGCATATTTGAATGACTTAGAAGCATTTGAATGTTTTATAGCATCAGAATTTGATATTCCGACAATAAGTAATGTGAACTACCAGCAAATAAGATACTGGATTGTTAGTTTGGTAGAAAGTGGTATTTCTAATCGAAGTATCAATAGAAAGGTATCATCCTTAAATACCTATTATAAATTTCTGCTAAAAACAAAAACGATAGAAGTTAACCCTCTTTTAAAACACAAAGCTTTAAAAGTTAGTAAAAAAGTTCAAGTGCCATTTTCTGAAGCTGAAATGGAGGCTGTACTTAAAGAGTTAAATGCCACAAAAGGTTTTGAAGGACTGCGAAATAAATTGATTGTCGAATTGTTTTATGCAACAGGAATACGTCGTATCGAATTGGTACAGCTTAAACTATCTGATTTGGATATCGCTAATAAAACGTTAAAAGTTTTAGGCAAACGAAATAAGGAACGCTACATACCGTTAATTGATACCGTCGTTCAAACAATTGAGACTTACTTAGTTGAAAGAAATACATTAGAAACAATAGTAGATCATCAGCATTTATTTTTAACACAAAAAGGGGTTAAAATTTATGAAACTCTTGTTTACAGAATTATAAATGACTACTTTAGTAAGGTATCAACGAAAGTAAAAAGGAGTCCGCATATATTAAGGCACTCATTTGCGACTCATTTACTTAATCAAGGTGCAAACCTAAATGCTGTTAAAGAACTTCTTGGACATTCAAGTTTGGCAGCAACCCAAGTCTATACACATAATAGTATAGCCGAATTAAAAAAAGTATATTTAAATACACATCCAAGAAGTAAAAAATAATATTGTCTAACTAATAAACGAATGATTATGAAGGTAAACACGCAATCTGTAAATTTTAACGCGGATAAAAAATTAATAGATTTTATCCAAAGACGAATGGACAAATTAGATATGTTTTATGATAAAGTCATACAATCTGATGTATATTTAAAAGTTGAAAACACAAGTGATAAAGCAAATAAAATATTTGAAGCGCGAGTAAAAGTTCCAGGAGATAGCTTTGTTGTGAAAAAGCAATGTAAAACATTTGAAGAAGGAACAGATATGGCTGTTTCCTCATTAGAAAGACAGCTAAAACGCCGAAAAGAAAAATTAAGAGCACATATGTGATAAAATTTTTCAAAAAATGTTTTGAATAAATAAATAAATCTTTACATTTGCAGTCCGTTAGAAATAGCGGGCTTTTTTTATAGCGAAAAAGTTATAGAAAAGCCGATGTAGCTCAGCTGGCTAGAGCAGCTGATTTGTAATCAGCAGGTCGTGGGTTCGAGTCCCTCCATCGGCTCTAAAAAAAGTCTAAAATTAACTGTGGTTAGTTTAGCATTTGTTCTTTAAAATTGGGGAGATACTCAAGCGGCCAACGAGGGCAGACTGTAAATCTGCTGACTACGTCTTCGCAGGTTCGAATCCTGCTCTCCCCACTAAGAATTTTAAATAAGAAGTTATCAAAAGCTTGCTTTTGTAAAGCTACGTTTTAAAATTCTTTGGATTGGGTTACCAATCCAGGATTACTGAGTAAAGCGAGGTTGTCCAAATTGAAATATTGAAACCCTTAACTAGTAAAATGGTTATAAAATGCGAGAGTAGCTCAGTTGGTAGAGCGTCAGCCTTCCAAGCTGAATGTCGCCGGTTCGAACCCGGTCTCTCGCTCTAAAATTCCTGCGAAGGCAGGAATCTCATTAAGTAATGAGGGAATAAACACTTTACGCCGGTGTAGCTCAGGGGTAGAGCGTTTCCTTGGTAAGGAAGAGGTCACGAGTTCAAATCTCGTCATTGGCTCTTTTTGAATTGAAAATTAAATTGAACACTAATATAAATTAAGATTAAATAAATTAAACATGGCAAAGGCAACTTTCGATCGTTCAAAACCACACCTTAATATTGGTACTATTGGACACGTAGATCACGGTAAAACAACTTTAACTGCTGCTATTACTAAAGTATTAGCTGATGCAGGTTTATCTGAAGCAAGAGATTTCGATACTATCGATAATGCTCCTGAAGAAAAAGAAAGAGGTATTACAATTAATACATCACACGTAGAGTATCAAACAGCAAATCGTCACTACGCTCACGTTGACTGTCCAGGTCACGCCGATTACGTAAAGAACATGGTTACTGGTGCTGCTCAGATGGATGGTGCTATTTTAGTTGTAGCTGCTACTGATGGTCCAATGCCACAAACTCGTGAGCACATCCTTTTAGGACGTCAGGTAGGAATTCCTCGTATCGTTGTATTCATGAATAAAGTGGATATGGTTGATGATGATGAGTTATTAGAATTAGTAGAGATGGAAATCAGAGATTTATTATCTTTCTATGAGTATGATGGAGATAATGGTCCTGTAATTGCTGGATCTGCTTTAGGTGCACTTAACGGTGAGCAAAAGTGGGTTGATACAGTTATGGAATTAATGGAAGCTGTTGATAACTGGATCGAAGAGCCAGTTCGTGATATGGACAAGCCTTTCTTAATGCCTATTGAAGATGTATTCTCAATTACTGGTCGTGGAACTGTTGCTACAGGTCGTATCGAAACTGGTGTTGCTAACACAGGTGATCCAGTTGAGATCATTGGTATGGGTGCTGAGAAATTAACATCTACAATTACTGGTATTGAAATGTTCCGTCAAATCCTTGATAGAGGTGAGGCTGGAGATAATGCAGGTATCTTATTAAGAGGTATTGAGAAAACTCAAATCTCAAGAGGTATGGTAATTACTAAGCCAGGATCTGTAACACCACACGCTAAATTTAAAGCTGAGGTTTATATCTTGAAAAAAGAAGAAGGTGGACGTCACACTCCATTCCACAATAACTACCGTCCACAGTTCTACGTACGTACAACTGACGTAACTGGAAACATTGCGCTTCCTGATGGAGTTGAAATGGTAATGCCTGGAGATAACCTTACAATCACTGTTGAATTAATTCAACCAATTGCAATGAACGTTGGTTTACGTTTCGCAATCCGTGAAGGTGGTAGAACAGTAGGTGCAGGTCAGGTTACTGAAATTTTAGACTAAATATTTAATAAATAAATATTAATTAAGGTGTTCCGATTTGTCGGAACGCCTTGATTTATATTTACGGGTTTAGCTCAGTTGGTAGAGCACTGGTCTCCAAAACCAGGTGTCGGGAGTTCGAGTCTCTCAACCCGTGCAAATACAAAATCAAATGGCAGGAATAGTTAATTATATAAAAGAATCTTTTGACGAGTTAAAAAACAATGTCTCATGGCCAACTTGGGCAGAGGCTCAAAGTTTAACTGTGTTAGTAGCTGTATTTTCAATCATATTCTCATTAGCTATTTGGGGCGTTGATACTGTTTTTAGTAAAGTAATTAAAGCTTATTTTGAATTAATTTAACTAAAAATAACTAGAGAGAATGTCTGAGACTAATGTAAATAAAAAGTGGTACGTTGTTAGAGCAGTAAGTGGTCAAGAAAACAAAATCAAAGCCTATATAGAGAATGAAATTTCTAGATTAGGTTTAGAAGATTATGTTGATCAAGTATTGGTTCCAACAGAAAAAGTTATCCAGATTCGTAATGGAAAAAAGATAAACAAAGAACGTGTTTACTTTCCAGGTTATATTATGATTCAGGCTAATTTAAGTGGTGAAATTCCTCATATCATAAAATCGATTACTAATGTGATTGGATTTTTAGGAGAAACAAAAGGAGGAGATCCTGTACCATTAAGACAGTCTGAGGTTAATAGAATGTTAGGAAAAGTTGATGAATTAGCTGTTGATGCTGATGCTAATGTAGCAATTCCATATACTATTGGCGAAACTGTAAAAGTTATCGACGGTCCGTTTAATGGTTTTGATGGAACGATTGAAAAAATAAATGAAGAAAAGCGTAAACTAGAAGTAATGGTTAAAATTTTCGGAAGAAAAACACCATTAGAACTAAGTTATATGCAAGTTGAAAAAGTATAATAATTGTTACATATATAGATAGTATGTCTTTTTTGCTTCCACATTAAAAGATATACAAAACTAAAATTTTTAAAATGGCAAAAGAATTAGGTAAAGTAGTTAAATTACAAGTTCGGGGAGGTGCTGCGAATCCGTCGCCACCGGTTGGACCCGCTTTAGGAGCTGCTGGAGTTAATATCATGGAATTTTGTAAACAATTCAACGCTAGAACACAGGATAAGCCTGGTAAAGTTCTTCCAGTTGTAATTTCAGTTTACAAAGACAAGTCTTTCGACTTCGTTATTAAAACTCCTCCAGCTGCGGTACAATTATTGGAAGCGGCCAAAGTAAAAAAAGGATCTGGTGAACCGAACAGAAAAAAAGTAGCAAAAGTAACTTGGGATCAAGTGAAAGCTATCGCAGAAGACAAAATGCAAGATTTAAATGCATTTAGTGTAAACTCTGCAATGAAGATGGTTGCAGGAACTGCAAGATCAATGGGAATCACAGTTAAAGGTGGTGAAGCACCTAACTAAAAATTTTTGAAATGGCAATTACAAGAAAACAAAAAGAAGCAAGAGCTAAAGTAGAGAAGAATAAATTATATTCTCTTGAAGAAGCTTCAGCATTATTAAAAGAGATTACCTATACAAAGTTTGATGCATCTGTTGATTTAGCTGTAAGACTTGGAGTTGATCCACGTAAAGCAAATCAAATGGTAAGAGGCGTTGTGTCGCTTCCGCATGGTACAGGTAAAGATATGAAAGTTCTAGCCTTAGTTACTCCAGATAAAGAAGAGGAAGCTAAAGCAGCAGGAGCTGATTATGTAGGATTAGATGAATACCTAGAGAAAATCAAAGGTGGTTGGACAGATGTTGACGTTATCGTTACTATGCCAGCTATCATGGGTAAATTAGGTCCATTAGGTAGAGTGTTAGGTCCTAGAGGTCTAATGCCAAATCCAAAGACAGGAACAGTTACTATGGATGTTGCTAAAGCAGTATCTGAAGTTAAAGCTGGTAAAATCGATTTTAAAGTTGATAAAACAGGAATTGTACATGCTCCAATAGGTAAAGCATCATTTAGTGCTGATAAATTAAAGGACAATGCAATGGAATTGTTAACCACTTTAAATAAGTTAAAACCAACTGCTGCAAAAGGGGTTTACATGAAAAGTATTTTCATGTCTAGTACAATGAGCCCAAGTATTGCAATTGATGTTAAATTTGCATAAGTAGTTAAATCTTTATTATTATGACAAGAGAAGAAAAATCACAAGTAATTGAAGAGTTAACTGCTCAGTTAGCAGACAATACAAATATCTATTTAGCAGATATTTCTGGATTAAATGCAGGTAACACTTCAGATTTACGTCGTGCTTGTTACAAAGCAAACGTACAATTAAACGTAGTAAAAAATACATTATTAACTAAAGCTATGGAAGCTTCTGATAGAGATTTCGGAGACCTTCCAACAGTTTTAAAAGGTAATACCTCTGTAATGTATTCTGAAACTGGTAACGCTCCAGCTAAAGTCATTAAAAATTTCCGTAAAAAATCTGATAAGCCTTTGCTTAAAGGAGCTTTTATTGAAGAGGCTGTTTACATTGGAGATGATCAATTAGACATGTTAGTAGATATCAAGTCTAAAGAAGAATTGATTGGAGAAATCGTTGGATTACTACAATCACCAGCTAAGAATGTTATTTCAGCACTTAAATCAGGTGGTGGAACTATAGCAGGTATCATCAAAACTTTATCCGAAAAAGAAGGATAATCAAATAAGTACGCACTTAAACAAATTATATTTTATTAAAATTATTAAAACGATAGAAAATGGCAGATTTAAAAGATTTCGCAGAACAATTAGTTAATTTAACAGTAAAAGAAGTTAATGAATTAGCTACAATATTAAAAGACGAATATGGTATCGAACCAGCAGCAGCAGCAGTAGCAGTAGCAGCAGGTGGAGCAGGTGGCGGAGAAGCTGCTGAAGAAAAATCAGAATTCGACGTAATCCTTAAAGCAGCAGGTGGTTCTAAATTAGCTGTTGTAAAATTAGTTAAAGAATTAACTGGTTTAGGATTAAAAGAAGCAAAAGGTTTAGTTGATGAAGCACCAAGTGCTATCAAAGAAGGTGTTGCTAAAGACGAAGCAGAAGCTCTAAAATCTCAGTTAGAAGAAGCAGGAGCAGAGGTTGAGCTTAAGTAAGCTTAACAAACCTACAAATTATGGTTTAGGTCTTCCGAAATACTCGGAATGACCTAAACCCTTTTGTGTATAAAAAAGGTACACAAAAAAACTAGTTATTTTTTTAATCAAAATCTCGTTCATCGATGTTAGCAAATACAGCTGAAAGATTAAATTTCTCTTCCATAGTAAACAGAACTGAATATCCAGATTTCTTGGATATTCAAATTAAATCCTTCCAGGATTTTTTCCAGTTAGAGACAAAATCAGAAGAAAGAGGAAATGAAGGTCTATACAATACCTTCATGGAAAACTTTCCAATTACAGATACTCGTAACCAATTCGTATTAGAATTTTTGGATTATTTTATTGATCCTCCTAGATATACAATTGAAGAATGTATCGAAAGAGGACTTACATACAGTGTGCCACTTAAAGCACGTTTAAAACTGTATTGTACAGATCCAGAACATGAAGACTTTGAAACGATTGTTCAAGACGTATACTTAGGTACGATCCCTTACATGACTCCTAGCGGAACATTCTGTATCAATGGTGCAGAACGTGTTGTTGTATCACAATTACACAGATCTCCAGGTGTATTCTTTAGCCAGTCATTCCATGCTAATGGAACTAAATTATACTCTGCAAGAGTTATTCCTTTTAAAGGCTCTTGGATAGAATTCGCAACCGACATCAATCAAGTGATGTACGCTTATATTGATAGAAAGAAAAAGTTACCAGTTACTACTTTATTTAGAGCTATCGGTTTCGAACGTGATAAAGATATTTTAGAGATTTTTGACCTTGCGGAAGAAGTAAAAGTGTCAAAATCTGGACTTAAAAAAGTAATCGATCGTAAGTTAGCTGCTCGTGTATTAAATACATGGCATGAAGATTTTGTTGATGAAGATACTGGTGAAGTTGTTTCTATCGAGCGTAACGAAATTGTATTAGATCGTGACACAGTTATAGACAAAGATAATATTGAAGAAATCCTTGAAGCTGGTGTGAAAACCATTTTATTGCACAAAGAAACGTCGCAACAAGGAGATTACGCAATTATTCACAATACATTACAAAAAGATCCAACAAACTCTGAAAAAGAAGCTGTTGAACATATCTACCGTCAATTACGTAATGCTGAGCCGCCAGATGAGGAAACAGCACGTGGTATTATTGACAAATTATTCTTCTCAGACCAACGTTACTCTTTAGGTGAAGTAGGTCGTTACAGAATGAACAAAAAATTACAGTTAGATATCGGAATGGATAAGCAAGTACTTACCAAAGAAGATATTATAACAATCATTAAATACTTAATCGAATTAATCAACTCTAAGGCAGAGATTGATGATATTGATCACTTATCTAACCGTCGTGTGCGTACAGTGGGTGAGCAATTGTCTTCACAGTTTGGTGTTGGTTTAGCACGTATGGCTCGTACCATTCGTGAGCGTATGAATGTTCGTGATAACGAAGTATTTACGCCGATTGATTTAATTAACGCAAAGACCTTATCGTCTGTTATTAATTCGTTCTTCGGAACCAATCAGTTATCTCAGTTTATGGATCAAACCAATCCATTGGCAGAGATTACACACAAACGTCGTTTATCAGCTTTAGGACCTGGAGGTCTATCTAGAGAAAGAGCTGGTTTTGAGGTTCGTGATGTTCACTATACACACTACGGAAGATTATGCCCTATTGAAACTCCTGAAGGACCAAACATTGGACTTATTTCATCGTTATCTGTATATGCTAAAGTGAATTCAATGGGATTCATTGAAACACCTTACAGAAAATCTGATAATGGAGTTGTTGACATTAAAAATGCTCCAACTTATTTGAGTGCAGAGGAAGAAGAAGACATGCTAATTGCACAGGCAAATATTCGTGTTGATGATACTGGTAAAATTTTAGAAGATAAGATTATTGCACGTCAGGAAGGTGATTTCCCAGTGATTGATCCAGCAAATGTAAATTATACTGATGTTGCGCCAAACCAAATTGCATCTATTTCGGCTTCATTGATTCCGTTCTTAGAGCATGATGATGCCAACCGTGCATTAATGGGATCTAACATGATGCGTCAGGCAGTACCATTATTACGTCCGCAAGCACCAATTGTAGGAACAGGTCTTGAACGTCAAGTGGCTTCAGATTCTAGAGTATTAATTAATGCAGAAGGTGATGGAACAGTAGAGTATGTTGATGCTAACGAAATCACAATAAAATATGAACGCTCTGAAGAAGCTGCTATGGTGAGTTTTGATAGTGATACCAAAACATATCCTTTAGTAAAATTCAGAAAAACAAACCAAGGAACGTCTATTAACTTAAAGCCAATCGTAGAGAAAGGTGATAAGGTGAAAAAAGGACAAGTACTTTGTCAGGGTTATGCTACTGAAAATGGAGAATTAGCATTAGGTCGTAACATGAAAGTAGCATTTATGCCATGGAAAGGTTACAACTTTGAGGATGCGATTGTAATTTCAGAAAAAGTAGTACGCGACGATATCTTTACATCGATTCATATCGATGAATATTCATTAGAAGTTAGAGACACCAAATTAGGTAATGAAGAATTAACTAATGATATTCCTAACGTTTCAGAAGAGGCTACAAAAGACCTTGATGAAAATGGTATGATTCGTATTGGAGCAGAGATTAAACCAGGTGATATCCTTATCGGTAAAATCACACCTAAAGGAGAATCTGATCCAACACCTGAAGAAAAATTATTACGTGCCATCTTTGGTGATAAAGCAGGAGATGTAAAAGATGCGTCTTTAAAAGCATCACCTTCATTACATGGTGTAGTTATTGAGAAAAAATTATTCTCAAGAGCTATTAAAGATAAACGTAAAAGAGCGAAAGATAAAGAAGACATAGAAGCATTAGAGAATATCTATTATAAGAAATTCGACGATTTGCAAGCTGTATTAGTTGAAAAATTATTTGCTCTTGTAAATGGTAAAACTGCTCAGGGAATCTATAACGACTTAGGTGAAGAAATTATCCCTAAAGGGAAAAAGTATACACTTAAGATGTTGAATGCTGTTGATGATTATACGCATTTAACGTCTGGAACTTGGACAACCGATGATCATTTAAATAGCTTAGTTGCTGATTTAATTCACAACTACAAGATTAAAGAAAATGATTTACAAGGATCATTACGTCGCGAGAAGTTTACCATTTCGGTAGGTGATGAATTACCAGCAGGTATTATCAAATTAGCTAAAGTTTATGTTGCTAAGAAACGTAAATTAAAAGTTGGTGATAAAATGGCAGGACGTCACGGAAATAAAGGTATCGTTGCTCGTATCGTTCGTCAAGAGGATATGCCATTCTTAGAAGATGGAACGCCTGTTGATATTGTATTAAATCCACTTGGTGTACCATCTCGTATGAACATTGGGCAGATTTATGAAACGGTTCTTGGTTGGGCTGGACAAAAATTAGGGCGTACATATGCGACACCTATTTTTGATGGTGCAACTCTAGATCAAATCAACGCGTTTACAGATGAAGCAGGCGTACCAAGATTTGGTCATACATACTTATATGATGGTGGAACAGGAGATCGTTTTGATCAACCAGCAACAGTAGGTGTGATTTATATGATTAAGTTAGGTCACATGATTGACGATAAGATGCACGCTCGTTCAATTGGTCCATACTCATTAATTACGCAACAACCATTAGGTGGTAAAGCACAATTTGGTGGTCAGCGTTTTGGAGAGATGGAAGTTTGGGCACTTGAGGCTTATGGAGCTTCAGCAACATTACGTGAAATCTTAACAGTAAAATCTGATGATGTAATAGGTAGAGCTAAAACTTACGAAGCAATCGTAAAAGGAGAGCCAATGCCAGAACCAGGACTACCTGAATCTTTCAACGTATTAATGCACGAATTGAAAGGATTAGGATTAGATATTAGATTAGAAGAATAATTAAAACAGTTTACAGTATTCAGTTAGCAGTCAAAACTGTCAACTGAATACTGATTACTGAATACTATAAAGAAATGGCAAGAAGACAAGATAAGAATACAGTACAGAGATTTAATAAAATCTCAATTGGTTTAGCATCACCTGAATCTGTTTTAGCAGCATCTCGTGGTGAAGTATTAAAACCAGAAACTATTAATTATCGAACACATAAACCTGAACGTGACGGTTTATTCTGTGAGCGTATTTTTGGTCCTGTAAAGGATTTTGAATGTGCTTGTGGTAAATATAAAAGAATTCGCTACAAAGGAATCGTTTGTGACCGTTGTGGTGTAGAAGTAACTGAAAAGAAAGTACGTCGTGATCGCGTAGGACACATCAACCTTGTTGTGCCTGTTGCTCATATCTGGTATTTCCGTTCATTACCTAACAAAATTGGATACTTACTTGGTTTACCATCTAAGCGTTTAGATATGATTATCTATTACGAACGCTATGTCGTCATTCAACCAGGTGAGGCTAAAAATGCAGAAGGAGAACCATTACAAAAAATGGATTTCTTAACTGAAGAAGAGTACCTTAATATTATGGAGTCTCTTCCTCAAGAAAACAGACATTTAGATGATACAGACCCAAATAAGTTTATTGCTAAAATGGGAGCTGAATGTTTAATCGAATTGTTATCGAGAATCGATTTAAACGAATTGTCATTTGAGTTACGTCATAAAGCAAATACAGAAACCTCTAAACAACGTAAAACAGAAGCCTTAAAACGTTTACAAGTTGTTGAAGCGTTTAGAGATTCTAATGCCAATAGAGAGAATAAGCCAGAATGGATGATCATGAAGGCTATTCCAATCATTCCGCCAGAATTAAGACCTTTAGTGCCTTTAGATGGTGGACGTTTTGCAACATCAGATTTAAATGATCTTTATCGTCGTGTTATTATTCGTAATAACCGTTTAAAGCGTTTAGTTGAAATCAAAGCTCCAGAAGTTATTTTACGTAATGAAAAACGTATGTTACAAGAATCTGTAGATTCATTATTTGATAACACACGTAAAGCTTCTGCAGTAAAGACAGATTCTAACAGGCCTTTAAAATCTTTATCAGATTCTTTAAAAGGTAAGCAAGGACGTTTCCGTCAAAACTTATTGGGTAAACGTGTTGATTATTCGGCGCGTTCGGTAATTGTTGTCGGACCAGAATTAAAATTATTTGAATGTGGATTGCCTAAAAATATGGCAGCCGAATTATACAAGCCATTTATCATCAGAAAATTGATTGAAAGAGGGATTGTAAAAACGGTTAAATCTGCAAAGAAAATTATAGATAGAAAAGAGCCTGTGGTTTGGGATATCTTAGAGAATGTTCTTAAAGGACATCCAGTATTACTAAACCGTGCGCCTACATTACACAGATTAGGTATTCAAGCATTCCAACCTAAATTAATAGAAGGGAAAGCAATTCAGTTACACCCATTAGTGTGTACTGCATTTAATGCCGATTTTGATGGTGATCAAATGGCTGTGCATTTACCATTAGGTCCAGAAGCAATTTTGGAAGCACAGTTATTGATGTTAGCATCGCATAATATTTTAAACCCGGCAAACGGTTCTCCAGTAACAGTCCCTTCTCAGGATATGGTACTTGGTCTGTATTATATGACCAAACTTAGAAAGTCTGATAAAGACTATACTGTTAAAGGTGAAGGTCTAACATTCTACTCACCTGAAGAAGTTACTATTGCTTATAATGAGAAGAAAGTTGATTTAAATGCTGGTATTAAAGTAAGAACTCAGGATTTTAATGAAGAAGGTGAGTTAACTACACAAATTATTGAAACAACTGTCGGACGTGTACTTTTCAACGAAAAAGTTCCTGCTGCAGCTGGTTACATTAATGAGGTATTGACTAAAAAATCGTTAAGAGATATTATCCATGGTATTCTTAAAAAGACAAGTGTGCCAGAAACGGCTGCTTTCTTAGATGAGATTAAAACTCAAGGATATAAGTTTGCCTTCCAAGGTGGTTTGTCATTCAGTTTAGGTGATATTATTATTCCTGCTGAAAAACAAAGTATGATTGACAAAGCGAATGGCTTAGTTGATGGTATTATGGGTAACTATAACATGGGATTAATTACTAATAACGAACGTTATAACCAAGTTATTGATATCTGGACGTCTACCAATGCTGAATTAACAGAGTTATCTATGAAACGTATCCGTGAGGATCAACAAGGATTTAACTCGGTATTTATGATGCTTGATTCTGGAGCTCGTGGATCTAAAGAACAGATCCGTCAGTTAACAGGTATGCGTGGATTAATGGCGAAACCTAAAAAATCTAATGCTGGTGGTGGAGAAATTATTGAGAATCCAATTCTTTCTAACTTTAAAGAAGGACTTTCAATTTTAGAATACTTTATTTCTACTCACGGTGCGCGTAAAGGTCTTGCCGATACCGCTCTTAAAACAGCCGATGCAGGATATTTAACACGTCGTTTAGTAGATGTATCTCAGGATGTTATCATTTACACAGAAGATTGTGGAACATTAAGAGGTATTGAAGTTAACCCGTTAAAGAAAAACGAAGAAGTTATCGAAACTCTCGAGGCAAGAATTGTTGGTCGTACCTCATTAAATGATGTTTACGATCCAATTACTGAAGAGTTATTAGTTGAAGCAGGTGGTCATATTGACGATGCTATCGCTAAGCGTATTCAAGCATCTCCATTAGATGCTATCGAAGTACGTTCGGCTTTAACTTGTGAAGCTAAAAAAGGTATTTGTTCTAAATGTTATGGTCGTAATTTAGCGACAGGTAAGATGGTACAACGAGGAGAAGCCGTTGGTGTTGTGGCAGCACAATCTATTGGTGAACCTGGTACACAGCTTACGCTTCGTACTTTCCACGTAGGTGGTATTGCTGGTAACATTTCTGAAGAAAATAAATTAACTGTGAAATTCGATGGTATTGCTGAAATCGAAGATCTTAAAACAGTTAAGAGTACTGATAATGAAGGAAAAGAAGTTGACGTTGTTATTTCTCGTACTTCTGAATTAAAATTAACGGATGCTAAAACAGGTATCACATTAAGTACAAATAATATTCCTTACGGATCATTTATCTATGTTAAACCAGGTGATAAAGTGAAAAAAGGAGATACCATTTGTCAATGGGATCCTTATAACGGTGTAATTATTTCAGAATTTGCTGGTAAAGTGAAGTATGAAAACATCGAGCAAGGTGTTACATATCAAGTAGAAATTGATGAACAAACTGGTTTCCAAGAGAAAGTTATTTCTGAATCGAGAAACAAAAAATTGATTCCTACATTACACATTGAAGATTCAAAAGGAGAAACAATTCGTTCTTATAATTTACCTGTAGGAGCTCACCTTATGATTGACGATGGTGAGAAAATTAAGGTTGGTAAAATCTTAGTTAAGATTCCTCGTAAATCTGCAAAAGCTGGTGATATTACTGGTGGTTTACCTCGTGTAACTGAATTATTCGAAGCTCGTAACCCTTCTAATCCTGCTGTAGTAAGTGAGATTGATGGTGTTGTGTCTTTTGGAAAAATCAAAAGAGGTAACCGTGAAATCATTATCGAGTCTAAACTTGGTGAGATTAAGAAATACTTAGTGAAACTATCAAATCAGATTCTTGTTCAAGAAAATGATTATGTTAAAGCAGGTATGCCATTATCTGATGGTTCAATCACACCTAATGATATTTTAAATATTAAAGGACCTGCTGCAGTTCAGCAGTACTTGGTAAATGAAGTACAGGAAGTATACCGTTTACAAGGGGTGAAAATTAATGATAAGCACTTTGAGGTAGTTGTTAGACAGATGATGCGTAAAGTTAGAATTATTGATTCTGGTGATACTATTTTCTTAGAAGATCAACTGGTTCATAAATCTGATTTCATTGAAGAAAATGATAAAATTTTCGGATTGAAAGTGGTTACCGAAGTAGGAGATTCTCAAAACTTAAAGGCTGGTCAGGTCTTAACTTCTAGAGAGTTAAGAGATGAAAACTCAATACTACGTAGAGAAGATAAAGCATTAGTAGTTGCTCGTGATGCGCAACCTGCTACAGCTACGCCAATCTTACAAGGTATTACAAGAGCTTCATTACAAACGAAATCGTTTATATCTGCGGCATCCTTCCAAGAAACAACTAAGGTTCTTAATGAAGCTGCGGTAAACGGTAAGATTGATGACCTTGAAGGTTTAAAAGAGAATGTAATTGTCGGTCATAGAATTCCAGCCGGAACAGGTGTTAGAAAATTTGATAACATCATTGTAGGTTCTAAGGAAGAGTTCAATGAAATGATGAAGGCAAAAGAAGAGATGAATTACAACTAAATGAGACTCGGACTTCTCGAGCTTAAGGCAACGTGAAATCCGATAGTCGAATTTATGCCAACGCAGGTTGGGATCTCTATAATAATAAAAAGTCCTGCTGAAATAGTAGGACTTTTTACTTTTTAAAATAAAATATTAATAAGACTTCCACTTTCGTGGAAGCGTAAACAAGTTTACGATGGCAGAAGAAAAAAAAGCAAAAAAACCAGGAATCAATATTGAATTGGATGAAAAAATCGCTGAAGGAACGTATTCTAACTTGGCAATAATAAATCATTCGGTTTCCGAATTCGTAATTGATTTTGTAAGTGTTATGCCTGGAACTCCAAAAAGTAAAGTAAAATCCAGAATTATATTAACACCACAACATGCCAAGCGATTATTAAAAGCTTTGGGTGATAATGTTCATCGTTTTGAAAAAGCTCATGGTGAAATTAAAGATTACGAGCAACCACCAATACCATTGAATTTTGGACCGACAGGTCAGGCTTAATTCAATTTTAATCGTTTTATAAAGTTATAAAGTTCAGGTTGCTCGAAATGTTTTCATTAGCAACCACCAATACCATTGAATTTTGGGCCGACAGGTCAGGCTTAATTCAATTTTAGATTAATAAAAAAGCCCTTGAATTATTCAAGGGCTTTTATATGAAATTTTGTTATGGTCAGAATTATTTTAAATTTTACTTAGACATCAGAAAAGGGGATAGGTCTGAGCCTATAATCTGTCAACAGCTACTTTAGCTAGCTTAACTCTTTGCATATACTTTTTTCTCAGAAAATTGTATAGCAATTTCAATAAGACAAATATCATTAAGCAACTTCTTGATTGACGTGGAATTGTAATGCGCCAGAAGGGCATTTTTTTACTTGTTTAATGATTTTCTTAGTTGAAGCTCCATCAAGATCTATCCAAGGAATAACAGATTGTCTAAATACATTGGAAAGTTCTCTTGCACAACGCTCAGCGTTTATGCACTTACACGGATTGTAGGTAACAGTAATATCGCTATTACTGAAAATGTTAGGATTTGTTTTCATTGTAGATCAATTTTGGGGTTTGAATCTATCTTAAATTTAGATAACTAAAACGTTATCGTAACTTAATCAACGTTTAAAAGTATAAAATCATCGATTAAAAACAAATTTATTCTGAAATATTAGATGAACTGCACTGTTAAATTTAGTCGAATTCTGATGTAAAGTGAAATATAATATTTGGATATTTCTGCTGAGTCATTTGTAAAGAAAACGCCGAATCAGCCAGAAATACTAGTTGTCCGCGCTTATCTTTAGCCAAAAATCGTTGTTTTACTCTAATAAACTCTTTGTATTCTTCGCTTTTAGGGTTATCTGTTTCTATCCAACAAGCTTTATGAACATTTAGGTTTTCATAAGTACATTTTGCACCATATTCATGCTCTAAACGATATTGAATAACTTCATATTGTAGTGCTCCTACAGTACCAATTACTTTTCTGCCATTAAGTTCTAGAGTAAATAATTGTGCTACACCTTCATCCATTAACTGATCGATACCTTTATACAATTGTTTAGATTTTAAAGGGTCTGCATTGTTAATATATCTAAAGTGCTCAGGAGAAAAACTAGGAATTCCCTTATAATTTAAAACTTCACCTTCAGTTAATGTATCTCCAATTTTGAAATTTCCAGTATCTTGTAAACCTACTATGTCTCCAGGATAAGAGATATCTACAATCTCTTTCTTTTCTGCAAAGAAGGCATTCGGACTAGAAAATTTGAGTTTTTTATTGTGTCTTACATGAAGGTAAGGTGTATTTCGCTTAAATTCACCAGAGACAATTTTAATAAAAGCCAATCGGTTTCTATGATTAGGATCCATATTAGCATGTATTTTGAAAACAAACCCAGTGAATTTTTTTTCGTCAGGTTTTACCAAACGTTCTTCGCTATGCTTTGCTCTTGGTTTTGGAGCAATATCAACAAAGCAATCTAAAAGTTCTCTTACACCAAAATTATTTAAGGCCGACCCAAAAAAGACAGGTTGTAATTGACCATTTAAATAGTCTTCTTTATTAAATTGAGGATAAATACCGTCAACAAGTTCAATCTCATCTCTAAGTGTTTGCGCTGCTTTATCTCCAACTAATTTATCCAGTTCGGAAGAGGATAGGTCATTAATTTCGATGGTTTCTTCAATATCTTTTCTGCTATCACCACTAAACAGGTTAATATTTTTTTCCCAAATATTATAAATACCTTTAAAATCGTATCCCATTCCAATAGGAAAACTAAGCGGTACGACTTTTAAGCCAAGCTTTTGTTCAATTTCGTCTAATAAATCAAAGGCGTCTTTACCTTCACGATCCATTTTATTAATAAAAACAATCATAGGGATGTTACGCATTCGACAAACTTCAACTAGCTTTTCAGTTTGCTCTTCGACACCTTTTGCAACATCAATTACAACAATTACACTATCAACAGCTGTTAAAGTTCTGAACGTGTCTTCTGCAAAATCCTTGTGACCTGGTGTGTCTAGAATATTTATTTTTATTCCGTTGTATTCAAATGCTAAAACAGAAGTTGCTACAGAAATACCTCTTTGACGTTCAATTTCCATGAAGTCACTGGTAGCTCCTTTCTTAATTTTATTACTTTTTACAGCACCAGCTTCTTGGATAGCACCACCAAATAGTAATAATTTTTCAGTTAATGTAGTCTTTCCAGCATCTGGATGTGAGATAATTCCAAATGTACGTCTCCTATTGATTTCCTTAATAAAACTCATAGTTATTTTTAGTAGGTGCAAATATAATTCTATTAAATAATTAAAATTAAAAACCCTGATTATAATTTTTCCGTAGGTAAAATAAATAAAGTGACTAAATAATAAATGGTGTGTCAAATATGATATATAATACAACTATTTAAATATAGATGTATCGTTGTATTAGTCTGATAGCAATTTTAAAAAAGTATTAATTAAAGGCTCTTTTTAACATAAAAAAATGCTGTCAATTACCTTGATTTATTAATAAATAGTTTAAATTAGCGCTTTATCGATTATTTTAAACACTTTATCGATGAAACAAATATTAGATAAATTTTATTAATTCATAGAATTAGTATTATTTTTGTTTTAATAAGATTAATAGCAATAATTTTGATTTACATGTCCCCAATATGTTAAACCTTTACTCCATTATTATGGGTATGGGTTTTTTTTGTTTTATACAAAGGTTTCATTTTTCAGGTTAAGCTATTAATTATCATAATTGAATAAAATAGATATTATATAAATAATTTTACCCTAAGATAATATGAAAATCTTTACTCGATTCTCGTCACTACAATTAATTGCATGTCTTGGTATTTTTCTATTGTCCCAATCCTTTTTTGGGCAAACCATTTCACAAACAGGTAATACTACCGACCCAATTGGAACTGAAAACTGTTTTAATTGTGCACCTCCTGGATGGACTGATGCTGGAGGAACACCAGATATTTCAGATTCTGTTAATGCAGCAACGGTAGGTACTTGGGATGCTCAGCCTCTTCCACTACCGCCAAATGGTCATACATCTTGGTTATCATTGCGAGATTTGGGGCCGTCAGGAGCTGAAGAAACAGTAACTACTAATATGTCAGGTTTAATAGTCGGTAGATTATATGAAGTAACTATGTTCTCTGGAACTTGGTTGTCTTCTGGATATTCTCAATTATACAATGATACTTTTAGATATCAAGTAGGCACCAATCCTATTCAAACCAAAGCAGGTATTTCTCAAGACTCTTGGGATACTACAGTTTTTAGATTTTATGCTACAGCTACTACAGAGGTTTTAAGTTTGAGACCTGGTAATGATGCTCCTGGGGCACCATTTGATGCGACAGCATGGGAGTCTACACAGATATCAGTGACATTAAATGCTATTCAGCAACCCGATGAAGATAATGATGGGATATTTGATGATGTTGATTTAGATGATGATAATGATGGTATTTTAGATGTCAACGAGGCTGGAGGTAATGATCCTGATGGAGATGAAGACGGCGATAATATTCCTAACTGGTTAGATATATTAGATGACGGTGACTCTGGAGACGGAAGCACAACTGATTATACAGATGCTAATAATGATGGTATTCCAGATGTTTACGATTTTGATGGTGATGGTATTCCTAATCATTTTGACACGGATAGCGATAATGACGGGTGTCCTGATGCTGTTGAAGCAGCTGGTGGATTTACACCTTTAGATTTAACGACAAGCGATAATTTAGCTGATGATGATGAAGGACAGGTAAATGCCGTAGGTGTACCAACAGATACAGTAGGCTCTTCTTTAGCTCAAGCAACCTCAGGTGCTGTTTTAGATGCTTCAGATGATTCTGCTTGTAATAGAATAATTGCTGAAGACGATGATTTCAGCGGAACACCTATTGATGCTACTTTAGGTGGAACAACTGCAAGTGTTTTTGATGATAACGGAAATGGTACCGACGATGCAGATTTTGTAGCTGCAAATGATGGAAATATTTCTGATAATATTAGTATTACTAATAATGGTGGATTAACAGGTGTTACTATAAACAGTGATGGTACAATAAATATTCCACCAGGTACAACACCCGGAACTTACACGGTGACTTACCAAATCTGTTTAGATATAGATCCTACAATTTGCGATACAGCAAATGCTATTATTGAAGTTGAAGGCTCTGATGCCGATGTTTCGATTAGCAAAACTTTAGTTGACAGTAGTCCGTATCAAACGGGTGATGTAGTAACTTACACCTTAGTAGTTTCAAATGCAGGACCAGCCACAGCGAATAATGTTGTTGTAAATGATGTACCAACGAATTTAACGATCACAGGCGTAAGTGGAGGAGGATGTACTACTTTCCCGTGTACAATAGGAAGTATAGCACCAGGAGCAGCTAATGATGTAACTATTACAGTAACAGCAACGATAGATTCAGCAGGCGCATTTACAAACACAGCGAGTGTAAGTGCCGATGAGATTGACCCAGATGTAACTAATAATATAGACGATGGAACAGATGGTGATAATGATGGTGTTGCATCAGCAGTAGCTGATGTTTCGATCAGTAAGACATTAATAGATAGTAGTCCGTATCAAACAGGTGATGTAGTAACTTACACCTTAGTAGTTTCAAATGCAGGACCAGATACGGCGAATAATGTAGTTGTTACAGATACACCAACGAACTTAACGATCACAGGCGTAAGTGGAGGAGGATGTACTACTTTCCCATGTACAATAGGAAGTATAGCACCAGGAGCAGCTAATGATGTAACTATCACAGTAACAGCAACGATAGATTCAGCAGGCGCATTTACAAACACAGCGAGTGTAAGTGCCGATGAGATTGATCCAGATGCAACCAATAATATAGACGATGGAACAGATGGTGATAATGATGGTGTGGCGGCAGCAGTAGCTGATGTTTCGATCAGTAAGACATTAATAGATAGTAGTCCGTATCAAACAGGTGATGTAGTAACTTACACCTTAGTAGTTTCAAATGCAGGACCAGATACGGCGAATAATGTAGTTGT
>NZ_JACNMJ010000009.1 GCF_014526325.1 Psychroserpens algicola
TTGGAATGGTACCTATAATGGTAATGAGATGCCAACCAGCGATTATTGGTTTGTTGTAGAGTACAATGATCCTAATAATTTAGAAAATCGTAAAGAATTTAAAGCCCATTTTACCCTGAAAAGATAAAAATCGTATGAATTTAAAAAAGTATTGTTTAATAGCTAGTATAGCGTTATTTTCAATTATTGGGACAGCCCAAGAAGGATTGCCCATCTACGCAGATTATTTAACAGATAATTATTATCTCATTCACCCATCAATGGCTGGAGTTGCTAATTGTGCTAAAGTAAGATTGACAGCTAGAGCACAATGGTTTGGACAAGATGAAGCGCCTAATTTACAAACGTTGAGTGTTAATGGTAGAATTGGAGACTCGCCATCTGCTGTTGGAGGTATAGTATATAATGATAAAAATGGGTACCATTCACAAACAGGTGCTTACCTAACGTATGCACATCACATTATGTTTTCTCGTAATGAGATAGATTTGAACATGTTATCTTTTGGTTTAAGCGCAGGGTTAATTCAGTATAAACTGGATGAGACAGAGTTTTTAGCTGACGGATTTGATCCTATTATTGGAGGTGTTGAACAAAGTGCAACTAATTTTAATATTGACTTTGGATTCTCATACCATTTGATTGACTTTTATGCGCATGCCACTGTGAAAAATATTTTAAGTAACGAGGGAATTAACTTTAACGAACAAGGACTGAGTTATGATAACTTAAGAACTTATTTGTTCACAGCAGGAAACACATTTAGCAAGTATAATAGTGACTGGAGTTTTGAACCTTCAATTATGTTCATGTATAGAGATGCTACTGAAGAGGCTTCAATTGATATCAATGCCAAAGCTTATAAAGAAATGGAATTTGGTACACTTTGGGGCGGATTATCTTACAGAAGAAGTTTAGATGGAGCAGAATTTCAAGAAGGCTCTGGAGTAAGCAGCCAAAAACTACAGTATTTCACACCTTTTTTAGGTGTTGATTATAATAATTTTGTATTTGCTTATACCTATTCTTATCAAGCGAATTCTGTTGTATTTAATAATGGAGGCTTTCATCAAATTACTCTAGGATACAACTTTAATTGCAGACGTGAGAAATACGAATGTAATTGTCCGGCAATTAACTAAAACTATATAAACAGATAATTAAAAAGTCTCGATACGCTAAGTATCGAGACTTTTTGCATTAGTGATGGAGGTAGTTGTTGGAGCTCTCCAGATATATTTTATCTGGAAGCGACTACCGAGAGCACGACGCGTTTTAAATTGATAAGAATTTAAAACGGGTAATGCCCTCAATACCAAGTTACCAAGTATACTTTTTCTGCTTAGCTTGTGTTTTAATGGCTTTAATCATGGCGTTTTCCAGACCATTATCATCAGTAGTTTGCTGCGCTTTGATATAGGCTCTACGTTTTTCGTTTAATTCCTGAATATCTTTTTGTATGGTCTCACGTTCCTGACGCTTCTTAGCTACATAAGCTTTTATTTCTGATATGCTTTTGCCTTTCAATTCTTTTGGGAGTTCTTCTTTTTTTAAGCTATCATATTTGAAATCTTTTTCTTGTTCGGCATCGACCAAATCCCAAGTTGAATTGGTATATAAATGTGAACTTTTACTTACTGTACGACTCACAGCATTTTCTTGACTGTAGCCCATAGCATTAACATCCTGCTCTGCTTGTAATGCCATTTTTTGATGTCCAACTTGACCATAAGCCACATAAGTTTTATTGAGTTTTTGATTTAAATTTAGAATTTTATCGTCGTATGGTGATGCGACATAAGTTGTAGCATGATTATGATTAATAGCCATGTAATCACCATGTGCCAGAGTTGCTCCATCTTTCCAGTAGGTTGAAATACCTTGGTTGTAATCACCACAAAATATAGTATTGACAGTCACGTCGTTTTTATGTGCTTGTTTTGCAGCATCTTGATAGTTAATCTTACCTTGCGTAAAAGGTTCGTTTCCTGCAATAAAGATTAGTTTAAGGTCGTCTGGATTGTTTCCCCATTTAAGTTGATTTAAAGAGGTTTGAATCACATGACCACAGTATTCGTTTCCGCCATTGGTTGTCAGTGAAAACAATTGTTTTGAAATTTCATCAAGGTCGCTACTAAATGCTAAAACCTGTCTGATGTAGCCTTCATCACTATTTAAATTATCATTTCCGTATTCGTATAAAGCGATTTCCAGATTTGGTTTTTCATCACCGCATTTTGCATAGGAAAGTTCATTTACAATATCCCAAAGCTGGGCTTTTGCTTGATCTATAAGTCCGTCCATACTATTGCTGGTATCTAATAACAATGCCACTTTAATAAATTGATGGTTGGGTTTATGTGCGTTTGTTTCAGCTAATGCCAGAGGCTTAGTTTCTTTTTTCTCTTTGGCATTGCAGGACAAAAAGCTCATCATGCAAAGTGAGATTACGAGTGTTTTAATTATTGTTTTCATTTTAATATGTATTAAATTATTACTGTTTTTACAATTGTCTAATTGGTTTGTAATGCTTTGATGTCGATAGTTCCATTTGGAGATACGACGTAATATTTGTGCTTAATTTCAGTTTTAACCACGGGTTCTGGTTTTACTTCTTTTGGTTTTGGCGAATATTGTAGCCTGATGTTCATGCCTATCTGAACTACAGGTTCTAGAATAGATGGGTTGACAACCACATCATAATTTTCATAGGATAAAGGCTGGTAGTAATACGATGTTTGTTTTTTAGCCGTTGTAATGCCTCTGTTTTTTTTAATAGCTTCAAATGACACACTGTTAAAAGCCTGATAACTTTGATAAAAATCTTTTGGGAAATAGCAATACTGGTCATCTGCAATAGCTACATTATAATTAGCTAAATCAAAACCTAATACTTTGTAATATGCCTTTTTTTCTTCAATGAGTTTTAAAAGTTTAGTTTGAAGGTTTTTATACACTTCAGCAATATGTTCTATATAATAATCCACTTTCACCAAATTGTAGATTTCGCTTTTGGCACAGGCTGTTAAAATGGATTCAAATTGACTTGTTTTAGTAAATTGAATATGGAGGTTTTGTTGGAGTTCGAATCCGTTTGGCACTTCTGTATATGTTTTACTGAAGAGTTTTTTTTGAACTTCAATTTCATAATTTGGAACAAATGAAATAACATCAACAGCAACATCATCATCGGTTATTCCTAAGGGTTTCAATTGACTTTTTATGTTTTGGATTCTTTGATTGATAAGTAGAGCTGTACTGTCTGCCGTAGGTCCAATTTGGGATACGTTAAAAATTGCGGTATATGTTGTTGCCTGTACATTTTGTAAGGCCTTTACATCAATAAACACATGAGTGCTAGGTGTCAGAACCTTATTAATATTTTGTTGTACTGTTGGATTGTAAATGGTGGCATTACCAGATAGTAGGATATTTTGTCTTGAGATTTGATCATAGTTACCTTTATGCTGAGCAAATGAGGTAAAGAAGCAAACACAAATTAGCAAAAGACTAAGTGTTTTAGTTTTCATTATTTTCGATTGTTTTTTGATTAATGCTGTAAATCTATTGGCAACTTTTTTTAATAAAAAACGACAATGAGTAAAGTCATGTGTTGGTTGAGTAAGCTAGAACGTCAAATGAGTAAAGCAGGTTATTTAACGGGTGAATTTTTACTATATCGAGAAGGTCTATTTTATTTAATCAATTAAAGTATGTAAGTTTATTCCGTTCAAGATATTTTAATGAAGCAATTACTTACATATAGTCTTTTATTACTGCTGTTTTTTCCTTCAGAAATTCTAAGCGCTCAGCAACGAGAAGACGCTATTGAAAAGCGAAAGGCAGCCCCATTGTTTACTATTAGAGGTTCGGTAAGAGAAAGCGACACCTATAAGCCAATTTCAAAAGTTAATATTGAAGTTAATGGAGGAGCATACACGCGTACCGATTTAGATGGTTCCTTTTTAATACAAGCACGTAAAGGAGACGAACTGGTAATTAGGCACAAAGATTTTGAAACGGTTTATTACACCATTCAAAGTAATGAACGAATTACAGTAGAAGTTGAGCCTGCTAAAGAAAAATTGCAAACGGAGACTACTTTTAAAAGAGATATCAAACGGTTTAATAGCTTAATTGATTCGGTGACGAAGTACAAAAAACTCGATGTTGAGAAAAGTATAAGTTTTGTAGGAGAAGCACTGTCACAAAGCAACTCTAAGAAACAAAATGCTGAAGCCTATTTGGTTTTGGCCGAAGTGTATATGCATTGGAAACAATATGATTTAGCAGTGGCTAATTTTAGAGTAAGCCTCGAAAATGTTGAGACCAATCATGCTAAATTGGGACTGGCGAAAGCTTACGGACTCAATAAAAATTATCAAGAAAGTATTGACACCTATAATGCAATCAACAAAAAAATATTGAGTAACTATCAGTTAGTAGCATTATATGAAGGGCTTGGTGATACGTATTTTAGTATTAAAAACTATGACGCATCTATTGAGGCTTACCAGCAAGGGCTTACTATTGCAAACAAGCATTTAATTAAACCCAAAATAGTAGATCTAAACTCTAAAATCGCTCAAGGTTATAATTCTAGCGGTAAGGTTGATAAAGCGGAAACGTTCTTCGGAAATTCACTTGGTTTAGCCGAAAAGGAAACTAAAAAGAGAGCATTAGAAGAAAAGGTCACTGTAGCCGATTTCCAGAATACCAATCGAAATTACTCTGAAGAAATACAATTAAGAAAGGAAATTGTAGAAGATGTAAAAGATGTACAAAGAGACTCTGTTATTGTTAATGAGAGTCCGTTAACACTTCAAAAACAAAATTATAAAATTGGAAACGCTTATTTTTTACAGAAAGATTATGCCAATGCTATTCCGTATTTAGAGAAAAGTATTGAAGAGGCTGAAGCCAACCAGGATTTAGTAGTAAAAAAGGATGCTACCAAAAAGTTATCAGATGTCTATGTCGATGCTGGTGATTTTGAAAAAGCCAAAGCAACTTTTGAGTCTTATAAAAATACTGTAGATGAACTCTATATCAAACGCGAACAGGAGTTGTCGCAAGCCGATCGGTTTAGACGAAATATTATTCAGCAACAAAACAGAATTACAAGTTTAGAAAGTGATCGTGAACTCACCACAAGTTTGGCAAGCGAACGTGATAAAAATCAACAGTTAATTATTTATTCCTTAGTTACTGGACTCATTTTATTGTTGATCATGGCATTTTTTATGTTTAAATATATCAAACAACAACGATTAGCAAATAATTTACTAGCTCTGAAATCCTTGCGAAGTCAGATGAATCCACATTTTATCTTTAATGCTTTAAACTCTGTTAATAGTTTTATTGCAAATAATGATGAGCGTACGGCAAATAAATACCTATCAGATTTTTCACATTTGATGCGAGCGGTTCTAGAGAATAGCGAAGAAGATTTTATACCCTTAGAAAAGGAGATAGATTTACTGGATTTATATACCAAATTAGAGCACTTTCGATTTCAGGATAAGTTTGACTATAGCATTATTGTTAATGAAGATGTTGCGGTTACCGAATATCAAATTCCACCGATGTTATTACAACCTTATATCGAAAATGCGGTATGGCATGGTTTGCGTTATAAAACTGAAAAAGGACATTTAAAAATCACCATAGCCAAAAAAAGTGAAACTGAAATAACGATCACCGTTGCCGACGATGGTATAGGTAGAACACGATCAAAGGAATTAAAAACCTCACATCAACTTAAGCAGAAGTCAAAAGGAATGGGTAATATTAAAAAGCGTGTCGCCATTTTAAATAATATGTATAAGGATAAAGTAGATGTGTTTATTGATGATTATCAAGATGCAGAAGATGCTGGAACAAAAGTTGTTGTAACCCTAAAAAAAGACTAGATGAAACTAAAATCTATAATCGTTGAAGACGAAGAAACAAGCCGGACAATCCTTAAAAATTACATTGCTAAATACTGTCCAAATGTAGAAGTTTTGGGTGAAGCCGCTAATATCGAAGAAGCTTTGGTTTTGATTCGTAATACCGAATTGGACTTGGTCTTTTTAGATGTTGAAATGCCTTATGGTAATGCATTCGATTTATTAGATAAAGTGGGTGATATTAGTTTTGAAACTGTTTTTGTTACCGCTTATAACCATTATGCTATTGATGCTTTAAACGCACACGCTTCCTACTATTTAATGAAACCCATTTCAATTGATGAACTCATCAAAGCTGTTGATTATGTCACTGAAATCAGAACAAAAGAAGACGCTTTACAAGATCAGGTTTTAGTGCCTAAAACGAATAGTGTTAATGGGAAGATTACCATTCCGCAACAAGATGGATTTGAAGTCTTGGAAACTGCCGATATTTTGTACTGCAAAGCTGATGATAATTACACCGAAATTTATCTCAATACCAATAAAAAGAAACTGGTAAGTAAAACGTTAAAATATTTTGAAGAAGCATTGAGCGATAGCAGTTTTGCGCGTGTTCATAAAAGTTATCTGGTTAATGTCAATGAAGTTAAGAAATACATAAAAGGCAAAGGAGGTAGTGTGGTATTAAGCAATGGCAAACAAATTATGGTATCTGCGTCTAAAAAATCAGATTTGTTATCTTATTTTAAATAGTATGAAACTCTTTAAACACCTTCAATTATTACTATTAATGTTACCACTTTTAGTGTCTTGTAATCAACATACAACTAAAGAGAAAGTGCCCTCAGAAACACATGTCAGCAAAGACAATAATATCACTAAAATTATATCTACTGATATTGATACTTTAGGCAAAATTTTAGACTTTAGTAATCATAAACCTATTAGGGTTGAATTTAGATATACATTAATTGACAATTCGGGTAAAAATGACAGACTTTCGGTTTCTGGACCATCTGACTCTAGTTTAGAAGCAGTTTTATATTTTGATAAAAAAACGTTTAGAGCAATAGAAGATTTTGAATTAAATCTAGAATGGATTGAACAGCATCACAGTAAAGAAGAATTCAATTTTGAATGGCTCCCTGAAGATGTGCGTCGAGAATTAGAACAACATAACGTAGCGAATTACAAAGGTCATCCCGATGTTTTCTTCGAGACAGGAGTACATGGAAAAGCCTGGTATTTAGACCATAAAATATTACTCAAAGCAGACAACAACTAATACCATATTAATATGCCAATTATAAAGCCAGTAAAAGGGAAACACCCTCAAATACCTAACGATTGTTACGTTGCCGAAAATGCCACAATAGTTGGTGATGTAACTATGGGTAATAATTGCAGTATCTGGTTCAATGCTGTTGTTAGAGGTGATGTACATTTTATAAAAATGGGCGATAAGGTGAATGTTCAGGATGGAGCCGTTATTCATGCCACATATCAAAAATCACCAACAACGATAGGCAATAATGTATCTATAGGTCATAACGCTATTGTGCATGGTTGTACAATTAAAGACAATGTATTGATTGGTATGGGAAGTATTGTTATGGACGATTGTATAATAGAAAGTAATAGTATTATAGCAGCAGGAGCTGTAGTAACTAAAAACACACATGTGGAGTCCGGAAGCATTTATGCAGGCGTACCAGCTAAAAAAGTAAAAGACATCAGTAAGGCGTTAATTTCAGGAGAGATTAATCGTATTGCAGACAACTACGTCCAGTATTCCAGTTGGTTTAAATAGGTTATTATGAGTTTTTTTAATCACTTTGGATATATCAACTCTTAAAATTCTAGTGCTTTCACATCAAACTTTTGATCTAAAATAGACTGTAAAACCGTCTTGTTTCCATTGGAATAAAAGGTGTTTTCAGGAGGTTTTGTGCTGAAGTTTAATAAGTCATGTTGCTCTAAAATAGATTTTGTCTGTTTTGCAACAGCTAGTCCAGAATCGATAATTTTCACATGCTTAGGAAGCATGCCTAACAACATCGGAATCAAATAAGGGTAATGTGTACAGCCTAACACTAAATAATCGATATTGGCATCTAGCATAGGTTGTATATAGGTTTCTAAAAGTGCTTTCATTTCATCACTTTGTGTTTTACCTTCTTCTATAAGTGGGACAATGCCTTCTCCAACTTGCTCTATCACTCTAATACCATTGCTATACAGGTCGGTAGTTTTATGGAAAAGCTCACTGCTCAAGGTGCCTTTAGTAGCAAGAATGCCTATAGCTTTAGTTTCGGTATTTAAAGCGGCAGGTTTTATAGCAGGTTCAATTCCTATAAAAGGAACGTCATATGAAGCTCTCAATACCTTTATAGCGTTTGTTGTAGCAGTATTACAAGCTACAACTATCAGTTTACAGTTGTGCTCTAAAAGAAGCTCCGTATTCTTTTTGCTTAGCGCTATAATGTCATCTTTGCTTTTGCCACCATAAGGCGCATTTTTACTGTCTGCCAAATAAATGGTATGCTCATGAGGTAAGAGCGTGTGAATTTCTTTGAAGATAGACGTACCTCCAATACCAGAATCAAATATGCCTATAGGTTTGTTACTCATGCCTTACAAAAATAAAAAAGCCACTTTATTAAAAGTGGCTTCTTAACTATTTATTTGCGTATTCTTTTTTTAGAATCCTAATTCTTTCTTTACGTCAGCTAAAAGGTCTTTTCCTGTTGCAACGATTACACCACCACCTTGAGTAGAGTCTAATACGTATTGGTAACCTTGCGCAGCAGCAACTTTAGTGATAGCTGCTTTAGCTTTTTCAAAGATTGGCTTTAATAAAGCCGCTTCTTTTTTACCTAAATCTTCCTGAGCTCCAGCTTGGTACTCACGAATACTCTGTTCCATTTGTTGAACTTCCTGAGCACGTTTAGTATTTTCTTCTTCTGTCTTAGTATCGACTTCAGCTCTGTATTGCTTCACTTTATTTTGAAGCTCGGTAACCATTGTTTTGTAATCGGCATCATAAGTTTTAGAAAGCTTTTCAATTTCGGCCTGAGCGGCTTTCATCTCTGGCATAGCTTGTACTAAATCAGTAGTGTTTATATGAGCGACTTTACTTTGTGCTGTTGCAAGACTTGTTGTTCCAACAAATAGTATAGCTGCTAATAAAAGGGTTTTTAAATGTTTCATTTTTAAATTTGTTACGTGTTATAATTATTGTTTTTAGTTATCGTCATCATCAGGAACCGAATCATTAGCTTTCTTTTGAGCTTCACGTTCCTCTTTTGCTTTTTTTCTTTCTTCTAATATTTTCTTTTTTCGTTCTTCAAGAGCTTTTTTTCTTGCGTCACGATCTTTTATTTTTTGTTGTCTCTTTTCTTCAGCTATTTGAGCTGGTGTTTTAGTTCCCGAATCAGCTTTTGCTGAGGTAGAATCTTGCTTTTTAGCATTAGCACCTTTTTCGGTAGGAGGTGTATTAGATTTTCCATTAATACTATCTCTTTCTGCTTTTGCTTTAGCTCTGTCATCTAATATCTTTTGACGCTTTGCTGCTGCAGCTGCTTTGAGTGAATCTCTTCGCTTTAATTGTGCAGCTTGACGCTCAGCTATCTCTGCTTCTCTTGCCGATTTTTTATCTTCAATTGCTTTTTGACGTTCATCTAGTTCTTTGTTAACTACAGGAACAACATCTTCTTTTTCTGCTTGTTTACGTTCAGATCTAGATTTTGCCTGTGTACGTTTAGAAGAACGTGTTATACTTCTGATAACTAATTCACTTAAGTCAAAACGTTCTGCAGAAAACAGCATTACCACATCAGCAGATTTGTCAAATATGAAATCATACTTTTTCCCACTGGCAATTTCTTGTACTGCAGCAAAAATTTGATCTTGAATTGGCTGTATCAATTGTTGCTTTTGAATCATCAAATCTCCATTTGGTCCAAATCGCTTTTGTTGATAATCTAGAATTTCGGCTTCTTCAAACGAAATATCTTCTAAGCGCTCTTCGTACAACTCTTTTGTCAATAAAACACTTTCACTATTTAATTGTTTCTTTTTAGAATCAATTTCAGTTAATCGTTGTTCAATTTCTGTTTTCCATTGCTGTACTTTTTGATCCAGTTGAGAGGAGGCTTGTTGATATTCTGGTATATTTTGTAAAATATATTCGGTATCTATATAACCTATCCTAACACCTCGTTGCGCATTAGAAACAAAGCTCATTAGACTTATGATGGTCACTAAAAAAAGAACTTTACTTTTCATCTGTATTATTTTTGATTTATGATATCTATTATAAATTATAAAACGACAGACTAAATTACGATTCTGTCATTGTGTTTAGTTTTCCAAATTAACGAAATATATTTAGAAAAATTTCAACACACACATTAAATCGTCGTATTGTTAATAGAAAATATCGTGCCAAAATTAAAATTGTTGTCCAATTATGAAGTGAGTTTCTAATCCGTTTCTTACTGTTTGACCAGGAAGAGCATCGAATCCGTAACCAAAATCAATACCTAATAAACCAAAGGCTGGCATAAAAATCCTGATACCAGCACCTGCCGAACGATTAAGAGCAAACGGGTTATAATCTCTAAAGTTATCATAAGAAGATCCTGCTTCAAGGAACGTTAATCCATAAATTTTTGCCTGAGCTCCTAAAGTAATAGGGTAACGTAATTCTAATGAGAATTTATTATAAATAGTACCACCATCTTGAGAAGATAATGATTGGTTAGGATAACCACGTAGCTGAACAACTTCTCTTCCGTCAAGAGCAAAGTTTCCTAAACCATCTCCTCCTAAGAAGAAGCGTTCAAATGGAATAACACCTCTGTCTTGATTATAAGCGCCTAGGAAACCAAATTCGATACTAGACTTAAATACTAATTTATCAACCAATCGGGTATACCAATCTCCTTTAAATTTCACTTTGTAAAACTCGAGCCAGTTATAACGCTCTTGATCTATTTCTCCAATTCTTTCAAGGTCATCAGCATCAGTTGCATCCAATCCGTCACGTTCTTCTTTTAAAGCTTCATAATCGACATCATTAAATAATGAATATGGTAAAGATAATTTAGCACTTATCGAGAAGCTTGAACCTCCCATTGGGTAAATAGGGTCAGTTCGAGTGTTATTTCGTGTTAAGGCAACTGTGTAGGATAGGTTATTAGAATAACCATCACCAAATGTAAATAACCCAGTGTTGTAGTTTTTCAAATTATAATGTTGAAATGCGACAGCCTGAGATAATTGAAAATAATCATCCGGTACTTTTAATCGTTTTGCAATACCAACTGAAATCCCAGTAATATTAAAACGTCTATTTCGGTCAGCATTTCTCGATATAGGATCAAATAAAAATTGTCGTGTATGCGATAATGATGTTGATAATTGAACAGGACGTTTACCTCCTAACCAAGGTTCAGAAAAAGAGAAACTATAAGTTTGGAAAAACTGAGATGCCTGTAAACGTAATGCCAGACTTTGTCCATCTCCTGAAGGAATAGGCTTGTATGCTTCTTTCTTAAAAATATCTTTAATCGCAAAATTGTTAAATGATAGCCCTAAGGTACCAATAAAGCCTCCGCCACCATAACCTCCTTGAAGTTCGATTTGGCTTGATCCACGTTCTACAACTTGATATTCAATATCTACAGTACCATCCTGAGTATTGAAATTCTTCATATTAGGTGTCAACTGCTGAGCATCGAAGAAACCTAGTTGACCAAGTTCTCTAATTGTTCTAATCACATCACTCTTACGATAGAGCCCGCCAGGTTTGGTTCTTAGCTCTCTGTAAACTACATGGTCATTGGTTTTGTCATTTCCTGAAACCGAAACATTATTGAAGTATGCTGGTTTTCCTTCAGAAATTCTAATCTCCATGTCAATGACATTTCCTTCGGCACTAATTTCTACTGGGTTGATAGTTGAGAATAAATAACCACTATCCTGATAGAGATTGGTAATATCGACAGCGTCTGGTTTAGAATCATCGGCAATACGCTTTCTTAATTCAACACCATTATACGTAGAACCTTCATTAATTTTTAAAATAGAATGTAATTGCTGGTCAGAATAAACACTGTTGCCAACAAAAGTAATTTTACCAAACTTGTATTGCTCACCTTCTTCTACATCAACATAAAGTGTGACTGTTTTGTCATCTCTATAGACGATAGAATCTGATATAATTCTGGCGTCACGATAGCCTTTCTCCTTGTAAGCATCGATAACACTTACTTTATCTTCTTCAAAATTTTCTTTGATATACTTTGAACGCTTTAATATACGTATCGGATTTTTTTGCTTGGTATTTTTCATGGCTTTTCTGAGTTTCTTATCAGAAATTTTTTCATTACCATTAAAAATAATTTTGTCAATTTTTACTTTTTCACCTTTATCAATATACACAAGCATATTCACCCTACTTTTTTCTATAGAGTCAATGACTTCTTTTGTGCTAACTGTAACTTTAGTATTTAAAAACCCATCCTTTTTATATTTATTGGTGATATAGTTACGTGTAGTCGTGAGTAAGTTTTCAGTAACTTTAACACCTTTAGAAAGGTTGTTGTCTTTTTTGAGTTGTTCTATTTTACCTTTTTTGACACCTTGAATCGTAGCTTCATTTAATTCGGGTAAATCAATAAGGTTGATTTCAAGATAAGCTTTGTCGCCTTCAGTTTTTGCAAGATAAACATCAATGCTGCTAAATAAATTAGAATCCCAGAGCTTTTTAATAGCATTACTAATTTGTTCTCCAGGAATTATAATTTCTTCTCCAATCTTTAGGCGTGAAAAGGTAATAATCGTTCCAGGATTGAAATTAGTATTCCCTGTTATTTGAATATCTTCTAGGATATATCGTTTACCTTGATTAAAATCAGATTGTTGTGCAGTAACTACAGTAGATACAATAAGAGTAAATGCTATTAGTAATGACTTGATATAGGTTTTCAAAAGTAAATTGTTAGCTAAGTTGTTCGCTTGTTTTTCCAAATCGTCGTTCTCTATTTTGATAATTAATCAAAGCTTCATAAAGGTCCTTCTTCTTAAAATCAGGCCAAAGAATGTCTGTAAAATATAATTCTGCATAAGCAATTTGCCATAATAAAAAGTTGCTTATTCTTTGCTCTCCGCTAGTTCTAATCAATAGATCAACATCTGGCAAATTTTGCGTGTAAAGATGCTTATTTATAATTGATTCGTCAATACTTTCTACGGAAATTATATTATTTTTAACTTTATCTGTTAATTCTTTAATAACCTTAACAATTTCTTCTCTAGATCCGTAACTCAGAGCCAGAGTAAGTGTCATATGTGTATTGTTTTGGGTTTTATCTATAACTTCTAATAATTCTTGATGTGCTTTTTTTGGTAAATCTTTAAGATTTCCAATAGCCAATAAGCGTATGTTATTATCCTGAAGGGTTTTAATTTCTTTCTTTAATGACTTTACCAATAGTTTCATTAAAGTTTGCACTTCTAATTTTGGGCGTTTCCAGTTTTCAGTAGAAAAGGCATAGAGCGTTAAATGTTTAATGCCAATTTCGGCACTGGCTTCTACAACATCTCTTACCGATTTAGTACCATTTTCATGACCAATTACCCTAAGCATACCTTGTTGTTTAGCCCAACGCCCATTACCATCCATAATGATAGCAACATGGTTTGGAAGTTTATTAATTTGTATTTGGTCTTTCAAGTTCATTTTAAAAATTACAATAACAGGGTCTTTGACCAAAGGTATAGGTTAATGTAAAGCCGGTAAAAACATACCAGTCATTACTATTTATATTTCCAAAACTAAATATGGGTTGTTTTTGTTCAGAATCAGGTACGCTACCATCCAGTTCATCTGAAAATGTATAACGCGCACCAATTTCGAAACCTAATACTAAATGGTTGGTGATATTACTTTTTAATCCAAGCGCTATTGGGATTCCAAAAGCCCAGCTATCGGTACCTTCTGAAATATAGTCTCCCGAATTATCAAAATAGTAGTTAGGGTGTTTTGCTGATGTTATTCCTGAAAAGATATAAGGTGTAAATTGAATACCACTTTTATGTAAGTCAAATTCTACGAAGGTAAATTCCATTCCTGCCGAAATTTCCAAAAGGTTTGCATCAAAACTATAATCGCGTTGTAAGCGTCTTGGGTCATCAGATTTTGAATCTTTCCCTTTTAAATCAGAATAGATAATAGAAACCCTCCATGAATGTCTCGGACTTCGATTCCATTTTAACATCAGTCCTAAAGCTGGAGCATTGGGAGCAATATAAGTTGTAGAACCTACATCACCTATTAAATTACTTCCACCGCCAAACACACCAACTTCATAGATTTGAGAGTGGCTTGTTTGTACGAAAAATGTACTCAATAAAAATAAGATTAAATACCTCATAAATTTTTAAAAGTTTGCAAATATAATAAATATGAATTGCCTTTGGTAATTTGTGGCATATTGTCTTACAGAAAACTGATTTTATAAGGATTTATTGCATTATTTTGAGGCTCAATTTCGCTTGTCTTCTCCCCAAAGCATTTTCATTCTTAAAGTATCAATAAAGCTCTCGTCTAAAAGCTCTACCATCTTAATTTTAAAGTTTGCTTTTTTAATTGTAATAAGAGTTGCGTTTGATAAGGTTATAATTCTCGAATCTAATGACATTAAATGTTGGTCTTCGCGACCATCCACTTTTAGTTTAATTGTTGTGTCATCAGGGATAACAAGAGGTCTGGCATTTAAATTATGAGGAGCAATAGGTGTTAGTACAAAACTGTTGGCATCAGGAGTAATCACTGGTCCGCCACAACTTAAAGAGTAACCTGTTGATCCTGTAGGTGTTGCGACAATAAGTCCGTCAGCCCAATACGAAGTCAAATACTCATCATTGAGGTGTGTTTCAACGATAATCATTGAGGTGGTATTTTTTCTACTTACAGCAATTTCATTGAGTGCGAAATTGGTTTGTTTTAAATCGTCATTATCAGGATGCGTTTCTACACTTAATAAGGTACGCTCAGAAGTCTTATAGTTGCCGTTAAGGATGTGGCTAATTGCAGTTTCTATTTCATCAGTTTGTATGGTTGCTAAAAAACCAAGACGACCTGTGTTAATCCCTACTATTGGTATCGAAAAATCTCTTACATAGGTGATAGCTCTTAGTATAGTACCATCTCCGCCTATACTAATCAGAAGGTCAAAACTTTCGTTTAATTCTGAAAATGAATGTATCGATGTCTGAGCTTTTAAATCTTCAGAAATATGCTCAAAAAAGGACTTTTCTATATAAATGTCAACCTCATTTTGTCGAAGAACGCTAATAAGCTCATCAAAAGATTTTGAAGATTTCTCAGGATAATATTGACTGTAAACCGCAATCTTCATAATTAAATATCTAAGTATTTTTTTAAGTAATCTGATCGCTCCTTCAAATTTTCTACATACGTATCCTCTTCATGTCCTGAAATAATATTATAACTGTATCTTCTAAAGGTATGGATAACATCATTTAGACCAGCATTTCCAATTTTTAATGTAATTTGTATCAGGTCACTTTCCATTTTAGATACAAAAGCGCCTAAGATTTTAGCATCATTTGATTCTACTATTTGACTAATTTCACTAAACGAATAATCCTGAATACCTTTTTCAACAATTAAAATGCCTCCAGGCTCAGCAAAAAATGGTGTTTCATTAAATAAACCAATAATATCTCCAAGCTCATAATATCCTAAATAATTATTATGCTTATCTAAAACAGGCATAATATTGCATGAATTTTGAGCAAATGTTTCAAGTACATCAAGCCAGTTGGTGTCTGGTCTAACAAAAAAGCCATCAAGCGCATAATTACAATTAGCTATAGTTTTTTGTGACTCAAAACAATGGGCATCGGTTTCAGAAATACAGCCTTGGTAAATCCCGTTGCTTTCTACAGGAATGTGAGAATAGGTTAACTCATTAAAAATAAGTTGGACATCACTCACTTTGTCATTAATATTGAGTGGTTTTATATCGTTGATGATGTATTCTTTTAAAGGCATAGGTGTTCTGAATTCTAATGCAAATTAATTAAAAATAACCACAATAAGCATGTCGGACTTTGTATTTTTGTAATCTAAATTATAGATATATGACTAAGCTAAGTGTAAATATTAATAAGATAGCCACATTGCGAAACTCAAGAGGTGGGCAAACACCAAATGTCGTGCAATTTGCAAAAGACGTCCAGCGTTTTGGAGCCGAGGGTGTTACCGTACATCCACGACCAGATGAAAGACATATTCGCTATCAGGATACTCGGGATTTAAAACCCGTAGTGCATACAGAGTTTAATGTAGAAGGAAATCCTATTAAATCATTTATGGATCTGGTCTTAGAGGTCAAACCAACGCAAGTAACTTTGGTGCCAGATGCTGTTGATGCTTTAACTTCGGATGCAGGATGGGACACTATTAAACATAAAGATTTTTTAACTGAAGTCATATCAGAATTTAAATCAAATGGTATTCGTACATCCATTTTTGTAGATCCTGTTTTGCAAATGGTTGAAGGTGCTAAAGCTACAGGTACAGATCGTATTGAGTTATATACCGAATCTTTTGCACATCAATACGGATTAGGTAATGAAAAAGCAATTGAACCTTTTACTAAAGCTGCTGAATTAGCTAATAGTATCGGACTCGGAGTGAACGCAGGACACGATTTGTCATTAGACAATATTAAATTTTTTAAACAACATATTCCTGGCTTATTAGAAGTTTCAATTGGACATGCTCTAGTATCTGAAAGTTTATATCTGGGCGTTGAAAATGTTATACAAATGTATTTACAACGATTACAATGAAGTTACATTCTCAAATTATAGGTCAAGGTCAACCATTTATTATTCTTCACGGTTTTCTCGGAATGAGCGATAATTGGAAAACCCTTGCAAAAAAGTTTAGTGAAGCTGGTTTTCAAATGCATCTGGTCGATCAGCGCAATCATGGTCGCAGTTTTCATGCCGATACGTTTAATTATGATGTGTTATCCGATGATTTAAAACAGTATTGTGATGAACATGATTTAAAAGACATTGTTTTGCTCGGCCATTCTATGGGTGGGAAAACGGCTATGCTTTTCGCTACCGAATATCCTGAACTCGTGTCTAAATTACTCGTTGCAGATATTAGTCCGCGTTTTTATCCGGTACACCACGATGCTATTCTTGCAGGATTGGATGCGTTAGATTTTTCTAAAATTAAAAGTAGAGGTGAAGCAGATACACTATTATCACAATATGTTTCTGAAATAGGAACCCGTATGTTTTTGTTAAAGAATTTGTATTGGGTAGAGAAAGGGCAACTCGGATTAAGAGTTAACCTAGAAGTGCTGAAAAATCATGTTTCCGAAGTTGGAGAAGCGTTACCAGTACATGCAAAGTTTGAAAATCCAACTTTATTTTTAAGAGGTGATAAAAGCGAGTATGTCATGCCTAATGATGAAAAATTAATTAAGCAGCATTTTCCATTGGCAGAAATCGTAACCATTAGCAATGCTGGCCATTGGTTACATGCTGAAAATCCAACCGATTTTTATGAAGCTGTGATTAAATTCATTACTTTAAACACTTAATCAAAATATCTTTAATTATGAATCTCCTTATCCGACTTTTAATTACCGCAGGAATTGTAATGTTACTTGCGCATTTCTTACCAGGAGTTGCAGTTAGTGGTCTTGCTGCTGCTATTATCGTAGCCATTGTTTTAGCATTGCTTAATGCAATTGTAAAACCCATTTTAGTCATTTTAACAATTCCTATTACTATACTTACTTTGGGCCTCTTTTTATTCGTCATTAATGCGTGTATTATTTTACTGGCTGACAAATTTATAGATGGTTTTGGAGTTGATGGATTTTGGACAGCTTTACTGTTTAGTATTCTTTTATCGATTTCACAATCTATAGCCTATTCGTTTTTAAAGGAAGGGAAGAAAAATTAGTCTCAAATACAGTGAGTTAAAATCTTGTTGGGTTGCAAAAAAAAGCGTATTTTTGCAGCCCTTTTTAACGTAAAAGTAAATGCCCTTTTGGGTTTATAGTAGATACAATGAATATTACAAGAGAAAATATCGATGCATTAAATGCAGTGGTAAAAGTAGACATCGCTAAAGAAGATTATAGCGATAAAGTAGAAAAAATCTTAAGCGATTACCGTAAATCGGCTAACATACCTGGTTTTAGAAAGGGTCATGTGCCAATGACTATGGTAAAAAAGCAATATGGAAAAGCTGTTTTAGTCGATGAGGTAAATAAGCTTTTACAAGATGCTTTAGGAAAGTATTTAACTGAAGAAAAATTAGACGTTTTAGGTAATCCGTTACCAAAACCTCAAGATGATTTAGATTGGGATGCCGATGCTTTTTCTTTTGAATTCGAATTAGGTTTAGCTCCTGAATTTGAAGTCGATCTAAAAAGTAAAAAAGCAATCACACATTACAATATCGTTGCCGATGATAAAATGCTAGACAATCAAGTTGAGCATATCAGAAAGCAATATGGTAAAATAGTATCTGAAACAGAAGTGTCTAAAGATTCTGAAATTACAGGTGTATTTGCTAATGAAGAGAAAGCAATCAATAACTCAACAACCATTACTTTAGATAAATTTAAAGGTAAAGCAACCGAGAAGAAATTTATTGGTGCTAAAGTTGGAGATGTCATTACTTTAAAAACTAAAGGATTATTTAAAGATGATCATGATCTAATGACCTTTTTAAAAGTGTCTCATGATGATGCGCATGGTTTAGATGTTGAAGTAACCTTCACGATCACTGAAATCAACTCAAGAGAGTTAGCCGATTTAGATCAAGAATTATTTGATAAATTATTTGGAAAAGGGATTGTAACGTCTGTAACCGAATTAAAAGAAAAAATTAAAGAAGATTCTGAAAAGCAATTTGCTCAACAAGGCGATCAAAAATTATTAAACGATGTTACCGAATATTTGGTTGACAACACAAAGTTTGATTTACCAGCAGAATTTTTACAAAAATGGATGCAAACGGCAGGTGAAACTGAAATGGATGCAGAGCAAGCTAAAGAGGAATATGAAAAGTCTGAAAAAAGCATGCGTTACCAGTTGATTGAAGGTAAACTTATCGAAAAACATAACCTTCAGGTATCATTTGATGATTTAAAAGATCACGCTAAAGAAATGATTAAAGTACAAATGGCTCAATTTGGTCAAACCAATTCATCTGATGAAGAATTAGAAGGTATTGCAGCAAGAATCTTATCTAATAAAGATGAGGTTAAACGTTTGTCTGAACAATTAATGAGTACTAAATTGTTAAACCTTTACAAATCTGAAGCTAATCTTAAGACAAAAGAGATAACTTACGATGATTTTGTAAAAGAGTTCTACAGTTAATCGTTTACAGTATAAATTAGTATATTTGAGCGTAAGACTGAGAAGTCTTACGCTTTTTGTTTCACAATAAATGATTTAATAAAAATCTATGGATTACGGAAAAGAATTTGAAAAATTCGCTATAAAAGATCAAGGTATCAGCAGTACATATTACAATAAGATTATCAGTAGTATGTATCCAACAAGTTTAACGCCTAACATTATAGAAGAGCGCCAAATGAACATCGCTATTTTTGATGTGTTTTCGCGTTTAATGATGGATCGTATTATATTTATGGGCACTGCAATTAATGATCAGGTTGCCAATATTATTCAGGCACAATTACTGTTTTTAGAAAGTACAGATGCCTCTAAAGACATCCAAATTTACATCAACTCTCCAGGAGGAAGTGTGTATGCAGGTTTAGGAATTTATGATACCATGCAATTAATTAAGCCAGACGTTGCTACAATATGTACTGGTATGGCAGCTTCAATGGGAGCCGTTTTATTGTGTGCTGGTGAAAAAGGAAAACGTAGTGGGCTAACGCATTCTCGTGTGATGATTCACCAACCCTTAGGAGGTGCACAAGGTCAGGCGAGTGATATTGAAATAACAGCTCGTGAAATATTGATACTTAAAGAAGAGTTATATAGAATTATTAGTAAGCATTCGGGTCAGGATTACGACAAAATTTATAATGATAGTGATCGTGATTACTGGATGAGAGCTGATAAAGCTAAAGAATACGGAATGATAGACGAAGTACTATCAAGAGGATAAAAAAAGAATATATGCTTATGGTTTCGCTTCGGAACTATTAAGTTTTAAATTGATTTATGGCAAAAGAAGAATTAGAATGTTCGTTTTGTGGACGAAAAAAGCCTGAAACCAATCTGTTGATTGCTGGTTTAGATGCACACATTTGTGATCGATGTATCGAGCAAGCTCATGGTATTGTATTAGAAGAATCTAAGCAATCTGATAATGCAGAATTGTCTTCAGAGTTGATGCTAAAAAAGCCACAACAAATAAAAACATTTCTTGACGAATATATTATAGGACAGGAACACACCAAGAAAGTGATGTCTGTTGCTGTATATAATCACTACAAGCGTCTATTACAACCGCCATCTGAAGATGATATTGAAATTCAGAAATCAAACATCGTCATGGTTGGTCAAACAGGTACTGGTAAAACCTTAATTGCAAAAACCGTTGCAAAAATGCTTAATGTGCCTTTGGCCATTGTTGATGCTACAGTTTTAACCGAAGCTGGTTATGTTGGTGAAGATGTTGAAAGTATTTTGACACGTTTGCTTCAGGCTGCAGATTACAATCTTGAAAAAGCAGAAAGAGGAATCGTTTTTATCGATGAGATTGATAAAATCGCTCGTAAAAGTGATAACCCTTCGATAACAAGAGATGTGTCTGGAGAAGGTGTACAACAAGCCTTACTAAAATTGTTAGAAGGTACTGTTGTTAATGTGCCGCCAAAAGGCGGTCGTAAGCATCCTGATCAAAAATTTATTGAAGTAAATACCGAACATATTTTATTTATCGCTGGAGGTGCCTTTGATGGTATAGATCGTCATATATCGAAACGATTAAATATGGCAGCCATTGGTTATAAAGCGTCTCATGATGATGAAATAGCCGATCCTGACAATATGTTGCAATATATCATTCCTAAAGATTTAAAAGATTTTGGATTGATACCCGAAATTATTGGTAGACTTCCTGTATTGACTTACATGGATCCCTTAGATGCTAATACCTTACGTGCTATTTTAACAGAGCCTAAAAATGCAATCATAAAGCAGTATAAGAAGTTGTTTTCTATGGATGATATAGAATTCTCAATTACTGAAGGTGCTTTAGAATTTATCGTTACCAAGGCTATAGAATACAAGTTAGGAGCTAGAGGACTGCGTTCGCTGTGTGAGGAAATTTTAACAGACGCGATGTTTGAAATGCCAAGTTCTGGTGATAAGAAACTTAATGTCACAAAATCTTATGCTGAAAGTAAATTAACAAAGACTACGCTTAAAAAGTTAAAGGCTGTGTCTTAAGTTTGTTGCTCAAATGCTTATAAAAAAATAAAACCACTCTTTCCCAGGAGTGGTTTTTTATTTGGATTTAAAAACTAATATTGCTAAACAATATCTAAAATATTTTTTATCAATTTTGAGTCTTATAAAAGATGTTTTACACTATCTTTTGCTTTAAGACTTCGTAAATATAGGTGCAATAATTCCATAATAAAAACCACTTTCCCCTGTTTTGGATAAACAACAGTAAATACTCGTTGTGTGGGAAAATACTTTACCATTCATCGGATTTTTAAAGAATTTTTTATCCAATTGAAGGTGTCAACTATAAAATCACTTTATTAAGAGCTGGTATTTAAGCTTAGTAATTCATCAATATACTCTCTGCTGTTTGATAATCTGGGAATTTTATGTTGACCACCTAATTTGTCATGCTGTTTTAGCCAGTCATAAAATAAATGTTCTCTGGCAATATGAATGGTAGGCATATTTAAAGTCATATTATTAAGTCGTTTGGCTTCATAATCTGAATTTAATGACTTTAGCTTTGTATCTAATAAGGTATTAAATGTCTCAAGATCTTGAGGTGGTTTTTTAAATTCAATTAACCATTCGTGTGATCCTTTTTGTTTTCCGTTCATAAAAATTGGAGCAGCTGTATAATCAACGATTTCAGCATTTGTAGAACAACATACTTCTCTAAGCGCATCTTCAGCATTTTCAATAATCAGCTCTTCTCCAAAGGCATTGATATGATGTTTGGTTCGACCAGAGACTTTAATTCGATAAGGGTTAATAGATGTAAAGCGAACAGTGTCCCCAATTTTATAACGCCAGAGCCCAGCATTGGTGGTAATAATTACTGCATAGTTAATACCAACCTCTACTTCACTTAACGGAATCACTTTTTGATCAAGTGATCCATAACTGTGCATTGGTATGAATTCGTAAAAAATGCCATAGTCTAGCATCAGTAATAACTCGCTGCTGTTATTTTGATCTTGTATAGCAAAAAAGCCTTCCGAAGCATTATAAATTTCATAATATCTAAAATTAGATTTAGGCAAAATGGCTTTATATTGATCCACATAAGGTACAAAACTCACACCTCCATGGAAGTAAACTTCTAGGTTTGGCCAGATGTCAAAAAGACTTTCATGTCCTGTAGCATCTAAGACATTATTAAGTAGTACAAGCATCCAAGAAGGTACACCAGCTAAACTGGTCACGTTTTCATTTCTTGTTTCTTCAACGATGGCTTGCATCTTAATTTCCCAGTCGCTCATTAAAGAGACTTTGCTACTGGGTGTGCTACTAAACTCAGCCCAAAAAGGCATATTGTCAATTAATATTGCAGACAAATCACCAAAAGCAGTGCCATTTTCTTTATACAATTCTTTACTGCCTCCCAATCGTAAACTTTTACCTGTAAACAGCTGGGAATCTTCATTGTTATTTAAATACATACACAGCAAATCTTTACTGGCAGCATAGTGACAATCCTCGAGCGATTCTGTACTTACGGGAATAAATTTACTCTTAGCATTAGTGGTTCCACTAGATTTGGCAAACCATCGTATAGGATGCGGCCAAAAAATATTATGTTCTCCTCGACGAGAGCGTTCAATCATATGCTGACAATCTTCATACGAGGAAATAGGAATTCGTTCAGAAAAGGTCTTATAATTGGTGATTGAGCTAAAGTCGTAAGTCTTACCGATTTCAGTATCCTTTGCAGTAGAAAGGAGCTGAAATAGTAATTCATTTTGGACTTCATTGGGATATTTTAAAAACAATTCAATTTGATGAAATCGCTTTTTTAAAAACCACGAAGCAATAGAATTTACTAATGGAATCGGCATTTTTATAGTATCTTTAAGTTTTAAAAATAATACTTTTTTTTATATGTTTTATCAAGGTGTTTTAACAAAGATGCAAACCGAGTTTGCTGAGCCGATACAATATTATTTGATATTAGAAAATGACTTCCTGAATATGAACCAGTTATTAGGTAAAACGATAACTATGGAGTTTGTAAAATACCAATGTTTAAAATGCGGATTAGATAAACCTATTTATCGCCAAGGGTTTTGTAAAGAAGATTTTTTTGATATTCCTCAAGCTGGTGATTGGATTATGAGACCAGAATTGTCAACAGCACATTTAGGAAAAGAAGATCGTGATTTGGAGTATGAAAAAAAAGTGCAATTGCAACCACATATTGTGTATTTAGCCAACTCAAGCAACATTAAGGTTGGAGTGACCAGAAAGGCTCAGGTGCCAACACGCTGGATAGATCAAGGAGCGCATGAAGCTATAGAAATTGTTGAGGTGCCAAATCGTTACCTCGCTGGTATTACTGAAGTTGCGCTAAAAGATTATGTGGCAGATAAAACCAACTGGAGGAAAATGCTAAAGAATGATATAGAGGATGAAAATTTAGTAGAGTGGCGAGAGCGCTTAAAAAGCCATATTCCTGACGAAGCGCAAGAGTATTACATTGCGTCTAATTCTGAAACTCATCTTGAATTCCCTGTGCAAAAATACCCTGTAAAACCTAAAAGCCTTAATATGATTAAGGAGCAATCGTACACAGGTATATTAGTTGGTGTTAAAGGCCAGTATCTCATATTTAATGATGATACTGTTTTTAATGTAAGAGCTAATGAAGGGCTTGTTATAAAGTTTACTATAGCTTAAAGTGATATCGTAATTGCCTGAGTAATTCCTATAATAATTAGTAAAACACCTGTGATTTTATTCATCACAAAAGTGATGTTATGCACCTTGTTTTTTAAGGCAATACTAAATTTACTGTAGGTATAAAGCGTTATTAGTTTACCTATATATACTCCTGAAAAAAATAAGAATAATACTGGTAATGGTGATCCAATTGATAGCATTAAATCATAATTGTTAATGATGCCAAAAGCAACAATCCAATAGATGAGTACTGGAGGATTTAAGAGTCCTAAAAGAAAACCTATAACATATTTTGAAGAGATGATTGCATTCTTTTTTTGCATTTTCTCAGTCGTTTTTTTAAAAATCAGATAACTACCAATAGTCATTAAAACGACTACGACAAGAATTTGAATCCACATATTGCGATCAAAGAAGTCTCTAATGACTATGTTGCAATGCAATGCGTAGTAGGAGAGCAGAACTTCGGCTATACCTGCTGCAATAGCAATTTTAAGCGCTTGTTTTGCATTTTGTTTTATGGTGGTATTTATTACTGCAATGTTGGAAGCGCCTAAAGGTAGAGCTCCAATGCTACTTGCTAATAATCCGATGAATACATACAAAAGAATCATGTGGAGTTTGTAGGCCTTGTTTTAAAAAACTTACAGTTAAAACATAAAAAAAGCATCCCGATAATGTCGGGATGCTTTTTTTATATCAAGTGAAAAACCACTAAATATCCTCTTGATCTCTCAAGTTTTGGATATAACCGGCTTTTTGAATTTCACGTCTTCTTTTTACTGACGGCTTTGTGAAAAACTGGTTCTCACGAATGTTTTGCATCGTCTTAACGTTACGGTGTTTTCTTTTGTAACGTTTTAAAGCACGTTCAATGCTTTCTCCTTCTTTTACTAAAATTTTAATCATTGTAATACTTGTAGTTATTGGTTTAGGGCTATCCTAAATACGTTTTTAATATTTTACTTTTTGAATCTTGGCGTAAACGCTTGATTCCTTTTTCTCTAATTTGTCTTACACGCTCTCTTGTTAAATCAAATGTCGCTCCAATTTCATCTAATGTCATTGGTGGCTCATTACTTAATCCGAAATTTAAACGAATCACATCACTTTCTTTTTGTGATAAAGTGTCTAGCGCTCTATTAATTTCAACATTAAGCGATTCTTTCATCAAGTCTCTATCTGGATTTGGTGACTCACCGGATTTTACAACATCGTATAAACTTGAGGTCTCACCTTCTTTTAAAGGTGCGTCCATTGATAAATGTCTCCCAGAATTCTTTAATGATTGTTTCACTTCTGAAACTGTCATATCTAATTCTTGTGCGATTTCCTCAGCACTAGGAGGTCTTTGATGGGTTTGCTCTAAAAATGAGAACGTCTTATTGATTTTATTAATTGAACCAATTTTGTTCAAAGGTAATCTAACTATTCGAGATTGTTCTGCTAAAGCTTGTAAAATTGCTTGTCTAATCCACCAAACAGCATAAGAAATGAATTTGAAACCTCTCGTTTCATCAAAACGCTTAGCTGCTTTAACCAATCCAGCATTACCTTCATTAATTAAATCAGGAAGCGTTAACCCTTGGTTTTGGTATTGTTTAGCAACAGAAACTACGAAACGCAAGTTTGCCGTCGTGAGTTTGTCTAAAGCCAATTGATCGCCTTCTCTTATTCGCTGTGCGAGTTCAACTTCTTCTTCAGCAGTAATCATTGGAAGTTTACTGATGTCTTGTAGGTATTTATCTAAGGATTTAGATTCACGGTTGGTAACTTGTTTGGTAATTTTTAATTGCCTCATATATTCTATCTTGTTTTAAATAGTTCGCAAGAATGTAATGTAACTTTTAATTTGAAAAAAGCAAATAAAAAGCTACTTCTTTACAAAAAAATATTAAAAAGGTCGATTTTTTAAGGTTTTATTAACTTTTCAGAATAAAACCTTACTGATTTTTAGTTGAATCTTGCTTCTTTTTCCTGTTTTTAAGTAAGCCTCCCAGTAAATCTTTTACGCCTTCTTTTAAAGGATCTGAAGTTTTTGTGGTGTCTGTTTTTACAGATGTTGAATCTTTTGTCGTTTCATTTTTAGTGCCACCGAGAATTCCGCCTAATATATCACTGACTTTATCTTTTCCTTTATCTAGTAATTTTTGTTTTTCAATTTCAATGAGTTGTTTGGTTAAATTTGAAACACCACTTGTTAGGTCGGTTTGTACTTTCGGACTCGAATATGTTCCAGTAATATTTGCCGTGACAGGAATTGTGATTTTATTGACTTCAGGGTCATTTATCTTTCCAATTAAACGGTTAACTTCACTACCTAAATATTTTGCAGGTACTTCAAAAACGGCATTATAATTTAAGGTTTTGTCAAAACCATGCGCTCCTGATACAACGATACCTATATCTTTATATTTTAGATTAAAAGGCTTTACGTTAACGAGTCCGTTTGAAAAATCTAATCGGGTTTTAATATCTTTTAAATCTATTTTATCAAAATCAATAAAGTTTAAAGCACCATTGAGTTTATTTAAAACTGAGGCTTCATTTTTATTAATGCTTGTTGTTAATAATTCGGCAAAAGCATCACCAGAAATTGTGCTAAGGTTAGGTGAGAACTCCTCATCTAGTGTTCCTTGTAGTTTGATTACTGTATTTAATTTTCCTTGTAATGCTTTGGCAATTGGAGCCAAATTTTGAAGTAATTCTAAATCTTTAAAAGATTTTGATAAGTCAAAGTCTTCGGCGCCTAAATTGAGATTAAAAACCGGAACATCAGTTTTGGTGGATACCGTTCCTGTTAAGGCTAGTACACCATCAAATAAATTTGACGTCAGATTTTGCAAATTAGCTTCTTGATCTTTAATAGCAAGCGTACCATTTACATCTTTTAAAGTTAGATTATCATAAACTACTGTTTTTGCATTGGCATTGATAGTGCAATCTAAAAAATCAGGAATTTTCAAAGATTCTGATTCAGATGTAGTTTTGTTTGAATCTTTAGTAGCTGTTTCATCTTCGACCATAAAATCACTTAGGACAAAATTATTTGAATTCACATTAAAGTTTCCTTGTAATTTTTTGTCGCTTAATAAAAACCCGAGTAAATTTTTAATTGTACCTGTGGCTTTGAAATCACTGGTTCCCGTTTTGGCATCAAAACTATTTAATGACACATTTCCTGGGTTAAAGGTCATGTTTGCTGTATTAATTTGAATAGGATTGACAATGTCTTCCGAAGAAAATACAAAATCGGTTAAACTCACACTACCATTATTTTTGATGCGTTCATAGGCATTGGTTTCAATAGCATTCATATCAAAAGATGTATTGAGTTTCCCTTTTAAAATTCCGCTTAATTGTTTGTCAAAATCTATAGGATATGCCTTTGTAATGTTTGCTAGATTTAAAGTACCATCAATATTGGCATTAACCAGCATGTTTTTTGTTAAGTTTCTAATAACAGCATTCGATTTAAACACATCATCATCGATAGTAAAATTGAGTGTTTTAATATCTACAAAAGTGTCGTCAACATTACCACTGGTATTTTTAATTGAGGTGTTAATTGAAATGTTATTAACTCGTTTTGGTAAATCGGGATATTTAAAAGACGCATTATTAGATACGATGTTAATGTCTAATGTCGGAATAGTTGTTTCGGTCACTTTTCCTTTAATAATACCGTTAACTTTAAAATCACCAGTGGTTTCTACCGATGACATATTTTTAGAATAAGCTTCAGGGATGACGGCTAAAAAATCTTTAAATGACGATTCTGGATTTTCAAACGTGATATCAATATCCTGACCGTCCTCAAGTTGTTGTACATAACCATCAAATACGAGTGGCAATTGATTGATATAGCCTTTATTTTCCATGAAGGTGTATTTCTGCTCCTTTAGATTCATACCAATAAGAGCATCTAATTTTATAGCATTTTCATTGAGGTATTGAGTACTGTCAATACTCATGCTAATATTGGCTGAAGTTTCGGTATCGAGTTGTGATTGTTCTTCGGAAAATGTACCATTTCCAGAATGGTTTAATTCTGAAATATATATCTGAGTATTTGATTTTTCATCAATATAAGTAAAGGCACTATTGTTAATCTTATAATCTTCAATGTCAAACGCAAAGCCTCCAGATGAATCGGCACTTACCGATGCATTTGCCTTCTCTTTAGTGATGTCGTAATTATTGTTTCCAAACGCATCAGTTTTTAGAGTTAGCAAAGCTTCATCAATAGCTATAGAATTAACAACAATTGGGTCTTCATCAGCGCTTTTAAAAAGCTCTTTTACCGACATTGTAAATGCTATGTTTTTTGCCGTAGCAAAAGTTTCGTTTTCAAAAGGCTTATAATTGGTGATTACCAGATCATCTACAGTTACATGTGCCTGCGGAAAACTTCTGATAAAACTCAAACTCAAATCGCTAAATTCTACTTTAGCATTTAAGTTGTCATTAATAAAGCTTTTAACCATATCTTTTATTTGTCCTTGAAAGGCAAAAGGAATGGCAATGAGCAAGAAAAAAATGATAAGAATAGTTATTCCAGTAATTTTAAGTACTTTTTTCATAGGGTTGCTTTGTATGCTATATACGTTTAGAATATAATTTAAGGTTAATTAAAACAAAAGTTTAGTAAAACTTTAACCCATTTGATATGTTTTTTTGTGCTTTAGATGAGTTCGATCTCTTCATTGATTTTTAAATTAAAACGTTTTCTAAATATATATACACCTAGATATAGTAAAGGTGTATCTAAAGCTGCAACGAGAACTTTAAAAAGGAAACCGCTTATTAGTAGTCCTTTAAAGCTACTCCAAGGCAAGATGTCGAAGCTGCATAATAGCGTCACAATCGATAATGTATCTATAAATTGAGAAAACCAGGTCGAAAAGTTATTTCTAAGCCATAAATGCTTGCCTTTAGTAAGCCGTTTCCAAAAGTGATAAATTTGAATGTCAATAAATTGAGCAAATAAATAAGCGGTCATACTGGCAAATACAGCTATAGCCGAACTGCCAAACACAGTCGAAAACAAGTCGTCTTTTACCGGAGATGTTTCTATTGCAGGAGCGCTATCGGCAACTACTATGATGAGTAGTGAAAATATAGACGCAAAAATACCAGCTACAACGACTTGATTGGCGCGCTTTTTTCCATAGATTTCACTAATTAAGTCTGTAATTAAAAAAGTAATGGGATATGGTAAAATTCCAACAGATATTTCAAAAAGTTTAGCTCCAAAAATTTCGACATCAAATGGATGCCAATAAAAAAACTTCTTAAAGATAAGATTCGAAACGACTAAAGACGTGATAAACAAGGCAGCGAGAAATAAATAAATTTTCTGAGCAACAAGTTTGTCTTTTAAGGTCATAAATTGTGAATAAATACTTAGCGTAAATATAAGCTAAAATGGATTTCTTTTCATTATTTTGACATTCTATATGAATTCAACTAACCAAGTTTACATCGCTCTAGGAAGCAATAAAGGTGACAGATTAAAAAATCTGCAAGATGCTGTAGATTTAATTTATGCCAAAATTGGTAAAGTAGGCAGTATTGCTAAGGTTTACAATACACCAGCCATAGGTTTTGAAGGTGACGATTTTTTAAATACATGTATTCATGTAGAAACGATGTGTTCGGCAGATGATGTTCTTGAAAAATTACAAACGATAGAGACCAGATTAGGTCGTGAGAAGTCACAATCTCAGACTTATGAGTCGCGACCTATAGATTTAGACATGTTGTTTTTTAATTCAGATATTTTTTCTTCGGAAACTTTAAAACTACCACACCCTGAACTCCAAAACCGACAATTTGTTTTACAACCTTTAAAAGATATTGCGTCAAAATTTGAGCATCCAAAATTAAAGAAAACCGTTGATGAGCTGCATTTAGAATGTAAGGATACAAGCGATATTGAAGCCATTAAGATATGGTTAAAGAATCCATCACGACAGTTTGATTTTTCGGCTTATAATTATATTGCTATAGAAGGTAATATCGGAGCAGGAAAGACAAGTTTAGCGCATCAGATTTCTAATGATTTTAATGCGAAACTCATTTTAGAGCGTTTTGCTGATAATCCTTTTTTACCCAAATTTTACGAGGAACCACAGCGTTATGCATTTACTTTAGAAATGTCGTTTTTAGCAGATCGTTATCAACAAATTAGTGATGATTTATCACAATTAGATTTGTTTAAAGACTTTATGGTTAGTGATTATGATATCTATAAATCTTTGATTTTCTCAAAAATCACACTTCCTGAAGATGAGTTCAAACTCTATCGAAAGCTATTCTATTTGATGTATAAAGACATAGCCAAGCCTGATTTATATGTCTATTTATATCAAAACACACAACGTTTGCAAGAAAATATAAAAAAGCGTGGTCGTGATTATGAGCAGAATATTGATGATGAATATCTGGAAAAAATAAATTCAGGATATCTGGACTTCTTAAAAAAACAATCTGAACTCAATGTCAAAATTATTGACATATCAGATAAAGATTTTGTGAAAAATCGAGCCGATTATTTGTGGTTATTGGGTGAGATATGTGACTCTGATCAAAAGAAGTTATAAGGTATAGAGTGAGGTTAAAATAAGACCTTTGTTCCCTTCCAAAACATAGGTGTGTAAAATAGATTGCTCAGTAACCTTTAAGTTAAAAGGCGCTTTAAGTAAGTCAACACCACTTTTATGTTTTAGCCGTATGCCTTGTCCGGAAATAATATCTTTATTCGGAATGAAATCTTCGTTAGGAATATGTTCGGTAATAATAATGTATTTGTAATCGCTTAGTTTTTTGACTACCGAATTAATTTCTACATTCGATAAATGCTGAAGCACTTGTCTAATGATGACGCAATCTGCAACAGGCAGTTGGTCTTTTGCAATATCTAAACAATGAAATTGAAGATGGTCTTCTTTAAAGGTAATTTTATTTCTTTCTATAAGACGCTCAACAATATCAACTGCATCGTATTTTAAAGTGTATTTAAACAGATGCTTTCCAATATTAAAATCACCACAACCCAAATCGCATACAGTTAAAGTGTTATTATGAGATTTAAAAAATGTGGTTATAGCTTCAAGGTAAGGAACGACAATTTTTGGATCATGAGAGCCTTCGCCAGAATAAAAATCAAATGCTTTTCCGCCCCAAAGGTATTGCTCATAAATTTGAGTCATGGCAGCTTTTGTTGGCCAAGGTGTCTTCGTTTTTTTCAACTACTTTGGATTTTAGAGAGCTTGCTAAACATATCCCAGATAACCACACCACAACTTACTGAAATGTTCAATGAATGTTTGGTTCCAAATTGTGGGATTTCAATAACAATATCACTGGCATCAACAACATCTTGAGCAACGCCTTTGACTTCATTTCCAAAAACCAAGGCGTAGGTTTGATTAGTTTTAGGCTGAAAAGTATCTAGCATCGTCGAACGTTCGGCTTGCTCGATAGAAATGACTTTAATATTTTCTGATTGTAATTGTTTAACGACGTCCATGGTGTGTTCGGCATATTCCCAAGTAACTGTTTCGGTGCTGCCTAAAGCTGTTTTTCTAATATCGTTATGAGGAGGTGTTGCACTAATGCCACAGAGATATATCTTTTCAATTAAAAAAGCATCACTCGTCCTAAATACCGAACCAATATTATTTAAACTTCTGATATTGTCCAGAATAATAATTAGTGGTGTTTTTTCGGCAGACTTAAATTCCTCAATATTTAATCGGTCGAGTTCACTGTTTTTTAGTTTTCGCATGTTAAAATCTTATACGTTTTGTAGATAACTTATGCCTTTTGAGCTTTATAAAACTTCAAATTATAAGTACTTTAGCAGTCTTACAATTTTCACAAAAATACGTAAACCATTGGCTAAAAAAGCAAAAAAAGAAACACCGTTAATGAAACAGTATAATGCCATCAAGGTTAAATATCCTGATGCGTTATTATTATTTAGAGTAGGTGATTTCTATGAGACCTTTGGACAAGATGCTGTAAAAGCGTCAAAAATTTTAGATATCATTTTAACCAAACGCGGAGCAGGTAGTAAAACAGAAACCGAACTGGCTGGGTTTCCTCATCATTCCTTAAATACCTACTTGCCTAAATTAGTTAAAGCAGGAGAACGCGTTGCTATTTGTGATCAATTAGAAGATCCGAAGCAAACAAAAACGATTGTTAAACGTGGAGTAACCGAATTAGTAACTCCAGGTGTAGCACTCAATGATGATATATTAAACTCTAAAACCAATAATTTTTTAGCAGCCGTTTGTTTTGGTGTGCAATGGGTAGGTGTTTCTTTTTTAGATGTATCTACAGGAGAGTTTTTTATCTCTCAAGGTAATACTGAATATGTCGACAAACTGCTTCAAAACTTTAGACCAAGTGAGGTTTTGGTAGCTAAGCCTAATAGGAAAAAGTACGATACAGCTTTTGGAAATGATTTTCATGCTTTTTACCTCGAAGATTGGGTATTTCAGGATGACTATGCTAATGAAACGTTGTTGAAACATTTCAACACAAAATCTTTAAAGGGTTTTGGAATTGATGATTTATATGAAGGCATTGTCGCTTCTGGAGCAATTTTGCATTATTTAGGAGAAACGCAGCATCATAAATTACAGCATATAACATCGATTCAACGCTTAACAAAAGGAGAGCATGTTTGGATGGATCGTTTTACCATTAAAAACTTAGAGTTATATCAGTCTACTAACCAAAATGCTGTAACCTTGATTGACGTTGTTGACAAAACAATTTCTCCAATGGGTGGGCGATTACTTAAAAGATGGTTGGCATTACCATTGGTGAATTTAGATCAGATTAATTATCGGCATGATGTGGTTGAGTATGTGAAAAATGATACTCTTTTATTAGAGAAACTACAACTTCAATTAAAACAAATAGGAGATATAGAACGCCTTATTTCTAAAGTTGCAACAGCCAAAATCACACCTCGTGAAGTGATTCACCTCAAAAATGCTCTGGAAGCGATTGTACCAATTAAAGCTTTGGCGATTCAAACTAAAAACAAAGCATTGCAAGATTTGGGAGAGCAAATGGATGCTTGCGAAGCGCTTCGTGAACGTATTAAAGCCACATTAAATGAAGATGCTCCAGTTAATATTTTAAAAGGACATACGATTGCTTCCGATTTTTCTTCAGAATTAAAAGAATTACGTGACCTTTCTGCTTCCGGAAAAGATTACCTCGATAAAATGTTAGAACGTGAAAGCGAGCGTACAGGAATTACATCCTTAAAAATTGCCTCTAATAATGTGTTCGGTTATTATATTGAAGTACGTCACACACACAAAGATAAAGTTCCTGAAGAGTGGATTAGAAAGCAAACATTGGTAAGTGCTGAGCGTTATATCACAGAAGAACTAAAAGAATATGAAACCAAAATATTAGGAGCAGAAGAGCGTATTCTGGCCATTGAGCAACAGTTGTTTGCTGAGCTAGTAGGTTGGATAAGTCAGTTTATTAAACCCGTTCAGAAAAATTCGGCACTTATTGCGCAATTAGATTGTTTGATTGGGTTCTCACAGCTAGCTATAGAAAATAACTACTCTAGACCAATACTTACAGACGGGTTTGAGTTAGATATTAAAAATGGAAGACATCCTGTTATAGAAAAGCAATTACCACATGGAGAGCCTTTTATAGCAAATGATGTGTATCTGGATAGAGACAAACAGCAAATTATTATGATTACAGGACCTAACATGTCTGGTAAATCGGCAATTTTGCGTCAAACGGCATTAATTGTTTTATTGGCGCAAATGGGAAGTTTTGTTCCTGCAGAATCAGCTCAAATAGGTCTCACAGATAAAATTTTCACAAGAGTTGGTGCAAGTGATAATATTTCTATGGGAGAATCAACGTTTATGGTTGAAATGAATGAAACGGCTTCAATTTTGAATAATATTTCAGATAGAAGTCTCGTATTACTTGATGAGATTGGTCGTGGAACTAGTACCTATGATGGCATATCTATTGCCTGGGCTATAAGTGAATACTTACATGAACATCCAAGTAAGGCTAAAACCTTATTTGCAACACACTACCATGAGCTCAATGAAATGTCCGAAACATTTGAACGTATTAAGAATTTTAATGTATCGGTTAAAGAGTTGAAAGACAATGTGCTATTTCTACGAAAGTTAGTAGAAGGAGGAAGTGAACATAGTTTTGGTATACACGTGGCTAAAATGGCAGGAATGCCTCAGCAAGTGATTCATCGCGCTAATAAGATTCTAAAACAGCTGGAGAAATCGCATTCTAGTGAAGAGTTAACAGATAAAGTGAAGACTCTAAACAGTGAAATGCAATTGAGCTTTTTTAATTTAGATGATCCCTTGTTGGAACAAATAAAAGATGAAATCGTCAATATTGATATCAATACTTTAACACCTGTTGAAGCGCTTATGAAACTTAATGAGATTAAGCGTATGTTATTGAAAAAGAAGCGTGCATAAAAAAACTCATTTTTTTTTTATTAAAAGGCTTTGCATTTCTAAGAAAAGTCTTAAATTTGCCCTCGCAATTACAACAAACGTTCATTTAAATAATTGCTATAATGCGAAAGTAGCTCAGGGGTAGAGCATCACCTTGCCAAGGTGAGGGTCGCGGGTTCAAATCCCGTCTTTCGCTCTGCATCTTAAAAATATACCAAGCTGAAGTGGTGGAATTGGTAGACACGTTGGACTTAAAATCCAATGTCCATTAGGACGTACGGGTTCAAGTCCCGTCTTCAGTACAGATGAAAAGCCGAAACGAAAGTTTCGGCTTTTTTGGTTTTCAAAATCGTTGGAAGTTTACTTCAGAAATGATTTTGAAAACCAAAAAGAAATCCAAGTATTTGGATTGGCTTTTCTCACAATGTTGATATTGGACTCGCCATTGGCAATTCCCGTCTTCAGTACAGATGAAAAGCCGAAACGAAAGTTTCGGCTTTTTTGTTTTGAAAATAGCTGGAGATTTATTTTCAAAGTTATTTTCAGTACTACAATAAACTACGTCTTGTAGTTAATAGGTTTTACTTAATACATTTAAGTACATACGTTCAATTCCTTTTTTATAAATAAATACGTTATTTTCGTTTAACTAAGTATTTCAGATTAAGATAATCACTACTATGAAAGTATGTATTCAATTATTAATATTTCTTTGTTTTACAGTGTCTTATGCACAGTACACCTGGTCTCCAGCAACAATATATTTAAATGCTGATAGAGTTTTGCAAGGCGAGGCAGTCATTAAGCAAGGTGGAGGGTTTAGAACATTGCCTAAAGAATCATTACGTTTTAGAGCTCATAAAAAAGATAAGGCTCAAAAAATTGAAGCGTCTGATATAGATTCAATAGTTTTTACAGTAAGTTATACAGAAAAGGGTAATAAGCGTAAAGTAAAAAAAGAGCGTAAAGCAACTTTTATTACCATGTATGTGGAGAAAGATAGAAAACGACTACATTTTTTAGAAGTATTAAAAACAGGGAAAGTCCAGCTTTATGGTCAATCTTTTGGCGGAGGTGGAGGTATGAGTTTCGTGCCTATGGGATCAACTCCAACTTCTGCGGGTCATATTCCAAATGCACCAATGATTCGATTTTATGGAGGACACAACCGTTTATTTTTATCTAAAGGATCTGATTTGGCTGAGGTTATGTACACTCGAAAGGCAATAGCAAAATTTTTTAGTGACTGTCCTGACCTCGTTGAAAAAATTAAAACAGAACAATTGGAGAAAGATGATTTAAATACAATTGTAAATTACTACAATACTAATTGTAATTAAGGAATTAAGTCAAAAAAAAGGTCTGATAAACATCAGACCTTTTTTTATTTATGATTAGAAAGACTAGTTATCATCGTCTCCTGTCACTTCTTCAACAGCTTCTTCAGTAGCTTTAGCAGCTTCTTCAGTTTCTTCAACAGCATTATCAATAGCTTTACCAGCTTTTTCTAATGCACCTTCAGCTGCATCAGCAGTGTTTTCAGCTGCATTTTCAACAGCATCTCCTGCTTTTTCAGCACCTTCTTTAGTTTCTCTACATGAGGTTACAGACACCACAAGTGCCAATACTAATGCAATATTTAAAATTATCTTTTTCATTGTGAATTTAGTTTTGTTCTTTTAATTTATTAGAGGCATTGTCTAAAGCTTTAGCGCCTTCTTCTTTAGCTTTGTCTGCAGCTTCATTTACTGCGTTTTTAGCGTCATTTGCCATGTCTTTAGCACCTTCTTGTACTTTGTTAGCGCCTTCTTTCATCGCAGATCCAGCAGAATCAATAGCTTCTTCAACTTCATTAGCAGCATCTTCTAAAGCATCCTCTGTTGCTTCAGCGGCATCCTCGATAGCCTCTCCTGCTTCTTTAGCTGCGTTTTCAACAGCGTCTCCAGCTTTTTCAGCACCTTCTTTAGTTTCTCTACATGATGTTACAGACACAACAAGTGCCAATACCAATGCGATGTTTAAAATCAGTTTTTTCATTGTAATAGTTTTAGTGTTAATTGTTGTTAATACACGAAATTAATAACTTAAATTGAATTTATGTTAAAAAAATTAACATTTATTAAGATTTCTCCTCATTCAAATTATGTTTTATATACGAATGTAATTCATGATTTGGACTACTGCGCCTTTATTATTGGAGATAAAAGCAGCATTTTTCAAACCTTCACTACGACGAAATTCAACCGAATCTATAAGGGTATCACATACGGTTTTTAACTCCTGTTCACTCCTTACAGAAGTGACACCAGCATGCTTAATCATAGCTGAAGCTTCAGGGAATTTACTATAATGCTTACCAATAATTATTGGGACTCCAAATACAGCAGGTTCTAATATGTTATGTAAACCTGTTTGTCCCATAGCACCACCTACATAAGCAATATCTGCATAACTATATATTTTTGTTAATAGTCCTATAGTGTCAATTATGAAAACTGAAAATTCATTCAGTTGTTTCCCTTTACTATCAGAAAATTTAATAACATCAACGTGCAAACTGGAAATTAAAGATTTGATATGTTTATTACTTATTTCGTGTGGAGCAATGATGAATTTTAAATCTTCAGAAGCATTAGCATTTATATAAGGTGCTAAAATGTTTTCATCCTCTGGCCAGGAACTCCCAATAACAAAACAGGTGCTGTTTCCTTTAAATTCAGAAATAAAATCTAAAGTATTATTTTGTGATAATTGATTATTAACACGATCAAACCTTGTGTCCCCTGAAATTGTAACTTGATTATAATTTATAGATTCTAACAAAGCTTTAGAACTTTCGTTTTGAACAAAAATATGCTCAAAGGCAAATAAGGCAGATTTCCGCTTATTATTATAAGATTTAAAATAAGATTGATTTTTTCTGAATAATGCCGATATCAAAATAGCTCTTCCCTTTCTGCGCTGTAATTCTAGCAGAAAATGTGGCCAGATATCATATTTAACAAATACTGTAAATTCAGGATTGACAAGATCTAAAAAACGTTTTGCATTTTTTTTAGTGTCCAATGGGAGATAGACAACGACATCTGCAACCTTTGTGTTTTTTCGTATTTCATAACCTGATGGTGAAAAAAAAGAAAGTACAATTTTATATTGAGGATAGTGATCTCTTAAGGCTTCAAAAATCGGCAAACCTTGTTCGTATTCACCCAATGAGGCACAATGAAACCATAAGGTACGTTCGTTTGAGTTTAGTTTTTGTTTTAAAACTTTAAAGGTACTTCTCCTGCCCTTAACACCCAATTGTATTTTTTTATTAAATGGTGAAATGAGCTTTAAAATAAAAGACAGTATATGTATTCCGAGGTTATACAAAAATCAAAGGTTTTACGGTCTTGCTAAAATAGGGTTCTTTGTAATAATTTCATTGCTTAATGCTGATGAATTTCGTAATTTCGTACAATATGAAAAAAATTCAAATGGTTGACCTCAAAGGTCAATATGCCAAAATAAAAGACGAAGTAGATCGCTCTGTTTTAGAAGTTTTAGAGTCTACAGCTTATATCAATGGACCAAAAGTTCATGAATTTCAGAAAAACTTAGAGCATTACTTAAATGTGAAGCATGTGATTCCATGTGCTAATGGTACAGACGCCTTACAAATTGCAATGATGGGACTTGGTTTAAAGCCAGGTGATGAAGTTATTACTGCAGATTTTACTTTTGCTGCTACAGTAGAAGTAATTGCCTTATTACAGCTTACTCCTGTTTTGGTTGATGTTGACCCTGTAACATTTAATATAGATATTGAAGCTATAAAAAATGCAATAACTCCAAAAACTAAAGCGATTGTTCCTGTACATCTCTTCGGAATGTGTGCCAATATGGAAGCTATTATGGAAATTGCCGAACAGCATAATCTCTATGTTATTGAAGATAATGCCCAAGCCATAGGTTCTACTTACACTTATACTAACGGAAAAAAGGCTAAGGCAGGTACAATTGGTCATGTCTCATCAACATCATTTTTTCCTTCTAAAAACCTAGGATGTTATGGTGATGGAGGAGCTATTTTCACTAATGATGATGATCTCGCCCATACAATTAGAGGCATAGTTAATCACGGAATGTACAAGCGTTATCACCATGATGTCGTTGGTGTTAATTCAAGATTAGATTCGATACAAGCTGCGATTTTAGATATCAAACTAAAACGATTAGATAGTTATAATCAGGCCAGACAGCAAGCTGCAAGAGCATATAGTAGAGCTTTTGAAGGTCAGAAACATATTGTTGTACCTTCAGGCAAAACTGGTTGCGCAACGATTTGCAATGATTGTGATTGCCACGTATTTCACCAATATACTTTGCGTATTATAGATAGTGATCGTGACGCTTTAGTTAAGCATTTAAATGATAATGGGATTCCTTGTGGTGTATATTATCCAATTCCATTGCATCGTCAAAAAGCATATCAAGATTCAAGATATAACGAAGCAGATTTTAAAATCACTAATCAATTAGTAAAAGAAGTGATTTCATTACCAATGCATACCGAATTAGATGATGAGCAGATTGAGTTCATAACATCTACTGTTATAAACTTTGTGAACTCTTAAAATGAAGAAAATTCTTGTAACTGGCGGACTTGGTTTTATAGGTTCTCATACCGTTGTAGAACTACAAAATGCAGGTTTTGAAGTTGTAATTATAGATGACTTGTCAAACTCTTCCTTGGAGGTGCTAAAAGGTATCGAAGATATTACAAACAAGAAACCAGAATTCGAAAACTTAGATTTAAAGGACAAATCTAAGGTGATCACTTTTTTTAGAACGCATCATGATATTTCAGGTGTTATACACTTTGCAGCCAGTAAAGCGGTTGGTGAAAGTGTTGAAAAACCGTTATTATATTACGAGAACAACCTCAATACATTAATTTATATCCTTAAAGAGGTGTCTGGTTTAGAGACTTCTAATTTCATATTTAGCTCGTCATGTACGGTTTACGGACAAGCAGATGAAATGCCAATTACAGAAAAAGCACCTGTTAAACCCGCAGAGTCTCCATATGGAAATACGAAGCAAATAGGTGAAGAAATTATAAGAGATACATGTAAAGTAATGCCGCATATGAATGCTATTGCTTTGCGATACTTTAACCCAATTGGAGCTCATCCTAGTGCTAAAATTGGAGAACTTCCCATAGGCGTTCCTCAAAATTTAGTCCCTTACATCACTCAAACAGCAGCTGGATTACGAGATTGTTTGTCTGTTTTTGGAGATGATTATCCTACACCAGATGGCACCTGTATTAGAGATTATATACATGTTGTGGATTTAGCTAAGGCCCATGTTGTAGCACTTCAGAGGTTGCTGGAGCGTAAAAATAATTCTAATTATGAAACATTTAATATAGGAACAGGTGTTGGTAGTTCTGTTTTAGAAGTTATAAAATCTTTTGAAAAGGTATCAGGACAGTCTCTAAATTATAAAATGGCACCAAGGCGTGCAGGAGATGTTATTGAAGCTTTTGCTCATACTAATAAAGCAAATACAGTTTTAGGTTGGAAAGCACAATCAACACTCGATGAGGCCATGCAATCTGCCTGGGATTGGGAAAAGCATATAAGAAATTTATAAATCAACCATAATGAAAAAAGCACTTCAACTCACATTCCTTTTACTAACAAGTCTAGTAATTGGACAAAACACCTATTTGCATTGCGGAAAGTTAATCGATACCAAAACAGGTAAAGTTGTATCAGAACAAACGATAATTGTCGTTGGTGATAAAATTTCAGCTGTTGAGAATGGGTATGTGCCCACCAAATCATCAGACGATATTCTTATTGATTTGAAAGATAAAACGGTTATGCCAGGTCTTATTGATATGCATGTTCATATTGAAAGTGAAACGAGTCCGACACGATATTTGGATGTATTCACAAAAAACGATGCAGATGTTGCATTCAATGCTGCCGAAATCGCTAATAGAACATTAATGGCTGGATTTACAACAGTAAGAGATCTTGGAGGTAGTGGTGTAAATGTTTCTTTAAGGGATGCAATAGCCAGAGGAAAAGTTCCTGGTCCACGAATTTTTACAGTTGAAAAGGCAATTGGTACCACAGGTGGACATGCCGACCCAACAAACGGAAGAAGTAAAGAATTAATGGGTGATCCAGGACCAGCTGAAGGCGTTATTAATAGCCCTGAGGAAGCCAGAAAAGCGGTTAGACAGCGTTATAAAAATGGTGCAGACCTCATAAAAATTACTGCTACAGGAGGTGTTTTGAGTGTGGCAAAAAATGGGCAAAATGCTCAATTTACTCAAGAAGAAGTCAATGAAATCGTAAAAACAGCTAAAGAATATGGAATGGTGGTTGCTGCTCATGCGCATGGAAAAGAAGGTATGAAAAGAGCTGTACTTGCTGGAGTGCAAACTATTGAACATGGTTCATTTATGGATAAAGAAGTCGCTACATTAATGAAACAACACAATACATATCTTGTGCCAACACTTTCTGCAGGACGATATGTTGAAGAGAAAGCTAAAATTCCTAATTATTATCCTCCAGTGATTTTACCCAAGATTGCCAGCACAATGGCTGTTTTGGATGATACCTTCGAGATGGTTATCAAAGAAGGTGTTCCTATTGCTTTTGGTACCGATGCTGGTGTTTTTCCTCATGGTGAAAATGCTAAAGAACTTGTATACATGGTTGAAGCGGGATGGACACCTATGTTTTGTTTACAAAGTGCTACAATTACCAATGCTAAGCTATTAGACATGGAAAACCAATTGGGACAAATAAAAGAAGGGTTTATTGCAGACCTAATTGCTGTCGATGATGACCCAACAAAAAACATATCTACTATGGAACAAGTCGTATTTGTGATGAAAGAAGGAAAAGTGTATAAAAAATAGATTGTTAATCTGTTAACAGAAGCTTGATATCGTTATTGAACTAATAATGAAAGTCGTCTTTTATTAAGGGTTTGTGATTTATGGGGTTGATTAACAATCATTTAATGTTTTAAATTTGGGATTGGTTAATGGTCTTTGTTTCTTTGGAGTTAATGATAAATGAAAACCAATGAAACTGATTAGTATTAAAAGAGAAACAAAACCTGAAGTTAGATTTACAAAACGAATGGGAGCATTATCAACTAATGTGACCTACATTAAGAAACAATTTCTTAGTATTCCATACAAAACACTTCATAAATACAGAGAAACGTATTACGGTGAAGTTAAAGATTGTGAAAACATTAATTTAGCAAGATAAATAAAGGCCTTTCAGTAGATGAAAGGCTTTTTTATACGGTTTGTTTTTTGATCTTTTTAGAGAATAGCGTTGTGTATAACAGCACGAACATTCCAAAGGTTACCGACATATCTGCAACGTTAAATATTCCCGTTCTAAATATACCACCAAAATCTAAGTGAAAGAAATCAGTCACAGACCCAAAAGCGATGCGGTCAAAAACATTTGCAATTCCACCACCAGCAATACAACATAAAGCAATTAAACTCAATCTGTCTAAGGCTTTGTTGGTAATGATATAGTAGATTAGGTAACCTAAAACCAAAACCGGTAATATTAATAAGAATATTAGTTTTAATGTCGGATTCATGTCACTTCCCATGCCTAAAAAAGCACCCGTATTTTCAACATTCATCATTAAAAACATATCACCAATAACATGTATACGATCGGTAGGGTCAATGTTAGCTCTAACGATAATTTTTGAAATTTGGTCTATAGCAATATTAAATACTATAAGTAAAAGAATTCCTGTAGTTCTAGATAATTTCATGTAAACTATGCGTTAGATTCTAAAGTAGCAGAAGCTGTTTCAGTATCTCTATTAATTTTTTTAACTAGTCCTTGTAGTACTTTTCCAGGGCCAACTTCTGTAAAGTGAGTAGCGCCATCAGCAATCATTTGCTGAACAGATTGTGTCCAACGTACAGGAGCTGTTAATTGTGATATCAAATTAGCCTTAATTTCATTTTCATCAATCACTGCAGAGGCAGTGACATTTTGATAAATAGGACAATTTGGCTTGTTGAATAATGTGTTTTCAATCGCAGCAGCTAATTCTTCACGAGCAGGTTCCATTAGCGGAGAGTGAAATGCGCCACCAACAGGCAATACCAATGCGCGACGAGCACCTTCTTCTTTTAAAGTTTCGCAAGCTCTATTAATTGCATCAACTTCGCCAGAAATCACCAATTGTCCTGGACAGTTATAATTTGCAGCTACCACGATACCGTCGGTAGTAGCACATACTTTTTCAACAATGTCATCTTCCAATCCTAAAACTGCAGCCATAGTACTTGGTTGTAACTCACATGCTTTTTGCATGGCCTGAGCTCGTTGAGAGACTAACGTTAAGCCATCTTCGAAGTTTAAAGTTCCATTGGCAACTAAAGCAGAGAATTCACCTAAAGAGTGACCTGCAACCATATCAGGCTTAAAATGATCACCTAAAGTTTTTGCTAAAATTACAGAGTGTAAAAAGATGGCTGGCTGTGTTACTTTAGTTTCTTTTAAGTCTTCAGCAGAGCCTTCAAACATAATATCTGTTATAGGAAAACCTAAAATGATATTAGCTTTTTCAAAATACTCTTGTGCCAAAGGGGAGTTTTCATACAGATCAAGACCCATTCCTGAGAATTGCGCTCCTTGACCTGGAAAAATATATGCGTTCATTGTTATCAATTTTTATGCGACAAAAATAGGAATAATATCTTAATGATAAAGGGTTGTTTGAGAAGTCTGAAGATATTTATAAATGCCCAGTAGCAGCCTCAGCACAACGCTCACCATCCATAGCCGCCGAAACAATGCCTCCAGCATAACCTCCACCTTCACCACAAGGAAATAAGTTTGTGATTTCTGGATGGGCTAAATTTTCATTTCTCGGAATATTTACTGGTGACGAGGTTCGGGACTCAACACCTATAATATTAGCTTCAGCGGTGTAATATCCTCTCATTTTTTCACCAAAAGCCTTAAATCCTTTCCGAAGAGAACTACCGATAAGTTTTGGGAAAAGGGAATGTAATGGCGCCGATTTTAATCCGGGTTGATATGAGGTTGGATTCAAACTTGAAGATAGATTGCCTTCAACAAAATCGGTGAGCCTCTGTGCAGGTGCTGTTTGTGTTCGTCCTCCAGCAGTAAAAGCTAAGCGCTCTAAATCCTTTTGGTATTCTAATCCTTTCAGAGCACCATATTGTTCATATTTGTAGAGGTCTTTATCTGAGTTGATTTCAACAACTATTCCAGAGTTAGCATATTCGTTATTGCGTTTTGACGGAGACATACCATTGACAACAACCTCACCATTAGCTGTAGCTGCCGGAACTATAAAACCGCCTGGACACATACAAAACGAGTATACACCTCTATGGTTTACTTGTTGCACAAGACTGTAAGCTGCGGCTGGCAAAAGTTCATCTCTTTTTTCGCCTTTACAGTGGTATTGTATACCGTCTATGATGTCTTGTGGATGCTCTACACGAACACCCATTGCAAACGATTTGGCTTTTAGTTGGATGCCTTTATTGTGTAATAGATAGTAAATATCTCTAGCCGAATGTCCAGTAGCTAAAATTACGTTTTCAGTATCAAGCTCATGACCGTTTTTAAGTATAATAGATGTGATCTTGTGGTCTTTTATATTAAAATCGGTAACGCGTGTTTCAAAATGTACTTCGCCTCCAAACTTTAAAATGGTTTCACGTATATTTTTTACCACTTTAGGAAGTTTATTAGTTCCAATATGTGGATGAGCATCAACTAATATTTGGTCTGTTGCACCATGAAATACTAAGTTTTCAAATATTTTTCTCACATCACCACGCTTGAGACTTCTAGTATATAATTTTCCGTCGCTATAAGTACCAGCACCACCTTCACCAAAGCAATAATTAGAATCTTCATTTACGAGATGGTCTTGATTGATTGCTTTTAAATCACGTCGTCTGTCTTGAACATTTTTGCCACGTTCAAGAACGATAGGTTTAAATCCGAGTTCAATACAGCGTAGAGCAGCGTACATGCCAGCGGGTCCAAAGCCAATAATATGAATGGGTTTGGCGTGAGATACATCCTTATAATCAAAAACATAGTTTGAATGTTCAGGAATTGGTTCATTGATATAAACGTCAACTTTGTAATTGATAATAATCAGTTTTTTTCTAGCATCTATGGATTTTCGAAGCACTTTTACTGCCGAAATGTCTTCAGATTTAACATTTAAAAGTTGAGAAGCTTTATTGACCAAAATACCAGTCTGTCGCTCTTCTTGGAGTGTAATTCGAAGTTGGAGTTGTTTGATCATAAGTTAAACTTAAAGTGATTCAATTTAAATATTATTTATAGAATTTTCTAAGAATATGTTTCTAACTGATAAAATTATTATGTATAGATTTTCAGAATTGAAACTGAAGAAAAAACTGATACATATAGATATTATTTTTTTTATTGAAATTATACTGAGATAGTATTCCTAACTGAGTTCTTTGAGATGCTACATACATAAATTTTGCACGAACTGGTATGTTCAAACTTACTCCCTGTTTATCGCTTTTAAGTTTGGTCTGTTCTATGTAACCAATTCCTGAGAACAGATCAAATGCGAAATTATCAGATAATTCAAATGCTCTTCCGTACAATGCATTAATATCTACATATGCATGAATAGTATTTTTAAGTACTTCGTTCTCATTTAAAACGCCATAACCAACAGCAAAACTTGAGGCTAATAAATGATTATTAATTTGAAAAGTAATTTGAAATGAAGCAGAAACACCCGATTTACCTTTGATTTTTTCAAGTTTGTAAAACCCAAGACCATTAGTGATTGATTTAAACTGAATTCCTGAAGATTCTTGAGAAGAAACAGATATACTGCAAATTAAGTAGATAAAAACAGTGAATAGGATGTTCCTCATTTAATATCTCTTGAATGTCATAAATGTAAACGAATATTCATGTTTCTCATCCTTCTCGTGAAACTCACTGTAAGTTTCTTTCCAGATGGTTCTATCAATTTCAGGGAAAAAAGTATCAGCATTTTCAAAGCTGTGATGCACACGCGTGATTTCAATTTTATCAGCTAACATCATAAATTGTTTGTAAATTTCACCACCTCCTATAATGAATGGTTGCTTGTCATTTCGAGCTGCATCTAGTGCATCTTCCATAGTGTTAACGACAATCACACCATTGGGTACTTGATAATTATCTTGCCTTGTAATGACAATATGTGTACGGTTAGGTAATGGCTTAGGAAAACTTTCGAAGGTTTTGCGTCCCATAATAATATGATGACCATTTGTTAATGACTTGAAACGCTTGAGATCATCACTTAAGTGCCAGATTAAATCATTGTCTTTACCAATGGCATTGTTTTCACCAGCTGCAACAATAATGGTTAATTCAGTTTTTTTTTTTTGATTAGAAACCATACTATCTACAGTCTCATTATAGGCTTGAGACTTGGCTATTTCAGTTTCTTCATTTAGAAATTTTTGTTTTAGGGCGTCAATGCGTTCTTGCTGTTTTGCGACTAAAGCTTCACGTTGTTGATCTTCCCAGTCTTTACCCATAAAACTGTGTGTAATGAAAACACTTATGAAATGATAGATGAAAAGAGCAAGCCATAATACAATTGCAATCACAAACCAATCCAGTCCTGCTATTTTAAAGTCTTTTCCAATGCCTAAAACAGTATTCGCTAAGATTAAAATTACAGAGCCAATTAAGAATATAACAAAATGAATGTAAACACGTTTTTTTTGCCGAATACGTTTTTCAGCATATTTTATTAATTCTAATTGTGCCTTGTCTATTTGGGGAATGGATTTCTTTTTTCCGAACATAAATCAAAAAGTTTCTAATGGTAAAGTTAATCTTTTTAACGCAAACGATGTAATTATTTTTTTCTGGATAAATCAGGAAAATACGAAAACGTTATAGTCTTTAACTTGATGAAAATCAGAGATTAAACGCTTGTATTTGAATTGAGAATCTCGTAATTAATGTTAATCTTTTTTACATAATTTAAATTAAAGTTATATCAATTTTATTAAAATGATAATTCTTTTATTTTCAGTTGATTATTCATTTGAGTGTGAAATATTCTTTTATACATTTGACCCCAGAAATTAATTCATATTATTATGGCAATTAAAAAACAATACTTAAAAAGCAAACCAGTTTGTAAGGTTACATTTTCTGTGCCTGCTGAAGAAGCTAACAAGGTAGCAGTTGTGGGAACATTCAATGAATGGAACGAAAAGAAAGCTGTTAAATTGAAAAAATTAAAAAACGGAACTTTTAAAGGTACTGTAGATTTAGAAAAAGACAACTCTTATGAGTTTAGATATGTAGTAGATGGTCAATGGGTAAATGATGACCAGGCTGATGCTTATGCATGGAGCGATTTTGCTGCTACCGAAAACGGTGTCTTAAATGTATAGTTAACCGTTTTAAAAGAACAACAAAAAGCGTCTGGAATTTTCGAGACGCTTTTTTTATTAATTTTTTTTCTCCTTCGTGTTATTACCAGTTACAGCAAATACAATTGGTAATGAATAGGAGACGACTACAGGTTCTCCTTTGTGAATTCCAGGTTTTTCCAAGTCTGGAATTAGTGCTATAACCCGCTTTGCTTCTTTTTCTAGTTCTCTACGAGCTGCTCTTGCCTGAATATTTATCACTTTTCCTTCTTTATCTATTTTAAAAGTGGTGATAATTCTCACTTTACCAGGAGGTAAGCCTAATCTGGAGGCTAAGCCAGAATCAAATTCTGTACCCACAAGCCTTCCTATTTTGTCACTCATACACTTTTTTAATTGCGCATTAGATAGTTTGTCATCACAACCTTTGTAAATAGGAACATTTTCAACGACTACAAATGGAACTTCTGTTTCTTTTTCTGAATGCTCTTCTATGGTTTCGATTTCGATAACCTCTGTTTCTGAATTGGGCTGCACTTGAGCAAAAACCATCATGCTCATAAAGAGCATCATTATACTAAAAGTAGTTTTCATATAAATATTTAAATAGCTACAACACCTTTGATATGTGGGTGCGGATTATAATTTTCTAAAGTAAAGTCTTCAAATTTAAATGCGAAGAGGTCTTTTACTTCAGGATTTAGTTTCATAGTTGGTAAGGGTCTGATGTCTCTGGATAATTGCAGTTCTAATTGTGCAAAATGATTGCTGTAAATATGAGCATCACCAAAAGTATGTATGAACTCTCCTGCTTCATAGCCGCAAACTTGTGCCATCATCATGGTGAATAAAGCATAGGAAGCAATGTTAAATGGTACGCCTAAAAAAATGTCCGCGCTACGTTGGTAAAGTTGACAAGATAACTTGCCTTCAGCTACATAAAACTGAAAAAAAGCATGGCAAGGTGGTAATGCTGCTTTTCCATTAGCTACATTTTCAGCAAAAGATTTTGAAGTATCGGGTAACACTGAAGGATTCCAAGCCGAAACAAGCATGCGACGACTATTAGGGTTGTGTTTTAATGTTTCAATGATATCTTTAATCTGATCGATGTCATCACTATTCCAGTTACGCCATTGATGACCATACACGGGACCTAAATCACCATTGTCGTCTGCCCATTCATTCCAGATGCGTACACCGTTTTCAGTTAAATATTTCGTGTTAGTATCACCATTTAAAAACCAAAGCAATTCGTAGATTATCGATTTTAAATGTAGTTTTTTGGTTGTTACCATTGGAAAACCTTCACTTAAATCAAAACGCATTTGATATCCAAACACGCTTTTGGTTCCTGTTCCTGTGCGATCTCCTTTTACATTTCCTTCTGCTAAGACATGTTTTACTAAGTCGTGGTATTGTTTCATAATATTTCCCGCCTTTCGGCTCCGCTCAAGATAAACTCCAGCGGGAATCTTTTTCATTAAACTTAAATTATGGGTGAGATGCTGAAATCAAAGATTCATAAGCTCTATCATAAAAAATAGATGGTTGTGAATAAACGTGTTCAGCATGACGTTTAGCGAAAATAAAAAAAAGCCATAAAAAGTAATTCTAATGGCTTTGATTTATATTAAAAGTTATTAACTAATAACCAAGACTAGTTTGCTTATACATTTGGGCTAGTTAACATATCTGTGATAATACCATTAGCCAATTATCATTCCGGCAATAGTAGCAGATATTAGTGATGCTAAGGTACCACCAATTAAAGCTTTCATTCCAAATTTTGATAATTGTGTTCGTTGTCCAGGCGCTAAAGACCCAATACCGCCAATTTGAATACCTATAGAAGCAAAGTTTGCAAAACCGCAAAGCATATAGGTCGCCATTATTATTGACTTTTCGTATTTTAAATGTGTCGCATTTGCAGCATTTTTAAGATCTGCCAATTGAATGTAACCAATAAATTCGCTAGCTGCCAATTTGATACCAAGCAGTTGCCCCATGAGAGCCATATCTTCGGTGGCGACACCAATGAGCCACATTAATGGCGCGAAAAGGTATCCTAAAATAAGTTCCAGAGATAGACTTTGGTAACTTGTATTTCCTGCAATCCATTCATTGAGGGTAGTGACATCACCAACCCAACCTAAAATACCATTAATCATGGCAATAAAAGCGACAAAAACGAGTAACATTGCTCCAACGTTTACTGCAAGTTTTAGACCTTCAGTTGTACCGTTGGCTATCGCGTCTAAAATGTTAGAACCTATTTTTTCTTTAGAAACAGCAACGTCTGTATTTACTTTTTCGGTTTGAGGATATAGTATTTTTGAAATTACAATAGCACCAGGAGCCGCCATTACAGAAGCCGCTAATAAGTGTTTTGCGTAGAATAGTCTTAGGGCTTCATCTTCTCCTCCCAAGAAACCAATATAAGCTGCTAATACAGCGCCTGCAACGGTTGCCATACCACCGATCATGACCAATAGAATTTCGGATTTATTCATTTTTTCGAGATAGGCCTTAATCAGCAAAGGAGCTTCGGTTTGTCCTAAAAAGATGTTGCCGGCAACACTTAAGCTTTCAGCTCCAGAAATTTTAAGTGCTTTGGATAGTAACCACGCCATAGCTTTAACTACTTTTTGAATTACTCCTAAGTAAAACAACACAGAAGTTAACGCAGAAAAGAAGATGATGGTTGGCAACACTTGAAAAGCAAATATAAATCCGTAAGAATTAACATCCATAACTCCGCTAAAAAGGAATTCACTTCCAGCTCTGGTAAAATCCAATATATTTATAAAGACTTGACCTATGGCTTCGAAGATGTCTTTTACAAAGTCAACTTGCAAAACACAAATAGCAATAATCAGTTGAAACGCTAATCCTATCACTACTGTTTTCCAATTGATGCCTTTACGATTACTACTAAATAAAAACGCAATGATTAAAAGTGTAATCATACCTAAAGCACCTCTCCAAATACTGTTAAAACTATAGCCTTCACTTTTAATAATATCATCAATGGCTTCACCTTGCGGAATGTAGTTAGGATGTTTATCTGATACGAATGTGTAAACATCGTTTGCGTTTTTTAAAATTAATTCAGAGTCGCTTTTGTTTACAATCTCGTAATAAACATCTACTGTGGTTGGAGCTTTTTGTTTGAATACTAATAGGTTATTGTTTTGCAACCAAAACCCCTTATTGAAATTGTTGTTTAATATGGATTCATATTCACCATCTTCGCCAAGATTTAAAAACTCTTTTCCTTCAATAAAATCGACATCTCCAGTTTTACCTTCAGGGTAGTTGTCAAAAGATTCATGCTTTAATAATTGCCAATTATTGAGAACGGTGTTTGTTAATTCAACCTTTAATGATTCGACATTGTCTTTGATTTTTTGAAATTGTTCAACTGTTGGTAAACTGTCTATATTGTTGTTAGTATCTTGACTGAAAGTCAGTGTAATTCCAAAAAAAATAGCTGTAACAGCTAGTAAAAAATGTCTCATGAGAAAAGGATTAGCGTTTGGAAATTTCGTCTCTAATTTTGGCTGCTTTTTCGTAGTCTTCATTATTTACAGCTTCATCTAGAAGGGTATGTAATTCCTGAAGCGACTTATCCATATAGTTGTCTTGTATGCTAGCTTCAATTTCTTCTGCTACCATATCGTCAACTAAAATGGAGTCTTGATCTTCAGTTTCTTTTTTAGGATTTACCTTAAGGTAGATGCCTGCTTTATCTAAGATGTTTTTATAAGTAAAAATAGGCGCCTTAAAACGTAAGGCAAGAGCGATGGCATCACTGGTTCTGGCATCGATAATTTCTTCAATTTTGTCTCGCTCACAAATTAAACTGGAGTAAAATACACCATCAACTAGCTTATGAATGATGACTTGCTTGACAACAATATCAAAGCGGTCAGCAAAGTTTTTAAATAAATCATGAGTGAGTGGCCTTGGTGGTCGTATCTCTTTTTCGAGAGCTATGGCTATAGATTGTGCTTCAAAAGCACCAATAACAATAGGTAATTTGCGATCACCATCAACTTCATTAAGAATTAAAGCATAAGCACCATTTTGGGTTTGGCTATATGATATTCCTTTTATGTTTAATTTAACTAGGCTCATAATTTATAAAATGTAAAGAACTGTTTTAATTTGGACTTTACAAACTGCAAAATGCAGATTTATGTATAAAGAACCAAATCAAAACAGCCCTTTTCAAACTACAATTTATAAAAAATTATGCGTTTTGAGCTTTAAATGCTTTTAATTTTTCAATCAAAACAGGTACAACTTCAAAGGCATCACCAACAACACCATAGTCTGCAGCTTTAAAGAAAGGCGCTTCAGGGTCGGTATTGATAACAACTTTTACTTTTGAAGAATTAATTCCAGCAAGATGCTGAATTGCACCAGAAATACCAATTGCAATATATAAGTTAGAGGCTACTGGTTTTCCTGTTTGACCAACGTGTTCACTGTGTGGTCTCCATCCTAAATCTGAAACCGGCTTTGAACATGCTGTTGCTGCACCAAGAACTTCAGCTAGTTCTTCAATCATTCCCCAATTTTCAGGACCTTTTAAACCACGACCACCTGACACTACAATCTCTGCATCAGCTATGGTAACTTTGTCTGTGGCTTTATCCACAGATTGAACCGTTACTCCTGACGAAGGAATCGAAGGTGAAAAATCTTCTGAAGTTGCATTTCCACTAGATGCTACGAGTCCGAATGCATTTTTAGATACTCCAATTACCTTGTTAGTTGTGTCAATTGATGTTAAATTAAAAGCTTTATTAGTAAATGCTGTACGTTTAACAGTGAAAGGTGCAGTGCTCGATGGCGCTTCAACGACGTTAGATGCGTAACCAGCTTCTAAGCCTATAGCAACTAATGGCGCTATGTATTTGCTGTCTGCTGTTGAACTTAATACGACAACATTCGCACCCTCTTGTTTAGCAGCTTGTTCAATAACACTAGCATAGGCATTAGCATTAAATTTATCTAAATCACCATTGCTAACATTTAAAACTTTATCTACACCATATTGTCCTAATTCTGAACCATCGCCAGCATTGATAGTTACTGCTGTGACACTGGTTCCTAATTGATCGGCAACAGCTTTGGCATAAGAAGCCACTTCAAACGCTGTTTTTTTGAATTTTCCTTGTTCTGATTCTGTATATACTAAAACTGACATGTTTTTTCTTTTAAATAAGTTATTAAATCGCTTTAGCTTCGTTGTGAAGTAAATTGATTAATTCATCAATGTTATCCGGATCAACTAAAGTTACTGCACCTTTTGGAGCAGGCTTTTCAAATTTTACCGATGTTGTTTCTACTGAAGCATTAGTTGGTTCAACAACCGATAAAGGTTTTTGACGCGCCATCATTATTCCTCTCATGTTTGGAATACGTAAGTCACTTTCTTCAACTAATCCTTTCTGACCACCAATAACTAAAGGTAAGCTTGTAGATACAGTTTCTTTTCCTCCATCAATTTCACGCATGGCAGTTGCATTAGTGCCATCAATTTCTAAGCTAATACAGTTAGTTACAAAATTAGCGTTGATTAAACCTGCAAGCATTCCTGGTACCATTCCGCCATTATAATCAATAGACTCTCGTCCTGCAATAACTAAATCAAAACCTCCGTCATTAACAACAGCCGCTAATTCTTTAGCAACCTGAAACCCGTCTTTTGCATCAGTGTTGACTCTAATAGCAGCATCGGCTCCAATAGCTAAAGCTTTACGAAGTGTAGGCTCAGTTTCTGGTCCACCAACATTAACAACAGTAACGTTAGCACCTTGTTTTTCTTTAAACCACATGGCACGCGTTAAACCAAATTCATCATTTGGATTAATCACAAACTGTACACCATTTGTATCAAATTTTGTGTCGCCATCAGTAAAATTAATCTTTGAAGTCGTATCAGGAACGTGACTAATACATACTAATATCTTCATATCGAAATTATTTATTTGAGTGTATATTTTTTCTAAAGCACGAAGATAATTATAATAATTTGAATTTTACTATGCGCGCATAGTAAAATTGTAAAAATTTCAGTAAAACTAAAAATCATTATTAAATTCTCATTAAAAAACAGTAAAATTAGTAATTACTCAATTTTTTGACAATGTGACCTATTGAGATTAGCACATTTCAGAATAAAAACTTTAAAAACTGAGCTAGTGTATACTTTGTATCCTTTTTTCGACCTTAATTTTATGGTATTTTATGAGCAATAATTATTACTTTTGCTATTCGTTAAAAAAACTGATACATGAAGACAATTCAATTTAGAGAAGCGATTTGTGAAGCCATGAGTGAAGAAATGCGCAGAGATGAAAGCATTTATTTAATGGGTGAGGAAGTTGCTGAATATAATGGAGCATACAAAGCTTCTAAAGGAATGTTAGACGAGTTTGGTGATAAACGTGTCATTGATACACCAATTGCTGAGTTAGGTTTTGCTGGTATTGCTATTGGCTCTACAATGACTGGAAATCGTCCTATAGTAGAATACATGACCTTCAACTTTTCTCTTGTTGGTATTGATCAAATTATAAATAATGCAGCTAAAATCAGACAGATGTCTGGTGGTCAGTTTAAATGTCCGATTGTATTTCGTGGACCAACAGCTTCTGCTGGTCAACTTGCAGCAACACACTCACAGGCTTTTGAAAGCTGGTTTGCCAATACACCTGGTTTAAAAGTAGTTGTGCCTTCAAATCCTTACGATGCTAAAGGTCTTTTAAAATCGGCAATACGCGATGACGATCCAGTAATTTTTATGGAAAGTGAACAAATGTATGGTGATAAAGGTGAAGTCCCTGAAGGAGAATATACGATTCCTTTAGGTGTAGCTGAAATTAAAAGAGAAGGTACTGATGTCACTATTGTATCTTTCGGGAAAATCATAAAAGAAGCTTATAAAGCAGCCGACGAATTAGAAAAAGAAGGTATTTCTTGTGAGATAATCGATTTGCGTACGGTACGTCCGATGGATAGAAAAGCGATTTTAGAATCGGTTAAAAAAACCAACCGACTCATTATATTGGAAGAAGCATGGCCATTCGGAAATGTGTCTACTGAAATCACATATTTAGTACAATCTGAAGCATTTGATTACTTAGATGCTCCAATTATAAAAATTAATACTGCAGATACACCTGCACCTTACTCGCCTGTTTTATTAGAGCAATGGTTACCAAATAAAGATGAGGTCATCAAAGCGGTAAAAAAAGTAATGTATAAATAAATATTTCGCATTTTTTTGCGTTATCAAAACTTCATTAGCATGATTGTTGATGAAGTTTTTACATATAAAGCCATTTTGGTGTGTTCTAGCAACTACTATTTCAATTGTCTAAGAACTAATTTTAAATAATAGTAAATTGCGAATATCTATGTTAATGAAAAAAAAGCTCCTCATTTTATTTTTGTTCTTCGGAATTTCATTTGCATTCGCGCAAACTAAAGTCAGCGGTTATGTATTTGATGAGTCAAACGAACCTGTCGCCTTTGCAAATATCTTATTTAAAGGGTCTACAGAAGGTACCATTACTAATGAAGATGGCCGTTTCTATTTAGAATCTGATAATACTTGGGAAACTTTAATCGTTTCATTTTTGGGTTATGAACTTCAAGAAATTAAACTCGAAAAAAAAGTCAACTACGATTTAAAATTTATTTTAAAAGAGGAAACGGGAGCATTAGATGAGGTTGTAATTGTTACAGGAAAACAATCTAAAAAAGCTTCTGAAAATCCAGCCATTAGAATTCTTAAGAAAATATGGGAACGTAAACGACAAAATGGGTTAAGACAGTTTAAGCAGTACGAGTATGACAAGTACGAAAAAGTTGAATTTGATTTAAATACGATTGATAGCGCGCTTATAAAAAGTAAGTTGTTTAGAGGCATGGAGTTTGTTTTTGAAGAAGTCGATACCTCAAGTGTTACAGGTAAAACCTATTTGCCAATTTTTCTCAATGAAGCTGTGAGTAAAGTGTATGGTGATAATAGACTGAAGAAAGAAAAAGAGGATCTTAAAGGAAATAAAAACTCAGGATTTAGTAATAATCAGGTTATCATCGATTTTGTTGATGACCTTTATGCCGATTTTGATATTTATGATAACTATTTAAAGTTTTTTGACAAGAGTTTTGTGAGTCCGTTATCACGAACAGGAGTTCAAACGTATAATTACGTACTTTCTGATAGTGCGTTTATAGATAATAAATGGTGTTATAATATTGTATACTATCCAAGGCGAAAAAATGAATTGACTTTTAAAGGCGACTTTTGGGTAAATGATTCGACCTATGCCATAAAAGACATCAATCTTCAGGCGTCTAAAAGTGCTAATATCAACTGGGTAAAAGAAATCTATATAGAACAAGAGTTTGAAGTTTTAAACGATTCTGTATTTCTGATTAAGAGGGATTATATGCTGTCTGACTTTGCACTTAATAAAAAGGAGAAATCTCGTGGTGTTTACGGAAAGCGAACAACCTTGTATGATAATTATGAATTCGATATTCCTAAGACTGAAAAGTTTTATGATGTTGAGGTATACAATTATAATGAAGATGCTTACAATCGGGATGACGAATTTTGGGCTCAAAACCGGATGGAATCGCTCAATAAAGATGAACGTGGTGTCTATAAAATGTTAGACACGCTTAAGACCGTTAAAAAATTTAAACGCTTATATAATATAGGAAGTATTCTGGCTTCAGGTTATATTGAATTCCCAAGTATAAATTTCGATTATGGTCCAATATTTTCTACGTTTGGAGCCAATGAAGTTGAAGGTTTACGATTAAGAACTGGTGGTCGAACCTACTTTGGGCCAAACGATTTATGGCGCGTTGAAGGGTTTTTGGCTTATGGGTTTAGAGACGACAAGTTTAAATATGGAATTTCCGGAAAATGGTTAGTTGACAAAAAACGACGGATTATCATTTCTGGTGGAAACAGGAGAGATGTAGAACAAATAGGCGCTAATTTGACAGCTTCTACTGATGTTCTGGGAAGAAGTTTGGCTTCTTCTGCTGTTGTTGGTACGGCGACTAATGACAAGTTAACTACCATTAATTTAACGACCATGGCTTTTGAAATAGAGCCTTCTAAGAATTTTGTAATCAGAACCAGCGGAACCTATAAAACTTTAGAATCGGCATCGCCAACCTTTAGTCTGGATTATAATGACCCAAGTTCACCAACAGGTATAGCTTCCGAAGTAAAGCAATTTGAAACAGCTCTATCATTATCCTACTATCCAAAACGAAAAATGACAGGCTTTGGTGTCGAACGCCGTACAGCAAACGATGGTTTTGCGAGCTTATTTGCGCAAATAACCAGAGGTGATAAAAATGTGTTTAATAGCGATTTTGATTATACTAAAGTTCAGTTTTCTTATATCCAGCCATGGCAGGTTGGAGGTTTCGGACGCTTAACAACGACTATTGAAGCAGGAAAAACTTTTGGAGAGGTACCATTAGCTTTGTTAAGTGTGGTTCCGGGAAATCAATCGTATTTTTCAATTTATAATACATTTCCTCAACTCGATTTTTACGAATTTGTTACGGACACGTACACGTCTTTACACCTTGAACATAACTTTAACGGACGCATCTTTTCACGTATTCCATTTTTGAAAAAGTATAATTTAAGAGCTATAGTTGGAGTACGAGGTGTTTGGGGAGATTTGTCTCGTGAAAATATTGCATTAAACACTACTGGGAATCCTGTTGAAACACCTTTAGTTGCACCTAATGATGAGATGTATTATGAATATAGTTTTGGTGTGGGAAATATTTTTAAAATTCTACGTATAGATTTTAACTTTAGAGGGAACTATCTAAATAATCCTGATGCAAGACCGTTTGGAGTAACCGGCAGTTTTGGGTTTAGTTTTTAAACCCCAAAAATTCAAATATTAGACTCATAATTAAGTAGCGTATCTTAAAGTTAAGATACTATTGGTGAATATTGCCAATTTAAAGTGTTATTTAATAGAGTTGAGTTTGTTCCATTTTCACTAAAATCGTTTTAAGATTTCATATTCTGTTCTAGCCATATCAACGATTAAAGCATAGCCTCTGGGTATGTCGCTTGATTTCTCGAATACATTAGATAATTTTAATAATGCTTTTTCAGCATTTTCAAAATCATTGTTTAATAGATAATACTCACTTAAATACAAATACCCATACATTTTATTTAAATTACTTTCATTGGGAGATGATAATAAATTATCAATAAGTGGTTTGACTTTTTTGTCATTATCAAAATTATCATCAAACATATAATAATCTATAATTTTAAAAGTCTCACCTTTCATTTTGTTGGCTTCCTCTTCTTTTGTGTATTTATCCTTTCTGTAAACCATTTTGTCATCTTTGATAAAGTACCATCGCGCTAATTGATTTTTAGGGTCAGGATTTGATGCAAATCTTCGAGTAGAGTTGTCAAAGTTGGTTAACATTATAAACTGTTTTCCATTAGTGTCATGCTCATTAAAAAAATAAGCTATCCTGGCGTCTGAAGGCTTATCGATATGAAACTCTACATTTACTTTGTCTTTTTCAGTAACACCGTTGTAAACCTCTGTTAGTATGCTTGTCATGTCATCATAAGTTAATTGTTTGTAGAGGTCAGTCATAAAAAATGAATCTGCAAAAGTATGATGAACAAAATAAAACGGCTTTATGCCAAGCTCATGTTTAGACGTTTCATTTTCTCGAAAAATCTTAAACTTTTCTTGGGAGGTTGCATAAATTGACGATAAAATTAAGCTAATGATTAAAAGGTGTTTGTACATCAAATTGGTGATTTATAGAATGAGATTGTGAATATAATAAACTTGAAAAATTTAAACGAAACATAACACATTTTAATTGCCAGACTCAAACAATACATTATCTTTGCAGCCCGAAATTAAGATTATAAAAAATATGACTGCAACTGGAAAATTAACATTTGATGTACTAATCGAAATCCCTAAAGGAAGCCGTAATAAATACGAATACGATTTTGAATTAAATAAGATACGCTTTGATCGTATGTTATTTTCGTCAATGATGTATCCTGGAGACTATGGTTTTATCCCAGAAACCTTAGCTTTAGATGGAGATCCATTAGACGTATTGGTTATGGGAACAGAGCCAACTTTTCCAATGTGTGTTATGGAAGTGAAGCCTATAGGAGTATTTCATATGGCAGATGAAAAAGGACCAGATGAAAAACTAATTTGCGTTCCGGTTACTGATCCTATTTGGAATTCATACAACGATATTGGAGATTTAAATCCGCATAGAAAAAAAGAAATTACACATTTCTTTCAGGTCTATAAAGACTTAGAAAAAAAGAAAGTTGATGTTGGTGGATGGGGAAATGCAGAGGAAGCTTACGATATTCTAAACAAGTGTATCGATCGTTATGAAAACAGTGAGCATAAAACCAATGGTGACTTCACGATATAGCTATTTAGTTGATTATAAATTAAAACCCTTCCGTATTAAACGTGAAGGGTTTTTTAGTTTTAATGCTTTTCACTACTTTTGCCCAGCTAATTAACAAATCAAATACAATAAAAAATATGGAATCACTGATGATTTACATGCCAATAGCTTTGGCGTTATTAGGATTAATTTACATGATTATTAAAAAATCATGGGTTATGAAACAAGACGCAGGAGATGGTAAAATGAAAGAAATTTCAGATCATATCTACGAAGGTGCCTTGGCATTTCTAAATGCTGAATACAGATTACTTGCAGTTTTTGTGGTAATCGTAGCTATTCTATTAGCAATAGTGTCTGTCGTAGTCCCTACAACACATTGGTTAATCGTAATCGCATTTATTTTTGGAGCTATTTTTTCTGCCTTTGCAGGAAACATAGGAATGAAAATTGCAACCAAAACGAATGTACGTACAACTCAAGCAGCTCGTACAAGCCTACCAAATGCTCTTAAAATCTCTTTTGGAGGTGGAACCGTAATGGGACTAGGTGTTGCTGGATTAGCAGTATTAGGGTTAACGGCATTTTTTATATTCTTCTTTCACTTTTTTATGGGTGGAGCATGGACAAATACAATGGACATGACCATCGTATTAGAAACATTAGCTGGATTCTCTTTAGGCGCTGAGTCTATTGCTTTGTTTGCTCGTGTTGGTGGAGGAATCTATACCAAAGCTGCAGATGTTGGAGCCGATTTAGTTGGTAAAGTTGAAGCAGGTATCCCTGAAGATGATCCTCGTAATCCTGCTACCATCGCAGATAACGTTGGTGATAACGTAGGTGATGTTGCAGGTATGGGTGCCGATTTATTTGGATCGTATGTGGCTACCGTTTTAGCGGCTATGGTTCTTGGTAACTATGTGATTAAAGATATGGGTGGAGCAATCGACGATTTATTCGGTGGAATTGGTCCAATCTTATTGCCTATGGCAATTGCTGGTGCAGGAATTATTATTTCTATCATCGGAACCATGTTGGTGAAAATTAAAAATAATGACGCTAAAGAAGCTCAGGTAATGGGCGCTTTAAATGTTGGAAACTGGACCTCTATTATTTTAGTAGCAGCGTCTTGTTTCGGATTATGTATGTACATGCTTCCTGATACAATGAAAATGGAATTTTTCGGAGAAGGCTTACAGGAAATTTCAAGCATGCGTGTATTTTACGCAACCTTAGTTGGTTTATTTGTAGGCGCAGTGATATCTTCTGTGACAGAATATTATACCGGTTTAGGTAAAAGCCCAATTTTAAAAATTGTACAACAATCATCTACTGGTGCTGGAACAAATATTATTGCTGGTTTAGCAACTGGTATGATTTCTACATTCCCTTCAGTATTATTATTTGCTGGAGCAATTTGGGCATCTTATGCTTTTGCAGGTTTCTATGGTGTGGCCTTAGCGGCTTCTGCTATGATGGCGACAACAGCTATGCAATTAGCGATTGATGCTTTTGGTCCAATTTCTGATAATGCTGGTGGTATTGCTGAAATGAGCGAACAAGAACCAATCGTTAGAGAGCGTACAGATATCTTAGATTCTGTAGGAAATACAACTGCTGCAACCGGAAAAGGGTTTGCTATTGCATCTGCAGCATTGACTTCATTAGCTTTATTTGCTGCTTACGTAACCTTTACTGGAATTGACGGAATTAACATCTTTAAAGCACCTGTATTAGCAATGCTGTTTGTTGGTGGAATGGTACCAGTAGTATTCTCTGCATTAGCAATGAACGCTGTAGGTAAAGCTGCTATGGAAATGGTACAAGAGGTACGTCGTCAGTTTAGAGATATACCTGGGATTATGGAAGGTACAGGGAAACCTGAATATGATAAATGTGTTGCAATTTCTACTAAGGCATCATTAAAAGAAATGATGTTACCAGGTTTATTAACTATTGGTTTTCCTTTAATTATTGCTTTCATACCAATGCTATTTGGAATGAATCATTTAGCTATTGCCGAAATGTTAGGTGGTTATATGGCTGGTGTTACCGTTTCAGGAGTGTTATGGGCTATCTTCCAAAATAATGCTGGTGGAGCTTGGGACAACGCTAAAAAATCTTTTGAAGCCGGTGTAGAGATTAACGGAGAGATGACTTATAAAGGTTCAGATGCGCATAAAGCTGCTGTAACTGGTGATACTGTTGGTGATCCGTTTAAAGACACGTCTGGTCCTTCAATGAATATCTTAATCAAATTAACTTGTCTTATTGGATTAGTTATTGCGCCGATTTTAGGTGGACATGCTACGGAAACTGGTCTTGCTGATAGTGATTTTGAAACAGTGGAGCAAAACATTACCATTACCAATGATATAGCTGAAGCTACAATAACTTATACTACGCTTGAAAACGGAGTGGAAGTTACAAAGGAAGAAACATTTTCTGGTACAGAAGCTGAAATTGAAGCAAAATTGAAAGCTTTTGAAGCGTCTACGACTAAAGTGCAAGGTGACGCTAAAAAGGTGATAAAAAAAATGGAGGTTATTAAAGAATAACTCCGTTATAATATAAATTAAAAAAGTCATGCGACTCCTAAATAATGGATCTCATGACTTTTTTTTATACACTTAAATGACTCGTTTATTTCGATATAGCATGTTAATGTGGTATTTTAGTAAATGAAAAATAAAAATTAAGTATTATGAAACGAAAATTGCTATTACTTGGTCTGTTATCGGCTGCACTATTAATTTACTTTATTCCTTTGACTTCAGAAACAGCGACTAATGAAAAACAAGTCCGTACACTTTCTGATATGAAAAAAGAAAAAACCAGTAAAAAGACTATGTCTGAAAAAATGGAGGCTATTGAAGATCGTATTCAATTTGAATATGATATGCAAAAAAATCCATACACAGGTTTGATTCCTCTTGATGAAAAGGAGAGTGAATTAAACTTAGCGCTTCAACTAAAGCAAGAGCTGAATTTTCAAGCCAGAAGCTTTTCAAGTGCTTATGTCTCCAGAGGGCCAACAAATTTAGGAGGAAGAACACGATCTGTGGCAATAGATATTAGTGATACATCGGGAAATACAATGTTAGCTGGTGGTGTGAGTAGCGGACTTTTTAGAAGTGTTGATGGTGGTGCTTCATGGGTAAAGGTGTCATCAAATGACGAAATTCATAATGTGACTGCTATAGCTCAAGATCCAAGACCAGGCTTTCAAAATATTTGGTACTATGGAACTGGTGAAAACTCAGGAAACAGTGCCAGTACATTTGGCGCGTTTTATTACGGACAAGGTATATGGCGCTCAATAGACAGTGGTCTTACATGGGAACAAATACCTCAAACCAATACACCATACGAAACGTTTGAGGGTGAGTTTGATATCATCCATTCTTTAGCTGTAAGCCCAGTTAATGGTGATTTGTTTGTTGCTGCTTATCGTACGCTTTTGAGATATGATGGTTCTAATTTTACTGTAGAACTTCAAAATACAAACGGAAATGGATATACTGATGTTAAAGTGACAAGTACAGGTAGAGTTTTTGCGGCATTTCCAGGAAATGGATTGCTTAATGGTGTGTATACCTCAGATACTGGTAATGGAAGTTATGTAAATATTGCTCAAAACTCCTCTCCAGCTGGATGGTTTTCTAATGGACGAATAGTATTGGGTATCGCACCTTCAAATCCGAATATTGTTTATGCGCTAATGAGCAATGGTAGTGGTGGTATTGAAGCCGATTTATGGAGGTATGATTTAGGGTCTGATACATGGACTGATTTTTCTAGTAAGTTGCCTGACGAGCCAGGTGGAGATTTAGCGGGAAATGACCCTTTTGCTATTCAGGGAGGTTATGATTTAGAAGTCTCCGTAAAACCTGATGATCAAAATTTTGTTGTTATCGGCGGAACCAATATCTATCGTATTAATAATATTATAACCGATACGACCTTTGATCGTATAGGTGGTTATGTAAGTAACTCTAGCTATGGTTTGTATAATTTAGGAGGTGGAGACACACATCACCCAGATATTCATGACCTTGTATTTAGTCCGTTTAATAGCAATTTGATGTATTCAGGTACAGATGGCGGCGTACATAGTGCAGATGTTACAGTACCTACAGTGGGTTGGACGAACTTAAATAATAATTACCAGACTTATCAATATTATCACGTTGCTATGGATCCTCAATCTGGATCTGACTTAGTTATTGGTGGTGCACAGGATAATGGAACAACAGCTGGAGGCGCAGCAGGAATCACAGGTGTAAGTGGCAGTACAGATATGATATCCGTTTTTGGAGGTGATGGTGTTGCTGTTTCTGTTGGTCGTACAGGAACAGGAGTTAACTTTAATGATGTACAATTATATCTTGGAACTCAAAATGGTCCGTTATTTTCTCTCGTTAATGGTGGTTTTTCAGACATTAGACCCTCTGCTACTACAGGAAATGGTAATAAAAGTATATTTATTACCTATTTTTATTTAGATGTCGAAACGAATACATTATACTACGTTAATGGTAATGACTTATATAGAAATCTTGATGCACCAACTGCTGACCAATTTTTAACCTGGGAAGATATTGGTTCTTTAAGTACTAATGAAAATATCAGAAGCATGGCGTCTACAAGAGGCACATATTCTTCAGCGAGTTATACACTTATTGGAGGTCAAAATGGTGGTGTATTTAGACTTGATGATCCTCGTAATACAACTCTTGCTTCAGCTGTAAATATTACACCATCAGGAGCAACGGTATTTAGTGGTTCTCTTGTAAGTGGTGTTGCAATACATCCAACAAATCCAGATATTGCTATGGTTGTATATTCTAACTATGGTATTGATAATATTTTTATTACTTCTAATGCTACAAGTGCATCTCCAACATGGGATTTAGTAGAACGCAACTTAGCGACTTATTCTATCAGGTCTGCAGCTATCGCTGAGGTTAATGGTCAAGTAGGTTATTTTGTAGGTACAGCTAGAGGTTTATATGCTAGTCAAGATCCAACAACAACCGATTGGCAATTAGAGAGTCCGAATGAAATAGGTTTAGCTGTGGTGAGTAGTTTAGTATATAGACCATCTGATAATATTCTACTTGTGGGTACACATGGAAACGGGATGTACCAATCAGATTTAACGACCTTAGGTGTTGATGAAAGCGCTATTACTGATAAGAATGTGGCTTTGTATCCAAATCCTAGTCATGGACCAGTTACAATTGATTACAGTGGAACACAATCGCTTAAAAGTATAACTGTGTTGGATATGAGTGGAAAAATCATTTCCAGACAGGTCGTAGATGGCATTGATTCTAGTATCCAACTAGATTTAAACGAACTTTCTTCTGGTGTTTATTTTGTAAATATAACGGTAGATACTGGTGATTCTATTATCAAGAGATTGATTAAACAATAGATATTTGACCTATAACATATAAAAAAAGCCACGAACATCGTGGCTTTTTTGTGTTATAATCAGGTGTTTTTACCTAGTTGTATTTTGTTTAATTCCCATAATTTTATGAATCAAATGGAGGATTCAAATACTGTACAGCAACTTTTAAAAACACTACAAGATTTTCAGGTTGTCAAATGTAATATGCATCATGAACGTGTGCTTACCGACTTGAGCAACAATCCGATGTATAGGAAACAAGATGATACTATAATTTTTGATCGTGTTAATTTATGTCCGATGAAAGATCGAAAACTGCGATTAGGCTGTGCACATTCACCTGTGAATATAAATTTTGAGCGACACTTAAAATGTTTAGCTGCTGAACTGCCTGAACTTCAAGATCAGATTTTAAATTTTACATCACAGTTTAAAACTGTCGTTAGTAAAATTTACATGCTGGATCATAATGTTGGTCATATAGAGCGTGATTTGGCAATGTGTAAGTTAAATTCAGATGACTCAAAACAAGAAAAACTTAATAGGAATCTTGAAGATTTAAAAGTACAACATCGATTGTTTATGACTCGTCTTTCGGAAATTAAGTCTGATATAGAGGGACTTATAGTGGCTGATCTTAATTACAGTAATTAATAAGTCTATAATTTTTATGATTTTAGTATCTTGAACCTCTAATACAATCTATTAGTGTTCAAAAAAGATTCTTTACAAGTAATTACATTTCAAAGTTACGGAACAGATACGCACTTTTATATGCGAGGACGAGCTTTAGAAGATGAAACTATTAATCTGGAACAAAAGGGCTTATTTGGTTTATTTATTAATTCGTGGAAACGATTTGAAACCGATGAAATTAAACATACCGAGCTCAAAATTTCTCTTCCTAATAAAACCATCTTAAAAACATTTACAGATGATCATGGCTACTTTAAGATTGATGAGCAAATTAACGGATTAAGTGATCTGGCAAATGAAGAAGGCTGGCTTAATTTTGAAGTCGCTTATAATGATGTAAACATTAAAAGGGAAATTAAAAATGCCAATCGTTTTCCAGGAGAATTATTAATTCCGAGTCCTCATTCCGATTTTGGTGTCATTAGTGACATTGACGATACCATTATTCATACAGGAGTGGTGTCTACGCTTAAATGGAAAGTATTACTCAATAGTATATTTAAAAGTGCCGAAAGCCGTATACCTTTAGAAGGTGCTGCCGAGTTTTATCATCAATTACATCGCGGTGTTTCGGGAAAAAATGCAAATCCGATTTTTTACGTAAGTCATAGCCCATGGAATTTATACCGATATCTCGAATTTTTTTTAAAGCAGAATAAGTTTCCTAAAGGTCCTATTTTATTACGAAGTTTTAAGGATATTTTTAAAAAGAAAGCAGGTGATTTACCACAGAAGCACATAGAGATCATCAATATTTTAAAGACGTATCCTAAACTGAAATTTATTTTAATTGGTGATAGTGGCGAACATGATGCCGATATTTATATTCAGGTAGCTCATGAGTTTCCATCTCAGGTTGCTGCTATTTATTTGAGAAGTGTAAAGCACAAAAAGAAAATGCTTCGTGTGAAATCTCTTTTTGAAGACTATAATCAAACACCCGTATTATTGGTTGAAAGTAGTGCGCAAGCTATAGATCATGCAAGGCAAAATGGATTTATAAAATAGCAAGTTTTGCGTTAAGGATGGAGGCTTTGTTGGAGCTCTCCTAACAGGTGTGTTAGGAAGCGACTGCCGAGAGCCTGACTAAGACGTGCCAGCAGCAGGTCTTGGTAACGCCATCAATATTTTAGAATAAACCGTTAATTTGAGCATCAATTTTATTGATGATACCACCAAGGTCTTCGGGATTGGCTACAAAATCTAAATTATCTACATCAATAATTAATAAATTACCTTTGTTGTATCCATGAATCCAGGCTTCATAGCGCTCGTTTAAGCGACTCAGATAGTCGATGCTTATAGAGTTTTCATAGTCGCGGCCTCTTTTGTGAATTTGAGAAACCAGATTAGGAATAGAACTGCGTAGGTAAATCAATAAATCGGGACCTTCAACAAAACTTTCCATGAGGTCAAAAAGGGACCTGTAATTTTCAAAATCGCGATTGGTCATTAAACCCATGGCATGAAGGTTAGGTGCAAAAATATGAGCATCTTCATAAATGGTTCGGTCTTGAATAATATCTTTCCCACTTTGACGAATTTGTGATACTTGACGAAATCTGCTATTTAAAAAATAGACTTGCAAATTAAAACTCCAGCGTTCCATTTGGTTATAAAAATCATCTAGATAAGGGTTGTCTACAACATCTTCAAGTTGAGGTTCCCATCTGAAGTGTTTAGCGAGTAACTTTGTGAGTGTGGTTTTTCCAGCACCAATATTTCCTGCGACAGCAACGTGCATATTTAATTGATTTTTAGTTGGTATTTATGAAGTTTTTTAGAATCGTAAATATACAAGGTTTCATTGGTTAGTAAAAACTGATTTATTAACAATTTAGGCGTATTTAAAGGAAGGATATCTTGGCTTTTTTTCGATTTGAAGAACAGAGATGTGTCTGCTTTTAAAATGATATTTTCATTATGTGTTGCTAATGCTGTGTAGCCTTTGTTTTCAATTTTTGATATTAAACTTCCAAAGTATGTATACTGGTATACATATTTTTCGGTGAGCATCCAGCAATAATTGTAATCACTTTTTAAATCCAGAACATTAGATTGTACAGGTACTGTTGTTGCTCTAATCTTATCGTTTTTATAATCATACAGCTCTAACTGCTGAAGGTCTTGATTGAAAATCCAGATGGTATTGTCGTAACCCGTAGAAACATGCGATATGTTTTTATAAGGGTGTTTGGTGTTGAAATCGACTTTGAAAATTTCTGCAAGGCGATTATCCAGGATGATGATGGTATTAAAGTCCTGATAAAACAAATTAATTTTTAAAGGATTGAAAGCATTAACCGATGTCGGTACACCCAACTGTACGTTGCTGTAATTTATAGTGGGTTGATCTTTTGGTTTTTTATACAATGCAGTATTGTAGGTATAGTAAACAGTTTCAAAATTATCTATAGCAATGATTTGATCGGCTTGGATTGCAGTAGAGTCAACAGCAGTGAGCTCAATTTGTGTTTGTGCAAAGCTGAGAGTTGTAACTAATAAAATGAAACTTCTAATAGATGTCATATATGCAATAGAACGGATGATGAAATCGAAAAGTACAAAAATTGAACCAATCTATATAAAATAAAAACACCTTAGCGATATTTCGTTGAGGGTTATAATTTCATTCACTTATATCATGATATGTAAAAAAGTACAGAGGCGCTCTAGTTTTAATCAATAAAATCTAATTAACTTATGAGTTTGTAGCCATAACCGCGCACATTAATGATTTGCACCGAAGTATCTTTGTTTAGTTTTTTACGAAGTTTAGTGATAAAAACGTCCATGCTACGAGCTGAGAAAAAGTCGTCATTTCCCCAGAGTTTATTCAAAATAAGTGAACGATCTAAAACCTGATTTTTGTTTTTTACCAAATGAAATAATAAATGCGATTCTCTGTGTGTGAGTTGCTGAGTGTTGTCTTCAAAATGTAACAATTGCCTAGGGAAATCAAAAGTGTAAGCCCCAATTTGAATCACATCGGCTGTTTTCTGAACGCGACTGCGATTGAGTAAATTATTAATCCTGACAATGAGTTCTTCCATGCTAAAAGGCTTCTTGAGGTAGTCGTTTCCGCCAACTGAAAATCCTTCAACAACATCTTTGGTTTGAGATTTTGCCGTCAAAAATATGATGGGAACTGTGTCGTCAATCGCTCTGATATCTTTGGCTAAAGTAAATCCGTCTTTTTTAGGCATCATGACATCAAGTACCAATAATTCAGGGGTTTCTTTTTGAAATGTTTGTAGCGCAGTATCACCATTATCGCAGAGTAGTATAGTAAAGTCTCGGGTCTCCAAACTTTCTTTAATAATTTGCCCTAATGCAGGTTCGTCTTCAGCAAGTAAAATGGTAGTCTTAGACATTTGGTAGCGAAATATTAAAAGTTGTTAGTTTGTTTTTTAGATCTAAACCGATAGAGCCATTGTGTTTTTCAATAATAGTTTTAGCATAATATAAACCAATACCATAACCTTTCACATCATGCGTGTTTCCTTTTGGAACCCGATAAAACTTCTCAAAAATTTGATCTTTATTGGCGTTTGATAAGGAGGTTCCGTTGTCAGTTATAGCGATATCAATTTGAGATTTACTAGACTTAAGCGACACTTGTATAGTATCACCACCATACTTATACGCATTATCAATGATATTATTTATAGCGTTTTCAAAATGAAAGATGTCAACATTGGCAAAAACATCTGGCGCTATACGAGTCGTAATGGTCTTGTTAGAATGCTGTAGTTTAAATTTTGTAGTCATGTTTGTTATTACATCTGAAATATTATAATTGTCAATATTGAGCTTCAGATTATCAGTATCTAATGTTGCGGTTTCTAAAAGCTTTTCTACCATAGTATTTAATTTAGATAATTGATCCTGAGACATATCTAAATAGGTTTTGGTTTTGGCTCTGTCTTCAATTGCATTAAAATTTTGAATGCTTTCTAATGCCACGCCAATAGTTGCTATAGGTGTTTTAAACTCATGTGTGATATTACTGATGAGGTCGTTTTTTACTTCAGCGAGTTGTTTTTGGTGTTTAATAATACTTAATAAATAAAAAAGGCAGCTAATGACGGCAAGTACTAATAGTGAAGAAATTAGAATGCCCCAAATGATGCGTTTAAAAATGTCGCTAGAGACATTGCTAAACAAAAGACTGAGTTCACTGTGCTTAGGTAAAAAAGTTGACTTAGATGTTGTCACCAAATGGTTGGCGTAGGTTTTTGGATCTAATACTTCAATATTTTTTTCATGAGTATTGTAATAGTCAATATCGTTTGAAGGATCAAGATATTTAATGGTATAATCGATATTGATGTCTTTTCGTCGGAATTCAGATTGCAAAAGTGTATCGAGACCATGTAATGACAATGAATCGGTCGTCATTGAAATAATGACTTTAGAGGTTAAGAATTTAAAATCTTTTTCAGATAAATCTATAACACCTTCTTTTTTTGAATAGGTCGAAAATGAATCTATTTCAATACTTTTAAGCTGCGGATGTTGCTCATTACTAAAATGTATCTGACTTTTCAGGTGCATCTCCTCTAAAATAGAATCAGCTTTTACGCCTTTAACTATTGAAATACCTTCCATAAGATTTGTAGGTATAGAGTCAATACTTCCAAAGCCATCCGTATCATTAGATTCAATAGATTTTAAGATGCTATCAAATCGTCCTGTGCTCAAAAAATCCTTTTGAGACATCTCTTTAATACTAAATCCTATGGTGCTATTTTCTGCGAGATTGGCATAATAATCATCTACAGCTTTATCTAAACTTACCTGTACATCATTAATGACTTGTTGTTTGCTAGTGAGATAGTTTTTGTAATTCCAGTAAGCTTGAATACCTATAGTGGATATAATAACTATAATAATCACATATAGGATATAACTATATTTCGAATCGTTCATAAGTCAAAAGTAAATGTTAAAACCCTTAAAAACTAATCGGTTAACACACGTTAACACTGGTTAACTAAAAAGCGAAACAGTGATTATTAAATTTGTGAAGTATTAATCATTATATCAAAAAACATGAAAACAGTTATTACAATTATCGGACTTCTAATTACAACACTTGGTTTTAGTCAAACGAATAACATTGAAGCTAATTTTACAACACAAGACACTAAAATAAGAAATTTGAACGTCTCTGTATCTGTTGATTCTGCTGAAGATGTTGCCTCTACATTTAATATGAAAGACATCAAAACCATTTTAAATGAAGTCGCAGATAACGAAGACGTGTCATTTGAAATTACGTGTAATGGCGATGTCATGTCAAACGGAGCAAAAAGTACAGTGTCATATCGCGTTAACGGAAACACTAAAGACATAAAAGGGTTTTTAAAAAGTGTAAAGAAAATTAGAAAGGCGGCAATCAAATATTACAACAATAAATAAATTTAAAACAGATGAAACTACTAGTCAAATTAATAATCGTATCAACACTTTTATGTGTAACAAAAGTAAATGCGCAAGAATTTCAAGGTGTAGCCACATATAAATCTAAACGTAAAGTAGATATCAAATTAGATAGCACGCAAATGGCATCAGGAATGGCCGAACAAATGATGGAGATGCTTAAAAAGCAGTTTGAGAAAACTTATATACTAACGTTTAATAAAGAGGAATCTGTTTACAAGGAAGACGAAGCATTATCGGCACCACAACCTCAGGGAATGGAAGTAGTTATGGTGTCAAGCGGAGGATCTGATGTGCTTTATAAAAACATTCAGGAAAAGCGATACACCAATCAAAATGAATCCTTTAGTAAGCTGTTTTTAATTAAAGATGATTTAAAAGCTATTGAATGGACTTTAGCTTCGGAAACCAAAAATATTGGAGATTATACCTGCTTTAAAGCTACAACAACACGAGAAGTTGAAGTTGTTGAAAGTGGTATTAGTATCAATGGAGATAAGGATTTGAGTACTGCAGATAAAGAACCAGAAATGAAGGAAATAACAATCACTGCTTGGTATACACCTCAAATTCCTGTAAGTGCTGGGCCAGGAAATTATCATGGTTTGCCTGGGTTGATATTAGAAGTGAATGATGGTAGCGAAACGGTTATTTGTAGTAAAATTGTAATCAATCCTAAAAATGCATCAAACATTGTTGAGCCTAGTAAGGGGAAGGAACTCACTCAGGACGCTTATGATAAAATCATGGAGAAAAAGCTAAAAGAAATGGAAGAGCGTTTCAAATCCAATGGTAGAGATAGAGATGGTGAAAATATTGAGATTAGAATTGGAGGCTAATATAAGTCGTACTTTAAGAAAATTTTAACCTTTTAAGATTTAACTATTTAATGGTTTTAAAGTCTATTATAGCATAGAAAGAGTTAATTTTAACTTTATAACGATTTAGACTTCAAAACCGAATGAAACATGTAACCATCAAAATAAGTAGCATTCTATTCATGTTGCTTGTATCACTAAACCTTATTGCACAAGATTTTCAAGGTCAGGCTATTTACCAAACCAAAACCACTCTGGATATGAGTAATTTTGGTGGAGGGCAAATGAGCGACCAGCAAAAAAAGCAAATTGCAGAGCGAATGAAGAGTATGTTAGAAAAAACATACATACTTAACTTTAATCGTAGCGAATCAACTTATAAAGAAGAAGAAAAACTCGATGCTCCTGGTGCTGGAGGTGGTCGTTGGAGAGGTATGATGAGTAGTTTTACAGGTGGACCACAATACAAAAACATCAAAGAAAATGTGATCTTACAAGAACAAGAGTTTTTCGGGAAATCATTTTTGGTAAGAGATTCACTTCCAAAACTGGAATGGAAACTAGAAAATGAAACCAAGCAAATCGGACAATACACCTGCTTTAAGGCTACAACAACAAAGCCTGTTGATGAAATGGACTTTATGAGAATGCGTAGACGTGGCGGACGAGATAATGACAATAAAAAAGATGACGAAAAAAAGGAGGGAGAAACTACTGCCGATTCAACAAAATCAACATCTACCAATATTTTTGACGACGTAGAAGTTCCTAAGTTTGTTATCGTAACGGCATGGTATACACCACAAATTCCTGTTAGTGCTGGACCTGCCGATTATCATGGATTACCAGGTTTAATTTTAGAAGTTCAAGCCGATAAAACAGTGATGTTATGCACTAAAATTATAATGAATCCGCAAGACAAAGAAACCATCGAAAAACCAGAAAAAGGAGAAGTGGTTACTCGTGATGAATACAATCAAATCATGAAAGACAAAATCGAAGAAATGCGAGAAATGTATGGCGGACGTGGTAGCGGCAGAGGTGGTCGCCGAAATTAAAACATAATCAACAATTAAAGTTTCAGTTTTTCAAAACGAAAAGCAATATTGAAACAAAACCCAATCCAAATGAAAAATATTTATTTACTAGCGTTACTGCTTGTAACGAGCATAGCTAGTGCTCAAATCACAGTTCAAGGTGTCGTTAAAGACAGTATTGGAGCGCCTTTAGAATTGGCAAATGTTATAGCCATTAATAAAGAAACTAAAGCGATGGCTTCCTATGCCATTACCAACGACCAAGGACGTTTTAAACTCGATTTAGAAAAAAATAAAACCTATACCGTTCAAGTGAGTTACATTGGTATGAAAACACTTTCTGAAGAGATTTCTACCAAAGAAGAAAATATTTCAAAGGATTATACACTTCAAAATGATAATGCATTAGCAGCAGTCGAATTAACCTACGAAATGCCTGTGACCATTAAAGGCGATACGCTGGTTTACAATGCCGATTCTTTTAAAGATGGCTCCGAACGAAAACTCGAAGATGTCCTGAAAAAATTACCTGGCGTCGAAATTAATGATGACGGACAAATAGAAGTTGAAGGAAAAGTCGTCAATAAATTGATGGTCAACGGGAAAGATTTTTTTGATGGCGATTCTAAACTAGCAACAAAAAATATTCCGTCGAATGCCGTTGATAAAATTCAGGTGTTACGTAATTATTCTGAAGTCGGACAATTAAGTGGTGTTCAAAACAATCAGGATAATGTAGCCATTAATATCAAATTAAAAGAAGGAAAGGAAAATTTCTGGTTTGGCGACATTACTGCTGGTGCAGGAACCGCTCCAGATAAAGAATTATATTTAGTACAACCTAAACTCTTTTACTACAGCCCTAAATACAGCGTGAATGTTATTGGTGATATGAATAATATTGGCGAAGTGGCTTTGACCAATCGTGATATTAGAAACTTTGGTGGCGGATTTAGATTACCAAGTCAAAGTAGTGGAACCAGTATCAATTTAGGCGATAACGGCTTGGGAGGTTTAACTAATTTAGGAAATGCCCAGGAGATCGAAACAAAACTTGGTGCTGCTAATTTTAGTTATTCTCCAAATAAAGCTTTAGACCTTAGCGGATTTTTAATTTACAACAGTAGTCGACTAAGAACACGCGAAGAGAGCTTTGTTAGATATATTGATCCTAATCTGGGAATTCCTGATGAAGAAACCGTTCAAACTGGGCGAGAAGCTTCAAATCAGGGAATTGCAAAGCTAAGTGCATCGTATAAACCCAATGCTAATAATCAGTTAAATTATGATTTGCTGGGACGGCTTTCCAAAGATTCCGAACGACAAGATTTAGTGTCTTCAGTTGTTGGAAGCACCAATCAGTTAGACGAAGTTACGCCATTTAGTGTCAATCAAAATCTTAACTATTACTATACCTTAAATGATAAAAATATTTTTGCTCTAGAAGCACAACATTTAATTAAAGATGAAGATCCATTTTACAATGCCTTATTAGCAAACGATCCAACAAATAATGAAGACGATCCTCAGGATCAAGACGCTTTTGATAATACAGCTTCAGCTTTAGGGTTTGATAGAGACCAGTTTGGCTACAATCTCAATCAGGATAGACGAATCAAATCCAATCAATTAGATGCCAAATTAGATTATTACTACATCTTAAATAATAAGAGTAATATCAATCTCACCTTAGGAACAATTCTAAGTAATCAAAAATTTAACTCTAATATCTTTCAGTTTTTAGATGACGGTTCATTTTTTGATCCTGTGGCGACCTTAACCGATGACGATGGAAACCTACTTGCCAACGAAAATGATACAGAATACAATTTTAGTGATGTGTATTTAGGATTTCGTTATAGAGTTAAAACAGGAAAGTTTACTATCACTCCAGGATTTTCATTACACTCCTACGGAAACAAAAACACACAATTTGGAACAGAATATAAAGACAACTTCTTTAGAGCCTTACCAGAATTTGAAACCCTCATTCAGTTTAAAAAGAGTGAAAGTTTAACCTTCCGTTACAACATGACTAATGCCTTTACAGATGTGACGAGTCTTGCCGAAGGTTTAGTGCTAAACAGCTACAATAATATCAGTTATGGTAATCCAGAATTGCAAAATTCATTATCTCACAATTTGAGTTTAAGATATTTCAGTTTTAACCTGTTTAACTATACTAACGTATTTGCATTTGCTAATTACAGTAAAAATATTGATCAAATCAGAAGTTTAACAAATTTTGATAATGTCATACGAACAAGCTCCTATTTCAACTCTAATTTTGCAGACGAATCTGCGAGTGTTTTCGGACGTGTTGAGCGTACATTTAAAAAGATAAGAGCGCGATTAGGTGTTAATTTTTCATATGCTAAGCGTAATCAATTTGTACAAGGAATACGTACCGTAAGCGAGAGTTTTACACAGCGCTACTCACCAGAATTGCGTACTAATTTTAGAGAAGCACCAAACGTACGTTTACGATATACTTATTCGGTTTCTAACAACGATCAAGGGACGTCTTCAACAAAATTTGTGACCAATTCGCCTTCTATCGAATTTGATGCTTATTTATGGAAATCAGTCACCTTTAGAACCGATTACACCTATACCAATCAAGATGATGGTGTCATGCCGTCGCAGTCGTTCCAAACCTGGGATGCGAGTTTGGCCTATAGAAAAGATAAAGATGCCAAGTGGGAATACGAAGTCAAGGCGTCAAACTTATTAGATATCGATTCTAATGTGAGTAACAGTTCGAGTAATATTTCTGTCTTTAACTCCGAAACCTTTATACAACCTAGGTTTGTGACCTTCAGAGTGATTTATACCTTATAGAAGTTGGGCGTTCCAACCATCGCTTTAGCAACGGTTGGCAGGCTTTCAAGGCTCGCTCTCTTTGAGGAGCTCAAACAAACCTTTCAATCCTTAACGCAAATAAAAAAGCCATCTTGTTAAAGATGGCTTTTTTATTTTATAATCTTAAAACTATGCTATTTCAAAAGCAGCTTTTACTTTATCTACATAATCTAATTTCTCCCAGGTAAATAACTCAACATCAAGAGTAACTGGATCGCCATTAGGTTGCTCAAAAGTTTTGGTAACGGTTTCACTATCGCGTCCCATATGTCCGTAAGCCGCAGTTTCGCTATACATAGGCTGACGTAATTTTAAACGTTCTTCAATGGCAGCTGGTCGCATATCAAATAGTTGTGCTATTTTTTCAGCAATCTCACCATCGGTAATATTAAACGGACAAGTGCCATAAGTGTCTACAAAAATAGAGGTCGGTTTTACCACACCAATAGCATAACTTACCTGTACTAAAATTTCATCACAAACACCTGCAGCAACCATATTTTTTGCAATATGACGCGTCGCATAGGCAGCACTTCTGTCTACTTTACTTGGATCTTTACCTGAAAACGCACCACCACCATGTGCACCTTTTCCTCCGTAAGTATCGACTATAATTTTTCGTCCTGTTAAGCCAGTGTCACCATGAGGTCCGCCAATCACAAATTTACCAGTCGGATTGATATGATAAGTGATATCATCATTAAATAAAACTTGAATGTGCTCTGGTAATTTAGCTACAACTCTTGGAATTAAAATCTCAACAATATCTTTTCTAATCTTAGCCAGCATAGTGTCATCATCTCCAAACTCGTCATGCTGCGTCGACACCACAATAGCATCAATACGTTGCGGCACATTATCGTCACTGTATTCAATGGTTACCTGACTTTTAGAATCGGGACGTAAATAAGTAATGTCTTTATTTTCACGTCTTAAGTCGGCAAGCTCTCTTAAAATACGGTGCGATAAATCTAAAGCCAAAGGCATGTAGTTATCGGTTTCACGAGTGGCATAACCAAACATCATTCCTTGGTCACCAGCACCTTGTTCTTCTTTACTGGCTCTGTCAACGCCACGATTGATGTCTTCAGATTGCTCATGAATGGCCGAAAATACACCACAAGAGTTGCCATCAAACATATAAGCACTTTTGGTGTAACCAATTTTATTAATGGTGTCTCTGGCGATTTTTTGAACATCTAAATAGGTGTTCGATTTTACTTCACCAGCCAATACAACTTGACCTGTTGTGACCAAAGTTTCACAAGCCACTTTTGACTCGCGGTCAAAGGCTAAAAAATTATCTATTAATGCGTCACTAATTTGATCTGCTACTTTATCTGGATGTCCTTCAGAAACACTTTCCGAAGTAAATAAATATGCCATAAATCCCTTTAAATTTTTATTAGTTATAGAAAAATTAATTGAGATTGCTCAGTCGCTAGAGAAGTTGAAAACTAACTGCTTTAGCATTTTTTTATGAGGTTGCAATCAGAACAAATTTTTCCTCTTTAATCGGCAACAAAAGTACAGATATTATTGAAACTAGAAAAGAATGTTTTACAAATAAGACTTTTGTCACTTACACCTGCTAAAAATGAGATTAATAACAAGTATCTAATTTTTAGAATAAAAAAGCCTTCAAAATCATAATTATAGAAAATATTTCTGTTTTATTGCGATTATGTTAATTATTTAGAAAAATTTTCGGTTTGATTTGGATTATTGAAATTTATGTTGCAATATTTGTGCTCACAAAGTTCAATAACTTACTGAAATGTTATCAAGAAAGGTGGAGAGATTAGACTCGCTGAAACCTTAGCAACCCTTAAATTTATTAAGAAGGTGCTAAATTCTACTTGAAAGCACGATTCATTTATCGTGTAATCGGATAGATAACTCAAACGTAATTACTCTTCTGTAATTTACGGTTTTCTTTTTAACATTTTTCTATTAAGTACGCTTCTCATGAGGCTTATTTGGCTTTTGTTTTAATTAGTATTTAACTCAAAAACTTAGAAAAATGAGTACACAAAAATTCGCAACAAAAGCGTTGCACGCAGGACACGATGTTAATCAAACAGGAGGAACACGAGCGGTTCCAATTTATCAATCTACGGCTTACGTTTTTGATGATTCAGATGATGCCGCTGGGCGTTTTAATTTATCGGTTCCAGGATTTATTTATACGCGTTTAAATAATCCGACCAATGATATTCTAGAACAGCGTATTGCCGCTCTCGAAGGTGGAATTGCAGCCGTTGCTACAGCTTCAGGAACTGCAGCAATTTCAACCACATTATTAACGCTTTTAAAAGCTGGTGATCATATTGTAGCTTCTAATAGTTTGTATGGTGGAACCTATAATTTATTAAGTGTAACCTTACCAAGACATGGGATTACAACAACTTTTGTAGACCCATCTAACCCTGAAAATTTCGAAAAAGCGACTCAGGAAAATACCAGAGCTTTTTTCGTAGAATCCCTTGGTAATCCAAAATTAGATGTATTAGATATCGAAGCTATTGCTAGTCAGGCCAAAGCTCATAAAGTGCCTTTTATTGTTGATAATACTGTAGCAACACCATATTTGCTGAATCCAATTGATTATGGCGCTAACATTGTTATTCATTCGTTAACCAAATATATCAATGGTAACGGAACGTCTCTTGGCGGAATCATCGTTGACGCAGGTACGTTTGACTGGACCAACGGTAAATTTCCAGAGTTTACTGAGCCTTCAGCTGGCTATCATGGTTTAGTTTACAGTGAAGTTATTGGAGATGCCGCGTTTATTGCAAAAATTAGAATTGAAGGTCTTCGTGATTATGGCGGAGCTTTGAGTCCGTTTAATGCCTTTCAAATTATTCAAGGGCTTGAAACCTTAGAATTACGCATCAAAAAGCATAGTGAAAATGCCCTCGAATTAGCCCAATGGTTGCAAGAACAACCTGAAGTCAATTGGGTCAATTATCCTGGATTAGAAACCAGTAAATACAAAGCTTTGGCTGAAAAATATTTACCAAACGGACAAAGTGGTATCGTGACCTTTGGTGTTGAAGGCGGCTACGAATCGGCGAAAACTATTGCCGATACGACTAAGCTATTTTCACTTTTAGCTAATATTGGCGATACCAAATCATTAATTATTCATCCGGCAAGTACAACGCATCAGCAGTTGAGTGATGAAGCTCAGGAAACTACAGGTGTGACTAAAGACTTAATTCGCTTGTCGGTTGGTATTGAAAATATCGAAGACTTAAAAGCCGATTTAAAAGAAGCTTTCGAAGTCGTTAAAAAAACAGTATTAGCTTAAAACATATTTGTTTGTGTTCAATTGATGCTACGTACGATTTTAGTGCGTGGCATCTATACCTTTTAAAATTTACGAATGGCAGCATTACAATACATATCAATTTCAGAATTTGAACTCCCGTCTGGTGAGCATCAAACGATTGAATTGTCCTATCAAACTTTTGGGCAACCTTTACATGAGGCACCCATTGTGATGGTCAATCACGCGTTGACGGGAAATTCTAATGTCTGCGGAAAAGAGGGTTGGTGGAATGATTTAATCGGTAGTAACAAATGTATCGATACTAATGTTTATACCGTTTTAGCGTTTAATATTCCTGGAAATGGATTTGATAATATTGAAGCCCATCTCATCGACAATTATAAAGATTTTACAGCACGTACTATTGCCGAAATTTTTGCAATCGGATTAGAAACCTTAAATGTTACATCACTTTTTGCTGTGATTGGCGGATCGGTTGGTGGTGGAATTGCCTGGGAACTGGCAGCTTTAAAACCTAATTTGATTACGCATTTAATTCCGATTGCTAGCGATTGGAAATCTACCGACTGGCTTATTGCTAATTGTCATATTCAGGATGCGATTTTAAATCATTCGGAAGCGCCCTTAGCCGATGCTCGTATGCATGCCATGACCTTATACAGAACACCAGAATCTTTAACTCAAAAGTTTCAACGTACCGAAGTTTCTAAAGCACGTTTTAATGTCGAAAGCTGGTTGGATTATCACGGGAAAGCACTTAACAAACGCTTTAATTTATCGGCTTACAAACTGATGAACCAGATTTTAAGAACCATTGATATTACTAAAAACAGAGGCGCTCTAGATGACGTTGTTAAAACCATAAGTTCGCATATTCATATCATAACAATTCCAAGTGATTTATTTTTTAAATCTGAAGAAAACTGGGAAACTTATGTAGATATCAAGCTTATAAAAGATAATGTCAGCATTTCTGAAATTAAATCTATTCATGGTCACGATGCGTTTTTAATCGAATACGAACAGCTTATCAAGTTTTTAAAACCCATTTTCGAATCTAATACTTATATCAAAAATGAAAAAAATTCACATCGTCATATTCGGAATAGGTAATGTTGGAAGCACATTAATTGATCAGATTAATAAAGCAAAATCTCGACTTAGAAGCGAGCAATCTATAGATGTATATATTCCTATTGTAGCCAATTCAAGGTTGGTGTTTTTTGAGGATAACTCCATGACAAATACATGGGAAAGTGATTTTAGCAGATTTTCAAATCCGTATCAATTGGATGAGATTATTCAGTATATAAATGAAAATAAATATGATCATGTCATTGCTGTAGATGCTACAGCTAGCTCTGATTTTGTTCAGCATTATAATGCTTTAATCCAAAATGGGTTTCACATCGTTTCAGCTAACAAGATTGCCAATACTTTAGCCTTAGATTTTTATGATGCTTTACGTCAAAACTTAAAAGACAATAATAAAAAGTTTTTATATGAAACTAATGTTGGTGCTGGATTACCAATCATAGAAACCGTCAGAAATGTTTATAATTCTGGAGATACAATTTCAAAGATTAGAGGTGTGTTTTCTGGTTCATTGAGTTACATGTTTAATACGTTTTCTTCGGAAGATGTGCCATTTTCAGAAGTGCTTTCCAAAGCAGAAGCCTTAGGCTTAACCGAACCTGATGCGCGTGAAGATCTTTCAGGAAATGATGTTGCCAGAAAATTGCTCATTCTTGCTAGAGAACTCAACTTAAAGGTAGAGTTTCAGCAGATTCATATAGAATCCTTAGTGCCAAAACAACTCAACGGAAAGACGAGTTTGAATCAGTTTAAATCACGAATTAAGGAGTTAGACCAACCGTTTGGAGAACGAAAATTAAGTTTGCAAAAAGATCAGGTGTTGCGTTATATAGGCGAATTAAATGTTGCTGATGAAACCTTAGAAGTGAAGCTTGTTTCTGAAGAAAAGGAATCGGCACTCGGACAATTAAAAGGTTCTGATTCACTGTTTGAAATTTTTACTGAAGCCTATGGCGATCAACCTTTAGTGATTCAAGGTGCTGGTGCCGGAAAAGAAGTCACCGCAAGAGGATTACTATCTGATATTATTAAGCTTTCTAACCAATTACATTAAGTTATGAGTACTGAAAATTTTGAGACTATTGCTATACGAACACAATCGGAACGTTCTCAGTTTTTAGAACATTCTACACCGCTATATTTGACGTCAAGTTTTGTTTTTGAAGATGCCGAAGATATGAGAGCATCGTTTTCCGAAGAAAAGCAACGAAACATTTATAGCCGATTTACAAACCCAAATACTTCTGAGTTTGTTGAAAAGATTTGTAAAATGGAAGGTGCCGAAGCAGGTTATGCCTTTGCGACAGGAATGTCTGCCGTGTTTTCAACCTTTGCGGCTTTATTAAATGCTGGAGATCATATTGTGTCGGCAAGAAGTATTTTTGGTTCGACTCACGGACTCTTTACTAAGTTTTTACCCAAATGGAATATTGAAACAAGTTATTTTGATGTCAATAATTTAGATAGTATTGAAGCGCTAATTCAACCTCAAACCAAAATACTTTATGCTGAGAGTCCAACCAATCCAGCTGTCGATATTCTCGATTTGGATCGTTTGGGTCAGATAGCCAAAAAGCACAATATTTTACTAGTCATTGATAATTGTTTTGCAACACCATATTTGCAAAATCCGATAAAATTTGGAGCCGATTTGGTCATTCATTCTGCAACCAAATTAATTGATGGTCAAGGTCGCGTTTTAGGAGGTGTTACCGTTGGAAAAGCAGATTTGATTCGGGAAATTTATCTGTTTTCAAGAAATACTGGACCAGCTCTGTCACCATTTAATGCTTGGGTGTTATCTAAAAGTTTAGAAACTTTAGCCGTACGATTAGAAAAACATTGTGAGAATGCTTTAAAAGTAGCCGAGTTTTTAGAAAAGCATCCTAATATTAATCTGGTAAAATACCCATTTTTAAAATCACATCCACAATATGACATCGCGAAAAAGCAAATGAAATTAGGAGGTAATGTGGTCGCTTTTGAAGTTAAAGGTGGCTTAGAAGCAGGGCGTGAGTTTTTAAATAGAATTGTATTGTGCTCATTGTCGGCCAATTTGGGTGATACACGAACCATTGTAACACATCCAGCATCAACGACACACTCTAAACTTACCGAAGCTGATCGCTTAGAAGTTGGCATTACAGATGGTTTGGTGCGTATATCGGTTGGTTTGGAAAATGTTACAGATGTTATTGCCGATTTAAATCAGGCTTTAGAATACTAATTTAAAAAAGTATCTTTGGACATATGCTTTCAAAGAAAACAAAATACGGTATCAAAGCACTAACTTTTTTGGCTAGACAAAATAGTCGGAAGCCTGTTCAGATTGCTACGATTTCAAAAAGTGAAAATATTTCGGTGAAATTTTTAGAAAGTATATTATTAACGCTTAAAAAAAATGGCATCTTAGGATCAAAAAAAGGCTCAGGAGGCGGTTATTATTTACTTAAAGACCCAAAAGATGTGCCTATGACTTTAGTAATGCGTGTTTTAGAAGGACCTATTGCGATGGTGCCATGCGTGAGTTTAAACTATTATGAAAAATGTGATGATTGTCCAGATGAAGGTACATGTGCTGTACATCGACTAATGATTCAGATACGGGATAACTCACTTAAAGTGTTCAGAAATACCACATTAGCAGATCTTGCGAATTAGCATATTCGCAATAAAAACCAAGAATTTTTAACAGATTAACACTAGTTTTTTAAATAATATGCTATAGGTTTGTATTAGTATCCTACTAAATCGATAGGATAATTATAATAACAGATAAAATTACTTATGAATACAGTTATACAAAACACTGAAATTGTAAATAAGAACCAGGTTAAAGACACTGGTTCTGGAGAAAAAATAAAACGAACTTTAGCTAAAACTATAAGCTGGAGAGCTTTAGGAACACTTTCAACAGTCGTGATTTCCTATATCATTACAGGCACCTTGGCGTTGGCATTTTCAATTGGCTTTATAGAGTTGGTTTCAAAATTAGTGTTGTACTATGTTCATGAACGTACATGGAATAAAATAACATGGGGAAAATGAAACACTTAGATCTAGAAATTTTAAATAAGTCGCTAAGAGATAAAACGCCCGACGAAATTATTAAATGGGCTTTAACGCTTTCAGAAAACAGAATCGTAACCACAAGTTTTGGGGTGTATTCTGCTATTTTGCTCAGTACTATGAGCAAGCATGATAAGGCGATAAAAGTGGTTTGGTGTGATACTTTGTATAATTCACCAGACACCTACAAACATGCTGCTCACTTGATTAATCAATATGATTTGAATATACATCAGTATCAATCTTTAATGAGTAAAGAAGATATTGATGCCACTATTGGTTTACCTAGTTTAGAAGACGATAATCATGCGCAGTTTTCCGAAGTTGTAAAACTAGAACCTTTCAGGCGCGCTTTACAGGAACATCAACCAGATTTATGGTTTACAAATATTAGAGTACGCCAAACCGAGTTGAGAAATAAAAAAGATATTTTAAGTTATAGCAAAGACGGAATTTTAAAAATCAGTCCGTTTTACTACTGGACCGACTATGATTTAGACAATTATTTAGAAGCACATAATTTACCTAAAAATCATAGCTACTTTGATCCGATAAAAGCCTTGAAAAATAGAGAGTGTGGGATTCATCTCCAATAAATTAATGGTATGCAAAGTTTTAGAACCGAAATAGAAAACCCTGTTGTAGAGAAAGATATTATCGAACTGGCTCACAAAATTGAGCTGTTTCATAATGGTAAAATCGATGAAGAGAAGTTTAGAAGTCTTCGATTGGCAAGAGGTGTGTATGGGCAACGACAGCAAGGTGTGCAAATGATTCGCATCAAGTTGCCTTATGGTAAGGTTCTAAGCAATCAATTGCGAAGAATTGCAGATGTTTCTGATGAGTACTCTCGCGGACGCTTACATATTACCACTCGACAGGATATTCAAATTCATTATGTCGATTTAGATCGTACACCACAACTTTGGGCCGAATTAGAACGTGATCAGGTAACTTTAAGAGAAGCCTGTGGCAATACGGTTCGTAATGTAACCGCAAGTGAAACTGCAGGCATAGATGTTAACGAGCCTTTTGATGTGTCACCATATGCCGATGCCTTATTTCGTTTCTTTTTGCGTAATCCGATTTGTCAGGAAATGGGCCGAAAGTTTAAAGTGTCTTTCTCTGCTTCAGATGAAGATACCGGACTTTCTTATATGCATGATTTGGGCTTTATTGCCAAAATCAAAAATGAAGAAAGAGGCTTTAAAGTCATGTTAGGAGGTGGTTTAGGATCACAGCCCAGACATGCTGATGTATTATATGAATTTTTACCTAGTGATAAAATTATTCCTGTGATGGAAGGTGTTTTGAGAATTTTTGATCGGCATGGTGAACGAAAAAGTAGGGCGAAAGCTAGATTAAAATTCTTAATTAAATCCATAGGTTTAGAGGCTTTTAAAACTTTAGTCGAAGCGGAACAAAACGCCATTGAATTTAAGTCGGTAGCCATTGATGCTGAGGCTTATCAGACTTCAACGCCAGTGTCGGTTAGTGCTCCAAACATAGAAATAGATGATTCATCTGATTTCGAATTATGGAAAGCAACGAATACCATTCCGCAAAAACAAAACGGATACGTAGCCATAGGAATCAAAGTGTTACTTGGCGATTTCTATACAGACAAGGCCAGATTATTATCAGATCTGGTAGATCAATACGCTGCTGGTGAAATTAGATTGACCTTACGTCAGAATATTTTGATCCCGTTTGTAAAAATAGATTTACTACCTCTGTTTTATACCGAATTAAAAAAACTTGGCTTTACAGAATTGGGCTATAATAAAGCCGTTGATATTACAGCTTGTCCAGGAACCGATACGTGTAACCTGGGAATCGCAAGTAGTACAGGAATTGCCGAAGAGTTAGAGCGTATCATAAAAACGGAATATCCTCACTATTTAAACAACGACGATTTAGTCATTAAAATTAGTGGTTGTATGAATGCTTGTGGACAGCATAATATGGCAAATATTGGCTTTCAAGGGATGTCTATTCGTACTAAAGATAAATTAGTTTTGCCAGCACTTCAGGTCTTATTGGGTGGTGGTAATAAAGGAAACGGACATGGTGTTTTTGCCGATAAAGTTGTTAAAGTGCCGAGTAAAAGAGGTCCGGAAGCCTTACGCAGAATTCTCAATGATTATGAGCAATTCGCCAGCAATAAAAAGTTCGAAGATTACTATGCTGAGAAAGGCGAAAAATACTTCTACGAGCTCCTGACTGATTTGTCCAGTATAGAAAACCTAACACAAGATGACTTTATAGATTGGGGTAGCGAAACAGCTTATGTCAAAGCTATCGGAATTGGTGAATGTGCTGGTGTTGTCATAGATCTTATTGCGACGTTGTTTTTAGAAAGCGAAGAGAAAATCGATGCTGCAAAACAAGCATTTTCTAATAAAGTTTACTCAAGTGCCATTTATTATGCTTACAGTTCTATGGTGAATTCTGCTAAGGCGGTTTTACTATCTGAAGGTATTACAACCAATTCTCAGGCAGCAATAATCAAACAATTTGACGACGGTTTTGTTGCTACTAAAAAAGTGAATTTAGGTCTGCCATTTTCAGATGTGATTTATCAAATTAAAGTACATGCACCTACCGAAAAGTTTGCACAGGCATACACTCAAAATGCGAAAGAATTTTTAGAGGTCGTACGAGCGTTTAGAGTTCAAGACCTTAGTGAAAAATGAGACATCTTATGAGTACTACAGCAAAATTAACCATAGTTGGTGCAGGTCCAGGTGATGCAGAACTCATCACAATCAAAGGTGTTAAGGCTATTCAATCTGCTGATGTGATTTTATATGATGCACTCATAAATAACGATTTATTAGACCATGCTTCGCCTAGTGCTGAGCTCATTTTTGTAGGTAAACGAAAGGGATGTTATGCCTATCAACAAGATCAAATTAATGAGCTTATTGTAAGCAGAGCCAAAAGTCATGGTCATGTTGTAAGACTAAAAGGAGGCGATCCGTTTGTTTTCGGACGTGGTGCCGAAGAGATCGATTACGCCAGACAATTTGATATCGAAACCCATGTTGTTCCCGGTATTTCATCGTCGATAGCTGTTCCGGCTTATCAGGGAATTCCTCTAACAAAACGTGGTGCATCAGAAAGTTTTTGGGTCATCACCGGAACGACCAAATCACATCAAATATCGAAAGATATTGCATTAGCAGCACAGTCATCTGCAACAGTAGTGATTTTGATGGGCATGGGAAAATTGACTGAAATTGTTCAGATTTTTTCTTCGGAAAATAAAAGCGATACGGCTGTGGCTGTGATTCAAAATGGAACGACCGAACGTGAAAATGTCGGAATTGGAACCATAGGAACCATTGAATCAATAGTTGCTCAAAAACAATTGTCATCACCTGCAATTATTGTTATTGGAGCCGTCGTGAATGAACGTGTAGCACTCAGTTCGATTTGTAAACAATTTGAAACACAAGTAACTAAATAAAATTCCATGGAGCGTAACAACTTATATCCCATATTTTTAAAAATGCACGCCTTAGAAGTACTTATTGTTGGAGGAGGACACGTGGCTTTGGAGAAGTTAACATTTTTGCTAAAATCAAGCCCTACAGCTAACATCACAATGGTTGCACCATCTTTTAAAGATGAAGTTCTAACCATTGCTAAAGCCTATCATATTAAATTATTCCATCTCGCTTATGAAGAATCCTTTTTATGCGATAAGGATTTAGCGATTGTTGCCACTGATAGACCTGAGGTGAATCATCAAATTTATAAAGATGCAAAACGTAGAAATTTGCTAGTTAATGTGGCAGATACGCCAGAGTTATGCGATTTTTATCTCGGAGGAATTGTAACAAAAGGCCATGTGAAAATTGCTATTTCTACCAACGGAAAATCGCCAACTACAGCCAAACGCTTAAGGCAGTTTTTTGAAGCAGTTATTCCGGAAGATATTAATCATATGGTTCAAAATTTAAATGCATATCGAAAAACAATCAAAGGGAATTTTGAGGCTAAAGTTTCGGCTTTAAATAAAATTACTGAAAACCTAATAAAAAAGTAAAATGATACATACAGATATATTAATTATTGGTGCCGGACCAACAGGCTTATTTACAGTTTTTGAAGCTGGCTTATTAAAGTTAAAATGTCATCTTATAGACGCTTTACCGCAACCCGGAGGTCAATGTTCAGAGTTATATCCCAAAAAGCCTATATATGATATTCCTGGATTGCCAGAAATTTTAGCAGGTGATTTAACCAAAAATCTCTTAGAACAAGGAAAGCAATTTCAGCCAGGTTTTACCTTGGGAGAACGTGCTGAAACCATTGAAAAGCAAGCCGATGGGAGTTTTGTGGTTACGACCAATAAAGGAACGCGACATCAAGCACCAGTAGTTGCTATTGCTGGCGGTTTAGGTAGTTTCGAGCCTCGAAAACCACTAATTGATAGTATCGAAAATTTTGAGGATAAAGGCGTGGCTTATTTCATTAAAAACCCTGAGCGCTACCGAAATAAACGTGTAGTGATTTCTGGAGGTGGTGATTCTGCATTAGACTGGAGTATTTTTTTAGCTGATATCGCTTCAGAAGTCACATTGATTCACAGACGAAACGAGTTTAGAGGTGCATTAGATTCCGTAGAACGTGTTCAAGAATTAAAATTACTGGGTAAAATTAATGTGATTACTCCTGCTGAAGTTACCGCAATTCATGGTGATAATCATGTGGAAGCAGTCACTGTTACTAAAGATACTCAGCAAACTTTACTTGAAACCGATTATTTCATTCCACTATTCGGACTCTCACCAAAATTGGGACCTATAGGAAATTGGGGATTGGATATCGAGAAGAATGCCATAAAAGTTAATACTTTAGATTATCAAACCAATATCCCTGGGATATATGCCATAGGCGATGTTAATACTTATGAAGGGAAGTTAAAACTCATTCTTTGTGGTTTCCATGAAGCGACCCTAATGTGTCAGTCAGCGTATAAACGACTTCATCCCAATAAGAAATTTGTCTTAAAATATACAACCGTAAGTGGTATTAACGGATTTGATGGTTCTAAAAAAGAAGCACCTAAAGCCGTAGTAAAAGCCATAGTCTAATTTCATAAAGCAGATCGTAAAATCATGAACATACCAAATCAAGAATTTGAACATATTCAAGAATACTTAGATAAAGGTGCTATTGTCTTAGATGTAAGAACAGAAGCCGAATATAATGAAGGTCACGTAGATGGCGCCTTACACATTGTTTTAGATGAATTGGAAGATGAAATAGAGCAATTAACAGCGCTACAAAAACCAATTATTACCTGTTGTAGAAGTGGCGCACGAAGCGAACACGCAAAGGATCTCCTGCTGGATTATGAAATCGATGCAATTAATGGAGGACCTTGGCAAAATGTGAAAAGTTATCTCTAAATTTATTTAGACTTTTAAATTTTTATATTTAAAATTTAATGCGTTAATTTACACCTCAGTTCATATAATTATTGATTTGTTATCATGAAAGGCAGAGGGAATAGACCCAGTGAAGCCTTAGCAACCCTTTATTTTAAAGAAGGTGCTAAATTCTACCTAAATCTGATTGGATTCAGAAATTTAGGACAGATAAACAACACAGAAGTAATTCTCTTACTTTCCTGATGACATTTTATAGCATATTAAAATGTCAGATTTATTACAAAGTTTACAACAACGTATTTTAGTCCTAGATGGCGCCATGGGCACCATGTTGCAACGCTATAAATTTTCTGAAGAAGATTTTAGAGGCGAACGCTTTAAGGATTATCCAACCTCTCTTAAAGGGAATAACGATTTATTGTCTCTAACCCAACCTCAAGCTATTGCTGATGTGCATCGGCTTTATTTTGAAGCTGGAGCCGATATTGTAGAGACCAATACCTTTTCTGGAACTACAATCGCTATGGCAGATTATAATATGGAAGATTTGGTCTATGAGTTAAATTATGAATCTGCAAAAATTGCCAAACAAGTAGCTGAAGAATTTACTAAAGCAACACCAAATCAACCTCGATTTGTCGCAGGTAGTATTGGTCCAACTAACAAAACGGCAAGCATGTCTCCCGATGTCAATAAACCCGAGTATAGAGCCATTACGTTTGAAGAATTACGCATCGCTTACAAACAACAAGTTGAAGCTCTAATCGATGGCGGCGTTGATGTGCTTTTAGTAGAAACCATATTTGATACGCTCAATGCTAAAGCCGCTTTGTTTGCGATCGAAGAAGTTAAAGAAGAACGTCAAATAGATATTCCAATTATGGTGTCAGGAACGATTACGGATGCTTCGGGAAGAACATTGTCTGGCCAAACCGTAGAAGCTTTTCTAACATCTATTTCACATGTACCTTTATTGAGTGTTGGGTTTAACTGTGCACTTGGTGCTGAACAACTCAAACCTTATTTACAGCGTTTGTCTAATCAAACCGATTTTTACACTTCAGCACATCCAAATGCTGGTTTGCCTAATGCTTTTGGGGAGTATGACCAAAGTCCGAAACATATGCAACAATTAATTGAAGATTACCTTAAAGACGGATTGATTAATATTATTGGAGGTTGCTGCGGAACCAATCCTGAGCACATCAAAGCGATTGCAGAAGTCGCTCAGAATTATCAACCACGATCAACTAAAGTTTACGCATAATGGCAGAATCTGACTGTAAAAAATATTTAACCTTATCTGGATTAGAACCTTTAGTGGTAACGCCAGAAAGTAATTTTATCAATGTAGGTGAGCGCACAAATGTGACAGGTTCACGAAAATTTTTAAGATTAATTAAAGACGAAAAATACGACGAAGCCTTAAGTGTTGCCAGAGATCAGGTTGAAGGTGGTGCACAAATTCTTGATGTCAATATGGACGAAGGCATGCTCGATGGCAAATACGCCATGGTTAAATTCTTAAATCTGATTGCTTCCGAGCCTGATATTGCTCGTATTCCATTAATGATTGATAGCTCTAAATGGGAGATTATTGAAGCCGGACTTCAGGTTGCTCAAGGTAAATGTGTTGTTAATTCAATTAGTTTAAAAGAAGGCGAAGCCGAATTTATACGTCAAGCAAAACTTGTTAAACGCTATGGCGCCGCAGTAATTGTTATGGCTTTTGATGAGGTTGGTCAAGCTGATACCTATGAACGCAGAATTGAAATTTGTGAGCGTTCGTACAAGCTGTTGATTGATCGTGTTGGTTTTCCACCTCAGGATATTATTTTTGATCCCAATATTTTTCCTGTGGCTACAGGGATGGATGAACATCGCTTAAATGCCTTAGACTTTTTTAAGGCTACGAAATGGATTCGCGAGCATTTGCCTTATGCTAATGTTTCTGGCGGTGTAAGTAATGTGTCTTTTTCATTTCGAGGAAACACCACAGTTCGAGAAGCGATTAACTCTGCATTTTTGTATCATGCTATTCAACACGGCATGAATCTCGGTATTGTGAATCCGACGATGCTGGAAGTCTACGATGAAATTCCGAAGGATTTATTAGAACACGTCGAAGATGTCTTGTTCGATAGACGGGACGATGCTACCGAACGCCTTTTAGACTTTGCCGAAACCGTAAAAGGGAATAAAAAAGAGGATAACGCTAAGGTTTTAGAATGGAGAAACGAAACTTTACAAGACCGAATTACACACAGTCTTGTTAAAGGTATTGATACTTTTATTATTGAAGATGTTGAAGAGGCTCGTAAAACATCTGAAAAGCCAATTGAAGTCATAGAAGGTCATCTTATGATTGGAATGAATGTAGTTGGTGATCTCTTCGGAAGCGGAAAAATGTTCTTGCCTCAAGTAGTCAAATCGGCACGTGTGATGAAAAAAGCAGTGGCTTATTTACAACCTTTTATTGAAGCTGAAAAAGACGGAAAACAAGAGTTTGCAGGTAAAATTTTAATGGCAACGGTAAAAGGCGATGTACATGATATTGGAAAAAACATCGTTAGTGTTGTTTTAGGATGTAATAACTATGAAATCATCGATTTAGGAGTGATGGTTCCGCCAGAAAAAATTATAGAAGCAGCCGTCAAAGAACAGGTTGATGTGATTGGTTTAAGTGGCTTGATAACACCATCACTTGATGAGATGGTATACCTTTCAAAAGCGATGAAAAAGGAAAATTTAACCATTCCGTTAATCATTGGAGGTGCCACCACATCTAAAGCGCATACCTCTGTGAAAATCGCACCAAATTACGATCATACTGTAGTGCATATCAATGATGCTTCCAGAGCTGTAACTGTAGTTGGGAATTTGCTTCAAAACGATAATAGTGTTTACAAAGCACAAATTAGAACAGAGTATGATAAGTTTCGTGAGCAATTTTTAACACGAGGAAAACGTAAAGAATACAGGTCTATCGAAGCAGCCAGAACGAATAAATTTCAAATAGACTGGGCGACTTCTGAAATAGTAAAACCTGAGCAACTAGGAATTCAGGTGATTGATAAATTTGATATTCGAGAATTAGAAGCCTTTATTGATTGGAGTCCGTTTTTTAGAAGCTGGGATCTCCACGGAAAATATCCAGACATTTTAAAAGACGATATTGTTGGTGTTCAAGCACAAGAGTTATTCAATGATGCTCAGTTATTATTAAAACGCATTTTTGATGAAAAACTGTTAAAAGCCAAAGCGGTGTTTGGATTGTTTCCAGCGAATACAGTTAATGATGATGATATTGAAGTTTACGATGACAAACAAGATGTTCAGGCAACCTTTCTTACGCTTCGTCAGCAATTAAAGAAAAGAGACGGTATTCCAAACTATGCCTTAAGTGATTTTATTGCACCAAAAGATTCCGGAATCCAAGATTACATCGGAGCATTTTGTGTAACTACTGGTTTTGGTACTCAAGAGTTAGCAGAACGGTTTGAAGCCGATAATGACGATTATAATGCGATTATGATTAAAGCATTAGCCGATCGTTTAGCGGAAGCGTTTGCCGAATATTTACACAAACAAGTACGAACTAAACATTGGGCTTATGCTAAAAATGAAGACTTAACTAATGACGATTTAATTAACGAAAGCTATAAGGGTATTCGACCAGCTCCTGGTTATCCTGCTTGTCCAGATCATTTAGAAAAATGCACGTTGTGGCAGCTGTTAAATGTCGAAAAACATATAGGTGTGCAATTAACTGAAAGTCTGGCGATGTGGCCTGCAGCATCGGTAAGTGGTTACTATTTTGGAAACCCGGAGGCTAAATATTTCGGCTTAGGAAAAATTACTGAAGACCAATTAAAAGACTATGCAAAACGAAGAGCTATAGATGAAGATACAGCCCGAAAATGGCTAAATCCAAATTTAGCAGAAACTTAACAATTTCTTAGAATATAAAGCGTGATAAAAATCAGATGAAGTCGTATTCTTGCAAAAAAAATCAAGACCCTAAATTATGAAAAAGTATAAAGTAGAAATTAGATTTGTTTTGCAATTATTAGCCCTTACAATGGTGTCTTTATTGATAGCGCATTTTATGGCAAAACAATGATATGAAAGTAACAGAACACATAAAACAAGCTAATGGAAATACGCAGTTTTCATTTGAAATTTTACCACCTTTAAAAGGGCAGCATATTCAATCCATATTTGATAATATAGATCCCTTGATGGAATTTAAGCCACCTTTTATTGACGTGACATATCATCGAGAAGAATATACTTTTAAAGACGTTGGCAATGGCTTGTTAAAAAAGCAAATAGTAAAAAAACGTCCAGGTACGGTTGGAATTTGTGCGGCCATTCAAAATAAATATGGTGTGGATGCTATTCCTCATATATTATGTGGCGGATTTACAAAAGAAGATACCGAAAACTTCTTAATTGATCTCGATTTTTTAGGAATAGAAAATGTGATGGCATTACGCGGAGACGCTGTCAAAACGGAAACTTATTTTAAACCTGAGAAGGAAGGGCATGCTTATGCCAGTGAATTGGTAAGTCAAATTTCCGAATTAAATAATGGAAATTATCTCGATGAAGAATTAAAGAATACATCTGAAATGGACTTTTGTATTGGTGTTGGTGCTTATCCAGAAAAACATATGGAAGCTCCAAGTCTGGATAGCGACATTCATTTCTTAAAAAAGAAGATAAAAAACGGAGCGTCTTATATCGTGACGCAAATGTTTTTTGACAATGAAAAGTATTTTAAGTTTGTCGAAAAATGCCGAGGTGAAGGCATAACAGTGCCAATTATTCCTGGGTTAAAGCCTATAGCGACGAAAAAGCAATTGAATTTAATTCCGCATCGCTTTCATGTCGATTTGCCTGAAGACTTAATCATCGAAATCGTAAAATGCAAAGATAACAGTCAGGTAAGACAAGTAGGCATCGAATGGTGTATTACACAATCTAAAGCGCTTCAAAAAGCAGGAATTCCCGTCTTACATTATTATTCAATGGGGAAAAGCGATAATATAAAAGCAGTGGCGTCTGCATTGTTTTAAAAACTCAGGCTTTTATTTTTACGTATAGATTTTAAAGCGTTAAAATTAATTACATACTTTTACGCTCTATCTAGATTTATGATTCGTTTTTTTGCCTGCTTATTTTGTTTGTTTAGTATATCTTCATTTGCGCAAGATGAAGACCCTAATTTATTTAGTTTAGATGCCAATGTTTTCTACGGAACCATCCTGGAACACAATCCAGATATACAGCATTTAATTGTAGATCATCCAACCGGATTAATTTTAAGTTACAATAAAAAAACCTTCGGATTTAAAGAATGGGAACGTCAGTATAATTATCCAGATTGGGGATTTTCGTTCATTTATCAGGATATGAAAAATGAAACCCTAGGAGAAAATTATGGGCTTTACGCACACTACAATTTTTATTTTTTTAAGCGTCACCTCAATTTTAGAATCGCTCAGGGTATTGCCTACACCACAAATCCTTATGATAAGGTCGATAATTTCAGGAACAATGCCTATGGGTCAGACTTGTTGAGTTCTACTTATATTATGCTTAACTATAAAAAGGAGAATATTATTAAAGGTTTTGGACTGCAAGCAGGTATTTCAGTTATACATTATTCGAATGCCAATTTTAGAGCGCCAAATACGTCTACGAATACCTTTGCATTTAATGTAGGAACCAGCTATCTGTTTGATTATGAAAGTAAGCCCGAATATATCACAACTTCAGATGAGAAAGATTATAAAGAACGTATCAAATACAACTTAGTATTCAGGTCTGGAGTTAATGAAAGTGATATCATTGATACAGGACAATATCCTTTTTATATTGTTTCAGCTTATGCCGATAAACGATTAAATCGGAAAAGCGCTATTCAGCTGGGAGCCGATGTCTTCTTTGCGAAATTTTTAAAAGAATTGATTTATTTTTATTCTGTGGCATTTCCTGAGCGCAATATTTCTGCTGATGAAGACTGGAAACGTGTTGGTGTTTTTGTGGGACATGAATTATTTATAAATAAAATGTCGTTCATTACACAATTAGGCTATTATGTGTATTATCCTTATGATTTTGAAGGACAGATGTATAACAGAATTGGATTAAAACGTTATTTTGGAGAGCATTTATTTGGAGCAGTTACCCTAAAATCACATGGCGCCAAAGCAGAAGCAGTAGAATTTGGAATAGGTATTAGACTATGAGACATCTATTAATTACTATAGTAGCAATTGTATTCGTTTCCTGTAATGGAGAGAACGTTCCTGATTGTTTTCAAAATGCTGGAAGTGTTATTGAGAAAGAGTTTGTAGTAGATGATTTTACTAAAATTGCAACATTTCCTCGAATAGAATTAATTATTACCGATGCACCAACTCAAAAGGTAACGGTTCAAACCGGTGAATACCTGATGAGTGATATTGATGTAAGGGTTGATGATGGTGTGTTGAAATTATTTAACAATAACGCTTGCAATATTTCAAGAGATTATGGGATTACTAAAGTATTCGTAAGTGCTCCAAATCTTACTGAAATTAGAAATGGGTCAGGGCTTTCTGTAAGAAGCCAAGGGGTGTTGAGTTATGAAAGTTTAAAATTGATTTCAGAAGATTTTAATTCTGAAGATGAAGTAAACACTGACGGGAATTTTTACTTAGATGTTGATTGCAATGCTATTGATATTGTTGTAAATAACTTGTCGACCATATTCATAAATGGACAAGTAGACAGTTTATATATTGGGTATTTCTCAGGAGATGCACGCTTTGAGGGTCGAGATTTAATCGCTCAAAATGTCAATATTTTTCAACGAAGCAGTAATGATATGATTATTAATGCTCAGCAATCTCTTACTGGTGAAATTAGAAGTACAGGCGATGTTATTGTAGTTAATACTCCAGTTGTGGTTGCGGTAGAAGAGTTTTACACAGGAACGCTAATTTTCGAATAGAGATTTATGACGTCAATTCCCTAAACAAACTTTCTAAACTTGCATTTTTTTGATTGAGCTGTAAGATTTTTAATTGATTGTCATGAGCAAAATCAAACACATGAGAACGCATATCTTCAGTTGTTGAAAAAGTAATCTCATAAATAAAATCATGAGTGTTTTTGACGGTTTTGGCTTTAGGTAATTTCAGTAAAAAGGCATCTTCAACACGATAATCAAATTCGACAATAACCGTTTGTTCTTTTTCGTCTCTTAAGTCTTTTAGTTTTTTATCGGCAACAATTTGACCTTTATTTATAATGATCACGCGATCACAAATAGCTTCTACTTCTTGCATAATATGCGTCGATAAAAACACGGTTTTGTCTTTACCAATTGTTTTAATCAAATGTCTGATATCAACCAGTTGATTTGGGTCTAATCCCGTTGTAGGTTCATCTAAAATTAAAACGGAAGGATTATGCAGCAACGCATTGGCGAGACCAACACGTTGTCTGTAACCTTTAGATAATTGACCAATGGTTTTATGAGCTTCAGGTGTAAGGCCTGTTAATTCTATAACCTCATTAATTCTAGATTTAGGAGTCTTGTAAACATTAGCATTAAATGTCAAATACTCTTTAACATACATATCTAGGTACAGAGGGTTATGTTCAGGTAAATAACCAACATTATTTTGAACATCCTGTTTGCTTGTTATGACATCAAAGCCACTTACTTTAGCTATCCCTTCAGTAGCATTGATGTAAGTGGTTAAGATTTTCATTAGTGTAGATTTTCCAGCGCCATTCGGACCTAGAAATCCAACAATCTCACCTTTGTTTACAGCAAAAGATATCTGGTCTAACGCTTTTTGTTTACCATATACTTTAGAAATGTTTTCAACCTCAATAGACATATATCAATTTATTTATTCAAAAATAGCAATTATTACCTATGACCTTATTTAAATTATGAATTCTTTAAAACTGAAACGAAAAATTCAAAAATATCTTATAACAATTTTGATTTCTTAAAATAATAATTACATTAGCACCTCATTTACAACTATGAATACATTAAATCATACATATTACAACTGGTTTTATTTCTTTTTTAGCGAAAAGAAAGAGACGTTATATGTATAATTTATTCAAAATAAATTTAATATGAGTCTCGATGTAAATCGGGACTTTTTTTTGTAAAACTTTATTTTGAAATGTCTATAGTAAGTATAAAATAATTGTTTAGAAAATCCCGAATGCCATTCGGAATATAAATTAAAAGTTTGATAAAATCGGTAGCCATACAAGGAGTTAAAGGGTCGTTTCATCACATTGTGTCACAGCAATTTTTTGAAGATACGGTAGATGTTAACGAATGCCTCACATTTGACGGCGTAGTCGATAGTATTTTAAATGCACAAAGTGATGCAGCTATTATGGCTATAGAGAATTCTATTGCAGGATCTATTATTCCGAATTACGCCTTAATCGATTCTCATAATTTGCATATTGTTGGTGAGCATTATTTAGCTATTCAACATCATTTAATGGCATTGCCCAATCAATCAATTGGTGATATTAAAGAAGTGTATTCACATCCTATGGCTCTATTACAATGTAAAGCGTTCTTTAAACAATATCCGCATATTAAACTTATTGAAGATAAAGATACAGCCGAGGTCGCTCAGCGCATTCAAAAACATCAGCTAAAGCATGTTGCGGCTATAGCCTCTCGATTAGCAGCAAATCTATTTGAACTCCATATCATTTCTGAAAGTATTCAAACCATAAAGCATAACGAAACTAGATTTGTTATAGTGAAAACGAAGAATTCTGAAATTTCCGAAGCACAAATCAATAAGGCTTCAGTAAAATTTGAATTAGACCATAAAAGAGGAAGTTTAGCGACTATTTTAAACGTTTTAAGTGATTGTAAGTTAAATTTGACTAAGATTCAATCACTCCCAAAAATTGAAACCCCTTGGAAATATGCTTTTTTTGTGGATTTAACTTTTGAAACCTACAAAGATTTCGAAAAGGCTAAATCAATTATGGCAATTATGGCTCAAGATTTTAAAATACTGGGAGAATATAAAAACGCAAGACTATGATTCAGATTGCTAACCGATTACAAAACGTTGAAGAATATTACTTCTCAAAAAAATTGAGAGAAGTAGGCTTGTTAAAGGCACAAGGCAAACCTATTATTAATTTAGGTATTGGGAGCCCAGATTTGAATCCGCCAGAACGTGTTCTCAATGCATTGGTAGAAACCTTCAATGAAGAGGGCGCTCATAAATATCAAAGCTATCAAGGTATTTTAGAGTTGAGAGAAGCGATTGCAGATTTTTACAGACGACATTTTAATGTGCCTTTAAGTCCGTTAACTGAAGTGTTACCGCTTATGGGAAGCAAGGAAGGGATTTTGCATATTTCAATGGCATTTTTAAACGAAGGCGATGAGGTTTTGATTCCAAATCCTGGATATCCTACCTATCAATCGGTTACAAAACTCGTAGGAGCTACACCTGTATTTTACGATTTAACGGAAGATAACAATTGGTTTCCAAATTTGATTGAACTCGAAAAAAGAGGTCTTGAAAAGGTAAAAATAATGTGGGTAAATTATCCGCATATGCCAACTGGAGCACAGGCAACCAATAAATTATTTGAAGATTTAATCACATTCGCAAAACGCAACAATATATTAATCATTAATGATAACCCATACAGTTTTATTTTAAATAAATACCCTCGAAGTATTTTAAAATATAATGGTGCTGCAGACGTGTGTTTAGAATTAAATTCCTTGAGTAAAACTTTCAATATGGCAGGTTGGCGAGTTGGGATGTTATTGGGTAAAGAAGCGTATGTTAAGGCTGTTTTGCGTGTAAAAAGTAATATGGACTCTGGTATGTTTTTAGGTATTCAAAAAGGTGCTATTGAAGCTTTAAATTGTTCAGATATGTGGTTTCTTAGCTTAAATAGCGTATACGAACAACGTCGTGAGATTGTATGGCAAATTGCCGAAGCACTTAACTGTACATATGATAAAATGGCTACAGGATTGTTTGTTTGGGCAAAATTACCCGACTACCTGAACGCTGAAGAATACATAGATTTAATATTAAAAGAAAAATCGATTTTTATTACTCCAGGAACCATTTTTGGATCTAATGGAAATCGATACATAAGAATATCACTTTGTGCACCACAAGATGATTTGGAAGAAGCATTAGCTAGATTGAAATAAAACATGAATAATATATATATCATAGGCGTAGGATTAATTGGCGGAAGTTTGGCGTTAGACATGAAGTCTAATAATGCACAAGCAACACTTTACGGCATTGATTCTAACACGACACATTTAGATGAAGCTATTGAACTCAAAATTATTGATGAGAAAGCGACTTATGATGATTTGAAAGATGCCGATTTAGTGGTGCTTGCAATCCCAGTAGATAAAGCTATAGCAGAACTTCCTAAGGTGTTAGATGCGATTTCAGATACGACCTTAGTTATAGATGTTGGTTCAACAAAACTGCCTATCTGTAACGCTGTAGAGCATCATGAAAAACGTCGCAATTTTTTAGCAACGCATCCTATCGCTGGTACCGAATTTTCAGGACCTTCAGCAGCTATTCGTGATTTATTTCAAAAGAAAACAAACATCATTTGTGAGGTGGAAAAAACAACGTTCAAATTACAAGAGAAAGCTTTACAGTTGTTTTCAGACTTAGGAATGCGCATTCGTTATATGAATCCTGAAGCTCATGATAAACATATTGCCTATGTGTCGCACTTATCACATATCAGTTCATTTATGCTAGGTAAAACAGTTATAGAAAAAGAAAAAAATGAACGGGATATTTTTGATATGGCTGGAAGTGGTTTTGAAAGTACTGTGCGGTTGGCAAAAAGTTCACCAGCAATGTGGACACCTATTTTTAAACAAAATAAAACCAATGTTGTAGAGACGCTCGATGAATACATCAATAATTTAAAACAGTTTAAAGCATTGATGGAGGCTGATGATTTTGAAGAAATATACAATGAGATGGAAAATACTAATCATATAAAGGATATACTAAAAGGAATTGTTTAATAGAATATTATGGAGAATAAGAAAGAAATGAGAACATGGTTAGATGATTTAAAATTAAATCATCCACTGGTCATTGCAGGACCATGCAGTGCAGAAACTGAAGAACAGGTGTTAAAAATTGCTCACGAGCTAAAAGATACCGATGTTAATTATTATCGAGCGGGTATCTGGAAGCCGAGAACACGACCTGGAAATTTTGAGGGTGTAGGTGCATTAGGTCTCAAATGGTTACAGAAAGTAAAAGCTGAAACAGGCTTAAAAACGGCAACTGAGGTTGCCAACAGAAACCATGTAGAATTGGCATTGGAACATGATATCGATTTATTATGGATTGGAGCGCGCTCAACAGTTAGCCCTTTTATCATGCAGGAACTAGCTGATGCACTGAAGGGAACCGATAAAACGGTATTGGTAAAAAATCCTGTCAATCCAGATTTAGCATTATGGCTTGGTGGTATCGAACGATTATATACAGCAGGAATCAAGAATTTGGGAGCCATACATAGAGGGTTTTCAACCTATGAAAAATCGAAGTATAGAAATATTCCTGAATGGCAATTAGCTATTGAATTTCAGAATAGATTTCCTGATTTACCGCTTATTAATGATCCTTCTCATATCACAGGAAAAAGAGATATGATTTTTGACGTGTCTCAAACCGCATTAGATTTAAATTTTGACGGATTGATGATTGAAACTCATACAAATCCTGATAAAGCATGGAGTGATGCTGCTCAACAAGTCACACCAGATACTCTAGTGCAAATCATGAAAGATTTGAGAATTAGAAAAGAAACAGATCCTGAAGCCGAGTACAATACAGAGCTTAATAATTTAAGAGCTCAAATTGATGTGGTTGACAATCAAATTATCGAATTACTAGGCAAACGAATGAAAGTTGCTGATGGGATTGGTGCTTTGAAAAAACAAAAAAATGTTGCTGTATTACAAAGTAAACGCTGGAACGAAATTTTAGGAAAAATGGTGCTTGAAGGCGAGGAAAAAGGATTAAGTGAAGAGTTTATCTTACGTATGTTTAAAGCGATTCATCAGGAATCGATTAATCATCAGGAAAAGATTATTAACGGATAATTATTAGAGCCTCACAGATTTGTGAGGCTTTTTTTATCACTTTACTAAGTGAAATATACCGTTCACTCATTGCTGATTTCAATGTTAGACGATTTCAATTAGGTTTGATTTCAAACGAAACACATCCAATTATGAAATCACTATTACTATTTTTTACAACTTTGATGTCCTTGATATCTTTTGGACAACAACTGATACACGGTTCAATTTCAGATAATAAAGAAGCTTTACCATTTGCTACAATTTGTATAAAAAATTCTACAAAAGGTGTTATGTCTGATGATTACGGAAATTTTACTATCGAAGCAAAACCAACAGATACCTTACAAGTGTCTTATTTAGGTTATAAATCAAAATCTGTTGTTGTAGGCAAGAAAACTCAAATCGAGGTAATTTTAAATGACTACGAACAATTAGACACGGTGTTGTTATATGGCTACAAACACAAAAGTATAAGTTGTGGTGTGATTTGCACAATGACCGAATGTTATCTCGATGATGAAGATATGCTGAAAGAAAAAATCATTGAAACCTCTGAAAGTATCAAGCTATTTCCAAACCCATCAAAATCAGGTGTTTTCAATTTGAAATTAATGGAAGATGTTTCTGAATTGCATATCGTTGTTGCTGATATTTCGGGACGAATTATTGTAAACACAACCCAAACAAAACTTAATTCAAATGCTGTTGTAGATTTGTCTAACCAGCCTTCAGGATTATATATAATCAACTTAATGTCTAATGGGACAAAAATTGCGTCTAAAAAAGCAATTAAAATCTAGATATGAAGATTAAACTTTGATAGATAAATAAAAAGGTTATTTTTGATATTGAACTAAGTCCTATTTATGATTAAAAATTACCTGTTGTGTATTGTTTGTGTTTTGATTTCCGCTAAAATCTTTGCACAACAAGAAAGCACTTCTAACGCTTATCTTCCTGAAGATATTGAAGCTGTAGAGGACTATTTGGAACAAATCAATTCAGACTATATCAAAAGAATTAAAGGGGATTACGCTTCAAAAGTCAAAAAGATATTTAAGGATCGCGATGAAAAAGTTGTAAAATCTATTAAGGATAGTGCTTATATTTTTAGCTCCGAAATTGATGGCCCTTTTTATAAAATTCTAGAAAATGTCTATGCTGCGAACCCTGAAATAGATAAAACAAACTACCGGTTTTTTATAAATAATTCGTTTATCCCTAATGCAGCTTGCTATGGTGACGGAATGTTTGAGGTTAACCTAGGTTTGTTCAATACTTTTACCAGTGACGATGAAGTCGCATTTGTGATTTGTCATGAAATTGCTCATAAGTTATTAGACCATTCTCTGCATCACGTAACCAATGCTATTTCTAAAATTAATTCTAAAGAAACTAAAGAAAAAGTAAGGCACATTAAACGCCAAAAGTATGGGCAAACAAGAGCCGCTCTATCAGTTATTGATGAGTTAAATATTGATATTCTCGATCATTCCAAAGAAAAAGAAGCCGAAGCAGATTCACTTGGTTTTATATTGTATTCTAAAACCATCTACCATAAATCAAAAGCTATTAGTGCTCTGGAAAAATTAAAAGTTGAAGACGATATGCTGCTCAATCACCATGTGAAAGTCGATAGTGTTTTTGATTTTGAAAGCTATCCCTTTAAATCCTACTGGCTAAAAGAAACCATATCAATATTTGATACCGAAGAGAAAATAAACGAATTTGAATTAAGTTCAGATACACTTAAAACACATCCGGAAATAGAATTTAGAGTCAACAAGTTGAAGGATGATTTTGGAGTCGTTAATCTTGATGTTGCTGGAACAAAAGATCAAATGAAGTTTATAAAAGATGTCTCTCATCAAAAAGCTATACAGAGTACTATTGACCGTAAATTATTAGATTTTGCGATTTACCAATTGGTTGAGAAATTTCAAAATAATCGCATTACAGCTACCTACTATTACCATACAATGGCTGAGGTCATCAAACAAATATATGAAGCTAAAAGAAAGCATGAACTGGGGAAATATGTACCTCCAAAAAATAATTTTTCTGATGAAAAACACCTCAATGTCATACGTTTGTTTTTACATAACCTAGAACTTAAAGAAACAAAAAAAATGGGCTTGGCATTTTGTGAAACGCACAAGGAAAGTCTTAAAACCAGTGACAGTGGGATAGCAATACACGAATTTTTTAAATCTATTAATCAATAATCCTCAACAACAAATTAAAATGAAAAAACTACTAACAACAGCACTACTTTGTGCTATGTGTATTGGTGTCTATGCACAACAAAAATCACTTGATGAAATCACCTCTTTTAAAATAAAAAACTCAGGAACTTTTATAGATAAAAATAAAGACGTTGATGGTTATTATTTTTATTATGAAGTCGATAAGCTTAAAAAAGGAAAACGTGAATATGCGATTAAAATGTTAGATAATAATCTTAATGATATTGCTACCAAATCTTATATTGACGACAAAAATACCATCTTAGCCCAAAGTAAATTTAACAATCAGGCATTAATGTTTGCAATGGTAAATTTAAAAGAGCGTATGTATAAACTTGTAACTTTTGATAAGTCAGGAAATCAAGGAGAAGATATCAAAATTGAAGTCTCCAAAAAAGAACTACGCTGGTTAAGTATGATGATGAAAAGTGGTGACTTTAACTTATTGTTTCCTGTTGATGATAACGGGTTTTTATTCAACTACGTAAAAAATAATAAAAAGCTTGGGTATGGACTAAAATACGTGTCTACAAACGGTGGAGCGTCTTGGGATTTTAATTCTCCAGAAGATGCGAAGGAGTTGTTGTTCCTCAATCCATTAGAAGCTAACGATAAGGTCGTTGTAGCAATGGAAGGCTCAAAAAAATCAATGCTAAGTCAGACCATAGATATGAAGGTTGTGGTTATCGATATTAAAACGGGAAAGCGTCTGTTCGAAAAAGATTTTAGTAGAGAAGATAATCCAAGATTAATAACAAATGCATTTTTAACTAAAGATGATAATGTGGTCTTACTTGGTGAATATTTTGATAAGGGAGACAATATCGCTAAAGATGATAGTAAAGGTTTGTTTGCTCAAGTGGTCGATTTAACAGGAAGTGAGATATCAGATAATAAAGTAAGTTGGGAGCATAAAATCGATAAAATGATGCCAGCAGATTCTGATGGAAAGAAAAGAAAAAGTACTTACGTATATTTTCATGATATCATCAGAACTCAGACAGGTTCTTACTATTGTATTGGTGAAAAATATAGAAAAACGATTAGTGCTGGAGGAATGTTATTAGGAGGTAATGCAACACAGCTTACTATAACTGATGCTGTAATTTTTGAATTTAATAATAATTTTGAATTGCAAAATATCAAACAAATTGAAAAAGGAAAGTCTCGTGCTCCTAGTATTACTGATTTTGGAAGCCCACAACTCAATGCTCATGCTTTAGCGGCATATGGAGCTTTCGATTATGAGTTTACACAAATTGATCAGGATCGCGATCGTTTTTATTCTACGTTCATCGATTATGAACGATTAAAAGGTGAAAAAAACAAACTTGCTTTCAAAGCTGTAATGTATAGCGATGGTGAGCTTACCGAAGATAAAATATATCTTCAAGAGTCTAAAGGTAAAGTGAGTTTTAGAGTGTTGCCAGCTAAACTGGGTCACGTCATGATTTTAGAATACAACAGAAAAGAGAAAACATTAGATATTCATCTAGAAAAGCTAAACCTCTAAAATTATAGCAGTAAATTTTAAAGGCCGTCAACAGACGGTCTTTTTTATTGGTAAATGCTATAATAATTAGCATCTTTGCTATAATGACAGGACTCGTTTATAAATCTACAGGAAGTTGGTACACCGTAAAAACTAATCTAGGTGCAGCCTATCAATGCCGAATCAAAGGGAAATTCAGATTAAAAGGGATTAAAAGTACTAACCCAATCGCAGTAGGTGATGTTGTAGATTTTGAACTCGAAACCAACAACGACAATGTCACAGGAGTTATTCATACCATTCATGATCGTAAAAACTATATCGTTCGTAAATCGGTAAACCTGTCTAAGCAAACTCATATCATTGCCTCTAATATCGATCAGGTGTTTTTATTAATAACCATCGATAATCCACCTACATTTACAAGTTTTATTGATCGGTTTCTTGTAACTGCACAAGCCTATGCTGTAAAAACTATTTTATTGTTCAATAAGATAGATACCTACAGCGATGACACTCTAGCAGAAGTGAAATATTTAGCTCATATCTATCGAAAAATAGGTTATGAATGCATTGGTATATCTGCTGAAACTGGAAAAAACGTAGATAAGGTTAAGGCTTTAATGGTAGACAAAGTAAGTATGTTTGCAGGGCATTCAGGTGTTGGTAAATCTACATTAGTCAATGCCATTGAACCCAACTTAGATCTAAAAACAAAAGCCATTTCAACGCAACATAGTCAAGGTCAGCATACCACTACTTTTGCCGAAATGTTTGATTTGAGCTTTAATGCCAAAATTATTGATACTCCTGGGATAAAAGGCTTTGGAATTGTCGATATGGACAAGGAAGAAGTAGGAGATTATTTTCCTGAGTTTTTTGAACTGAAACAAGACTGTAAATTTAATAACTGTCTACATGTTGAAGAGCCAAAGTGTGCTGTAAAAGAGGCTTTAGATAAAGATGAAATTTCGTATTCGAGATATCGTAGCTATTTGCAAATATTAGATGGTGAAGAAGAACACTATCGAACTGATAATTGGGAAGAACAATAAAATGAAAGCAGTTATTCAACGTGTATCAAAAGCTTCAGTAACAATTGATAAACAGGAAGTGGCTCGTATTAATTCGGGTTTACTTATTCTTCTAGGAATTGTTAATGACGATTCTGAAGATGACATCAAATGGTTATCTAACAAAATAGTAAACCTTCGTATTTTTTCTGATGCTACTGGAGTCATGAATGAATCTTTACTTCAAATTCAGGGAGATGTTATTGTCGTAAGTCAGTTTACACTTCATGCCAATACAAAAAAAGGAAATCGTCCAAGCTACATTCAGGCAGCAAAACCAGATGTTGCTATTCCCTTATATGAAATGTTTGTAAATCAGATTCAAGCAGATTTAGGTAAAACCATTCAAACAGGTCAATTTGGAGCAGATATGAAAGTCGAATTGATTAATGATGGTCCTGTAACTATTATTATAGATACTAAAAACAAATAGCCATGGCATCGATTTTCGGACATGGTTTAGTGGCTTATACCACAGCTAAAGTTATCGATTCGAATACCAGTAAATTAGTGGTGTTTTTAGCAATAGGCTCAGCAATTTTGCCAGACATAGACGTGCTTGGGTTTAGATTTGGTATTGATTATATGCATCCATTTGGACATAGAGGCTTTACACATTCAATTGTATTTGCACTCGTTTGGAGTGGTTTATTGTCAATGATTTTCGGAAAAAAAAAGAAAATTAGTAGTTATGACAATCTTGTTTCTGTCTACATTGTCTCACGGACTTTTAGATGCCATAACTACAGGAGGGAAAGGCGTGGGATTCTTTATTCCCTTTGATAATTCCAGATTCTTCTTCCCATTAAGAGTTATAAAAGTATCACCCATTGGAATCGAAAAATTCTTTTCAGAATGGGGAGTTAATGTCATTGTTAGTGAGCTTAAATATATCGCTGTTCCTTGTGGTATTATACTAACTGTGTTACTGTTGTTGAAAAAGAGTAAAACTGACTAACAATAAGGACTGCTGCTTTTTACGATTTTTTACACCGTTGATTCTTAGAAAAAAATTTATATTTGACTCATACCTAACAAAAACTGCTGAAATGCCCTTACGATTATTACTGACATTAGTTTTGATGTCATTTTCTACAATTGCAATAGCTCAAGATGATGCGCTTCTCGATGCTTCAACGATACCTTTAGATTTAAAAATTAAAGCAAATGCAGTCATTCGATATGATCAGGTTACGATTGAAGTTAAGTCTTATGATAAATTCATTTATAAACAAACACAAATAGTTACGGTTTTAAATGCTCAAGGGGATTCGAAACCTGGTACTTATGTGCATTATAATAAAAATATTGATGTCAATTCTTTAGAAGCAAGAGTGTATGATTCAAGAGGTGAAGAAATAAAGAAAATACGGAAAAATGATTTTCTAGATGTCAGTGCAGTAAGTGGTGGGACACTTTATTCAGACAGTCGTGTAAAATATTTAGATTATACACCAATTAATTATCCGTATACCATACGTTTTGAAACTGAAGTTGTGTATCATTCTACAGCATTTTTACCTAGCTGGATGCCTATCGACGGATTTTACTGTAGCACAGAGTTTTCCGAGTATAAAATCATTAATGAGTCTGATGTTGCTATTAAAGTGAAATCATCAAATGTTGATAATTTTGATATCGAACAGCATAGCGATTATCATTTTTCAGCAAAGAATTTAAAATCACTTAAGCCAGAAGCATATAGTCCGTCGTTTCAAACCTTTGCTCCCAAAGTCAAAGTTGCATTAACTAAATTTCGTATGGAAGGTGTCGATGGGGCCAACAACACATGGGAAGACTTTGGAAAATGGGTTCATGATGAACTACTTGCCAAAACCGAAGTATTGCCAATTGAAGTGATTACTGAAGTTAAAGAACTAACTAAAGATGCTACTACTGATTATGATAAAGCAAAACTCGTTTACGAATACATGCAAAACAAAACCCGTTATATCAGTGTTCAGGTTGGTATTGGTGGCTGGAAACCCATGTTGGCAGGAGAAGTAGACCGTTTGGGATATGCAGATTGTAAAGGCTTATCTAATTATACAAAAGCACTACTTAAAGAAATAGGTGTAGAGTCTAATTACGCTATTATTTATGGAGACAGAGGTATTAGAAATATCGACAAAGAGTTTTCATCGGTTGAAGGAAATCATGCTGTATTATGTATTCCTAATGATGAAAAAGATATTTGGTTAGAATGTACAAGTCAAACCAATCCCTTTGGATTTACAGCAGGATTTACAGACGACAGAGACGCCTTACTTATTACTCCAGAAGGTGGAAAGATAGTACATACAACAGTGTATCCTACAGAAACTAATTTGCAAGACACTAAAGCGACCATTAACCTTACTAATGATGGTTCGATTTCTGCAGATGTGGTTATAAAAACCTATGGATATCAATATGCTCTTCATGAAGGTGTTCAAAACAAGCCATTACGTGATCAAAAACTTAATTTAAAAGAATACTGGGATTATATTAATGGATTATCTGTAGATGCGATTGTCTATGATAACGATAAAGATAATGTTGTGTTTACCGAAACAGCAAAAGTAACTTCAAGTAGTTATGCTACAAAAAGTGGGAAACGGTTTTTAGTTCAGCCCAATGCGTTTAATAGAGTTACTGGCATTCCTACACGATATAAAAATAGAACACTGGATTTTGAGATTGATCGCGGATTTACAGATACCGATGAGTTTATAATTAAAATTGATCCTACGCTTAAAATTGAAGCGATGCCAGATGATGTATCCATATCTAATGCTTATGGAAGCTATCAGTTTTCTCTTGAAAAAATTTCTGAAAACGAATTACTTTACAAACGAAAATATGTTCTTAATAAAGGCTATTACCCTAAAGAAGACTATAAAGCCTTTAGAGCGTTTATATCTCAAATAGTCAAACACGACAAAACTAAAATAGTACTGATTTCTAAAACCTAACCATGAAAACACAATTTACCGTATTACTGCTTTTAATTTCATTTTCCATACAAAGCCAGAATTATAAATTTGGAAAAGTATCCGAAGAGGAATTAGCTCAAACATTTGATTCTAATGACTCTACAATTGGAGCCATAATGTTGTATAGAAAACACCGTGTAGATTTTGAATATCGTGAAAACAATGGTGGTTTTATGCAAAAAGTAGAAGTGCATCAGCGTATTAAAATTTTAAATAAAGAGGGATTAAAATGGGCTACAAATAAGGTAAGACTCTATAATAGATCTAATGCCAGTAGTGAGCGATTTCAGAGTTTAAAAGGATACACGTTTAACTTGGTAGATGGTGATGTTACAAAAGATAAACTTAAAAATGATGGTGTTTTTGATGAAGAAGCTAATAAATACTGGAGGTATAAATCCTTCACAATGCCAAATGTAAAAGTGGGAAGCATTGTCGAATTTACCTATGAAATTTTATCACCATTTATACAAATTGATGAGATAGATATACAAACCTCAATTCCTACTAAAGTATTTGAACTAAAAGTGAGCACACCAGAATATTTTGTATATAATAAACTGCTTAACCCTAGAGCATCCTATATTCCAAAGCTAGATGTATCGTCGTCTAATGTGACCATACCATTTTCGTATTCTTTAGATGTAATATCAGCCGATCTTAAAGATGTTCCAGCACTTAAAGATGAACCTTTTGTAAATAATATTGATAATTATAAGTCCAAGCTTATAATGGAATTGAGTATGACTAGAATGCCAAGGTCTAATCTGGAATACTATTCGACGTCTTGGGATAAAGTAACAGAACGTATTTACCAAAATCCAGACTTCGGAGATCAATTAGATAAATCATCCTATTATAAAGATGATGTAGATGCTATTTTGGCTGGAGTAACTGACCCTATCGAGAAATCATTTTTGATATTTAATTATGTGAAATCGAAAATTAACTGGAATGATTTTTACGGCTATACCAGCGAAAATGGAGCACGTAAAGCTTATAAGGATGGCGTAGGAAATGTAGCAGATATCAACTTGATGCTCATTTCAATGTTACGTTATGCTGGCTTAAGAGCAAACCCTGTATTGGTTAGTACTAAAAATAATGGGATTCCACTATTTCCAACACGACAAGGATTTGATTATGTGATTTGTATGATTGAAAACGAAGGGTTTAATGTCCTTTTAGATGCTACCGAAGATTATAGTACATACAACGTGTTGCCAACTCGTGTGCTAAATTGGCAAGGGCGAGTGATTCGTGAAAATGGAAGTTCGGCATGGATCAATCTATCGCCTTCATCGTTATCTACAGATGTAACATCGCTAAACGTAAAAATTAATCCAGACTTAACTATCGAAGGTAAAGTGCGTCAGCAAAAAACAGATTATGTAGCGATGAACTACAGAAACAGATATGCCAATTTGAGTACCGATGAGCATATCAAAAGTATAGAGCGTAACAATGGTGAGCTTGAAATAATGGATATTGAAATTGAAAACAATAAAGATTATACAAAACCTTTAAAATTGACCTATGACTATAATTTAGCTGATGGTATTGAGGAAATAGGAGAGAATTTATACTTCTCACCAATGTTGTTTTTTGCTTCTGAAGAAAATCCGTTTAAACAGGAAACAAGAAACTTCCCTATAGATTTAACCTATCCGTTTTCAGATAAATACATGATAAATATTATGATTCCAGAAGGATATGCTATAGAATCATTACCGCAAAGTGAAAAGATTCAATTTAATGATGCTGGTGATTTTACCTATTTGGCAAAACAAAATGGAAGCTTTTTACAGTTAACCGTATCGCTCAATATGAAAACATCAATTATCCTAGCGCAAGACTACGAAACATTTAAAGGGTTTTATTCCAAAGTGATTGAAAAGCAATCTGAAAAAATAGTCTTAAAAAAGATATGATAATAACTAAATTAGGTGTAAAATTTAACAGTAAAAGGTTGTATACTTATTTTGGTTTAAGAACTTTAAAAAGGCTACAGTCCTTAATGCTATTTCTATTTTAAAATTCAAGAAGTGAAAACCTGCCTTACATTATTGTTGATCTTTTTGTCATGCTCTATTTATAGTCAAGACTATAAATTTGGAAAAGTATCGAAAGAAGAGTTACTGCAATCAGCAGATTCTAATGACTCTGCTTTAGGTGCTGTTATGTTGTACAGAAAACATCATATTTCTAGTGAGATACGATCAGGTAAAGGTCGTTGTTTGATTATCGAAGTACAGCAACGTATTAAAATTCTTAGCAAAGATGGTTTAGATTGGGCCACACAACAAATTAGATTATATAAAAGATTTTCAGGGAGTAAAGAGAAGGTTCAATTTTTAAAGGGCTATACCTATAATATTGAAAACAATGAGTTGGTCAAAGACAAGCTTAAAAGTGATGGTGTTTTTGATGAAGTCGCTAATGAATACTGGAGGCTTAAATCCTTTACCATGCCTAATGTAAAAGTAGGTAGTATCATAGAATTTAATTATGAAATTATTTCGCCTTATATGCAAATTGATGATATTTATTTGCAATACCCAATTCCGATTAAAGTATTCGAATTAAAAATTATCACACCAGCATATTATCTTTACAATAAACTGCTGAATCCTAGAGCAGTTTATCAGCCTCAAATTGAATTTTCGGGGGCAAATGGTATTGACATAGTTTCGGCAAACCTAAAAGATGTACCAGCGCTTATAGATGAGCCTTTTGTATCTAATCTCAATAATTTTGCAGCTAAATTAATTATGGAATTAAGCATGACTAAGTTCCCTAATAGTAAACTGCAATACTTTTCTACTGGCTGGGATAAAGTTACACAAGGTATATATAAACACCCATATTTTGGAGAGCAGCTTAATAAATCTTCATATTTTAAAGAAGATGTTGATGCTATAATTTCAGGTGTAACAGATCCGAAACAAAAAGCTTCTTTGATTTTTGACTACGTTAAATCTAAAATAAAGTGGAATGATTATTATGGATATACCAGTGGGACTGGAGTTCGTAAGGCTTATAAGGATGGCGTAGGAAATGTTGGAGATATAAATCTGATGCTTGTTTCCATGCTTCGTTATGCTGGTTTAAGAGCGAATCCTGTTTTGGTAAGTACTAAAAATAATGGGATACCACTATTTCCGACACGACAAGGTTTTAATTATGTGATTTGTATGATTGAAAGTGAGGATTTTAATGTCCTTTTAGATGCTACTGAAGATTATAGTACATTCAACGTATTGCCAACGCGTGTGCTAAATTGGCAAGGGCGAGTGGTACGCGATAACGGAAGCTCCGCTTGGATTGATTTAACACCAAAAATGCAGTCAAAAGATATTACATCCTTGAATGTAAAAATTAATTCAGATCTCACCTTAGAAGGTAAAGTGCGTCAACAAAAAACAGATTATGTCGCAATGAGTTATAGAAATAGATATGCAAACCTAAACCGAGATGAATTAATCAAAAGTATAGAAAGTGACCATGGAGAATTAGAAGTTATTGGTGTTGAAATCGAAAACAATAAAGATTGTACAAAGCCATTCAAGTTAACTTATGATTATACATTAGAGGATGGTATTGAAGAAATTGGTGATTATTTATATTTTTCACCATTACTGTTCTTTGCTTCCGAAGATAATCCGTTTAAATTGGAAAAAAGAAAATTCCCTATAGATTTAACGTATCCATTTTTAGATAAGTATATGATTAATGTTAAGTTACCCGAAGGTTATAGTATTGAGACAATACCAGAAAATAAAATGATACAATTCAATGATGCTGGTGACTTTACGTATTTGATACAACAAAACGGGAGCTTTTTACAGTTAACGGTATCGCTTAATATGAAAACATCAATTATCTTAGCGCAAGACTATGAAACATTTAAAGAGTTTTATTCCAAAGTGATTGAAAAGCAATCTGAAAAAATAGTCTTAAAAAAGATATGATATGGATATTAAAAATGCACAACTAGAGGTCGATTCATGGATTAAAACTCATGGAGTGAGATATTTTAATGAGCTTACCAATATGGCCCAACTTACAGAAGAGGTAGGTGAAGTCGCTCGTATAATTGCAAGGCGCTATGGCGAACAAAGCGAAAAAGAAAGCGATAAAAATAAAGACCTGGGAGAAGAACTGGCTGATGTCGTTTTTGTAGTTTTGTGTTTGGCAAATCAAACAGGTATAGATTTACAAAGTGCTTTCGATAAAAAACTGGATAAAAAAACTAAACGGGACCACGATAGGCATCATAATAATGATAAATTAAAATAATCTAATCCCGCTTTATCAGGAATTTTTATGACATTACAACTTCACAAATCCTCAATACAAAAGCACTCAAAAATTACGATTACTGGTTCTAAGAGTGAATCAAATCGATTACTACTCTTGCAGGCCTTGTATCCCGAATTAGCGATTGATAATGTATCTAACTCAGATGATAGTATGGTCATGTCTAAGGCATTATCTTCGTCGTCAGTTGAAATCGATATTCATCACGCCGGAACTGCCATGCGATTTCTTACGGCCTATTTTGCCAGTCGAGATGGTCGCGATGTGTTACTTACAGGTTCAGACCGAATGAAAGAACGCCCTATTGAGATTTTAGTTGATGCTTTAAATCAATTAGGAGCACACATTACTTACGAGGAAACCCATGGTTGTCCACCTTTACGAATTAAAGGAAAAACACTGTCAAAGCATAAAGTGACCTTAAAAGCCAATGTAAGTAGTCAGTATATTTCAGCATTACTTCTTATCGCACCACGTTTAGAAAATGGTCTAGAATTAACCTTAGATGGAAAAATAACTTCCATTCCTTACATTAATATGACCCTCGATTTGTTAAATCAAATTGGTGTTGAAACGTCATTTAAAAATCAGGTCATTAGAGTCAATCCTAAAATAAACGGACTTAAAACTAAGCATTTAACGGTAGAATCCGATTGGTCTTCTGCATCTTACTTTTTTAGTATCGTAGCCTTAAGTCCGATTGGTACACAAATAGAACTATCGTCTTATAAACAAAATTCGTTGCAAGGCGATTCGGTATTGGTCGAAATATATAAAGCCTTTGGTGTGCAAACTAAGTTTGATACAAACTCTATTGTTCTCAAAAAAATAGAAGATGTTACCAGCGAGTCACTTGAATTTCAGCTTAATAATTCGCCAGATATTGCTCAAACTATTGCAGTTACTTGTTTGGGATTAGGTGTTAAGTGTCATCTAACAGGATTACATACCCTGAAAATAAAAGAAACCGATCGCCTGGTAGCTCTCCAAAACGAACTTCAAAAACTGGGAGCTAAAGTTGATATAACAAATGATACGTTAACATTATATGCAACATCTATCATAAACGATGATATTTCTATTTGCACATATAATGATCATAGAATGGCAATGGCCTTTGCGCCAATCGCTTTAAGAACGAGTCTAAATATTGAAGATCACATGGTGGTTTCTAAATCGTATCCTACCTTTTGGGATGATTTAAAAGCACTTGGTTTTAAATTTTCTAAATAAATACTGCGTTTTACTTGACAACGCCTATCTTGAGATTGTATATTTGCCACTTCAAAACTCATACAAGAAAATGAGCGATAGCAATTTGTAGGTATTAACCCAATTGCTTAAGCGGCAAATGTTGCCACATAAATTAAAATTCAAAAAAATAACAAATGAAATTATCACACTTCAATTTTGACCTTCCAGAAGAATTATTAGCCGAACATCCAGCAGACATCAGAGATGAATCAAGACTAATGGTTTTGGATAGAGCAAATCAAACTATCGAACACAAATTATTTAAAGACGTTATCGATTATTTTGAAGAAGATGATGTAATGATTTTAAATAATACCAAAGTATTTCCAGCACGTCTTTACGGAAATAAAGAAAAAACAGGTGCTAGAATAGAAGTGTTTTTATTAAGAGAACTTAATGAAGAACAACGCCTTTGGGATGTATTAGTTGATCCTGCTCGTAAAATTAGAATTGGAAACAAACTTTACTTTGGAGACGATGAAACCTTAGTGGCTGAAGTAATTGACAATACAACATCAAGAGGACGAACATTACGTTTCTTATACGATGGTTCTTATGGAGAGTTCCGTAGAAAATTAACCGAACTCGGTGAAACGCCACTTCCTAAATACATCAAAAGAGATGTAGAGCCTGAAGATGAAGAGCGTTACCAGACAATTTTTGCAAAAAATGAAGGTGCTGTAGCAGCGCCAACAGCAGGTTTACACTTTTCAAGACACTTACTTAAGCGTTTAGAAATTAAAGGAGTTCAATTGCCAGAAGTGACCTTACATGTTGGCTTAGGAACTTTCAACCCTGTCGAAGTTGAAGATTTATCAAAGCATAAAATGGATAGCGAAGAAATCTTTATTAATGAGCCTGCCGTGAATATTATCAATAAAGGTATCGCTAATAAAAAACGTGTGTGCGCAGTTGGTACAACTGCTATGCGTGCTATCGAAAGTTCGGTGTCCTCAAGTGGTACATTAAACGAATTTTCGGGATGGACTAATAAATTTATTTTTCCACCTTACGAGTTCAGTATTGCTAATAGTATGATCACAAATTTCCATACGCCAAAATCAACATTGTTGATGATGGTCTCTGCTTTTGCTGGTCACGATTTCATGAAAAAAGCTTACGAAGAAGCCGTTAAAGAAAAATACCGCTTCTACACGTATGGTGATGCGATGTTAATTATCTAATGCGATACAAGAAAAATACGAAAGCCTTATTGTTTAAATAGGGCTTTTTTTATTTTGGGCATTACCCTAAAGGGTCGTGCTTTCCACTATATCTTTTGCACATTAAAAATGCACAAAAGGATGCCGTTGCAATCACTAATGCAACAAGGTCTGTTGTAAAATAATATAGCGAATATGATATTTCGCTAATCCTTTCATTACTTTTGCAAAAGGAATGTAATACACCAATGGAAATTAAAAAGAAGGACATACGAGCACTCAGCAAGGAACAGTTAAGAGACTTTTTTGTGAATGAAGGCGATAAAGCATTCCGAGGTAATCAGGTCTACGAATGGTTATGGAGTAAAGGTGCGCATGATTTTGAGGATATGACCAATATTTCAAAAGAGACGCGACAAAAACTTCAAGATCATTTTGTAATCAATCATATCAAAGTCGATCAAATGCAAAAGAGTGCCGATGGCACGATTAAAAATGCAGTGCGTTTACATGACGGACTCATAGTAGAGTCGGTTTTAATTCCTGCAAAAAATAGAACCACAGCGTGTGTGTCAAGTCAGGTTGGTTGCAGTTTAGATTGCCGATTTTGTGCCACTGCACGATTAAAGCGCATGCGAAATCTCAATCCAGACGAAATTTATGATCAGGTCGTCGCTATTGATAAAGAAAGTAGATTGTATCATGACCGACCGCTTAGCAATATTGTATTTATGGGTATGGGTGAACCACTTATGAATTATAATAATGTGCTTAAAGCCATCGATAAAATTACAGCGCCTGATGGTTTGGCCATGTCACCAAAACGTATCGTTGTATCAACGTCAGGTGTACCAAAGATGATCAAGAAAATGGCAGATGATGAGGTGAAATTTAAACTTGCAGTATCTCTGCATTCTGCAATAGATGAGATTCGAACGTCGATTATGCCTTTTAATGCCACTTTTCCGTTAAAAGATTTAAGAGAAGCTTTAGAATATTGGTACGCTAAAACAAAAAATAGAATCACTTATGAGTACGTCGTTTGGGATGGTATTAACGATACCAAAAAGGATGTGGAAGCGCTTATTCAGTTTTGCAAATTTGCGCCTAGTAAGGTGAATTTAATTGAATATAACCCTATCGATGACGGCGAATTTCAACAGGCAAATTCAAAAGCAATTGATATGTATGTTAAAATGCTGGAAGCAGAAAATATTACAGTTACTGTACGCCGATCTAGAGGAAAAGATATAGATGCTGCTTGTGGGCAGCTCGCCAATAAGACATAAAAAAAGCGACCATTTGGTCGCTTTTTTTGTTAATGTATGTTGTGATTTACTGTTTTAAAACCTTGACGGTTTTGCTGTTACCGTTTATAGTAATCTTAGCAAGGTAAACACCATCGGTTAAGCTTGACATATTAACCGTTTCATTCGTTTGCGATAACTCACGTGTAATCACATTTTGACCAAGAATACTGTATAATTCTATACTGTCAAAAGGTAAATTAGACGATTCAAGTGTTAATTGCTCAGTAGTTTTGTTGTAAGCATATTTAAAGTTATCACTATCAAATTCGTCTACACTTAATGCAGCAGTAACTTCAATACTTAAAATAAAGAATACATCACTGTTTAATGCTGTAGTATTTGCATGTATACCAACATGGAAATCGCCATCTGCTATAGGTGTATAAGTTTCAGTACTTGTATACGCTTGTGTGATTAAATCATTACCCATAGTGTCTCCAAACACACCTGACTGTGTAATTCCTGAGTAAGAACCAATAACAGTTTGGTTAGTAGCTGTAGATGATGCTGCATCTGTGATCACTAAATCAAATGATTCATTTGCTACATTATTAAAATCAACACTATTATAAACTACAGTTATAGTATATTCAGTATTATTAACACCGCTAAACGCTGGTGTAAATAACCAGTCATCTTTAGCAACGTTAGCTGCTTGTGGGAATATATTAACAATTGTATCTTCAGTACCATCGCCATCTAAATCATTAACGGTATTAAATGTCCAAGCGAGCATGTCTGCATTAGAATCTTCATTTGTATAACAAGAGAAGTATAAGTTTTGATTAGACCAGTCTTCAGCATAAGGTATTCCAAGTGTAGAGCAGTCAAACGCTGTAGTAAACGCAATAGGTCCAACCCATTCGCTATCTCCAAAGCCACCATCACAGTTTGTTCTGATGTAGAAATCATATGTTGTGTCAGGAGAAAGTCCAGGGAATGTATATGCAGGAGTAGTTAAACCAGTAACCGATGTTCCTCCACCTTGAGTAAAGCCAGTTGCTCCCCATTCAATTTCCCAGTTAGGTGTTCCTGTATTTGTGTCTGTCCAAGTCACTTCAAAACTAGTTGTAGTAACTGCTCCAGCAGTAAAATCTGTTGGTACCAAACAAGAAGGACCTTCATCAACAACAACATTATCTACGGCCCATCCCCATGAGTAATCTCCTACCCATCTAAATCTAACTTGAGCATTAGTAGCAGCTGCTAGTTCTGTTGTAACATCGATTTCAACAAGCCCAAATGAAGAATCTGTTTGAGAGGCTCCTGTATACGAAGCAACTTCAATCCAACTCGTACCATCATAAACTTCTACATAACCAAAACCACCATATCCAGCAGTAAAAAAGTGGTTAAAAGATAATTGAACTGGTCCAGAAATAGTTGTAGCATCAAATACAGGGCTTTCTAAAGCTGTATTTTCTGCAGAGGTTCCACCACCATAACCATCACTGTCAAATACAGCATAATTATTAGTTAGTAATCCATCGTCATAATAGATTGAGTTTGGATCGTTGTAGCCAATAGCCTCTCCGGTATTTTCTATAATCCACACTTCTCCACTAAGGGATAATTCGTTGTTAGTCCATCCTGCAGGAATGGTTAGACCCGCGTCAAAGTCTTCACTCAGCACTTGGCCAAAAGAAAACGAAGCAGTTAATATTAAAAGTAATAAAGTAATTTTTTTCATAAAGTTCGGATTTTAAATTAATTGAAGATTAAATATACAAAAAAAACGTAAGGCAAAAAGTTAAAGCTTCCAGATTTAAGGATTTATTAATAGCAACCTAAAGTGTTAGAGACTTAATTAGTAATTTTGTAAAATATATGAGAAAAACTAAGTATCCTTGAAAGTTACCGAACAGATAAAACAACCTATTGCCTATGAGATGGAACTTTTTGAACAAAAGTTCAGACTCTCTATGTCTAGTAAGGTGGCTTTGTTAAATCGTATAACACATTATATTGTTAATCGTAAAGGAAAACAAATGCGACCAATGTTTGTGTTTCTGGTAGCCAAAATGATCGATAATGGTCAGGTGAGTGAACGCACTTACAGAGGAGCTTCTGTTATAGAATTAATTCATACCGCAACTTTAGTACACGATGATGTGGTTGATGATAGTAACCGAAGACGCGGTTTCTTTTCTATTAATGCCCTTTGGAAAAATAAAATTGCTGTACTAATTGGAGATTTTCTTTTGTCTAAAGGCTTGCTGCTTTCTATTGATAATAATGATTTTGATTTGCTTAAAATTATATCTGTTGCAGTTCGTGAAATGAGCGAAGGAGAATTACTCCAAATAGAAAAAGCAAGACAGCTGGATATTACCGAAGATATATATTATGATATCATAAGGCAAAAAACAGCAACCCTTATTGCGGCATGCTGTAGTTTAGGTGCCGCTTCAGTAAAGCCTAATTCAGATCACGTTGAAGTCATGCGTAAATTTGGTGAGCTTATAGGTATGGCATTTCAAATTAAAGATGATCTCTTCGATTATGGAGAGGAAGCCATTGGAAAGCCTACCGGAATTGATATTAAAGAACAAAAAATGACATTGCCTTTAATTCATGTGCTTAATTCGTGTTCTAAAAAAGAAAAGTCGTGGTTAATCAATTCAATTAAAAACCATAATAAAGATAAAAAAAGAGTCAAAGAGGTTATTAATTTCGTAAAAACCAATAACGGCTTGGATTACGCAATCGGAAAAATGAAAGCATATCAAAAAGAAGCCTTAGACTTATTAAATACGTACCCTGATTCTACATATAGGAGGTCATTAGAATTAATGGTAAATTACGTTATTGATAGAAAAAAATAATTTTTTTTATCTCCAGGCAACCATTAGTATATATATGGCGTCTTTATAAATAGAAGACCAAACGAAAGCTATTTTGAAAGTTATTCAACTACATCATAAGAATAATACGACGCTTATAAAAAAAGCAGCAAAAGGCAAGCGCGATGCTCAACATACATTGTTTGAGATTCATGCACCAAAAATGCTAAGTGTATGTCGTTATTATATCAAAGACATGCAAAATGCAGAGTCTGTGATGTTGAAAGGATTTTTTAAAGCATTTACACACCTTAAAAATTTTAAAAATGAAGGCTCTTTTGAAGGCTGGTTAAGGCGTATAATGGTAAGAGAATCAATATCATTTTTAAGACAAGTAAAAACAATAGAATTTTCGGTTGAAGATGAACTCATTCATCAAGAGCAGTATAATAATATCGATTCTCAAATGGAAGTTGCTCAAATTCAACAACTCATAGATGAGCTTCCTGAGGGATATAAACTGGTATTTGTCATGTACGCGATTGAAGGCTATAAACATCAGGAAATAGCAGAAGCTTTGAATATATCTTTAGGAACTTCAAAATCGCAATTATTTAAAGCACGACAAATGCTTCAGAAAAAAATTACGGACATAAATACCACAAGTTATGGCACCAGTTAAATTTGAAAATAAGATAAAAGATAAATTAGAAACACGTACAATACAGCCTTCTGATGCTGCTTGGGATACACTTTCTTCACAACTCAATACTGAAAGCAAAAAACAAAAGCGCAGCATGTACTTTTATTTTGGAATTGCAGCAAGTATCGTAGGAGTATTAGTAGTGACGACTTTATTTTTTAAATCATCGGAAGACCAAACAATAATACCTCAAGTTGTTGAAACACCAGTTAAAGTAAAACAACAAGAGCCAATGACTCATACTTCAGAAAACGATGTTGTGATAACGGCAGATTCAAAACAAATCGATATGGAGGTGAACCAAAGATATATGATACCTCAAAAAGAATCGTCAGCTCAGAATAAGCATGTGGCTAATGTTTCCGAAGATAAACACACAAATCAATCGATTACTACTATAAAAACACATAATACAGGAATTGTTGCCAATGTTCCCGTTGAAACTGTAAAAGAACCAGTATCTATAAATGAACTAACTTTTGAAGAAGCGAAAGCGATCGAAGTTGTTGAGCGTATTAAAAGCATTGAAGTAGAAAATGGAACAGTGACCGATGCCGAAATTGAAAATCTTCTAAAGCAAGCTGAAAAAGAAATTTTAAGACAACGTATATATAATGAGACAACCCGAACGGTTGATGCCGATGCCTTACTTCAAGACGTTGAAGATGACCTCGAACAATCGTTCAGAACTCGTGTATTTGAAACTTTAAAATCTAGTTACAAAACGGTTAAAACTGCAGTAGCCGAGCGTAATAATTAAATAATCATCAATTAAAAAACAAACATTATGAACACTATTACTAAGTATGTAGTGCTACTCACCTTATGCTTAATTGGTACTAATGTGAATGCACAAGACAATCAAATTAAGGATTCAATTCCTAGCGAACACAGTCATTATAAAATTGAGGCTCTGAAAAATTTAAAACAGACCATTCAAGATGAAGAGCGTGAATTTTTAAAGCAGGAAGTTGAGTTTATCAATCAACGTCTGGATAAGGGAGAAATTACCGAGTCTGAAGCAGATAAACTTAAAAAAGAAGCCGCTAAAAAACGCGCTTTAAATATTGAAAATCGAATAGCGATAATCGATAATAAAATTGAATTATTAAAACGTAATGAAGCCGAATATAATGATGGTCTGGAAGAATCGGTGAATTTTGGAATTAGCTTTGGAAAATTTACTGGAATAAGCATTAGTCCTAGAAACAAGCCTAAAAAATACGATAAACGTACAACAAGTGATCTCGTTTTTGCAATAGGATTTAATAATGCCATCGGAGACGATCAAAAAATAGGAGATAACTACACGTTTTTAACGTCTGGTTTTGTAGAATTAGGATGGGCATGGAAAACCAGAGTATTTAAGGAGTCTAATACAGTACGTTTAAAATATGGTTTTTCATTTCAATGGAATAAATTAACACCAAAAAATGACAAGTATTTTGTTCAAAACGGAAATACAACAACTTTAGAGGTATTTCCTAGCGAATTAAAAGAGTCGGAGTTTAGAATTACAAATCTCGTTGTGCCTATTCACTTTGAATTTGGGCCATCAAAAAAAATTGAGCGAAAAGATTATTTTAGATACAGTACTTCAGATCATTTTAAAGTGGGTATTGGAGGATATGCCGGTTTTAATATTGGAACACAGCAAAAACTCAGATTTGAAGAAGGTGGAGATCGTGTGAAACAAAAAATCAGACGCAACTACAATGCTTCTCCTTTTGTGTATGGCTTAAGTGGCTATGTAGGTTATGGCGGACTTGGATTATATGTTAAGTATGATTTAAGCCCGATGTTTAAAGATCAATCATTTGATCAACATAATTTATCTATGGGATTCAGGTTTGATTTAGATTAATTAAAATATATCAATAAAAAATCCGATGTCTCCACTAAGGCATCGGATTTTTTATTGTTTTAAATGAGACTATTTATTCTAAATTCAAATCTATGATTTCTTGGTCGTCGATGTCATAGGCATAACTACGCCAGAAATTTGTTCCATTGCCATTGTATTTCCATGCAATTTCTCCATCTGTTGTAACTTCCCAGAACCCATAATCGCCTTCGGTAATCAAGGTGTTTCCGTTTTTTAATCTAACTGCACCAGAAATTCTACCGTGAAATAAATCTGCATCTGTATAACTCCAAACAATACCAGGCTCATTATTTGTGTTTGGTGTAAGATTATAGTTTTCAGGCATACTGAGTTCGTAAACTACCGACTGGCCTGAATCTGCCCCGTTCATATACACTAGAACATTGCCTTCACCAGGCTCACCATCTTCAAGTAAATTAGGGAAGTGATTATTAAAAAATAAGCGAGTGCCTTCTGTATTTTTATATGCTGAAGGATTTCCAAACCTATAAAGTAAATTGCCACCTTTGTTATAATTACCACCTGAGTTAGTTGCTGCTTCTGCCGTTGTAGTACTATGGTCTATTACCCAGATTTCACTGTAATAATTGACACTTAAATAAATGATGTCTTTTTCGGCATCATAATCGATTCCATTGGCATGCATAATATCACCATTATCAATAACATCGTAGTTAATATCGATTAATTGCGGATTAGCACTCACATTTCCAAAGTGTAATGCGGTGTCATCCTGATCTTGTATGATATGATCAAAACTGTGCCATTCCCATACAATTTCATCTGTTAAGGGGTTAACTTCTACTAAGGCTTCAGGGTAAATTGGTCCCACAGTATTAACGCCATTGGCTTGTGCTTCATCAGCGTCTATTTTTTCCCAGACAATAAACAAAACATTTCCATTTGGTAAAAGTTCGACATCATGATGCGAAATATGGTTCTCGTCAGCATATTCAAATTCCCAGTCCACAGAACCATCACTGTTTATAATTCTAACAATACCACCATAACCACCAAACGAAAACGCAGGACTACTGGATTTAAAAATCCCTAATAACTTTCCGTCAGGTAATAATTCTAAATCATTTCCAAGACTGGTATCAAAGGACCATTCTTTAATCTTGTTACCAGCTTTATCGATTAGATAGGAGGCTGTTCCACCATTTTCAATGGCAAATGTATAACTGTCATCAATTAAATTGGCAACATATATTTCAATATTATCTGTAAGGATAACTTCTTCTTCCTCTTCTTCAAGTGTAGAAATATCATCATCATTGTTACAAGCAAAACAAATTAAACTAAGCACAAAGCATAGTCTTAGTAGCATTGGGTTTTTCATTTTCATTTTTTTTGAATCATAAATGTAAACAAAATAAGTTGACTTTGAAATTCTGTTTAATTATATCATTTACTATCTTTTATATGTTTATTAATTTAAAATAATACGATAAGTTTAATATCCTTAAATTTGTAGCGCTTTTAGCATCTTCAAATTAATTTATTAATCGTTTTGATATCAAAATCTACTATAGAACAAGTATTTGAAACCGCTCGTGTTGAGGAGGTTATTGGTGATTTTGTGCAATTAAAAAAAGCAGGAAGTAATTTTAAAGGATTAAGTCCGTTTAGTGATGAACGCTCTCCGAGTTTTATGGTGTCGCCTGTAAAACAGATATGGAAAGATTTTTCTAGTGGGAAAGGTGGTAATGCTGTGACATTTTTAATGGAACATGAGCATTTTACTTATCCTGAAGCTATAAAATATCTGGCAAAAAAGTACAATATTGAGATTGAAGAAACCGAACAAACTAATGAGCAAAAAGCTGAAGCTAATGAACGCGAAAGTTTGTATCTAGTCAATGAGTTTGCTAAAGATTACTTCGAGCGTATCATGTTTAAAACGGATCAAGGGCAGGCAATAGGTCTAAGTTATTTTAAAGAGCGTGGATTCACCAATGAGACGATAAAACAATTTAATTTAGGATATTCCTTAGATGAGTGGCAGGCGTTTACAGATGAAGCATTAAAACAGGGCTACCAGTTAGAATTTCTTGAAAAAACAGGGCTGACCATTGTTAAACCAGAAAAAAAGTTCGATCGATTTAAAGGTCGTGTCATGTTTCCGATTCATAGTATGAGCGGACGAATTTTAGGATTTGGAGGACGAATTTTAACCTCAGATAAAAAAGCAGCCAAATACTTAAACTCTCCCGAAAGTGAGGTCTATCATAAAAGCAAAATTCTCTACGGAATTTATCATGCGAAACAGTCTATTGCTAAGGAAGATAACTGCTATCTGGTTGAAGGATATACCGACGTAATTCAGTTTTTTCAAACCGGAATTAAAAATGTTGTCGCTTCCTCAGGTACAGCTTTAACTCCAGAGCAAATCCGACTTGTAAATAGGTTAACAAATAATATTACTGTGCTTTTTGATGGTGATGCAGCTGGTGTAAGAGCATCACTTCGAGGCATTGATTTGATTCTGGAGCAAGGCATGAATGTTAAGGTTTGTGGTTTCCCTGAAGGCGAAGATCCCGATAGTTTTGCTAAACAAAATACTCTTGAAGAATTAACGACTTATCTCAACGAAAACTCTAAAGATTTTATACAGTTTAAAGCCTCGTTATTAATTAAAGAGGCTAATAATGATCCTATAAAAAAAGCAGAAACGATTAGAGAAATAGTTAATAGTATTTCTAAAATTCCTGATCAAATTAAAAAGGAAGTGTATATTCAGGAGTGTTCTCGCATCATGGACATAAGCGAAGAGGTTCTGTTTTCAACACTTGCCCAGATTAATAAGAAAGATATAAAAGAAGCTTCTAAAACCTATAAAACACAACAAAAAGCCTTTGATGTTGTAAAGCCTGAGCCTAAAGCACCTAAAGTAGATTTGCAATACGAATTAGAGCGAAAAATTATAGAAATCTTATTGCTTTATGGGACAGAAACTGAAGACTTTGAAGACTTGGTTTTAAAAGAAACTGAAGATGGCGAATTACAATTAGAACCTGTGATACACAACGCTAAAGTATTTGAAAAAATATACCTCGATTTGCAAGAGGATGAAATGCAGTTTTCTAATCCAAATTTCAAAGCATTGTACTATACCATAATAGATACTTTACATCAGGAACCAGAATTTTCAACAAAAAATTTGGTTAATAAATTAGATCAGGATTTGGCTAATAATGTCACAACAATTTTAATGAATGATGAACGTTATAATTTGCATGATTGGGAACGAAATCATATCATTCCGAAAGAAAAGAAACATACAATCTCACAGTTAGTCACACAAACAATCTTAACTTTAAGATGCTATTTAATTGATAAAAAAGTAGCTGAATACCAGAGTGAAACACTTAAAGAAGAGGTAAACTCCAGAAGTATCCTTGAAGATGTGAAAGATTATTTAGGTTTAAAAATGCTCTTGTCACGAAAACTGGGAAAAGTTATCGGTGGAAAAGTTTAAGTTAAATCTAATTGTTTTCCTTGATTGACAAGGTCGATAAGATTGTTGACATTCAACTTTTTGAATAGTCTCGCTTTATATGTGCTAACCGTTTTTTCGTTTATATTAAGTTCGATTGCTATTTCTTTATTCTTTTTCCCAGAAGATAACAATTTTAAAACCTCGACTTCACGAGTGGACAAACGTTTATAAATTCTGCTTTTAGAATTTTTAGTGTCATTGTAGTTAAGATGCTTAGACATCTTATTGCTTAAATAAATATCACCATTGTGTGCCGCATTAATTGCTTTAATGATTACATCTATAGGTTCCGATTTCGAAACATAACCCGAAGCTCCTGCTTTGATCGTGCTAATCGCATAAATTTCTTCAGGATGATAGCTAAACATGATGATGTTAATGTGGCTATGCTCCTTTTTGATAGCTCTTAGTGCAGTGATTCCATTAAGTTCCGGAAGTTCAATTTCAGAAATAATAATATCTACGTCATGCCGTCTTACAAACTCGAAAATTTCCACTCCGCTGCCAACAGTTCCCACGACATTAATAGATTCGTGGTTTTCAAACAATAGTTGAAAGCCAGTAGTTACGATAGGATGATTGTCAACGACTAATACCTTAATCATAATACATTTTTAATTGGTTAGTTAGTATATAGAGTGCCAGAACTTACTTAATAAGTTCAAGAATGTGGAGATTTGCAATGCAAAATTAGTAAAAAAATCAACATAATCGATTTTTTATAGTGATAAACTCAACAATTATTTTAAATCTTTAGGAATTTCGCAAACTGGAATCGGAATCATTTTGTGTGTATTTGAGCGATTATACCTCATAAATATTTGAAACACTTCCTTTTGGCGTCCATCAAAATCAGCATCTGTTTTACCCTCATCTTTCATTTGCATAGCCCATTCTAATTCTGGGTAAGAAGCACCAATTTGATCTTCATCGCTACGAGCATCACCAAAAAGTCCGTCACTTGGTGCGGCTTTCATAATAGATTCTGGAACATTTAAATAATCACCTATAGCATAAACTTCTGATTTCATCAAATCAGCAATCGGACTCAAATCTACACCACCATCACCATACTTGGTATAAAATCCAACCCCAAAATCTTCAACTTTATTTCCGGTTCCAGCAACTAAAAGACCAAGTAATCCAGCATGATAATATAAAGTGGTCATACGTAACCGAGCTCTGGTGTTTGCTAAAGCCATATCTACAGTGGCTTGTTTGCCTTCTAGTGAAACTTCTGTTTTGAATTCTTCAAAAACTGGAGTCAGATCAACACGCGTGTCTTTAACATTAGAAAATCGTTGTTTTAATTGAGTAATATGTTCCTGAGCTCTACTTACATGGCTGGCAGCCTGATGAATTGGCATCTCTATACAAAGCAAGTCTAAACCTGTTTTTGCACATAATGTTGAGGTTACTGCAGAATCAATTCCGCCTGAAATACCAATAACAAATCCATTTACGCCTGCGTTGGTCGCATAATCTTTAAGCCAGTTTACAATATAATCAACAACTTTTTCTGTTTGCATTTTTAATGAGTTTTTTTATCTAATGTAGTACCTTTGCGTAACAAAAATAACCTAAACACGTTAGTAATAAAAATTTAGTACGATTAAGTTTTTGTAAATAAACCTATGAAAAAAATCATAATTTTCAGCCTTTTGTTTATGTCCCTTTATAGTTGTAAAGACGACGATAAAATTGAAGCTGAAATTTCTAAAATAGAAACCAATGTCACAGTAGAACGTTTTGATAGAGCGTTCGCTAATGCAAAACCTGAAGATTTATCAGAATTAAAAAACGCTTTTCCGTTTTTATTTTCTAGAAATATTCCTGATGATTTCTGGATAGAACGTATGCGTGATACTAATCAGATACATCTCAATACCGCTACTCATGAAAAATTTGGTGATTTCAAACAAGAAACTCATGAGATTCGTAGCCTCTTTCAGCATTTAAAATATTATGATAAAACCTTTAAGGAGCCAAGAATCATCACGCTGACAAATTTTGTAAACTACAGAGAAAAATTAATCGTAACCGATACCATTGTTTTGATTGCAATTGATAATTATTTAGGGAGCGATCATGAGATTTATTCGGGTATTCAAAGGTATTTAGCAGATAATATGACGCCTTCACAAATTGTTGTGGATATGGCCAAAGCGTATAGTGAACAACAAATTTTTCAACTTCAAAAAAAGACGCTTTTAGATGAGATGATTTACTTCGGAAAACAACTGTACTTTAAAGATGTTATGATTCCATTTAAAACAGATGCTGAAAAGATTGGCTATAGACCAGAACAATTAGAATTTGCGAAAGCGAATGAAGCAATGATCTGGACTGAGTTTGTAGAAAATGAAATGCTCTACGATACTGATAGCAGTTTGCCGGCACGATTTATTGCTGACGCTCCGTTTTCTAAGTTTTATCTAGAATTAGACAGTCAAACTCCTGGGCGACTCGGACAATATATAGGATGGCAAATTGTGAGAGCTTATATGGAAAATAATGATACGTCTCTCAAAGAAATGTTGCAAACTGACGCTGTTGATATATTTAATAAATCTAATTATAAACCACCAAAATAATGGCAAATACACATACTTCAAAAATAGAATTAAACGTAGAGCTTGATGAAAACAGAGTTCCCGAAAAATTGCATTGGACAGCCGCAGATGGCGGAATTTCAAATGAAGAAGCTAAAGCGATGATGCTTGCCGTTTGGGATGCAAAAGCCAAAGAAACGTTGCGTATCGATTTATGGACAAAAGATATGCCTGTCGATGAGATGAAACAGTTTTTTCATCAAACCCTTGTCGAAATGAGCAATACCTTTCATAGAGCAACTCAAGATGAAAAAATGACAGCGACAATGAAAGATTTTTGCGATTACTTTGCTGAAAAATTAGAATTAAAACAAAAGTAATTATTTAATCATTGGTTAAAGCTTAGGTAATATAGTAGCAGATGAAATCGACTATATTTGACCTGCTGTCAATTCAATCTAAATAACATTAGTTAGGCTTCTCTGTCGAAGAAAACTAATGTTTTTTTTATGTATATTAACACATGCGAAAAATACTATTTGGAGTTGTTGTAACATTAATTATACTCTTCACATTTAAATATTGTGGTGATCAAAAAGAAGATAAAATCACCCTTCAGGAAAACACAGCACTCATCAGAGAACAGATTAAAAATGTTGGTAAACTGGTCGTTACCGAAGGCCATTTTAGTGAAGTTTTTACCTATAAAAATTCTAAGGCTGTTTTTGCAGATTTAATTGAAGCTAAAAAGCAAGCTATTGTTATCGTGAATGCCGATGTTACTATCGGATACGACTTAAGCTTAATAGAATATGAAATTGACGAACTCAACAAAACACTTCGTATTATAAGTATTCCAAAGGAAGAAATTAAAATCAATCCAGATTTTGAATACTACGATATTCAAGCCGATTTTCTCAATCAGTTTGAAGCCAAAGATTATAACGCCATCAAAGAAACCGTCAACAAATCACTCATGAAAAAAATTGAGGCTTCCGATTTAAAATCAAATGCCCAAAACCGACTCATTAGTGAGCTTGCTAAATTTTATATTCTGACCAACTCTATGGGCTGGACACTAGAATATAACCAAAACCCTATTGAGTCTTCCGAAGAACTGCAGTCGCTAAAATTATAGTTTGTGCTTGACGCTTACCCAACCACCACCATTAATGGCGTCTATATTATTGAGGTTTAAAAACTTTGCAGCCTTTGCTGAACGGACACCACTTTCACAACAAGCAATAATAGGTTTGTTAAGCGCTTTAACTTCCCCAACACGATTATTTAACTCATTTAAAGGAATGTGAACCGAACCTTCAACATGACCTTGATCCCATTCACGCTGTGATCTTACATCTAAAATAATGGCTCCATTTTCAATATATTGCTCTACCTGACGCTTTTTCGCCCCAAATATGAAACTTAAAAATCCCATAGTGTCTTTTTTGTTTAAATTTACGAAGAATTACAATACTTAGTTTTTGAAACAGGAAACACGTAAAGACGAAATCATAAATACCGCAGCAAAACTCTTTAAAGAAAAAGGGTATAGCGCTGTTACTATGCGCGACCTGGCAACAGCTATGGGAATTAAAGCCGCAAGTCTGTACAATCATATCAATTCTAAACAAGACATCCTAAAAGCAATTATCATTTCTATTGCTGAAGAGTTTACAAACGGCATGGAAACAATTATCCAGTCTCAGGATTCGAGTATTTCCAAACTCAAAAGCGTCGTCACACTTCATGTGAATATTACAGCAAACAACACTAATGGGATGGCATCTTTAAATAATGACTGGATGCATCTTGAAGATCAATTGAACTACTATCTTCAACTTCGGAATGACTACGAGGCTAATTTTCTTAACATCATAAAAGAGGGTGTTTCTTCCTTAGAAATTAAAGATAGTAATCCCGAAATCATCATGTTCTCTATGCTAACCACTTTACGTTCATTGTATTTGTGGATTCCCAAAAAAGAAGATCTTAAGTCAAACGATTTGGCTGATAATTTAAGTGAAGTTCTCATTGAAGGAATTAACAAATAGTTATCAAATAATTTTGTAAATTTGTAAACGAAACTAACAATTGTTAGTTTGTTGTTTTAAGTACAAGTTATGGCAGAATTTCACAATGTAACAATTGCAGATATTTACAAAGAAACTGAAGATACCTCAGTAGTAACTTTCGATATTCCATCTGAATTACAAGAAACCTTTAAATTCAGACAAGGGCAACATCTTACTCTTAAAGCCGATATAAATGGCGAAGATGTGCGTCGTTCATATTCTTTGTGTTCTAGTCCATCTGAAAATCAATGGAAAGTTGCCGTAAAATTAATTCCAGGCGGAAAGTTTTCAACGTACATCAACGATACATTAAAAGCTGGAGATCAACTTGAGGTCATGACACCTAGCGGAACTTTTGGTGTTGAGGTGAAACCTGAGTCGTCAAAAAATTACTTGTTTTTTGCTGCTGGAAGTGGGATTACACCTGTTTTGTCAATGATAAAAGCGCATCTTAAAGCTGAGCCCAATTCGACATGCAAATTGTTTTATGTCAATAAAACAGCAAAATCCATTATCTTTAAAGAAGAACTGGAACAACTTAGAAACACCTATTTCGGACGACTGGAAATCTATTATTTCCTAACCAAAGAACGTCGTGATATCGAACTGTTTAATGGACGTTTTGATGATGAAAAAATGAAAGTCCTCACCAAAACATTTATCGATATTCCCGATACCAGCGAAGTGTTTCTTTGCGGACCAGAACAAATGGTCAATTATGTAAGTGAGTATTTAATAAATGCTGGACTCCCAAAACAATTGGTACATTTTGAATTATTTGTTACCGGATTGTCAGAAGAGGATATCAAACGTGCCGAACGTCTGGCGCAACAAAATGTCGAAGGTATTGAAGTTACGATTGTAGATGGCGGAAAAGAATTTGTGTTCACCATGACCAAAGAATACGACAATATTCTTGATGCAGCTTTAGGCGCTGGAGCCGATTTGCCTTTTGCGTGTAAAGGAGGTGTGTGTAGCACTTGTAAATGTGAAGTGAAAGAAGGTGCTGTCGAAATGAAAATCAATTATGCTTTAGATGATAAAGAAGTGAGTCAGAATCTGGTATTGAGCTGTCAGGCTGTACCAACATCAGATAAAGTGGTGGTCGATTTTGATGTGTAAACGTGTTTGTTAAGAACGTCATTCTGAACTCGTTTCAGAATCACATTATAAGAATAAAAAAAACAAGAATCTATTATGGTTTGTTATAAACTAACCTTTGAACCTTAAAAAAAACTAAGACGTCATTCTGAACTTGTTTATTCATAAATATCTATTGTAAATTAAGGTATTCATGAATCTTTGATTTCAGAATCACATTATTTATAAAAAGAACTGGTTCTACAATTGAGTGGAACCTTAAAATATATTGAAAAAGAAAACTAAAAGTTCAACACGCTAAAGGCAAACGCCAATAGCTAAAAGCTAAAAAAATGAGTGAAGAACAAATCAAAAATCTAGAAAAGCAATTTGAAGAACGAATTGCAAGGGACGAAAAAATCGAACCTAAAGACTGGATGCCCGAAAAGTATCGTAAAACCCATATCCGACAAATGTCACAGCATGCGCATTCTGAAATTGTTGGAATGCTACCCGAAGGCAACTGGATTACTAGAGCACCTTCCTTAAGACGTAAAGTCGCTTTGCTTGCAAAAGTGCAGGATGAAGCTGGTCACGGACTCTATCTGTATTCCGCCACCGAAACCTTAGGTGTGTCCAGAGACGAACTTTACGAACAATTACACTCAGGAAAAGCCAAGTACTCATCCATTTTTAATTACCCAACCATTACTTGGGCCGATATGGGAGCTATTGGCTGGTTGGTTGATGGTGCTGCGATTATCAATCAGGTGCCGCTTTGTAACACTTCTTATGGCCCTTATGCTAGAGCTATGATTCGTGTGTGTAAAGAAGAAAGTTTTCACCAACGTCAAGGCTATGAAATCATGATGAAATTAGCCAACGGAACTCCTGAGCAAAAGGAAATGGCTCAAGACGCTCTCAATCGTTGGTGGTGGCCAAGTTTAATGATGTTAGGTCCTACAGATGATGTGTCGGTACATACAGAACAATCTATGAAATGGAAATTGAAACGTAAATCAAACGATGACTTACGTCAGCAATTTATAGATCAAACGGTTCCCCAAGCGGATTTAATCGGACTCACAATTCCTGATCCCGATTTAAAATGGAATGAAGAACGTCAAAGCTACGATTTTGGCGAAATTGATTGGGATGAGTTCTGGCAAGTCGTTAAAGGTCATGGACCTTGCAACAAAGAACGAATGAAAGCCAGAGTAGGCGCATGGGAACGTGGCGAATGGGTTCGTGATGCCGCTATGGCTCACGCCGAAAAGAAACAAGAACGCAAAGAAAAACAAGCCGTTTAGTTCAAGAGACGTCATACTGAACTTGTTTCAGTATCTCATTAAGAAAAAATAATAATAAATCAGACTCCTATTAAATAGGAATAACAATAAACATCATGTCAAATAAAAAAAACTGGCCACTTTGGGAAATCTTCGTCAGAAGTAAAAACGGATTAGAACACCGTCATTTTGGTAGCCTTCATGCTGCAGATGCTGATATGGCTCTCGAAAATGCAAGAGATGTGTATACAAGACGTAATGAAGGTGTGAGTATTTGGGTTGTAGAATCCAAACACATTACCGCGTCCAATCCAGAAAATAATGGCGAATTGTTTGAGCCTGCTCAGGATAAAGTGTATCGTCACCCAACATTTTATGATTTACCAGATGAAGTAAAACATATGTAATGCTAACGTCATTTTGAACGTGTTTCAGAATCTCATTATTTAAAGATTAAATATGAAAAACGAAAACTTATACAACTACATCCTCGGAATAGCCGATAACAGCCTCATCCTTGGTCAGCGCATGGGTGAACTCTGTGGACATGGACCAACTTTAGAAACAGACATCGCTTGCACCAATATTTCTTTAGATCTATTTGGGCAAGTGCGCAGCTATTACCAGTATGCAGCCAAAATTGCAGGAGATGATAGAACCGAAGATGATATTGCCATGCTTCGTAAAGAACGCGAGTACAAAAATGTATTGCTGGTAGAACAACCTAATACGGATTTCGCCTATACGATCGGACGCCAATTTTTATTTGATGTTTATCATTTAGCATTCCTTGCAGAATTACAAAAAAGTAATGACCTGACCCTGTCTGCCATTGCTAATAAATGTATAAAGGAAGTGAGTTACCATGAACGTTTTTCTTCAGATTGGGTAAAGCGTCTCGGTGATGGTACCGAAGAAAGTAACCAGAAAATGCAAGCAGCTATCGACGATTTGTGGACTTATACAGACGAATTATTTCACCAAACCGAAGCCGATAAAGCCATGGTTGCAGAAGGCGTTGGCGTCGATGTAACTCAATTAAAAGAGAAGTATTATAAACAGGTAAATGAGCTTCTAAAAGAAGCAAATCTCGAAATTCCCGAATCGAAATGGTTCCAAAAAGGAGGTAAAGAAGGTATTCATACAGAGCATTTAGGATATTTATTAAGCGACTTGCAATACATGCAACGCACTTATCCAAATATGGAATGGTAATTAATCTTTGAGACGTCATTCTGAACGTGTTTCAGAATCTCATTTTAAGTTATGACAACAACAGAACAAAATATAGACAACATCTTAATTCCAATTCTGGAACAGGTTTCAGATCCAGAAATTCCAGTATTATCTATTATGGATATGGGAGTTGTTCGTTCTGCTGTGATTATAAATAATAAAGTTAAAGTCGAAATCACACCAACCTACAGTGGTTGCCCAGCAATGGATGTGATAGGCGATGATATAAAAAAAGCACTAAAAGATGCAGGTTATGAATCTGAAATTGATTTGATTTTGCATCCGGCTTGGACAACCGATTGGATCACTCCAAGAGGGCGAAAAGCATTAGAAGATTACGGTATAGCAGCACCTTTAGACGCCGAAGCAGATAAAGAGGTGTTGTTAAACGGTAAACGAATCGTAAAGTGTACCCATTGTGGTTCACAAAACACGCGACTCGTCAGTCAGTTTGGTTCAACAGCATGCAAAGCACAATTTCAGTGCGACGATTGCCAGGAACCTTTCGACTATTTTAAATGTTTAAAGTAAGTATGGCGTTACCCAAGGGTCAGGCTTTCGGCAGTCGCTCTTAAAGTAAAAACTTTAAGGAGCTTCAACAAAGCCTCAATCCTTAACGCAAATTGACATCATAATTAAATAAGGTAAGACTGTTGAAATGCAGAATAAGAAAATAAAATTGTTTAGAATTTCGGAAACCTTGGACGAAATTTAGATTTTATTTTTTGGTTTCCAACCGAAAGAAGTGGAGGTTGGAAAATTCCTCATTTTAACTTGACTTTTTTGGTTCGTTTTTGTGTCAAGACAAAAATGAATAAAAAGAAATAATAGGTATGAGTAATTCAATACAATTAAAAATTGAAAACAAAGTAGCGTATATCACGCTCAACAGACCAGAAGTTTTTAATAGCTTCAATCGGGAGATGGCATTTAGTCTTCAATCTGTTTTAGATGACTGTAAAACCAATGCAGAGGTGCGAGCCATTGTGCTCACTGGAAACGGAAAAGCATTTTGTGCAGGTCAGGATTTAAAAGAAGTCACAGACCCAGAGTTAAATCCCGGATTTAAAAAAATTCTGGACGAACATTACAATCCAATCATTACCAGAATCCGTGCTATAAAAAAGCCTGTTATTGCAGCAGTCAATGGCGTAGCAGCTGGAGCAGGAGCAAATATTGCATTGGCTTGTGATATTGTCGTGGCGGATGAAAAGGTGAGTTTTATTCAGGCGTTTAGTTTAATTGGTTTGGTGCCTGATAGTGCAGGAACGTTCTTTTTGCCGAGATTAATCGGATTTCAAAAAGCATTAGCCTTAGCGATGTTAGGAGATAAAGTGTCTGCTGAAGAAGCCGAAAAACTAGGTATGATTTATAAAATGATTCCACTAGAAAATTTTGAAGATGAGGTAAATAAACTAGCAATAAAACTAGCCAACATGCCAACCAAAGCATTGGGTATGATTAAAGAATTGTTCAATCAATCGATGACCAATGATTTAGAGGCGCAACTGGCTTTAGAATCTAAATTGCAGATAGAGGCAGCACAAAGCGAAGACTATGCCGAAGGTGTTGCTGCATTTATAGAAAAACGTAAACCTAATTTTAAAGGCAAATAACATTGAATCGTCATCCTGAACTTGATTCAGGATTTCAATATATAAGAAAACACATGAACGTAGGAATTATAGGAAGTGGAACAATGGGAAGTGGCATCGCACAAGTGGCAGCCACTGCTGGTTGTCAAGTGAAATTATACGACACCAATCAAGCGGCTTTAGACAAGGCAAAAGCTTCATTGGAAAACATTTTATCACGTTTAATTGAAAAAGGACGAATTGATAGTGATGAAAAAACGAGAATCCAAAGTAATATCAATTATGTAAACAGCTTAAAAGATTTAAGTGATGCTAACTTAACCATCGAAGCCATTATTGAAAATCTAGACATCAAGCAAAAAGTCTTTTCTGAACTTGAAGGCTATGTGTCTGAAGATTGTATCATCGCGTCAAACACATCCAGTTTGTCCATTGCATCTATTGCTGCATCACTGAAGAAGCCTGAGCGTTGTATCGGAATTCATTTTTTTAATCCAGCGCCTTTAATGAAATTAGTTGAGGTGATTCCTGCGATTCAAACATCTAAAGAGGTGCTACAAAAATCAATTGAGACCATTTCCGATTGGAAAAAAGTGGTAGCCGTAGCCAAAGACACACCTGGTTTTATTGTCAATAGAGTGGCGCGACCTTTTTACGGTGAAGCTTTAAGAATTTATGAAGAAGGAATTGCCGATTTTGAAACTATTGATTATAGTTTAAAGACCTTAGGAGGTTTCAGAATGGGACCTTTTGAATTGATGGATTTTATCGGAAATGATGTGAATTATACCGTTACGGAAACCGTGTTTACAGCCTTTTATTTCGATCCGAGATACAAGCCAGCATTCACTCAAAAACGTTTTGCTGAAGCTGGTTACTTAGGACGTAAATCTGGAAAAGGTTATTATGACTACGATGCCAATGGAAAGCTAATATCACGTCATGCTGAAGGTGTTTCAGAATCTCATAATACTGAGTTGGCAGAACAAATTTTCAACCGTGTTTTGGTGATGCTCATCAACGAAGCTGCCGATGCGTTGTTTTTGAATATCGCTTCCGCAGAAGATATAGATAATGCCATGACTAAAGGCGTCAATTATCCAAAAGGATTATTGGCTTGGGCAGATGAAAAAGGAATCGATTGGTGTGTCAATACCATGGATGAATTATATAACGACTATCACGAAGATCGTTACCGTTGTAGTCCGTTGTTACGTAAAATGCATAGAGAAAACAAAACATTTTTTTAATAAAGCATAAGGTCATACTGAACGTGTTTCAGTATCAAATAAGTAATAAAAACTGAGTTGCTATAGTAGAGGAAGGTAAACATGAAAGGAGAACAAATTCCATATAAAATGCTATCTCAAGATGCCTACAGCCAATGGTTGGGGATTGAAATTCTAGAATGTGAAATCGGACGTTGTAAAGTGGCTATGACCATTCGAAAAGACATGTTGAATAGTATGAATAAAGCACATGGCGGAATTAGTTATTCATTAGCAGATACGGCTTTCGGTTTTGCAGCTAATACGCATGGTAAATATGCGGTATCTATTGAAACCAGTATCAATCATATTGAAGCTTTAGACGAAGGTGATTATATCGTTGCAGAATCAGTAATTGAGAAAGTAAATAATAAGCTTGGTTTTAATATCATAGAAGTGAAACGTGGAGAAGAATTAGTAGCCCTTTTTAAAGGGGTTGTCTATAGAACTCAAAAAGATTGGGAATAAAATTCCTGCGAAGGCAGGAATCTCTTAGTAGAAAGAAAATGAATTTTGACTAAGAAAAAAAACATAACAAGTAGGTGCGTTAGGGATTGATGTGGCATCCTTTTTTACATCCGTTCGAGTGAAATTGCTTTTAGCAATTTTGAATTGAGAACAAGTAAAAAAGATATAACGGAAAGCCCGACCTTTAGGGAACGCTAAAAAGAATATTAATAATTAAAAGATACCTGCTTTCGCAGGCATTTAAAATGAAAGAAGCATATATCATTGATGGCATAAGAACGCCAATAGGAAACTATAAAGGCACTTTATCTGCTGTGAGAACAGACGATTTAGGTGCTTTAGTCATCTCAGAAGTCGTAAAACGTAATCCGAACATCCCAAAAGAAGCTTATGACGATGTCATTATGGGTTGCGCCAATCAAGCAGGAGAAGACAACCGTAACGTAGCACGAATGTCTTCACTGTTAGCAGGATTGCCATTTACAGTCCCAGGAGAAACGGTAAACCGCTTATGTAGTTCAGGATTATCTGCAATCATACATGCCAACAGGGCGATTAAAGCAGGCGATGGTGATCTGTTTATTTCTGGAGGTGTGGAGAACATGACACGTGGACCCTACGTGATTGCTAAACCGTCAAGTGCTTTTGGCAACGATTCTAAAATGTACGACTCAAGTTTTGGATGGCGTTTTGTAAATCCGAAAATGCACGAAATGTACGGTACAGATGGGATGGGAAACACCGCAGAAAACTTGGTCGAAAAATATAATATATCACGTGAAGATCAGGATAAGTTTGCCTATTGGAGCCAAATGAAAGCTACCAAAGCTCAAGAAAACGGTCGCTTAGCAAAAGAAATTGTAACCGTAGAAATTCCACAACGTAAAAAAGATCCAATCCTATTTTCAAAAGATGAGTTTGTAAAACCTACAACCTCTTTAGAAGTATTAGGGAAATTACGTCCTGCGTTCAAAAAAGATGGCGGAAGCGTCACTGCAGGCAATTCATCAGGTTTGAATGATGGTGCTGCCGCTACGATTATCGCTTCCGAAGATGCTGTTAAAAAATATAACCTTAATCCTTTAGCCCGAATTGTAAGTTCTGCTGTGGTAGGTGTAGAACCAAGAATAATGGGTATTGGTCCTGTTCAAGCGTCAAACAAAGCTTTGGAAAAAGCAGGATTGACCATGGACGATATGGATGTAATCGAGCTAAATGAAGCTTTTGCTGCTCAGGCCTTAGCGTGTACAAGAGCTTGGGGATTAGCAGATGACGATCCAAGATTAAACCCAAATGGCGGCTCTATTGCTATTGGTCATCCCTTAGGAGTCACAGGAGCAAGAATTGCGTATTCAGCCGCTTTAGAATTAAAAGAACAACATAAAAAATATGCTTTGATAACCATGTGTATTGGTGTCGGACAAGGGTATGCTGCGATAATTGAAAATGTGATTTAGAAAATAGAATATAGACTGCTTTGCTGTTAGAAATGGAAAAAAGATAGCAAGTAGTCGCCGTTGAAATGCAGAATAAAAAATGAAATCGTCAAGAATTTCCGAAGCCATGGAGGAAATTTAGATTTTACTTTTGGTTTTAAATCCGTGAAACAGGATTTAAAAATTCCTCAATTTCAACTTGAATTTTTGGTTCGTTTTGTTTCAAGACAAAATGAACATAAAGAAGAAATAAATGAAAAAAGTAGAACACTACGTCCAAGGAAACTGGACCACAGGAAACGAAGAGGGAACACCAATTCTAGATGCAATCACTGGTGAAGCATTTACAAGTGTCGCTATCGAAGGATTAGATATTCCCGAAATACTAAACTACGGAAGAACCAAAGGAGGTGAGCAACTTCGTAAAATGACCTTCCAGGAGAGAGGTAATATGCTCAAAAAGTTAGCATTGTATCTGACCAAACGTAAAGATGCATTTTATGACTTGAGTTACAGGACTGGAGCGACTAAAGTAGATAGCTGGATAGACATCGAAGGTGGTTTCGGAAACTTATTTGCCAATGCTTCACTAAGAAAATTATTTCCAAACCAACCCTTTCATGTCGAAGGGGATGCTATCGATTTATCTCGTGGCGGACGCTTTATGGCGCATCATATCATGGTGCCTAAAAAGGGTGTTGCCGTACATATTAATGCCTTCAACTTCCCGGTTTGGGGCATGTTAGAAAAATGTGCAGTCAACTGGATGGCAGGTGTTCCTGCAGTGGTATTACCAGCGCCTTCATCTTCTTATTTAGCGGAGGCTGTTGCTCGAACGATTATCGATTCAGGAATCTTACCTGAAGGTGCTTTGCAAATTATAAACGGAACGGTTAAAACAATTCTCGATACTGTAGAATCTCAAGATGTTGTGACCTTCACAGGTTCAGCACAAACGGGACGCTTATTAAAGGCGCATCCTAGACTCATTCAGGAATCTGTACCTTTTACTATGGAAGCTGATTCACTCAACGCTTCTATTTTAGGTGAAGATGCCGTTCCTGGTACACCAGAATTCGATTTATTTATCAAAGAAGTCCGTAAAGAAATGACTGTTAAAGCCGGACAAAAATGTACAGCGATACGCCGAATTATTGTCCCTGAAAACGTAGTTGAAGACGTACAAATAGCTCTAGGGAACGCTTTAGATAAAGTCACTATTGGAGATCCACGATTAAAAGAAGTCAGAATGGGATCGCTTGTGAGCCGTCAACAAGTTCAGGCGGTTAGAGATTCTGTAAACGATTTAGCAAAAGAAGCACAAATTGTATATGGCGATTTAGACAACATTAAAACGATTGGTGCAGATGCTAAAAAGGGTGCGTTTATAAGTCCGATTTTATTAAGAGCTGATCATCCGTTCCAAAATACAGTGATTCATGAACGTGAGGCGTTCGGACCAGTAAGTACAATCATGCCTTATAAAAATTTAGACGAAGCGATTACCTTAGCGCAAATGGGTAAAGGGTCTTTGGTGTCTTCCATCGCAACAAACGATGATAAAATTGCTAAAGATTATGTGGTTAATGCTGCCAGTCATCATGGAAGAATTTTAGTATTGAACCGAGAAAGCGCTAAAGAAAGTACTGGTCATGGTTCACCATTACCATATTTAGTTCATGGTGGTCCAGGACGTGCTGGTGGAGGCGAAGAAATGGGAGGCATGCGAGGTATTAAGCATTATCTACAACGTACAGCCATTCAAGGGTCTCCAACAACCATTACCGAAATCACTGGGATTTACCAGCAAAATGCAAAGTATAAGGAAGCTGAACAGCATCCATTTAAATACCATTGGGAAGACATTCAGCCAGGTATGTCGCTAAAAACCCATAAGCGTACGATAACCGATACCGATATCATCAACTTTGCCAATGTCACCTGGGATCATTTTTATGCGCATACCGATATCACGTCTCTCGACGGAAGTATTTTTGAAAAAAGAACAGCGCATGGCTATTTCATTATTTCTGCAGCTGCAGGATTATTTGTCTACCCAAATAAAGGTCCAGTAGCCGCAAATTACGGTTTAGATAGTATTCGTTTTTTACGACCATTGTATCATAACGACACCATTGATGTGCGACTCACCTGTAAGGAAAAAGTAGATCGTGATGTCGCTTCAGCCGAACATCCAAGCGGTATTGTAAAATGGCATGTCGAAGTGTTTGATGCCAACTTTGAGAATAGACCTGAAAGTCAAAAAAATGAAAAAGATAGTCCTTTAGTTGCTGTGGCTACTATTTTGACGATGGTTCAAAAAAAGCAAGAAACGTTTGTGGAGATGACTGAAACTAAAATTAATGAATGTCTGTCTAAGCTTTCTAAAGATACAAAACCAAAATGGGGAATCATGACAGCCCAACACATGATCGAGCATTTAGAATACACATATAAAATTACGTCAGGTGAGATTCAGGATTTTGAAATCGCAACCCCTGAAAAGATATTAGAAAAGGTACATTATAGTCTGTATAACTATGATAAGTTTCCAAAAAATAGTCAGTTTCCACATTTGGAAAAAGACACCTTAGATGATTTAAAACATCCAGACTTAGATACAGCCATAGAAAAGTTTAAAGCACAAAGGGAAAAGTATATTCAATTTTTCAAAGAACACCCTGAAGCTAAACTCAAGAATTTAGTGTTCGGAGAATTAAATAAATACGAATCGTATTTGCTTGAAAGAAAACATCTGAACCATCATTTTGAACAATTCAATCTTTTATAAAAAATTGAATTGTTCAAAGTTCTCACGAAAGTGAGAATCTCTTAAAAGAAGTTCAAAATATGAAACATTACGTTTATATGATTACAAATAAAATAGATGGTGTTTTATATATAGGAGAAACAAAAAAGTTAAAGAAGAGAATATATCAACATAAAACTAAAGCACATCCTACTGCTTTTTCAGCACGATATAATTTAGATAAGTTAATTTTTTTTGAAGAGCATGAAACAATAGCTGAAGCTAAATTAAGGGAAAAGCAAATAAAGAAATGGAACAGAAGTTGGAAAATTGAATTGATAAAAAAAACAAATCCAGATTGGAAGGATTTGTACGAAGATTTATAAAACTAAGTATAACATATTAAAAGAGATTCCCGCTTTCACGGGAACACGCAAGCGTGATGACACAACCATACGTAACATTAGATATTAAAAACGAAGTAGGATACATCGAGTTTTTTCATCCTGCACACAACTCTTTGCCAGGAGATGTATTGGCGAAATTAGCAAATACAATTACAGAAGCCGGACAAAACGACGCTATTAAAGTTATCGTTCTTAAAAGTGGAGGCGACAGAACATTTTGTGCAGGCGCAAGCTTTAAAGAACTCATCAGTATTAATGATGCAGCAACAGGAAAAGTCTTCTTTTCTGGATTTGCGAACGTCATCAATGCCATGCGTAAATGTCCGAAATTTATCATCGGGCGCATCCAGGGAAAAACTGTTGGAGGAGGAGTTGGATTAGCCGCATCAACCGATTACTGTATGGCGACAACATTTGCAGCCATCAAACTGAGTGAGTTAAATATTGGAATCGGACCATTTGTGGTCGGACCAGCAATTGAGCGCAAAATGGGATTAAGCGCCATGTCACAAATCGCTATCGATGCGAATTCGTTTTATCCAGCAGAATGGGCGAAACAAAAAGGACTCTATACGCATGTTTATGAAAGCACTGAAGCCTTAGATGAGGCTGTAAAAACAACCGCTGAGCATTTGTGTACCTACAATACCGAAGCAATGCTGGAAATGAAAAAAGTCTTCTGGAAAGGCACTGATGATTGGGACGAACTGTTAGCCGAACGCGCGCAAACCAGCGGACGATTAGTATTGTCAGACTTTACTAAAGAGAAATTGAAAGGATTTAAATAAGAGATAGAAATTAGACCGTTACGCTGTTAGAGATAAGAATTAAGATGGCAGGAGGTCACCGTTGAAATGCAGAATATAAAAATCAAATCGTTAAGAATTTCTGAAACCTTGGAAGAAATTTAGGTTTTATTTTTGGTTTTCAAACTCGGTAAGAGATTGAAAAATTCCTCATTTCAACTTGAACTTTTGGTTTTGTATTCTAAAATCATGTCTACAAGACATAATTCTAGAATAGTGTTTCAAGACAAAATGAACATAAATAAATAGTATGATATACGAATTTAAAGGCTACACACCAGTTGTTCACGAAAGCAGTTTCGTGCATCCACTAGCTGCAGTAACAGGAAATGTCATTATTGGCAAAAACTGTTATATCGGTCCAGGCACTGCCATTCGTGGCGATTGGGGACAAATCATTTTGGAAGATGGTGTCAACGTTCAGGAAAACTGTACCGTTCACATGTTTCCAGGAAAGTCGATAACGCTTAAAGCTAGTGCTCACGTCGGTCATGGTGCCATTATTCATGGTGCTAATTTGGGGAGAAATTGCCTCATCGGTATGAACACCGTCATTATGGATGATGCCGAAATTGGAGACGAATCTATCGTAGGTGCTATGGCATTTATAAAGGCCGAAACGATAATCCCAAAGCGTAGTTTAGTGGTTGGGAATCCAGCAAAAGTCATCAAGCAAGTAAGCGACGAGATGATTGCCTGGAAAACAAAAGGAACGCAATTATATCAGCAATTACCCAAAGATTGCCACGACACTTTAAAAGCCGTCGAGCCGTTGAGAGAAGTGCCAGAAAACATGACAATGCAGGAAGAGGCTTATAAAACTTTAAGAGATACATTTAAGACGTAGTTGGGCGTTACCGCAAGGGTCGCGCTTTACACTATATCTTTTTTAAGAAAAATAAAAAAGGATGCCGTTTCAATCGCTAACGCAAATGGAACCATCTTTCAAGATAGAACAAACTAACAAACGCTAGTTAATACAAATGTCGAAATTCGAACTTAAAATGCCCAAAATGGGCGAAAGCATAACAGAAGGAACCATTATTAATTGGTTGATACATGAAGGCGATACTTTTGATGAAGGCGATATCATCCTTGAAGTCGCTACCGATAAAGTAGATAATGAAGTGCCAGCACCAGCTTCAGGGACACTCACTAAAACAATGTTTCAGGCAAAAGATGTCGTTCCTGTTGGTGAAGTGATTGCGATTCTGGAAGTTTCAGAAGAGGATACGAAATTAAAGTCGGAACCAAATTTGACATCGGAAACTCAAAAGACATCTAAAACGGTCAGTTCGAAAGCAGCTGAAAACGAGCCTAGTGAAAAGAGAAAAAAACCTTCAGTTTCAAAGTCATTTTCGGTTTCAAATTCTAATACCTTCTTTTCACCATTAATTATTAAAATCGCAAAAGAACATCACATCAGCTTTGAAGAGCTAGCACGAATTCCAGCTACAGGACATGAAGGTCGCTTGCGTAAAAGTGATGTGTTTCAATATATAGAAGACGGACGACCTTATAAATTCGCACAGCCAGTAACACAAGATCCAACAGCCTATCGCATTCCGCAGTTGTCGTTCGATAAAGGTAAAGGGAAAGTGATTGAAATGGATCGCATGCGTCAAATGATAGCCGATCATATGGTGTATTCTAAGCATACTTCGCCTCACGTTACGGCGTATGTAGAAGCCGATTTGACTAATATGGTCAACTGGAGAAGTGCCAACAAAAAGGCTTTTCAGGAAAAATATGGTGAGCGATTAACCTTTACACCATTGTTTGTAGAAGCTGTCGCTAAAGCGGTTAAGGATTTTCCAAATATTAATGCCTCAGTCGATGGTCATACTATCATCGTAAAAGAAGACATAAACATCGGCATGGCAACCGCATTGCCAAGTGGGAATTTAATAGTGCCTGTGGTTAAAAATGCAGATACTAAAGATTTAAAAACCTTAGCTGAAAATGTCAATGAACTCGCCGGAAAAGCGAGAGACAATAAATTGGCTGGTGATGACATCAAAGGAAGCACATTTACCATTTCAAACGTAGGTACGTTTGGTAGTGTTATGGGAACGCCAATTATCAATCAGCCAGAAGTGGCGATTTTAGCGCTTGGGATTATTAAAAAGCGACCTGAAGTTATCACAACCGATAAAGGTGACGAAATCGCCATACGCAGTATGATGTATCTATCCTTGTCTTTTGACCATCGTGTGGTCGACGGATTTTTAGGCGGAAGCTTCGTACGTCGTGTTGCCGATTATTTCGAACAATTTGATGTAAATAGAACAATTTAAAATGAAATTACTATCCTGAACATTGTTCAGGATTTCATAAATATACCTGCCTAGCAGGAAAGATAACTATGAACAAAAACATACTTAAAAAAGGATTTTCAAAACTTTGCACAGCTAAGGCTATGGCCGAATTATATGAAGCTAATTTTAAACAGGTTTCAAAATATGTGCATGCGACTTCGCGAGGTCATGAGGCAATTCAGGTTGCTTTAGGTTTACAGCTAAAGCCTCAGGATTACGCATTTCCATATTACAGAGATGACGCCATGTTATTGGCATTTGGATTAGAGCCTTATGATCTCATGTTGCAGCTTTTAGCTAAAAAAGACGATCCGTTTTCTGGAGGACGAACTTATTATTCGCATCCGAGTTTAAAGGACGACGATAAACCAAAAATTCCACATCAATCCTCTGCAACAGGCATGCAAACTATTCCTGCAACTGGTGTGGCTATGGGTATGCAATACTTAGAACAACAGAATTTAAAAAATCCCAATGTCATTCAGAGCAATAGCAAGGATGCTCAAAAGCCAATTACTGTTTGTAGTTTAGGTGATGCTTCTGTAACCGAAGGAGAAATTGCTGAAGCCTTTCAGATGGCTGCCTTAAAGCAAATGCCTATTCTCTATTTAGTGCAAGATAATGGTTGGGATATTTCGGCAAATGAAGCCGAAACCAGAGCACAAAATGCGGCAGAATACGCTGCTGGTTTTCATGGTTTAGAAGCCATTTCTATTGATGGTGCTAATTTTACCGAAAGTTATGAAGCCCTTGAAACCGTTATCAATACTATTCGTGAGGAAAGACGACCATTTCTGGTTCATGCGAAAGTACCTTTATTAAATCATCATACCTCTGGTGTTCGCATGGAATGGTATCGAGATGATTTAGAGGAGGCACGTTCACGTGATCCTTATCCAGTTTTGAAGCAGCAATTACTTGATGCAGGTTGTACGGAAACTGAAATTGAAACGATAGAAAATTCTGCGAAAGCGAAAGTAGAAGCAGACTTCAAAAAAGCCTTAAAAGCTGAAGATCCAAAACCAGAAGATTTATTTACCAACGATTTTGTACCAACGCCAATTACAGAAGAACTAGGTGAGCGTACACCAGAAGGTGCAGATAAAGTCGTGATGGTTGATTGTGCTTTGTTTGCCGTTGAAGAGTTGATGAAAAAGCACAAAGAATGCTTACTCTACGGACAAGATGTTGGTGGTCGTTTGGGAGGTGTCTTTAGAGAAGCGGCTACCTTAGCTCAAAAATTTGGAGATGAACGCGTGTTTAATACACCTATTCAAGAAGCCTTTATTGTAGGTTCTACTGTAGGTATGAGTGCTGTTGGATTAAAACCAATCGTTGAGGTTCAGTTTGCCGATTATATCTGGCCTGGATTAAATCAATTGTTTACTGAAGTCAGTCGCAGTTGTTATTTATCCAACGGAAAATGGCCTGTAAGTATGATTTTACGTGTGCCAATTGGAGCCTATGGAAGTGGTGGCCCTTACCATTCGTCATCGGTAGAAAGTGTGATTACCAATATTCGAGGGATTAAAATTGCCTATCCGAGTAATGGCGCAGATTTAAAAGGCTTGATGAAAGCGGCATATTATGATCCTAATCCGGTAGTGATATTAGAGCACAAAGGCTTGTATTGGTCTAAAGTGAAAGGCACTCAAGGCGCAACTTCAGTAGAGCCTAGCGAAGATTATGTGTTACCGTTTGGTAAAGCGTGGGTGTTGCAGGAAATCTGGAAGCAGGAGCAATTAGAAACGCTAACGATTGTAACCTACGGAATGGGTGTGCATTGGGCGTATAATGCATCAGGAGAACTCGATATGCGAGATCAGATTGAGATTATTGACTTACGGACTTTATTTCCGTTAGATGAAGACACGATTATGAAGTCTGTAAAGAAAACAGGCAAATGTTTAGTAGTTACTGAAGAACCTTCAAATAACAGTTTTGCTAGAGCCTTAGCTGGGAAAATACAGGAAGAGTGCTTCAAGTATTTAGATGCACCTGTGATGACTATTGGTAGTGAAAATATGCCTGCTATTCCTTTAAATTCCACTTTAGAAGAAACTATGATTCCTTCAACAGAAAAAGTAAAAGCTAAGATTGAACGATTATTAAACTATTAAAGCAATTTAATTTAAATTAATTCTTTGAATTTTGTATATTGAACCTTTAATACATTAACTAATATCATGAAAAAACAACTTCTTATTTTGAGCTTCGCATGTTTTTTATTTGCTGGTAATCAATTATCATTTGCTCAATCACAAATGGAAACACAGAAACATGCAATTAAAAATGCGGATGATTCTGTTAAAAAGAATGCACAAAAAGTGATTAACTTATTAGAGAGAGAGGCGAAGTTAGATGCAGCTCAAAAAAATAAGATTTATGACATTTTCGTGGGAGTCGATAAAAAGATGCAAGGTATTGATGCTATTAAAGATACTTCTGAGCGTAAAGCTAAAAAGGAAAAAATGCAAGCTTATATTGATCAAAAATTACAACAGGTACTTACAAAAGAGCAATATGCATTGTATACTAAGAAAATGGCAGCTAAATAGAGATGCTTAATATCATACAAAAAAAAGCGACCAAATTTTGGTCGCTTTTTTTTATATGTTGTACTCAGAAAGTGGTTTCGTAAACTTTTCCGGATCAGCCGCTAAGTGATACCTTGGATCATCAATATCTTCTATGATGACTTCTTTAAACTTCGGACTGGCTTTATACATCAGTTCTTTACAGTCTTTGCTTAAGTGCTTTAATTTGATGGTTTTACCTTCAGCTTCATATTTGTTTACCAAATTAAAGATCGCCTCCAAAGCAGAATGGTCACTAACACGAGATTCTACAAAATCTATTTCAACATGTTCTGGATCATTTTTGACATCAAATTTGGAGTTAAAATTTTGTATCGAACCAAAAAATAAAGGGCCCCAAATTTCGTAGGTTTTAGTACCATTGGCTTGAATGCGTTTGCGGGCTCTAATCATAGTTGCATTTTTCCATGCAAATACAAGTGCAGAAATGATAACACCTGCAATAACAGCCACTGCTAAATCTTTCCATACAGTAATTGCCGATACTGCGATTAATACTAAGGCATCTGATAGAGGTATTTTTCTTATAATTCTGAAACTACTCCATGCAAACGTACCGATAACAACCATGAACATCACGCCAACTAGAGCCGCTATAGGAATTTGTTCAATTAAAGGAGCTCCAAATAATACAAAACATAGCAACGCTACAGCAGCAACTGCTCCTGATAATCGTCCGCGACCACCAGAATCTACATTAATGATTGATTGTCCGATCATCGCACATCCGCCCATTCCGCCAAAAAGGCCATTCAGCATATTGGCGCTACCTTGAGCAATACATTCTCGGTTTCCATTACCTCTGGTTTCGGTAATTTCATCTACAAGATTAAGTGTCATTAGAGATTCAATTAAACCAACAGCTGCAAGAATAAACGCCGTAGAAATAATGAGGTCCCAATGACCAGCTAATGTTCCAAAAAGACCAAATATTTGATCCTGGAATGTGGGAAGTCCACCTTCTAGTCCTTTACCACCACCATCTTGAATAAATGAACCAACAGTACTCATTTCAATACCTCCAAAAATAGTAATACAAGCGACTACTATAATTGCAATTAGAGCTGCAGGTATCTTTTTAGTGAGTTTTGGGAGTCCAAACATAATACCCATAGTTAAGCCAATAAAGGCTAACATTTTCCATAAATCGGTGTTAGAGAATAAGTATGAAAACCATTCTGAAGTATTATTCCATATCGAAATATCTTTAGGTACTGCATTTGGAAATAGACCTAATTGAGATAGAAAAATCACAATGGCAAGACCATTAACAAACCCCATCATAACAGGATGCGGAATAAGTCGAACAAATTTTCCCAGTTTAAAAATTCCTGCTAATATCTGAATTCCACCAACGAAAAGTAAAGTGATAAACAACCATTGAAGTCCGAGATTTTCAATAGGTGTTTCTAAATTTAAGCCAACTTCATTTCCTTTTTGGATTAAATGAACCATCACAACAGCCATGGCTCCAGTTGCTCCAGAAATCATTCCGGGACGTCCTCCGAAAAGGGCAGTAACAATTCCCATCATAAAGGCTCCATAAAGCCCAACCAATGGATCGACACCTGCAACAAAAGCAAATGCCACTGCTTCTGGAACTAATGCTAGTGCAACAGTTAAACCAGAAAGAATATCATTTTTCGGATTTTGGGTAAAGTTTTTTCTAGTTGTTTGACCTAATATCATAATGATTGCCTTTAAAAGGCGGCAAATATAAGGTTTTAGAAATGAAGAGTAAAGTTACATAGGATTTATAAGATAAAAAAAACATCTATAATTTTAAATTATAGATGCTTTAATTAATTTATATAAATGTTTATTGAGCCAATTCTGGAGGGTATTTTTCCATAATCTTAGATACAAATTCTTTGATTTTTTCCTCTTTCTTTTCTACACTACGTTGTGTTAAAGTACCAGAACCCATACCTTGCCATACCAATTCTTTTTTGTTGGCATCGATTAAATCAACATATAAAACACCTTGATTTCTTGTTGATACTGTTGGTTGATTCCAACCCCAGCCCCAACCTGGTCCGAAGCCTCCCCAGCCCCAGCCACCAACGCCCCAGGAATTATTATAAACATCAACACGTTGTTCTGATTTCGTAAAAATACTAACTAGTAAATCTGGATTTTCAGATTTTGTATAGCCTTGAGCAAGTAATTCACTTTCAATAGCACGAAGAATTCTACGTTTATCAAGGTCACTAATTTCAGCTTTGTCTATTCCTGTTTTAAAGAAGGCAAATGTTTTATAATCATTAAAATTTGTTTCTTTGTCGTAATCTGAAGCAACTCTTACTGAGCTGCATGATGTGATAATAAAGGCCATTATCACAACTGGTAATAATTTGAGTAGTTTTTTCATAGTCATTTTTTTTATTATAGTTATAACGAGTTCAATAAGTCATCATCAACTTTATTTGGAAGTGTAACTTTTAAATTTGGCTCAATGTCCATAGCGCGTTTGATTGCAAACTCTGCACCTTGATTTCTAGCCCAACTTCGTCTTGCAATTCCATTGTTGACATCCCAAAAAAGCATTGATTTTAAACGCTTTGAGGCTTCTTTACTACCATCAAGAACCATACCAAAACCGCCATTTATAACTTCACCCCATCCTACACCACCACCATTGTGTATGCTTACCCATGTTGCACCTCTAAAACTATCACCAATTACGTTGTGAATAGCCATGTCGGCAGTAAAACGTGAGCCGTCGTAAATGTTACTAGTTTCTCTGTAAGGCGAATCGGTTCCGGAAACATCATGATGATCTCGACCTAGGACAACAGTTCCTATATCGCCTTTAGCTATTGCATTATTAAAAGCATTTGCTATTTTCATTCGTCCTTCAGCATCTGCATAAAGAATTCTTGCTTGCGAGCCCACAACTAAATTGTTTTCTTGAGCGCCTTTTATCCATTGGATATTATCGTCCATTTGTTGTTGAATCTCTTGAGGAGACTCTTTTTTGATAGCTTCCAATACTTCGCATGCAATAGCATCAGTTATTGCTAAATCTTCTGGTTGTCCTGAAGCGCATACCCAACGAAACGGACCAAACCCATAATCAAAGCACATTGGCCCCATAATGTCTTGAACATAAGACGGATATTTGAAATCAATACCATTTTCAGCCATAATATCGGCTCCTGCTCTGGAAGCTTCTAATAAAAAAGCATTTCCATAGTCAAAGAAATAAGTGCCTTTTGCTGTGTGCTTGTTTATTGCAGCAGCATGTCTGCGTAAGGTCTCTTGGACTTTCTCCTTAAATAATCTAGGCTTGTTGGCCATCATATTATTGGACTCTTCAAAAGTCATGTCGACAGGATAATAACCTCCAGCCCAAGGATTATGAAGTGAGGTTTGATCACTCCCTAAATCGATATGTATATTTTCTTTATCAAATTTTTCCCAAACATCAACAATGTTTCCTAAGTAGGCTATGGAGATGGTTTCTTCTTCAGCTTTTGCCTTTTTAACACGGGCAACCAACGCATTTAAGTCGGTGATTTTTTCATCAATCCATCCTTGGTCTAATCGTACTTGAGTAATTTTTGGGTTGACTTCAGCGCAAACTGTAATACAACCAGCGATGTTACCAGCTTTTGGTTGAGCACCAGACATCCCACCTAGTCCTGAAGTTACAAAAAGGTGTCCTTTAGGTGATTTTTTTATTTTTCTGAAACCGTTTAAAACGGTTATTGTTGTTCCGTGAACAATGCCTTGCGGACCAATATACATATAACTTCCAGCTGTCATTTGACCATATTGGGTTACGCCTAGCGCATTAAATTTCTCCCAGTCGTCAGGTTTAGAGTAATTGGGAATCATCATACCATTGGTTACAACAACACGTGGCGCTTCTTTATGGCTCGGGAATAATCCCATTGGATGACCAGAATACATGACCAATGTTTGTTCATCTGTCATTTCAGAAAGGTATTTCATTGTGAGTCTATACTGCGCCCAATTTGAGAAAACACCACCATTACCACCATATGTGATTAATTCATGTGGATGTTGAGCAACGGCATCATCTAAGTTGTTTTGAATCATTAACATAATAGCCGCAGCTTGCTTAGATTTTGCTGGATATTCTTCTATAGGTCTTGCATACATTTTGTAATCTGGGCGCAAACGGTACATGTAAATTCTACCATAAGTATCTAATTCATTTTTGAATTCAGATATTAGTGCTTTGTGATCTGAACTATCAAAATAACGCAAGGCATTTTTTAAGGCAAGTTTTTGTTCTTCTGAAGACAAAATAGCTTTGCGTTTTGGTGCATGATTTATTGAAGTGTCATACGGTTTTGGTTGTGGTAAAACCTTAGGGATTCCCTCTTTAATTTGATCTTGAAATGATAGTGTTGCTGGCATTATTTTCTTTTTAGTTGACTTCAGTGTGGTAGAAGGATTAAAACCATAGGGACAATGTCTACAGCCGCTTTCACAACAATAGCCTCTTTTTAAGTGGTATTGTTCTGTAAAACAGCGGTAACCTTCAGGTGTTAGGTAATAATCTCCTTCTTCTACCGGAATTATCTTCTTCATTACACAAAGATAATGTAAATTGGAAAGATTTTTGATTGTTGTTTCATATGGTTTTAATATCTAAATATTTGGTTCCAAAAGGATTTGTAGGAATTACTTTGTATCCGTTTATATTTCTGAAATATGGTAGTTTAAAAGCCAATCGTTTTTTAATTAATCATGAACGCATTCATTTAAGACAACAACTTGAATTATTGATTGTTCCTTTTTATGTGTTTTACGGAATAGAGTTTTTAATTAGGTTTATACGAACTCAAAATAAATATGTAGCATATCAGAATATTTCATTTGAAAGAGAAGCCTTTGAAAATGAAAAAGACCTTGATTATTTAAATTCAAGGCCTTTTTTTAAATTTCTTAAGTATATGTAATTACTGTCTTATAACTACTTTTTGAATTTTTTGTTTTCCGTTTACAAGTACAGCTTTTACAATATAAGCACCATGAGATAATCGGGTTTCATTTAGAATAAATTCGGTGTCATTGACTTCATTTTTTTCAAAGATTACTCGACCTAAAATATCATATACGTTAATATTGTCAATCAATCCAATTTCAGATTTGATTTTTATATAGTCACTATTAGGTGCAATAATTGAAATATCACCATTGTCAAAATCATTAACACCAAGCGTGTCATAAGTATATCTTAATATAAAGCGGGTGTCATGTATGCCTTCTTCTATTGAAAAATTGTAAGGTGAATTACGAATGTCATGAATGATGTTGAGTTCAGTGTCTTCAATATAGATGTTTTGACCTTCATTCAAAAACAATCCATCGAGTGTATTTATGGCAATGGTATGCACGCCTGTTTCATTTGCAATTAAGCCTAAAGGTACAGTGTCTTCTTGAAGAAATGGTAATGATCGACCTTGAATGGACAGGGTTTGGTTATTTAGTAAAGAATAAAACCCATTAGATCCTTCACTAAAATCATATCCATCATATAGACGGTCAAAATCATTGGTTGCATTTTCTACATAGCCAACAAGTATTGAGTTAGTAATGTCGTTAGGTGAAAGTAAATCTAACCAAATTCTATGACGTTCAACAGTACTGTTGTTTCCAGAACCATCAGTTCTGAAAAAAGTATTGTTGTTGTAACTTGAAAGAACCTGCCTCATACTATTGTTAAATGTAACATTAGATGACACAGGAGCACTGTGATTCATTAAGACAAAGAACCCTTGACCCGATCCTATAAATAAATCATTTGTACCTGGTGGATTTGATCCTGTATTGTTATGTTCGATATAATCATTGCCATCATAATTGTATACATAATCTTCATAGAAAGGATCTGCTGTGAGGTCAGAATATGTCGAGTCGTGAGGCCAAACATAAACGGTTCCGTTAATGGCTGTATTAAGATTAACAAAAGCATTAGCTGAGATAGCCGAAGGGTAAGGATTTCCAATAAGATTCCAGTTGTCATCTTCATTAGTCGCTGTATTTCCATTTCCAGCATAGGTTCCGCCATTCCAATTTCCATGAGAAATTGGCTTGGTTATAATACCATTATTTGGTACGCCACTAAATAATGCCGTATTATTAGGAATTGTATAAGTTGTCGCAGGTATATTCGTTGGAGTTCCTGAAAGCCCTCTTACGATATAACCAGTACCATCGGTCATGTTTCCTGAGGCAGGATACCATTCGCCATGAAATCCAGGAACATTGGTGGCTACAGTTGGAGTCCAATAATACATTTGTGTTGATCCAGGAGAAATATCACTTACCTGAAAGCTAGCTACTGGAGACGACCAATACACATACTCTGAATTGGCAACTGCACTTTCGTCAAAGTTTGGAGAGCGTTGCATATGAATCTCACCAGTATTAATTGCGCTATCATCAACTTGTATTAAACTGGAACTGCTTTTAAGATTTAATATTCCAGTATTTTGGACATTGACCCATTCTTGAACAATTATCTCGGTATTGGTATCAATTTCCAGATATGCATCAGCTTCTAAAGTTAAATTTCTGGCTGTAGCAGGTTGTGGAGGTAATGGTATAGGTACCTGAGTTTTGTCAGCAATGGGATTATTAGGGACTGTGCTATTGTCAGGAATGACGACACAACTATTAATGCTCGGAACTCCAAAAGGTGTCCAGTTATTTCCAACATACCAATTTGTGCCATCAGAAATGTCAGAACCATTCCATACTTTTTTATTATGAGTAACTGTTACAGTTTCAGTACAACTATTCTGATCTGTAGCGGTATAAGTTTGAATGCCATTTGGTACTGCATAAACAGTATCAGTAAAACCTCCAGAATATGGGGTTGTTAAACCACTGTCAGTATATAAACCTGTTGTCGGAGACCATGTTATTTGAGGTGTAGCGGGTGCTCCATCAGCTGTTATATATATATTGTCAATGGACCAGTCTAATATTCCAAAGGTTTCTCCAGCAAATCTGAATCTAACATAAAGTGATGTATTGCCATCATGACTAGAAATATCATGGTTCATAAGACTTGCTGGTATATTAGCAGAAACATTAATCACAGAGTATCTTACAGTCCAATTCGTATTGTCAGTGGAAGTTTCAACATAAACTGAATAAGAATACGAGGCACTCCAATGGTCAAGTTCTTGCCTGTAATCTAATTCAAGATTTGTTTCTCCTGTAATATCTATTTGAGGAGATGTTAGTGTCCAAGTGCCATTGTCAAATCCACTGTCCCAGTCAAGCATAGCTTCACGTGCTGTACCTCCAGCATTAGCTGTATTAGAAATAATCCATTGTGTATTTACTGTAGCATTTGCTGTAGTCCAGCCTGCTGGAAAACCTGCGCCATCAAAAGTTTCTGAAAACACTGTAGTACGATTGGAAGATGGGCTATTAGTTGTTGCTACTAGCTCTGTATAGTCTAAAGAACATGTGTCTGCACCAATAGGATAAATCGTATCTGTAATACTCATATTACAGTTGTCTATACAAGTTATATCTGCTGCCCATCCTTCATATTCTACAGATGAATCACTATCAAACACAAATGTTAATGCTCCTGAAGGATCTGTAGAAGTAAATGGTCCTGGAATAGCTGTGCCTGTAAAAGTGCCTAATAATGGATATGTTGCATCTGGACCATCATATACTAATAACTCATCGCAACACGATTCTAAGTCAAATGCTGTAAACGTCACAGTAACTGAAGTGCCTGGGACATCTGGTATTAGTGTTGTGGTGGTATATTCATTAGAAAAATAGTCTCCTCCAGCACCTCCGCTGTCGTAAAATGTATTTCCACATACTGCAGGAGGCACATAAGGTGCACAAGAAAGATTAGCTGCCCAACCATCATATTCTACGGATGAATCACTATCAAATACAAAAGTTAGTGCTCCACTTGCATCAGAAGATGTAAAAGGACCAGGTATACTTGTCCCAGAAAAAATACCTAACAATGGGTATGTCGCGTCAGGACCATCATAGACACTTAATTCATCATATGTCCCTTCAGTGTCAAACATCGTGAAGGTCGCAGTAATAGCAAGTCCAGCAGTATCTGGGAAGAACGTAGTAGTCGTTAATTCATTTGAAGCGTAGTTTCCAGATGCACCACCACTATCATAAAAGATAGATCCACACACATATGTAGAGGGGCTACATGTGATATCAGCGACCCAACCACTGTTTTGAACAGATCCGTTACTGGTAAACACAAAAGTTAATGCTCCTGATACATCAGAAGATGTAAACGGACCGGGTATGGTAGTGCCAGAAAATGTTCCCAATAAAGGGTATGTTGCATCAGGACCATCATAAACATTTAATTCATCAGTACCGTTTTGTGTATTGAAAGCTGTGAAAGTAGCTGTAATTAAGTTGCCAGCAGTATCTGGAAAAAATGTTGTGGTTTGCGATTCGTTTGCTGCATAATTTCCGCCAGAACCTCCACTATCATAAAATGTAGAGCCACATACAGGTGTACTACAGGTAAGATCTGCAGCCCAACCGCTTAATTGGGTAGTTGAATCACTGTCAAATACAAAAGTTAAGGCTCCAGATGCATCAGTAGATGTGAATGGTCCCGGAATCGTAGTACCTGTAAAAGTACCTAAGGAAGGATAAGTTGTATTTGGTCCGTCATAGACTGTTAAATCATCCCAGGTATTTTCTAAATTAAATGCCGTAAATGTAGCTGTAACGACATCTCCAGCTGTATCAGGATAAAATGTTGTGGTTTGTAGTTCGTTAGCGGAATAGTTGCCGCCTGCACCACCACTATCATAAAATGTAAAGCCACATGTTGGTGGTGTTGGTGGTGCAGTACAGGTAATATCAGCTACCCAGCCAGTACCAGTATTAGCATCTCCATCAGTAATCAATTCGAATGTAATTGCTCCAGTAGGATTTCCGACAGTTGTAGAGGTAAATGACCCAGTAGTTGTTACAGTTCCTAGTACAGGAAAAGTGTTATTTGGCCCGTTATAAACCGTTAAAACATCACCAGCATCAGGTATATTAACTGTTGTAAAATCTACAGTAACTGTTCCGCCAGCAAAATAAGGGTTGATGGTTGTGGTTTCGTTACCAGAATATGGACCTGTTGGACCACCTCCATCAAAATACTGACTCCCACATACAGGTACACTTGCACAGGTTGTTGTTCCATTTCCACCAGTTTGCTGAAAACTAATAGTACCTTGAGCACCATCATAATTGGTAATAAGTACAACATAAATTTCTCCTTGCATGGCATTTAAAATGTTCATGGTTTCTGTTGGAGCTATATCAAAACTACAATCTGTTATAAAATCAGGAGCATAAGGATAAAATGTTGGATCTGTAGTATTATTTGGGCATGTAGGGCAATCGGTGTAACTTATACTAGCATTAGCATCATTAAGATCTACAAATGGTCCCCATGCGATAAAGTCGACATCAATAGGCGTACCCGCTGTAGTTTCTTGACTTATTGTGAATATTAAATCACCTGCCAAGTCAATTTCCATAAAGAAATAACTCGCATTTGGAATTGAACCTAAACAACCAACAGCTGTCAGGTTAGTACCACCATATACATTATTGAAAGTTAATTCGGAAGTTCCTGAGCAAAACTGTTCAGAACTTAGGATGTCAGTTCCTTGCGAAAAAGACATGTTTAGACTAAGGAACAGTATAAGTAAAAGAGTAATTTTTTTCATATCGACATAATTCTAGTTGGTTACTTCTTATAGAAAACTAATAAATTGCCATTCGGTTTTGACCTGACAATTAGTATTTGTATCTATAATTATTGCTTTCCATTTGAGACATTTACAATTCAAATCGTTATAGAGTAATTCTTGATTTCCTATTAAGTTATCTGAAAAGTTTGCTATTTTGATTGTTTTAATTTCTGAACGTAATGTGCCTTCAACACCCTTCCAGCAGGAATTAAGCGGTTGAATCTGAAGAGTTAATTCTAAGTTTTCAGAATTGGTTGTCTGTGAAAAATCCCATGAGATTATTATATCATTAACTCGTGGGTTATCTCCAGAAACCGTTTTAGAGTTAAAAGTGAAGTCTTGTATACAATCGCTTGGGCTAGACGTTAAGTCTTGACTGAAAGCATAAGTATATATAAAAGTTGATATTACTAGAAGAAGTAATTTTTTAGTCATAATCTATCGTTCTTAATTAATACTACATCACAATATTTGCTAAACATTGTAGTAAGTTTTATTCAGAAAGTAGATTTGGTAGAGTAATGTATTAAAATTATCATAATATTAACAATTTTTTTAAATTAAATTTAAAGATTTAGTTAACATGAGTAAAATAGTGGTTAAAATTCATGTTTTGTGTGGTTAACTATTTAAATGTCAGAATGTAAATGTCGAATTGCTAAAGGTTTTTCTTTTAGTTTATATGTGTAATTATTACCTTATATTGGGTTGTATGTTTCAGATAAAATTCAATAAAAATTTAAGTATCGATAATCAGGTTTTTATCAAGCCTGAATATTTAATTCATCCATATATTTCTGGGAATAAATATCGAAAATTGAAGTATAATATCATTTCAGCTAAGGAAACACATCATACCTTATTAACGTTTGGTGGAGCTTTTTCTAATCATTTAGCAGCAGTGGCTTCAGCAGGCAAAGAGTTTGGTTTTAAAACCATAGGCATAGTTCGAGGAGAAGAGTTGGAGTCTAAGGTTGATGTCAATCCTACATTGCGCTACGCAAAAAAATGTGGTATGCATTTGAAATTTATCACACGTAACCAATATAAACATAAAGCTGATATTAACTTTATATCAGATTTAGAACAGGAATTTGGTGACTTATATGTCATTCCAGAAGGCGGTACAAATGCTTTAGCTGTCAAAGGGTGTGAAGAAATTCTTACCAAAGAAGACCATCAATTTGATTACGTCTGCTGTTCGGTGGGGACAGGAGGTACGATTTCCGGACTTATAAATTCTGCAGCATCGCATCAAAAAATTATAGGTTTTCCTGCGTTAAAAGGTGATTTTTTAAAAGAAGAAATCACTAAATTTGTAACTGATAAAAATTGGGAGTTACAAACCGATTATCATTTTGGAGGCTATGCAAAAATTAATGATGAATTGATTGGTTTTATCAACCAATTTAAGCACCTATACGATATTCCATTAGACCCTGTTTACACAGGAAAGATGATGTATGGTATTTATGATTTAATTGAAAAAGGCTATTTTCCGAAGGATGCAAAAATTTTAGCAATTCATACAGGAGGTTTACAAGGCATAGAAGGGATGAATTTAAAATTAAAACAACAAAAGAAGCCTTTAATCGTTTAAAATTTATGAAAAAATTACTTGTCGTTGCACTTATAGGCTTAATTGCTTTGAGTTGTGGTTCAAAAAAGAAAATAGTCACAAAAAAAGGAAAGACAAAGCAAAAAACTGAAACAGTTGTAGTAGTACCTGAACCAGCTTCGGAAACGGAATTACCTAAAGAACCTGTTGTCATACCTGAGCATTCTAACTTAAATTCTACTGAAATCTATATCCTGACCTATAACGCCATTGCAATGGATGAAATGCGAAAATCTAAAATTCCGGCCAGTATTACATTGGCACAAGGTATTTTAGAATCCGGTTCTGGAAAAGGTAGATTATCGGTTGAGGCCAATAATCACTTTGGTATCAAATGTCATGGGTGGACTGGTGCAAAAATCTATCATGACGATGATAAATCGCAAGAGTGTTTCCGAAAATACAAACATGCATTTAGTTCTTTTGAAGATCACTCGGAGTTTCTAACAGGTCGTGGTCGATATTCTAAATTATTTGATTTACGACCTAATGATTATAAAGGTTGGGCAAAAGGCTTACGTGCAGCAGGCTATGCTACTGATAAAAGGTATCCTCAAAAACTTATTAGTTTGATAGAACGCTATCAGCTCGATAAATATGATGATATGGTTTTAGGTCATAAGTCCTCAAAAACAGAAGTGACACAGGCAGATGTTTCAATTCATCATAAAGTGGTTAAGGGTGATACACTATACTCATTATCAAAACGATACAATACAACTGTAGATGTGCTTAAACGTCTTAACGGTCTAAAAAATAATGATCTTTCTTTGGGTCAAATTCTTATTATTAAATCCAATTAACATGTTATATCAACGTAGTAGTGCGTTATTTAAGGCAGCTGAAGCTGTTATTCCTGGAGGCGTAAATTCTCCAGTTCGAGCCTTCAAAGCTGTTGGAGGAACACCAATTTTTGCTAAATCAGCAAAGGGTGCTTATGTATATGATGAAGACGATAATCGTTATATCGATTATATAAATTCTTGGGGTCCAATGATACTAGGACATGCTTATGAACCAGTCGTAAATGCGGTTATAGAAAAAGCTAAACATGGAACATCATTTGGAATGCCTACAGAAATTGAAACTAAAATAGCTGAGCTGGCTGTTTCAATGGTGCCAAATATAGATCAAATCAGATTTGTAAACTCTGGAACCGAAGCCTGTATGAGTGCCATTCGTCTAGCAAGAGGGTTTACGGGAAAAGAAAAGATCATCAAATTTGCCGGATGTTATCATGGTCACAGTGATGCGTTTTTAATTCAGGCAGGAAGTGGTGCCGTAACGTTTGGTAGTCCAAACAGTCCAGGAGTAACACAAGGTACAGCTAAAGATACATTGCTGGCAAAGTATAATGATATCGATCATGTAAAAGCATTAGTAGAGGCAAATAAAGATGAAATTGCATGTATTATTATAGAACCAGTGGCAGGTAATATGGGATGTATTCCGCCAAAAAATAATTTTTTACAACAGCTCAGAGAGGTGTGTGATGCCCATGCAATTTTACTTGTTTTTGATGAGGTTATGACAGGTTTTAGATTGGCTAAAGGTGGTGCTCAAGAATTGTACAATATTAATGCTGATATTGTTTGCTACGGAAAAGTGATAGGAGGCGGCTTACCTGTTGGTGCATTTGCAGCTCGACATGAAATTATGAGTCACCTGGCACCTTTAGGGAGTGTGTATCAGGCAGGAACACTAAGTGGAAATCCGTTGGCTATGGCTGCTGGAATGGCGATGCTGAATTCTATAGAGAGTGATACGGACTTGTTTAAGCGTCTTGAAGAAAAAACAGAATATTTGCATAAAGGTTGCGCCGAAGCTCTAAATAAATATGATATAGCACATACTATAAATCGTAAAGGATCTATGCTATCTATTCATTTTTCTGAAGATGAAGTTATCGATTTTGATAGTGCTGCAAAAGGTAATAATGAGCGGTTTAAATCCTTTTTTCATGGGATGCTTAATGAAGGGATATATATTGCGCCAAGTGCTTTTGAAACCTGGTTCATAACCGATGCGCTTTCTTATGAAGATTTAGATGACACTATATGCGCTGTTGCTAAAGTGGCTCAAAATTTATAGCATAAAAAAAGCGACTTATAACAGTCGCTTTTTTTATTTGAGATTTAATAATTATCTATCTCTAAAGTATTTTAAGTACAAAACATATTCTTCTTCAGTTAATATGTTTTTTAATCTTTCGTCTAAGGCTGTATTTATTTTTTCAAAACGTTCCGTGTTTTCGGTTAAATTGGAACTTATTTTTTTATAGGCAATACCATAGTCTTGGTACGCTTTATATACATCTTGCTTTTTGGAGTCTTCAAATTTAACAATCTTCCTTAGCTCTTTAGTTTTTATGTTGGCCTGAGCGTTGATTTCTAAAGTGTTCTGAGCAGTAATACTTTGAGTGTTAAATAGCAGAGCTACTGAAAATAGGCAAAGTGTAATTAATTTTTTCATTGTCTTTTGATGTAAATAATTCAACAGGTTTAAAATTAACGATTTTTATTATAAAAAAAAGCATCAACCTTAAAAATCGATGCTTTAATGCAATTTATTTGTTAACTCAAATTAATGATCACCTTTCATTTTGCGTTTTGATTTCGCTTTTCCATGACGTCTACCTTGAGTTTTTTCCCATTTTTCATACTGCTCAGACGTTAAAATAGCTTTCATTTTTTGTTTTGTCTCTATTTGACGGTCTAAGCGTTCGTTTACGGCCTTGATTTTTTGTTCATCCGTTTTTTCAACTTTTAATTTAGTGTCGTTTTCTGTATCGCTTTTCATTTTTGCTCTTTCAGCCATTTTTTCCTTTCTGTGAATCGCTTGCTCCAACATGAGTTCTTTGACTTGTGATTGTTGTTTTTCAGTCAAGTCTAATGCAAGTGTGAGTTTTTTTGTTGCTATTGTGGCTTGATCTTCGGCAGACATGTTTTTCATTTGCTCTGCTCTGGCTTTTCTGTCTTGCTTTTTGTCTTTGTCTTGCGCTACAGCATTCAGACTAATAAAAGCTATTGCGATTAAAATTAATTTTTTCATAATACAATGTGTTTAAAATTTAATAGGTTTTTCAATGTTTTTAATTGATGGTTTTTGGACAACATTAGTTGTGATTGGTTTAATGCAGATGTGAATTTTAACTCCTAATTAACAGTTTGCGCTTTTTTAATGAGCCCTAAGGTTGTTGTATATAAAGGTTTAGATTCCATTTTGCTTTTTAACCATGCGTAAAAACTCATTACGAAAATATCTTCTTGTTTTTCATCAACCCAAATAAATGCATTTTCAACCTTATTTTTAAACGCTTGAGTTGTAATCTGCTCAGGGTTTTTAAAGTACGCCATCACTAAATTAATAAAAATAATAGCTCTTTCTTGGTCAATCTGACGCAAATAATTAAAATATGAGCGCTTAAAACTCAGTAATCTGGATTCGGCCAGGTCAAATTCACTAAGCTCTATATAAAGAATGATTTCAGCAATATTCTTTTTAATAATCCATTCTTTTCCTGCTTTTTCGATGTAATATTTATCAGTGTGATAAAATTTTGAAAATATGGTTTTAGCACTTTTAAAATCTTGCTTTTGCATATAAAACATAACCAAGGCTAAATGAATATCTAATAGCGATTCTAAATCGGTATGCTTGGTTTGTTTTGTAGATTCTAATAATGATATAGCATCGTCTTGTTTGTTTATATAGTTAAGATTAAGCGCCATTAGTAAAGTATATTTTAGTTTAAAATTGGCATAATGTTTTTTTCTCTGTTGTTGCATAAGGGTGTGCATGTGATCTAAATAGTCTAATGAATCATGAAATTTTTTATTCCTAAATAAAGTGTTAGAAATCATATATACCACTTTGATATGGTGAACCAGCTGTTTGTCTTTCCTTTTATGGTTTAAGATTTTTTGATAGGTTTCGATTAAAAAAGGTTCGATTTTTAAGTAATCATTAGTAACAAAAGCCGATAAACTAACAATGGTCATTAATTGGTAAAGTGATTTAAATGATAAGGCTTCATTTATACTGATATTGTGTTCTTCAAGTGTCGTATGGAGTATGGTTTTAAAGTCAACAATTTTTCCTTTATAAGTCATGTCGCTAAGTGTTTGCCTGATTTTTGCATACACCATGTTGAGCTCTTCTTCAAGATAATGTTGTTTTTGATTACTTCGGAAATTGGCAATAACCGCATTTATGTCTACTGAAGGATTTGTATAAGCATATTGAATTTTAGTATGATATATTTCATTTAAAATAGGAAACAGATGGTGTTCTTGTGCTAAACGTTCAGCTTTGTCTAGGATCTGATAAGCGATCTTAGGTTTTTTGTAAAATAAAAAGGTTCGTGAGGCTAGTATATATTTGATGATTTGCATATCAACCGAATTCTCTTCTTCTAAATTACTATTAGCTATAAAATCAATAAGCGATTGGTACAGCCGTTTTCTCAGTGCGTGATAAGCGTCTTTGCGATAAGCGCCATATAATTTTTGACAGATGTCCTTAGAGGATAGTTCGTTTTGCGACAACAGTTTAAATAATTGAATGTTTTTTGTGTCATTTCGTTTGTTCTTTCGCTCTAGATAAGAGGTGAATTGTTGCTTGTCTTCCGAAGAAAACGTAGCTACTATAGCTTTTAAGTCTGTCATTTAATCGTCAGTAAATTAATTTAAATATTAGTAAAAATAGTATTAAATATAATTTTTTAATAAATATAATCGTCAGTTTTTAATATAATGAGTGTTTTGAGAACGTTCAAACTATTGCACATTTGTAGAGTAATCAACAAAACAAACCAATGAAACAGTTTTTTAAAACCACACTTTTTATAATCGCTATGAGCTTACTCATCGTGTTTTCAAAACGCATACAAAATGAAATCATAGAAGGCTATAATCATTGCATAGCTCAGCTAACTAGTTATTCAATGTCAAACCAGGCTTACATAGGTGTTTAAAATGCAGCTCAAGAAATTAAATACAGCATTTATAATCACTATAGGTGTTTCTGTAATTGTATTTGTCTATTTGGTGTTTCTGGGATATGATGAGATTAAAACCTTAAAAGATGTGATTAAAATTATTGCATCAATCTTATTTCCAATTCCATTATTGTTTTTTGTACGCTTTATTTTAATAGAGCATTTTTTACCAGAAAACACAGATGCGTATAAACTGCAACATCAAAAGCCAGCAACAATATTACTTGTAGTTACCATAATTATAGGAGTTGTGTCTATGCAAGGTGTAGAGTGGGTAACAGGTCAGAAATTAGAAGACCATCTTATTTTTGCACACCTCATTAATTCTACAACCATAAGTAGTTATGTGCTTAACTATATTTTATACAACAACTTAAGAGTTAACGGAATTTTAAGTGGTGTACTGCTTTCACTGGCAATACATGTCTTTTTTCTAACCGCTTAATACAATACATACAAAAATATAATCATCAAAAATTTAAAATTATGAATCCAATTATTCAACCTCCAAAACCAAGAACAAATGCTAATAAACGCGAATTGTTATTCACGTTTCAATCCATCATTGTCACAGGTTTGCTGGCATTTACTGCTATTGCTTTTTTTCTGCATTTTAATTTAAGAATAGAAAAAGGCATCAAAGTTATTTTTGCTCCTTTTTTATCAGTTGTACCACTATTGTTTGTGCTATCTATTCTGAGAGATTTACGACAAGGTTTTAAAGAAGGCAACTATGGCAAAAATGAAATTATTAAGTTTTGCCTTATTACGATCGGAATTACAATAGCATTTACCTGTGTCACATTTTTACTGACCAAAATAGATGCTTTAGAAATATTGCTAGCAGCCATTATGGCGATATTAAGTATAGTTTTCTTTTTAAGAAGCAAAATTAAAGACATACTAGGAATGAGTATTATTACAGGAATAGCCGAAGGTATTATCGTCTACATGATTTTTTTGTTTTGATGATTGGTTAGTAAGTAACCCAAGACCTCGCAGCTTTTAAAGTTGCGAGGTTTTAAATACAGAACTACAGAATTTCAATTCACAAGATCTTTCATGGACTCTTTTTCAGATGTCTTTCTGAAATGGTTGAATTAAAGTCGAAATTTGCTAACTTTGGATAGAATCAATAAACACTAATTTCTAATGAAAAAACTAATAATAGTATTGGTAGTCGCTTCGTTTTTCTACAGCTGTAAAGATGATAAAAAAGATGTTGTTACTGAAGCGGAAACCACTACAGAAGATGTCAGCAATATGGAAAAAAACCTGAGCAAATATGTGAATTTTAAATTAACGGCAGATGTGTCTAAGCTCACTGAAAAAGAACGTCAAATGTTGCCTTATTTAATTGAAGCAGCTAACATGATGAACGATTTATTTTGGTATGAATCTTATGGTGACAAAAGTGAATTGTTACAGTCGATTTCCGATGAAAAAACCAAAGCATTTGTTGAGATAAATTACGGACCTTGGGATCGTTTAGACGGAAATGTGCCTTTTGTTAAAGGTGTTGGCCCTAAACCTGCTGGTGCAAATTTCTATCCTAAAGATATGACAAAGGAAGAGTTTGAAGCTGCAGACATCGAAAACAAATCGAGTCTATACAATTTTGTACGTCGCGATGAAAGTGGGAAATTATACTCTATTCCGTATCACAAACAGTTTGAAAGTAAGTTAAAAGAAGTCTCACAACTTTTAATTGAAGCATCTGAATTGGCCGAAGATGAAGGACTCAAAACGTATCTGGAATTAAGAGCTAAAGCGCTCTTAGATGATAATTATCAGCCTAGTGATTTAGCGTGGATGGATATGAAAACCAATACTATTGATATTGTTATCGGTCCAATTGAAACCTACGAAGATCAACTATTTGGTAACAAAGCGGCACACGAAGGTTATGTGTTAATTAAAGACCAGGAGTGGAGTAAGCGTTTAGCAAAGTTTAGTGCTTATTTACCAGAGCTTCAAGTTGGATTGCCTGTTGATGAAGCTTATAAAAAAGAAACACCAGGAACCGATAGTGATCTCAATGCTTATGATGTGGTTTTTTATGCTGGTGATTGTAATTCTGGAAGTAAAACCATAGCCATTAATTTACCAAATGACGAAGAAGTTCAATTGCAAAAAGGAACACGACGCTTACAGCTTAAAAATGCTATGCGTGCTAAATTTGATAAAATACTTGTGCCAATTTCAAAAGTTCTAATCGATGAAAGTCAGCGCAAGCACATTACGTTTGACGCGTTTTTTTCAAATACGATGTTTCATGAAGTAGCACATGGTTTAGGTATTAAAAATACAATTAATGGAAAAGGAACCGTACGAACTGCCTTAAAAGAACATGCCAGTGCTTTAGAAGAAGGTAAGGCAGATATACTTGGGTTATATATGATTCAGCAATTAAATGCTAAAGGAGAATTGACCGATGATTTAAAAGATAATATGGTCACTTTCATGGCAGGAATTTTCCGTTCAGTACGTTTTGGAGCCTCTTCAGCTCACGGAAAAGCAAATATGATTCGTTTTAATTTTTTCAAAGAAAAAGGAGCGTTTACAAGAAATGCTGATGGTACCTATAAAGTTAATTTTGATAAAATGGAAACTGCTATGCGTGATTTGTCAAACCTCATTCTTACATTACAAGGCAATGGTGATTATGATGGTGTTGCCCAATTGGTCGCTGAAAAAGGAATTATTTCTAAAGAGTTACAAGCAGATTTAGATCGTTTAAGTGACGCTAGTATTCCTGTAGATGTCGTTTTTGAACAAGGCACAAAAGTATTGGGTTTATAGTTTGACATCACCTATATAATTACAAAGGCTTTAGCATACGCTAGAGCCTTTTTTGGTTTAAATTTTATATCTTGTTAGAACAAACTATGTTTTATGGCCTATTGGTTATCCATTGTTATTACTATTCTTGTTGTTTACATTGCCATTAGTATCGCGTTGTATTATTTACAAGATTATATGTTATTTAAACCTGAAAAGTTGCCTGCCGATTTTCAGTTTGATTACGAAAATCAGGAGACAAAAGAGTACAATCTCGAAACGCGTGATGGTGCTATAATTAATGGACTTCGATTTTTTCCTAAAGGTGAAAGTAAAGGTGTGGTAATTTACCTCAAAGGCAATTCAAAAAGTATTAAAGGCTGGGGTAAATTTGCAGTCGACTTCACAAGACATGGTTATAATGTGTTGATGGTTGATTATCGTGGCTTCGGAAAAAGTACAGGTAGACGCTCTCAAAAAGCGATAAAACGTGATTTACAGTTAGTATATAATAAAGTCAAAGAGAAAACCAGTGAAGATCGTATCATCCTTTATGGACGATCTTTAGGATCTGGGTTTGCAGCAAAATTGGCATCGATGAACCATCCTAAAATGCTCATTCTCGATGCGCCTTATTATAGTTTAACCAAGGTAACAGCGCGCTATGCTCCATTTATGCCATTATCCTTATTGATGAAATATCCGCTGCCAACTTATAAATGGTTAAAATATGTGCAATGCCCAATTCATATCATTCATGGTACTCACGATACCTTGATTCCGTTTAAAACAAGTGTAAAGTTATCTAAGGTAAACCCTAAACTTACAAAGCTGCATACCGTTATTGGAGGCGGACACAAGAACTTAAATAATTTTGAATCTTACCATAGCATGTTAGATGATATTTTAAATAACACACCAAAACTCATCGATTTAGAAACCACAAGTATTAATGTCATTCACACCTCAAAACCGACTAAGAAAAAAGCTTAAAAAAGGACTTAAAGTTTTTTTGATTTTATATGTTATGATAGGTACATCACTCTATTTTTTACAAGAAAAGTTACTATTCCTTCCTACGGTTTTAGAACAGGATTATCAATATCAGTTTGCTTATCCATTTGAAGAAGTGTTCTTAAAGCCTTCTGAAAATGTTAGCATTAATGCCATTCATTTTAAATCTGAAAACCCCAAAGGTGTAATTTTGTATTTCCACGGAAATGCAGGCGACCTGAGCCGATGGGGAACCATTGCCGAATTTTTTGTAGCCAAACATTACGACATGTTTATTATGGATTATCGTACCTACGGAAAAAGTAAAGGCAAGTTGAGCGAGCAAGCATTTTATGACGATGCGCAATATTGCTATGATTATCTCTTAAAGCAATATGCTGAAGCAGAAATTACACTCTATGGTCGATCTTTAGGAACGGGAATAGCCACATTTCTAGCCTCAAAAAATCAGCCAAAACAGCTTGTTTTAGAAACTCCATATTATAGCATTTTGGATGTAGCGCGACATCGGTTTCCAATTTTTCCAGTATCGTCTTTACTGAAATATAAATTTCTTTCTAATGAATTTATTGGTAATGTCAAATGTCCAATTACGATGTTTCATGGCACTTCCGATGGTGTTGTTCCTTATGCTTCCGCAGAAAAATTAAACGCTGTTGCTCCTGTTAGTCAAACAACATTTATTACAATTGAAGGAGGAAGCCATAATGACCTGGTGGAATTTGATGCATACAGAACTGCAATTGATAAGGTGTTAGAATAAAAAAAGCTCCAGATAATTCCAGAGCTTTTTATACATGTATGTTTAATTAATTATCCATTAGGATTCAAAATTGCATCAATACGTTCTAAAGCATCAGCGATATGAATTCTACTCATAGAGTCAGCTCCACGAGCAGATCGCAATTGACTGCGTAATGTTTTTAATTCGGCTCTTACAACAGCTCTTATATCTGACTGACTGGTATTTACAGCAGTCGATTTTTGATAACCTCCAAACGCAGGAGCTTTGCCTTGATTTTTAGCAGTCATTAAATACGCTAATCTATCAATATGAGCGCGTTGTAAATTACGTCGGTACGTATCAATTCTCTTTCCTGTACGTAATTCGCTCCAAATGCCTTGACGAAGATCTTTCATCATATCTGTAAGTGCATAAGCCTCGCTACCATTAAATGTTTCAGCTTCGGTTAAACGTTGCATTTTACCTAAGCTCATAATGTTATTTAATGTTCTTACTTGTAAGCCGCGAACACGATTTACAGAACCAGAATATTCTATACGATCAAAAATAGTTTTATCAATCAACCACTCTGGTGTGGTAAATAAATTCTCCTGAATAAATTTCATGGCTCTTTTTTGATGATCTTTTGCTACAGGTGTGTAGACAGCTCCAGGTTGATCAGCAGCTTTATAATGCTCATAAACACCACCAATATTATTAGAGACATGTCCCATGTAGCGATTAAATTGAGAAACTACGTGACCATACATTTCCTGTAAATCATCATAATCTTCACCAGCTTCAGTTGTCCAACTAATTAAATTAGGAACAATACGCTTTAAGTTTTTAATACCGTATTCACTTGCTAACATAGCATCATCACCTAAATCTTCAGTTTGAGAACTAGGATCATGTACATCGCCTACTTGTTGGTGACCAAAACGATACATTGGATCTCCAGCATGTTCCATAATCCATTGATTAAGTATTGGTTTTTCTTCTTCAGCAGTTTTTCCTAAAATAGGTCTGTAACCCCAAGAAATAGCATATTTATCATAAATACCAATATTCGGCATTAATGCTACACCTTCATCACCAGGTTGAGCCACATAGTTAAAACGAGCATAATCCATAATAGAAGGTGCTGTACCATATTTTTGAGTGAATTCAGCATCACGTAATTTTTCTACAGGATAAGCAACACTACTTCCCATATTATGAGGTAATCCAAGTGTATGACCTACTTCGTGAGCAGATACAAAACGAATTAAACGTCCCATAACTTCATCTTTAAATTGTGGGCTTTGTGCATCTGGATTAATAGCTGCAGTTTGAACAAAAAACCAGCCACGTAATAATGACATTACATTGTGATACCAATTGATATCACTTTCTAAAATTTCTCCGGTTCTTGGGTCACTTACGTGAGGTCCGTTAGCATTAGGAATTGGAGATGCTAAGTAACGTACAACAGAATAACGAACATCTTCAGGTGTCCATTCTGGATCTTCTTCAACAGTTGGAGGATCTTTTGCAATAATTGCATCTTTAAATCCTGCAGCTTCAAAAGCTACCTGCCAATCTTCGATACCTTGTTTGATATATTTACGCCACTTTTCTGGAGTTGCTCTATCCACATAGTATACAATTTGCTTTTTAGGAACAACTAATTCACCACGATTAAATTTTGCAATATCTTCATCTTTTACTTCTAATCTCCAACGGTCTAAGAACGTAAGCGACTTACTTTTTTGATCTTCTAAACCATAATCTGTCTGGCTTCTGGCAAACCAACCTACACGCTCATCAAAATAGCGGCGTTTCATTAAGTTTTCAGGGAGTAAAATCATGGAGTTATTAATCTCAATAGAAATACTTCCAGTACTCGAATTTGATGGAGGAGAACCAGCAGCATAAGTTTTTACATGTCTTGATTCAATATTTCGTGGGTAACTTTTTATGTTTTCTATAAAAGATTTATCACTTTCTAATCGGGTAACTTTAAAAGGACGTCTTCTAAATTGTGGTAATCCTAATGACTTTACATCTTTTTCAAATAAAGGTGTAGCATCAATCACTGTGCTTGTAGAATCTTTACTGAATGCTTTAATAGGAAATGTGTAGAGTACAGGCTCAAAATTTGAGTTTTCTACAGCTTCATTTACAGGAAGAGAATCTGCTGCGACTACATTATAAGACACGACACGAAGGATAACTTTCTTTCCTTTTTTCTGCCAACGCAGGACTTGCTCATTTTGCTTTCCGCCACCAAAGCCTAATCCGCTTGCAGTTTTAGAAATACGAGTCACCATGAGCATTTCTCTGTCAAAAAGAGAGTCAGGGATTTCGTAGTAATATTTATCGTCTAAGGTATGAACTGTGAATAACCCTTCATCGCTTTTAGCATCTTTAGTAATGACTTTGTTATAAGGTTTTGGGTCATTTTTACCTGGTTTTTTAGCAGGTGGTTTGGCTGCAGCTGTAGCTGCTTTTGCTTTATTGGCTTTTTTAGCTGTCGAGCATGACAAAGCAATAAAGCATACGGAAACTACTAAGAGTAGTTTTAAAGAAAATTGTTTCAAAGTGGTTGAATTTTAAATTAGTCTTCTAAAGTAAGAAATCTAAAAGAGTGTTAAAAATATCACAAGGTTTTAATATTATTTTAACTTAAATATATGGCGTATAAAACCAAAGAAAGCCACAGGTTTTATGTGGCTTTCTTTGTAGAAGTTATATAATTAAAATGGCTTAGTCGAGTGTGTCTAAATATTCTAATAATAAAGCAACACCTTCATCGTGAAGAATAGTCGTTCCGATATAAGGCATTCCATATTCAGGAATTGTATTTTGTATTCTGGTCAAGATACTGTTTTTTCGTTCTAAGATATTAGACTCACCAAAAGCTGTTTCATAAGATAATCTTAATGTAGATTGCTCTTCACAAAATCCGCCTTGGGTATGGCAGTGTGCACAATTTATATCCATATAAGCTCTAGCACGACGGTCAAGTGTTAAAGAGGTGTCTTCAGAATTTGGTAATGTATTTACTGATGTAGGATCAGATAGTCCATTAATCATCTCGTTGTCAATTAATGCTTGTAGTTGATTTGAGCCATTAACTTCAAAGTTGAGCGTTCTTAGTTTTGGTCCAATCGGAGTGGTTTCAGAGTTGTTACTATGACAAATAAAACACTGAACACTTGATGGAATTTCATAATTTATACTTTGTGATTCTCCTTCAGAATCCACCCAAGTAACAGGAACTGTTGCGCCATCTGAATCTAAGGTAGCCTCGGTTTGCGATGCATTCCAGATATAATTTCCAGTTTCCCAAGAGCCATCAATTTTAATAAGAATTCTGGTTTCTATGATGTTCCTACCTAATGTTAAGTCTGTTTCATCATTGTTGTAGAAAAATGTCTTAACAATAATAGTATTGTCAGGAAATAATGGTAAACCATCATTAACATAAGTTAGTTTTTCACCAGTTGGAAGAACAATAAAGCGTTGTTTGTGAGCATAATCCGTAAACAATTTTGTACTTAAATCGTACTCAAATCCGTAAGGTGTTATTTCTAAGTTTTCAAGGTCGCCATTAAATAAGTTTAATTCAGAAAGTGTTGGTCTAAATTCAGGAATAACAGGAATTGCTAAGGTTGTAAAACTTAAAACATCAGAGTTTGAACTCTCATTACCAACTTCGCAAATCACTTTTACATACACATCATAATCTGTGTATGGGTTTAAACCTGTAATTTCGATAGAAGTTTCAGTAACCGAAACTGAAGTTCCAGAACCAACAGTAAATCCGGAAGCACCATATTCTAACTCGTAAGTACCTGTGACATTAACTGTGTCTTCCCAGGCTATAAGAGCTGAAGTGTCTGTAATCATACTAGCATTTAAATTGGTTACAGCTTCACAAGGTAATATTGAAGTTGTAAAAGTAAATACATCTGTATACATGCTCACATTGGTTTCAGAACAAATGGTTTGAATATATACATCGTATGTAGCATTGTCGTTTAAACCAGTAAGTACTGTGCTGGTATTGGTTGTTGAAAGCGTCGTGCCACTGCCAAGAGGAAATCCAGCTATACCATATTCCAGTATGTAAGATCCTGTGTTATTAGCATCATCCCATGAAATAGTTACAGAATTATCTGTAACGTCATTTACAGAAACATTGGAGACAGCATCACAAGCTGCGACTAAATCATCATCATTATTACATGCTAGCACAAAAATGATGAGCATTAATAGTAGACCGGTTTTTTTTAACATTTGGGTTGTTTTTTTCTGATTAATAGCTGATTGCGAATGTAATAAAATTCTTTTTTATTGAAAGAATAAATCGATATGAAGTTGTTTTTCGTCTTTTAAAAGAATTATAATTCTTTGATTTACAGCTGTCAAATTGTTTGAATTAATCGTGTTTGTTATATGTAATGGGTCATTTTGTAAATCAATGAAGTGCACTACATAGTATCTGTAATTGTTATAAAAACCTCATGTACTTTTTTTTAAGCTAAAACTTTATTATATTGTTCTCTTATTAAGTATAAGACCATATGAAAAGAAGAGATTTTTTAAAAAATAGTGGTAAAGCTATTTTAGTAACATCAACTATTTCACTAACAGGTGTCATTTTTAACTCTTGTAGTTCTAGTGATGATGATTCTTTTGATGACGGCTACTATGACGATGGCTATTACGACGATGGCTACTATGATGACGGTTATTACGATGATGGCTATTATGATGATGGTTATTACGATGACGGCTACTAACAGTCATTTCATTGTCAACTACTCCTTTTTAAATCCTTTTTTATGCTGAACATTGCATTTTTACACGATGTAGAAATGGACTATATTGGTGGTGCCGAATTGTCAAATAAGAAAATTATTGACAAAGCCATATCACTAGGTTATTCTGTTATTTACGATGATTTAACAGATTTTGAATACACTAAAAAACAACTTTCCAATTGCGATGTCGCTATAGTCAATAACATTGTCTCATGCGATTATGAGTTTGAATTGATTTCTCACTTGATTAAACACGATATTCCTTATGTGAAATGGGAGCATGATTATGGATTATGCGAAAAACGTAGCGTGTATTGTTATGTTGATTCTAAGGTAAAAAATTGTTGTAATACCAATAGATTTCATCATTATCGTAATTTATTTGTCAATTCAAAACTCAATGTTTTTCAATCACCAATGCATTATGATTATCATAAGCGTTTATATGGAGAGGCAGTAAAAAATCATATAGTTCTTCCGCCGCCTATAAATGTTGAAGATTTATCTGTTTCCGAAGACAAACATAAAGATCATGTATTGTTTTTAGGAGATATTAAGTTTATTAAAGGTGGATATGAGTTATTAGATTATGCCGAAGCACACCCAGAAAAGCAAATTACGGTTTATGGTAAAAACCGGTTGCGAAGAGAGCCTTCAAAAAATGTCAGTTTCAAAGATAAAACCAATAATGCTGAAATATTAAAAGTGTTAGGTAAAACGGAATATTTTTTCTTTAAGCCTCGATGGCCTGAACCTTCAGGAAGAGTTGCTGCAGAAGCTTTTTTGTCTGGAGCTAAGCTAATTTCAAACGACAGAGTAGGGACGTTTTCCTATGATTTTTATCCTAATCACCTTGAGCAAGGTAAACAGCTCATGCAGAACGCGCCGAATTATTTTTGGGAGCAGGTTTGTGAAGCTTTGCATAAAACGGTAACTACTCCCAAATTTAAGCACGCTTTAATCTATAAAAGTTATGGAGGATTAGGAGATCAGTTTATCGCCATTCCGGCAATTAATAAACTTCAAGATGTTTCTGAACAAGTCACTGTAGCATTACCTAATAACTTGATTAATGTGTTTAAAACTAATACCAAGGGCTTAAATTTAATACCTATTAGTACTGTTGAAACAATAGACATGTCTCAATTTGACAAGGTCATTAATTTAGGAAATTACCCTAAAAGCAGGCGCTTTAGGAATATAGGAGTTATTAATTATGAAACACATCACAGACTGCGGCAGCACGCTTTAAAGCATTATATTGATGCGATAGCGACAATGCATCCTGAAGCCGATAATTCGTATTCTGGGTTTCCTTATTTTAAAAGTGATACCAATACAAAACAACCTTATTTTACAGTGCATCCTGGAGCAGGCTTCAAACCTAAGTGGTGGCCAACAGAACGTTATGTAGAATTGATAGAAGTGCTTCTAAAAAAGTTTCCATCCTTTCAATGTACAGTAATTTTAGGTCCTAATGATCCAGACCCTGAACATTTTAAGCATATAGATAAGGTTACCATTGAAACTGGAAATTTAGATGAGGTTGCTATTTGTCTTTCTGGTGCTACATTTCATATAGGAAATGATTCTGGGATTACGCATTTTGCAGGTGTTTATAATGTACCTTCAGTTGCGTTTCACGGATTAACAGGGCCAGGTTCTTGGTCGACATTGGCTGAAAATCGTGAAGTAGTATGGGGAAAACCAGGACATTGCAGTATCACGTGTAAATATGATATTGCTATAGCTTGTGAACATCGAATTTGTCTACATTCTATTAGTGTTAACAGAGCAGTTTCTGCTGTCTATAAATTACTTCAAAAAAGTATGAAATCAACTAAAAATACACGAATAAAATACATATTTAATCCTGAAGTTTTAATCCATAAAACAGACCAAGGTTTTACGCTTAAGATGAAAGATAAAGAGCTTTTACTTGAGTTTAAAGAGGCTGCTGAGCAATTAGAATTTGAAGATTTGGTTCAAAATGATTTATTTGAAGATCAAATTAAAGAAGCCAATCTGAAGCCTCTAATTACTGCTTTAGTTAATGAAGATTTGGTTTTTGGAATTCCTTTTAAAGCTTAATAGATTCTTCAACCTGATGCCACTCAAAATTTAAAAATAAACGACTATGCGCATCAAATGGATCTCTGTTCTTGTCCTTTAAAATACGATACTTAGCATCAAATAATGGTTTTGTGATGCTAGAATCTCTATGTAATTGATGTTGTGGTTGTTTGGAGTTTTTATGCTCATGAGAGAAGATAGTTTGATCTCTGTAAGTATATAACTTAGTTCCTACACGCTTTTGAAATTCGATAAAAAACACATCTTCATGACCATAGTGCCCACAGAACTCTTCATCAACACCAAGTGATTTAAAGTAGGTGCTTTTACTTAAAAAAAAGGTGTTGTAATGCGGCATTGCAACTTCATTGTCTCTAATTCTTTTAAACGTAAATATTTGATTTGGCGTTTTAGTTTGTATCAAAAATTGAAATACAGACTCAGGAAATGTGTGATCCAAATCAGTGAGCACCATCTTTTGAGATTTGGCAAGGTGTACTCCCAGGTTTCTTGCGCCACCTTGATTCCACATAATATGTGTTGAAATTTTAGCTAGAGAGTAATTGAGCTGACAGTTTTTAGGGAGCTTTACATCTACTGGTGAATGATCGTCTATAAAGATAAAATGAATCTGTTTTAGAGTCTCTAAATCGTAGCCTTCATAGGTTTTAATTAGATGATAAAGTGCATCAAGATTTTTGTCTAAATAGACTGGTACTATATAAGTTAATTGTATTTGTTGGTATTTCAGCATTTAGATTCGTAATTAAGCTTCTAAAGATAAGTTTTAGAAACAAAAAAAGAATCACATTTCTGCAATTCCTTTTTTTTATAGTATGATTCTGATGTAATTCCAGAATTACATGATTTCTACATATAAGCCGTCTTCAGTTTTTGAAACTTTAGCAACTTTTTTTCCAGTTAAACCTTTGATGGTTTTATCCCATTTTTTATTGCTTAATCCAGATTGTGTTTTTAAATCGTTTAAATTAACTGGAGAATTAGATTTTAATAGGGCAAACACTGCTTTTTCTTCTTCAGTCATTTCAACTTGCTTTTTTTCTGGGCGCATTTGCGGAAAAAACAATACTTCTTGTATAGATTGATTATTGGTTAAAAACATGATAAGTCTATCCATACCGATTCCCATACCAGAAGTAGGAGGCATTCCGTATTCTAAAGCCCTTAAAAAATCATGATCTATAAACTCTGTAGCTTCATCATCACCTTTAGCCGCTAATTTTAGCTGGTGCTCAAAGCGCTCGCGTTGGTCTATCGGATCGTTTAATTCTGAATAGGCATTGGCAATCTCTTTTCCGCAGACCATTAATTCAAAACGCTCTGTTAATTCAGGATTGTCGCGATGTTCTTTACATAACGGGCTCATTTCCTTAGGATAGTCAGTGATGAATGTCGGTTGAATGTAATTGCCTTCACATTTTTCACCAAAAATCTCATCAATTAATTTTCCTTTACCCATAGTATCGTCAACTTCAACACCTAAGTCTTTTGCAGCTTGGCGGATTTCAGCTTCAGTTTTACCAGTGATATCAAATCCTGTGAAATGCTTTATTGAGTCAGCCATAGTCACACGAGCATATGGTGCTTTAAAGTCGATTTTGTGTTTACCAAACGTAGCCTCGGTTGTTCCATTAACAGCCATGGCGCAATGTTCTAGGAGTCGTTCACAAAAATCCATCATCCAGTTATAGTCTTTGTAGGATACATAGATTTCCATGGCAGTAAACTCTGGATTGTGTGTGCGGTCCATGCCTTCATTTCTGAAGTTTTTAGAGAATTCGTAAACACCATCAAAACCTCCAACGATAAGACGTTTTAAATATAACTCGTTTGCAATTCGCATGTATAACGGAATGTCTAAGCTATTATGATGCGTAATGAACGGTCGTGCTGCTGCACCTCCAGGAATAGGTTGAAGTATTGGCGTTTCGACCTCAAAATATCCAGAATTATTAAAGAATTCACGCATGGCATTAAAAAGCTTTGTTCGCTTAATAAATACGTTTTTTACATGCGGATTTACAACTAAATCGGCATAACGTTGTCTGTAACGCAATTCAGGATCATTAAATTCGTCAAAAGTATTGCCTTCTCCATCTGTTTTAGGAAGAGGTAATGGTTTTAAAGCTTTACTTAGCAGTGTAAAATCTTTTACCATAACCGTTTTTTCACCAACCTTAGTTGTAAAGAGTTCACCTTCAATACCTATGAAATCGCCAATATCTAGTAGTTTTTTATAAACATCGTTGTATTTGCTTTTGTCGTCTCCCGAACAGATTTCATCTCTATTGAAGTACACTTGTATTCTTCCAGCACTGTCCTGTAATTCAGCAAAACTTGCACTTCCTTGAATTCGACGAGACATTAATCGACCAGCTATAATCACCTTTTTACCTTCTTCAAACATGTCTTTAATCTGTTTAGAAGTATGATTTACAGGATATAAATCTGCAGGATAAGGGTTAATACCTAAGGCTCTTAATTTGGCGAGTTTTTCGCGTCGTACTTGTTCTTGTTCTGAAAGCTGCATGCTAAAATGTATTTTGAGGTGCAAAATTACATTATTTACAAGAATTAGAACAAAAAAACCGCTAGGTTTTATCAACCTAACGGTATAAATAACTAAAGTTGAATCTATCTTGTTTTTAAAGCCTCGAGATTTTTGACCAAGTCCTCGTTATCAGGAAATAGCTGTATTGCCTTTTCAATGGTTTTTACAGCTTCCTCAAAATTGCCATTGATACCTAGAGTGTTTGCCAAACTCATATATGCTCTTGGTTGATCTGGAAATAATTTCGCATTGAGTTTAAAAACCGTTATGGCTTCATCTATCTCATTGTTGCCATACAAGATGCGACCGTAGGTGTTTAATTCATACATGCTGGAGACTTTTCCGTCAAAACTTTTAATCAATTTTCGACTTCGTTTTCTTAAACCATTTAATCCGTCTTCTTTTAAAATGGAATGCACTTTACTAACAATCTGATAATTTGATTTATAGTCATTTGACGTGATGATGTTTAAGAGGTCTGCCTCTAAAGTTTTAACAGGATGTTCAACAATGCGATTAACTTCTTTTCCGTCTTTGTAAAAAATAAACGTTGGTACACGATGAATATTTAAACCCGCTTCTTCATGTTTCGGACTCTGTTTGTACATGTCAGGTTTTCGACTTAGCGCTATGACTTTTAGCTGGGCTTCAGGAAACTTGCAAGCTTCTAAAATTTTATAAAATCGTGGTACTTCTAGTTTACTATCTCCACACCAAGTACCCATAAAAAGCGTGATTTGATAGTTGTTAAGTTGAGAACCAATTGCATCTATTGTAGTTTGGTCAGGATCATAAGCTTTATAGTTTTTTATAAACCATTCTTTATAGTTTTCTGACATCAAACCTGCTTTGTTAATTTTTCCCAGTAAGAAAGGCGTTTCGCCATCTAACGCAATTTCAGTATTAATGTCTTGTGCAAATGCGGTTATCGAAAATAGACTGAAAGCCATGTAAATAATATAATTTTTCATAGGATTTACTTGATGGTTTTAGACGCTTTGGCAACAACATTGCCTTTTATTTGTAGACGTTTTTGAGGCTGGTCGGCATTAGAAAACACAGTAATTGACTTTGAAAATTTACCAAGTCTGCTAGTTGCGTACTTGATATCTATTGTTGCCGATTCTCCTGGTAAAATAGCTTGTTTAGGATAGGTTGGTACAGTGCATCCACACGTTGTTTTTACTTTAGAAATCACTATTGGTGCGCGACCTCTATTTTTAAACTTAAAGGTCCTTATCCCATTGTCGTTTTGTTGAATCGTACCATAATCTATGGTTTCACTTTCAAAAACGAATACACCAACAGCGTCATTTGACGATAGTTCCTGAGAGAAACTAAAAGCTGAGTATAATAGTGCAATGCATAGAGCGATTGATAAAATTAGACTGTTCTTTTTTGATGGATTGTGATGACATGTAAAATGTTTCATGATGATTTATTTTTATGATTAATACAATCACAAACATCATGATAAGTAAGTAAAAACAGTGTTTATTTACGGTTGGAAATGAGTACTAGTCCTTAGGTTGAATTTTGTAACTACTTGTTAAACAGTGACTTTAATTCGTCTCTGGAATTGACATTAAGTTTTTTGTATATATTATTTACATGTGTTTTTACAGTACTCACACTTACAAAAAGAGTTTCAGCAATAGCCTTATTGGTGTTGTCAGTCAATAAGAGGTCTAATACATTTTGCTCTTGTTTGGTCAATTGCTCTATGGCGTTAGAATGCTTTTTTTTCTTTCTTTTCATAGCAGAAAATAGAAACCAAAGGTTAAGAAGTAAAGACACGAGAGTTAGTAGGATCAGCATGTAAATCCAGAACTCATCCTTGTGTTTGTCGGTAGATGAGACAATAAATTTATCTGAAGTTAATTCGGCTTCATACTGTTTAGCGTAGCTCGAATTAGGATAGCTGGACTTCAGGCGATCTAATAAGTCGTCATAATACGAATTATCTTCTATATCTTTAAGGTAGTAGTTATGGAACTGATGGCTTCGGTCTGATAAAAAGGTGTAAATATACAGTTCGGCCAGCGGTTCATTTAAGTTTTCACCATAATCTTGGAGCTTTTTAAACCACTTTTTATTGTTGAGCTGACGGTTGGCCTGACTTCTAAATTCTGAAAAAGCGAACTTCATTTCCTCCTTTAGAGAATCGATTTTAATAAACGCAGCGGTTTTTGGATTATTAGATATAATATCACAAAACATTTGTGCATCAAAGGATAACGGAAAGGTTATAGTGTCAGTGCTTTTGGCGATAAATAAAATGTCTTTGCTGTCTTCGCAATGCCCTTCAAAATGATTGCTACCTTGATTGTAAGACGTACAATTATCAACGTGGAGTTTATATATTTTTTGCTCTGGTTCTAACTGATTGCCTACAAATTGAAAAAAGCCTTCGCTGTTTGTCGTTGTTTTCGAAATAATTTGCTCATCATTTATACCTTCAAGTGTGCGATAATCTTCAATTACAGATAAATATACTTCATTTTGCCAGCGCTCATTATCAATATGTCCCTTAAATTGATGTTGCGCATTGGTAAAATTTCCAACGAGAATACAGGCTATAATGTATTTATAAAATCTCACAGCACTAAACTAGTATTTTTTATTTTAATCTGATTATTTCAGACTAAAAACTGAGCCTTAAATGTATCTCATAGAAATAAAGTGTTAAAGTCTGGTTTAAAGTGTAACATCTTGAAAAATATGAGGTCTTATAAGTACATCAATCAATCAAAATATACATCATGAGTTTCTGGAGAGCTGTTCTAGCTATCATTTTTCCGCCTTTATCTGTTTTAGGAAAAGGTTGCGGATCTTTTTTTATTGTCTTTTTATTATGGATTTGTGGCTGGGTTCCTGGCGTAATCGCTGCACTGGTAATTCTTAATAATCCTGAAAGATAAAAGCGTATCTTTGTGTTATTAAAATTAAACTTATTTAACATGAAAAAATTTTTTACGCTAATAGCATGTGCTTTAATGATACTGCTAAACAGTTGCCAATTTTCTGAAAACATCTATATAAATGAAGATGGAAGTGGTAAAATGGAATTTACTATGGATGCATCTGAAATGATGGAAATGGTCGCTGAAATGGGAGATGGGGAAACTTCAAAAGGAATGGATAAGGCCATGGATTCTACTATTGTTTTTAAAGATTTTATAGAAGAACATAGAGATAGTATTTCTAAATTATCTGCTGAAGATCAGAAAAAAATTAAAGCACTAGAAGATTTTAAAATGCATATGGTAATGAATCCTGAGACCAAGAAAATGGTCTTTGATTTATCTACCGATTTTAAAAATGCCAATGAACTTCAGGATATGTTTAAAGCGATGAATCAAGTTGGTGATTTGAATGGGAAAGGTGCAGCAAGCCCTGGAGGTAATCCTATGGCTGGAATGGGAGCCGATGGCACAACAGATGTTCAGTATTCATTTGACGGATCAGTTTTTAAGCGATCAGCAAAGATTATTGATAGTGAAAAACATGCACAAACTGTCGATAGTTTGGGTCAAGCTGCAATGATGTTTGGGTCTTCAAAATATAAAATCAATTATCATTTTCCGAGGGCAATTAAGTCTATATCAAAAGAAGGTGCGATGTACAGTGAAGATCGCAAAACAGTGACACTCGAAGTTGGATTTATGGACGTGCTTAAAGATCCTGAATTACTAGATTTTGAAGTCGTTTTAGAAGATAAATAGTATTGAATAAACAAATAAAAGTTGAAGATTTAGGAACTAAAGACTTTAAAAAAACTTGGGATTACCAAGAAGAATTATTTAAAGGTATTTTAGATACTAAAATCAAAAATAGACGTGAGGATGCTGGATTAGAAACAGATAATTATTTTCTGTTTGTAGAGCATCCTCATGTATATACGCTTGGTAAAAGTGGCGATGTTTCTAATTTACTTCTGTCAGAATCACAGCTTACTCAAAAGGGAGCAACATTTTATAAAATTAATAGAGGAGGAGATATCACCTATCACGGTCCAGGGCAGATTGTAGGGTATCCAATCTTAGATTTAGACAATTTTTTTACTGACATTCATAAGTATTTGCGTTTTTTAGAGGAAGTGATTATTCTCACACTAGCCGAATATGGATTAAAAACTGAGCGTAGCCCAGGAGAGACAGGAGTTTGGCTCGATGTTGGAACACCGTTTGCACGTAAAATATGTGCTATGGGAGTTCGTGCAAGCCGTTGGGTAACTATGCATGGATTTGCGTTAAATGTCAATGCCAATTTGGGGTATTTTGATAATATTATTCCTTGTGGAATCAGAGGAAAAGCTGTAACGTCTTTACATGTTGAGCTTGGTGTTGAAACTATTGATGAGCAAGAGGTCAAGACCAAACTTCTTAAGCATTTTAAATCGCTTTTTGAGGCAGAGTTTATCTAATTATTCTCTTATAAATTCAATTAATGGTCCATCTGCTTCTGGCTGATTGGCTAGATACAACCTGTCATTTTCAAAATAGTAATCGTATTCTACATCAAGCAGAGTAACTGTGTTTTCAGAAAAACTAATCTCGTATACTCCCGTATCAGGAATGGTATGAAGGTCTTCTGTGACATTATTTAGAATATTGAGCATATTGGCTGAAAGATTGAAAGTCCAGATATGATCACCGGCTTCTAAATGAATAGGCTCGCAAAAACAGCTTACCGCAACTAAATTCCATTCTCCATTTAATTCATTTGTTATTGTATTGCTTGACTCATCAGTGTTATTGCAAGAAGATAAAAAGCCGATTACAAATATTAAAAACAGTGTTTTTTTCATTTCTTACTTTGTTAGGTGTAATTATAAGATGCAAATTTTCGAAATGGTTGCGTTAAATTATGAATAAAGTTGTAAGATATGAATCCTAGCCTTCTTGATTAAAAAATACTTTATAATAATGCATTTTCTTTTCTTCGTCATAGCCGCGTTCTAGATATTCTGCGGAAGCATCTGGAGCATCAACATCGAGTTTTATCTGAATATTAGTATCGAGTTTTATTTCAGTTTTAATTTTTTGTTTTTGCTTTTTTAAGACTATTTCAGAAACATCAAACTGATTTCTAATGAGGATGTTATGGTCATTTTCGTAGGTTTTTTTATAGTCTTCGAATAGCTGAAGCGCATCCTCTTTTTCAAAAACTTCCTCTTTAAAAGATTCGATATTTATGACTTCATTTTCTTTAAAGAAATCTACGGTTTTAGATAAAAACTGACTTTGTTCTTGTCCGCCAAACTGAGGTTGAACAACCTCTTTTGAGAATTCTCGACACATTTCAATATAATTCTTGGTGTGTTGATTAGAATCATCAGGATATTTAACATTCAAGAAGCTTTTAATCCAATATTGGGCGTCGTAGTTATTATTATCAACACTTAACACAATCTTACCTTCAGTATCAGCAGCATTTAAGATGAGTACGCCTTTATCTACTTTTTTTGTTGCAATCCCTTTTTGAGTGATGATATCGTAGCTGCCATTTTCTAAATACGTCTGAAAAAAATGAGATTTATTTTCAATTTTAAATATACCTACTGCATCAGTTTGGTAATCTTCGTATTGAATGTCGTGAAACATACACACAATAACATCTCCGGTTTTGATTTGAGCAGAATTTGATTGTTCAAATAAATGTGTGACGATATGTTTTGAAACTTCCACAAAATTACTGTCGTCATTCAATAGTTGAGAGCTGTAACTGTTAATTTCGTTGAGATCAACATTAGAATGATGGTTAAATCTGTAGGATTCTGCCAGGCTGGTAAATGGTCGTAATAAATACGGAAGTATCAGGTCATAACTAATTTCTTCAAAGTCGATGACCTGCTCAGAAAAAGCATTTTTTGTACTGTTAAATTTGTTGCCTACTTTATGGAGAATACACTTAGATATGGAGGCTTTATTACGTTTAATCATGATGAAAAATTAAAGTCACAATACTACTAAATTTTGACTTCATTATATAAAAAAAACGCCAAAGAAAACTCTTTGGCGCCTTCATTTAGACTGAGGCATCGATTTGGTTGCTGTAAATATCTTATTGCTTGATAAATTCTACACGTCGATTTTGTGCTTTACCTTCTTCGGAAGTGTTATCAGCTACTGGTTCGCTTTCACCTTTTCCTTCAGAAATGAGCCTGCTTGCATCTATTTTATAAACAGTAATAAGAGCCTGTTTAACTGCTTCAGCACGCGATTTTGATAGTTTCATATTTGTATCATCACCTCCATCGGCATCTGTATGCCCAACAATTTTAAGCTTAATGGTATTGTCTTGTTGCAATACTTGTGAAATTTGACGGATTATACCATAAGATTGTGATTGAATAGTAGCAGAACCTGAGTTAAATAATATGCCGTTAGTTGAAATCTTACCTTCAGCTAATAGTTTGCGACGAAGGTCTACACCACCTTTTGCAATTTTAAGGTTTTTGATGAAAATACGTTCTTTTCCATCTTTGAAATTATTAATGTGAAACTTGATGTGATTTAATACATTAGGAACTTCAATAAATCGAGGAATATCTACATATTTCACCTCGTTTACCCATAAGCGATAGCGCTTTTTTGTTACAGAAATTGCAATGTGTGGCTGGTTTAACACTTCATCTCTAATATCTGCTTCAATAGAAGAATTGATATCTCCTCCTCCTCGGTTAAAGAAATTCATGTTTTTAATTGCAAAAGCCGAATATTGTCCAAACGGAAGCGATGTCATCACATGGTGCTCTGAGCCTGCGTTAAACTTTAAATTATCACTCAAATAAATATGCAATCGTGCTGTTGACGAAGTTTGCTGTGAGATGCCACTTGTAAGAATATCAAATTCAATAGTGTAGTCTTCAGGAAGTTGGTTCACATCTGGAATGAAAAAAATACCATATCCTGATTTTAATTCTAACCAATTTTCATTTTTTATTTTGACAGTTTCTCCAGATCCATTAGTATTCCATTTTGAAGGGAAGTCACCAATGAAATCCTGAGAAAAATCATCAAAGAAAATAAGTTCATCTCCTGGAACAAAATCATATTTACTAAGTATTTCTAAGTCGTCAGATATGTTTTTAGAATCTTCAGGTTGTTGATTGTCATCACTATCATCAGTAGTGCTGTCATTTTCATCTTCAGATGATTCGTCTTTTGTAGTAGAAGATTCTGATTCATTATCATCATTATCTTTTCGTTCTCGTTCACCTAAAAGAAGTTCTTTAGCAGTCTTAATACTATATTTTAGAGCTTTTTTTGCTTTATTAATTTGAAGCGTGGCTTTTCCTTGTTTTAGAACACCAACACCATCTAAATCGGAAATTATTTCTGGAGCACTTTCGCTTAGAGCAGTCATTTCAACAAGTGCTTCCTCAAGTACATCAATATCGTCATCATCTAATGGTGTTCCTGCTTGAGCATATCCATCATATTTGTAAACCTTATCATAGAGATCAAAAGATTCTCCTACAAAAGTATCTACACTTGAAATACCAACTCGGCTTTTCGGACGTTTTAATTTTTTTGTTTGTGAATGTAATTGTGGGCAAAATATGAGAATAGCGAAAACAATTGCTACAAGCTTAGCATATGAAGGTTTACAATGCATGAAGATTTAATGTGTTGATTAATAGCTTGTTTAAAGGTAAATAATCCTATTCAATTGGCAAAGAATGATGTATAGATTGTTACTTTAAATGTGTAGTTGGCTAGTTGTTACCGATAATTATTTATTGAATTTCATACACAATTACAGAGTTATCATCACCTTTGGTGACGACCTCCAAGGCATTGTCTTTGTCTATATTACTTAATTCTAATTCAGAATTGGCATATACAGGGAAATTTGCAATAGGTTTAGCTTGACTGTCAAAAAGATAGCCTTTCTTAGATTGTAAATCTGTAACCGTAACATAGATTTTATCATTGATATAAAAAATCTTTGGAGCCGTATAATCACCAAAATCTAACTCAATAGTTTTTGATTTTATCGTGAGTTTATTGTCATTTAAGACTACAAGTGTTTTACTTGTGGTTGCTAACTTATGATCAGAATTTACATTTAAATTTTTATGGTCTATACGACCAGACTGATTTACCTCCAAAAGTTCACCGTTAGTATTAGATGTTGTAAATTTATTATTGTATAGGTAAATATTGTTGTTTGAGAAGCTTATATTCTCTTTGACTTTGACTCTTGTTTTTCCAACACGATCCAGTATTTCAAGCTGATTTCCTGATGAAAACACAATAAAATCCTTTCTGTTAATTCTAAAATGTTTAGGTTGTGATGTAATGGTATTTGGGGCAGATGTATAGGTAAACCCTTTTACGATTTTACCGTTTTTATCATACATTAAAACTGATTTTCCTTGAGTAACCATCAATCTGTAATTTTTCTTTTTGTCGTAATCAAATACAGAGACGGGTTGTGTAATGTCATCATTAAATGTCAGAGGGAAATTATTGACGTCTTTACCATTTCTATCTAAAACATAGAGACGTTTAGAAGAATTAAAGACCAATTGTAATCGACCGTTTTTGTAAGTGTCAATTTGCTCTATTTTTCCCAGGATTTTGCCGTCTATTTGTTTTTTCCAAAACACCTTGCCTTTGTTTGAAATGAGGTAAAGGTTGTTATTGATGTCTTGTACTGCAATATCCATTTGATTTGTAGTATGATTTTTTACAAACTGCGGACTAGTAGCCAGGTTGGCATCGATTGAAATATTAAATTCTTCTGCTACAGAATGTTTGGTTTTTCTGCCTTTTGAAGTCTTAAATATGGCATTGATATGGGCGAAATCTGTATCGTAAACATATTGAATAACTGATGTTTTAAAATCAGAAATGTTCAGGTTTTTATCGTCAGTAAAATTCAGGTTGAGTAAGGCGTTTAGTTCATCAGAATTTCCAAATAAAAGTAGTGACGCTTCATCGCTCAATTCTAATTGTAAGTCTTGGTAATCTTCAGTGCTGGTAAGTGTGGTTTTGTTTTGGTAATTTGTGATGAAGTGTTTTAAAATATTGCTGTTATCAGAGAACACAAAAAAATCATTTATTTGAATAAAATTTGTGGCCGTTATATTGCTCATAAAAGGCGTAAACTCTGAAAGATTTTGGACGTCTATTTCTTTAAGTGTATAAATGTTTATAGACCTAAATTCATCTTCAACAGTTTGAGTGTCAAAGCTATTTAACATCGATTCAGGGTCAATTGAGCGCAAAAGGAAGATGTTGTGATTATCGACGCTGGCTTGTCCGATTTCAACAGTATTTTGAAATGTATTGTGCTGAGTTGTCGTAGAATCCTGAAACCTATGACGAATCAAATTTTGTCTGAATATTTCAAAATCATTAAACGTTAAGCTTTTAAAACTTTCGGTATTGCTTGGTACTATAGAAGCAATTTTGTTCTCCTGAGGAATAGTGTTTTTGAAAACATTAATTAAACTTTTTGTTGAATCAATTGCCTTTGTTACACCATTAATATATATAGCGTTTTGAGAGATGTCACTATCAAGAATGGTATAATTTGAAAATTGTGTACGATTTAGTGTAGAATCTTTAAATATTACAGGGTTAAATTGTTTACGTGTGTGATTTACATAAATTGAAACCATTTTGTCAGTATTAGAGATGTCTTCAAGTAATTCTAATCCAGAGGTCATGGCTTTGTTTGCAGTAGCATTTTGAGTAAATTTCAGTGTGTTAGAAACAAAAAAAGTGCTGTCTATAATTCTAGAGAAAAAAGGATTGCCTTTATAGTATAATTTAGAAATGCCATTTCTGTTATTATATATGGTGTCAATTTTTAAGCCTGAAATGGAATCCAGTTGTAATTTCTTTTGAGACAAAGGAACGATAAAACAAATGGCTAGACTATCATTCTTGTCTTTAGATAATGTGATTAAACTATAGTCCTTATTTATATGGTGTACAGGAAGAATTAAATCGTTGATACCTTCAACTTGCTTGTAAGAGGTGATTGCTTTGATTAAAGCATTGTTTTTTAATCCGTTTTCAAGTCCTTCGGCAGAGTTTATTTTAATAATGATTTCAGATTGGTCAGGAACAAGTGATAAAGGGTTAGTCGATGATGACTTGGAGTTTTCACAATTATACAGGCAAAGCAAACAGAAAACTATACACCAAATGTTTTTCATTTAAAAGGTTTTTACAAATATAAAAAGTTATATATCTAATTTAAATTGTTAGGGTAACAATCTAAAAGATTTTCTATGGTATTTTGTGGGACCATATTTTTTAATTGCTGCACGATGTTCTTTAGTTGGATACCCTTTGTTTTGTTTCCAGTTGTACATAGGAAACTCTAAATGGATTTGATCCATATACTCATCTCTAAAAGTTTTTGCTAAAACAGAAGCAGCAGCGATTGATAAGTATTTACTATCTCCTTTTACAATAGTTTTAAACGGGATGTCATTTAGAGGTTTAAATCTATTACCATCTACAATTATAAATTCAGGAGCAGTTTTAAGGGCTTCAATAGATTTGTGCATTGCCAGGATTGAGGCATTTAAAATGTTTATAGTGTCTATATCTTCAGGGAAAATATGTGTAAAGGCGTAAGAGACGGCGTCTTTAATAAGTATGGGTTGTAAAGTGTTTCTCTTTTTTTCTGAAAGTTGCTTAGAATCATTTAATAGGCTGTTGCTAAATGATTCAGGCAAAATGACTGCTGCAGCTGTTACTGGACCAGCTAAGCAGCCACGCCCAGCCTCGTCTGTGCCACATTCTAGTTTGAAATTTGAAAATGATGATTTTAGACTCAAAATGTTAAAGTTTGAACAAAGTTAAAATTTTAACGCAACCAATGAAGTGTTTATGTATCTAATAACTAGTAATTACAAGGCTTAGCATGCAAAAAATCGATTGTCAGCCATTAATTACTTGTTAACATTTTTTTATTATAAATACTTGTATATTTAATATATTATTAAGATGTTTGCGCTAGACTAACTCAAATAATTGTTTTATGAAATTAAAGTTAACATGGTTAATGACGCTTTTTATGGCGTTTGTGATGCAGTTCTCTTTCGCGCAAGAGAAAACAGTCACAGGAACAGTTACATCTCAGGCTGACGGATTACCGTTGCCAGGTGTAAGTATTATAGTAAAAGGGACTACGCGTGGAGTTCAAACAGATTTTGATGGTAATTACTCTATCAAAGCTAGTGCTAACGAAACATTAGTATTTAGCTATGTAGGAAACAAAACAGTTGAAAGACTTGTTGGAAGTAACGCTACTATCAATGTCGCAATGGCTGAAGATCTTGGTGTTTTAGATGAAGTTGTAATTGAAGCCTACAGGACTTCAACAGCAGAGAAATCAAATATTTCTTCTACAACGATTACATCAAAAACGGTTGAAGCCCGACCAAATGCATCTTTTGCACAGACCTTACAAGGTCAGGTTGCGGGACTTAACATTACAACAGGAAATGGACAGCCAGGTGGAGATAGTACCATTAACTTACGTGGTGTATCTTCGTTATCAGGTAATACTGAGCCCTTATTCATTATCGATGGTGTGCCAGTAGATGAGGATAACTTTAGAAGTTTAAACCCAAATGACATCGAGTCATTATCTGTTTTAAAAGATGCTGGAGCAACTGCTATTTATGGAAATAGAGGTGCAAATGGTGTTGTACTTATTAAAACAAGACGAGGTTCTTATAACTCTGGGCTTAAAATCAACTACATTGGAACAACGGCGTTCTCAACATTACAAAATCACGATTATAACTTAATGAACTCGAGAGAGCAGTTACAGTTAGAGAAAGATTTTGGATCAGGATTTGGAGCAACGTTATCAGATGCAGAGCTTGAGATAAGAGCACAACAAACTAACACAGATTGGTTAGATGTATTCTTTGGAACAGGATTAACACAGAGTCATACGCTTAATTTAGCTTCAGGTGGAGAGAACATTAACTCGTTCACATCATTTGGATATACAGATCAGGAAGGTATCTTAAAGAAGGCAAGTACGCTTAAGCGTTTTAACTTCAGAAGTAATATTTCTGGTAAGTCAAGTAATGATAAGTTCAACTACGGAACATCATTTACTTTAAACTATTCTGAGTCTAATGAGCCAAACAGTATTGGTTCAGGAGCAATTAACAGAAACTTCGTATTAGGAGCCAACCAATCGGTACCTTACATTTCACCTGCATCTTATGTGCCAGGAGAAGGTGCTAACATTCCAGTTGTATTTGCAAATACGCCTTTATTCTTATTAGATAGAAGAGATACTTATACAAGACGTGAGGATGAGATTAAAATTATCGCAAACGTAAATGCAAGTTATAAGATTACAGATAACCTAACCTTTAGAACTTCTTTTGGTGGTGATTTTACAGATGAGCAATTATTACGTGTTGAGGCTCCGTTCTCATTTAATGCTGCATTATTTGCTGCAGATGGAGATAATACGCCAGGATTCTCAGATCAGGATTCATTCAGATCTGTAGCGATGAACTTCAATAACTCATTAACATGGAGTAAAGTATTTGCAGATAAGCACTCTTTAGAGGTATCATTATTTTCAGAATACTTTAAAGCACACAGACGTAGTTTCGGATTTAGACAATTAGGTTTTGATCCAGCAACATTCTCACCAGGAGATGGAGCATCGTTTGTAAATGATAATGCAGATAATGATAACTATGTAGATACAGGTAGAGCAACAGTAAGAGATGCTGGTTTATTCTCATACTTTGGATTTGTGGATTATGATTACGATTCAAAATATGGATTCTCAGCAACTTTACGTCGAGATGCATCTTACCGATTTGCAGCGTCAAACCGTTGGGGAACATTCTGGTCTGTTGCAGGACGTTGGAATATTTCAAACGAAGCGTTTATGGAAGATTCAGTCTTCGATCAATTAAAGCTTAGAGCGTCTTATGGTACAACAGGTAACCAGAGAATTATCGCAGTAGCAGGACAGTTTGCATACTTTGCTGCACCAGATTTAACAGAGAACTTCTTCAATACAGGAGGACAGTATGGTGGTGTAAATGGTTTAACAGTAGGTCAGATTGGAAACAATGACTTAAAATGGGAAACTATTGTACAGGCCAATATCGGATTAGATTTCGCGCTTTTCAATAATAGATTAAGAGGTGCTTTTGATGTGTATGAAAGAACCACAGAAGATTTATTCTTCGGAACTCCAATTGCTCCATCATTAAATGGTGGTGTAACAAACTTAAGTGCAAACGTAGGTGAGTTAAAAAACAGTGGTTTTGATTTAGAATTACACTATGATCTTTTCAAGTCTAAAGAAGAAGACGGTTTAAATGTGACACTTAACTTAGTAGGTAACTACAACAAGCAAGAGATTATCAGTTTAGGTGCTGGAGGTGATGTACCACTTACAATTAGAGAAGGTGGTGTTATTGGAGAGCTTTTCGTAGCGCCATATATGGGTGTTAATCCAGCAAATGGTAACTTATTGTTCTTAGATATTGATGGAAACTTAACAGAAGATATCACAACAAACGATCAAAGAGCAACAGGAAAGAATATCTTCCCAGATTATCAGGGTAGTTTCGGATTTGATGCTGATTATAAGAATTTCTTCTTTACAACACAGTTCAATTATACGATAGGTGTTTACCGTTCAGATTTTGATTTAAACGGATTCTTAGATCCAACAGCGATTGGTCAGTTTAGACATTCAAGAGATATCTTAAGAGCTTGGTCACAACCAGGAGATATTACAGATGTTCCTTCACTTAATGCAACAAATGCAAGTGATGAATTCTTATCTGATAGAAATATTAGAGAGTCAGATTACTTAAGATTACGTTTTATCCAGTTTGGATACAATGTACCTAAAAAAGTATTAGACAAAATCGGAT
>NZ_JACNMJ010000010.1 GCF_014526325.1 Psychroserpens algicola
TAACAACTAATCGAAATTGTTATATCTCAGTACTCAAAATGGTCTATTCTTTTGTCTCGAAAATTATCGTTTCCAATAATCCTCTTACGCTGTCAATTCAATATGTTAATGAACTTTTTCTTATCTTCTCTTAAGCACTTTATCACTTAAGCGGGTGCAAATATAAAACCCTTTTTTTATTCCCACAATATCTTTTGACTTTTTTTTTTGAAATTATTTTTTTAACCCCAAAACTCTAATCAAAATACTTATGAACGTAACTAAACTTGTTCCGTTTAGCGGGTGCAAATATACAACCCTTATTTTCTTCTTTCCAAAACTTTTTTACTCTTTTTTTTAACTTTATTTTTATCATTACTCTAAACTCTTAATATGAGGACTTTATATTAAAACAAATACCCTTTTTGCCAATCATCATAATATTACTCAGATAGGTTTGTAGATTTATATATACATATATTGTATGTCAATATTTATCATCTTATCTTTGCCAACTTAATTACTAGGTACTATTATGATAGATATTACATTGCCTGATGGCACTATTAAAACTTTTGAAGAAGGAACAACTCCGATGGATGTTGCAAAAAGTATTAGTGAGGGTTTTGCAAGAAATGTTATTTCAGCAAATTTCAATAATGAAACTGTAGAGACATCTACTCCATTAACCACTAATGGTTCTTTAGTTCTATATACATGGTCTAATGATGAAGGCAAAAAAGCGTTTTGGCATTCAACGTCTCACGTTTTAGCACAAGCATTAGAGGAGTTGTATCCAGGAATCAAATTATCTATCGGTCCAGCTATTGAAAATGGATTCTATTATGATGTTGATTTTGGAGAACATTCTATTTCTGAAAAAGATTTTAAGTCTATAGAGCATAAAATGCTAGAGATTGCCAGAGGTAAGCATGATTTTAAAATGCGAGCCGTTTCAAAAGGAGATGCTTTATCATTATATAAATCACAAAATAATGAATACAAGGTAGAGCTTATTGAGAACCTAGAAGATGGTACAATTTCTTTCTGCGATCATTCTACTTTTACTGATTTATGTCGTGGTGGTCACATTCCTAATACCGGAATAATTAAAGCCGTAAAAATCATGTCTGTAGCAGGAGCTTATTGGCGAGGTGATGAAAACAACAAACAATTAACCAGAGTTTATGGTATCTCATTTCCGAAGCAAAAAGAATTAACCGAATACTTACATCTATTAGAAGAAGCAAAAAAACGCGACCATAGGAAACTAGGTAAGGAATTAGAGCTATTTACCTTCTCTCAAAAAGTTGGTCAAGGTCTTCCATTATGGCTACCTAAAGGCGCTGCATTAAGAGAACGTTTAGAGAATTTTTTAAAAGCTGCACAAAAAAAGGCAGGTTACGAGATGGTAGTCACGCCTCATATTGGTCAGAAAGAACTTTATGTAACTTCTGGACATTTTGCTAAGTATGGCGAAGATAGTTTTCAACCCATAAATACACCAGCTGAAGGTGAAGAATTCTTACTTAAACCTATGAATTGTCCTCACCATTGTGAAATATATAATACAAGACCTTTTTCATATAAAGAACTTCCAAAACGTTATGCCGAATTTGGTACCGTATATAGATATGAACAAAGTGGAGAGTTACACGGTCTAACAAGAGTTAGAGGTTTTACTCAAGATGATGCACATATTTTCTGCACTCCTGATCAATTGGATAAAGAATTTAAAGAAGTTATCGATTTAGTATTATATGTTTTTGGTTCATTAGGTTTCGAAAACTTTAAAGCTCAGGTTTCATTGAGAGATCCTGAAAATCCCGAGAAATACATAGGTAGCGATGATAATTGGAAAAAAGCCGAAGACGCCATTCTTAATGCTGCTATTGACAAAGGATTAGATTATGTCGTTGAGACTGGAGAAGCTGCTTTTTATGGTCCTAAGTTAGATTTCATGGTAAAAGATGCTTTAGGAAGAAACTGGCAATTGGGTACAATTCAAGTAGATTATAACCTTCCTGAACGTTTTGACCTTACCTATAAAGGAAGTGACAACGAACTTCACAGACCTGTAATGATACACCGTGCGCCTTTTGGAAGTATGGAACGTTTTATCGCTATATTGCTAGAACATACTGGTGGAAATTTCCCTTTATGGCTCATGCCAGAACAGGTAATTGTACTATCATTAAGTGAGAAATATGAAAAATACGCCGAAAAAGTTTTAAATTTGCTAGAAAATCACGAAATTCGCGCCCTCGCTGATAATAGAAATGAGACGATAGGTAAGAAAATCCGTGAAGCGGAAATGAATAAAATACCGTTCATGATCATTATTGGTGAAAATGAAGAGAAAGAAAACAAGATTTCTGTTCGTCAACATGGTGGAGAAGATTTAGGCATGATTAGTGTAGATGAATTCTCGAAGATTGTTGAAATTGAAATCAATAAAACATTAAAAACATTTAAATAAAATAAGTTTAACTAAAATATATAAGCCATAGCAATACGTAGAAGACACAACTCTAAGCGAGTAGTAAAAGAAGATCAACACAAAATTAACTCTAAAATTAGAGCCGAAAAGGTAAGACTTGTAGGTGATAATGTAGAGATAGGTATTTATACAACTAAAGATGCATTAGCCATTGCAGATGAGCAAGGGTTAGATCTTGTTGAAATATCTCCAAAAGCTGATCCTCCTGTATGCAAGGTTATGGACTATAAAAAGTTTCTTTACGAACAAAAGAAACGAGATAAAGCTCTAAAATCTAAAGCTACAAAGGTGACAATCAAAGAGATTCGTTTTGGTCCACAAACCGATGATCATGATTATGAATTTAAAAAGAAACATGCCGAGAAGTTTTTAAAAGACGGAGCAAAATTAAAAGCCTTTGTATTTTTCAAAGGACGTTCAATTATATTTAAAGAACAAGGTCAAATCTTATTATTAAGATTAGCACAAGATCTTGAAGAGTTAGGTAAAGTTGAACAAATGCCTCGATTAGAAGGTAAGCGTATGACTATGTTCATCGCACCAAAAAAAGTAAAATAAGCTGAAACGTTCAGCGATAAGATAATAAGCGAAACGTAAATAAAACAGGAGATAATGCCTAAAATGAAAACTAAATCAAGTGCTAAGAAACGTTTTAAACTAACTGGCACTGGTAAGATTAAAAGAAAGCATGCTTTTAAGAGTCATATATTGACAAAAAAATCTAAAAAGCGTAAGTTAGCTTTAACTCATGACACTTTGGTACACAAAGCAGATGAGAACAATATTAAAACAATGTTACGTTTAAAGTAACAAGGTTTTAATCGGTTAAAACAAATTATAAACCCTGGAGTTAGGCAAAATAATTTAGCAAGTGTCAATTAAGACCGCCTACTACAAAAAAACAATTTAAGAAATGCCAAGATCAGTAAATTCAGTAGCAAAAAGAGCCAGAAGAAAAAAGGTTCTTAAGCAAGCAAAAGGTTACTTCGGAAGACGTAAAAACGTTTGGACAGTAGCAAAAAATGCGGTTGATAAAGCGATGCAATATTCGTACAGAGACCGTAGAAACAAAAAAAGAACATTCCGCTCACTTTGGATTATGCGTATTAACGCAGGAGCTAGACAACACGGAATGAGCTATTCAAAGTTTATGGGAAAACTTAAAGCTAATAACATCGAATTGAACCGTAAAGTTCTTGCCGATTTAGCGATGAATAATCCTGAAGCTTTTGAAGCTATAGTAAACAAAGTAAAATAGGGCTTTCGCCTAAACAATAACAACAATTCGCTTATAAAACCGATTCAGAAATGAATCGGTTTTTTTATATCAAAACTTTAAACTCAATGTATTTCAGCTACGAAAATTAACAGGTATTTTGAATTTTTATAGCTAACTTACAAGACAATTAAAATCCATTCAATGAAACGTATACAACTTATCACCATCCTCACGCTACTCCTTAGTTTTTACACCTTCAGCCAAGATAAAGAAAAACCCGAACCTTGGAATGTTTCTAACCCTGAAGGCAACTGGGACTTCAAAGAACTTAAGCTTTCTACAAATGAAGGCACATGGATGAATCTTGATGTGAGTCCCGACGGCAAGTCTATTGTATTCGATTTGCTAGGTGATATTTATAAATTAGATAGTAATGGTGGTAAAGCTAAAATTTTAAGAGAAGGTCTGGCTTTTGAAATCCAACCGCGTTTCAGTCCAGATGGCAAACACATTTCATTTACCAGTGATGCTGGTGGTGGCGATAATATCTGGATTATGAATGCTGACGGATCTGATGCCAAGCAAATCACCAAAGAAAATTTCAGACTATTAAACAATGCCATTTGGACACCAGACGGCAATTACTTAATTGCTAGAAAGCACTTTACCTCAGGGCGATCCCTTGGTGCTGGTGAACTGTGGATGTACCACAAAACAGGAGGCAGTGGTATTCAACTTACCAAAAAGAAAAACGACCAACAAGACCTTAATGAACCGAGTCTATCTCCTGATGGAAAGTCACTGTATTATAGTGAAGATGTATATCCTGGTGGATTTTTCCAATACAATAAAGACCCAAACAGCCAAATTTATGCGATTAACCGCTATGATATGGACACAGGCGAAATTACAAGAATTACAGGTGGACCAGGAGGTGCTGCACGACCGCAAGTATCCAGAGACGGCAAAAAACTCGCCTTTGTCAAACGAGTTCGTACAAAATCGGTATTATATATTCATGATTTAGAAACTGGTGAAGAATGGCCAATCTATGATCAACTGAATAAAGATCAACAAGAAGCCTGGGCGATTTTTGGTGTATATACTAATTTTAACTGGACACCTAATGATGCGGCTATTGTAATTTGGTCTGGAGGAAAAATCAAAAAAATCAATATCAATTCGCTTCAGGTTACTGAAATTCCTTTTCAAGTAGATGCGACGATTAAGATTGCTAAAGCGATCGAAGTAGATACGCCTGTGGCTCCAGATACATTTGACGCCAAAGTAATTAGGCATGCCACGACGTCTCCAGATGGCAAATCTATTGTATTTAATGCATTGGGCTATTTACATATTCAAAAATTACCTAACGGAAAAGCGAAACGTTTGACCACTGGAACCGATTTTGAATTTGAGCCTGCATTTTCTCCTGATGGAAAAATAATCACCTATGTCACCTGGAATGATGAACATTTAGGCGCCATTTATTCGGTGCCTACATCTGGAGGCACACCAACAAAACTATCATCGGAAAAAGGAATTTACAGAAATCCAGCCTATTCTCATAATGGCAAACATATTGTCTATCGTAAAGAAGGTGGAAATAACGAACAAGGCCGAACGTTTACTAAAAAAACAGGGTTATATCTTATGAATTCTGATGGCTCTAACCCAGAATTGATTACTAAGGAAGGGGATTTTCCAATGTTTAATACTGATGACACTAGAATTATTTATCAACATGGTGGTCAGTTTTTTGGAGCCTTAACTAAAGAACTCAAAAGTGTAGACCTTCATGGCTTTGATGAACGTACCTTGGTAAAATCTAAACACGGAAATATTCTGGTGCCAAGTCCTGACGGAAACTGGATTGCATTTGTACATCTACATAAAGTATATATGGCACCAATGCCTAAATCAGGACAAACTTTAGACTTGACTGATAAGAGTAAATATGTTCCTGTTACAAAACTTTCAAAAGATGCTGGTATTAATCTGCATTGGTCAACAGACAGTAAGTTGTTGCATTGGACTTTAGGGAATCAATATTTTTCAGCTGAAATTTCCGAAGACACAAAATTAGTAGAAAACAGTACCAAAATTAATTTAGAAGTCAAAACAGATAAACCTTCAGGACGAATAGCTCTTATAGGCGCACGCATTATTACAATGGAAGGTGATGAAGTTATTGAAAACGGAACTATCGTTATACAAGATAATCGTATTGAAGCTATCGGAAATGCTTCAGATATAACCATTCCGTCAGATGCTAAAGTATATGACCTTACTGGGAAAACGATTATGCCTGGAATGGTGGATGCGCATGCACATATTGGTGGATTTCGCTACGGATTAACCACTCAAAAACACTGGCAATTTTATGCCAATTTAGCTTTTGGTGTCACGACAGCACATGATCCTTCTGCACATTCGGAAACGGTTTTTGCACTTTCAGAATTACAAAAAAACGGCACACTAGTTGGCCCACGCCTCTACTCTACAGGCTTTATTTTATATGGCGCTGATGGGGATTTCAAAGCCGTTATTAATAATCTGGAAGATGCTCGCTCTTCAATTAGACGTACCAAAGCCTTTGGTGCATTATCGGTTAAGAGTTATAACCAACCAAGACGTGAGCAACGCCAGCAGGTGTTACAAGCGGCTCGTGAAGAAGGAATTTTTGTAGTACCAGAAGGCGGATCGACATTTTACCATAATATTACTATGGTCATGGATGGCCATACAGGCGTTGAACATAATATTCCTGTTGCTCCTGTATATAAAGATGTACTTGAACTTTGGGGACAAAGTAATGTTGGATATACACCAACACTTATTGTCAATTATGGAGGCATGAACGGCGAAATGTTCTGGTATCAAAACACCAACGTTTGGGAAAATGAAAAACTCTTAAAGTATACACCGAGAGGTATTATTGATTCGCGTTCGAGACATCGTATCATGATTCCTGATGAAGAATATGAAAACGGTCATATCTTAGTTTCTAAAACTTGTAAGGCACTTAGTGATGCTGGCGTTAAAGTGAATCTTGGTGCTCACGGACAACTTCAGGGTCTTGGTGCTCACTGGGAATTATGGATGCTCCAACAAGGTGGCATGTCTAATCATGAAGCGCTTAAGGCAGCAACTATTAATGGCGCAGATTATATAGGTGCCGCAAATGATATAGGTTCTCTTAAAAAAGGAAAGCTTGCCGATTTAATCGTTATGGATAAAAACCCTTTAGAAGATATCAGACATTCTGAAAGTATTATTTATACGATGATTAATGGTCGTATGTATGATACTGAAACAATGAATGAAATTGGTAATCATCCAAAAGAACGCACTCAATTTTATTGGGAAAACTCAAAATACAACGAAGCATTTCCATGGCATGAAGATTCACAGAGCTTCACTCGAAGTGGCTGTGGGTGTCATGTAGGATCTCATTAAAACAAAAAAACCGATTCTTAATTGAATCGGTTTTTTTTAGTATTCGTTAATCGCTACAATTTTAAGCGTATCTTGTTTTCCCTTGAGGAGTATATCTCCTATAGCCTTAGTTTTATATTTAGATTTTAACTTAATTTTGCTTAACAATTCTTCGGAAATCAATAAGGATTCATCATACTTATTACACTCATCTTGAATTCTAGCAGTTGTATTAATAACATCACCATGAAAAGCCAGTTCTTTTTTTACGGTACCAACCTCAGCAACAATTAATTTTCCACCGTGAACTCCAGCTTTAAAGAAAGGGTTTAAATTATAGGTCTTCATATAATATTTTGATCGCTTCTCCAGCAACTTTTTAAACGCAAAATACAATTCAATACAGTTGTTATGCTTGAGTCCTTTTTTTAATTTCCAAGTGATAACAGCTTCATCACCAACATACTGATAAATATCACCATCATAGCGCGATACAATTTTATTTAAATCAAAAAAGCAATCTTGTAATAACTTACTGTACTTATTATGCCCTATTTCTTCGGCGATTGTTGTAGATGATTTTAAATCGACAAACATAAAAACACGTTCCTCTTCGGTAGGATTTCTGTATTTTCCGATAAGCATATTGATTAAAATTCCTCTTCCAAATTTTTCATAAACCAATTTCAGAAATAAAAAGATAAAAGACGCTAAGAAAAAGTAGGATGTTGCTAACCAAAATAATGCACTAGTTTTCCACCAGCCTCTTTCATTGGGTAAATCTATGTCCATATCGAGTTCGATAAGCGTAATGATAAACGTCAAAGAAAAAATAAGGACTATTAAATAGATGGAGGTTTTAAGTAGAATAGTAAGTCCCAAATAGATGTTTTTGGTAATAAACTTATCAAACACAAATTCAATAATAGCGTAAAAAATTCCAACAAGCACACCTAATATGATTCCAAAATGAATCCATTCGGTAATAGGCACCTCATTTTTAGGATTCACAAACATGGTGCCTTGCTCTTCTCCATGCGCTATAAACCGTATTAAAATAAATATTGAGAATGCTAATATCCAATAGATGATAGCAAAAAATAATTGCTTAAAAAACCGCTTTAAATGATACATCTATAATTAGCTTATTTAGATTTTTTTGCAATTTCATCCACAGCAGATTTAAATTCTTTCCAATTGACTTCTTCATCTCCATTTTTATCGTATCCTTCAATTAGTTTACTGGATACCATACCTCTTATAAATCCGCTGATCTCTGCTTGTTTCAGCAATGTTGCAATTTCTCTTTTCGACAAGGTTCCATTTCCATCGTTATCAAAAAAATTAAAGGCATCCTCTGGAGCATTAAAGTGATTGGTAATTACTATCTGTATTTTTTTTAAAATTTTCTTTTTAGACGCCATACACTATTGATTTTAGAACTAATAAATTTAAATAAAAAAAGCCATTTAAAGTTTTAAATGGCTTTTCATCATTGTTATTTGGCTTAGTTATTTTCTTCATTGGTTGATACATCATCAACACAATCACCGAGTCCATCTATAATACTTTGTATGGTACCTGAGCTATCTCCACAAGCTTCTTTTTGTTGCTGCAAAGCCAATTTATAGGCATTACACAAATCTTCATAAGAGCCTGGCTCAGATTCAGAATTGGTAAAGTTTGTTAAAGCTGTTACCGTATTTTGAGTTGCTTCAGAACATGAAAGTCCGTCATCGCCATCGTCATCACTTCCACAAGAGGTTGACAATAAAGCAAGACAACACATTGAAATCATTAATTTTTTCATAAATAGTTTTGGTTTTATTAAAATACTAGCACTAAATATACACTTAAAAATAATATAATTATGTCTTTTGCTTTTTCTTTTTAGCGGCAGGAAAGAGCACATTATTAAGTATTAATCTGTAACCTGGAGACGTTGGGTGCAAGTCTAATTCTGTTTTAGGATCACCAACTTTATGGGTGTAATCTTCAGGATCGTGTCCGCCATAAAACGTAAAAAAGCCTTTCCCTTTAATACCATGAATGTATTTGGCTTCACCATTGGTTTTATTTTCACCCATGACTAAGACATTCGATTTAATTTCTTCTCGTGTAAATGATGTTGTTTGTCCCATAAATCCTTTTACTAAAGCCGTATGGTTTTGACAAAGCATTGACGGAATCGGATCCCATTTGGCTGAAAAATCCATCAATGTAAAATAATCTGTCGTCATAGGAATACGACGCTTTCTAGTCATATCAATAGACGAAAACTCATAAACGTTAGGGCTACGCTCTAATAAAAAGTCTTTAAACGCGAACGTTTTACTATAATCTATTTTATTTTGATATCCAGCATCACTACCATCGCCATCAAACATTGGTTCACAGATATCGACGCCTTCAGCAGAAAGTGCGATATCAAAACTATCGGTAGCACTACACATAGCAAACATAAAACCTCCACCAATAACATAGTCTCTTATCTTTTTTGCAACAGCTAGTTTTTCTTCGGAAACTTTAGAATAACCTAAACTCGCTGCAAGAGCTTCAGCGTCCTTTTTTTCTTGAATATACCAAGATGCAGAACGGTAAGCTCTATAAAACTTTCCGTATTGTCCTGTAAAATCTTCATGGTGTAAATGCAGCCAATCGTAGAGCAATAAAGCATCATTTAAAACTTCTTCATCATATACTGTTTCATAAGGGATTTCTGCATAAGTCAACACCATAGTTACGGCATCATCCCAAGGTTGTAATCCCTTTGGTGTATATACAGCGATTTTTGGTGCTTTTTCCAAAACAACGGCTTCCATGTTTTGCGACGGACTCGCAATCATGTTTAAAATTTCTTCGGCTTTAGAATTGGATATAACTTCAAAACTTACGCCTCGAATTTGACATTCGCGTTGGATTTCTTCAGAATCTGGAAGTAAAAACGAACCTCCTTTGTAGTTTAATAACCACTTTACTTTTAACTGTTTTTCTAAGGTCCAATACGTAACACCATAGGCTTTAAGGTGGTTATCCTGACCTTCAACATCCATTGGAATCAATATATAAGACGCAAATGCTTGTAGAGACACAAAGCATAAAACGATTAAAACGATTGTTTTTTTCATTGGTAATCTTTCATTTTTACAATTGAAATATACTCAAAAATTATTCCTCAAGTTATCGCTTTAATATAGTTTTAGGTATTTTTTAGCTGAAATACCTAAAAGTTTCAAAAACAGACATTATTTCTTTAAAGGCGTAATAGAACGCTCAGGACCAGAAAGTAATGATGCAATAACTTTAGTTGATGGAAATTGCTCTAAAATAATTTTGAGAAATACGGTAATAGGAATTGCCATAATTAACCCTGGAATTCCCCAAATAAAGCCCCAAAGCATTAGCATAATAAGCACTGTAATGACATTTATCGAGAATGATTTTCCCATAAATATAGGTTCCAGAATAGCACCAAATAACACCTGAACACCTGTTATTGCCAGTATAAAAAAGAATAGTGTACTTGTTGGATCCAATTCAACAAACGCAAATATTGAAAGCAAAATTACCGAGATAAAGGAACCAACCATTTGAACAAAATTGATTAGAAACGCAAATAATCCCCAAAAAATCGGGAAGCTTACATCAAAGAACACACAGGCTAATCCTGTAAAAACTCCAGTTAGTAAGCTTACTAAAAACTTAACTTTAATAAAGGTAATTAAGTCCTTCTCTATTTTCATAAACGCTTTAATAGACGTATGCTTTTGCTTCAAAATGGTATTATTCAATACTTTATGCATATTTATGGACTCAGACAACCACAGAATTGTGAAAAAGGTTATCATTAAAATATTGGTCAAAAATTTTCTGACAAAATCAAATGTTGAACCTATTGTTTCCTTTTGGAAAAATTGTGATAAAAAATTACCGTCAGGATTGTATTCCATCCCAACTTTATCTTGCATATAGAGCATTAAATCATTGATTTTTACTTCCGCTTTTGCAAAGAAACCAGTATCATTCGACAAGATTTGTTTACTAGATAGTTGTACTAACTCTACACCGATAAATACACCAATAACAATTAAAGCAATAACAATAATGATACTAATCAATCGAGGTACATTTCTCCTTCCTAGCCAACGCATTAGTGGCAAAAACAATAATGCAATAAACATTGAGGAAATCAACGGAATGAAAATAAACGATAAAATCTTTAGTAAATAAAATACTAAAGGGACTACGATAAACAGCAGTAGGATATTAGTCGTGCGTCTTTGTTCTAACATGAGGCAAATGGTCTTTTCTTAATAGCAAAAACAAATTTAGGGTAAAATGTTGTTATAGTGACAGAAACAAAACGTGTTTTTGAAAATAAATATAAAATTCTCTAGTTTTTCAATGTCATGACCTCTTCTAAAAGTGCTGGCAAACCAGAGTCGTTTATTTGGTCATTATTCCAGAAGCTCAATACACAACTTATGTTACGACCTCTGATTTCTTCTGCGATGTAATAAATGGTTAACGTTTTTCCGCCAGACATTCCAACAAGCAATGATTTTACACCAGTGAAATCATAAGTAACAGATTTGGCTGTTGTTTCTTTTCCTTCAAAAACTACAGGCACTGATGTTTCAGAAATCACTTTTCCTCCTTTTTTATGCTTAGTAATTAATAAATGAGTATCACAATTTTGTTTAGCATCTTCGATAGTTTTATGCAGTGACCAGTTCATTTGACCATAATAAGGACATTGTACATTTCTTACATTCATCCATCTACAATTCCCTCCTAAAACCAATGTTCTTCCAGCAAAATCAAGACTATCAACCGAAGAAGATACAAATACATCTGAAGGTATCGCATTGTCCATAACATCTGCTATAAACTGTCTTTCAAATTTTAGATTTCTGTCTTTAGCATAGGAAAATGAAATAACTTTTACCTTTGTTTTAAAGTCCAGAATATAATATATAGTATGAAGAGTAAGGTTATCTGCTATTAGCTCAGATTTATCATAAACATAATGATTGATAGGCAATTCAGGGTCAATAGTTTTGACGTCCTTTCGCTTAATTTTGTAAGCTCTTAGTACCTTTTTTAATTCTTTCTCGTTGAATTTTGAACTAAAAGATTGCGATGTAATTTCTATACCATCAACATTATAAAAAATAGCTGTCGAGTTTACTACTGCCTGTAACCTATCAAAATACGTGTCATTTTGAGCATATAGGACAGCGCTTAAGCAGCATACGAAAGCTGAGCATATCAGCTTTAATTTAGAACGGGACGTCATTATCATCATCCTCAGGTGTTCCAAAAGCATCCTGTGCTGAAGGGAAGTTATCAGGCTTAAAGGTATCATCATTTGCGGCAGCATTCATTTTTGAATGAAACTCTCCAAATGGTGTATCAAAATCATCTAAATTATCAAACTTACCTAAGTGACCAATAAATTTCAATCGAATGTTATCCAAACCACCATTTCTGTGCTTTGCGACAATGAATTCTCCTTGTCCTTCAGTTGGAGAGCGCTCATCATCATCCCATTCATCAATTTTATAGTATTCGGGTCTGTAAATAAAGCTTACAATATCGGCATCCTGCTCAATAGCTCCAGATTCACGTAAATCTGATAATAAAGGTCGTTTACTGCCTCCACGTGTTTCTACAGCACGCGACAATTGAGATAAAGCAATAACAGGAACACTCAATTCTTTTGCTAAAGCTTTAAGGTTTCTAGAAATCATAGAAATTTCCTGTTCACGATTTCCACTCTTCTGACTTCCTCCTGCTGTCATCAACTGTAAGTAATCAATCATAATCATTTTGATGCCATACTGTGATGCCAGACGTCTTGCTTTGGCTCGCAAATCAAAAATAGATAGTGATGGTGTATCATCAATGAATAAAGGCGCTTTTTCTAAAGTTTTCACCTTGACATTTAATTGTTCCCACTCGTGTTTTTCTAATTTTCCAGTTCTTAACTTTTCCGAAGACAATCCCGTTTCCGAAGATATCAAACGTGTAATCAACTGTACAGATGACATCTCTAAGGAGAAAAATGCAACAGGAATATTTGAGTTGACGGCAATATTTCTCGCCATGGTTAAGGTGAGGGCTGTTTTACCCATACCAGGTCGTGCAGCAACAATGATTAAATCACTCGGTTGCCATCCTGATGTTAACTTATCTAATTTTGTGAAGCCTGTAGGAATTCCGCTTAAGCCTTCTTTATTTGAAATTTCTTCAATTTTCTTTTTCGCCTGGATCACTAAACTTTGAGCTGTTTCTGTAGACTTTTTGACATTGCCCTGAGTAACTTCATAAAGTTTAGCTTCTGCATTATCTAATAAATCGAAAACATCTTTAGTTTCGTCATAGGCTTCTTCGATAATTTCGTTAGAAATTTTAATCAAACTACGCTGAATGTATTTTTGAAGAATAATACGTGCATGAAATTCAATATGTGCCGAAGATGACACGCGTTGGGTTAAAGAAATGAGGTAAAAATCACCTCCAATTAAATCCAACTTCGCATCTTTTTTTAGCTGACTAGAAACAGTTAATAAATCAACTGGTTCACTGTTTTCAAATAATTTGAAAATTGCTTCAAAGATATGTTTATGAGCTTCCTTATAAAAAGCTTCAGCACTTAAGATGTCAATAACCTCATCGACACCTTTTTTGTCAATCATCATCGCTCCAAGCACAACTTCCTCTAAATCAATAGCTTGAGGAGGTATTTTTCCTTTTTCTAAACTTATAATTGTACTTTTATCGACTTGATAGCCTTGTATTGGGTTGGGTTGCTTCATATCTGCGAATGTAAATAAATTGTAAACTAAAATTGACTTTTTATCATTTTCAATCTTAACAAGTCATCAACAATTTAACTGTTAATAACTTGATTATATTGTTAATAGCGACAAAAAAAACCGAAACAAAAAGTTTCAGTTTTTTAAATGCGTTATTTTATAAGGATTAACCTTTAAAAACTCCCATTCCCAAGTATTTTTCCATACGTTGGTTTACCAAATCTTTTGGTGATAAGTTTTTAAGTTCTTCGTAATTCTTTTCGATGGCTTCTTTTACCGCCTTAAAAGTCGCTGCTCTATCGGCATGTGCGCCTCCAAGCGGTTCTTTAATAATTGCATCGACAACTTTTAACTTTTTAGCATCACTTGCGGTAAGTTTTAATGCTTCAGCAGCCTGTTCTTTTTGATCCCAGCTTCGCCATAAAATAGAAGAACAATTTTCAGGAGATATTACAGAGTACCAAGCATTTTCTAACATTAATACACGATCACCTACTCCAATACCTAATGCGCCACCAGAGGCTCCTTCTCCAATTACTATAGCAATTACAGGCACTTTAAGTCGTGCCATTTCTAAAATATTTCTCGCAATCGCTTCTCCTTGTCCGCGTTCTTCAGCCTCCAATCCAGGATAAGCACCAGGTGTATCTATTAAGGTCACTACAGGAATTCCGAATTTTTCAGCAGATTTCATCAAACGCAACGCTTTACGATATCCTTCAGGGTTAGACATTCCAAAGTTTCTATACTGACGTGTTTTGGTATTAAACCCTTTTTGCTGTCCGATAAACATATAGGTTTGGTCGCCTATTTTTCCTAAGCCACCAATCATGGCTTTATCATCCTTAACATTTCGATCACCATGCAATTCTAAAAACGTATTGCCACATAGTGCTTTAATATGGTCTAGAGTATAAGGTCGATCTGGATGTCTTGAGAGTTGAACACGTTGCCAGGCCGTTAAATTTTTATAAATCTCTTTTTTGGTTTCAAGCAACTTTTTTTCAATCTTTTTACAGGTTTGGGTGACATCAACATCACTCTCCTCACCTATTAACTGACATTTTTCAAGTTGGTCCTGAAGTTCTTTTATGGGTAATTCAAAATCTAAATATTCCATTGAAATTTTGATTTAATTTTTAAGTTAGTACCTGCAAATATAAAAACTTTATATCAGTTATTAATTGGGTTTACCTTATAAGGTGTTTCTTTTTTTATAAGTCTTGTAATTTTTAAGGATACCATCGGCTAAAACTGTAGATAAAATCAGAAAAGCGCCATAATAAAATTGTGTACTCATGATTTCCGTTTCGGGAAACAATATCAATGCCATAGCTATCCCGTACAAGGGTTCTAAGTTATAGGTTAGAATAACAGTAAACGGACTTATATATCGCATCACATCTACCGATCCGATAAACGCATATGCAGTACATACTGAAGCAAGTATCAGTAGATAACCCCAATCTGATATACTTAAAAGGAAAAAATCTGTTGAGAATCCGTCTTGAAACAACACAATAAATAAGGAGAGAAAGACAACACCACTAGCAAACTCATAAAATGAAATTACAGTAGCCCGATGATTGGCAATAAAGCGTCCATTAATAACTGCAAATACTGTCGAAAAAAGTGCTGATACTAAACCCAGTATGATTCCGTAGATATATTTAATTTCACTTTGAGTAATTAAAAATACGCCAAGAATTACAATCATTCCGAAAACTATCTCATACCATATGATTTTGCGCCTGTAAATTAAAGGCTCAATAAACGAAGCAAAAAAAGCACCAGTTGAAAACATGGCTAGAGTAATAGACACATTAGATTGATTGATGGCTTCAAAAAACGTAATCCAATGCAAAGCTATGATTATGCCTGCTCCAAAAAATTTCAGTTTTGTTTTAAAAGGAACTTGAATTTTCAGCTTAATTAATTTAATGTATATATACATTAAAATTCCTGCTATAAACATTCGATACCATACCAATGCTGTCGAACCGATTGATATTAATTCGCCCAGTATTGCTGTAAAGCCAGCAATAAAAACCAAGAGATGTAGATGAAGGTAATTTTTAACTTTAGCGTTTGGCATTGTACAACAGATATGCTGCTAAGATACCAAAAACGATATTAGGGAACCATACTGCAAAAAGCGGATTAAAACTTGATTGCTCAGCCATCACTCCGAATACTTTGTCAAAAAACACATAAATCATGGCTATCGTGATGCCGAATGCTAAGTTTACACCCATGCCGCCTCGACGCTTAATTGAAGATACGGCTACAGCGATTATGGTTAATATAAACACAGAAACTGGCAAGCTCCATTTTTTGTATTTGACAACAAGGTAACGACCAATATTAGAAGACCCTCGGCGCTTTTCTTTTTCGATAAAATTAATCAGGTCATTGTATTGAAGTGTCTCGGCAATATATTCTTCAGGCGTTAAATCTTCAGCTTCAAAAGGAAATATGGTATCCTTTCGTCTCGCTGTTTCAATAATATCTTCGTGTGCACCAAACGTACGTTTTGTGTAAGTCATTAATCGGTACGACGTATCATTATCCTTAATAGAGTTTGCTGTAATTTTGTATTTTAAAGCATTGCCTTCAAAGTGCTCCAAGCTAAAGTTACGTCCTGTTTTGGTACTCGGTGTAAAATCACTTACATAAATATAGTCGTTATCATTAATCTGCCTATAAATATTTTTGGTTTGAATGATGTTTGAATTATTTTTTAAATACTTGTATTTAAATTCATTAAACCCTTTACTTGCCTTAGGTGCCAAAAACAAGCCCATAATTAAGGCAAAAGCTGCGATTATCGTTGCTCCAATCATATATGGCCTTAAAAACCTCCAAAAAGAAACTCCTGAACTCAAAAAAGCCACAATTTCAGTGTTATTTGCAAGTTTAGAAGTGAACCAGATGACTGATAAGAATAAAAATATAGGAAATAACAAGTGAGCAAAATAGATGGTAAAGTCTAAATAATATTGAGCCACTGCTCCAAAAGGCACTTCCTTTTCTAAAATTTTACCAATTTTTTCAGCAAGGTTAACTGTAATTCCTATAGGAATAAACAACAGTAACATCATTAAAAATGTAAACAAGTAGCGTTTCAGTATGTACCAATCGAGTATCTTCAAATTACAAGCGCTTATCCATTTGTTTCACCATTTTATCTTTCCAGGTTCTAAAATCTCCTGCTAATATATGCTTTCTAGCTTCTCTTACCAACCACATATAAAAACCAAGATTGTGTATGGTAGCAATTTGTTTCCCTAGTAATTCATTTACCGTAAACAAATGTCTTAAATATGCTTTGCTGTATTCGGTATCTACAAAAGTAATGCCCATCTCATCAATAGGTGAGAAATCATCTGCCCATTTCAAATTTTTAATATTGATAGAACCATGAGCAGTAAATAACATTCCGTTTCTGGCATTACGAGTTGGCATGACACAATCAAACATATCTACACCTAAAGCAATATTTTCTAATATATTTATTGGTGTACCTACACCCATTAAATATCTTGGTTTTTCCCACGGAAGGATCTCACAAACCACATCGGTCATCGCATACATTTCTTCAGCGGGTTCTCCTACTGAAAGTCCGCCAATAGCGTTTCCTTGCGCACCTGCATTAGCGATATATTCAGCAGATTGCTGACGTAAATCTTTATAGGTACTTCCCTGAACAATGGGAAAAAATGTTTGCTCATAATCATACTTAAAAGGAGTTTTATCCAAATGAGTTAAACATCGCTCCAACCAGCGATGTGTCATATGCATTGAACGTTTTGCATAATTATAATCGCATGGATAAGGCGTGCATTCATCAAAAGCCATGATGATATCCGCACCAATACTTCGCTGAATCTCCATCACATTTTCTGGAGTAAACACGTGGTAACTACCATCTATATGAGATTTAAATTTAACACCTTCCTCTTTAATCTTTCGATTGGCAGACAGTGAATACACCTGATATCCACCCGAATCGGTTAGAATATTTCTATCCCAATTCATAAACTTATGCAAGCCTCCTGCCTTTTCTAAAATTGGTGTTTGCGGCCTTAAATACAAATGATAGGTATTTCCTAATATAATATCTGGATTAATATCATTTTTAAGTTCTCGCTGATGTACACCCTTAACTGAAGCAACAGTCCCAACAGGCATAAATATTGGTGTTTCAATTTGTCCGTGGTCTGTAGTAATTACTCCAGCTCTAGCTTTACTTTGAGGATCGTTTGCTTTAAGTTCAAATTTCATAAAAAAAAGTCATCAGTTGGCAAAGATAATTATATAGACGTATTATGGTCTTAAACATTTAATAAAATTATGTCTTCAAAAACTTAAAATATTGACACATTATTTCTAATCGCTTTTAAATTGTTAGCAACTGACCAAAATCGTTAATAAGTGACTTGCTTCTATTTTTGATTAGCCTTATGAAAACTTTATTTTTGGGGCTAAATTACTCACACTTTTTATATGCCAAATACACAACAATTACAAGACTTAACAACTCAGGTTCGTAGAGACATTTTACGAATGGTACACAAAGTAAACTCAGGTCATCCAGGAGGTTCATTGGGATGTACAGAATTTTTCGTTGCACTATACCAAAACATTATGGATAGAAAAGACACCTTTGAGATGGATGGAATAGGTGAAGATTTATTCTTTTTATCAAACGGTCATATTTCTCCGGTGTTTTATAGTGTCCTTGCCAGGTCAGGTTACTTTCCAGTTGATGAATTGAACACTTTTAGATTAATCAATTCCAGATTACAAGGTCACCCAACAACTCACGAAGGCTTGCCTGGTGTTCGTGTTGCATCAGGATCACTTGGTCAGGGATTTAGTGTCGCTTTAGGTGCTGCTGAAACTAAAAAGTTAAATAAGGATTCTCACCTTGTGTACAGTTTACATGGTGATGGCGAATTGCAAGAAGGTCAAAACTGGGAAGGTATTATGTATGCTGCAGCAAACAAGGTTGATAACATCATATCTACAATTGATTTGAACGGACAACAAATTGATGGCGCTACCGACGACGTGCTACCAATGGGAAGTCTTAAAGCTAAATTCGAAGCATTTGGATGGACTGTTGTTACCATTGAAAAAGGGAATGATATCGAAGCTATTTTAAAAGGAATGGCTGAAGCAAAATCTCTTACCGGAAAAGGAAAACCGGTTTGCGTGCTATTAGAAACCGTTATGGGTAATGGCGTTGACTTTATGATGCATACGCACGCTTGGCATGGAAAAGCACCAAATGATGAGCAGTTAGCAATTGGTCTTGCTCAAAATGCAGAAACCTTAGGAGACTACTAATCATCAATCTAGAACATTACAATGAAAACATATACAAATACAGGAAATAAAGATACTCGCTCAGGTTTTGGAGCTGGACTAACCGAATTAGGAAAAACCAATGAAAATGTTGTGGCATTATGCGCAGATTTAATTGGGTCACTAAAAATGGATGATTTCAAAGCCAATCATCCTGAACGCTTTTTTCAAGTTGGAATCGCTGAAGCCAATATGATTGGTTTAGCAGCTGGAATGACTATTGGAGGAAAGATTCCATTTACCGGAACATTTGCCAATTTTTCAACAGGACGTGTCTATGATCAAATAAGACAAAGTGTGGCCTACTCTGATAAAAACGTTAAAATATGTGCTTCTCATGCAGGATTAACCTTAGGTGAAGACGGAGCAACGCATCAGATTTTAGAAGATATTGGCTTAATGAAAATGCTACCAGGCATGACTGTAATTAATACTTGTGATTACAACCAAACTAAAGCTGCAACCATTGCTATAGCTGAGCATCACGGACCTGTTTATTTGCGCTTCGGACGACCAAAAGTGGCAAATTTCACTCCTGAAAACCAAACTTTTGAAATTGGTAAAGCTGTGCAATTAACTGAAGGAACAGATGTGACTATCGTCGCTACAGGTCATTTGGTTTGGGAAGCTCTAGAAGCATCTAAAACATTACACGATAAAGGAATTTCAGCTGAAGTTATAAATATTCACACGATTAAACCTCTTGATGATAAAGCCATTTTAGACTCCGTTGCTAAAACAGGCTGTATTGTAACTGCCGAAGAACATAACTATTTAGGAGGTTTAGGAGAAAGTGTAGCCAGAGTTCTAGCTAAACATAAGCCTACTCCACAAGAGTTTGTTGCAACAGAAGACACTTTTGGTGAATCTGGAACTCCCGAACAACTCATGGAAAAATACGGGCTCAATGCCAATGCGATTATTAAAGCTGCGGAAACAGTCTTGAAAAGGAAATATTAAAACTTAAAAAAATCTAGCTGTAAAACGCTAGATTTTTTTTTTGACTGCTCCTTTTATTATTTAAAATTTAGTAGCCTTTAAAAATAATTACCGTTTGGCAACGTTTTTGATACTATACTTCAAAATCAAAAAAACGAATATTATGAAGAAATTGATTATTAGCACATTTTTATTAACGTTATTTTGTTTAGGTGCTCAAGCACAAGACGGAAGCGCATTTGGAATTAAAGGCGGATTAAACTACAACGCCAATGGCGATTATTTTGAATCTATTGGAGACAACGCTCAACACCCAGACCGAAATATAGGTTACCATATTGGTGTCTTTGGGAAAATTGGTAACGACCTATACTTTAGACCAGAATTGGTTTACACCAGTACAAAAAGTGATTATAATAGTGACGATTTTAACATGAAAAAGATTGATGCACCACTATTATTTGGTGTTAAAGTTATCGGTCCTATTAGTGTTTTCGGTGGTCCTTCACTTCAATATATCCTAGATACCGAATTTGATGGTATCAGTATAGATAATGTGGAAGATGATTTTTCTGTCGGATTGAATTTCGGTATTGGATTAAACCTTAATAAAATAGGCATTGATTTACGTTATGAAAGAGGCTTTAGTGACAACGAAGCCACATTTATAGGGAACAATATTGGACCTGGTGTTATTAGTAGAATAGACACCAGACCAGATCAATTGATATTGAGCTTATCAGTTGCTTTGTAGACGAATGATTTACATCAAAAAAAAGACGCTAATTATAACGTCTTTTTTTTTGTTCTATAAGTTAATTTTTTAACTATTGTCCTGATTAGATTCGGTTGAGTCTTCATCTAAATAATTTGGAATACCATCACCATCAGAATCATCATTTCTAGGATCTCCATCTTCATCTAAATCTTCGTATATCGTTAATACGCCATCACCATCGTCATCAGCATCAAAGTAATTAGGAATAACATCTTCATCTGTATCATCATCATCAATATTCATATTCCCATTTAAATCTTCAAACTGAGAAGGAATACCATCTTGATCATGATCATTTTCTTGTGCTCTGTATAATTCAAACTTGAAAATTAAATTTGAGTACACATCAATTCCGAATGGAGGATTAGAGAAATAAGCCAATCCTGAAGGTAGGAACATCACTCCTATTCCGTAGTCTGAATATTCTACTGTTCCATCTGGATTAATTGTAAACGACGCAGAAGTTTTAAATTTTGGAATGACCTGTCGCCATCCTTCAATTAAATTAACCATATCAAATGGACTATTAGGATTAATGGCACTATCAAACACTTCTTCATCTAACGTGTTACCTGAATACACAATCTCAACCAAATCGGTGAAATTAGGATTGTAATCGCTTCCACCTTCATTAATTGTCAGTACATAATACTCGTATTCTACATCAAAATAAGTTCTTGTATAGGTTTGAACGGCATCAATTAAAAGTGTGTTCTCATCAGGATTTGGTAAATCCAAGTAGTTCCCGTTATCATCCTGAGGTAATTCTGTAATGACGATATCATCAATCGTATAATCAACTCCTGGAGTACTTAGTTCACCAGAATTATAATAATGTGTTTCCATATACCCTATGAGCGAATCTCTATCAACCACTTGTTGTTCTGTTCTATCTCTATCAGGCACAGGAATAAATGTAGGATCATCAGGTTTACATGCTGTAAAGGTTATCACAAAAACCAATGCAGCAATCAGACAGTTTTTTAAATTCATAGTGACTAAATTTTTCTTTAATTCAAATTAGATTTGAATCGTTCAATATTGCTTATTTTTATCGCGCAAGATACAATAATATAATACTTTTGTGCAATACTATTAACGTCAATTTCACAGTTTTCATATGCGAATAGATAAATACCTTTGGTGTATACGATATTGTAAAACAAGAAGCATCGCTACTAATGCGTGTAAAAAAGGTCATGTTAAAGTGAATGGACAGGTTGTTAAACCAAGCAGAGAAGTCTATGCTACTGATAAAATTGAATTTAGAAAAGACCAGATTAATTATCAAATTATTGTTAATGACTTACCTGAAAGTCGTGTTGGTGCAAAACTTGTAGATATTTACAGAACAGATGTTACACCTAAAGAAGCATTTGAAGCTCAAGAGCTTTTAAAATATTCAAAAGATTACTATCGAAAAAAAGGGACTGGTCGACCTACCAAAAAGGATCGAAGAGATATTGATGACTTTTATGATGCTCCCGAAGAAGATAAGTCCTAATTTACAATCAAAATAAAGAAACTGTTTTTTATCTTTGAGGAAATATAAGATTGTATGGCTATTACTAAAAACACAATACTGAATCATCAGGAAATTCAACATAAAATCAGACGAATTGCCTATCAAATTTATGAAAGTAATGTGTATGAAGACGAAATTATACTGGCTGGAATTGAAGCTAATGGCTATATATTAGCTAAAAAACTAAAGTCAAATCTTGAAAAAATTTCTGAATTAAAACCTATCCTCTGTAAAGTTACAATTGACAAAAAAAATCCCTTAACTGAAATAAAAACATCCTTAAGTAAGGAGGAGTACAGTCATAAATCTATTGTACTTATTGATGATGTATTAAATTCTGGTAGTACTTTAATTTATGGTGTCAAACACTTTTTAGATGTACCTCTAAAGCAATTTAAAACTGCGGTTTTAGTCAATAGAAATCATAAAAAATATCCTGTGAAAGCTGATTTTAAAGGAATTTCACTATCTACATCTTTAAATGAACACGTTGAAATTATACTATCAGGAAAACAATTTGAAGCCTATTTAAAATAACTTCAATACAATGGCTTCTACAATTTCAGATATCGACTTATCATCGGTTTGAATACTTAAGCTCGATTGCTCATAAAATGGCGCACGTTCAAATATATGCTTACCTATAAATTCACTTAACATACTTTCCGAATCTATATGAGCTAGTAAGGGCCGCTTAGCTCTCTCATTAAATAAACGCTTTGTCAATGTCGGAATAGAAGCTTTAAGATATACACATACCGATTCTTTTGTATTGAGCAATGTTTGCATATTATCACCATAACAAGGTGTTCCACCACCAAGAGAGACTATAGTTTCTTTCAGTTTACTCAAATCTTTAAGGTAGCTACTTTCAGCTTTTCTAAAATAAATCTCTCCTTTAGTTTCAAAAATCGTTCTTATTGTCGCGTTTTCTTTTCGTTCTATATAATCATCAAAATCGATGTAATTATAACCTAAAATTTCTGATAACTGCTGACCAACTACCGATTTTCCCGAGCCCATATATCCAACTAAAAATAGTATCATTTTCTCCTTATAAATTGATTATTAAAAACATAAGATATTTAATGACAAAAAAACAAAAAATTATCTAATAATAGGTTTGGAATATTAATTAAACGTTTTATATTTGCACCCTCGTTAGAGAAACTTATTGACCAGTTAGCTCAGTTGGTAGAGCATCTCCCTTTTAAGGAGAGGGTCCTGGGTTCGAGCCCCAGACTGGTCACAATAAAAATCGTTAAGCACTCGCTTAACTTTTTTTTTATCTTTACTGAAATAATGCGCACGTGGCGGAATTGGTAGACGCGCTAGCTTGAGGGGTTAGTGGACATTAGTCCGTGGAAGTTCGAGTCTTCTCGTGCGCACTTTATTTTATTTAGCACATCACCAAATGCAATAACTTCCCCCTTTATTTTTATTAAAAAAAACCTAAATTTTAGTTCAAGTTCAAAAAAAGCTTATTTTTGTTTAACCTTTTTAAGCTAAAAATGAACAATATTAAAAGTAGATTTAGTATTAAAGATCTTGAAAACCTCTCTGGCATCAAGGCTCACACCATTAGAATCTGGGAGAAAAGATATAACTTACTAGAACCTGAACGAACTGATACCAATATTAGATATTACAACTTAAACAACCTCCAAAAGTTACTAAATATCAGTTATTTAAATAATAATGGTTATAAAATTTCAAAGCTAGCTGCCATTGAGAGTTCTAAAATTCCTGATCTTGTTAGAGATGTTGCACAAAAGGATAAAACAAACGATCATATATTGAGTACCTTTAAGCTTGCAATGATAAACTTTGATCAAAAATTATTTTATGATACTTACACTGCTTTAGAAAAAGAAAAATCTTTTACAGACATCTTTTACCAAGACTTTATTCCTTTACTTTCTGAAATTGGCTTGTTATGGCAAACCGATACGATTACTCCTGCTCATGAACATTTTGCTACGACTTTAATTCGGCAAAAAATATTAGTAAATACCGAAATACTACAAGCCCAGAACCAAAGTAACACCAAAGATGTTTTCGTCTTATTTCTTCCCGATAATGAAGTACATGAACTTGGACTCATGATGCTTAACTATGAAATTATAGCAAAGGGCAAACAAAGTATATATCTTGGTCAAAGTGTTCCTGTTACAAGTCTTGAAGATGTTTTAGAGTATTATGACTCTATCACATTTGTATCGTATTTTACCGTAAAACCTGAAAAGGATCATATCGAAAACTACCTTAATACATTTTATGACAAAATCCTAACCAACCCAAATACAAAACTCTGGGTTCTTGGGAGAATGCTAAATGAGGCTAATCTTAAATCATTACCAAAACATGTTACAGCGTTTGATACCATCGAAAGCTTAGTTAAAAAACTCTAAAAAACATCTACGAAAGTTAATTTTGTTTAACTTTTTTATATATTTGTTAAACAATGAAACAACGTATATCAATAATTGGATCTGGTTTTTCTGCGCTCGCCGCTTCTTGCTACCTTGCACGTGATGGTTATGAGGTGACCATATTTGAAAAAAACAAAACGGTTGGTGGTCGCGCAAGGCAACTAAAAAAAGAAGGGTTCACCTTCGATATCGGACCAACTTGGTATTGGATGCCTGATGTATTTGAACGCTTTTTTGCCGATTTCAATACCACTCCAGATATGTATTATACGCTCGAAAAACTAAATCCGGCTTACAGTGTATACTTCGGAAAGGAGGACTATATCACCATTGAGGATACCTTAGAAAAAATTTGCATTGCTTTTGAAAAAGAAGAACCCGGAAGTTCAAAACAATTGATGAAATTTATTGACAACGCTCAAAACAATTATGATGTAGCTATTAAAGATTTAGTATATAGACCTGGTGTATCACCTTTTGAATTGGTCACGCCTGTCACTATGAAAAAAATCGGGCAGTTTTTTAGTACAATCAAAAAAGACGTTAGAAAGGCTTTTAAAAATGACAGACTAGCCATGATTCTTGAGTTTCCAGTACTATTTTTAGGTGCTAAACCAGATGACACACCTTCATTTTATAGCTTTATGAATTATGCCGATTTCGGAATTGGAACATTTCACCCTAAAAAAGGAATGTATCAAGTCATTCTGGCTATAGAAGCTTTAGCCAAAAGTTTAGGTGTGACTATAAAAACAGAAAACTCTATCGACAAAATTATCGTAGATAATGGTAAAGCAGTGTCAATAGTTACAAATGGAATTAATTATAAAAGCGATATCATTTTGAGTGGTGCTGATTATCATCATACCGAAACACTCTTAGATTCAAAGTATGTACAATATTCTCAAAATTATTGGGAGAAAAAAACATTTGCACCTTCTTCCCTATTATTCTATGTTGGTTTTGATAAAAAACTAAAAAACGTTAATCATCATACTTTATTTTTTGATGTTGACTTTGATGTACATGCTAAAGCTATATACGACACACCTAAATGGCCTGAAAATCCTTTATTTTATGCGAGTTTCCCCTCTATTACAGATGATCATGCTGCACCAAATGGAAAAGAAGCTGGTATTTTCTTAATTCCACTTGCTCCAGGTTTAGAAGATACTCCAGAGTTAAGAACGCTTTATTTTGACAAAATTATTGAGCGATTTGAAAGTCTTACCTCTCAAAGCGTTAAAAAAAATATTATATTTAAAGAGTCCTTTTGTGTCAATGATTTTATTAACGATTATAATTCATACAAAGGAAATGCCTACGGAATGGCTAACACGCTCTTACAGACTGCATTTTTAAGACCTAAATTAAAAAGTAAAAAGGTCAGTAATTTATATTTCACAGGACAACTAACGGTTCCAGGACCAGGAGTTCCTCCATCGCTAATTTCAGGAAAATTAGTGGCAGAACTCATTAAAAAACACCACAGCAATTAATATGAAAGCTATTTTTGACTCCGTTTCGAACCAATGCAGTAAGACAGTTACCAAGTCTTACAGCACCTCGTTTTCATTGGCTACCAAAATGCTATCCAACGCCATTCGTCAGGATATTTATAATATTTACGGGTTTGTAAGATTTGCAGATGAAATTGTTGATACTTTTCATGATTATGATAAAGAACTTTTGTTTGATAATTTTTCAAAAGATTTAGAATTAGCCCTTCAGCATAAAATAAGCTTAAACCCAATCTTAAATTCGTTTCAAGACACTTATCATAAATACAATATTGACAAAAGCCTAGTCGACGCATTTATGAACAGCATGCGTTTAGACTTACATAAACAGAATTACTTAACTACTGAAGAATACAAGCAATACATTTATGGATCAGCAGATGTTGTCGGACTCATGTGCTTAAAGGTTTTTGTAAAAGGCGACCAAGATAAATACGATGCACTAAAAGATTCAGCAATGAGTTTAGGTTCTGCGTTTCAAAAAGTAAATTTTCTGAGAGATTTAAAAGCAGATTATGAAGATTTAAGTCGCTCATATTTTCCAAATACTGACCTGAGTCAGTTAGATGAAAACTCCAAACACGCTATCATCTCCGACATTGAAAATGATTTTAGCAAGGGTTTACAAGGCATTAAAAAATTACCAATCGAAGCCAAATTTGGTGTCTTTATGGCTTACAGATACTACAGTCAGTTACTCAAAAAACTCAAAAAAACACCAGCCTTGGAGATTAAATCCACCCGAATTAGAGTACCTAACTATAAAAAGTTTGAGTTGCTGACCAGAAGTTATGTCAAATATCAACTTAATTTAATGTAAATCGCATGCAAACGATATATTGGATTCTTATTTTTTTAGGTGTTTTCTGCACAATGGAATTTATGGCATGGTTTACCCATAAATATGTGATGCACGGCTTTTTGTGGAGTTTACATAAAGACCATCATCACAAAGATCACGACAGCTGGTTTGAACGTAACGATGCCTTTTTTATATTTTATGCAATTGTAAGCATGATCTGCTTTTACTTATGGAGCTACGAAAATGTCTGGTATTGTTTACCAATTGCATTGGGCATTATGGCTTATGGCGCGACTTACTTTGTGGTTCATGATATTTTTATCCATCAGCGGTTTAAACTCTTCCGAAATGCCAATAACTGGTATGCTAAAGGTGTGAGGCGTGCGCATAAAATCCACCATAAGCACTTAGGTAAAGACAAAGGCGAGTGTTTTGGGATGCTTTTCGTACCTTTCAAATACTTTAAAAAATAGCAGTTTTTCTATCATATGACTAAGTTTTCCCATTTCGATTATATCATCATAGGAAATGGTTTAGCGGGCTTTCAGTTAGCTTTAAAACTGGCTTCAGATTCTTTTTTTAAAGACAAACAAATTGCGCTTATTGACCCTTCCGAAAAAAACACCAATGATAAAACTTGGAGTTTCTGGGAAACTAAACCTTCACAATGGGATACTATCATTCATAAATCCTGGAGTAAAGCTTCCGTAAAAACTTCAAAAAAGAACATTGATTTACACCTTAAACCATATACCTATAATACCATTCGTGCAATAGATTTTTACTCGGAAGCTAAAGCACAGCTCCATCAGCAGTCTAACATTCATCGTATTGTTGATCGGGTAATCGCTGTTTCTGAAAGACAACAAGTGACTGTTACTACCGAAACAAATTCTTATACAGCAACGCATGTATTTGATAGTCGCGTCCCCAAGGCATTTTCCGAAGAAAAGACAAACTATATTTCTATTGTTCAACATTTTAAAGGTTGGGTAATACAAACCGATGAGGATACTTTTGATGATGACCATTTTACAATGATGGACTATCGTTTAAAAGATGGCAAGCAAACCAGCTTCACTTATGTGTTACCCTTTTCAAAAAGAGAAGCCTTAGTAGAGTTCACCTATTTTACTGAACATGTAGTTGATGACGCTGTTTATGACGACTATATCAAAACCTATATCACAGACTATTTAAAGATTGACAACTACACGATTATAGAAACTGAAACAGGCCAGATTCCTATGACGAACTATAACTTCGGAAAGTTTAACACTCAAAACATTACTAAAATTGGTACTGGTGGCGGATGGGTAAAAGGTTCTACTGGATATTCATTTAAACACACTGAAAAAAAAGTAGCGCTCATTATTGAAAATTTAAAATCGGGACGTTTACCATCTCATGGCTTATTCCGAAGAAAATACAAGTTTTACGACAAGGTGTTTCTTAAAGTCTTGAAAGATGAAAACCACAAAGGTGAATGGATTTTTCAGCAATTTTATGATAAAAATTCGGTACAGACTATGTTTCGATTTTTAGATGAAGAATCTACCTTTGCTGAAGAATTTAAAATAATGACCTCTCTTTTTTCCTGGTCATTTATCAAAGCCTTTTTTAAAACGCTTTAAGCAAATCATCAATCGTTTTGGTAACCTTATCACTATGCCAATCGGCTGCACCAGATTTATCAATTACAATCGCTCCATTTTTATCGATAATAAACGTTCTCGGAATGGATGACACCTCAAATTCTGAAGGATATTGCGTCAAAGGTTGGTATACAGGAAAGCTGTAATCTTTATCCATCATAAATTTATGGAGTTTATCACTGTCTTCATTTGACACAAATAAAAATATAACATCCTCATTAGATTTGTAATCTTGATACAGCTTTTCTAAGCTTGGCATTTCAGCAATACAAGGCGGACACCATGTCGCCCAGAAATTTAGGACAACCACTTTACCTTCCGCAGCAGAAAAATTAAAATCAGTTCCATCAACTGTTTGTAATTGCCAGTTATAGTTTTTTAGCTGAATCCGTTCCGAAGTATCAATTATAGAAGGTTTTATTATCAATGCAAGTCCTTTATTAAGTAAAACTTGAATCGGCTGTCGTGTTTGTGGTACAATAAGCACTACAATAACAGCTATAAAAATAAGATTATAAATTTTTGCTTTTTTAGATTTTGCCATAGGGATACAAATAAGAAACGCATTACCATAGTCGGTAATACGTTTCAAATCTAACAACAAAAACTCTAAATGTTGTATGCTACTAATCCTTAAATTAGTTTCTTGTTACAGATCCTGTAATTACAGTCACAGGTCCTGTTCCTAAAGAAAGTGCTGTATGTGTCATAGCATCGGTAGGCACCATATGTGCTAAAGGCTTTAAGGTAAATGGCATGGTACTATTATCTGGACTAGGTTCTACAGAAATCACAATCGTTTGTCCTCTTAAATCTGTTGGAAATATCATTCCTGCTGGAGCATTTTGCAAATAATCTTCTCCAGGATAATTTGGTCCGTTGTTAGCATCACCTTTAAACATTGATGTCGCGGCATTAGCATCGGCAGCCGAAGGATCTGTAAAGGTTCCTGTACTAATTGGTGTCCCATTGATGACAGCCCAGCCTTCATACACCCAGCCATCTGTTAAGGTTGGCAAATCTAAACCAGTAACAGGGCTTCCACTCGAATTATCTAAAAACCAAACACCACTTTCTTCATTAGAATCATCAGTATCTGTTGGTGTTGCCAAAATGTAGGTTCCTGTCGAAGCACTAAAATTGGCAACAATACCATTAGAATCTACACTTGCTGAGTTTCCTGAAAAATCGCCTGCTAAAATTTTTGTAGCGGCTGGTGCAGGATCTGGATCAACTGCTGGTTCGATAGACAGTACAAATGTTGTGGCACTGTTTAATTGTTCAGTATCTACTGAAAAGGTCTGTGGAAATGCAACACTTGAAAAGGTTCCTGTAGAAACGGGAGCACCATCTACTATAATCCAACCTTCATAGACAAAATCATTACCAAGCGCTTCTAATCCGCTTAGGTTAAGAATTAATTCTGAGTTTGTAGGATTTGAACTATTGTCATCATCACTACTGCAAGATGTAGCAAACATACCCATTGCTACTACTGCTAAAAACATTTTTTTAATCATCGCTTTATAATTTTAAAATTTATACTTCAAAATTATAAGGTTGCAGCTTCATAAAATGTTAGCTAGCTAACACTAAGCGATTTTTTTTAAAATTCTGATTTCTTTTCTATTGAAATTGAGGTAATTCTCTTCTTTAAGTTCGTTGAGAAGAATGTTGAGCGTCGATCTGGATGTGCCAATTAAAGAAGCCATATCTTTTTGGGTGTATGGATGTTTAATCACATGGTCTCCTGTTTTCTGACAGTCGTAACCATAATCGGAACACAATTCATCTAAAAACTCTACAAGCCGTGTTTTGGTGTCTTTAAACAAAAGCAACTGAAGTCGGCGTTCTAACTTTTTAAATTTAAATCCGATAAACTTATAGACTTTAAAACTAAAGGTTTGATTGTCTCGCATTAAGTCGTGCATTGTTGACACTCCTATTGGGCAAATAGACGTTTTATTATCTATAGATTGCGCAAATTCATCACGCTTATTATCGCCAAGAATGGCTTTTTCTCCAAATAACTCGCCTTTAGATAAAATGGCTTTTACGACTTCATCACCAGTATCAGTGTAATAGCCAATTTTTACTTTTCCTTTTTCAATAAGGTAGACTTTATTGGCTGAGTCGTCTTCAAAGTAGATGTAGTCTTTTTTCTTGTAGGCATCAAAATCATGATCTTTTTTATAGGCTTTGAATTTATGAGGACAAAGCACCTTAAATAGGTTGACATCATCAAAGAACCACATGGACTGCATTTCGAAAGTTTTTGAGTTAGATATTTTAGCAGTCGCATCAACTTTAGAATCCTTACAAGTCGTTAACAAAAAAAGCCCTTGAAAAAATCAAGGGCTTCATCAATTAAATAACTTTTAAAATGCTAAGCAGCATTTTCTTTTTTAATTAAGTTTAAAGCAGAACCTTCATTATACCAGTCAATTTGAGATTGGTTATACGTATGGTTTACTTTAATAGTATCTTTTGTTCCATCAGCATGAACAATTTCAATTGTTAATTGCTTGTCTGGAGCAAACTCGTTTAAATCTAAGAAGTTAAACGTATCATCTTCCTGAATTAAATCGTAATCACTTTCATTTGCAAAAGTTAATCCTAACATTCCTTGTTTTTTAAGGTTGGTTTCGTGGATACGTGCAAACGATTTTACAATCACAGCTGCAACACCTAAATGACGTGGTTGCATAGCAGCATGCTCACGAGATGATCCTTCTCCGTAGTTATGATCTCCCACAACGATCGATTTAACTCCAGCAGCTTTATAAGCTCTAGCAGTATCTGGCACACCTCCATATTCACCTGTTAATTGGTTTTTAACAAAGTTGGTTTTCTTTCCAAAGGCATTTACAGCACCAATTAAAGTATTGTTTGCAATATTATCTAAATGTCCGCGGAAACGTAACCAAGGTCCAGCCATAGAAATATGATCTGTTGTACATTTTCCGAAGGCTTTAATTAAAAGTTTAGCACCAGTAATCGAATCACCTAAAGGTTCGAAAGGTGTTAGTAATTGTAGACGTTCAGAATCTGAAGCAACTTTAACTTCTACACCACTTCCGTCTGCCATAGGCTCTAAATATCCGTTATCATCCACTGCAAAACCTTTAGGAGGTAATTCCCATCCTGTTGGTTCATCAAGCATTACTTCTTCTCCGTTTTCGTTGATTAATTTATCAGTCATCGGATTAAAATCCAGGCGACCAGCAATAGCAATTGCAGCTGTTATTTCAGGAGATGCGACGAAGGCATGCGTATTTGGATTTCCATCGGCACGCTTCGCAAAGTTTCTGTTAAATGAATGAACGATACTGTTTTTAGGTGCATTTTTAGGATCTTCATAACGAGCCCACTGCCCAATACATGGTCCGCAAGCATTCGTAAAAATCTTAGCATCTAATTTTTCAAAGATTTCAAGAATTCCGTCTCTTTCTGTTGTATATCGTACCATTTCAGAACCAGGATTGATTCCAAATTCTGCTTTCGTTTTTAAACCTTTATCTAAAGCTTGTTGTGCTACAGATGATGCACGTGATAAATCTTCATAAGAAGAATTGGTACACGACCCGATTAATCCCCATTCTACTTTTAATGGCCAATCGTTAGCTTTAGCTTTTTCGTTCATAGTTGAACCAACAGCAGTTGATAAATCTGGTGTAAACGGACCGTTTAATAACGGGTTCAATTCTGATAAATCAATATCAATTACCTGATCAAAATATAATTCTGGATTCGCATATACTTCAGCATCACCAGTTAAATAGTCTTTAATTTGATTTGCAGCATCGGCAACATCTGGACGATCTGTAGCACGTAAATAACGCTCCATAGATTCGTCATAACCAAATGTTGATGTTGTCGCTCCAATTTCGGCTCCCATATTACAAATGGTTCCTTTACCCGTACACGACATTCCTGTAGCTCCTGGTCCGAAATATTCAACAATAGCTCCTGTTCCACCTTTAACAGTTAAAATATCAGCTACTTTAAGAATAACGTCTTTAGGTGCTGTCCATCCAGATAATTTACCTGTTAATCTTACACCAATTAACTTCGGAAATTTCAACTCCCAAGCCATACCAGCCATCACATCAACAGCATCTGCTCCACCTACACCAATGGCAACCATTCCTAATCCACCTGCATTTACGGTGTGAGAATCGGTTCCAATCATCATTCCGCCAGGAAATGCATAATTTTCTAATACTACCTGATGAATAATTCCTGCGCCAGGTTTCCAGAAACCAATTCCGTATTTATTTGAAACAGACTCTAAGAAATTAAACACTTCGTTACTCGTATTGATAGCATGTTGCAAATCTGAAGTTGCTCCATTTTTAGCTTGAATCAAGTGATCACAATGTACAGTTGTTGGAACAGCCACTTTAGGCTTTCCAGCTTGCATAAATTGCAATAAAGCCATTTGTGCTGTTGCATCCTGACACGCTACTCTATCTGGTGCAAAATCGACATAGTCTTTACCTCTAGTAAAAGCTTTTGTTGGATTGCCATCCCAAAGATGTGAGTATAATATTTTTTCTGAAAGTGTTAATGGTTTACCAACAATATCACGAGCTGCATCTACACGCTCAGTCATATTAGCATAAACCTTTTTTATCATGTCTATATCAAAAGCCATATATATTTATTAAAGGGTTAATTATCGTATTAAAAAGTCTCGCAAAATTACGAATTTTAAAACATATTTAAAAATATGTAACAAAATGCTAAAAACATTAAACATAACTCACTAAAACCATTATTTTTTAGACTTAAAATGAAATATTAACAAAAAAAATAGGTCAAAATTATTAAATTAACAAATACATCTTATTTAAAATGATTCTTAATTCTATCAGAATCACGAAGATTGGTCATTGGTCGTTCAAAAAGTATATACAATATATACGATAGCATTATTGTCACCACAATATATATGGTAAGATAGATTGTAAGTGTTGATGTTGACAACGCTTCCGTAGGAAAAAAATGTTTCATGAGTTGCATCACTACAGAATAGTGAATTAAATACATAGAATAAGAAATCAAACTAATGAGAGTTACTGGTATCAAAATAAATTTAGGTGCCGATTTCAGCTGTGATAAAAACGGAAGTGTGAATGCAATTGCTATGGAGTTAATCGGTAGGTAAAGTACATTCCAAAAAAAGGGATGACTTTCTATAAAGATCTGTTTCATAGGCACTACAAAATTCAACCCTAAAAACATAAGACCTCCAAGTATTAAAAATAAATAACGATAACGTTTCCAAAATGAAACCCAATTAATCGATACATAAGCTGCTAAAACACCATAATAAATGGCATCGATTCTATATATGGTCACCGCTTTTAAATTTACATTCCAAAATATCATATTCGCATTTGGGTGACTAGTGTTATAAAACACTTTGGTGATAAAAAAGAACAGTAGAATCACACCTGTCACATAAAAGAATAATCTGGATCTGTTAATTTTCAGTTTAAAAAATAGTACAAGGTATAGTAATAATGGTCCGATGATATACGCAAACTCTTCGATAGGCAAACTCCAGGATTCACCAAAAAAGAGCGGCATTTCCCAAGCAAAATTCTGAATAAAGAAGGCATACTGCCATACGTGATCAGGCAAAACAGTTCCTAAAAACAGAGCTAAAACCAGATTAAATAACAGAATTAAATAATAATTGGGCAACGTTCTAAACCAGCGTCTTACCCAAAAATAGCTTACACTTTTAAAATTAAAATCATCATTTACAAACAGACGATAAATCAATCTTCCTATCAAAAAACCACTCAGTACGAAGAATATTTCTACGCCTAAAACACCTGCAATACTCATTAAGTCAGTAAGTACATTTTTTGCTGGCGGAAAAATCCAAACTGCATGCGAGGCTACAACTAGCAAAATAGCAACAGCTCTCATAATATCTAAACCAAAAATGCGCTTTTCGTAATCTATTTTCATTTATATGATTCAACCTATGCCCAGCTATATTTTTTTTATACTAGACGATTCATTACATTTGATTATACACAAAACTGATGCGTAAGACGTTTAAATTTATATTAATTTTTCTTGTTCTGGTGCTCGCTGGCGGATTTATTTATTTCAAATCTTTAAAAACAAGACACCAGGAACTCATCAAGTCTAAAATTTATTACACGTTAAATATAGTAGATTCTGAATGGAAAAAAGACCTCAGCGATAACAGTGTTGTATTTACCTCTCCAACCTTTGTAATTAGTAATATTTATAAATCTATGGAAGGTCCTAAATCAGATCAGTATGTCGTTATTGACGACACAAAAGAGGAGTTGTTATTTTTAACAGCATTTAAAACTAATGCGGTGTCTTCGGATGAATCGCGTCAAATGTCTAATGATTTTGTTTGTCATACTAATTTTGAATATCGCGATGCCGAGCATTATAACCGTTGGAATATGACCAATCGCATCAATTCTCAATATCCAAGAATCACTTCGATAAGTAATGGTGTAGAAGATTTCGAATTACCTGACGGATTTGGTTTCCCTGTATTTTCAAATGAACGTTTATTTATTAATGCACAGGCACTTAACCATAACATCACAGATTCTACATTTCACATCAAGCATAAAATCAAAATTGGCTATGTAAAAAACAGTGAAAAAACATTAATTCCCTTACAGCCAAAAACGGTATTTATGATGTTTCCTTTTGATCCTGAAAACCCGTATCAAGGTCCGACAGAACTCCTTCCTAATGCCTGTATTCCTGTGGAAACAAAAAATCACACTTACATAGACACGAAAGGAAATCCCTTATCTGGTCACTGGATTATCAAACCAGGAGCCTATAATTATGTATACGACACTACCGAACAATTAAAAATTAAAGACAGCATACGATTACATCAAATCACATCGCATTTACACCCGTTTGCTAATCGTTTTCAGCTACGAGACAAAACTACAGGTGAAGTCATTTATGATTGTAAAAGTGAAAATTTCACAGATAAAATCGGATTAAAAACTACACCTTCATTTTCTAGTCAGAAAGGTGTTTGGCTATATGAAGATCATAAATATGAAATGTTACTTGATGTTGATAACACCACTGAAAAGAATCAAGAAATGATGGCGAGTATGGCTATTTTTTATTACGATCCTGAAATGCATGATAAGATAAGTGCACTAAAACTTTGACCTCTTGAAATTTAAAATCCTTTTACTTACTCTTTTTTGCGTAATGGCTTGCAAGGAATCAGCTTCAGAACTTCCTATTTTAAGCTACAATTTTAAAGACGGAAACAAAGAACTATATACCATTGATGACTTTTCGCTAGTAAATCAGGATGGAGATACTATTTCGGGTAAATCTACCAAAGGTATTGTGCATACTATGAATTTTTTCTTTACGACCTGCCCTTCTATTTGTCCGCCAATGCGTATCAAGCAACAGGAACTTTCAGAAGCCTTTTCCGAAGAAAACCAGTTTAAACAATTTTCGATTTCTATAGATTTTAAAAATGACACCTTAGCGCGACTTCAGCAATACGCTAAGCGACATGATATAAATACCAAGCAGTGGCAGTTATTACGAGCAGTGTCAGAAACAGAATTAGAAAAGATAGCACAACAGCTGAAAACAAATTTTAAACCCAATGATGAGGATGGTACCGACTTTTACCATTCGAGCTATGTGGCTTTAATTGACAAGAATCAATATATACGCGGATTTTATAATATTCTTATTGATGACGAAGTTCAGCTTTTAAAATCAGATATAGCTCAATTATTGAAGCAATAAAAAAACGATTACCAGAAATGATAATCGTTTTTTTGGTCTATATAAGGTATTACTTATTGAAATACCGAATAACTTACATTTGTAAATGTTCCTGTATACGTCATATATTCTTCATCTTGAGAATTAAAATTTCTTAAGAGCACATCAAAAGTTCCAGACACTTCTAAGTTTGAAGCATCATTACTTGTTATAGTGATATCTCCGATATCTTCAAGATCGTTTAATTCTGAAATAAAGACTTCCTGACCAATGAGAAAGGTTACTAAAGCTTCATCGCAATACGTTGTACCATTAATAGATTCACAATCTGTATCTGGTCCCATTTCGGTATTGGTATTATATGATTTTACAACCACGCCATCTGCAGGAGGATTTTGAAATTCCCAGTTTGAAATCGACAAAATAAACGTTCCGCCATCTATGTCACAACGCAAGTCTAAACGTCTGGCTCCTTGATCGCCTTGAGACGTGATAATTAGTGTGTTATTAATATTTTCGCCTTCAAATGTGACACCATTTTTAATAACAATAAAGGATTCTGTTCCTCCTGATGGCGAATCACCACTACTATCATCACTACTACATGACATGAATGTGAATACAACTAAGGCTAAGGCAAGTAATTTAAATTTCATAAATTTTGTGTTTTAGATTTAGGGTCTAAAATACAAAAGTTATTAGAATAAGCTTTTGATGATTTGATCGTCTGTAATGCCTTCGGCTTCAGCTTTGTAGTTTTTGATAATTCTATGACGTAGAATACCAGATGCCACAGCCTGAATATTTTCAATATCCGGAGAAAATTTGCCGTTTATTGCAGCATGAGTTTTTGCCGCTAAAATTAAGTTTTGAGAAGCTCTTGGTCCTGCTCCCCAATCTACAAATTCGGAAACTAACTCTGAAGCTGTTGATGCTTTCGGTCTGGTTTTACTCACCATCGTTACGGCATACTCTATCACATTATCTGCAACAGGAATACGTCGAATCACATTTTGAAAATCGATAATTTCTTGAGCTGAAAACAAAGCATTTACAGTCTGCTGAACATCTGTAGTTGTCGATTTCACCACTTGAACTTCTTCAGCGAACGACGGATATTCTAAATTAATAGCAAACATAAAACGGTCTAATTGCGCTTCAGGTAACGGATAGGTTCCTTCTTGCTCAATTGGGTTTTGCGTTGCCAATACAAAATAGGGTAAACTTAATTTATAATGATGTCCTGAAACAGTTACAGCACGCTCTTGCATTGCCTCTAATAAAGCGGCTTGCGTTTTTGGTGGTGTACGGTTAATTTCATCTGCAAGAATGATATTTGCAAAAATAGGTCCCTTTATAAATTTGAATTGTCGGTTTTCATCTAAAATCTCACTACCTAAAATATCGCTAGGCATTAAATCTGGTGTAAATTGAATACGCTTAAAATCTAATCCTAAGGCTTGAGCAATCGTATTTACCATTAAGGTTTTTGCCAAACCAGGAACTCCAATGAGTAAGGAATGACCTCCAGAAAATATCGAAATAAGAATTTGATTTACAACCTCATCCTGACCAACGATAACTTTGGCAATTTCGGTTTTTAGGGCATTATACTTTTTTACAAACTGTTCTATTGCAGCGACATCAGACATATTATTTCTTTTCTGTTTTTAACCAGTTACTATTAAAATCACATCCTTTATAATCGTCATTGATTTTAACATAGGTATCATATATTTTTTCTTCTTGCCATTTTTTGATTTCTTCAAATTGTTTTTCCTGTAAAGCCAGGTTTTTAATTTTTAGATAATCACGTGCAAAATCAGCTTGATGTTCATCGATTCTATCAGTAACGGTTAGGATTTTAAATTTCACCGGATTAATTCTATCCTGATCTTCGAGTACAAGACTTATTTCATCATCCTTCAAATCCTGAATTTGTCCGTAAAGTTCTGGATCCATTTTTGTCAATTCCATACTAGAATCTTGAGTATATGGATTTATCAGTTGTCCGCCTTCATATTTAGTTTCTTCTTCGTCACTAAATTCACGAGCAGCATCAGCAAAGGTTAAATCACCAGCAACAATTTGCTCTCTAACCTTAGTGATTTTTTCTTTTGCAGCCTGAATAGATGCTTCGGTAATTTCAGGACGCAATAAGATATGTCTGACATCATATTCTTGTCCTCTGATTTTTTCAAGTAAGATGATATGGTATCCGAAATCGGTTTCAAAAGGCTCTGAAATTTCGCCTTCCTGAAGTGAGAATGCCACATCGCGAAACTCCTTAACCATTTGAGGACGCTTTCTGTTTAAGGTGTACATTCCTCCTTTACTTCGCGCTGCTTTATCATCAGAATAAAATACAGCTTTAGTCGTAAAACTTGCTCCATTTTCAATAACGTCTGCTTTAAATTCTTTTAACCTGTCAATAACAGCTTGTTTTGATGCTTCAGTAATTTCAGGAATAACTACAATTTGAGCGACTTTAAGTTCGGTTCCAAACTCTGGTAATGAATCTTTTGGGATACTATTATAATACTCTCTAACTTCTTCTGGAGTTACCTCAACATCTTCAATAATTTTACGTTGCATGTCGGCAGCTAGTTTGGCATTTTTATTAATTTCAAACATTTCTTCACGCAAACTCTGCTCTGTATCCTTTTTGTAGAACTCTAACAACTGCTGCATAGAACCACCTTTTTGTTCTAAGAATGCATTTATTTGCTGTTCAATATTTGAGCGAATTTCTAATTCGTTAACTGTGATACTATCCTGAATTGCGTGGTGTGCATATAATTTATCTTCCAGCAACTTTCCAAATAACTCACATCTGGTAATACTTGCAATAGATACACCTCTTGCCTGAAGCTGAATATATTCTTTATCTATATCAGAATCTAAAACCACAAAATCACCAACTACTGCCGAAACACCATCAACTTTTTTTCGACCTGTAGTAGTTTGGGTAGAATCCAATTGTTTTTTAGACGTATCTACGACATCTTCAATAATTTCTTGAGCAGAAGATAAATTCACTGCTAACACACACAATACTAGTGTCGCAAATGTCGATTTAATTGTAGATTTCAAATTGTTTGTTTTTAATTGCATCTTTGGTAATATCTTTTTCAAGTTGTTTAATCAACTCTAATTTTCTTTTATTAATTACAATCTGTTTAATTGTAGGCATTACGTACTCTAAAGGCGCTAAATCGTTTTGAGACAGCACGTCTTTTATTTGCATCAAATATAGGTCTAATGAATCTTTGAGTTGTACAAAATTAGATTTTTTTAACAGTTCTTTTTTGTTTTCAGAATTGAGCACACTAATTTTTTCAGTGATTTGCGAAGCTTTGACCCAAATAGAATCATTTAGTGAATAGGTTTTAAACTGAACTGAAATAGAATCTAAATAGCGTTTATCGTCCGCATCAAAGCGTTTAAATCGTGTCCTTATTTCGTCTTCGTTTATAGCGTTTTGAGGAATTGTTATGTATCTAAATTTTACCAATTCTTCATTGAGTTTGAAGGATTCCTGATTGGCTTCATAGACTTTTTTAGCTTGAGCCTCATCCATAACTGTATCAATACTTTTATTAACCAATGCTTCTAGATATGCTTTGGTATACAGGTCATTTTTGTATTGATCTACAAGCTTATTAAAATCGGTTTGTTTGCTTTCGGGTAAATTTCGCTCTGCACCATCCAACAAAAGCTGTTGTGTTGCCCATCGGTTAATAAAACTCGTTACTATTTGAGTGCTGTCTTGAGCAGGAGCGCCTTCGATTACCAGACCTTCAATATCATCTTCATACAAGTAAACGTCACCAACTCTGGCCACAGGAATTCGATCATCTGACTCTTTAAAAAAATCACATGATGCTAAACAAAACAGACTAATAATAACAACCGAAAGCTTTTTCAATAGTTTAATTTAAGATTTGTTTTTTTACACGTTTTAATACTGAATCGTTAATTTTAACTTTAAAACGTTCATGTAAGGATTTAACCCAGTTTTCTTCGATGTGGTTTTGGTAATCGCTTACAACTTTTCCTCTGGATTCCTCTAAGGTTTTCTGTCCGGCAGGCAACACAGCATTGACTATAATAACATGAAAAGCATCATTGTGTTTGTAGATTTCAGAAACGCCTTCTTTAAACTGGAAATTTTCGGGTAGTGCACGATGGCCTTTTTCAAATACATCTGATGTAGAAATGACCTTTAAATCGTCTTTTGTATTCATATCTGATAAGATATCTTCTTCGGAAACACCTTTAGACAATTCATTTTTCACTTTTTCAATCACAGCATGAGATGCCGAGGACATGATGACAGCCTCAACGCGATCATCCCAAAGGTAATCAGACTTATGAGCATTGTAGTACTCCTCTAACCCAACAGAATCCTTAGAAGCAGCATTCCATACTTCTTTTTCCATAAGATCAAATAACAACAATCCATCTCTATATTCTTTTAATACAAAAGCAAAATCTTCATTTTCAAACTCCAGATTATCTTCTCTGAATTTTAAAACTTCATTCTCTAAAAATGTTTTATATTCCGTGTCTATAATAGTGTTCAACTCCACTTTTCTATTATAATATTGCCGTTGGGATTTAAGAAGGTGGTTAGCAAAATCCTGATACACAACATCTTTTCGTCCGTCGATAGTAATGAGAGGTTGTTTTGCATTCATATCTTCAGGAGCTTTCCAGGCCTGATTTAAATAGGCCTCAGTTATAATTGTTTTAAAGTAATCTAAACCTTCTGAATGTTGTTTTACATTATATTTGGTCATTAACTTTTTTACCATCGCTGAGTTAATCAACTTAGATCTCGAGTCGCGTTTTACTCGGTTTTCGAGTTCTGCTTTAACATCTTCAAAAGGCTGAATTCCTTTTTTACGAATCAATTTAACAATGTGCCATCCATAATCGGTTTCAAACGGTGTAGACACATCGCCTGGTTGCTCTAATGAAAACGCCACATCTTCAAAGGCTTTAGAACCTAATTGTCCGCCTACAAATGGTGATAAAGTTCCGCCTTTATTTGCTGAGCTTTTATCATCTGAAAACTGCTTAGCTAAGGCCTCAAATGTTTCCCCTTGTTCAAGCTTTTTATAAATTTGACGAACACGCGTTTCAGGAACAACTGTACTATCCTTTTGTTTATTAGACACCATAATATGCGCTACAGTGACTTCACCTAAGGCTTGTCGTTTATCAAATACTTTTAAGATATGATATCCAAAACGGGTTCTAAATGGCATTGACACCTCTCCTACTGGAGTATTGAAAGCTACGGACTCAAAAGGATAGACCATTTTAAAACCTCCAAAATATCCTAAGTCTTCAGCAAAAATTGTTTTTCCGTTATGTACAGACTTTTGAACATTGGCATAACCTTCATTAATGACTCGATCTCTCAATTGTAATAATTGGTTATAAACAGCAAGAGTATCAGTTTCAGATTCATCAATACGAACTAAAATATGAGATACTTTAACATCATTAGTGGTGCGTTCATAAGCTTCTTCAACTAAGGCATCTGTAACTTTGTTATCAGACATGTAGTTTTTGGTCAGCTGCTTTTTATAATTATTAAACTCTCTGATGTACTTCGCATCTTTGTCAAGTTCTAATCGTCTCGCTTCTTTAACTTTAAGCTGGTAGCTTACAAAAAGCTCTAAATAGGCATCGATATCCTTTTGAGACTCATCTTTAACTAAGTCCAAGTTTTTATTATAAACTCTAATAAAATCGGTTGCTTTAACAGGCGTGTCATCTACTGTAAACAGTACATCATCCTTTTTTACCTGTGAGTGAGACATCAAAGCAAAGCAAAGAAAAACTGTGGTTATTATTAATTTCATCTGCATTTATTTATTCTTTTTATGAGTTAAATACAACTATTAAAATCAAAAACATGTTTTTATAGTTATCTGTATTCTATAATTGAATTGACATGCTAATTTCAGCAAAAATAATACAATTCATATATAAAACAAGTGGCATGTTGCAAACGTATACGATTTGGTTTTAGTATTGAAAATATATGGTCTAAAGATTTTAAAGTTCAAAGAAAATGACCACTCAACTAAAATTATTGCTATTAAACTTTTAATCGCTTTAATTCATAGGAATCTACTTATATTAGTGAAGAATTATCCCTCTAAAATTCAAAATGAAATATACTACAGAAATAAAGGTTAATGTTCCTTTAGATGAGTTCATAAAAAAGATGGACAATGTTGAAAACATGAAGCACTGGCAGCGCGGATTGGTTTCTGCCGAACACATATCGGGTGATCCTGGTGAATTAGGCGCAAAAATGAAACTCAAATACAAGTTTGGGAATCGTAAAATGGAACTCATTGAAACCATTACCAAACGTAATTTTCCTCACGAATTCCATGCAAACTACACAACAAAAAGTATGCATAACGTACAAGAAAATTATTTTGAAAAAACCAGTGAAGGATTTACGAAATGGACTTCCAAAAGTGAATTTTTACCACTAAATTTGGTGATGCGAATTTTACTTTTTATTATGCCAGGAACATTTAAAAAGCAATCCTTAAAATACATGCAGGATTTTAAAAACTTCGCCGAAAACGGAACCTCTGTAGCCAATGCGTAAACTTAAACTTATTTGGGACTTTCGTGGTCCTGATGCCCTAAAGATTGCTGAACATCACGAAAAGCACCTCAAGGAATATATCACTATTCAAAATACCCAACTTAATATTACAGGATTTGAGCTCATCAATGAGGCTCATAGCATTGCATTTATGGTTGTAACAGATGATGAAATGAAACCGATTAGAGATGCACTAAAACCGCATAGAGGGCAATTATATTCTGAATAATTTTACTTTTTTCTTAAAAACACAAGACGTAACTCAACATAAAATTCTATTTTACGTTGCACTATTAAAATGACTAAAGACACTCAAATACACATTATGAAAACACGCACACTATTATATGCCTTACTGGTATTAACCTTTAGCTGTAACGATGATAAAAAAGCAGAACCTACAACGCCGAAATACGTTGAAGAACTACATTCATACGCAAAACCTAATACCTCAGCAATCAAGCATTTAGACTTAGACATAGATGTTAATTTTGACAAGCAAATTATCGATGGTGTAGCGACGTATACTATTGAAAATAATAATGCTACGGAAATCGTATTAGACGCTAAGTTTTTAAACATTGCTTCTGTTGAAGCTGACGGACAAAACACCGAATTTGAGTTAGGCGCATTCGATGAACAATTAGGACAAGCTTTAACAATTAAAATTTCCGAAGACACAAAAACAGTGGCTGTTCATTATCAAACAACGTCTAAAACAGAAGCCTTACAATGGTTGAATCCGCAACAAACTGCAGACAAAACCCATCCGTTTTTATTCACCCAAGGTCAGGCCATTTTAACACGTAGCTGGATTCCAATTCAAGATAGTCCGCAAATTCGAATCACCTACAATGCTACTGTAAAAGTACCTTCAGAGTTGATGGCAGTTATGAGTGCTCAAAATCCGAAAGAAAAAACTGCAGATGGTGTTTATAAGTTCACTATGAATCAACCCATTTCACCATATTTAATGGCTTTAGCTGTAGGTGATTTAGAATATAAAGCGGTAAGTCACCGAACTGGAGTATATGCCGAAAAATCGATGATTGACAAAGCACATTCTGAATTTAGTGATATGGAAAAAATGGTCGTTGCAGCCGAAAATTTATACGGAGCTTACGACTGGGAGCAATTTGATGTGATTGTTTTACCGCCTAGTTTTCCGTTTGGAGGCATGGAAAATCCGCGTCTCACATTTGCGACTCCAACTGTTATTGCTGGAGACAAGAGTTTAACATCCTTAATTGCACATGAGTTAGCACATTCATGGTCTGGGAATCTTGTTACGAATGCGACCTGGAACGATTTCTGGCTTAATGAAGGGTTTACGGTTTATTTTGAAGTTAGAATTATGGAAGCTTTATACGGAAAAGATCGCGCCAATATGATTGCGCTTATCGGACGACAAGATTTAGAAGAAGAAGTTGAAGGATTTAAGGATGAGCCTGAAATGACAAAATTAAAGCTCGATTTATCTAATAAAAATCCAGATGATGGTATGAATAGCATTGCCTACGATAAGGGCTATTTGTTTTTAAGAACCCTTGAAGAGACTGTTGGTCGCGAAAAATTTGATGCGTTCCTAAAAGGCTATTTTAAAACCAATGCTTTTTCAACAGTGACAACCGAAGGATTTATTGATTACCTCAACACGAATCTTTTAGAACCCAACAATGTTGATTTTAACGTTAACGAATGGGTTTACGAACCAGGTGTACCTGAAAATCAAGCTAAGATAGTTTCTGATAAATTTGACAATGCCGAACGTGTTTTAAATGAATTTATAGCGAATAAGGTTGTCGATGTTTCGAAAACTAAAGACTGGACGACACAAGAATGGGTGTATTTTATTAGAAATTTCCCTGAAACTATCACTACTGAAGATTTAGAACGTTTTGATAAGGCGTTTAATTTTACCAATTCGAGCAATACTCATATTGCAATGGTATGGTATGAGCAGGCTATTAATCATGATTATCATGGCAATAACGTGGACCAAAATATTGAAGATTTTTTAATTCGTGTCGGTCGACGTTGGTATGTTTCGACTTTGTTTAAAGCCTATAAACGAAATGATAAGGTTGATGAAGCTTTAGCGATATATAAAAAATCCAGACCAAACTACCATTCGGTGACTGCAAATACCATTGATGAGATGTTAGGTTATAATGAGTAAATTTAACTGATTTCAGCCCATTTCCGCAGTAATAATTAAGACTCACTTTAATTGCATAAGTGTCGATTTTTTCCTATATTTATAGGTTAGAAATTTTTACCCTATCCTATGAAAAATGCTGTTATTACACTGAAAACCAAATATTATAATAAAGCAGAACAGATTTTAATTTACTTTGATTTCAACTGGAAAATTATCGAATTAGCACGTACAATTCCGAACAGAAAATGGAGTGCATCAATGTCTTGCTGGTATGTTAAACGTTCACCGGAAATTTTACAAACTATTCACAATACATTTCATGAATATACTATTGATGATTTGGAAGTCAAGCAAACACCTTCTATAGTACTTGAACATGATACTTCGCAATTAACAAATACACAGCGCCAAATTTTAAATGGGTTTTATAGCTATTTAAAAGGGAAACGTTATAGTGATAGTACAATTAGCACCTATACCTTTTTGATAAGTGATTTTTTAGCGTATTATCATCAGGTATTAACTCCAGAATTAACCAATCGACAAATAGAATTATATATTGAAGATGTTTATATAAAACGGAAATATTCGATAAGCAAGCAACGGCAATTTATAAGTGCCTTAAAGATTTTCAAAGTTTATTATCCTGAAGTTACATTTAGTGCAATAGATCTTATACGTCCTAACAGAGACCGTTATTTACCCACTGTTTTATCTAAAGAAGAAGTGATTTATTTGATAAGAGTTACCAAAAACTTAAAACACAGAGCGGTTATAGCAATCATATATTCTTGCGGATTGCGGATTAGTGAATTAATTAATTTGGAGCTTAAGCATATTGATATTAACAGACGGCAAATCATAATTAAAAATTCAAAAGGACGTAAAGATCGTTACGTGATTATTGCTGAGAGCTTTTTGCCGTTGTTGCGAAACTATTTAGGCACCTATGCTCCTAGTTGTTATTTTGTTGAAGGTCGTAATCAACAAAGATACAGCGCAGAGAGCGTTCGTCAATTTTTAAGGCAATCCTGTAGGTTAGCAAATATACACAAGCGTGTGACGCCTCACACTTTACGACATAGTTATGCAACACATTTATTAGAAAATGGTATTGACTTGAGGTATATTCAGGAACTTTTAGGGCATTCGAAGCCAGAAACGACGATGATTTATACTCATGTCGCAAAAAAGGATTTATTGTATATTAAGAGTCCGTTAGACATTGCTGTTAAGCAGTTTATGTCAACCGCAAATGAAAAGCAAAAACTTGTCATATCCGGAAAATAGCATCCAATTTTGGTTATATTTGTTTTGATATAACTAGTTAGCAACAATAGTGCACGAGCAAAATTTCGGTATTTTATCATAAGTAGTTTCAAGCACAAATGTTTCGGATTTGATTTAAACAACTTCCCTTCTATCCTTTTTTGAAGAACCAAACGCTCTGTGGTTCGTGTACCTTTATAAAGTTGTCGGAATCTTATACATACTTGCCAAATTTTAGTGGTGCGTTATGAATCGTTCTTTTCCAAAAAAGGTGTCTGTCTTTAAAACAATGTTGCAACCTAAATGCTTGAGTGTGACCTGTACTTTTTTATAAACGCAACGGGTTCTTGGGTGTATCTGTCAAATTCGCCAAAGCATTTCTGATTCGGTTGCATGTGATAATCAGTTTTCTTTTTCTCATCCAATGGTTCGTGTTGCCCTAAAGTGGCTAACAACGTGTATAATATATTGCTATTAATAGCTTACTCGGAAAATCCTGCGGATTTTCCTCTGGTTCGTGACTTTTTACTAACTTAGTTCCTTACCAACGCAACATATCATAACACGAAGCCGTTACCACACATTTGAGAAAAATAAAGTACATATCAGTAATCTTTTTGAGTATTATCGCAATTCTTTTTCTTTCTATTTTACTAACTAATAATAAACTGAAAGGGACTTGGATTGGTATGTATAACGAATATCCTGATATGGAATTATATATGGCGAATGAACGCATATTCACACTTGCCAATTATTCATATTCAGAACAAGGACCAAAATACGAACTGACTAAAAAGAGAAATGGATTTTACCTAAATGCTCTAAACCTAATCAAATCGGAATTTAACACTTACGAAATAATCGGAATTGAAAACGATTCTCTAAGAGTTAAATCAAAACAATACGAATCTGGTTTCCGAACTTTTCATAGAATAGATGACTCACTTAAATTTGGTCAGAAAATAAATATTGCTGGGAAGAAATTTTTATTTAGTAATGGAAAAAAAACGGATACGGTTTATTTTAGGAATGATTCCATATTTAAGGATTCATCATACGAATTCAATCATCAATGGGAATTAATTGAGCATAGTGGATTTCAAATCCTCTTTATCGAAGAATTTCCACCCTTTGTTATAACAAAACAAGATAAAAATAGTATTGAATTAAAAAGGTTTGAAAACCCGAATGACAATTATAAGTTGACTGAATTAAAAAAATAAAAACGTGTGGTAACAACGTGTATAGCTCATTGCGGCTGAATTCCTAATCGGAATTCATTGCAATTTGCTATCTTCGTTTTACGGCGGAAAATCCTCGCGGATTTTCCGCAACGAGCCATACACAAAACCGTTGGCAACAAGCTGTAAAATGGCATTACTGAAAAATCATTACATAAATCTAGCGATAGTTATTGCTGGAATAATTAACGCAATTGTTGGCGGAATTTTGATTTATTCATCATTTCAAGGTCATTCTAGTTTTGGAGTTATTGCAGGAGCTTTAATACCTCTTGCTGCTCTTGCTTTTTATGGAGATGGATATGGAAAATATAAAAACTTCGAGATTACAAAAGACGTCATAAAAAAGATATTCAAACCGAGTATTAAAATTGGAATTACTCTTTTATTATTAATGGTAATAATCGTGACGTGGATAAGTATTTCTCAAAACGAAATTTCAATTGATTTTGAATATTTATACTTTTTTACAATAATTCTTCTATTTTTTTTGATTCCAAATTTACTCGTTCAGTTTGGCTTCTATTTATTCTTAAAAAGAAAATGCTGAAAAACAATCGAAAACTAATTATACTAATATTCATCATAATTCTGACTTTTATTTTCGGAATGCGATACGAATTGGATTATCGGATTTTGACTCGTAGAACAGTAAAATATTTAGCGAATTATGAACTAGGATTTTATGGAGGAAAGGACTTTAGACTTTTTGAAACGGACATTGCTTTCATTTTGACTTTAATCCCAATCGGAATTTATTTCACATCTCGAAAAGTTAGTTCTCTTACCAAAATAATCGGGCTGAATTTAGTATATCTGATTTCAATTCCGACTTTTTACTGTCTTTTTTGCTATCTCGAAAGTCAGTTTATAAAAACAACCATAACCAATCCAATAATAAATAACGGAGTTTTAAAATATCATCAAAATAACGTGAATTACAGAATGATTTTATTTTTGTCAATAATCTCGACGTTTATTAGCGGAATTATAATTAAGAAAATCACTAATAAAAAAAAGCCAGTTGCCAACAACGTGTATAACTAATTGCTATTCTGTGTGTACTCGGAAAATCCTACGGATTTTCCTATTGGCTAGTTTCTTTTTGTTAACTTAGTTCTCGCCAACGCAACAAGCCATACACAAAACCGTTGTAAGTAATTTATGAAAAATTGTCTGCTTTTTTTATTAATTATATTATGTTCAGTTTCTCTTTATTCTCAGGAAGAAGAATGGAATAGATATGAAATAGATTCAATTTTTTCTGTAAAAATGCCTGGTGAAAATATTTATATACTAGATACAATTACGCAAGGAAAAAAAATGCGTCTAGTTTATACAACAGCTGATAATTCGACCTATATAGCTCAAAGAATTTTAATTGAAAGTAATTCAAGCGACAAAAATTTATCAAATCTTCCTCACGATAAAAAATCACTTTTAGAATATTATGAAGGATTTGCTAATGGGATAAGTAAAAGTAGAAACTTAGAAATCACAAATGAAATTGAAATCGAGCTAGATAGCTTTTCAGGAATGAAGATAAAAACTAACAATTCAACGGAGTTTGAAATATTTATTCTAAATAATTACGCTTATTCTTTTAATTATATTAATAATGAATTCTTTGATCTTGAAGAAAAAGATTTCTTTTTCAATTCAAAAGAAATTAACAAAGAAGTAGAAATTAGTCAATATAAAGGAAAGTCGAAAACTTTTAAATTATCTTACCTTGTAGGATACTATACTCCTTACTTTTTAGTATTTATTATTATTGTATTTGTTATATACAAAATCACTAGAAAGAAATAACTACTTACAACAACGTGTATAATTCATTGTTTGGTTCATGTGTACTCGGAAAATTCCTGCGGAATTTTCCATAGGTTCGTTTCCTTTTACTAACTTAGACCTAGCCAACACAACGAAATCATACACAAAACCGTTACCTACAATATTGAAAAAGATCTTTCAAATAATAGTTCTAACTCTAATCACAGCTTGTGGTACAACTAATCATAGTACTAAATCAATTGCAGACGAAAAGTTTGAGTTATGTTCTAAATTAAGAAATGAAGAACTTATTACTTTATATAAACTTGATGAAGAAAAACTTCCATACATAAGGAACATTCACAGTCTACTAGAAAACTATTTAATTCAAGAAGATTATTTGAAAGAAATCTCAAAGAAAGGATACACTCATTTATTAAATAATGTAAAGTTAAACTTGATTAAGCCAGAATTCTTTGAAAAATTCAAAAATCATCTTGGTTATGATCCAAATATACTTTTCCCAAGAGGAGGTCACAGTCGTTGCTATGATTATTTAATAACTAATTTGAAAATAATTGATGAAAATAGTTGGCAATACAAATTCAGAGACGGTTATTGGAAATCTGAAGCAAACGGATTTTTCATCTCTGATATCACTGAATTAATAAAAGGAATGAATGAAATCCCAGATGAAAAATTCCAAATGATTATGTATCGAAAAGTATTCTTGAATTTAATATATGCACATTTGAATTAGAATTACGGTTTATGAAAAAATCACTTCTTTTAACATTAATAGCCTTTTTAATATTGTGTTGTAACGATAAAAAGAAAACCGAATCTTTAACTTTTGAACAAGCAGAATTGGAATTAGCAGATTATAGTGAGGAAGATCAAGAAAAAGAATATGAATTCTTAAAAGCAAACATATTTAACGGATTGAAAAACCTTAATGACGGATTCGACTCTGAATCTATATATTATTTCTCAGAATCAGATTTTGAAATTGTACTCAACCGAATAGAAAAAAACGGAATAGCAATTTATGGAATCGAACCTTGGTTTAACGGACATTATTATGGAGTAAAAGTTGCTGAGGAATACAATAGCTTAGCTACAAATCCGAATTGGTACAGAAAGGCATTCTCAGAATTCAAAAAGAGCGAAAAAGAATTAATGTATGCGGCAACTTACGGCGTACCTAAGGAATTATTTACGGAATAAAAATACTGTAGGTAACAACGTGTATAACTAATTACTTGGTCTGTGCGTACTCGGAAAATCCTAGCGGATTTTCCTAATGGTTCGGTTTCTTTTATTAACTTAGTTCTCGCCAACGCAACTAGCCATACACAAAACCGTTGTGCACAATTTTTGATGAAAAAAAATATTGCCTTAATAATATTGCTTTTAATTTTAACATCTTGCAATCTGCTACATTTTCATAATGTAAAGAACGATTTCAAATGGAAGAATAAAAAGTTACCTGAAAAACAAGAAATAAAATTTATGTTTAACCCAATTGTGGTTAAAGAATTTGATTCAAGTTCAACTCTTAAATATTTCTTTGAAGATTCAAATAAAATTGAAGAAGCGGAAAAAACTCTTAGAAAGAAACTTACTAAGAGAAATTTCGAATTAGTTGAATTAGACAAAAGTAAATCCATAGTCATTGACTCAATAATATTCTCTGATGAAACTGAAATGATTCAAGTTTTATATAATGATCCAAGTGAGGGAATTATGGGATATTTTGAAAAAAATGAGATAAAAATCAAAGTAATTGGTCACTTATATTTAAGTGATAATATTAAAAGTAGAATTTTATCGGAATATCAATTTTCTCAAGAACCAAGAGAAGGCTATATCATAAAAGGTACTGTGGCTTATACAAACGCTGGAATTAACCTTGATAAAATAATAAATAATATCATGAACGAATTTAGCTACAGGTGTTATTTAGCAATTCAGGAAAATAAAAAATAAACTATGCACAACAACGTGTATAACCAATTGCTTGGTCTGTGTGTACTCGGAAAATCCTAGCGGATTTTCCTACTGGTTCGGTTTCTTTTATTAACTTAGTTCTCGCCAACGCAACTAGCCATACACAAATACGTTAGCAACAATAGTGCATGAGCAAAATTCTGGTGTTTTATCTAAAGTAGTTTCTAGCACAAATGTTTCGGATTTGATTTAAAAACTTCCCTTCTATCCTTTTTTGAAGAACCAAACGCTCTGTGGTTCGTGTATTTTTCAAACTTGTCGGAATCTTATACATACTTGCCAATTTTAGTGGTGCGTTATGATTCGTTCTTTTCCAAAAAAGGTGTCTGTCTTTAAATCAATGTTGCAACCTAAATGCTTGAATGTGACCTGTACTTTTTTATGATCGTAACGGGTTCTTGGGTGTATCTGCCAAATTCATCAAAGCATTTCTGATTCGGTTGCATGTGATAATCAGTTTTCTTTTTCACATCCAAAGGTTCGTGTTGCCCTAAAGTGGCTAACAGCGTGTATAATTCATGCTTAAAAATTGCTTCAATTTTTAATTCTTATATTTAATCTATAATTTCGAGGCAACGGAAAATCTATCGATTTTCTATCGCACGAAATCATACACAATACGTTGTAGTTAATGCTAAAGAATGAACTCTAAAGAACCTTTTCGAAAAAATGAAGAAATGGATTTTTAAAATATTAAGTGTAATAATCGGAATTGTTTTTGTTTTAGGCTTTTACAGTAATTCTTCGGCTTACATTGAAAAACAAGACTGGAAATATACTGAAGGAAACCATATTGGAGATTGGTTATCAAAAAACTCTTTTAAAGTTAACAGTGGAATAATTGAAACAAATCAAGGAAAAGCCAAAGTAATTTTCTGTTATGGTAAAGAACTAATAATAGAAAATCTAGAAACAAAAGAAAAAGGATTTTACGTAAACAAAAGCTGAATTAAATGATTTTACTTTTTATCATAGGATTTTCTTTAATTCAATTTCTATTGAATTATTTTAGTTATAAAAAATTCAGAAATGATTCTATTTCTGCCTTTATTTTGATTGGAATACTAATTATATATTACTTTGTTTTTCCTGCTTATTTTATTCCAGAAACTACTGAAGATGGAATTAATTGTGGATTACCAATTCTTGGAATAACATTAGGTAGCTGGATTTTTGGAACATTTGCTGGAATTACAACTCATATAGTTTGGCTATATTGGAAACCTAAACTGGTTCGCACATAACCACAACAACGTGTATAACCAATTGCTTTGTTTGTGTGTACTCGGAAAATCCTAGCGGATTTTCCTATTGGTTCGGTTTCTTTTGTTAACTTAGTTCTCGCCAACGCAACAAGCCATACACTAACACGTTGGCAGCAAGTGGCAAACTCAAACTTTGAGATAATCAAAAGGCAAGTTAATTGAAATATGAATTGGAATATTTTCCGCTTAAAATATGATAAACGAGAAGAGTGGGCATTTGAACAAATGTCTTATCTGCTTTTCTGTGCTGAGTTGGGAAATAGAATTGGATTATTTCGTTTTAAAAATCAAACTGGAATTGAAACAGAACCTCTAGAAAAAGATGGAGAGTTTTATGGATTTCAGGCCAAGTATTATACAGTTCCTCTTTCTGGTAAAAAATCAGAAATAATTTCATCAATTAGGAAATCTAAAAGAGAAAACCCAAAATTGAATAAGATTCTATTCTATTTGAATAAAGAGTTCTCTGAAAGCACAAAAAAAGGAAAAAAAAAGTCAAAATATCATATCGATATTGAGTCCGAAGCTAAAAAGCTTAAACTAGAAATAATTTGGCGTGTACCAAGTCATTTCGAACTTCAACTGGCATTACCCGAAAATAAATACATCTACGAAGATTTTTTTAGCCTCGAACCAAATGAAGGAACCTTAATTGATGAAGTAAAAAGTCATAATGATAATATTTTACAAGCAATTCAAACTGAAATTCCCTTTGGGGATAAAAAAATTAAGATTGATAGAAGTGAGATAGTACAAGAAATCGTAAAAGCTTCAAATAGTAAAGAAAATATAATTATTTCCGGTGAAGGAGGTTGTGGAAAAACCGCTCTTCTTAAAGAATATTATAGTCTACAAAACAGGGTTATTCCTATTTGCCTTTTTAAGGCTTCAGAATTGAATGTTAACCATATCAATGAATTATTCAAATTTGACAACAATTATAATTTTACCAAGTTTATTGAAGCTTATCAAAATGAACCGAATAAAATTTTCGTAATTGATTCAGCTGAAAAACTCGCTGAAGTCAAAAACAGTGATGTTTTAAATACTTTATTGCAGAAGCTGAATGAGGCTGGATGGAATATAATTTTTACGACCCGCTATTCCTATCTGAATGATTTAGTCTTTCATATAAGAGAGAATTATAAGTTGTCATTTATAGTTCATGACATTCCTTTAATAACTATTGATGAATTAAAATCAATTTCAAAAACTTTTGATTTTTCTTTACCTGAGAACCATAAATTTATTGAAAGACTAAGAAATCTATTTTATCTAAGTGATTATATCGAATTCTATCCAAATATTGATAAGAACGGTAGTCTTCAATCCTTTGTTGATTTGCTTTGGAAAAAAAGAGTTCAAAACAATCTTATTCAAATAGACAACTTACACTTAGAAAGAGAAAGATGTATTATCCATATAGCAAAAAAAAGATGTGAGTCAGGTCACTTTTATATAAATGCAGATGATTTACCTCAAACCGCAATATTTCAATTGAAACAAGATGAAATATTAGGGTATGATGAAAGCCATAATGGTTATTTTATTACCCATGATATTTACGAAGAATGGACGTTAGATAAAATTATCTCTCGCAACTATATCAACTATACAGATATTAAAAGTTTTTTTGTCGAGCTAGGAGATTCTTTGCCAATACGAAGGGCGTTCAGATTCTGGTTGTCCAATAAATTGTCAGAAAACAATCAGAAAATTGAAGCTTTTATAAAAGAAGCTTTTAGTGAAAGTTCAATTGTACAATTTTGGAAAGATGAGTTATTAATTTCTGTCTTGCTTTCAGATTATTCAGAGACGTTCTTTAAGTTTTTTGAAAATGAGATTAAAGCTCAGGAATTCCAAATTCTAAAAAGAATTCTTTTCCTTTTAAGAATTGCCTGTACTGATATTTCTTCTTTTGAAAGTATTGATATAATAAAGCCAAAAGGTAAAGGCTGGGAAGAAACCATAGCCTTTGTTTTTAAATATAAAGTTGAATTTTTAGATGCCAATCTAAACTTAGTATTACCACTTATTACGGATTGGTGTAATTATAATAAAAAAGGAGAAACCACTAAACACTCTGGATTACTGGCATTCAGCGTCATTAAAAAGACTGAAACTGAGCAAAACTTTTATATACATGACAAGGCTGAAGAAAATTTATTAAAAGTAGTTTTTAATGCTGCCTACGAGATAAAGTCAGAATTAAAAGAAACTTTCGATAAAGTTTTAGAAAATAAGTGGCTGTATCATAATGATCCATACCATGGTCTGTGTTCGAAAATTTTAGTAAAACCCTACTTAGCAAAGGAAGTCATAAAAGTGCTTCCATTGTCAGTTATAGAATTATGTAATCTGTTTTGGCAAAAACGTGAGAAAAAACGTGATGATTTTGGATATGATAGAGATAGTATTGAAAACAAGTATGGCTTAATATCTAAACATCGTAGTTTTGATTATTTTCCAGCAAGTGCAAATCAAACACCAATATACTGGCTACTTGAAAGTGACTTTTGGAACACTCTAGATTTCATAATTCGTTTTACTAATAAAGCATTAGAAAACTATAAAAAATCATCTTATGGAAATGGTGATTTGTTAGAAATAAAATTAGAAGTAGATGGTAAAATTATTGAGCAACATATAAATTCGACATTATGGGAATTGTATAGAGGGATTTCAGGCCCAAGTATATTACAATGTATCCATATGGCTCTCGAAAAAACTCTTTTAGAGTTTGCAAATGTTTTAGAACCGAAAGTATTATGGCCTATTATTTTTAAAATTCTTACTGAATCAAAATCGGCTTCTTTAACTTCTATAATTTGTAGTTTAACTTTAGCAAATCCAGATAAATTTCATGAAACATCATTAATTCTATTTAAAACAATAGAACTATTTAGGTTCGATTTAAGCAGATGTTCATCTGAATTTCATATAAAATCAACCACTTCTATTGGATACGGGTTAGACAGAACTAGAGACGTACTTTACACAGATGAGAGAATAAAATCATCAGAATATGAGCACCGAAAAATAAGTTTAGAAAGCTTATGCCTTATGTACCAATTTAATGGTGTAAAAGGATTTACACCTGAAGAAAATACAAATTTCATAAATAAAATTTATGATATAATTGATACTCATAAAATTAAGTATTCAGAAAGTTCCGTTTCTAACGATTATTTCATTCTAGTTCTATCCAGAGTGGATAGAAGAAATCTCAAATCAAAAGTTACTGAACAAGAAAATAACAAGCTTTTAGTTGAATTCTCACCTAAAGAATTACCAGAAAAAATAAGGAAAAATAGTGAAGATACTATTAGTCAAATTAATGAAGAATTTAAATATACTCCTCTAAAATTATGGGCTAATTTTATGCATAGCTCAGGTGAAAATAAATATGAAAAATATGAAACCAATCCACAGCAGGCTCTAATTGAAACTAAACAACTCATTGAAGAACTAAAATTAGGCAAAAGGATATTTAGACTAGATAGTGATATTCCATTTTTTGTTTGTTCAAAACTAATAATTGAACATTCTAAAATACTATCAAAGGAAGACAAACATTTCTGCGAAAATATTATTCTTTCATCAATATCCAGATTGTTTTCTGATGATTACAACTATCAAATAAGTGATGGAGTTGAAGCTTCTTTACATGCTATACCTAGATTAATCCAAGAATTGCCAAATAAAAAAGAAGACTATCTTTCACTTATGCTCATGGCATTATTTGATAAATCACCTATCGGTAACTATAAAAGAGTATGCGATTATGTGATTGAATCAATCAATCAATCAAAATTATGGGAAGAAAACCCAAAAGAAGCTCAAGCAATATTTTTGGGTTATATAAAACTTACGCCTATTTATAAAAGCATAGAATCTGAAAAAAGAAAAGAAATAGGGTTTGGAAGAGGTATATCTAAAAGTTCAATACTAGAAGAATTTGATAAAAAAACATCGGATTTTGCCTTTACTAAGCTATCATTTAATATTGAGGATATTGACCAATTAGACATACATGATTTAGGAATCGTCTATCAATTAATTCCTTCTAAAACAAAAGACAGAATTCATCTGGATATAATTAATAAAACACTACCATTGTTAGCTTCTCGTCTCTTGATGGACAGAAGAGAATATGAAAGACAATATGGAGATAATACTAAAATCTACTCATTACGAAATCAAATTTTCAAGAAACTAACAACTTTTATTTTACTTAGAAAAACAGAAGAAATAGATTTATATCTTAATCCTATTATTAATTCTTTTGAGGCCACTGAAGAAGCAGCTTCTTTCATAGGAGAATTTGTGTCAGCAGAAGACAAATTAAACAGATATGAGCAGTTTTGGTATGTATGGAATAGTTTTTATCCAAAAATTATATCAATATGCTCAATATCTCGTAATTACTATTTAGAACAAGTAATTATAAACTACTTTTTAGCATGGCGTTGGTGGAATGATGGAATTGAAGAATGGCATAGTTTAAAAATGGATAGCTTATCGCTCTATGCAAATGCATCTAAAGATATAGGGCATATTCCTTCAGTTTTATATTCAATTGCAAGAGTATTAGATACAATTGGAAGTCGTTTTAAAACAGAAGGCATTGATTGGGTTTACAATATTGCATCAACCAATAGTTTGCTAAAACTTGAAGACTTAGAATCTCATACTTTAATTTATTTGGAGCGACTTATGCGAAAATTCGTTTTCAGCAACAAACAAAAAATTAGAGAAGAAATAAGATTAAAAAACAAAGTTATTCCAATTCTTGACTTTATGATTGAGAGAGGTTCAATACATGGCTATTTACTGAGAGAAAGTATTTTATAATGCAAAAACAAATAATCACCAGCTGCCAACAACGTATATAAAAAATAGCGGTTTAATCGCTTAATCAAAACAAAATGAATAAATCAAAGGTCAGTTATAATCCGAAAAGTTAGTGTATAAAATCCGCTACTTTTCATATACAAGACCGTTAGGCAACATATCGGAAAACCGAAATCCAAATCAAATGCATGAATCAGAGAAAGAAAAATTTGAGGAACTTTCTAAAAAAATGAGGGAAAGTTTATTAAAAAATAAAGGAAAACAATTTGAACATCCTGAATATAGAGATTTGAATGAAAATTCAAATTCAGAATCCGAAATCACAGAAACTGAATTCTCTGAAAGAATAAAAAAGGGAATTGAATATATTGCTAAACTCTCGGAAAAACAACGTGAAAGAATATTGGAACTTTTAAAAGAAGTTCAAAAAATACAGAAATCGGAATTGAGCACGACTGAAAAAACCTCTGAAATAAAGAACTTAATGTGGACTAATCAATCCGTTAGTTCTAAACTATTAATTGGCGGGTTTTTAGGAACAATAGCTGGACTTCTGATTTTTGGAACTGGTGGAATTGGAATTGCAGGTTTGGGAAGCGCAATTGGAGTTTGGGGATTTTTAGCAGGAACAGCTGGTGGAGTTTTGATTTCGTCATTAATCCAAAACTTTGAAAAAAATAAATCTGAATAAATACGTTGCCTAACAACGTGTATAATTCATTGTTTGGTTCGTGTGTACTCGGAAAATTCCTGCGGAATTTTCCTTAGGTCAGTTTTCTTTTATTAATTTAGTCCTAGCCAACACAACGAAATCATACACAACACGTTGTATTTAATAACTCCAGACTTTCGGATCTTCCCAGGTTTATTGCTATCAGCAAGAGCTGCATGTTAATATCAAAACTCTAAATGTATTACGGAATAAACTGTTGTCTAATTTTGACATTTTC